>JAHRFE010000029.1 GCA_019084245.1 Hoeflea sp.
GATTTGCCAAGGCAGAAGGGCTCGATGATTTCCCAATGGGCATCGGTTAGGACACGTCTGGTCAAGGTTGCTCTCCTTCGTTTGCAACCTTGAATCAGAAACTACATCAAATGGGAATCCTGAACGTCAACAGACCCTAGCTACAAACGACTATTTCGAAAGCAATGCATGAGTTTTCATCATGCGAAAAGGGGAGAGAGCTCCGTGCTGCCACCATTATCATCGCTCCGCGCATTCGAAGCAGCTGCGCGACATCTAAGCTTCACCAAGGCCGCTGAGGAGCTGTTCGTCACCCAATCCGCCGTAAGCCGTCAGATCCGGCTGCTGGAAGAATTTCTCGATCTGCAGCTGTTTGAACGCAAGCACCGCGCCGTGGTGTTGACTGCGGAGGGCGAGCGTTACCGGCGTGACGTCACAGGTGCCTTCTCGCAAGTTGACATCGCCACCCGCAGGCTCAGGCGGAAGCAAGGTCGCGAAGTTCTCAATATCCAGACCTACACCACCTTCACCATGCGCTGACTGATCCCGCGGCTAAGCCGATTCCAGAAGCAAAATCCTGAAATCGACGTGCGCTTGACTGCGTCTCTAAAGCCCGTCGACTTTAACAATTCTGACGTCCATGGTGCAGTGCGGGCCGGGAGCGGCGAATGGCCAGTCCGCGCAGACAAGCTTTGCGAAACCTATCTGGTGCCAGTTTGCTCGCCTAGCTACGCGGCGTCCGATCTGCCGTTGCGCGGCCCCGAAGATCTTGACAAGGCCACGCTATTGCATTCACTCGGGCGCCCCAACGACTGGCTTGTTTGGCTCGACGGCGCGGGCTTCCTCAATGTGGATCTGGAAACCGGCCATCGCTTCGCTTCATCTAGCATGGCCTATCAAGCCGCCCAGTGCGGATTGGGTGTGGCGCTCGGTCAACGCTTTCTAATCGAGGATGACCTTAGGGCAGGCCTGCTGGTAGCCCCGATCGAGGTACCGATTTACTCCGACGAGACCTATTACTTCCTATCATCACCACGCTACGCGGGGGTGCCAATACTGGAGTTGTTCAGAGCGTGGCTGATAGCCGAGGCGCAAGCCACCAACGGTGCATTCGGTGGGAGTGCCTCAGTGAAGTGAGACTCGTGTTTGGACCACCCAGTTGCGGACCTGTTCGTTGGGAACCTCCACTCACGCAAAGACGAAGAATGCCTTCACGCCGCTAACAACAATGACCTCTCCGACACCCATGATAACGCGAAGCGCTCGCAAGACCGGTTCGCCGGCGATTGTCAGTGCCCAAAAGGATTTTTCGGCACACCGGTCCCCGGCGATTCGACTCGCTGAACCGCAGCAAGGCCTTCCAAGGCAAGCCCGTAGCCAAGGAGTTCCTGCATGCGCTGCTTAAGGTCCTGCGTCAGCATCACCCGTGCATAGCGGCGCAGTAGCGGTGGCCGCTTTTGCAGCTGTAGCGCAAGTTCCCAGGCCCGGGGCAGCAGATCGTCATGCGGCAGCACTTCGCTGACAAGGCCTACATCCTTCGATTCCTGGGCATTGAGCACTTGACCTGTCAGGAGGAAGTAGCGGCCCCGGTTGGGTCCCATGATCAAGGGAAAGACAATGTGAACGCCATCGCCGGGCACAAGCCCGCCGTTGAAATGCGCCGAGTCCTGAATGGTTGCCCGCTCTGAAGCTAGGACAATGTCGCACAGGAGTGGAATTTCAGGGTGCCTTACTGCAGGGCCATTGATCGCGGCGATCATTGGCACCTCGATGTTGAGGAGGTTCATCAGCATGTGCTTGCCCTCCCAGTACCAGAGCTGATCCCACTCTTCGGCCGTGACCGGCTCGCGCGGATCATGATGGCCGCCGTCACCTGTGGGCTGAACGGCGGGACCGGCATATTCAGGGCCGGTTCCGGTGATGATAACGATCTCATTGCCGCGGTCGCGGCCGACGTCGAGAAACGCCTGCTCGAGGTCCTGATGAGCCTTCTTGCTCCACCGGAGCGAGCCGCCATCGGTATGAAACGTCATCTCCAGGATTCCGTTTTCGCGGCGCATTTTCACCGAGTCGTACTTGTTCGCGTAATCTTCGAATTCGGACATCCGTATCCCTCTTCCTTTCAAGACATTTCGTCGCGCGCGCCCGCTTGGGGTGCGCTATTGGCCGATCATCAAATTGGGCAGCCACAGGACGATCTCCGGGAAGATCGCGAGCAGGACCATGAAGCCCATGATGATGAGAATGAAGGGGATCACGCCCGCCACGATCGACCGGAGCGAGACATCGGGAGCGATGCCCTTGATGACAAACAGATTGAGCCCGACCGGCGGGGTGATCATCCCGAGCTCCATGTTGATCGTCATCATGATGCCGAACCAGATTGGATCGAAGCCGGCGGCGATCACGGCCGGAAGCACAACCGGCGTGACCATCAGGATGATGGTGACGGGCGGCAGGAAGCAGCCCAGGAGCAGCATCAGCAAGTTGATGAGGAGAAGAAACACCCAGCGCGACATCTCCGCCTCGATCAGCCACTCGGCGGCGCTCTGGGTGATGTGCAGGTAGCTCATGACATAGGTGAACACGAAGGACATCGCCACGATCATCATGATCATGCAGCTTTCCTGGGCCGCCGAGCCAAGGATCGGCTTGAGGTCGCGCCACCGGTAACATCCATACAACAGCGCCACGAAGACCAGCACCGCGAAGGCGCCGACGCCTGCGACCTCCGACGGTGTCGCCACGCCGCCGTAGAGGGCATAGAGTATCATGCCGATCAGGATCAGGAACGGCAGCAGCCGCGGCAGCGTCTTGAAGCGGTCGGACCAGCTGTAGCTTTCCGCAACGACGCTCGGACCGGAGATGGCCCTGGTCCGGCGCAGATCGCGCCAGGACGACAGGATCACCCAGATCGCGAAAAGGCCGGCCAATGCCGCACCCGGAACGACGCCGGCCATGAACAGACGGCCGATCGATTGTTCGGCGATGATGCCGTAGATGATCAAGGTGATGCTGGGCGGGATGAGGATACCGAGCGTGCCGCCCGCGGCGATCAGGCCGGTGGAGAGCTGATCGCTGTAGCCCCGGCGGCGCATTTCGGGAATTCCCATCCCGCCAATGGCCGCGCAGGTGGCCGGACTTGAGCCGCACATGGCCGAGAACACGACGCAGCCTGCGACATTGGCGACGCCAAGCCCGCCGGGAAGGCGGTAGAGCCACGCGTAGAGTGCGTTATAGAGGTCGGCCGCCGCGCGGGTCTTGCCGATGGCGGTGCCCATCAGGATGAAGAGCGGCACCGCGAGCAGGGTGAAATTGTCGAGTTCGCTGAACAGCGTCTCGGGGATGGCGAAGACCACCACGACAGGCATGAAGATCAGCATCGCGATCATCGCCGCAAGCCCGAGCGCAAAGGCGATCGGCATGCCGGTGAGCAGGAGCAGCAGCGCGCCGCCTACATAGAGCAGGCCTATTTCGAAGACACCCATCCTATTTGCTCCTCTCTGCGACAGCGGCGTAGCGCTGCTCCACCAACTGGACGAATTGCTGCAGACTGAGCAGCGTCATTCCCACCGACATCAGAGAGTAGGGAATCCACATCTTCGGCGCCCACATCGTGGGATAGCTCCAGCCGCCCTGCCATGCCTGGAAGAACTGCCGCCAGCACAGACAGGCGACAACCAGGCAGAAAAGGAAGGTGATCGAATCGACAATCAGCGCCCGCCAGGCTTCGACCCGCGGCGGCAGCGCGGTCTGCAGGATGTCGACGCTGATGTGGCCATATTTCTTCTGGGTGAAGGCCGCCGCCAGGAATGTCGAGCCGACAAGAAGGAAGATGCAGGTCTCGATCACCCAGCTGGTCGGCCGGGCGAAATAATACCGCATCAAGATTTCATAGATGAGAATGCCGGACGAGAAAACGATCATGCTCGCGGAGATGTAGCCCATCACGACGCTGCACATGTCGACAATCCAGGCGACCTTTTTCCAAGCTCCCACGGGCAATACCTTCTCCTCATTGCCGGATGAAAAGCCGCCCCCGGCAAATGCGGGGGGGGCGGCGCAGAGATCACTTGGCCTGGGTGGCCAGATCGATCAATTCTTGGCCGTCTTCGACGCTGTTGGCGAACTCGACCCAAGAGCTTTCCTTGGCGAGCGCCTGCCAGGCGGCGATTGTCTCGGCATCCATGGCATGGATTTCGGCACCGGCGTCACGGAAGACGGAGGCGAAGCGCTCGTCGTCTTCCTTGGCTGCCTTGACCGCAAATTCATCCATGTCGTGGCCGACCTCGATGAAGATCTGTTGCTGCTCGGGCGTCAGGCTGTCGAAGGTCGCCTCCGACATCAGCAGCGGAACGGCGGCAAACCACATCGGCGACTCTCCGCTGGGCGTCGCATGTTTGGCAAATTCGTGCAGCCGGAAGCTGATCAGCGAGGTCGGAACGGTCCACACCGCATCGAGGACGCCGGATTGCATGGCGCTGTAGGTTTCGCTCGATGGAATGCTGGTCACGCCGCCGCCAGCTGCTGCCAGCATGAAGTTGACCTCACGACCCGGGCCGCGCACCTTGGTGCCGGCCACTTCTTCAGGCGTGGTCTGCGGAACGGTCGAGACCGAAGCGCCAGCCTGCCAGCCCCAGGCCAGCATGCGGACGCCATGAGCCTGAAGCGCGGCGTGGACGCGATCGCCAATTTCCGAGCCTTCCCAGGCAAGAGCCTGTTCATAGCTTGTCACCAGACCCGGCAGAAGCGCCACGCCGACTGCAGGCGCGTGCGTCGTGGCATAGGCCATCGGGAAGACGGAAAGGTCGAGCGACCCTGACTGCATGCCAGTGAATTGCGGATGCGGCTTTACCAGCGAACTGGCGGGATAGATGTCGAAGGAGAGCTTTCCATTCGTCCGCTTTTCGACTTCCGCGGCGAACATCTTGGCCAGACGGTCACGAAAATCGCCTTCTTCAAGCGAACTCGCGCTTGGAAACTGGTGCGAAATGCGCAGGGTGCGCTCCTGTGCATTGACGCCTCCCGCGGCAAGAGCTGTAGCGGCCGAAAGCCCGACCGCAAGACACATTAACTTCCACATAGATTTTTCCTCCCATTGAGAGCGCAGCTTTCGATCGCTCGGCTCGCGAAAACTGCGCATCGGATCGCGCCAGGCACCCTGTCTGATTCCTCACTGCGCCGAGCACTGAGCGCGACCTGCGGGAGAAGTAATTTGCTTCTGCCACGTTGACGCGCACTGGCCCGGACTGCCTAGCCAAAAAGAGCATTTGCTCGAAAACGATATTAGCTTGTCACAGATAACAGTCAAGGAGTTTGACACTAAATTGTATTACGGCTACTCTCTCCATTGCCTGATGAATACGCCGGAGGACCTGAGTCACCTGGAAACGGCGGGTTCTTCGGGTCGAGGATGCCGGGCGCGCCCTGTCCAACGGGGTGAGTTCCATCGCAACATTCGCAGCGGACAGATCGATGCAGCTATCGTCACCAAAACTGAGTACATGCGGAGCGGCAGCCGTGCAGATCCGGCCCATATTGCTTGACGATGACCGTAAACCGTCACCTAATGCTAGCGATTACCATGGTCATGATAACGGCGGGTGCGGCTACGTCCTGCGCGGGGACGAGGGACATCGGCGATTGTTGACGGACGTAGGGATAAATCTATTACCAGTTGCAAACCGAGGCCGCGACGAGCGGTCGCCGGAACGGGCCGCAAAAGGCCCCAGGGATTTGGCGTTGCCCACCTATTCGCTGTCGAAAGTAATGCCATGGTGACCGTGAAGAGTTCCGCAACCGCCCTCCCCGGCAAGTCCCTGCGACTTCGAGCCATCGCCCGATTGCGCGAGGAGATCACCTCCGGGCGGTTCCGGCCGAACGAACGGCTGGTGGAACGGGAATTGTGCGAACTCCTCGATGTCAGCCGCACCCTCATTCGCGAGGCGCTGCGGCAACTCGAGGCGGAAGGGCTGATCATCGTCGCTCCGAACCGCGGACCCTATGTGGCGCCGCTCAGTCTCGATGACGCTGCAAAGATCTACGAGGTGCGCGGCGTGCTCGAGGGCATGGCAACGAAGCTGTTTGCCGCGCGCGCCAGCGATGCCGACCGTGACGCGCTGGAGGCGGCGTGGGAGTCGCTGAAGGTCGCCTATGACCAGCGCGACAGCCGGGCAGTCCTCGACTCAAAGCAGAATTTCTATGACGTCCTGCTCAGGGGCGCGCAGAATGAAATCATTTCCGAGTTCCTGCGCCAGTTGCATGCGCGTGTGACCCGGCTGAGGCTGACCACCCTGTCTATTCCCGGACGGGCGGACCAGAGCCTGCTCGAGATTCGCCGGATCATGGACGCCATCAAGCAGCGCGATGGTGAGGCGGCATGGTTTGCCACCCTGGACCATATCGGCAATGCCGCAGCGACAGCCAATATTGTGCTGTCGGCGATCCAGCAACTCGGATCGGGCGAGGCTCAGCCGCCCGCCGTGCGCAAGCGCGCCCGCAAGACCGACAGACCCTGACCATAAAGGAGGACTGCAAGTGTCCGAAGAAAAAGAAGACCTGTTCCAAAAGGGCCTGAACATCCGCCGCGAGGTTCTGGGCAGCGACTATGTGGACCGTTCCCTCAACAACGCCACCGAGTTTTCGGCTCCACTGCAGCAGCTGGTGACCGAATATTGCTGGGGCGCTGTCTGGGGCCGCGAAGGCCTGCCACGCAAGACCCGCAGCCTGCTCAACCTGGCCATGCTGGCGGCGCTGAACCGGCCGCATGAATTCAAGCTGCACCTGCGCGGCGCGCGGAACAATGGCTGCACCATGGAAGAGATCCGCGAAGTCATGCTGCAGGTGATGATCTATTGCGGCGTTCCGGCGGCCATCGAGATCAACCGCCTTGCCGCGGAAGTGTTTGCCGAGATCGATCCCGAACCCGCGGCGACATGACCGCAGGCGGGTCATGCCTTGGGCGCCCTTCCGCGGCCCTTGCGCGCAATTGAACCGCGCCACGCACCCCGCACGGGGCAACGGAAAATCCCTAAACTCTGGCGAGGCCCCTGCTTCCCCAGGCTCCGTTTCGTCGCCCAAATAACGCTCGCCCGGGAGTCTGCCGATGCAAAAATTCAATCTGACCGTCAACGGCGCTCCCCGCGAGGTGGAGGCCGGAAAGAACAACGCCCTTCTCTACGTTTTGCGCAACGAGCTCGGCATGAAGGGCGTGCGCTACGGGTGCGGCATTGGAGAATGCGGGGCGTGCAGCGTCATCCTCGACGGGGAACGGATCTTTTCCTGCGACACCCCGATCTGGGCGGCGGAAGGAAAGTCGATCGTCACCATCGAAGGCATGGCGGAGGGGGATCGGCTGCATCCCCTGCAGGAGGCTTTTCTGCGCGAACAGGCCGCGCAGTGCGGCTACTGCATCAACGGCATCATGGTCACGGCGAAGGCACTGCTCGACAAGACGCCGGAAGCCACCGACGAGCAGATCCTGGAGGCGCTCGATCGAAACCTCTGCCGCTGCGGCGCCCATGTCAGGATCATCCGGGCGATCCGGAGTGCTGCCGAGGCGATGCGGAGCGAGGCTCGGACATGACCAAGTCACCCAGATTGCCGCGCGTGTATTCGCTGGCCAGCAAGTCGGACCTTCCCTACACGCTTGCGGGAAATCCGCGGCTCGACACCTGGATACAATTTCTTCCGGGAGACCGGGTCGAGATTCGCTCCGGAAAGGTCGAACTCGGTCAGGGAATCGCGACCGCGATCGCCCAGATTGCTGCCGATGAGCTCGATCTTGACCTGTCGCGCATCGCGATGCTGCCCACCGATACGAGTGTCAGCCCCGACGAAGGATCCACCACCGGAAGCCGGTCGATCCAAGAGGGCGGCATGGCCATGCGCCAGGCCTGCGCCCGCATCCGCGCGATTTTCCTTGCATCCGCGTCCAGGCAAATGGGCGTCGACATCGTGAGCCTCTCCGTCGAAGACGGGGTGATCCGCAGTGCATCATCCAACGAGACACTCAGCTATTGGGAGCTCGCGGCCTCCGTCGACCTGACGGTCAGCGCCGAGGACGTGACGGCGACGCCCAAGCAAATCGCCGCGCTTACTCGGGTTGGGCAATCCGTGCCGCGCACCGATCTGACACCAAAACTCTCCCACGGCGGCTTCATTCAGGACATCGATTTGCCGGGCATGTTGCATGGCCGAGTGGTGAGGCCCCCCTCGTTCCGGGCGACATTGTTGTCCATCGACAGCGCGGCCGTGGCTGCCTCGCCCGGCATCCGGGCGGTTGTCCACAATGGCAATTTCATCGGGGTGGTGGCGGAGCGCGAAGAGCAGGCGATCGTTGCCATGCAGGCACTGAGAGAGTCCTGCCAGTGGTCGGAAATCGATGACCTCCCCGATATGGCAGACCTCAAGCATTTCCTGCGTCATGCCGACGCCGATGTGGAAGTGCTTAGGGGTGACGAGGGGCCCAGTCGCGCGGCCGAGCACTCCGTCGAGGCTGCCTATTCACGACCCTTCATTGCCCACGCATCGCTGGCTCCCTCCTGCGCGCTGGCCTGGTGGCGGGAGGACCGTCTGGACATCTGGTCTCACTCCCAGGCCATTTTCGCGCTGAGAGACGAGATCGCCGACGTGCTTGAAATGCAGCACGACAAGGTGACACTCAGACATGCTCCCGGCGCCGGGTGCTACGGGCACAATGGGTCGGACGATGCCGCGCTCGACGCGGCTCTGCTCGCGGAAGCGGTCAAGGGAAGTCCGGTCCGGCTGCAGTGGATGCGGGACGACGAGTTCGGCTGGGAGCCTTTCGGTCCCGCCATGCTCGTCGAGATCAAGGGCGGGGTCCAGGCTTCCGGCGACGTCGCCGTCTGGGATCAGCATATCTGGGGCAATCGCCACATCGCCCGCCCCGGCAGGTTGGAGTCGCCTGCCCTGCTGGCCGCCTGGCACATGGACAAGGGCTACGCCGAGCCCGCCGCGGTGGACATGCCCTTGTCCATGGGTGGCGGAGGCCAGCGCAATGCCGTGCCCTATTACGACTTCACCGGTGTTTCGGTGGTCAACCACGCGCTCAACGAGATGCCGCTCAGGACATCCGCCTTACGGGCGCTTGGCGCCCATCTGAACATCTTCGCAATCGAGTCCTTCATGGACGAACTGGCCACTGCGGCCGGATTGGATCCGGTCGAATTTCGCCTGCGGCAATTGCAGGATCAAAGGTCACGGGCCGTCATCGAAGCGGTCGCGGACATGTCCGGCTGGGGCACCCCGCCGGCGGGCGAAGGAAGGGGCAAAGGGATCGCGTTCGCGCGCTACAAGAATGTGAGCACTTTTGCGGCCGTGGTGGCCGAGGTGGAGGTCGCCGAGACCGTGAAGGTCTTGAAGGTGCATGCCGCGGTGGATTGCGGGCGGCTGATCAATCCCGATGGCGCGCTCAACCAGTGCGAAGGCGGCATTGTGCAGGCGGTCAGCTGGACGCTGAAGGAGCAGGTGACCTTCGATCGCAGGACCATCACCAGCCGCGGCTGGGACACCTATCCCATTCTTCGCTTCAGCGAAGTTCCGGAGGTCGAGGTCAAGCTGATCGATCGTCCAGACGAAGAGCCGCTTGGAGTTGGCGAAGGAATGACGGGGCCTACTTCGGCAGCGATCGGAAATGCCATTTTCAACGCAATGGGCCTTCGCGTGCGCGATCTCCCCTTTACATCGGAAAACATTACTCGGGCCATGGAATAGTCGGCACTTACGTGCCGCTTAGAGTTGGCCTCATAGGCGGACGTGCGTTCGGAGGTAATGCTCCGCACCGTACGACGATAGGATGTTCCCCTGCCCCCACAATGCAAGGTTCGGTCTGACCTTGCCACCCTCGATGGAGAGCACGTGCGCAGAAACCATGTCAAGCGTCACACTTCTCGACCATCGAGAAAGAGCAATCTCTCTCTATAGTTTAGTTGATGATAAAGCACGCCTTTCAAGGGGCAGACAGGGACAAACGCGGCAGATAATACACGGATGCGATGCGGCTCACGCTGGGGCGAAGCCTTTTGTCTGCTTTTGCAAGAGGAGGCCAAGGGCCGCTGCGATGGCGGTGGCGACTGCAAGGACTGACCAGGCTGTCGAATAGGAATGGGCCGTCACAAGCCAGCCAAAACCGAGCGGCCCGATAACTGCTCCGCAAAACAGTCCGGCCTGCATCATTGCTGTCGTTCGACCGGCTGTTGGGCCGCTGGCGCGGACCACTCCCAAAAGCGATATTCCGGCCCATCCCCAACCCATACCGAACGCGAGGATCGT
The DNA here is from genome assembly GCA_019084245.1 of Hoeflea sp. GTDB lineage: Bacteria > Pseudomonadota > Alphaproteobacteria > Rhizobiales > Rhizobiaceae > Hoeflea. Next base: position 10,273 of record JAHRFE010000029.1, read on the forward strand.
CGCCACCACATATAAAAATTTTGTCGGGTAGAGCGCCAAAATTTCATAGCCAACAGCGCCCCCCACGAACAGCAGCGCCACTACGAAAAAGATTGGCATCGCATACCGATCAGCGGCCATGCCGAGGATCAAACGAATGCCGATGGAAAAGGCGCTGCCGGCGGCGACCACGAAACCTGCGGTCGCCGGGGAGATTCCAAGAGATACACCGTATCCTACAATGAATGCCGCCATCGCATTGGCACTTCCGGCTCCCAGACCTGCCAAACCGCTTACCAGCGCGATGAACCCCCAGGAAGGCTTCGACGGAACTGCAGAGATCTTCGGCTTGGGAGAAGCGGTCGGCCGGGGCACGGCGAAAAGTAGTGCCGCGAGAAGTATGATCACCGCTCCGTATGCCGCGCGCCAGCCCAGTGTCAGACCGACGAAGGGAACCGCGAACCCCGCCACAAGCGAAGCGAAGGGAATGGCGCTCTGCTTCAATCCGAAGGCCATGCCTTGGCGCGACTTCACCACGTGACGTGATATGGCGACATTGGTCGCCGGTTGAATGCACCCATTGGCAATCCCGGCGATGGCCATTCCCGAATAGAAATACATTTCTGTGCTTGCACTGGCCAGCAGCGCCAAGGCCAGGGTCAGTATGATGAGACAGATGCGTGTCATCGTCCAGGGTCCGACGCGATCGACCAGGATCGCAACGCTTGCGGATGCAAGGGCCGAGAATGCAAAAAAGGTCGCGACGATCATGCCCAAGCGGTTGGGCGGCAGAACAATATCCCTGGCAATAAGCGGATAGAGACTGCCCGTCAGGAAAACCGGCAGCATGGCGCACGATTGGACGAGAAGGGAAAAGACGAGGGTTGAACGCCCCGCCTCTGCAACCCTATCCGGCATCCGCGATCAACCCTGCTGCCTCGATCCCCGCTATGGCGCAAATCTCATCATTGGCGGAGGTGTCGCCACTGATCCCGACCGACCCCAAGATCGCTCCCGAAGCGTTGCGCACAATGACACCGCCTTGCACGGGCACCATTCGCCCTCCCGACATATCCGAAAGCGCGGAGAAGAACTGCGGGGTCTTTTCTGCCCGCCGCGCCAGTTCTCGCCCGCCAAAGCCCATGCCGAGCACGCCCCAGGCCTTGCCCACAGCTATTTCAGGGCGCAGCAGGCTCGAATTGTCGTCGCGCAGGACCACCACAATATGGCCGCCCGCGTCGAGAACAGCTACGGTAAGCGGCTTGAACCCATGGGTCTTGCCCGACGCCATCGCTGCCTGTGCGATGTCGAGGCCTTGGGAAAGAGAGAGCGATGTCATGAGGTATCCTTTCGATTCGGGGTCACACACCCGTTGCCGTCCGCCGATTTGCTAGTGACTGGACGATGCAGGCGAACGCGACAAGGGCCAGCCCGGCGGCATCCGTTACCAGGCCGGGGAAAATCAGCGCCAGGGCGCCAGCACCCAAGGCCAGGCGAAGCCACATGGCAAGATTGGCGCCAAGCAGCCATCCGCCCATGGCCGAGGCGAAACTCCACACCCCGATCACGGCCGTGATTGTCACGATGATGACGTTGTACCATTCGCCACGCAGCAAAAGCTCCGGCGCATAGGCAAACATGAAGGGAATGATGAACGCGACAAGCGCCAGTCGGAAGGCAGTGATCCCCACCGCTACCGGATTGACCCCGGCGATCGAGCCGGCGGGGAATGCCACCAGCGCCACCGGCGGTGTAATCCCGCTTAGGCAGGCGAAATAGAAGATGAAAAGATGAGCAGCCAGGGGGTCGACGCCCATGGTGATCAGCGGATTGGCGATCACGGCTGCGGAAACGATATAGGCCGCGGTGGCGGGCAGGCCCATGCTCAGGATGATCGTGATGATGGCCGTGAGGATCAGCGCCACGAGCACGATGCCGCCGGAAAACTGGACGACCAGGCCCGACATGCGCAGCCCGATACCGGTTAGCGAGAACAGGCCGACGATGATGCCTGCAGCCGCACAAGCGGTGATCACTTCGAGCGCGCCGGTCGATCCATCTCGCGCGGCTTCCAGCAGACGTTTAAATCCGAGACGTGATTCAACACGTAGCCAGGAGACGATGAACGTTGTGCCCATGGCAAACAGCGCAGCCCGGATGGGCGAACTGCCTTCCACGATCAGCATGTAGACCAGGACCGCCAGCGGCAGCGCGAGATGACCCCATCGCTTGATCACGGCGCCGAATTTCGGAAGCTCGTCCGCAGGCAGCCCCTTGAGCCCCTGTTTTGCAGCCTGGATGTCAACGATCAGGTAGACAGAGAGGAAAAACAGGAGCGCTGGCAAAGTGGCCGAAACGATAATCGATCCATACGGGATGCGCACAAACTCGGCCATGAGGAACGCGCCCGCGCCCATCACCGGAGGCATGAATTGTCCCCCCGTCGAGGCGACCGCTTCGACGGCGGCGGCAAAGCGCGGCTTGAGGCCGGTGCGGATCATGAGCGGAATCGTCATCGTCCCGGTGGTGACCACATTGGCGATACCGGTGCCGGAGATCGTGCCGAAAAGGGCGCTTGAAAAAATCGAGACCTTTGCAGGTCCGCCGCGCGCGCGCCCGGCGATGGCATAGGCGAGTTCCATGTAGAAATCACCGGCACGCGAAAGGCGCAGCATCGCGCCAAAGAGGATGAAGAGATAGACATAGGTCGACGAGACGCCGAGCGGGATTCCGTAGATGCCGTCAATGCTGAACAGAAAACTGACGGTGCGCTCAAACGAGAAGGAGCGCGAGACCAGTGGACCTGGGAAATAGGAGCCGAGCATGGCATAGGCCATGAAAACCGCGATCACGATCACCAGCGCCCAGCCGAGCGCACGTCTGGTGATCTCCAGAATCAGAGCGATCGAAAGCGTGCCAAAGACGATGTCCCACTGCGTCGGCGCAACGCCGTAGCGCCAGACCATATTGGGCCCTTCGATGACATAGTACGCGGTGCAAGCCATCCCCACCGCGATGAGCCCCAGATCCACGATATTGACCTGATCTTTCGCCCCCTTCCAGCCGGCATAGAGCAACGGCACGAGAAGAAAGCCCAGAAGAAGATGGATGGCACGCAGGTTTTGGACCCCGGGCGAAGAGATGCCGAGCGCATAGATGTGAAACGCGGCGGCCAGCACGGCGATCACGGTTACTGTAGCAGCCCACATACCTGCCAGGCTACGCTTCCGCGTTGGCTCGAATTCCAGTTCGAGTGCTCTTGTGCTTGCCTCGGATTCAGACATGCTGCCCTCCTCGCGCCCGGTCGGTCGGGGCGAATTGCCGTTGAGATCGATAGTGAAAGAACCGGCGCTACACTGCAGCGCCGATCGGTTTGAAGACTGGGACGTCACTTGAGTTCCCGTCTGGGGACTATTTTGGTGCTTCCGGCGCAGCGGGAACATTCATCTTCACGGAGCGGTCCGCGTAGAATTTCTCGGCGGCGGGATGGAACGGCACCGGGATATTCGCCACATTCTCAAAACTCGTGTTGACGAAGTCAGGATGCACTGCCGCCAGCCCATCCACATTGTCATAGACGGATTCCAGAAGGGCCGTGACGAAATCGTCGGGCAGATCGGGGCGACCGAACATGAAGTTCATCTGTACAAGCGTCGGCATATCCTCGGTGATCCCGGTGTAAACGCCGGCTTTCAGGGTACCCGTGCCGTAATAGGGATAGGCTTCAAGGAAGCTTTCCATATCGGCGGCTTCCAAGCCAATGAAGCGCAGTTCGCGACCGATCTCAAGTTCCTGGATGAAACCGGCCGGATGACCCGCAAGGTAGAACACGGCATCGACAAGACCGTCGCGCAGCATGCCCGCGGTGTCTTCCCAGCTGCCGGCGATGCGCTGCGATGGGGTAATGCCGAGATGCTCGAAGAGCTGACCGGAAACCACATCGCTGCCGCCGCCCGGCAGGCCGATGCCCACATTGCGACCATTGAGATCTGCCAGCATCTCGATGTCTGAGGACGCAAGCGTGAACACGGAGGTCAGAGCTGGATAGGCTGGATGAAGCGCTGCAATCTTGTCGTAGGTTTCGCCATTAGTCCACCCGAAGCCGTGAACCGCCTGATAGGCCTGCGGGCCATTGGAGATGCCGAAATCGGTGTCGCCGTTGTTGACGAGCACGATGTTCTGCGCCGCACCGCCTGGCTCCTGGGAAATGGTCAGGCCGTTGAAAGCCTTCTGGACCTGCTCGATCCAGGCAGCGACATAGGTGACATACAGGCTGCCAGGGCTTTGACTTGCGGCCGACATGACCGGGCTCGGCGGCGCGACCTGGGCTGCAACCGGAGCGGCCATCAAGCCTGATAGGGCCAAGAAGGCCGAGGCCGCGATTGTTCTGGTTAGATTCATCTTTTTTCCTCCTGTAAGATGATGGTGCGCCAACCGTAATCGGCCCACCTTGGTGGTAATCACGATTAGATTGAGGTCAGACCTCCGTCGAGGACGATGGTCTGGCCGGTGGTGAAACCCGCATCATCGCTCGCCAGATAGCCGATTGCCGCAGCAACCTCTTCACTCTTGCCGAAGCGCCCGAGCGGAATGCGTCCTGTCATGAACCGGCGCTTGTCCGGGTCTGACAGCGAAGCCTCGCGCGAGGGCGTGGAGACTGTGGCGGGCGCCACGCAATTGACCCTGATGTCGAACTCAGCCCATTCGACGGCGAGACACCGTGTCATGTGGATCATCGCGGCCTTGGCGATTCCATAGGTGGATCGTTCCTTCAGAGCGACGATGCCGTGGGTCGAGGCGATGTTGACAATGTTGCCCGGGCTCCCGGCTGCCTTTAGATGTCGCGCCATGGTCTGACTGAGAAAGAACGCACCCTTAAGGTTGGCATCCATCAGCCAGTCCCAATCCGAGACGGAAACATCGATGGCTGCGCGTAGCAACGGAACAGCGGCATTGTTGACCAGGAGATCGACGCCGCCCAAAGCTTTGACAGCCGTTCCGAAGGCCTTCTCTGCCTCGTCAATCTTGCCGATGTCGAAATAGAGCGATTGGGTCGATACGCCGAACTCCTGCAGCAGGGATTCGGTTTCCTGCAGGCTGCCTTGAGTCAGGGCGGCCAATGCAATGTCGTATCCCTCAGCGGCAAGGCGTAGGGCTGTGGCCTGCCCTATGCCGGTCGAGGCACCGGTGATCAGGGCAACGCGGCGGCGAGATTGTGTGGTCAATGCGAGTTCCGATATCCAATAAAATTCTTTTGTATGCGAATGTACACATTATTGTTGCGATGTCGTCAAGAACTTTTTAAATTGACCGCGTGGCAATCAATCGAGGCCATCAGCTCCAGGGAGGAAGTTATGAATTCATCGAGCGCCCGGGCAGCACTGCGCAACTCGCTTGAGGGTGACGGGTGCGGATATGTTGCATCCGTGTTTGACCCCGTCTCCGCCCGCATAGCCAAGGATGTGGGTTACGGCACCGGCATCCTGGCGGGGTCGGCTGCTTCCCTCTCGGTCCTGGGTGCCCCGGACCTGGTCCTTCTTACGATGACGGAACTCGTGGAGCAGGCACGGCGCATCTGCAGGGCCGCACCCGATTTTCCGCTGATCGTGGACGCGGACCATGGCTACGGAAACGCGCTCAATGTTCGTCGGGTCGTGGAGGATCTCGAAGCTGCCGGCGTGGCGGGCCTGACCATTGAGGATACCAACCTGCCTGCATCCGCCGACTACGACACGTCGGGTGGCCTGATCTCCCTGGAGGCTGGCCTCGGCAAAATCGAAGCGGCGCTGCACGCCCGTCGAGATGATGCCTTTGTCATCATCGCACGAACCGCCGCCGCAACCCTGTCTGATGCAGATGACGCCGCCCGCCGCTGCAGAGCCTACGAGAGGGCCGGCGCCGATGCCGTCTTCCTGACCGGGGTAAAATGCCGTGAAGATGTCGAGACAGTCAGTCGAAAGGTCAAATGTCCTGTTATCCTCGGCTCCCTGCCATCGGATATGCAAGGTCTCGACTACGACGGTGTTCGACTGATGCTCGGCGGACACAATCCTGTCCGGAAGGCGATTGCGGCCCTTTACGACGCGATGCTCGAAGAAGCCAAGGTGCGCGGCATTTTCAGCGCGAAAGACTGCGCCGGTGATGCCGACGAACTGTTGCGGCGATTGACGCTTACAGATCAGTATGGGAATTGGAAACGTGACTTTCTTCGTTAGGGAAAGCGCCCGTGAATTGTTGATTGAGAGCTTCTTATGGCAGGTTCAAGCCGCACTGGATCAAACTCGTCCCTGCCGAGTCGGGATCTTGGTCACGAGGCCTATATGAGGCTTCGCGAAGCCATCCAGAACCGGAGCCTCATTCCTGGTACCCGAGTCACCGAGTTGGAGTTGGCCGAGCGGCTTGAGATGTCGAGAACGCCCGTTCGCGAAGCCATCTATCGTTTGGAAACCGAAGGCCTGTTTTCCCATGAGCCGCGAAGGGGCCTGGTCGTGGCCAGCCCTGACCACAGGACGGTTCTTGAACTCTATGCCATGCGCGAAACCTTGGAGGGTGCCGCGGCAGCACTCGCCGCCCAGCACGCCAGCGATATCGAGATCGAACAGATGAAGCATCTGGTCGCGCAGGAAATCAAAGCCGCCGAAGCGCCCGACCGGCTCGAAAGCCTGAACCGCAGCTTTCACGGACTGATCTACGTGGCGGCGAACAATCGATATCTGACACGCATGCTAGAGAACCTTGCCGCCACGGCTGCGCTGTTGCCCACTATGCTTACGATCCCCGAGCGTGCGAATGAAGCCCATGCAGAGCATTCCGCCATCCTGATTGCGATAAGCGACCGGGAACCCGTCAAGGCCGAGCAAGCCGCCCGCGCTCACATGCGGTCTGCCAAACGCAGTAGGCTGACTATCATCGCGAATCAGTTGGGTGCTCCATAAGCAATAGATCCGTGATCTGATGTGTAATGCAAACATGGGTGCCCCGCTCGGCGACAGGCCACATGGCGATGCGCGTACCGAAATTGTTCCCGACAACCACTAGTCTAATTTTTCAGCATGGCAGAGATCCTACCGCCTCTGCTGCTACTCTTAACGGATCGTCGTGCAGATACGCATAACGTTGAGTGGTAGCGCTGTCTTTTTGACCAAGTAGAGCACCTATGATTGGTAGGCTAGCGCCTCCAGAAACCGCTATGCTCGCAAAGCTGTGCCGAAGATCGTGCATACGGACATCACTTAAACCTGCCATGCTCCGGATAATACGCCAGACCTTCGATGTGCCTTGATAGTAGCCGTTGCTCCGATTCGCGGGAAACACATATGGCGAGCTCTCAAGCCTCGGAATCTTTCTCAGGATCTCCAGCGCACCTGCATTGAGCGGGAATGCCTTCTGGCCGGTCTTAGAGTCAGCAAGCCGTAGGTACCCAGTGCCGAAGTCAACGGCATCCCATCGCAGGGTTTCGATCTCACCCTTGCGTGCTCCGGTGAACACCAACATTGTAAGGATTGCCAGGGCTTGATGATTGAGATCGCGCTCGTTTCCATCTGCAAGGGCCTGACCCAGTGCGACAAGTTCCTTCTATGTGAGATATCGCTGCCCCCTCTTGTCCGCAAAACGCTTTACGCCGTGAACCGGGTTAATTTCAATCAGCCCAGAATCAAGGGCGAAACTGAAAATCCCACCAAGGAGACCGACCGTTCTCGTGGCAGTTCCATCGGTCGCCTGCCAGCGGCATGGCGACCTTTGCCCCCTTGACAGCCTTGACAGCCTTGGCGGCCCTGGCAACCTTGGCAGAGGGTCCCTGCAAAACATGGACATTCAAGCCGGATCGTTTCATTCTTGCTGCTCTGCCGCGGCCGCCGGGACTGGACACCCCCGGGTACTGACCCTTTCGACAGAGCCAGTTTTCACGACACCCGCTCGTTGGCGCGCAAACGTCACACAAGGAGCCTGCATTGATCGGATATGACCTTGGGCTGAAGCAACGGACGTCGCTTGCGATGACGCCAGTCCTGCGAGAGGCCATTGGCTTTATGGTGATGTCCAACACCGAACTGTCGGCGCGGCTGGCTGATCTTGCCGATACTGGCACCTTGATCAAGGTCACGTCTGGTGCGGAGGCATACAACTGGTTCTCCTTGCTCCGCCAGATTGGGCCGCCGACATCGGGCCGTCATTGCCAGCCACCCGAAGTCCGCTCCGGGCCAGGTGGGTTCGATGCCGAAAGACTTCCGTTGGCCGATGCCGGGCTTCTTGCGCATGTGGAAGCCCAGCTTGCGCTGCTTGTGCGGGACCATGAAGACCGGCGGATTGCGCAAAGTTTCCTGTTTGCTTTGGAGCCTTCGGGCTGGGTTTCTGCGAGCCTTGCCCAGATTGCCGCCGAGGCGGGGTGTTCGATTGCCCGTGCCGAGCTGGTCTTGCGCCAACTGCAAGCGGCAGAGCCAACCGGACTCTTTGCGCGATCCCTCGCGGAATGTCTGACCCTGCAAGCCGCAGAACAGGGCCACCTGACGCCCGCCTTTGGTGCGATGCTACGCAATTTGCCATTATTGGCTGCGGGCGAGACCACCGCCTTGGCCGAGGCCTGCGGCTGCGACGTCGACATGGTGCTCGACATGGCCCGGACACTGCGGCGGCTGAACCCGAAACCCGGCGCGGCCTTTGCGCAATCATCCGTTGTCGGGTGCCCGCCGGATCTGATCTTGCGCCGCGACGACGACGGGTGGCTTTTGGAGTTGAACAGCCAGACGGTGCCGGCGCTGCATCTCGACACCGGAAAGGACGCTTCGCCGCAGGCCGTGCAACAGGCGCGGGCGCTGACCCAGGCAGTCGATCGACGGCACGCCACGGTTCTGACCATCGCGACCGAAATCATTATGCGCCAAGATGGGTTTTTGCGCGGGCACGCCCCTTTGGCCGCGCTGACGATCAACGATCTGGCGGCGGCCACCGGGTTGCATCGCAGCACGGTCAGCCGGGTGACGGCGGCGCTGACGCTGTCGCTGCCCAGTCGCACACTTGGGTTGCGTGGCTTGCTTTGTGCCTCTGTTCCGCCAGCGCGACGTCAAGAAGAACCACTTTCAGTTCAGGCGGTGTTGGAACGGATGCGCGCATTGGTTGCCGAGGAAGATGTGTCGGACCCGTTGACGGATGCAGCCCTGGCGAAATTGCTCTTGCCCGAAGGGGCAGCATTGGCGCGGCGCACTGTGGCGAAGTACCGGAAACTGGCGGGCATTCCTTCCAGAGCGGCTCGCCGCGATGCGTGAAGTGCAAACCACGCCGCGTGCAATTCGCGCCTGAAGCCGCATCGATGAACGCAGAGGGCCGCCAAATTCTGGCACGGCCTGTGCATATCTACTCATGTCCACATCTGGATGGACCACGCACCCGCAATCGGGGCACACTCAAAAGGGAGAATTCCAATGAATGCACTGCCACGCCTCTTGCTGGCCACTGCCTTGGCCACCTGCTCCGTATTGATGCCCGCCGCAGTGTCGGCCGAGGACCTGATCGTCGGCTTCACACTGGATGCCGATACGCTTGACCCGGCCAACCACCGCAAACGCGAAACCGAGACGGTCATCCGCAACATCTATGACGGTCTGCTGACGCGCGACCCGGACATGCGCGTCGTGCCCGAAATTGCGGAGTCGATGGTTCAGGTTTCGCCCACGGTCTATGATTTCAAAATCCGCTCGGGTATCAAGTTCCATGACGGGACCGACATGACCGCCGAGGATGTCAAGTTCAGCCTTGATCGCGTGACGGTCGAAGGTGCAATGGGCGATGGCCAGACGAGCCCGCGACAGGGCTTGATGGGGCCGGTCGCCTCGGTCGAGATTGTCGATGGCGACACCGTCCGCATCACACTTAAGGAACCCTGGCCCATCCTGCCCGCGATGCTGCCGAACCAGCAGATCGTTTCAAAAGCCTTTGTCGAAGCAAACGGCACAGCCGGGATGGCAACGATGAGCAACGGCACCGGACCGTTCAAGCTGGGGGAGTGGCGCAAAGGTGATGCGATCATCCTGCAGCGCTTTGACGACTATTATGGCGGCGCGCCCGATATCGCGCCGGTTGGAGCGGCTTGTGTTGACCGGGTGATTTTCAAGATCATCCCCGAAAGCGCCAGTCGAGTCGCAGCGCTTCTGGCGGGCGACGTGCATATCATCAACGAACTTCCCACCTTTTCGATCGCACAGGTCAAGGCGAATGCGGGAACAGATGTGATGACGGTGAACGGCACACGCAGCTTCTTTCTGGCCATGAACATGCAGGGCGAGGTGTTTGACGACCTGAAGGTGCGACAGGCGGCTGCCCATGCCATCGACAAGGATCTGATCATCGACCGTATTCTGGACGGGACCGCCGCCCGGATCGAAGGTATCCTGTCCCCCGATGCCTTCGGGTCCAGCGAGCTTCCCGCCGTTTCCTATGACCCGGAAAAGGCCAAGGCGCTGCTCGCAGAGGCCGGATATCCGGACGGCATCAGCATCACGATGGACACCGAGGGTGCATTCAAGGATACCGCCGAGGCCATCGCCTCGATGCTGACGAACGCGGGCATCCGAACCACGGTCGCTATTGGCGAAAGCGCGCAACTGACCGAGAAATGGCGCACCGCCGGCAAACCGAAATCTGGCGACATGTATTTCTCCAGCTGGGGGAATGGCTCGCTCGACCCGTTCGACATTTTCACGCCGACGCACAAGACGAACGATCGGGGCAATTCAGCTGGCTATGCCAATCCCGCATTGGATAAACTGCTGGATGACGCCGCCGTTGAAATGGATACGGGCAAGCGCGCCGAGATGTATCGCGAGGCGGAATTGATGATCAACGCCGATCAACCCTACGTCTATCTCTGGGTGCCGCAGGATATTTACGGCGTGTCGAAAAAGCTGTCCGGCTGGAAACCCAGCGCCGACAGCAGGATCAATCTGCACGACGCCTGCATCAACTGATCAACGCCCAAAACCATAGGGGACGAGCATGAGTCTGAGCAGATTACTGGAACGTTTGCTGCAACTTATACCCGTCCTTTTGGGTGTCAGCGCCATCGCATTCCTGATGATGGCGCTGACGCCGGGCGACCCGGTGCAGATCATGATCGGCGACCAGTCGATCACACCGGAACAGGAGGCGGAGCTGCGGCGTGGACTTGGCCTCGACCGACCCTTGCTGGAGCGGTTCTTCATCTTTCTGGGCAACGCGCTGCAATTCGATTTCGGCACGAGCTTTTACCACCGCCGTCCGGTCAGCGACGTGATCGCCGAACGCCTGCCCGCAACCATCGAACTGAGCCTTGTCGCACTGATCGTGGCGCTGGTCACGGCGATCCCGTTGGGGGTGCTGGCGGCGATCCGGAAGAACTCCATCCTGGACCGGCTGGCCACTGTCGGCTCGCTGCTGGGGGTTTCGCTGCCGGGGTTCTGGTTCGGCATCTTGCTGATCATGCTGTTCGCGGTGCATCTTCAGATCCTGCCGGTCTCCGGCCGGATTGGCTATTCCAGCGAGGTTTCCACGATCACCGGCTTTCTGCTGTTCGACACGCTGCTGCACGGTGACCTGCCTGCCTTTGGCGATGCGCTGCGCCATATCTTGCTGCCTGCCATCACGCTGGGCCTTCCGATGACCGCGATCCTGATGCGCGTCACCCGAACCTCGATGCTGGAAGTGCTGCGTCAGGATTACGTAACCTTTGCCGACGCCAAGGGCCTGCCGCGCCGCCGTGTCCTTTTCCGCCATGCGCTGAAGAACGCATTGATCCCGACCGTTTCGGTTGCCGCCATCGAAACCGGCAGCCTTTTGGGGGGCAACATGATCGTGGAAGCCGTCTTTGGCTGGCCGGGTCTTGGCCGGTTGGTGGTGGAGAGCATCTTCCTGCGCAACTACCCGCTCGTGCAGGCGGCGGTGCTGCTTTACGCGGTCACTTATGTGCTGCTGAACTTTATCGCCGATATCCTCTACACCGTCCTGAACCCGAGGGTGAAGCTGTGACTGACGCGACCCTTACCCATACCCCTCCCGCAGATTCGCTGTTTCGCCGCAACCTGCGCGACTTTCGCCGTAACCGCCTGGCGATGGCGTCGGTCATCGTAATGCTGATCTTTGTCATCATGACCGTTGCGGCCCCCCTGATCGCGCCGCATGACCCCAATCAGACCGACCTGTTTCGCAGGCTGCAGCCGCCCGCCTGGATCGACGGGGGTGACTGGCGCTTTGTCCTTGGCTGTGACGGGCTTGGCCGCGATATCCTGTCGCGCATCATCTATGGCGCGCGCATCTCGATCTTTATCGGGGTGGTAGTGATCGTTCTGGCCACGGGTGTGGGCATCCTGGCCGGTCTGGCGGCGGGGTATTTTCGGGGCTGGGTCGACGTGGTGATCGGGCGCGTGGTCGATATCCTGCTGGGCTTTCCCTATCTGATTTTCGCCATCGGCCTGATGGCCATGATGGGGCCGGGGCTGGTCAATATCGTGCTGGCGCTTGCGTACAAGGAGTGGGTCATACCGTGCCGCGTGGTGCGGGGTGAAACTCTGGCCGTTCGTGAATTGGAATATGTCGAGGCCGCCCGTGCGCTGGGTGCGGGGTCGGGCCATATCATGTGGCGCGAGATCCTGCCCAACATCATGTCTCCTGTGATTGTCGTCTCCACGATCCGCATGGCCAATGTCATCATCCTTGAGGCATCGCTGTCGTTCCTGGGGCTCGGGGTGCAGCCCCCTACGGCCAGCTGGGGCAGCATGGTCTCGGATGGGCGCGCATTCATTCTTGAGGCGTGGTGGGTGTCCACCTTTCCGGGTCTCGCGATCGTGCTTCTGGTCCTGGCCATCAACGTGGCCAGCCAAGGGTTGCGCGATGCCTTTGACCCGAGGTTCAGCGAATGACCGTGCTGCTTGAAGTGACAAACCTGCGCACGGAGTTTTCTGCCCGCGCCGGGCTGGTGCGCGCGGTCGATGGGGTCAGCTTGCAGATATCGCGCGGCGAATGTCTGGGCGTGGTGGGCGAAAGCGGCTCGGGCAAGTCCGTTACGTTCTCTTCGATCATGGGGCTGGTGCGCCCGCCCGGTCGGGTCACACAGGGCACGATTTTTTTCGACGGGCGCGATCTGCGCGGCATGTCGCCGGAAGAGATGCGCGGCGTCCGCGGTCGCGACATCGCCATGACAATGCAAGACGCGCTGACGGCGCTGAACCCGGCCCTGACCATTGGTGAACAACTGGCGGAGGTGTTGGTTGCGCATGACGAGACCCTGCCGACGGGCCGCGCTGCCCGACGGGTCGCAATCAAGGATCGCTGCGTCGAGATGCTGGGCCTTGTGGGCATCCCGTCGCCGGACTCGCGTCTGCGCCAGTATCCGCATGAATTTTCGGGCGGGATGCGGCAACGGATCATGATCGCCATTGCGCTTGCATGTCGGCCCAAACTGCTGATTGCCGACGAGCCGACCACCGCGCTGGACGTCACCATTCAGGCGCAGGTGCTGGAACTGATCTCGGACATCCGCGCGCGGATGGGCATGGCTGTGGCGCTGATCACCCATGACCTTGGGGTGGTGGCCGAGCATTGCGACCGCGTGATGGTGATGTATGCCGGTCAGGTTGTCGAAGAGGGGCCAACCGAAGATGTGATCGGCCACCCGCGTCACCCCTATACGCGCGGACTTCTGGCATCGATCCCGCGCCCGGCGATGCGTGGGCAGCCGCTGACCCCGATCAAGGGGCAAGTGCCCAATCTGATGGGGCTTGCGCCACAATGCCGGTTCCATTCTCGCTGCCCGCTGGCTGAGCCCAGCTGTCTGGTAGAGGTGCCGATGCTGTCCGCCGGTCCGGGCCGCCGCGCCCGGTGTTTGCGTCTGGAGGAAACGGTATGAGCCTGCTTCAGGTCACCAATCTGTCAAAGCAATACGAAGGCCGCCTGTCGCTGGCGCAGCGCCTGACCGGTGGACGGAAGACGGTTGTGCGGGCGGTCAGCGATGTGTCCCTGCATGTAAACAAAGGCGAGGTTCTGGGCCTGATCGGCGAAAGTGGCTGCGGCAAATCCACCTTGGGCCGCGCGATCCTGCGCCTGCATGAACCCACTGAAGGTAAGGTTGAATTTGACGGCACAGATGTGACCGCTCTTTCACCCCCTGCACTCAAGGCGATACGGCGGCGGATGCAGATCATCTTTCAAGACCCCTATGCCAGCCTGAACCCCCGCCGCACTGTGGCCGAAATCGTTGGCCTGCCGTTGGCGTTGCATGGCATCGCAAGCGGAGAAGAAGCGCGGGCCATCACCACGCAGGTCTTGAAGCGAGTAGGCCTGCAACCAGACCAGATCGACCGCTACCCGCATCAGTTTTCTGGCGGCCAGCGGCAGCGCATCGGCATTGCGCGGGCGCTTGTGTCAAATCCCGAATTCATCGTCTGCGATGAACCAGTGTCCGCGCTGGACGTGTCGATTCAAGCACAGATCATTGCGCTGTTGCTGGAACTGAAGCAGGAACTGGGGCTGACCTATCTGTTCATCAGCCACGACATCTCGGTGATCGGATACCTCAGCGACCGGGTCGCAGTGATGTATCTGGGCGAGATCGTGGAGACCGGACCGGTGGCGTCGGTTCTGGACAACCCGCGCCATCCCTATACCCAAAGCCTGTTGTCGGCGGTGCCCGAAATCGGTGCCAAGCGCGCCAAGGGCCGCGTTCGGCTTCAGGGGGATCTGCCTTCGCCATTGAACCCGCCCAGTGGGTGCAAATTCCACACGCGCTGTCCTTTGGCCATTCCCATCTGCCAGACGCTGGTTCCTTTAACGCAGGCCGTGGGTGCAGAGCACCACGCGGCCTGTCACCGGCTTCACGAGGGGCTGAACCTGCTGGAAGGGGCGCAATGAAAGAGATCTCGGCCATCGGCACGGCCTATGAACGCGGCAGAGCACAGGCCGGGGCGGCATCGGCTGATGTGGTGCGAAACGCCACTGTTTCGCGGGTGGAACGCGCCCGCGCCGAAGGTGTGATCGACGCTGCCGCCGAATCCTACCTGGCAGCGCAGCGCCGGTTTCATGAAGGCCACGACCCGGAAGGACTGGCCGAATTGGCGGGCGTGGCGGCAGGCTTCGGGCTGTCGGAACCAGATCTTTTCGCCCATCTGCATCTGGGAACCCTGCGCGACATCAAGGGGGGGGCCAGTCTGATTGACGGGTGCAGTGCATGGGCGACGGCCTCGGGCCCAGAGGGGCCGCTGGTGGTGAAGAACCGCGACACCTCAGGCGTTCAGGTCGGGGTGCAATGCGTGTTGCGCCATTCCGGTCCCGATATTGTGACGGGGCAGGTTCTTAGTCTTGGCAGTCTTGGCAGTCTGGCTGCGTGGTCATCGGGCATCAATGCGGCCGGGCTTGCAGTGGCCGACACTCAGGTTGCCGTGAACCGGCACAGCGTCGGGTGGCTGCGCTATTTCCTTTTGCCGCGCCTGCTTGCCCGCGCCCGCACGGTGGCCGAGGCCGTAGTGCTGATCCGCAGCCTGCCACATGCGGGAGGTGGAACGCTGGTTCTGGCAGATCGTGAGGGGGCAACGGCGGCGGTTGAGCTTTCGGCAACCGGCCCGGTCATCACGCAAGGGGGACCACAATGGCGGACCAACCATTACACGGCCCCGCACACACGGGAAGAAACGCTCGGTCCTGATGGGGACAGCATCGCAAGCAACTCGCATCGACGTTTTGATTTCCTTGCACGGGTATTGCCGGATCAGGCGTGGACGGTTCGCAAGGCAAAGGCGCTGATGGCCACCCACCCCGGCCCGGACACTGCCCCGCTGTGCCAGCACGCTGAAAGCACCGAGGGTGCTGAAACCATTTCCTCGGTCGTTTATTCCTGTAGTATTGGCGGAATGGAGATCAGCGACGGGGCGCCGTGTCATAACCAATGGCAAAGGATTGAACCCTGCCGGTGATCACACTGGGAACGCAAGGGTGGCATGGCAAATTATGACAACGAACTGATCGGCACGTCGCCGGCAATCGAAGCGCTGCGCAGGCTGGTCGAACGGGTCGGGGGCAGTCCCACACGGACGGTATTGATCTATGGTGAAACCGGTGTTGGCAAGGGACTTGTAGCCCGGATGATCCACCAGATGTCAAGCCGCAGGTCGCGGGATTTCGTTGACATCAACTGCGCCGCCCTCCCCGCCAATCTGATGGAGTCCGAACTTTTCGGCCATGAGAAAGGCGCCTTTACAGGGGCCATCGACCGCAAGCTGGGGCTAGTCGAGACGGCCGACCATGGCAGCGTCTTTCTGGATGAAATACGCGAACTGGATCTGACCCTGCAGGCCAAGCTTCTGACATTGCTGGACACGCAACAGTTTCGGCGCGTGGGCGCGGTCAAGCCGGTCAAGGTGGATGTGCGCTTCATTGCCGCCACCAACAAGGTGCTTTTGTCCGAAGTCACGTCGGGCCGGTTCCGCGAAGATCTGTATTACCGGCTTCAGGTTGTTGCGGTAAACCTGCCTGCCCTGCGCGAACGCGGCGAAGATGTGCTGACCCTGGCGCGCCACTTCATCGCGCGCTTCAACAAGACCTATGGCAGAACCATGCGTGGGATGGCACCCGAAACCGAACAGATTTTTTTGCGCTACGCCTGGCCCGGCAATGTGCGCGAACTGGAAAACCTGCTCGAACGCATCTTCATTCTTGAGGATGACGACATGATCCTGCCACGCCATCTGCCCGACCGCATCTTGCGCTCGGTGGCGGGGCACGCTGAACCCATTGCAGCGACCCTCCTGGCTGGTTCAGAGGATTACCACGCCGCGACCGACTCCTTTCAGCGCGCCATGATCAGCCAAGCGATGGCACACGCCGAAGGAAATTCGCAAGAGGCGGCGAAAGCCCTTGGTCTGTCGCGTCACGCCCTGCGCCACCAGATGATAAAACTGGGCCTCCTGAAATCCTGACCTCTGCGCTGCGTGACGCGCGCACGCGCGCGTGCATTTCGCGCAAGGCTGCTCGGTTAGTCCAATGTTGTGCACCCTTTCCGGCCCGTGTTTTGGCACGCGACGTGCATATCATTCGATGAAACGCGATGTGCGAGGGATCGAATGTCTTCCATCAGAATTATCTGCCCGAATGGGCATCTGGGCTTTGCCCCACTCAAGACCGAGAGTTTCCGCCTGGCGGTCGAAACGCAGCCCGATTTCATTGCCGCGGATTCCGGCAGCGATGACATCGGCCCAGTGCCGTTGGGCAATGACAGCTGTGCAAGCCCCCGCGCGTGGCAGGAGCATGATCTTGAGGAAATGCTGTTGGCGGCGCGTCGTCTGGGTGTGCCGATGGTGATCGGCTCGGCGGGGGACACCGGCACAAATTCCCGCGTTGATATGTTTGTTCAGATCATTCGCGACATCGCGCGCCGTCACCACCTTGCCCCGTTCAAACTGGGCTGGTTCTATTCGGAAGTGGATCGCGAGCATGTCCGCGCCAAGATCCGCGATGGCTCGACCATTCGCGGGCTTGATGCGCGTCAGGACCTGACCGAGGCGGAGCTTGACGCCACGTCGCGCGTAGTGGCGATGGCGGGGGTTCACCCCTTTGTCAAATTGCTCGAAGACGGCTGTGATGTGATCATCGGCGGACGGTCGTCTGATAGCGCCATCTTTGCAGCCTGCGCGCTGTTCAAGGGCTTTCCGGCAGCGCAAAGCTATTACCTTGGCAAGGTTCTGGAATGCGCGTCATTCTGTGCAGAACCCTATGGCGCGAAGGAAACCGTCATGGGCGAGATCACGCAGGACGCGGTAGAGGTCACCGCGATGGCGTCGTGGCAACGTTGCACGGTCGCCTCTGTTGCGGGCCATGCGATGTATGAACGGTCAAACCCGTTCCACGAATTCGTGGCAGGCGGCATGCTTGACATGACCGCGTGTCGCTATGATCAGGTCAGCGATAAGACCACGCGTGTGACCGGCATGGACTTTATTCCGGCCGAAGATTTCCGGGTGAAACTGGAAGGATCAGGCAAGGTGGGCGAACGATTCGTTGGCATGGCGGGCATTCGTGACCCCTATACCATTGCCAATGTCGATGCTGTCATCGACTGGGCTCGCACTCAAACGATCGAACGCTTTGGCCCGACCGGTTGGGAACTGCACTACAACGTCTTTGGCCGCAACGGCGTGATGGGCGACATGGAACCTCTGATAGACCAACCGGGCCACGAGCTTTGCGTCGTCGTCCAAGGTGTCGCGCCGACGCGCGAAATGGCGGAAGAGGTCTGCATGACGGGCACGCGGCAGATGTTCTATGCGCGACTGCCCGACGTGAAGGGAACTGCAGGTGGCGTTTCCTTTGTGCTTGATGAGGTGTTGCAGGCGAGCCCCGCCTATCGATGGACGCTGAACCACACCATGTCGGCCAGCGACCCGTTGGAACTGTTCCCCACCCATAGCGAAGTTGTCAGCTGAGGTATCCCATGAACACGATCAAGAAACTCTCTGATCTGGCGAAAACCATTCGGTCCAAGAACGCCGGCACCGACAAGATCACCTTCGACATTATCTTCCGAGAGCGCGAGACCTATGATCTGGTCAAACGGTCGGGCGCGCTGACCCGGGACAGTGTGTGCGACATTCTGAAGATCGACCCGGAACGGCTGACCGATTTTGTCGAATACGATCCGGCCTATGCAATCAAGTTCACCATCTTGCGCTTGCGCCCGTCGGGAAGTGCCGGGGACGGCGACATCTTCGGCGCGCAGCAATATGCGCCGTTTCTTGATCTGGAGGTCGATATTACCGCCTGATCTTCCGGTGCCGGGCAAATGCCTGCTCCGTGAAGGCATTCCCGCGGCGACGCGCATCGGATACAAGTGTCGTAAAACAGCAAGACCTCGGTTTTGCCGAAGCGTGTTGATTTCCACGCAGACGGGATGGGGTCGAAATCAACACATGCGGGTCTCGATCAAGGTCCCTGCGTCATGCGGCAAGCCCGTCAAAGACGACAGGCGCTGCAACACGGATAAAGGGGGGCTTGGGCGGATGCAGGATCCGCCTGGCCTTGATCAAGGACGAGGACAGCCACCAGGAACCGCGGGAAGACCCTGACCCAGCCTCTTCTGAAGCGGCACGATGCCAACCGCCTGAAACAGATCGAGACCCAGGTCGACCAGGCCATCATGGCGCGCACTGCGACTGAGGAGACCCTCAGGACGCGCGTCGACATCCTCCTCTCCATTTCCGGCCCCTCCACCATCACGGCTTTCGCGCGGCTCATCGAGATGCCGGAGGTGGCGAGCTGGAAGCCGAGGCCGGGCTCAGCGGCCCGGCGCCGAAGGACCGGCCGTCCGGACGATGGACCGGGCGCGCCTTCATCGCTGGCGGAAGGGCCATGCAGGGCGAGCATGATGGCCTTGGAATATTGGAAGGCACCCGCGATTGATCAGGGTCAGCTTTCGGCCTCCGACCAGCAGCGGATCGCGATAAAAGCTCTCAACTTTAGCGAATACGCAACAAAGAAATGTTTCCCGCGCCGGATCACTATACTGTCGCCATGCGCCCAGCACTGCAACGAGCCGGCTGGCGAGATCATGGCGAGACGTATAGCCATGGGGCTGAGTTCAATGTCGAACCGCGCGGCAACGCGACTGGCGTAAATCCCGCGGACGATCTCCAGCAGACCCAGAACCACCAGCGCCCCGCCTGCGATAATCGACAGATAAAGCAGCGTTTCCAGACTGCGTGATGACAAGACCCGATCATAGATCTGCAGCATGTAGAGCGGCATAACCAACATCAAGATGTTGGTTGCAGCTGAAAATATCCCCAACTCGACAAAGACCCGCCGAATGAGAAGTCTAATTCTCTCGAAAACAACAGGTTTCCCACGCGCCATTGAAAGTCCTCAACTCAACATACGAATGTCTGTACGGGAATCCCCACTCTCTAGCAATGTCGCCTGCAAGGATATGATATGCGCTGGTTGATTTGCGTGTTTGTGTGATCGTGTCGCACTGCGTGGCTCAGCATAATTGGATATCTCGCGCGGCAGCCCGGAACGATCGGCAACACTGACGGCTATCCTGCCAACCACGCAGTGTGACACGGTCGTCTGATCTGATACGATGATATACAGGTGCGTGGTGTCAAAACCGCCATCCTCCATTTCGCTTCCGGTCGGAGCATGCTGTCCATTCAGCCACATCGCAAAGGACGCGAAACACAGATTGCCTGTGTCTACCGCAGCTGCTCCTTGACTTTTAGGCTCCACACTTTGATTGAAGGCCCGGACCAATAAATAGGGAGGGGGAAAAGTGCGTTTTCTTGCTCGAATTGCCACATCGATATGCGCGGTCAACCTTTTCATTGGCCGAACCTTCTCCTGGCTGGCGCTCGGCATCGTCGTCGTCTGCTTTACGGTTGTCGTGCAGCGCTATGTGTTTTCGGTCAGCTATCTGTGGATGCAGGACCTCTACATCTGGCTGAACGGAGCCATGTTTACCGCAGTGGCTGGATTCGCCCTGCTTCGGGACGATCATGTCCGGGTGGACATCTTCTATCGTCCCGCACGGGTGCGGACACGGGCGCTGGCCGATCTGATCGGCGTGTTGCTTTTTCTGCTGCCTTTCACCTGGGTGGTTTACCGGTACTCGATGCCCTTCGTGGTTCGCGCCTGGAGCTATCGCGAGGCATCGGCGAATGTTGGAGGGATGCCAGGTCTTTTCATATTGAAGAGCTTCATCATCGCTTTTGCGGCGCTGATCGCGCTGCAGGGACTGGCGATGATCATAAGGTCAATCCTCGTGCTTTCCGGCAATGAGCACCTCGTCCCCAAATCAATCGAGTACAAGTCGGACCAGGGTCTTCCTGGCCTGCCCAAGGGAGACGCCTGATGGATCCGGTGTTGATTGGCGAAATCCTCGCCGCGCTGATGTTTTTTGGCGTGATCGGCTTCCTGTTAATCGGCTTTCCGGTTGCCTTTACGCTGGCCGGCGTCTCGCTGCTGTTCGGCGCCGTCGGGCTCTACCTTGGCGTCTTTGACCCCTCCAACTTCGGATCGCTTCCCAACCGGTACATCGGCTTCATGACGAATGAGGTCCTGGTCGCCGTGCCCCTGTTCATCTTCATGGGGGTGATGCTGGAGCGGAGCCAGATCGCAGAACAGCTGCTGCTGACCATGGGCAAGCTGTTCGGGAACCTGCGCGGCGGGCTTGGCTTTTCGGTGATCCTCGTCGGCGCGATGCTGGCAGCGTCCACCGGCGTTGTCGGCGCCACGGTGGTCACAATGGGGCTGATCTCGCTGCCGGCGATGCTCAGGGCCGGCTACGATCCTAAACTGTCGACCGGCGTGATCTGCGCCAGCGGCACGCTGGGCCAGATCATCCCGCCGTCCACCGTGCTGATCTTCATGGGCGACATGCTGTCGGGGATTAACAGCCAGGTGCAGATGGCCAAGGGCAATTTTGCCCCGGTTCCGGTGTCGGTCGGCGATCTGTTTGCCGGCGCGCTGCTGCCCGGCATGCTGCTGGTTGGACTCTATCTGGCCTATGTGCTGTTCAAGGCGGTGACCGATCCCGCCTCCTGCCCGGCCACGCCGGTGCCGGCGGACGAGAAGGGCGACCTCCTCAGGGAGGTTTTCACGGCTCTGGTTCCGCCGCTGCTGCTGATCCTGGCCGTTCTGGGCTCGATTCTGGGCGGCATAGCCACGCCGACCGAGGCTGCTTCCGTCGGGGCTGTCGGCGCGATGGTTCTGGCCGCACTGCGCTGGCGCCTGTCGTTCACAATTGTCAAGGAAACTGTCATCGCCACGGCGACCATCACCAGCATGGTCTTCATCATTCTGCTGGGAGCATCGGTTTTCTCGGTGGTGTTCCGGATGATGGGCGGAGACAATCTGGTGCACGAATTTCTGGGCAATCTGCCCGGCGGGCCATTGGCGGCTGTCGCGGTGGTGATGGTGATCATGTTCTTGCTGGGCTTCATCCTGGACACATTCGAGATCATCTTCATCGTGATTCCGATCACCGCACCGGTGCTTCTGGCGCTCGACGTCGATCCGATCTGGCTCGGCGTGCTGGTCGGCGTCAACCTTCAGACATCGTTCCTGACGCCGCCCTTCGGCTTCGCCCTTTTCTACCTGCGCGGAGTAGCTCCCGAAAATCTGCCGACAAGCGCGATCTACAAGGGCGTCCTGCCCTTCGTCATGCTGCAGATCGTGGCGATCGCAATCCTCTTTATCTTTCCCGAGATCGTCACCTGGCTGCCGCGTCTGATCGCAGGGTAAGACAACGAAAAAAGGGCCCGGTGCTGCCACCGGGCCCTTCGCTGCATTCGGATGCTGCCGATCAGTACTTGAGGTACTTTTCGCGTGCAATGACGTAGGGCATATCGATCTTCTCGGTACGTGTCCGCACCAGATTGAGCGCCTCGATGAAGCTTTCCGTGGTCTTCTTGACCAGGGGATCGGAGCTGTTGCGCAGTTCCTCGACCAACTCGATCGATGCCTTGGCGCCGGCTTCCATGATGTCGTCCGGGAAGTTGCGCACGATCACGCCGTGATCCTCGACCAGCGTCTTGAGCGCACGCGGATCGTTGGCGATGAAGTCGGACGAGACCTGGTCGTATTCCGCCTGGCAGATATCGCGAATGATCGCCTGCAGATCGGCGGGCAGTTCCTGATACTTCTTCTTGTCGACGACCAGTTCGGTCGCCAGGCCCGATTCGACGAAGGAGGGCATGTAGTAGTTCTTGGTGATCTGGTGGAAGCCGAGCGCCAGATCATTGTAGGGGCCGACGAATTCGGCGGCGTCGAGCGTACCCGACTGCAGCGCCTGGAAAATTTCGCCAGCCGCCATGTTGGTGACGGTCGCGCCCAGCTTTTCCCAGACCTGGCCGCCCAGGCCCGGCGTGCGGAAGCGGATGCCCTTGACGTCTTCGAGGCTGTTCAACTCGTTGCGGAACCAGCCGCCAGTCTGCGTGCCGGTGTTGCCCGACAGGAAGCCCTGCACACCGAACTGGTCGTAGATCTCGTCCCAGATCTCCTGGCCGCCCATGTAGCGCACCCAGGCCGTCAATTCAGGCGTGGTCATGCCGTAGGGAACGCCGGTGAAGAACGACAAGGCAGGCGACTTGTTCTGCCAGTAATAGGCTGCGCCATGGCTCATTTCGGCAGTACCGTCGATGACGGCATCCAGCGATTGAAGCGGCGGTACCAGTTCACCGGCGGAATAGACCTGGATGGTCAGGCGACCGCCGGATGCGGCCGTGATGCGATCCGCCAGCCGCTGTGCGCCGACGCCCAGGCCGGGGAAGTTCTTCGGCCAGGTCGTAACCATGCGCCAGGTGATGTTGCCTTGAGCAATAGCAGGCGCGGCCAGGCCCGTGGCGACGGCGCCTGCCCCGACAATCCCTGCGTTGCGAATAAAAGAACGACGATCCATTATGTTTCCTCCAAAATCGAAAAAGCTCGTGAAAGCGTGCCTGAAGACCTGACAGGCACCCTCCGGGACAGACACATACTCTGCGGTCCGGGGCCATGTCCATGCCGGAAAGCGATCTGCGACGTATGACCATACCCGTCTGATTTCACAGGAATTCGAAGCTGACAGGCCTCGCCCGGACTGAAATGGCGGGTCAAATAGCCGAAAACCGGGTCCTGAGTTCGGTCTTGAGCACCTTGCCGTAATTGTTCTTGGGCAGCTCGGTTTCAAAAACATAGGCCTTGGGGCGTTTGAAACTGGCAATCTGGGTGCGGCAGTGGGCATCGAGTTCGGAGGCGGAGGGCGTTTCGGATCCGGCCAGAACCACGACTGCGACCACCTCTTCGCCCCATTCGGCGCTGGGGCGGCCGATGACCGAGACCTCCGCCACTCCCGGATGGGTCAGCAGCGCTTCCTCGACCTCGCGCGGATAGATGTTGGTTCCGCCCGAGATGATGACGTCCTTGGAGCGGTCGCGCAGGGTGAGGTAGCCGTCTTCATCGAGCGAGCCCATGTCGCCGGTCCAGAGCCAGCCATCCCTGATGGCTTGCGCGGTTGCGTCCGGATTGTTCCAGTAGCCCCTCATCACCGGCGACCCCGAAGCGATGATCTCGCCGATCTCCCCCGTCGCCTTGTCCTCGCCGTCCGGGCCGACGATGCGGATGCGCACGCAGGACTGGGCGCGGCCGACCGAGGCCAGTCGATCGCG
This sequence comes from Hoeflea sp., assembly GCA_019084245.1. Lineage (GTDB taxonomy): Bacteria > Pseudomonadota > Alphaproteobacteria > Rhizobiales > Rhizobiaceae > Hoeflea. The sequence goes on from JAHRFE010000029.1 coordinate 34,407, forward strand.
CCAGCGCGGATGCGAGCGATCGATGATGTCGCCGCGCGGCAGCGCCGTCAGGGTCATCGGGGATTCCCCCTGCCCGTAGATCTGCACGAAGCGCGCGCCGAACTGAGCCGTGGCCGCCTCGATGTCGGCCAGATACATCGGGCCGCCGCCATAGACGATGGTGCGCAGGCCCTCCCCCGCATAGCCGGTCTGGCGCGCGACGGACAGGAGCCGGTTGATCATGGTGGGGGCTGCGAACATGGTCACGTTGTTGAGCCTGGGCGCAAGCGCGCAGATCTCCAGGGCATCGAATCCGCCCGAGGCGGGGATCACATGGCGCGAACCGCGCAGCACATGCATGAAATTGTAGAGCCCCGCGCCATGCGACAGCGGCGCCGCATAGACCGCCGCGTCCTCTTCCAGCACATCATCGACATCGACGAAATAGGCATAGGTCATGGCGTGGAGGTTGGCATTGGAGAGCATCACGCCCTTGGGCTTGCCGGTGGTGCCCGAGGTGTAGAACAGCCAGGCGAGATCGTCCGCCTGGCGGGCAACCGGGGCTGCGAGCGCGTCGCCGTCCGCTTCAAAGGCGGGCGCCGTTTCGAGATCGTGCACTGTGCAACCGGCTGGCAGAAGGGCGGCCAGTTCGCCCTCCCCCGCCACGAAGGCCACGCGGCTTTCCGAATCGGCGATGATGAAGGCCGCCTCGCGGGCGTGCAGCTTGGCGTTGATGGGAACCGCGACCGCGCCGCAGAACCAGATGCCGTAGAGCAGTTCGAGATAGGCCGGGCTGTTCTTCATGAAGATGGCGACGCGGTCGCCAGGCCGGATCCCGTGCCGCAGACGCAGGGACGCGGCGATCTGCGCCGCATGCAAAGCGAAATCAGCATAGGACGCCACCACCTCTTCGCCCAGGAGAAGCGCAGGCCTCTCAGCGTGTCTCTTTGCCGTGCGCACCAGCCATTCAGCCAGATTCATCGTGTCTCTCCACAGTCCTGCCGGACCTTCATCCAAGGCTCCTAGCTCACAGCTTACGGCTGGCAGGCTCGGGATCAAGCCTCGCCGTAGCCGCCGCCGCCGGGCGTGATCATGAACACCTCGTCGTCGGGGTTCATCTCGCGCTTGCGCGTGTCGGCCACATCCTCGCCATTGATCCGGAAGGTTCCCTTGGCGCCGTCGCCGCCGCCGAAAATGCCTTCCGGTCCATAGGCGAGCCGGCTTGGGATGGTGTTGAGCAACCAGCGCGAATTGGTGCGCATGCGGTAGCCGATGCGCTGGCCGTCGCCGCCGGGCTGGCGGCCGGTTCCGCCGGTTCCGCGTTCCAGTTCCTTGCAGGTGAAGGCAATCGGGTAGGACGCCTCCAGCACCTCGACGGGAACCGCGGAGACCCCGGTGGGATAGCAGATCGCCGAGAGGCCGGGCTTGTGGGCGCGCGCGCCCATGCCGCCCGAATAGTTGAACATGGAGCTGGTGAAGGGCTTTCCCTGGGCGTCCTTGCCCTGGATCTGGATGGTCCAGACCGCGCCCGAACCCTCGGCGATGACGGCGTCGGGCAGGATCTGCGCCAGTGCCTTGAGAATCGGAAACGGCACATACATGCCGACCACATGCCGCGCGTTGACCGGCGAGGGATAGCGCGCATTAACCACGCAGTGCTCGGGCAGCCTGATCTTGATCGGCGCCAGCGAGCCTGCGTTGTTGGGCAGGTCCGGGTTGAGCGTCGAGCGGATGGCGAAGGTGGCGTAGGCGTGGGTGTAGGCCGGAACCACGTTGATGCCCATGGCGCTGGGGCCCGAGGAGCCTTCGAAATCAATGGTGATTTCGCCCGCTTCCGGATCGACGGTCACGGCGGTCTTGAGGTCGATCACCTCGCCGCCGGGCACGTCGAACTTCGAGGCGCCGTGCCAGGTCCCCGCGGGCAGCTTGGCAATGGCGTCCCGCGTGGCCTTTTCCGACCGCGCGATGATTTCTTGCGACAGGGTGGAAATGTCCTCGAGTCCGTAGCGGTCGCATAGCGCGTTCAGCCGCTCGGAAGCGATCATGCCGCTCGACACTTGCGCGCCAAGATCGCCCATCAGCGCATCGGGCGTGCGCACGTTGCGCTTGATGATCGAGAACAGCGTTTCGTTGGGCCGGCCCTCCTCATAGAGCTTCATCACCGGGATCCAGAGGCCTTCCTCGTGGATGTCCCGCGCGCCCGAGCCGATGCCGTAGCCGCCGATGTCGGAGTGGTGGATGGTCGAGCCCGCATAGGCGATGATCCGGCCATTGCGGAAGATCGGCGAGATGACGGTGATGTCGAAGAAATGCCCGGCCGACATCCAGGGATCATTGGTGATCAGAACATCGCCCGGACGCAACTTGTCCATATCGGTGTGCTCAAGCAGGTTGCGGGCGGCGGCGGCGAGCGAGTTGATGTGCCCCGGCGTGCCAGTGACCGCCTGGGCCACCATCCTTGCATTCTCGTCAAACAGGCCGTTGGCGAGATCGCCCGCCTCGCGCACGATCGGACTGAAGGCGATGCGCTGCAGCGCCCGCGCCTGCTCGGAGACGATACCGATGAGATTGCTCCACAGGATCTGAAGTTCGACGCCGTCCATCATGAGGCTCCCTTTGTCTTTTCGGCAACGATGCTGCCGCTCGCATGCAGGGTTGCAACCCAGTTTTCGAGAATGAAGATTGTTGTTTCGCGTTCCTCGATGATCACCGGGCCGGCGATGACATCGTCCGCCGTGATCATCGAGCGCTGGTGAACCTCGACGGTTTGCGGCTTGCCATGGATGAAGACAGTGCGGCTGTCGGCCTTCCGATCAGCCCCGGAGCTCGCCTGGCGGGCAGCCGGCCTGTCGGCCTGCGATCCGCTGGCGGTCACCAGCCAGTTGACGATCTCGATCCCCATTCCGCTGAGTTTGAGACCGTATTGATGGTGATACTCGGTCTCGAACAGCTCCTCGATCCGCTTTGTGTCGCGCGCTGCGATCACATCGGCCGGAAGATTGATCCGGACTTCGGATTGCTGGCCGGAATAGCGCATTTCCACCGCATGGGCGAAGCGGGCCTCGCTGTCGGGGATGCCAGCCTCGCGCAGCGCGTCGCCGCCTTCCTTCGTCATGCTGGCCAGCACCGCATCGACCGCGGCCCAGTCAAGGGCGCCAAGCGGCGAGACCAGGCTGCGGACGAGGTCGATCTGCGCCGGCGTCACCAGGGTTCCGAAAGCCGACAGCACGCTGGCGAGCGGCGGGTAGATGACCTTGGTGCTTTCGGTGAGTTCCGCCACCATGCAGGCGTGAACCGGGCCGGCGCCGCCGAAGGCCAGCAGCGGCAGGCCGCGATAGTCGATGCCGCGCTCGGTGGCATGCGTCCTTGTCGCCGCCGCCATCTGTTCGCAGACGACTTCGAACACGCCCCAGGCAGCTTGCGGCCGGGAGATGCCGAGCTTTGCGCCCAGTTCGTCGAGCGCCTTCTCGGCCGCCGCGGTGTCGAGCTGCATGTCGCCGCCGAGGAACCGTTTTGGATCGAGGATGCCCAGCACCACGTCGGCGTCGGTGACGCAAGGGTCGACGCCGCCGCGGCCGTAGCAGGCCGGCCCCGGCATGGAGCCGGCGCTTTCCGGGCCGATCTTGAGCAGGCCCAGATCATCCACCGAGGCGATCGAGCCGCCACCCGCGCCGATCTCGATCATGTCGATCGAGGGCACCGTGATCGGCATGCCGCTCCCCGGCTTGAACCGGTAGCGCCGGTCGACCTCGAAGGTGCCGGTGACCAGGGGCTCGTGGCCCTGGACCATGCAGGCCTTGGCGGTGGTGCCGCCCATGTCGAATGAGATGAGATCGGGAATGCCGAAGATGCGGGAGAAATAGCAGGCCACCAGCGCGCCGGCGGCAGGACCCGATTCGATCATGCGGACCGGAATGGTGCTCGCCCGCTCCGCGCCGATGACGCCGCCATTCGACAGCATGATCAGCGGCTGCTGGGAGAAGCCGCGGGCCTTGAGCTCGGTGATCAGCGCCGACAGATAGGGCCTGGTGATCGGCACCGTGTAGGCGTTGATCGCCACGGTCGAGGCGCGCAGATACTCGCGCATCTGCGGCGCAATCACGCTCGACAGCGAGACATAGATATCGGGCGCTTCTTCCGCAAAGATCCGCCGGACCTCCTCCTCGTTCGAACCGTTGCGGTAGGAGTTGAGAAAGCAGACGGCGACCGAGACAATGCCCATCTCACGGCACCTGGCGATGATGTCGATGATTTCGGCGCGGTCGACGGTGGTCTCCACGGTGGCATCGGCATAGGTGCGTTCGCGCACGGTGAAGGTGCGCTCCATCGGGATCAGCGGTTCGGCAAACTCGATCTGCGGGTCGTACATGTCATAGCGGTGCTCCTCGCGGATATAGAGGACGTCGCGGAACCCTTCGGTGAGCAGCAGCGCAACTGGCGGCCCCTTGCGTTCGATCAGCGCGTTGGTGACGACGGTGGTGGCATGGACGATGACGTCATCGACATCGCCGGGCGCGATGCCCGCCTTGCCGAGCACCAGATCGACGCCCCGGAAGAAGCCCTCAAGCAGGTTATCGTGGGTGGTCAGGGTCTTGTCGACATAGCTCTGGCCGTCGGAGGCCAGAAGGACGGCGTCGGTGAAGGTTCCGCCAATGTCGATGGCGAGCGAATAGCGTGTCATGTCGGGTACTCCGTGCATCCCAAGTCTCTGGAAATGGCGCGCGCGGCCTGGGTAACGGCGGCGCAAAGCTGGGTCGGCGGCTCGGCGGGTATTTCCTGCAGCGAACCGGCGACGGTGATGGTGGCGATGAACCTGTTCTCGAGATCGAAGATCGGCGCCGAAATCGCGTTCACGCCTCTCAATGTCTCCTCCGGCGCCACGGCCCATCCGGCCTTGCCGGCGCGAGCGATTTCGGCCTTGAGGCGTTCGGGATCGAAGGCCTCGCCATTGGCCATCGGCGGATGGTCGGCGGCAAGCTGGGCCGGCAGCAGCTCGGCGTCCCCGAAGGCCAGCGCCACCTTGCCCTGCGCCGAGGCATGAAAGGACAACAGCGCGCCGGGCTTGGTGACGATCTGGACCGGGGAATCGACGCGCACGATGTCCACCACGCGCATTCCCCCGTCTTCGGGAATGGAGAGCGTGCAGGTGAGCCCCGCCTTGTCGCGCAACTGCACCATCACCGGCCGGGCGGTGCTTGTGAGCTGCGTGCCGTCGGCAATCGCCTGGCCGACATGGAACAGCTTGAGGGTGAGCCGATATCGTTCGGTCACCGGGTCCTGGCGGACATAGCCGATGTTGCACAGCGTCTGCAGGTAGCGGTAGATTTTCGCCCGCGGCATGCCGAGCCGCTTGGCCAGATCCGTGATGCGCACGTCCTCGTTCATCGGGGCCATTTCCTCGATGATCTGGAAGGCGGCGATGGCCGAGTGGTTGTTGATCTTGCTCGTGTCTTTCATGGCATTATCCCGGAAACAGGCCTGGCAGCGTCAGTGTCAGAGACGGCACGAAGGCGACCAGGGCGAGGATGATGAGGGAGATCCCGATCATCGGCAGGATCGCGACGGCCACCTTTTCGAGCGGCGTCTTGCCGATGGCCGAGACGATGAACAGGCACAGGCCCACCGGCGGCGTGATCATGCCGATCATCAGGTTGAGCACGACCATGACGCCGAACTGGACCGGGTCGATGCCCAGGAGCGGGAACATCTCGTTGAGGATCGGCATCACCAGGACCAGAGCCGCCAGCGGCTCGAGGAACAGGCCCAGCACCAGGAGCACCAGGTTCAGGAGCAGGATCAGCACGAAGGGCGAGGTGCTGATCTCGAGCATCTGGGCCGCAACTTCGCGCGGGATGTTCTCGATGCCGAGAATGAAGGAGGTCATGCTGGCCATGGCGACGATCAGCATCACGCCGGCGGTCATGGTGGCGGCCTCGTAGAAGGACGTCACGATCTTCCTGGCATTGAGCGTGCGGTAGAGCAGCAGGCCCACGGCCAGCGCATAGACCACGGCGACGGCGGCGGCTTCGGTCGGGGTGAAGACGCCCGAGCGGATGCCGCCGACGATGATGACCGGCAGCAACAGCGCCGGCACCGCCCTGACCGCCAGCGGCCAGCGCTCCGCGGCGGGAATGGCAGCCGGCAGCGGGTGATCCTCGCGCCTGGCTTTGACGAGGACATAGACGAGAAGCCCGCCGCAGAGCGCGAAGGCGGGGACGATCCCGGCCAGGAACAGATCGGCGATCGAGGTGCCGGTGAGCACGCCATAGAGAATGAGCGCCAGCGAGGGCGGAACCAGCGGTCCCAGAATCGAGCCGGCAGCGGTGAGCGCCGCGGCATATTCGGGCTTGTAGCCGTCGCGCTGCATCGCCGGAATCATGACGCTGCCGATCGCCGAGGCTTCGGCGGTGGCGGCGCCGCTCACGCCCGAGAACATCATGCTGGCCAGCACATTGACCGCGGCCAGCCCACCCCGGACCCGGCCCACGAGCATCTGCGCGAAGCGGACGATCTGGCGGGTCAGGTCAGCCGAGTTCATCAGGTTGCCGGCCAGGATGAAGAACGGGATCGTCAGCAGCACGAAATTGTCGATGCCGGCGATCATCTTCTGCGGAAAGCCGATGAGCAGGTGCAGCTGGTCGTTGACGATCAGATAGGTGAGCGAGGAAAGTCCGAGGCTGAAGGCAACCGGAATGCCGATCACCATGAAGCCCAGGAAGGAGAGAAGATAAAGTGTCACAGGCCTTGGCCTCCCTGATGTGCCAGATCCTGCAACGACTGTCCGTTCCTCCAGGCGCGCGCATAAGAAACAATGTCGGCGATGATGCGCAGCGCCAGCAGGCTCATGCCCAGCGGCAGAGCAAAATAGACCCAGAACACGCGGGGCGCTTGCGGCGCGTCGGCACCGAACAGGTCTTCGAGAATGAAACTCAGCGCCGGGATGGGCTGCGATCCGGCAATGTCGGCATAGATATAGCCGTACCAGGCAAGGGCTACGCACATCGCCGCGGACAGCACGCCGCCGAGGATCGCCAGCATCAGCGCCGGCACCCGCGGCAGCGCATTGGCGAGGATCGAGAGTGCGGCGATCTCGCCGCGCTCATAGGCAAAGATCATCGCCAGGAACGATGTCCAGATGAGCAGATAGCGGCACAGTTCCTCCGACCACAAAAGCGAGGAATTCAGGCCGTAGCGCATGATCACCTGCGCCACCATCACCGTCAGCAGCAAGGCCATCAGCGCGACGAGAAGCGCTCCGAGACCCCTGCGAAAGGCATGATGAAATGCTGATAGTGTCACGACATCAACTCCTCTTTGCTGGCCACATCTTGGCGCATTTTGAGCGCGTTTTTCCTGGGGCCCGGCGAAGAACGCCGGGCCATTCCTGCTTGGGCACAGGAGGTTAATTCAGGATTTCAGTCGAAATCGGCTTCCTGGTACTCGGTCAGATGCTTGTAATCCTCGCGCACCGGAGCGAACACATCGAGATTGAGCGCAACCTCCTCGCCGATGGCTTCGCCGCAATGGACGACATCGGGGGGAATGCGCACCATCTCGCCCGCGCCCACCTCTACCACATCATCCCCGATCTCGAACCGGACACGGCCCGACACGACATAGGCGAGTTGCTCGAAGGGGTGGGAATGGGGCTTCTTCTCCATTCCCGGCTCCAGCCAGTTCATCACCATCAGGGCGTTGTCGCCGCGGAAGGCGGTTCGCGAAACACCTTCGCGAACCTGTTCCCGGGGAAGCCTGTCCCAGCCATAGACCTTGGTTGACGCCATGGCGGTCACTGGCCCTTTGCGAAGGCTTCGTCGAACCTGGCGATCATCGGGTCCTTTTCCTTCCAGGTGGTCACCACCGGGGCAGTCAGGGCCTTGAGATCGTCGAGATCGCCGAGCTTGTTGATGGTCACGCCATTCTCTTCAAGGAAGGCAATGGTGTCGGCTTCCTGGGAGGCCGCCAGCGCGTAGGCTTCGGCTGTTGCTTCCTTGCCGGCCTGCTCGACCGCAGCCTTGTCCGCGTCGCTCAGCTTGTCCCAGGCAGCACCTGACATCATGATGACGCCGGGCCAGAAATAATGGCCGGTCAGCGTGACCTGCTTGGCCGCGTTGTAGAGGCTTTCCGACTTGACCGAGGAGACATTGATCTCGACCGCGTCGATGGTGCCGGTTTCGAGCGCCGAATAGACCTCGCCATAGGCCATGCCGATCGGGTTGACGCCGATGGTCTCCCAGATTGCCTTGTGCAGCGGGATCGGCACGATGCGTGTCTTCAGGCCCTTGAAGTCCGCCAGGCTGGTGACCTGCTTGTCCTTGACGAGGAAGTGGCGAAGCCCCGCCTCGACAAAGCCAAGGCCCTTGATGTTCTTTTCATCGAGCGTCGCCAGAAGCTCGTCACCCAGATCCGATGTGAGAACCGCGGAGAGCTGCTCATAGGTCGACACGGTGAAAGGCTGCTGCAGGGCGTCAAAGGACGCGGCGCCAAGAACCAGAGGCAGCGTCGCCGAGGAGACCAGGGCTCCGTCGATCAGGCCGATCTGGATGCCTTCCAGCAATTGCTTGTCATCGCCGAGCTGGCGGTCGCCATAAACTTCGATCTTGACATTGCCATCTGTCTTTTCCGCGACCTTCTCGGCGAAGATCTCAAGACCCGTGTGGAACACATGGGTCGATGCGGCTGCGTGACCCATTTTCAGGGTCACTTCCTGCGCGTTCGCCAGCGAGGGCAACACCAGCAGGGCCATGCCTGCCAGAACAGATAATCTCTTCATTCCATCCTCCCAATTTTGTTTCACTCAATGAAACAATACGATGCAGAGTGAAACACTTGAGGATTCGTGTCAAGGCCCCGAACGCCACAGCGTCACGTCTGGAGTGCATTCGATTGCGAAATGGGGAAGGTTGAAGTCCGCTTGAGCGCGGGAAACATGAACCTGTCCCGCAAGTCCAGATGCGGGACAGTCCATGACTTGAATGCGGGAACTGCGGGTCAGCGTTTCACGGCTGCGATCTGGCCGATCACCTCGAAGGCTGATTTTCCCGAGGCCTCGCCGATTGCCTTGATTGTCGCGTCGGGGTTTGCGACCGTCAGGCCGTTGCCGCGGAGGACGCTGGTCAGGCCCTCCCCGTCATGGCCAAAGAGCGGTGCAATGTTTGCAAGCGCGCCGTTTTCAAAGGCTTCGAAAACCACACGCTGCGGTGATCCGCCGGCGTCCTGACCAGTCATGGCCGGCAGGGCGAAAGCCAGTCCGGCAACGAGCGACACCACGATGGCGACCAGCATTGGCGGCTTCTTGATGTAATTGAGAAGCGGACGCCAGTTCTTCCAGACATGCAGGACGAAAGGGACGATCAGAACCATAGACAGCCATTCATGCATGCCGTGGAAGGCGAACGATCCCCAATGGAAGAACAGCGCCACGCCCGAGACGAGCGAAACGAGAAAAAGGCCGGTGATGAAGGGGGTTGCATAGCGGTTGAGCAGGGTCGGCATTTCAATATCTTTCTGACGGTTCAAAAATCCTCCCGGCTTTCTGACTGAACCCGTTTTGCGGGCGCATCAACTTAACGATTGGTAATGTGATCGGGGCTCAACGGGCAGCGATCTCAAGGCTTTGCGTGGAGTTCCGAGGCGGCCGCACCAGGCCAGGCCGCCGCGACCGGCCGACCCTACGGCCGGTTACGGGGCGGCTTGCAGTTGGGAACTTTTGCGCCTGTTCTGGCAGCAATCAGCCCGGACTCCGCTCGCGGATCCCGGGCTGGAAAGAGCATGATGGCGGATGTTTCAGCCCTGCGCCGACCACTCGGCGTACCAGGTCTTGAACAGCTGGTACTGGGTCTCGACATAGTTCTTCTGCGACGCCGAGAGCGCGTCGGTCTCGTAGAAGTGCAGGGTGTATTCCGCGTCGCCGTTGAGCACCATCAGGTGCTTGTAATAGAGCACGAGGTCCGCGCCCTCGTCGAACGAGGACAGCACACCCAGCGCCTCGTCGAGCTGTTTGGCGCGTGCGCGCGCCTTGGCGTCGCCAGCAGCCGCCTTTTTGCACAGCGAGACCAGATGCAGCACTTCCTTCGGAAGCGCATTGCCGATGCCGGTGATCGCGCCGGTGGCGCCGCAATTGACATAGCCGTGGAAGACATTGGTGTCGACGCCGACCATCAGGGTGATGCTGTCATCGGCGGATGTGATGTTCTCGGCCGCGTAGCGCAGGTCGGCCGCGCCGCCGAATTCCTTGAAGCCGATCAGGTTGGGGTGATCCTTGCGCAGCGCGAAGAACAGGTCGGCCCGGGTGGCGAACCCGTAATAGGGGCTGTTGTAGATCACCGACGGAAGCTCCGGGGCGACGGACAGGATCGCCTTGAAATGGGCGGCCTGGGCCGCAGCAGAGCTGCCGCGCGAGAGCACGCGCGGGATCAGCATCAGGCCTTGCGCTCCAACTTCGGCGGCGTGAGCGGCGTGGGCGACAGCAGAGGCGCTGTTGATCGCGCCGGTTCCAACCATCGTTGGAACCCCGGCATCCACCAGCCGGGCAACGCCTTCCATGCGCTGCGCGTCGGAGAGCAGCGGCCAGTCGCCCATCGAGCCGCAATAGACCACACCGGACATCCCGGCATCGACCAGTTGCTTGCCCTTGCGCACCATCGCATCGAAATCCGGCGTCCGGTCGGGCTTGCACGGGGTCATGAGTGCGGGAATGCAGCCTTTGAAAATGGTGTCGTCCATCGGGTTAGTCCTTTGTTGTCAGTGAAGAGGTTTTAGAATCCGACGATCTGCGAGGGAAGCCATGTCGCCAGCACCGGAAACAGCGCCACCGCCAGCAGCGTCGCGATCTGCAGCCCGATGAAGGGCACGACCCCGCGGCACATCTGGCCATAGGTCATGTCCGGCGGCGCGATGGACTTGAGATAGAAGATCGACGAGGCCATCGGCGGCGTCAAGTAGCTCGTCTGGATGACGATGATCATCATGGTGCCGAACCAGACCGGATCGATCCCGGCAGACCGGATGAAGGGCGTGAACAGCGGCACCGCGATCAGCACATTTGCGGTCCAGTCAAGCACGAAGCCCAGAAGCAGCACGATCACCAGAAAGAAGATGATCATGCCGGTGTCGCCAAAGCCTGCTGCGTCGATGAACGAACGGATCATGCGCGAGCCGCCATTGGCCGCAAAGGTTCCCATGAACATGGTGCCTGCGGCAACGATCAACAGGATCATCGCCGAAATCCGGACCGTGATCCGGAGCGATTCAAACAGCATGCCGAGATTGAAGCGGCCATAGAAGATGCTCAGGAGCGTCGCGCCGACGGCGCCCACTGACGCTGCTTCCGTGGGCGAGGCAATGCCCGCGAGCAATGATCCCAGCACCGCGAAAATGAGCAGGCAGATCGGTAGAAGCGAAGTGAATGTCAGCCACAGCTTCTCCGCGAGCGGCATTTCTGGCTCACTATCTTGAGCGAGCGGTCGCGGCGGCGAGAGAACCCCCTGGATGATCAGATAGACGATGAACAGGCCGACCATCAGCAATCCCGGCAACATCATGCCGGCCAGAAGCTCGCCCACCGACATCTGCGCCAGGGAGGCATACATCACCGCAATGACCGAGGGCGGGATCATCGTTCCGAGCGAGCCGCCGGCGCAGATGGTCCCGGCAATCTGGTTGTTGGGATAGCCGCCGCGCTTCATCGCGGGAATCGCCATCATCCCGATCATCACCTCGACCGCGCCCACCACCCCGGCGGCAGCGGCGAAGATCGCGCCCATCGCAATGGTGGCGACCGCCAGGCCGCCGGGCAGCCGCCTGAGCCATATCTGCATGACGAGGAACAGGCGCTCGGCAATGCCGGAGCGTTCCAGAATGGCGCCCATCAGCACAAACATCGGAATGGCGGCGAGAATGAAATTCGTCGATGCCGAATAGAACGCGCCGTAGAGCTGGGCAAAGGCATTCGGGCCGAATTTGGCAAGGCCCGCGGCGGCCGAGACGATGGCGAGCGAAAACGCGATCGGGATGCCGGTGAGCACAAGCACGAACAATGCGGGAAACATCAAAGCGGCAATGGTCATGGCTCAGGCTTCCAGTTTGAACGGCTGGTCGTCCTGGCCACGGAACACCCGCAGACCGTGGACAAGCTGTTGCAGGGTCAACGCTATCAGCCCTATGGCGAGGATCGAGAAAAACGGCCAAACCATTGGCGCCCAGGGACTGACCGTCTCGACTTCGGAGGTTGTCCAGGCCCGCCAGGCCCGCTCGACCGCGAATTTCGACAGGGCCGCGAACATCGGCGTCAGCAGGAAGACGAAGACGAAGCCTTCGAGCCGGCGCCGGAAGCCGACCGGCATTTTCTGGGCCAGGAAGTCGATGCGCACATGGGCGTCTTCATGCAGGGCATAGGCGGCGCCGAGGACGAACAGCGAGCCGGTGGCCATGTAGGAGATGTCGAAGGCCCACATGGTTGGCGCGCCGAAAGCATAGCGCGCCACCACTTCGTAAATCATCGCGATGACAAGAACCACCGTCACGATCTGGGCGATCCAAAACAGCAGACGGGAGAATGCGTCGACGAGTTTGAACAGCTTGGTCATGACGGTGGTGAGCCCCTATCAGTCCTGGTTGCGAACCAGGTAGCTGCTTTCCGCGGACCACAGGTCCTTGAAGGCGGTGTAGTCGGCGAGAACTTCAGCCATCTCCGGCTTGCCGTCGGCCTTCTGCGCCTCGGCGGTCTTGCCGATCCAGTCAACGCCCGCGTCAGAGAGCTGCTTGATGAACTCAGGCGACAGCGTGATCACCTCGTTGGGGCCCTTGCGGTAGCTGTCCATGGCGACAACGTCTTCCCCGTAGAAATGCACCAGCGCCTGCATGGTGGTCAATTCCGCGGCCTTCTCGATCAGCGGCTTCAGGTCGTCGGGCAGCGCATCCCAGGTTTCCTGCTTGAGCACGACTTCCCACAGGAAGGTCGGCTGGTGCACGCCCGGCACGATGATGTATTTCGCCGCTTCATGAAAGCCTTCGGGCATGTTGGCCGACGGCGGACCCCATTCGATCAGATCGACGCCCTTGCGCTGCAGCAGCGTGTAGATTTCGCCGGGCGGAACGACGGTCGGAACCGCGCCGAAATATTCTTCCATCACCTTGGCCCACGGACCGGAGGTGCGGTACTTCATGCCCTTGAGATCCTCGGCCTTGGTGATCGGCACGTTCGAATGCGCCATCACTTCCGACGAACCGATGCCGACGATCAGGTTCTTGAAACCTTCCTTGGCGCGCAGTTCGCTCAGCTTGTCCTTGCCGCCCTTCTCGTAGATCCAGGTCGTGAAGGCCTCGGGGCCCATGCCGCCGGGAAAGCCCGCGAAAATGGCGTTGAGCGGATCCTGGTTGACGAGATAGCTCGGCGTGGAATGTCCTGCCTGGACAATGCCGTCGCGTACACCGTCATAGACCTGCAATGCGGGCACCAGCACACCTGCGCCGAAAGGCTCGATGAGCACGCGGCCACTGGTCAGAACGTCGACATTGTCCGCGAAACGTTCAAGAAAATTGACATAGAAGGGAGAGCCTTCCGGAACCGATGTCGGCACCTGCCACGTTACTTCCTGGGCTGATGCAGGCAATGCCGCGACAGACAGCATTGAGACCAGCGCCCACTTCCTGAATTTTTGAAACATAGAACCCTCTGTGATCTGGCCGCGCAGCAACGCGGACGGTTGATGGTGTTCTGACCGGCGGACGGTCGCGCCCTTGCGGCCGAGCCCCCGTGCCCGCCTCTCTGTGGAGACGCAAAAACCATATCGTATTGTATTTTTGTTGTCGACATAAAATATGTGGGCGAGATTCTGCCTGCCACAGCCGCCCCACACATGGGTCGGGAAGCCACAGAGGACCTGCCCTGTCTTCCTTGTCAGAGGGGTATGTTGGCGTTCACGCGATGGTCCGCGGTGATGCTGGCCTGGATCTGCTTGACGATCTGCTGGGCATGGGCATGGGCGATGCGGTCCGCAGTATCGATGTCCCCCCGTTCAATGGCCGCCACCATGTCCTCATGCTCCTGAAGGTAGATCCGCGGCAGCTTGTCATTGTAGGAGGAATAGTAGAGCCGGAGCAGCCGCCTGCCCTCGTCCAGCAGTCTCTCGAAAAGCTCGGTGTAATAGCGGTTGTTGCCGGCGCGCGCGATCTCGGCATGAAAATTCCGGTTGACCTCGATCATCTCCGGCACGTCCCTGGCCTCCACCGCCTCTGCATAGTGATCCTGAAGCGCGCGAATCCGGACGAGATCGGCCGCGGTGCGGTTGGCGGCGGCAAGACGGGTGGTCACCCGGTACATCAGCGACAGCGCGTCGAAGAACTGCGACAGATTGGGAAAGTCGATCGGCGCCACGATGGTGAAGCGGTTGGGAAGGGTGACGACCAGGCCCTCGCCCGCAAGCTTGACCATCGCCTCGCGGATGGGCGTGCGCGAGATGCCGAAGCGCTCCGAGAGCCTGACCTCGTCGATCGGGCTGCCTGGCGCGAGCGTCAGGTCGAGGATCTCGTGCTTGATCGTGTCGTACACCGCGCCCACGCCCTTGCCGCGCTTGCGCTTTGTGCCGGGAAGATGATCCGGTGCATACTCTTCAACGCTCATCGGGTCTCTCCAATCATTCGCGCGACCAGGACGAGCACTACAGAAATGCATCCGCAAAGACAATTCGCCAAGGCTCGCGCGCCGGGCTCCATTCGCCGGCTGACGGCAAAACTGCCGGGCTTGTCTTTCTCATCGCGGGCAAACATGGCATTTACCGCACCTGCCCTTCATCCGCCGGAGCCGCACCATGACATTTCAGCCAGATTCCACCGCCACGACTCTGGAGCTGTCGCAAGGCTGGACCGTGACCAATGGCGAGCACAGTGTGGCGCTCGCCGTGCCGGGCGACGTTCATTCGGCCCTGCTCGAGGCGGGCATCATCACCGATCCCTACTGGCGCGACACCGAGGTTTCGCTCGACTGGGTCCATCAAGGCGAATGGACCGCAACCAGATACTTCGATTTCGCGGATACCGGCGGCTTCTGGACCCTCTCCTTCGACGGCATCGACTGCGTGGCCGAAATCCGGCTGAACGGCCATATGCTGGGCCGCGTCGACAACCGTTTCCTGCGGCAGGATTTCGAGGTGGGCGAAAAACTGCTGACCGGCGAGAACCGTCTTGAGGTCCGCTTCCTGTCCAATTCCACGGAGGCCGCCGCCAGGGCCGCCGCTTCGCCCTATCCGGTTCCCTATACCAAGGACAACAACCGCATCCCGCACTACAATTTCCTGCGCAAGACCCATTGCGACGCCGGCTGGGACTGGAACATCGCGCTTTCGCCGCTCGGGCTTTGCGGGCCGGTGACGCTGAGGCGCTGCGAGGTGGCGCGGCTCGATGACGTCATGATCCGCCAGGTGCATCGGGACGGCAAGGTCACGCTTGAACTTGACCTGCATTACACCGCCTTTGCGCCCGGCGAGATCGAGATCGGGGCGCGGTGCGGCGGCCAATCGGCCGATGACACCGTTCAGGTCTGGCCCGGCGAGGGCACGGCGCGGCTGTCCCTGACGATCGAAAATCCCGAGCTGTGGTGGCCGGCGGGGCATGGATCCCAATCGATGTACGATCTCGAGCTTCGGCTGGGACAGGACATGGTCACCCGCCGCATCGGGCTCAGAACGGTCGAGCTTGTGACCGATGCGGACGAGGTCGGCGCCCGGTTCGCCTTCCGCGTCAACGGGCGCGAGATCTTCATGCGCGGCGCCAACTGGATTCCCGCCGACGCACTTCCGGCGCGGGCGACGCAGGAGGTCGTGCGCGACCGGCTCATCTCCGCGGTCGAGGCCAACATGAACATGATCCGCGTCTGGGGCGGCGGCCAATACGAGCCGGACTGGTTTTACGAGCTGTGCTCCGAACTCGGGCTGATGGTCTGGCAGGACTTCATGTTCTCCTGCAGCCTCTACCCGGCCCATGATCACGCCTGGCTCGGCGGCGTCAGGCGCGAGGTCCGCCAGCAGATCCGGCGGCTGTCGGGCCATCCCTGCCTGGCGTTGTGGTGCGGCGACAACGAGGTGATCGGGGCGCTGACCTGGTATCCCGAGGCCCGCGCCAACCGCGACCGCTATCTCGCCGTCTATGCACGGCTCAACGCGAGCCTCGAGGAAGCGGTGGCGGAGGAAAAGCCGGATGTCGCCTTCTGGCCGTCATCGCCATCGGTCGGGCCGCTCGATTTCGGTGACGGCTGGCATGACGACAGCTCGGGCGACATGCATTTCTGGGACGTGTGGCATTCGTCCAAGGATTTCGAGCACTATCGCAGCGTGAGGCCGCGCTTCTGCTCGGAGTTCGGCTTCCAGTCGTTTCCCTCGAACCGGATCATCGCAAGCTTCACCGAGCCGGAAGACCGCAACGTGTCGTCATCCGTCATGGACGTGCACCAGCGCAATCATGGCGGCAACAGCCGCATCGTCGAGACGCTGGCGCGTTATTTCCGCTTCCCCGAGAAGTTCGAGGACATGACCTGGCTTTCCCAAGTCAGCCAGGCGCTGGCGATGAAGACCGCGATCGAGTTCTGGCGCTCGGCCAAGCCACGCTGCATGGGCACGCTGTACTGGCAGCTCAACGATACCTGGCCGGTGGCGAGCTGGGCGTCGCTGGAGTATGGCGGCGGCTGGAAACTGATGCACTACATGGCGCGCAGGTTCCAGGCGCCGGTGCTGGTGACCGCACAGCCCGACGCCGCGACCGGCGACATCGTTCTGTGGGCGGTCAATGACACGAACCAGGCGGTTTCGCTCACGATCAAGGCGCGGCGCGTGGCCACCGGTGGCAGCGTCAGCGCGTGCGGAACCTGGTCGTGCCTTTGCCCGACCGACCGCGCCGTCGAGGTGGCCCGCCTGCCGGCCACACAATTCGCCGCGGACGAATTCCTGCATTTTGACTGGCGCGACAGCGAGGGAAGCCTGACCGGCGAGAACGACTACCTGCCGCGCCGGCCGAAGCACTACCGTTTCGCAACGCCGCGGATCGAGGTCGAGGAGATCGAACGCGGGATCATACTTACCAGCGACAAGCCGGCGCTCTATGTCACCCATGATCACGGCGGCTCGGATGTCTGGTCGGACAATGGATTCACGCTGCTTCCGGGCGTCCCCAAGGTCCTGACGCTCAGCCGCGCCCGCGGCGGTGTGGCGGGTGACCGGAGCATCCGGTTTCTTGAGAGTTGACGCCGGCCTGGCGTGACAGACGGCGCCGCCTCAGGGATCTGGGGATAATCAGCGATGCGGCAAAATGGGCCTGCAGGAGAAGGCCTCGGGCGGCTTTGCGGCCAGCCATTTAACCGCTATACCAGCACCCGACAATCATTCCCCGGAGGCGGATAAGCTGCCCAAACCGGCCGGATCGGGCGCTGCGGCTGGCCTTTTTGGCGAGCTGCGCATGTAAAACACGAAGAAAGTTGCGAAAATGGGTAAAAACGCCGCCATTCAATCCCGCAAGACCGACGCCATTGCACGCGGTGTCGGTATGATGACGCAGGTCTATGTGGATCGTGCCGAAAACTCCGAACTCTGGGACGTCGAAGGCAATCGCTACATCGATTTCGCAGCCGGGATCGCCGTGGTCAACACCGGCCACCGCCACCCCAAGGTGATCGAGGCGGTCAAGGCGCAGCTCGACCGCTTCACCCACACCTGCCACCAGGTGGTGCCCTACGAGAATTACGTGCACCTGGCCGAGCGCCTGAACAAGCTGGTGCCCGGCGATTTCGACAAGAAGACCGTGTTCGTGACCACCGGCGCCGAAGCCGTGGAGAACGCCATCAAGATCGCCCGTGCCGCCACCGGCCGCGCCGCCGTCATCTCGTTCTCGGGCGCCTTTCACGGCCGCACCTTCATGGGCATGGCGCTCACGGGCAAGGTGTTTCCCTACAAGGCGGGCTTCGGCGCGATGCCGAGCGATGTCTACCACGTTCCCTTCCCGGCAGCCCTTCATGGCGTCTCGGTCGAGCAGTCGATGGCAGCCCTCGACACCCTGTTCAAGGCCGATGTCGATCCGGCCCGCGTTGCGGCCATCATTCTCGAACCGGTGCAGGGCGAAGGCGGTTTCTACGAAGTGCCCGCGGGCTTCTTCAAGCTCTTGCGCGAGATCTGCGACAAGCATGGCATCCTGCTGATCGCCGACGAGATCCAGACCGGGTTTGCCCGGACCGGCAAGATGTTCGCGATGGAGCACCACGGCGTGGCGCCTGACCTGACGACCATGGCCAAGGGGCTTGCCGGCGGCTTTCCGCTCGCCGCCGTCACCGGACGGGCCAGCGTCATGGATGCGGCGAATCCAGGCGGTCTCGGCGGCACCTATGGCGGCAACCCGATCGGCATCGCCGCAGCGCACGCGGTGCTCGACGTGATCGAGGAAGAGGGCTTGTGCGAGCGCGCCATGCAGTTGGGCAATCGTCTCAAGCAGCGGCTGCAGGCGATCCGCGAGGACGTGCCCGAGATCGTCGACATCCGCGGCCCCGGCTTCATGAACGCCATCGAGTTCAACGATGTGAAGACCGGCAAGCCGAGCCCGGACTTTACCAATGCAGTGAAGTCGCGCGCACTGGAGAAGGGCCTCATTCTCCTCACATGCGGCGTTTACGCCAATGTCATCCGCTTCCTGTCGCCCGTGACCATCCAGGACGGGGTGTTCCAGGAAGCGCTGGACCTTCTTGAAGCGTCCATTCGTGAAGTTCATTCGGAATTTGGAGCCAACGCATAATGACCAAGAAACTTGCAGACATGCTGAAAAACCCTGACCTCCTGGTCAGCGCCGCCCTTGTTGGCGGCGAATGGGTCAAGACCGCGCCGAGCGGCAAGAGCTTCGATGTTCTCAATCCGTCCACCGGCGAAATCATCACTTCACTGCCTGATCTGGGCGTGGACGAAACCAAGGCGGCGATCGATGCGGCCTATACGGCACAGAAGGACTGGGCCAAGAAGACCGGCAAGGAGCGCAGCGCCGTGCTGCGCAAGCTCTACGACCTGATGATAGCCAATGCCGATGACCTGGGCGCGATCCTGACCGCCGAGATGGGCAAGCCGCTGGCGGAAGCCAAGGGCGAGATCCTTTATGGCGCAAGCTTCATCGAGTGGTTCGCCGAAGAGGCCAAGCGGGTCTATGGCGACGTGATCCCCGGCCACCAGCCCGACAAGCGGATCATCGTGCTCAAGCAGCCGGTGGGCGTTGTCGCGGCGATCACGCCATGGAACTTCCCCAATGCGATGATTGCCCGCAAGCTCGGCCCGGCGCTGGCCGTGGGTTGCGCCTTCATTTCCAAGCCCGCCGGAGAGACCCCGCTCTCGGCCCTGGCGATGGCCAAGCTTGCGCTTGATGCGGGCCTGCCCAAGGGACTGTTGAGCGTCATCACCTCGAGATCGAGTTCGGCCATTGGCCAGGAGTTCTGCTCCAACGACAAGGTCCGCAAGATCACGTTTACCGGCTCGACCGAAGTCGGCCGCATTCTGATGCGCCAGTCGGCCGACCAGATCAAGAAGACCTCGATGGAACTTGGCGGCAATGCGCCATTCATCGTGTTCGATGACGCCGACCTCGATGCGGCAGTCGAAGGTGCGATGATCTCCAAATACCGCAACAACGGCCAGACCTGCGTCTGCGCCAACCGCATCTATGTGCAGGCGGGCGTCTATGACGCGTTTGCCGAAAAGCTCGCGGTGGCCGTGGGCAAGATGAAGATCGGCGACGGCTTTGAAGAGGGCGTGACCACCGGTCCGCTGATCAGCGAGGCGGCGGTGAGCAAGGTGATCGAACACATCGAGGACGCAAAGTCGAAGGGCGCCAAGGTGCTCACCGGCGGCACGCGGCACAATCTGGGCGGCACCTTCTTCCAGCCCACCATCTTGACCGGCGTCACCCGGCAGATGCAGGTGGCGAGCGACGAGACCTTCGGCCCGGTGGCGCCGCTGTTCAAGTTCGAGACCGTCGAGGACGTGATCGAGCAGGCCAACGACACGATCTTCGGCCTGGCTTCGTACTTCTACGCCAACGACCTTTCCAAGGTCTGGCGCGTGGCGGAAGCGCTCGAATACGGCATGGTCGGCGTCAACACCGGCCTGATCTCGACCGAGGTCGCGCCGTTCGGCGGCGTCAAGCAATCGGGCCAGGGTCGCGAAGGCTCCAAATACGGCTGCGACGACTATCTCGAAATGAAGTATGTCTGCCTCGGCGGCATCTGACGACTGATCGATGGCCGGGGCGCGGGCGTATTCGCCCTGCCCCGGCCGATCAGTTCACATGTTCGGCCGGTGTCGTCAGTCAGATTGAAGAGTCACTCTTCCCAATCAGTTCCCGCCGGCGGGCGGTCGCGGCTCTTTTCGGTCTTGATCGCCTCATCCGCTTCCTCAATGTCATCCTCTGTCGGCGCATCGGGAGCTTCGTTGGCGCCGCCGCCGGTCAAGGCCAGGCAATAATACATCGGAAAATGGTCGGATCCGACGAAGCGCTGCCGTTCGATCGTCACAAGCTCGAACTCACTCGAATGGAAAATGTGGTCGAGCGGCCATCGCAGGAACCAGTAGCGCGCGTCAAACGAGTTGAACAGGCCGCGGCCCTGGCGCGGATCGAGCAGGCCGGAAATCCTCAGGAACCGCCGCGTCGTGCGTGACCAGGCAACATCATTGAGATCGCCGGTGACGATGAGCGGCATTTTCTCGTCGCGCGCTTCTTCCGCCACCAGCAGGATCTCGGCGTCCCGGCCGAGTGTGTCGCGGTTGGGGAGCGGCGGCTCGGGGTGCAGCGCGATGACCCGGACGTCGCGTCCGCCGGGCAGTGTGACCACACAGGATATTGAGGGCACTTCCTCGTTGAGCAGGAACCGCACCTCCCCATCGCGCAGCGGATACCGGCTGGCCAGAATCATGCCGTAGCTGTCTTCCTGGGGTTGCTCCACTGTTTCATGAAATTCCGAAAGGCAGGGCCGCAGCGCCTCGCCCCACCCTTGGTCGGTTTCCATGAAGACGGCGATATCGGGCTTGCAGTCACGGACCAGATCAACGACCTTTTGATAGTCGCGATTGCCCTGCTTGACGTTGCAGGCCAGCACCGAGATCGTTGCCGCGGACTGGACATCGCCTTTGAAGCCAACGGTCTGGCGGGGCCAGAATGGCGTGAAGCGCAGCACATGGACTAGCTGGATGCCGACCGCGATGGCCGCCATGCCGGTGGCGACCAGGGCTGCGCCCCTGAGATCGCCGAAGATCAGCGCTGCAGCGACGACCAGAGTGCCAATCCCGATGACCTGCAACCGGCCAAAATCAAAGGATCGCACCATGCCATGCGCAAAGGGCAGCAGCGGCAAAAGGGTGGCCAGCAGACAGATCGCCGCCAAAACTACGAGAATTGCTGAAAACAAGGGGCACTCCATCAGGCGGCTTGCGGTCTTTACCCCAACCACCGGACCAAACTCTATCAGGTGCGGCGCCCGGTCCCAATGCGCACATCGGAGCTAGCTCCATCCCCAAACGGCGCTGCGTGTCCCAATGAACCGCGCACCGGCGTGGTTTGGCAAGCCTTGAGAGGGGCCAAATCCCGGTTTCCGGCCAAGATGGCATCGTTGCGGCGTTCAAATGGCCCGGTATACCGGCTGCCGAACTTGTAGAACCAGCCGCCGCGCCAGCTTTCAATTTCAAACAATTGCTCGTTCATGGCAAGATCTCCCGCATTTCAATGACAACGCGGCATCTCGCTGCCGGTTCCGCCCACATCCGCGCATATCTTTCCGGAACTTCCGGCTTCTTTGTCCGTTTAGCTCCGCAATCCCGCCTCTTGGGGGCTTTGAAAAGTGAACATCTATGACCGATACAACCACGTCCTTTCAGCACTTCATTGAAAGTGCAGAGTTTCCCTGCGTCGGCGCAAAATCCGCGCTTGCCCGTGATGCCCTCACCATGTTTCCCGTGGGCGACATCGACAGCCCGGCCTCCGACGTCGACATTCATCGCGCGATTCATGACTTCAGCAAGAGCCTTGACCACGACAGCCCCATCGTCCGGTCTTTCGTGGTCATCTTCGATGGTCCTGAGGAACTGGATGAAAAAACCTTCGAAAAGGCGCTGTGGAGCAGGCTGCAATCACTGCACAATCTGGATGTCGTCAGCGGCCAGCCGTGGAGCGAGGCGGTGAACCCCGATCCGGACTCGCCGCATTTTTCCCTGAGCATCGGCGGCGAGCCGTTCTTCGTCATCGGATTGCACCCCAACGCCTCGCGCCCGGCCCGGCGGTTCGAGAAGCCGGCGCTGGTGTTCAACTCGCATCTGCAATTTGAAAAGCTCCGTGCCGACGGCCGGTTCGACAAGATGAAGGAGATCATCCGCAAGCGCGATACGGCCTTGGCCGGTGACATCAATCCAATGCTCAACGACCATGGCGACGCGTCGGAAGCCCGCCAGTACAGCGGCCGCGCCGTCGATGACGAATGGAAATGTCCGTTTGCGCCTAAGGAAGTGGCCGCTGACAAGGATGTTGCCTGAGATGACCTGCCGGATTCCACCCCGCAGCGGCACGGCGTTCGCGTTGAAAAAGGGACAATTGCTGACGGTCATTGATCCGGAAGGCCAGCAGGTCTCGGATCTGGTGGCCTTCAGCGCCGATGACAAGCGCGAGTATCTCTCCTCCGGGCGGTCGATCGATTATGCGGGCAGGATCTTCCTGACCACCGGCGATACACTCTATTCGAACCGATCGGTACCCATGCTGTCGATCGTCGAAGACGAAGTTGGCAGGCACGATTTCAGCCTTACGCCGTGCTCGCGCGACACGTTCCGGATCATCTATGGCGACGCGCATCCGCATCACGGATGCCAGGGCAATCTCGAAACCGCGCTCGCACCCTACGGCATCGAAGCGGATGCGATCCCTATCGCGTTCAATGTGTTCATGCATGTGGCCGTCAACAGCGACAGCGGCGAGTTCAAGGTGCTGCCGCCCTTGAGCAAACCTGGGCAGAAAACGGTGTTCCGCGCCGAGATGGACCTGATCGTTGCCCTGACCGCGTGCTCCGCCGGCCAATCCAACAATTTCCGCTACAAACCGATCGACTACCGGGTCGAGGACGCGGGTTGAACAGCCGGCCTAATACAGCGCGCGGGGCAGCCAGGTTGCCAGTTGTGGCAGCAGCCAGACCAGCGAGATGCCGATGATCTGCAAGCCGATGAACGGCACGACACCGGCATAGATCTGCCCGGTGGTGATTTCGGGGGGGGCCGCGCCGCGCAGGTAGAACAGGGAAAAGCCGAAAGGCGGCGTGAGAAAGCTCGTTTGCAGGTTGATCGCCAGCAGCACACCAAGCCAGATCGGGTCGTGACCCATCACGATCAGTGTCGGCGCGATCAGCGGCAGCACAATCACCGAGATCTCGACGAAATCGAGGAAAAAGCCGAGCACGAAGACAAAAGCCATGCAGAACAAGAGGGCGCCCATCGGCCCGCCGGGCATGTTGGTGAGGATATGGGAGACCCGCTCCTCGCCGCCCAGTCCAATAAAGACCAGCGAAAACATGCCGGCTGCCAGAATGGTGGCGAAGATCATCGCGGTCATGGTGAGCGTGGACTCGACCGCGCCGTGCAGGCTCCGGGTCCTGAGCGTCGCGTAGAGCGCCGCGATGATCGCTACCGCCCCGATGAGGGTGAGCACGATGTAGACGCCGCCCGCGGCGAGTGATGCGAATTCGAGATCGTTGCGCTGCAGGCGAACCGGAAACAGGCCTGCCAGGATTGCAAGCAGGACCAGCGCCGCGGCGCCAAACAGGATGAGGCGCGGGTTGGTGCCGACCCGGATGCCCGCCATCAGAAGCGCGCCGACGGCGCCGACAGCCGCGGCCTCGGTGGGCGTGGCGATGCCGCCCAGGATTGCGCCCAGGACGGCGAAGATGAGCAGCACGGGCGGCACGACAGCGGCGAGGATTTCGCGCCGGTCGGGCTTTGGCGTGTCGAGCGTCGCGGGCGGCATGTCTCCCGGACGGAAGTAGCCGCGCACAAGGATGTAGATGAGGTAAAGTACCACCAGCATGAGGCCGGGAACGATGGCGGCGGCGAAGAACTGTCCGACCGACAGGGCTTCGACCGAGAACTTGCCCTGTTCATACTGCGCCTGTTGATAGGCGTTGGACATGACGTCGGCCAGAATGATCAGCAGCGTCGACGGTGGAATGATCTGGCCCAGCGTGCCCGCCGTGCAGACGATGCCCGAAGCCACGCGCGGATCATAGCCCGAGCGCAGCATGGTCGGCAGCGCGATCATGCCCATGGCCACCACAGTGGCGCCGACGATGCCGGTGGAGGCTGCCAGCAGCGCGCCAACCAGCACCACCGAGATGCCAAGTCCTCCGCGCAGTTGTCCGAACAGCCGGCCCATGGTGTCGAGCAATTCCTCGGCGATGCGGCTTTTCTCCAGCACCGCGCCCATCAGCACGAACAGCGGAATGGCGATCAGCACCTGGTTGGAAATCAGCCCGAAGATGCGCTGGCCGGTGGCGCCCATCAGGCTGATGTCCATGACGCCAAGGGCCCAGCCCAAATAGGCGAAGACGACGGCCACGCCGGCGATCGAGAACGACACCGGGAAGCCCAGAAGGATGGCGCCGATCAGCGCCGCGAACATGATCAGATCGAGATACTCGCTCATGCGCGTGACTCCGGCGCGGCACTCCGGGGCAGAAGCAGGCGGATCAGCAGCGACAGGGACTGGATCATGAGAAGAATGCAAAAGGCGGGAATGAGGGATTTGAGCAGGAACACAGCCTCAATGCCGCCGACAGAGATCGGGCCTTCGAGGATGGCCCAGGAATTGCGCACCGAGGGCCAGGACCAGTAGAGGATCACCAGCATCGACGGGATCAACAGGAAGATGTGGCCGAAGATATCGATGCCGCGCCGGGTGCCGGGCGTCGCCTTGGCGTAGAAGACGTCGACGCGGACATGCTTGTCAACCAGCAGCGTGTAGGCCGCGCCGAGCATGAACAGCGTGGCGTGCATGTAAAGCACACTCTCCTGGACGGCGATGATGTTGTAGCCGAACACATAGCGGCCGACGACGATGCCAAATTGCACCAGCACCATCAGGAGCGCCAGCCAGCGGATCACGCTTGCCGTTACCCGGCTGATCATATCGAGAAAATCGGCCAGACGCAGCATGCAGTCCCCTCTTGCCGTGGTTGTCCGGCGCGGGATCAGGGTCCCGCGCCGGATGGTTCATTGCTCTCAGTACCCCATGACCGAGGCGCGGGCGTTCATCTGCCCGTTGTCGGCATAGGTCATGTAGTTGCCCACCAGATCGCGATAGGCGACATAGCTCTCGGTGATGCGCTTGACCAGTTCATCGTCATTCTGGCGCAGTTCGTCAACGACCTCTTCGGCCGCCTTGCCCATGGCGACGATCACATCGTCGGGAAGCTTGCGGACGGTGACGCCATGCTCGGAGACCAGCATCTTGAGCGACTCGGCGTGCTTGGTCGTGTATTCGGTCCAGACCGGGTTGTAGAGGCTTTCGCAAGCGAGTGCGACCACCTGCTTGAGGTCGTCAGGCAGTTCCTCATAGGCCTTGGCGTTGACGCCGCACTCTTCCGCCGAGGACGGCTCGCCGACGCCGGGCCAGTAGTAGTTCTTGGCGACCTGGTAGAAGCCGAGCGCGGAATCGCTCCAGGGACCGATAAACTCGCCCGCATCCAGCGCGCCGGTCTGCAGAGCCTGGAACATCGCCGGTCCGCTCATGGCTTCGGCGGCCATGCCGAGCTTGGTCGCCATTTCCGACGCCAGTCCGGTGGTGCGGAACTTCAGGCCCTTCAAGTCTTCCGCCGAGTTGATCTCGTTGCGGAACCAGCCGGCCCACTGCGGACCGGAATTGCCGCACAGGAACGGCTTGACGCCGAAACGGCCATACATCTCGTCATAGAGCGCCTGACCGCCGCCATGCTGCATCCAGCCGAACTGCTCGTCGGCGCGCAGGCCGAAGGGCTGGGAGCCGAACAGCAGGATGCCCTTGGACTTCGAGCCCCAATAGGCGGGAACCGCATGATAGAGTTCCGCGGTGCCTTCAGAGACCGCGTCAAAGACGCCCGGGCCGGGGACGATTTCGCCTGCGGCATAGAGCTTGACCTCGATGCGGCCGCCCGACAGCGTGGTGATGCGGTCAGCCAGGAGCTGGGCGGCGACGCCGGGGCCCGGCAGATTCTTGGGCCAGGCGGTGACCATTTTCCATTCGCGCTTGTCCTGCGCGATGGCGGGAGTGGAAAGCGTAGCGGCTGCAGCCGCACCCACGACGGAGCCTGTCAGAAATTTTCTTCTCTGCATGATTATTCCTCTCAGTTTTGTTCAGCCAAGTATTGCGGGCAGATTGAGCCCGTGTTCGCGCGCGCAGTCGAGCGCGATTTCGTAGCCGGCGTCGGCATGGCGCCAGACGCCGGAAGCCGGGTCGTTCCACAGCACCCGTTCAAGCCGCCTGGCGGCTGCTTCGGTGCCGTCGGCGACGACGACCATGCCGGAATGCTGGGAGAAGCCCATGCCGACGCCGCCGCCATGGTGGATCGACACCCAGGTGGCGCCCGAGGCGGTGTTGACCAGCGCATTCAACAGCGGCCAGTCGCTGACGGCGTCGGAGCCGTCCTTCATGGCTTCGGTCTCGCGGTTGGGCGAGGCGACGGAGCCGGAATCGAGATGATCGCGGCCAATCACGATCGGCGCCTTGAGTTCACCCGAAGCCACCATCTCGTTGAAGGCCAAACCTGCGCGGTGGCGGTCGCCAAGGCCGATCCAGCAGATGCGCGCCGGCAGGCCCTGGAAGGCGATGCGTTCCCGTGCCATGTCGAGCCAGGCGTGGAGATGGGTGTTTTCGGGAAACAGCTCCTTCATCTTGGCGTCGGTCTTGTAGATGTCCTCCGGATCGCCCGACAGCGCCACCCAGCGGAACGGGCCGATGCCGCGGCAGAACAGCGGGCGGATATAGGCCGGCACGAAGCCCGGGAAGGCGAAGGCGTTTTCCAGGCCCTCGTCCTGGGCCACCTGGCGGATGTTGTTGCCGTAATCGAGCGTCGGCACGCCGGCGTTCCAGAAATCGACCATGGCCGCGACATGGGCCTTCATCGAGGCGCGGGCGGCGGTTTCCACGGCCTTCGGGTCGCTCTCCTGCTTGGCGCGCCATTCGGCAACGGTCCAGCCCTGCGGCAGGTAGCCATGCAGCGGATCATGGGCCGAAGTCTGATCGGTGACGATGTCGGGGCGCGGGCCGCCGGCTTTCATGCGGGCAGCCAGTTCGACAAAGACATCGGCGGCGTTGCCCAAAAGGCCCACGGATTTGGCTTCGCCCGCCTTGGTCCAGCCGTCGATCATCGCCAGCGCCTCGTCGAGCGAGTGGGCCTTGGCGTCGACATAGCGGGTGCGCAGGCGGAAATCGATGCGGGTCTCGTCGCACTCGACGGCGAGGCAGCAGGCGCCGGCCATGACGGCTGCCAGCGGCTGGGCGCCGCCCATGCCGCCAAGACCACCTGTAAGTATCCACTTACCTTTTAGATCTCCGCCATAGTGCTGGCGCCCGGCCTCGGCGAAGGTCTCGAAGGTGCCCTGGACGATGCCCTGCGTGCCGATATAGATCCAGGATCCTGCGGTCATCTGGCCGTACATGGCAAGCCCGCGCTTGTCCAATTCGTTGAAATGATCCCAGTTGGCCCAGTGCGGCACCAGGTTCGAATTGGCGATCAGCACGCGCGGCGCATCAACATGGGTGCGGACCACGGCGACCGGCTTGCCGGACTGCACCACCAGCGTCTCGTCATCGTTCAGGCTCTTGAGGCTTGCGATGATCTGGTCGAAATCCTTCCAGGTGCGCGCGGCGCGGCCGATGCCGCCATAGACCACCAGCTCATGCGGGTTCTCGGCCACGTCGGGGTGCAGATTGTTCATCAGCATGCGCATCGGCGCCTCGGTCAGCCAGCTCTTGGCGGTGATCTCGGTTCCGGTCGGCGGATAGACATCCCGCTGATTGTGTCTCGGATTGGTCATGAGCGGTCTCCCAGGGAAGGTGCGATATCGACAAGCGAGGTGAGAATTGTCTTGAGGTGGACGCGCAGCCGCTCGGCCTTCTCCGAATCGTAGTCGAACGGCAGGCTTTCGGAGGCGAGATGCGTGCTTTGCGCCAGCTCCATCTGGATGGCGTGGATGTTGCCGGCGGGACGGCCGTAATGGCGGGTGGTCCAGCCGCCCTTGAAGCGGCCGTTGAGAATGCTCGAATAGCCCTCCGCACCGGCGCAGATGCCGGCCACGACGGCTTCGATCACGGGGGCGCAAGTCGCGCCATTGTTGGTGCCGATGTTGAAATCGGGCAAAGTCCCCTCGAACAGGAACGGGATGTGCGAGCGGATCGAGTGGCAGTCATAGAGGATCGCCACACCGTGGATTTTCCGCACGCGGGCGAGTTCGGCCTCAAGCGCCGCATGATAGGGCGCATGCCAGGCGAGCCGGCGCGCCTCGATCTCGGCGGCGTCGGGTGCATCGAGCCACAGCGGTTCACCATCGAAATCCGTCATCGGCACGAGGCCGGTGGTGTTCTGACCCGGGTAAAGGCTCGCGCCGGAAGGATCGCGGTTGGCGTCGATGACGTAGCGGTGGAAATTGGCCCGCACCGTGGTGACGCCGTCGATGAGGCCGTCATAGAGCCGGTCGATGTGCCAGTCGGTGTCACCGAGCGTCTGGCCGAGTGGAGTGAGTCGCGCAAAGATGTCTTCCGGCACGAAGGTACCAGTGTGCGGCAGGCCGAGAACCAGAGGGCTCTCACCACGCCTGACCTCGACCGGAGTCATGCCGCCTCTCCTGCAAGCAGGCTTGCGACATCGCATTCGCCCTGCACCCTTCCCTCGGCCACCAGTGCCGCGGCACGGGCAATGTCGCCCGCCATGAAGCGGTCATCGGTGAGCGTGGCAATCTCCGAGCGTATCAGGCAGATCGCGCCCTTGAGCACCGGGCTGGTGACGAGAGGCGCGCGGAACTCAACGCCCTGCGCCGCGCACATCAGCTCGACGCCGATGATGACGTTCAAATTGTCATTCATCCGCTTCAGGCGCCGCGCGCCATGGGCGGCCATGGAGACATGGTCTTCCTGGTTGGCCGAGGTGGGGGTGGAATCGGTCGAGCAGGGATTGGCCAGATGCTTGTTCTCGCTCATCAAAGCTGCGGTGGTGACTTCGGCGATCATCAGGCCGGAATTCAGGCCCGGCGCGGGCGTGAGGAACGGCGGAAGGTCGAAGGAAAGGCTCGGGTCAACCATCAGCGCCACGCGGCGCTGGGAGATCGCGCCGATTTCGGCAATCGCAAGCGCGATCTGGTCAGCGGCAAAGGCCACGGGTTCCGCGTGAAAATTGCCGCCCGAGACGATCTTGCCTTCCTTGACCAGCACCAGCGGATTGTCGGAGACGGCATTGGCCTCGATTTCGAGCGTCCGGCCGGAAAACCTCAAAAGGTCGAGCGCCGCGCCCGCCACCTGCGGCTGGCAGCGGATGCAATAGGGATCCTGGACGCGGGCATCGCCCTCGCGGTGGCTTTCGCGGATCACCGAGCCCGCCATCACCGCGCGCATGGCGCGGGCGACGTCGATCTGGCCGCGGTGGCCGCGAAAGGCGTGGATGCCTTCCTCGAGCGGCGCGGTCGAGCCCATGATCGCATCGGTCGACAGGCACGACGAGACGATGCTGGCCTCGAGATTGCGGATGGCGGAGAAATAGCCGGTGAGCGCGCAGGCGGTTGAAAATTGCGTGCCGTTGATCAGGCCGAGACCTTCCTTGGGCGCAAGCACCGCAGGCTCGACGCCGGCGGCTGCCAGCGCCTCGGCGGCCGGCATGCGCTCGCCGTTGAATATCGCTTCGCCCTCACCAATCATGGCGGCGGCCATGTGCGCGAGCGGCGCGAGATCGCCCGAGGCGCCAACCGAGCCCTGGCTGGGGATCACCGGTGTCACGCCCTTGGCCAGCATGTTCTGGATCACCGACAGCGTCTTCCAGGTGATGCCCGAGGCGCCGCGGCCGGCGGACAGCAGCTTGAGCGCCATCATCAGCCGTGTGGTGGCGACATCGAGCGGCTCACCCACGCCGCAGCAATGGGACAGGATCAGGTTGCGCTGCAATTGCGCGGTGTCGCCGGGCTTGATGCGGACGCTGGCGAGCTTGCCGAAGCCGGTGTTGACGCCATAGACCGCCTCGTCGCCGGCGGCGGCCTGGCGCACCAGCTCGGCTGCGGCCTCGATTCCCGGGAGGGCGCTGTCATCGAGAACGACCGCCGCGCCGGTGCGCCAGATCTCCTCAAGTTGGCCAAGTGTCGCCTGGCCGGGTACGAGCGTCAGCGTCACAGGTCGCCTCCAAAAATCCGCTTCCAGAGCGGGTTGAATCCAATGCGGTAGGCCAGTTCGGCCGGATGTTCGATGTCCCAGATCGCAAGATCGGCGCGCAGGCCCGGCTTGATCATGCCGGCGTCGTCCATTCCGAGAGCGCGGGCAGCATTGCGCGTCACGCCGGCCAGCGCCTCTTCCGGCGTCATGCGGAACAGGGTGCAGGCCATGTTCATGGACAGCAGCAGTGACGACATCGGCGAGGAGCCGGGATTGCAATCGGTGGCCACCGCCATCGGAACGCCATGGGCCCGGAACGCCGCAATCGGCGGGGCAACGGCCTCGCGCAGGGTGTAGAAGGCGCCGGGCAGGATCACGGCGATGGTTCCCGCCCTGGCCATGGCCTCGGCGTCCCCATCATTGGCGTATTCGAGATGATCGGCGGACAATGCGCCATATCGTGCCGCGAGCCTGGCGCCGCCGAGATTGGACAATTGCTCGGCGTGCAGCTTCACCGGAATGCCGAGAGCTTTGGCGCGGTCGAAAACGCGGGCGATCTGGGCGGGCGAGAAGGCTATGCCTTCGCAGAACCCGTCCACCGCATCGACCAGACCTTCCGCATGGGCGGCTTCCAGCCCCGGGATGCAGACCTCGTCGATATAGGCGTCGGCGCGGCCATTGTATTCGGGTGGCGTTGCATGGGCGCCGAGATAGCTGGTCCTGACCCGGACCGGCCTCCGGCTGGCGACTGACCGTGCCACGCGCAGCATCCTGAGCTCGGTGTCGATGTCGAGGCCGTAACCCGACTTGATCTCGATGGTGGCGACACCCTCGGCGATCGTGGCGTCGACCCGGGCGAGCGCCCCTTCGAGCAACTCAGCTTCCGAGGCGGCGCGCGTGGCGGACACCGTGGAGACGATGCCGCCGCCGGCGCGGGCGACCTCTTCGTAGGTGGCGCCTTCGAGCCGCATCTCGAATTCGCGGGCGCGGTTGCCGCCATGGACCACATGGGTGTGGCAATCGATGAGCGCGGGCGTGACCACGCGGCCTTCAAGATCCAGCGTCTCCTGATCGCGGAATTCGGCGGGCAGATCGCTCATGGGGCCGGCCCAGGAAATCAGGCCATCTGCCATTACAACGGCGCCCTGCTCCACCAGCCCGTAAGCCGGTGCGCCGTCCATCGTCGCCAGCGTTGCGTTGGTCAGAAGCACTTTTTCGTCCTTGTTATGTCGGCGTTATTTGACTATAAGTATATACATATTAATCTGTCAAGAGGCGCGAAATGGCGATTGTGTGGGCGGAAAAGGCTCTGCTGGAGGATGGCTGGGCCGAAGATGTGACGATCAGCATCGCGGACGACGGCCGCATTGCCGCGATTGAAACCGGGCAACCGGCGGAAGGGCATCGCACCGGGATCCTCCTGCCCTCGCCGGTCAATTGCCACAGCCACGCCTTCCAGCGCGCCATGGCGGGATTGACCGAGAAGCGTGGGCCGGACGCATCGGATTCGTTCTGGACATGGCGGCAATTGATGTTCCGGTTTCTCGACCGGCTGACGCCCGACCATGTCGAGGCGATCGCCGCCTTCGTGCAGATGGAGATGCTGGAAGCAGGCTATTCCACCAATGTGGAATTCCATTATCTGCACCATCAGCCAGGCGGCGTGCCTTACGACAACATCGCCGAGATGGCCGGGCGGATCGCCGCGGCCAGCACCCGATCCGGCATCGGCCTCACCCTGCTGCCGGTGCATTACCAGTATGGCGGTCTG
Source organism: Hoeflea sp. (assembly GCA_019084245.1). Lineage (GTDB taxonomy): Bacteria > Pseudomonadota > Alphaproteobacteria > Rhizobiales > Rhizobiaceae > Hoeflea. The sequence goes on from JAHRFE010000029.1 coordinate 66,526, forward strand.
GACAAGCGGCCGCTCGGCCCGGGGCAGATCCGCTTCGGCAATACACTCGACGAGTACGCGCGGCTGCACCAGTCCTCGGCGGAGATCATCGCGCGGCTGCCCGCCGATTGCGCGATCGGCGTGGCGCCGCACAGCCTGCGCGCGGTGGCGCCTCAGGATCTGGCGCATCACGCGAGCCTTGCCGGCGGCAATCCGCTGCACATGCATCTGGCCGAACAGATCGCCGAGGTCGAAGAGGTGCAGGCGACCCTCGGCAGGCGGCCGGTGGAATTCGTGCTCGACAACATGGAGCTCGACAACCGGCATTGCTTCATCCACTGCACCCAGATGCGGCCGCACGAGACTGAGGGGCTGGCCCGCAGCGGCGCCGTGGCCGGGCTCTGCCCGATTACCGAATCGAGCCTCGGCGACGGCATATTCGACGGCGTGCGCTGGCTTGAGAATGGCGGCTCCATCGCCATTGGCTCGGATTCCAACATTCGCATATCGCTGAGCGAAGAACTGCGGACGCTGGATTATTCGCAGCGGCTGCGCGACCACTCGCGGGCGGCCCTGGCAAGTTCGGACAAATCCACCGGCCGCCGGCTGTTCGACGCCATCAATGCCGGCGGCGCCTCGGTCTCGGCGCGCGATACCGGCGCAATAGCTGTGGGCAAGCTTGCCGACCTGATGGCGCTCGACGCGCAATCGGTGGATCTTGCCGGGCGCTCGGGCGACACTCTCCTCGATTGCTTCGTCTTTGCCGGCGACGACCGGATGGTCAGCGACGTCTGGTCGGCAGGCCGGCACATGGTGAGCCAGGGCCGGCACATCAGGCGGGAGGCCATTGTACAGAATTATGTCCGCACCATGAAAGATCTCAGGGAGGCAATTTGAGCGGAGGAGATTTCAACAGCTGGCAGTCGGTGCAGGCGGAGGTGCTGCGCCGGATCAATGCCCGCGAATGGAAACCGGGGGAGTTCATCCCCAACGAGGCGGAACTGGCGCTCAAGTTCAACTGCGCGCGCGCGACGGTCAACCGGGCGCTGAGGGCGCTGGCAGAGACCGGGCTGCTCGACCGCCGCCGCAAGGCCGGGACGCGGGTGGCGCTCAACCCGGTGCGCAAGGCGACGCTCGCCATTCCCGTCATCCGCTACGAGATCGAGGGCAAGGGCCAGAGCTACCGCCACACCGTGTTGTCGCGAAAGAGCGCCGTGCCCCCTTCCGGCATCCGCGCCCGCATGCGCACCGAGCCCGGCGTCAAGCTCACCCATCTCGTCACGCTGCATCTGGCGGATGGCAAGCCCTATGTCTTCGGCGACCGCTGGATCAATCCGGAAGCAGTTCCCGGCATCGAGAGCGCCGATCTCACGGCCAAGAGCGCCAATGAGTGGCTTGTGGCCAACGTCCCGTTCGAGGGTGGCGACTTTTCGTTCTCGGCCATGACCGCGGGACCGAGGGAGGCCGAGATCCTTGCCTGCAAGGAAGGCGAAGGCCTCTTCGTCATCGACCGCAGCACCTGGAACTCGACGCATGTCATCACCTCGGTGCGGCTGACCTTTGCGCCGGGCTACAGGATGCACACGGAAATCTGAGCCCCGAAGGGGACGTTCTACTTGCCCTTCCAGACCGGATCGCGCTTTTCGGCGAAGGCCTTGAAGCCCTCAAGATTGTCTTCCGATCCATAGAGCACGTCGACGGTGCGCAACTGCCGTTTCGTGACCTTGTTCATGGTGTCCTGGAACTTTTCGCCTTCGGCCTCGCGCACCACTTCCTTGATGGCGGCGAAGACGAGCGGCGGGCCGGAGGCCAAGAGCCGCGCCATGTCCCAGGCCTTGTCCATCAGTTCGTGGGCCTCGTGGATGTGGTTGACGAAGCCCCAGCGGTGGGCTTCTTCCGCATCGAGCCAGCGGCCGGTGAACAGCATCTCCATCGCGATGTGATAGGGAATGCGCTTGGGCAGCTTGATCGAGGCCGCGTCCGCCACCGTGCCGGAGCGGATCTCGGGCAGCGCGAAGGTGGCATGATCGGCCGCCAGGATGATGTCGCAGGAGAGCGCGATCTCGAGCCCCCCGCCGCAGCAGATGCCGTTCACCGCGCAGATCACCGGCTTGTTGAGATGCGGCAGTTCCTGCAGGCCGCCGAAACCGCCAACGCCATAATCGCCGTCGACCGCGTCGCCGTCGGCGGCGGCCTTCAGATCCCAGCCGGGGCAGAAGAATTTTTCGCCCGCCGCCGTCAGGATCGCCACCCGGAGGTCGGGATTGTCGCGGAAATCGCGGAACACCTCGCCCAGGATACGACTGGTCTTCAAATCGACTGCGTTGGCCTTTGGCCGGTCGAGCGTGACTTCGAGAACGTGTCCGACAATGCGGGTTCTGACGGGTCCGGTCATGGGTGGTATCCTTTTCTCATTCAGCGTCGGTGAGGCGGATCAGCGCGTCGACGGCGATGGCGTCGCCGGCGCGCGCGATCAGCGGATTGACTTCCAGCTCAACCAGCCGGTCAGCCTGGGCGCTCGCATAGAGGCAAATGGACAGCACCGCGTCGCTAAGCGCCTCCCTGTCGGCTGCCGGCTTGCCGCGATAGCCCGCGAACAGCGGCGCAATCCTGAGGCTGTCCAGCGCCAGCATGATCTCGGACCGGCTCGCCGGCAACAGCAGATGCGCGGTGTCACTGAGAATTTCGGTCAGCACGCCGCCAGCGCCCAAGGTGAGCATGAAGGCGCCGGTCGGATCGCGGGTGATGCCGACAAGCACTTCGGCGAGGCCGCCGACGATCATCTCTTCCGCCAGGTAGCCGGTAGCGACGCCTAGCATCTTGCGGGCCTCGGCTTCGAGCTGCGCCGCATCGGCGATGTTGAGCGCGACAAGACCGGCCTCGCTCTTGTGGGCGACGCCGGTGCCCTTGAGCGCCAGCGGATAGTTCATTGCGCGCACGCCGCGCAACAGGTCCTCGACCGAGGGCGCCGCCACCGACTGGGGAACGCCGAGCCCGAAGGCGGACAGGGCCTGCTTGGAGGCCGCTTCGCTCAGGATCGAGGCGGGTCCCGGCGCATCGCCCGCCAGCACGATCGGTTGCGGAACCAGGCTGTCGAGGCGCCCGGCGGCGATCGCGGCGGAAATCGCGGCGATGCCCTCGCTCATGCCATGCAGCACGGCGACGCCGCCCTCCATGAAGGCGCGCGTGAAATGGTCCGACATGTTTTCGGGCAGGCTCGCCAGCACCGCCGCGCGCGCGCCGGTTTCGGCCTTGGCGGCGAGGATCGCATCGACGGCGCACTGATAGCCCGAAGGATCGCAGCGGTCGGCGCGCGGCATGTCGAGGACGAAGACCGAAAGATCGAAGCTGCCGGACATCACGGTCGCAAACACCCGGGTCATGCGCGGCGTGTCGCCCCAGATGAAGGTGTGGTAGTCGAGCGGATTGGCGATGGTGACAATGGGGCCGAGCTCGGCCTTCAGCGCCGCGCGCTGGCCGGGCTCGAACTCGGCAAAATCCAGAAGCGTGCCGCCGCTCAGATCCGCCATAAGGCTCGCCTCGCCGCCCGAGCAGCTGACCGAGCAGACCGCGTCGCCGGGCAGCGGGCCGATCATGTGCAGCAGTTTGAGGGTTTCCAGGAACACCGCGATGGTCTCGACCTCGATGATGCCGAGGCGCATGAGCAGGGCGGAGCCCGCCGCCGCGCTGCCCGCGAGCGAGGCCGTGTGGGTCATGGTCGCCGCGCGTGCCTTGTCGGAGCGGCCGATCTTGATGGCGACGACGGGCTTGCCCTTGATCCGCGCCCTGGCGGCAAAGGCCTCGAGCGCGCGCAGGTCGCCAAAACCTTCGAGATAGAGGCCGATGGCAGTGACGCGGTCATCGTCAAGAAGCGCCTCGGCGATGGCGCTGGCGCCGGTCTGGGCCTGGTTGCCGGCGGCCACCACATAGGCGATCGGCAGGCCACGCGCCTGCATGGTCATGTTGATGGCGATGTTGGAGGACTGGGCGACAATCGCCACGCCGCTGTCGACCGGAACAGCGCCGTGCTGATCCGGCCAGAGCGTGACATTGTCGAGATAGTTCAGGAGCCCGTAGCAGTTGGGCCCGAGGATCGGCATGTCTCCGGCAGCCTCGATCAGGCGGGCCTGCAGCTCGGCGCCGCCGGCGGTTTCGGCTTCGCTTTCGAGAAAGCCCGAGGCAAAGCAGGTGGCCCCGCCTGCCCCCATGGCGCTCAGCTTTTCCACCACCTCGATGGTGGCGTCGCGGTTGACGCCGATGAAGCTCGCGTCGGGCGCCGACGGAAGATCGTCGATGGAGGCGAGGCACGGCACGCCCAGGATGTCGGCGCGCTTCGGGTTGACCGGCCAGATGTCGCCGTCAAATCCGGATTTCTTGAGCTGGGCCACGACATTGACGGCCCAGCCGCCGCCGAACAGCGCGATGGATTTCGGCCGCAGCAGGCGGGAGAGATCGCGGGTCATTCGTCGGCCTTCGCGCGCTCAAGATGGCCGAGATCGCGATCCGGATCGACGCGGTCGCGCACCCTGCCCTTGAGCGCCTTGACGTCCGGAAAGCCGCCCTCGCGCGCGCGGTCCCAAATCAGCTCGCCGTCAACCTCGATGGTGAACACGCCGCCAGTGCCGGGCACCAGCGTGACCGAGCCCAATTCCTCCGAGAAGGTCGAGAGCAGTTCCTGCGCCATCCAGCCGGCGCGCAGCATCCAGTTGCACTGGCGACAATAGGTTATCGTGACGGCCGGTTTCATGCCTGTGGGCTCCAATGTTGCGCCAAGATCGATCAAGCCCCGAATGGCCGAAGCAGTGCGCGCGAAATGATGTGGCGCTGGATTTCCGACGTGCCTTCCCAAATGCGTTCGATGCGGGCGTCGCGCCAGATGCGTTCGAGCGGCAATTCGTCCATCAGGCCCATGCCGCCATGGATCTGGATCGCCTCGTCGGCGACCATGGCGAGCATTTCGGTGGCCTTGAGCTTGGCCATGGCCATGTCGGCGTCGGTGGCCTGGCCGCGGTCGAACTTCCAGCCGGCTTCCAAGATCATCAGCTCGGCGGCCTTCATTTCCATCGCCATGTCGGCCAACTTGAAGGAGACGCCCTGGAACTTGCCGATCGGCTGGCCGAACTGTTCGCGCGTCGCCGCCCATTCGACCGAATGCCGGAAGGCGCGGTCGGCGCGGCCGAGGCAGGTGGCGCCGACCTGCAGGCGCGTGGCGCCAAGCCAGGTGTTGGCGACCTCGAAGCCCTTGTGGACCTCGCCGAGGATGTTCTCGGCGGGGATGCGGCAATTGTCGAATTCGAGGATCGCGTTGGTGTAGCCGCGGTGGGAGACGTTGCGGTAGCCGTCGCGGACGGCGTAGCCGGGCGTGCCCTTGTCGACGAAGAAGGCGGTGATCAGCTTCTTGCGGCCGCGCGGCGTGTCTTCCTCGCCGGTCGCCATGAAGGCGATGGTGAAATCGGCGATGTCGGCGTGGGAGATGAAATGCTTGGTGCCGTTGAGCACCCAGTCCGTCCCGTCCTGCTTCGCGCTCGCCTTCATGCCGCGCAGGTCAGAGCCCGCGCCCGGCTCGGTCATGGCAAGGCAATCCCATTTCTCGCCCGCGACGCAAGGCTCGAGATAGCGGGCGCGCTGCTCGGGGCTGCCGGCGCAGAGGATGTTGGAGGGGCGCGCCACGCAGGTCCAGTGCAGCGCGTAATTGGCGCGGCCGAGTTCCTTTTCGTACAAAAGCCAGGTCGGCGTATCGAGCCCGGCGCCGCCGAATTCCTCCGGAATGTTGGCGGCATAGAGACCGGCGGCGATCGCCTTCTTCTGGATCTCGCGGACGAGATCCATGTCGAGATGGCCGGTGCGCTCGACCTTGGCCTCATGCGGATAGAGCTCGGTCTCGACGAAGGCCCGCGTGGTCTCGACGATCATCTCCTGTTCCTGGGTCAGTCCGAAATCCATAGTCTCACACCTTCGGGTCTGGGTTTTCAGTATGGCCGTCCACGGCGATCACCTGGCCGGAGACCAGTCGCGCGCCGTCGGAGGCAAGAAAGACCGCCATGTTGGCGACGTCCTGGGCGGTCACGAAAGAGCGCATCGACACGCCCGCCTCATAGCCGGCGCGGATGATCTCGGGCGTGGAGCCCTTGGCCTTGGCCTCGCGCTCGATGACGCCGTCGATGCGCGGGCCCTCGACGCAGCCGGGCGCAATCGCGTTGGCGCGGATGCCATGGGGGCCGAGCTCCATGGCGAGCGTCTTCATCAGGCCGATCATCGCCCATTTGGCCGAGGCATAAGGCGCGCGGTTCGGGAAACCGTAGAGGCCGGCATTGGACGAGGTGATGACGATCACGCCGGATTTTTGCGCCTTCATCCTGGGTGCGGCATATTTCGCCGCCAGGAACGCGCCTTCGAGATTGACCGCGACGCAGCGGCGGAAATCTTCTGGCTCCACATCCTCGATGAGCGCCGTCGGGCCGGCGATGCCGGCATTGGCGCAGACCACGTCGATGCCGCCCCATTCCTCCGCGATCCGGGCAAAGACGTCACGCATGTGAACCGGATCGCTGGCGTCGCCTTCCGCCTTGAGCCAGGCGTCGGGGCACGACGCCAGCGCGCGCTCGTCCATGTCGGTGACGAGCACGCGGGCGCCTTCGGCCGCGAAGCCTTCCGCCATGGCCTTGCCGATGCCGGATCCGCCGCCGGTGATGAGGACGCGCTTGCTCATCGCTAGTCCCGCATGCTCGCGGGCCTGGGCAGCTTCGCCTGGGCTTCGCCCAGCGCCGTGATACGCGCCAGAACCTCGCCTTCGGGCTCGCAGGATTTTCGGGTCTTGAGCGAGACATGGAGGAGGAGCTGGTTGCAGGTCGCCAGCAGTTCGCCGTCCGTGCTGCGGATCATCTCGTGATAGAGCCGGAGCTTCTTGCCGCGGGCTTCCAGTACCTGGGTGCGGACATGGATGACGTCGCCCAGATGGGTTTCGCTGAGGTAGCCGATCTCGTTGGCGACGGTGAAATAGGACAGGCCACTGTTAATATAAGCCTGGTCGGCGCCGACCATGCCCATCACCACGTCGCCCGCATCGGAGAACACTTGACCATAGCGGCTCTCGTTCATGTGGCCGTTGTAATCCATCCAGTCGACCGGGATGACGCGCTTGAGCGTGGTCAGCGGCGCGGAGATGTCGGTGGGCAGCGGCGGCCGGTTGCGCGCGTCGTGGAGATTTAGCAACTCGCCCGTGCCGTAGTTGCGGGGCTTCAGTGCCCGCATGATCGACACCAGATTGTCGTCGCGGATGCGCTCGAGCTCGCGGATCGTATACTTGCCCGATTGCGCGTCCGACTGGTCGGCGATCATGTCGGTGAGTTCCTGGGTCAGTTCCGGCACGTCCATCAGCTTGGTCCAGGGCCAGGAGAGGCAGGGGCCGAACTGGGCGATGAAGTGGCGCATGCCGGCTTCGCCGCCGGCGATGCGGTAGGTCTCGAACAGGCCCATCTGCGCCCAGCGCATGCCGAAGCCGTAGCGGATGACGTCGTCGATCTCCTGGGTGGTGGCGATTCCGTCCTTGACCAGCCACAACGCCTCGCGCCAGACGGCCTCCAAGAATCGGTCGGCAATGTGGGCGTCGATCTCCTTGCGCACGATCAGCGGCTTCATGCCGATGCCGTCGAGCACGTCGCGGGCGCGGAGCAGCGTTGCCTCGACGCCGACAAGCTCGATCACCGGCAGCAAATAGACCGGGTTGAACGGGTGGGCGACGAAGATCTGCTCGGGCCGGGCCGCGCCCTGCTGCAGCTCGGAGGGCTTGAAGCCGGAGGTCGAGGACCCGATCAGCGCATCGGCGCGGCAGTGTTTCTGGATCTCGGCCAGAATGATGTGCTTGATGTCGAGGCGCTCAGGCGCGCTCTCCTGGATCCAGTCGGCGTCCGCGACCGCCTCGGCGATGGAGCCGGCATAGCTGAGCCTGCCCTCTTTCGGCACGGTGACATCGGACAGTGCCGGCAGCGAGCGCCTGGCGTTGGCGAGCACCTCGCCCACCTTGCGCTCCACTTCCGGATCGGGATCGGAGACGACCACTTCCCAGCCGTTCAGCAGGAACCGGGCGGCCCAGCCGCCGCCGATGACGCCGCCGCCGATGATGGCGGCCTTCAAAACTTTGCTCATGCGTTTCGCTCTCTGGCAATGGTGGGATCGGTCAGCGCAACCCGCTCGCCGGCGCGGACCACTGCGGGGTCGTAGGCCTTGCGGGCGAACACCTGTTCGACCATGGGGCGGAAAAAATCGATGCCTTCATGCGGATAGTCCGGATCGAAACTGTTCTGGTCCCAGCGCTCGCAGAAAGCGGCGCAGTCGTCGAAGCAGGGATGATCGCGATAGGCGTCGCGGGCATGGGGATTGCCGCCGACATGATGGGCGTAATAGAGCTTCTGGAAGTCGCCATGCTTTTCCACCACCCACGCACACTGCTCGCGCACGAAGGGGCGGAGAATGGCGGCCGCGTATTCATCATGATTGTAGGGCGCGTAGATGTCGCCGATGTCGTGCAGCAGGGCGGAGACCACCCAGTCCGTGTCGGCGCCATCGCGCCAGGCGCGCGTGGCGGCCTGCAGCGAATGGCCGAGCCGGGTGATCTGATATCCCGACATGCTTTCATCGAGTTCAACCATGGCGCCGAGCAGCCGCTCGGCGGTCTTGGACGCGAACTCGATCTCGTGCCGGTTGAGGAATTCATAGTCCTCCCGGTCGCCATCTTTCATCGCGGTGAATTTGACCTTCTCCATGAGAGCCTCCCAACCCTGGTTCAGTCTGATGCCGGCGCACGCTTGGTCAGGTTCAACCGTTCGCGCACCTCCTGCGGACCGATCACCCGCGCGCCCATGTTCTCGACGATCGTCACGGCGCGTTCGACCAATTGCGCATTGGTGGCGAGTTCGCCCTTGCCGAGCCAGAGATTGTCCTCGAGCCCGACGCGGACATTGCCGCCGGCCAGAACCGCGGCCGCCACATAAGCCATCTGGTTGCGCCCCAATGAGAACGCCGACCAGTTCCACTCACTGGGCACATTGTTGACCATGGCCATGAAGGTGTTGAGGTCATCCGGCGCGCCCCAGGGAACGCCCATGCAGAGCTGCACCAGCGCGTCGGGCGCGAGCACGCCTTCCTTGACCAGTTCCTTGGCGAACCAGAGATGGCCGGTGTCGAAGGCCTCGATCTCGGGCTTGACGCCCATCTGGGTCATCATCCCGCCCATGGCGCGGAGCATGCCCGGCGTGTTGGTCATGACGTAATCGGCTTCGGCAAAGTTCATCGTGCCGCAATCGAGCGTGCAGATTTCGGGCAGGCAGACGCGGACATGCTCGACGCGTTCGGAGGCGCCCGCCATGTCGGTGCCGACTGCTTTGAGCGGCAACGGGCTTTCGGTATCGCCGAACACCATGTCGCCGCCCATGCCGGCGGTCAGGTTCAGCACCACGTCGACATTGGCGTCGCGGATGCGCTCGGTGACCTCGCGGTAGAGCGCGACATCGCGGCGGGGCGCGCCGGTTTCAGGATCGCGGACATGGCAGTGGACGATCGCGGCGCCGGCCTTGGCCGCATCGATCGCCGAGCTGGCGATCTGCTCGGGCGAGCGCGGCACGTGCGGGCTGCGATCCTGGGTGGAGCCGGATCCGGTGACGGCGCAGGTGATGAAGACCTCGCGGTTCATGGTCAGGGGCATACGGTCAATCCTCCTTTTTGATCCTTGAGCAATGATGACCGGCTTGCAGTCGGATGCATTGCCTTTTACGAAGAAAACATGACACAAAACAAAGCGCTCAGGACGATTTCCGAACTGCGCCGGCCGATCTCGGTCGATCTCCTGGTGCTGCCGGGGTGTTCGCTGCTGACCCTGTCGAGCGCCGTCGAACCGCTGCGGGCGGCCAACCGTCAATCCGGGCGAACCGCGTTCAATTGGCGGTTTGTTTCGCTCGACGGGGATGCGCCCGTGACCTCCTCGGGGATCGCCTGGCCGGTCTCGGGCAAGCACGACCCGGCATCGCGCTGCGATCTGCTCGGCGTCATCGCGGGCTTTGGTGCGGCGCAGATCACCGACCGAAGGCAGTTCCGGCACATCTACCGGGCGGCGCGCAACGCCACCATCGTCATGGGCATCGAGTCGGGTCCATGGCTCTTGGCGCGCACCGGGCTTCTCGACGAGCACCGCGCGGCAACCCACTGGGAGGATTTCGAGGAGTTCGCCGCTGCCTTCCCCAATGTCGATCTCAGGCCGGACCGCTACGTCATCGACGGGCGCTTCATCACCACTTCCGGAGCGTCGCCGACATTCGACATGATGGTGGACATGGTGCGGCTCGTGCTTGGGCACCCGGTGGCGCTGGATGTGGCAAGCAGCTTCGTCCATGACGATCTGCGCGCGGCGGGAGATCCGCAGGTTCACGTCACCCTTGCCGGCGCCAGTCATGATGCGCGTCTCGTCCGCGCGATCAGGATCATGGAAACCCATATCGACGCACCGCTCAGCATCGCGGCGATCGCCAGGCGGGTGTCGATGTCGGCGCGCGGACTCGAGCAGTTGTTCGCCCGGCAATTGGGGCAGACGCCGGGGAGTTATTTTTTGTCGCTGCGGCTGGCCGCGGCCCGGCGGCTGGTCAATGACACGCGGCTCAGCATGACCGATATCGCCTCCCGGACCGGTTTTTCCTCGCAATCGGCATTCTCGCGGGCGTTCAGCCGCCAAGTCGGGATCTCACCGACATCGAGCCGCAGCGGCCGGTCGAGCATTGCCGAAAAAATCAGCCGCCCTTGACCGGCACCTTGGCCTCGAGCCAGCGGAAGGCCATGACCAGCACACCGGTCAGCATCATGTAGATCAGCGCCAGCAGCAGCAGCGGCTCGTAGGTCAGATAGGTGTCCTGGCGGACCCGCGAGATGATGGCGTAGACATCGACCACGGTGATGGTCGCCACCAGCGGCGTGGCTTTCAGCTGCAGCACGGTCTCGCCGGCGAGCGTCGGCAGGGCGCGGTGGATGGCGCGCGGCAGCCAGATCCGCCGGAACGAGGTCCATGGCGACATGCCATAGGCGCGGCCCGCCTCGAGTTCGCCCTTGGGCACGCCGGCAAAGGCGCCACGCATTACCTCGCCCTCGTATCCGGCAAAGGACAGCGTCAGCGCCAGCACGCCGTAGGGCCAGGCGGAACGCAGGTAGGGCCAGGCCCAGGAGTCGCGGATTTCCGGATACTGGGCAAACAGCGAGCCAAGCCCGTAATACAGAAGCCACAATTGCAGAAGCAGCGGCGTGCCGCGGATCACTGTGCAGAAGGCGCGTGCCGGTCCGGCGAGCCACCAGGGGCCGGCGGCCTGCGCAATTCCCAGCGGCACCGCCAGCATGAAGCCCATGACGCTGGTCAGAAATAAAAGCCAAAGCGTGGTGCCGACGCCCTCGACCAGCCGCCACGAATAGCGCGGCAGCCAGTCCCAGCGCATGGTCACCGCAGCCAACAGGATAATGCCGATGCCGATGCCGATCAGCACAAGGCGGTGCGGCTCCTTCCAGCTTCTGAGTTCCGGGCCCATCAGCGCACCGCCGGCATGCCGCGGCGGGCGTGGCGCTCGATCCGGCGGATGACGACATTGGAGATCAGCGTCACCATCAGATAGAGCAGCCCCGCCGCACAGAAGAACAGGAAATAGGATTTGGTGGTGCCGCCCGCCTGCCGCGTCACCAGCGTCAGTTCAGCCACGCCGACAACGGCGAGCAGCGCCGTGTCTTTGGTGGCAATCAGCCAGAGATTGGAAAGCCCGGGCACAGCATGCGGCAACATGCCGGGCAAGGTGATGCGCCTGAGCACCTGCGGCGACGACATGCCATAGGCGCGCGCCGCCTCGATCTGGCCGTGGGGCACGGCCTTGAAGGCGCCACGCAAAACTTCCGTCTGATAGGCGCCCTGAACCACGCCGATGACAAAGATGCCTGCGACGAGGCCGCTGATATCCATCGGGCCGGCGCCGATCAGCATCATGAACTTGTTGAGCGCATCGGTTCCGGCGTAATAGAGCAGCAGGATCAGCACCAGCTCCGGCACGGCGCGCACCAGCGTTGTGTAGACGTCGAGAATATCGCGCAGGATCGGCCCGCCATAGAGCTTGCCGGTGGCGCCGCCGACGCCGATGACGAAACCCACAAGATAGCCGCCGACGGCGACCTGAAGCGAGACGGCGAGACCCTTGAGCAGCACGCCGCCCCATCCCGGCGGCTCCAGCGCCAGAAGCTCCCAGGAGGCGAGGCCCGCGATCCATTCAAGCATGAGCGGGACTCACACCGGGCCGGCGGGAATACCCGCCGGCCCGGCTGCAGCGAATGCGCCAGCTGAGCGCATGTTACTGGCCGTAGATGTCGAAGTCGAAATAGGCCTTCGAGAACTCCGCATAGGTGCCGTTTTCACGGATTGCGGCGATGGCCGCGTTGAACTTTTCGCGCAGTTCGTCGTCACCCTTGCGCAGGCCGATGCCGACGCCAGCGCCCAGGATGGCCGGGTCGTCTTCAACCGCGCCGACGATCTCGCAGCAGGCGTCAGATTTGACGAAGGCATCGAGCGCCAGCGAATCCGCCATGATCGCGTCGACGCGGCCGGCGGCCAGATCCTGGTTGGCCTCGTCCTGGGTCTGGTATTCCTTGATTTCGGCAGCGACATCGCCGAAATGGGTGGTGACGTAATCCTGGTGGATGGTCGAGACCTGGACGCCGATGATCTTGTCCTTGAGGCCTGCGTCATCCGGGGTGATTCCCGAGCCCTTGGCGGTGGCGATGACCGAGGGGGTGTTGTAGTATTTGTCGGAGAAATCGATGGTCTTCTGGCGCTCTTCAGTGATCGACATCGAGCCGACGATGGCGTCGATCTTGTTGGATGTCAGCGCCGGGATGATGCCGTCCCAGGCGACCGGGGTGACGACGCAATCGAGCTTGGCTTCCGCGCAGACGGCGTTCATGAACTCGATCTCCCAGCCGGTCCAGTTGCCCGAGGCGTCCGGCTCGGTGAACGGCGGATAGGGCTCGGCGGCGACGCCGACGCGGACTGTTTCGGCGGAAGCGGCGCTGGCTGCAAGCGTCAGGCCAAACGCGGCGATGGTTGTGATGATCTGTTTGTTCATGGTTTTTTCCCTGTTAGAAATTTCGGGCTTTGCCCATTCACCCCTGGACTATTGGACAGTCGCAAGGAATTTCTGCAAGCGCTCGGATTTCGGGGCGCTGTAAACGACATCGGGCGGACCTTCTTCCTCGATCACGCCGCCGGCCAGGAACACCACATGATTGGCGACCTCGCGGGCAAACTTCATCTCATGGGTGACGAGCAGCATGGTGCGGCCTTCACGCGCCAGGTCGGCGATGACCGCAAGCACTTCGCCCACCAGTTCCGGATCGAGCGCGGATGTCGGCTCGTCAAACAGCATGACTTCGGGTTCCACGGCCAGCGCCCGGGCGATGGCCGCGCGCTGTTGCTGACCGCCCGACAGAAAGGCCGGATAGACATCGCGCTTGTCGGAGAGGCCGACGCGGTCGAGCAGCTTTTCAGCGCGCGCGATGGCCTCGTCACGCGGCACGCCCATGACCTGCACCGGCGCCTCGATGATGTTGCCCATGACCGTCATGTGCTGCCAGAGATTGAAGCTCTGGAACACCATGGCGAGACGGGTGCGGATGCGCCGGAGCTGGCCCGCATTGGCCGGCTGAAGTCCGCCGCGACCGTCGGACTTCATGTCAATGGTTTCGCCCTTGATGCTGATCGCGCCCTGGGTCGGCAGTTCGAGCATGTTGATGCAGCGCAGCATGGTGGATTTGCCGGAGCCGGAGCCGCCGATGATGGCCACCACGTCGCCGGTCTTCGCTGTCAGCGACACGCCCTTGAGGACTTCGAGATCGCCGAATGTCTTGTGCAGGTCAGCGACCTGAACCGCGGGCGGAGTCTGATAATCGCCGGTTTCAGCACCGGGTTGTGGACTGCTCATACGTTCCCTTTGCTACCTCGTCTGACGCGAAGTTGGCCAATCGTGACCCTTGCGCAGCAATTAATCAAGTGTATAATTTGAGAAAATTTCAAACCACCCGAACGGACCCCTTCATGACATACGGATGCCAATCCATGACCGCGCCTCTGAAGCGCGTCGCCATGCGCACGCCCGGCGCGAGCCTTCTTTCCGCAAAAGCCGAGGACTGGCATTACGGACCCGGCTTCGACGGCGCGCGCGCCATCGCACAGTTCGGCGCATTCGCCGATCTGGTGGCGACCTGCGGCACGGAGGTGCTCTGGATCGAGGATTCGGGCGACGGCCTCGCCGACGCAATGTTCACCCATGACCCGTCGCTGATGAGCGATCATGGCGCGATCATCCTCCGCATGGGCAAGCCCGGCCGCATGGCAGAGCCCGAACTGCACAAGGCTGCCTATCAGTCCGCCGGCATTCCGATCCTGGGCGAGATCGTCGCTCCAGGCTCGGTCGAAGGCGGGGATTGCGTGTGGGTGGACACGACGACGCTGGCGATCGGCCGCGGCGTGCGCACCAACCAGGCGGGTATCGAACAGCTGGCTGCGATGCTCGCACCGCACGGCGTCACGGTGCTCGGCTACGACCTGCCGCTCGGCAACGGCGCCGACGCCTGCCTGCACCTGATGTCGGTGATCTCGCCGCTCGACGAGAAACTGGCGCTGGTCTACGCCCCGATGCTGCCCGTCGCCTTCTGGCAATTGCTCAAGGACAAGGGTTACACGCTCCTCGAAGCGCCGGCGGACGAATTCGCCGCCTCCAACGGGCTCAATCTCAACGTCCTGCCGCTGACGCCCGGCGATGTGCTGATGGTCGAGGGCTTCCCCAAGACCCGGAAGCTGATGGAAGACGCCGGGTGCCGCGTGCGGACATTCGAGGCCGACGCCCTGTGTATCCCCTGCGAGGGCGGGCCGACCTGCCTCACCCGTCCCGTGTGGCGGGAATGACGCGGCGGGCGTTTCATCACGAACCTGAATCGGTGCGGCAAAAGGATCTGATTGCCGCAACGCTTGACAGCATCGCCGAACTGGGGCTGGCAGGCGCCACCGTGCGCGAGGTGTCCTACCGCGCCGGCGTCACGCCGGGGCTGATCCGGCGCTATTTCGACAACAAGGAACGGCTGGTCGCGGCCGCCTACCGCACCTTCATTGCGGATCTGATCGCCAAGGCGGAAGCGGGCTGCGGCGACGGGCCGGCGCTCTCGCAGCTTGCGGGCCTCATCCGCGCCAGCGTCACGGCACCCGTGGCCGACGGACGGACGTTGTCGATCTGGGCGGCGTTCATCGGGACGGTGAACTCGGATCCGGCGATGGCGGAGGTGCATCGCGAAGGCTACCAGGCATTCCGGGACCTGATCGAACGGCTGGTCGGCGAGGTCATGGCCGAACGCGGAGAGCCTGCTTCGAAACAGGAAATCCGCCGGCATGCGATTGTGCTCAACGCATTGCTCGATGGTCTCTGGATCGAAATCTCCATGGGCGGCGATGATTTTTCGCGGCTCGACGTGATCCGGATCGCACTCGATTCGGTGGCGACATTGCTGGGGATAGACCCGGCGGAATTCAGGGAATAACCAAGATGCATTACGCGGCAATCACCGAGCGCCTGGCCCATACCGGCGGCGCCAAATGGGCCATTCATCAGCGCTGCCGGGCCATGAAGAAGGCCGGCGCCGACATCATCGAGCTGACCATCGGCGAGCCGGACCAGCCGCCCGATCCGCAATTGTTCGAGATCTGCCACGCCTCGATGCTCGCAGGACGCACCGGCTATTCGAGCGGCCGCGGCGAACCGGATCTGCTTGAGGCAATCGCGGCGCGCTACAGCCGCAGGCGGCCGGGCGTCGACGCAAACAATGTGATGTGCTTTCCCGGAACCCAGACCGCGCTGTTTGCCACGATGATGGCACTGACCGGTCCCGGCGACGGCGTGTTGGTGGGCGATCCCTTCTATGCAACCTATGAAGGCGTCATCGTCGCCAGCGGCGCGCACCGGGAATCAGTGCCGCTCAGGCCCGAAAACGGGTTTCGCATGAAGGCGGAGGACCTTGAATCCGCAATCACACCGCAGTCGCGCGTGCTGCTGCTCAACTCGCCGCACAATCCGACAGGCGCGGTGCTCGGTGCCGACGAGATCGCCCGCATCGGCGCGGTCTGCAGGAAAAACAATCTCTGGATCGTCGCCGACGAGGTCTATGAGGAACTGGTGTTTGACGGGACGTTCGCCTCGCCGTTTGACAATCCGGACCTCGCCGACCGGGTGATCGCCCTCTCGTCGATTTCCAAATCGCATGCGGCGCCCGGCTTCCGCAGCGGCTGGGCGGTCGGACCGCATGAATTCTGCGAGAGATTGCTGCCCCTGTCGGAGACCATGCTGTTCGGCAACCAGCCCTTCATCGCCGACATGACGGCATTTGCGCTCAATGCGGACCTTCCCACCTCGGCGCGGATGCGCGCCTCCTACAAGAGCCGGGCCGCCATGTTCGCCGACACGCTGGACGGGCTCGACGGCGTCAAACCGTTCCGGCCGCAAGCCGGCATGTTCATCGTGCTCGATGTGTCGGGCACCGGGCTCGACGGAGAGACCTTCGCCTGGCGGCTGCTGGAAGCGGGCGTCGCCGTGATGCCCGGCTCGTCCTTCGGGGCCAATGCCGGCGCGTTGGTGCGATTGAGCCTTACGGTGCCCGACGAGTCCGTCATCGAGGCCTGCGGGCGGATCGCCAAATTTGTGGAGGGGATTTAATGTCTGAACACGCGGTCACGGTTGGGGAAGCCCTCGTCACGCTGCTGGAACAGGCCGGCGTCGACACGGTCTTCGGCATTCCCGGGGTGCACACGATCGAGCTCTACCGCGGCCTCGCCGCAAGCGCGATCCGTCACGTCACGCCGCGCCACGAACAGGGCGCGGGCTTCATGGCCGATGGCTATGCCCGCGTCACCGGACGGCCGGGCGTGTGTTTCGTCATCACCGGGCCGGGCCTCACCAACACGCTGACCGCCATGGCACAGGCCCGCGCCGACAGCATTCCGATGCTGGTGATCTCCGGCGTCAACGCGACCGCAACGCTGGGCCGAGGACGCGGCCACCTGCACGAACTGCCCGATCAGGCCGCACTCGCCCGCAGCGTGGCGCTGTGGTCGCACACGCTGACCGATCCGGCGGAGTTGAGCACGGTGCTGGAACAGGCCTTCCGAGTGATGACCGGGGGCCGGCCCGGACCGGTGCATCTCGAGATCCCCACCGACGTGATGAAGCTGCCCGCCGGCACTCAGAGCTTCACCCCGCCGGCGCACACGCGCCCGCGCCCCTCCTCCGCAGATCTCGCCGCGGCAATCGACATGATTGCGCACGCCCGGCATCCGGCGATCCTGATCGGCGGCGGGGCTGTGGGCTGCGCCGACGCCGTCCGGCGCTTCGCCGAGGCGCTGGATGCGCCGGTCGTCTCCACCACCAATGCCCGCGGCGTCATGGCGGGGCACGTGCTCGATGTGCCGGCGAGCCCGAGCTTTGGCTGCGTGCGCGACCTGCTCGCGGAGGCCGACCTGGTGCTGGCGCTCGGCACGGAGCTCGGACCGACCGATTGCGACATGTACGAGGATGGCGGCTTCGCGCTGCCCGAAACCCTGATCCGCGTCGACATCGACGCCGGCCAGCTGTCGCGCGGCGCGCCGGCGGCTCTGGCGATCGAGGCCGATCTCGGCGCCTTCCTTGAGGACCTGCTCGGCGAAGCCGGGACCTGGCGCGGGACTGCCGGTGGCGGGGCGCAGCGCGCCAAGGCCACGCGCGATCTCGCCAAGGCGAGCCTGGGCGACACCTATCGCTCCCATGTCGGGCTGATCCAGGATATCTGGCAGGTGTTACCTGAAGCCACGCTGGTCGGCGATTCGACGCAACTGGTCTATGCCGGCAACATGTATGTGGACGCGCCGCGCCACGCCTCCTGGTTCAATTCCGCCACCGGCTTCGGCACGCTGGGCTATGCGGCGCCCGCCGCAATCGGCGCCGCGCTCGGACAGCCCGGGCGGCCGGTTGTGGCGCTGCTGGGCGATGGCGGGTTCCAGTTCACGCTTGCCGAAATGGGCAGCGCACGCGATTGCAACGCCGATGTGGCTTTCGTGGTCTGGAACAATGCGGGCTACATGGAGATCGAGACGTCGATGACATCAGCGAGCATCACGCCGATCGGCGTCACGCCGTTGGCGCCCGATTTTTCAGCCATTGCGGCCGCCTACGGGCTGCCGTCGCGCCGGGTTCAAAGCCGCGAGGAGCTTCTCCAGGCCTTGAAGGATCTGCCCAGGCCCTGCCTGATAGAGTATCTCGATTCCAGATAGAACTCACACGCACATTGAATCGAGCAGCCTGTCCATGAAGGCTTCGCCGGCGGCGAGCTGGTCGAGTGACAGGAACTCGTCGGGCTGGTGTGCCTGGGCGATGTCGCCGGGGCCGCAGACCACGGTGGAATAGCCGCGCGTCTGGAACTGGCTGCCTTCGGTGCCGTAGCTCACCACATGCCGGCCATTGTCGCCGGTCAGGCGGCGGGCGAGCGTTTCCGCAGGCCCGTCGGTCTCGGGCGCCAGCGCCGGAAGCGCAAAGCCGGGATTGAGATCGATGCCGGTGTCGGGATGGATCTTCTGCATCTCGGCGGTGAGTTCCGCGGCCTTGGCCTCGAGTGCCCTCGCCCAATCTTCGGGGCTCTCGCCGGGCACAAAGCGGAACTCCATCAGGAACCGGCAATCCTTGGCGGTGATGTTGTGGGCGGTGCCGCCCTCGATCCTGCCGACATGCAGCGTGGTGAAGGCCGGATCGAAGGGCGCGGCAAGCTCGGTTGGAGGTCGCGCGGCGTTCTCGGCGTTGCGCTGATTGGCCCAGTCGATCAGCTTCGCCGCCTGCATGATCGCGCTCACTCCGTAAGGCAGGAGTGACGAATGCACCTCGAAGCCGCGTACGTGGATATTGTAGGCGAGGCCTCCCTTGTGCCCGGTCACCACCCGCATCATCGTCGGCTCGCCGACAATGACCTCGCGGGCCTTCGGGAGCGCGCCGAGCATGGTCTCAATCAGATCGACGACGGCTGCGCAACCGACTTCCTCGTCGAAGGACAGCGCCAGTTGAAGCGGACGCTTGAGCGGGCGCGTGGACGCCCGGGCCATTGCCATGAGCGCCAGGGCGTCAAAGCCCTTCATGTCGCAGGCGCCACGGCCATATAGTTTTCCGTCGCGCTCGGTGAGTGTCCAGGGATCGGTTGTCCAGGCCTGGCCTTCGACCGGCACCACGTCGGTGTGCCCCGAAAGGATGACCCCACCGTCGACCTCGCGACCGGTCTGGGCATAGAGATGCGCCTTGGTGCCGCACGGGCTCATGATCCGACAGGACGCGATGCCGTAACCCGCGAGATAGCTTTCGACCCACTCTACAAGCGGCAGATTGCTGTCCCGACTGACGGAAGGGAACGAGATCAGTTTTGCCAGTATTTCACGAGAGTTAGAATATTTTTCCATCAATTGATCCAGGAAAGGTTTTGAGTGCCGGCATTTGACCGATTTCCACAGTTTTGTTCGTTCGAGTCGGCCTTGTCCAGACCCGGTTTCCCGGGAATTTTTATGTCGCGCCGCCGGCGGCTGGAACACTTATCATGCAAATTCAAAAACCCCACTGGTCAACCGCGAGAAAATTGGTCAATAGTATCGGCCACCGGCTGATGGAGAGATCGGACCGGCAACAAAAATAACGGGAAAACACGTCCCGAGGGGTACAGTATGCCAGACACGGCCATGCCAATTCTGGATGTTAAAGGGCTTGAAACGGTTTTCCGCACCCGCGGCGGCGACGTGCACGCGGTGAACTCGGTGGACTTCCATCTTCGTCCGGGCGAACTGCTCGGCGTGGTGGGAGAAAGCGGGTCGGGGAAATCCGTGACCATGATGTCGCTGTTGCGGCTGCTGCCATCTCCGCCCGCGGAGATGCGCAACGGAACGGTGATGTTTGACGGTCAAGACCTGCTCAAGATCAGCCCGGAAGAGTTGCGCCAGGTGCGCGGCTCCAGGATCGGATTCATCTTTCAGGACCCGATGACATCGCTTAATCCGGTCTACACGGTGGGCTTCCAACTGGCCGAGCCGCTGCGCGCGCATCTCGGCATGTCCAAGGCCGAGGCCCGGGCAAGGTCGGTCGAGCTTCTCAGGCTTGTGGGCATTCCTGATCCGGAGCAGCGGCTGAAGGACTATCCGCACCAGTTCTCCGGCGGCATGCGCCAGCGCGTGATGATCGCCATCGCGCTGGCCTGCGATCCCAAGGTGCTGATTGCGGACGAGCCAACCACGGCGCTGGACGTGACCATTCAGGCCCAGATCATCGAACTGGTGAAGGACCTGCGCCAGAAGCTTGGCATGGCGATCATCTGGATCACCCATGATCTTGGCGTGATCGCCGGGATCGCCGACCGGGTGATGGTGATGTATGCCGGCCAGGTGGTCGAGGAAGGTCCGGTCAATGAGATTTTCCGCGATCCCCAGCATCCCTACACCCAGGCGCTTCTCAAGACCGTACCCGCTGTGCGAGGCCCGCGCGCGGAAAAACTGCAGGTGATCGAAGGCCAGCCCCCGATCATGCATGAGGCGCCGGACGCCTGCTCCTTCCGCAACCGCTGCAAGTTCGCGTTCGACCGCTGTGCTGAGGAAAATCCGGCGCTCGCACCGGTGCATATGCCAGGCCACCGCGCCGCCTGTTTCCTCCTCGACAAAGCCTCGACCAAAGAGCCGGAGGCTGTCCATGGCTGACGTTCAACCAGGGACTGAAGCCAAGGCCCAAGCCCCGCTCGTCAAGGTTCGGGACCTGAAGATGTATTTCCCGATCCATTCCGGCCTGTTCAGAACGCATACCGGCAACATCAAGGCGGTGGACGGCATCAGCTTCGACATCATGCCCGGCGAAACGCTTGGACTGGTCGGCGAATCTGGCTGCGGCAAATCCACTGTCGGGCGCGCGATCCTGCGGCTCTATGATTTGACCGGCGGCACCGTCGAAATCAACGGATTCGAGATCGCCCATGTCGACCGCGACAGCCTGCGCTCGAAGCGGCCGATGATGCAGATGATCTTCCAGGATCCGCAGGCGAGCCTCAACCCGCGCATGACAGTTGCCAGCATCATCGGCGAACCGCTCGACGAGCACATGAAGCTGACGGCGAATGAGCGCCTCGCGCGGATCTACGAGCTGATGGACTGGGTCGGCCTCAACCGGGAATTCGCCAAGCGCTACCCGCACGAGTTTTCCGGCGGGCAGCGGCAACGCATCGGCATCGCCCGCGCGCTGGCGCTCAATCCGAAATTCATTGTCTGCGACGAGCCGATCGCAGCACTCGACGTGTCGATCCAGGCGCAGGTCGTCAATCTGCTCGAGGAGCTGCAGAACCGCCTGAATCTGACCTACCTGTTCATCAGCCACGATCTGTCGATGGTGCGCCATATCGCCGACCGCGTCGCGGTCATGTATCTGGGACGGATCGTCGAAATCGCGTCGCGCGAAAAGCTGTTTGCCGAACCGCTGCATCCCTATACCCAGGCGTTGCTGTCAGCGGTGCCGGAGCCCGATCCCGAATCCGAACGCAACCGGAGACCGATCGTGCTGCAGGGCGATGTGCCCTCCCCGGCCAACCCTCCAAAGGGCTGCAACTTTTCCACCCGATGCCCCAAAGTCATGGATGTTTGCAGGCAGATAGAGCCGGGTGTCTACGACTTCGGAGAAGGAAGACAGGTGGCCTGCCATCTGTATTCGGAAAGCATGACAACGACCGCGGAGCCAACCGCCGGCGAAAGAACAAACTGATAATATTCAACAAGGAGACAGCCATGAGACTGAAAACAATCCTGATGGGCGCCGTCGCCGCGATGGCGATTGCACCCGTCGCTTACGCCGAGCGCGGCTCGGACGGCGACGTCAAAATCATTTACTGGCAGGCACCCTCGATCCTCAACCCGTATCTTTCGGGCGGCACCAAGGACATCGAAGCGTCCTCGCTTGTTATCGAGCCGCTGGCCCGCTTTGACCAGACCGGCATGTTGGTTCCCTATCTTGCCGAATCTATTCCGACCGTTGAAAACGGCGGCGTCAGCGAAGATCTGACCACCATCACATGGAAGCTCAAGGAAGGCCTGCTGTGGTCGGATGGCACTCCGGTCACATCAGCCGACGTCAAGTTCACCGCCGACTATTGCATGGCGCCCGATGGCGGTTGCGCCCAGAGCGCCAAGTTCGACAACGTCGAAAGCATCGAGACTCCGGATGAGCGCACCATCATCGTAAACTTCGATTCACCGAAGCCTGTTCCGTATGCGGCCTTTGTCGGCGGTCAGTCGCCGGTCATCCAGGCGGCGCAGTTCAAGGACTGCCTGGGCGCCAAGGCGCAGGAATGCACTTCGGCCAATTTTGGCCCGATCGGCACCGGTCCGTTTGTCGTCACCGATTTCAAACCGAATGACGTGATCACAATGAAGGCCAACGAGAACTATCGCGACCCGGCCAAGCCTGCGTTTGCGACGCTGACGTTCAAGGGCGGCGGTGATGCTGCCGCCGCCGGCCGCGCGGTAATGGAAACCGGTGAGTATGACTACGCCTGGAACCTGCAGCTGGCTCCCGACGTGATCGCCAAAATGGCTGAAGGCGGCAAGGGAAAGCCGATTTCCGGCTTCGGTACGCTGGTTGAGCGCATCGAGATGAACATGACCGATCCCTCGCCGGATCTGCCGGAAGGCGAGCGCGCAACCGCCAAGCATCCGCATCCGATCCTCTCGGATTTCAAGGTACGCAAGGCTCTGTCGATGGCGATTGACCGCGAACTGCTGGTTGAAATCGGTTACGGCCAGGCTGGCCGCGCAACCTGCAATCTGGTGCCTGCGCCGGAGCTCTTCGCTTCCGACAACACCGAATGCATTGCACAGGACGTCGAAGGCGCCAAGGCGCTGCTCGAGGAAGCCGGCTGGACCGTTGGCGCCGGCGGCATCCGCGAAAAGGACGGCAAGAAGCTCTCGCTTCTGTTCCAGAGCTCGACCAATGCCGTGCGCCAGGACTTCCAGGCCCTGATCAAGCAGTGGTGGGCTGACGTCGGCGTCGAAACCGAACTCAAGAACATTGACGCGTCGGTGTTCTTCGGTGGCGATCCGGCTTCCCCGGACACGTTCCAGAAGTTCTATGCTGACGTGGAAATGTACGCCAACAACTTTGACGGCACCGACCCGGAGCAGTATCTCGGCCAGTACACCTGCGAAAAGGCGCCGCGGCCTGAAACGCAGTGGCAGGGCGAGAACGTCAACCGCTATTGCGATCCGGCCTATGACGAACTGGTCGCAGAACTGGGCAAGACCGGCGAAATCTCAAAGCGCGCCGAAATCGCCAAGAAGCTCAATGACATGATCACCAAGGACTCGATGACCATCGTGCCGCTGGTCGATCGCGGCCGTGTTTCGGCTCACTCCAACAGCTTGGGCGGCGTTGTGCTCAATACGTGGGATTCCGAATTGTGGAATGCCGCTGACTGGCACCGCATCAAGTAATGCATAACCGGAGGGGCCCCGTTCATTCGGGGCCCCTCCTTCTATGCTGCACCTTTCTGCGCCATACTGCTGAACCGAGGCGTCGCCCATGCTGACCTTTATCATCCGACGGCTATTGACGGCGATCCCGACGCTTGTGCTCATCAGTCTGATCATCTTTCTGCTGCTCGATCTTGCGCCCGGTGATCCGCTCGCCGACCAGCCGCTCAGCATCCCTCCCGAAGTGCGCCAGAAGATGCGCGACGCGCTCGGGCTCGATTCGCCCGCCTATATCCGCTACCTGCTCTGGGCGAAGCAGTTCTTCTGGGTCGAGCCGCTCTATTTCATTGATTGGCTGGTGGGGACCAATTTTGCCGACGGCATGCAGCGCATCGTCTCCTGGCAGTTCCGCGCGCCGGTTTTCGACATCATTGTCCAGCGCGTGCCGCAGACACTCTGGGTGGTGGGGCTTGCCTATCTGGTGGGCGTGATGATCGCGCTGCCGATCGGCATCATATCGGCCTACAAGCAATATTCATGGTTCGACCAGGTCGGCACCTTTGTTTCGATGATCGGGTTCTCTGTGCCGCCGTTCTTTTCGGGCGTGCTGATGATCGTGTTCTTCGCGATCATGCTTCCATGGTTCCCCTCGATCTATGACACCACGCTGGTGGTCAATGACTTCGAGAGCCTGGGGCAACAGATCCGGCAGATGACGTTGCCGGTGATGGTGCTGGCATTGCAGACCACCGCGCAATTGTCGCGTTTCATGCGCGCTTCTATGCTGGACAATCTCAACCATGATTACGTCCGCACCGCCCGCGCCAAGGGCATGACCGAGAAAGTGGTCGTGCTGGTCCATGTGCTTCGCAATTCGCTGATCCCTGTCGTCACCGTGATCGCGCTCGGCATTCCGTCAATTTTTGGCGGCGCAATCATCACCGAGCAGATCTTCAAGGTGAACGGCCTGGGGCAATTGCTGATCACGGCGATCTACGCCAATGACCTGCCGATGGTGCAGACACTCGCCTTCATCTTCGCCGTCTTGATTGTGGCGTGCAACCTGATCGCCGACATGCTCTACGGCCTGCTTGATCCGAGGATCCGCTATGACTGATGTTCCCGCCGTCGTCCCGGCAAAGCCTGACACGTCCGGCCGTTCGCAATGGTGGGATGTCTGGGATCAGTTCAAGACCCACAAGGGCGCGCTGTTCGGCGCCGCGGTGTTTCTCTTCATCGTGCTGGCGGTGACTATCGGCCCGCTGCTCTGGCCGCTTGAGCCGACCTATATCGACATACGGTCGCGCAATATTGGTCCGTCAATGGCCCATCCCTTCGGCACCGACCAGCTCGGCCGTGACATCCTTGCCCGCATGATGGCGGGGGGCCAGGTGTCGATCGCGGTGGGGCTGACGGCGATGCTGATCAGCGTCGTGCTGGGCGCCTTCATCGGGGTTGTCGCTGGATTTTTCCGGCGGCTCGACGGCTTCCTGATGGGGCTTACGAACCTGTTCCTCGCCCTGCCGCTGCTGCCGCTTCTGCTGGTCATGGTGATGCTGTTCCGCGAAACGCTCGCGCGCAGCTTCGGCCCGGAAATGGGCACCTTCATCCTGATCGTCTCGGCGATCGGCATCACCAGCTGGATGCAGACGGCGCGCATCGTCCGTGGCGAGGTGCTGGCGCTGAAAGAGCGGGAATTCGTGCTGGCGGCACGGTCCATCGGAACCCCTTCGAGGCGCATGATCATCCGTCACATCCTGCCCAACGTGCTGTCGCCGATCATGGTCTCGGCAACGCTCGGGATCGCCACCGCGATCATCACCGAATCCGCGCTGTCGTTTCTGGGCTTGGGCTTTCCGCCGGATTTCCCGACCTGGGGGCGGCTGCTGTTTGATGCGATCGACTATCTGCAGCAATATCCGGAGCGGGTGTTCTGGCCGGGGCTGGCGATTTCGCTGACGGTGCTGAGCGTCAATTACATCGGCGACGGCCTGCGCGACGCGCTCGATCCCCGCATCCGTGGCCGCTGATCAGGCAACGGTTTCGTTGACCGGAACCACGTCCACGAACTGATCGGTGGTCTGCCCGCCTGAAATGCGCATGGCCCCGCGCACCGGGGCGACGTCGGCGTAATCGCGGCCATGGGCCACCACGATATGACCGTCGCCGGCGAAGACCGCGTTGGTCGGATCATATTCCACCCATCCGGTTTCCGGGCCGCACCAGACTGACACCCAGGCGTGCATGGCGTCCGCCCCTTCCAGCCGCTCCTTTCCCGGCGGCGGCAATGTGCGCAGATAGCCGCTGACATAGCCCGCGGGAATGCCCAGGCTCCTCAGCGCAATGATCATGATGTGGGTGAAATCCTGACAGACGCCATGGCGCGACGCAAAGGCCTCGGCGGCCGGCGTGCTCACGGTCGTGGCCTCGGCATCAAACCGCATTTCCCTGTGCAGCGTCAGGCCAAGCCCGGCGACAATATCCGCCACGGGGCGGCCTGGTGGCGAGTGGCGCCGCGCCCAGACGGCAATCTCCCTGACGGGCTCTGCATAGGGAGAGGCTGCGAGAAAGTGCAAGGGCGAACGGGGTCCGAGATCGGTTTGCGCATCCAACGCCCTGGCAAGCTCCGGCAGATCCGGCGATGGCGACCCGGGCGCGGCGCTGCCGGTCACATCGACCCTGGCCTTGAGCACAATGGTGATATCGCTGTGAGGCTCGGTAAAGGCCAGTTCGGTCAGATCATTACCGAAGAAATCCCGACGGTCCTGGCGCATGGCCGGTTTCGGCTCGATGTGGATGCTGCCCGCAATAACCCGCTGCCTTCCTTCGATGGCCAGCGGCATCACATGTAGGATCTGGCGCGCCCCGGCGGCCGGGCTTTCGTAGATGTAATCGATGGTCAGCTTGATATCGTAGCGCATCGCATCAATCGAGATATTGGGCTTGAATGTCGCCCGTCAGACGCCCGATCGCCTTTTCAAGCTCGACGAGCTCGGGTTGGCCGAGAGTTTGCGGCGTGTGCACCGAAAGATCGGCATGGATCCGCAAGACCGCACGGGACAGATCCGACAATTGCCCATTGACGTCGGCGCCGGGCAACAGGCTGACCTGTTCGCGGATCTCGTCGATGTGAAAGGCAATCGAGCGCGGATTGAGCGGATCGAGCGCAAGCAGATCAACCACCGTGTCGCGGCTGGCGGTGACCGAATAGCGCCGGCGGTGGGTCATGACACTGTCGCCAACCTCGACGCACAGTTCAAAGCCGCCCTGGGGACCGTTCCATTCGCCGAAACGCGCCAGCAGATCCGCCATGCCGATGGCGCGTTCCAGCGAGCGGCCGATGGTCAGGAACCGCCAGCCGCTGAAGCGGTACATGTTTTCATGGACCAGCCCTGAAAATCCGGTGATCTTGCGCAGCAGAACCCCCATCGCGGCGGCGGCATCCTCGCCCGGAACCACGGTCTTTCGCATGCTGGCGACGGTGCGCTCGAGATCTGCCAACGAGGCCCAGGCATCGACGGAAAACCGGTCGCGCACCTGATTGGCGGAATTGACAGCCAGCGCAATGGTCCTCTCGACTTTTCGGCAAACACCCTCCGACATGTCGAGACCAAGATCATCGAGATAGGTTTCCAGCGCCGTCATCAGCGGCGTTCCAGCTGCGGGCGTTTCCGGCAGCCGGCTCATATAGGCCCTGGTCAGACGCATCTGGCCTTCGGCGCGCTCGACATAACGGCCGAGCCAGAAGAGATTGTCGGCGGCCCTGCTCGGCAGCAGGCCGGGCGATGCGCGAACGAACACTTCTCCCGGCTGCATCAGCATGGAATCTTCCGGCACCGGCGTGTCGGACACGACCCAGACGTCGGCGACCGAGCCGCCGCTGCTGATGGAGACCGCCGACGGGTCCTGACCGGTCGCGGCCAGACGGGCAAACCCGCCGGGCATCAGCTGCCAGCCGTCGCGGGTGCGCGCCATGAACACCCGGATCCGCATCGGTCGCGGCGTCAGTTTTCCATCCTGCCAGGTCGGCGTGGTCGAGAGCGACACCAGTTCTTGGCCGACGAGATTGCGACTCTCCGCCTCAAGCCAGGCATCGAGGTCGAGACCAGTTTGAGACATGTCGCCCTTGAGCACCGCCCCGGCATCCGGCTCGAGCGGTAGCCGGGTGGAATTGGCGGACCCGATCAGCATAGCATGGGCGTTGTCCCGCACATGGGCCCGTTCCGCCTCGCCGCCGCACCACCACGTGGCAATGTTCGGGATGGCGAGCGGCTTGCCGTGAAGCACCCGCGACAGCCGCGGCAGGAAGGCGAGAAAGGCGCGGCTTTCAAGAATGCCGGCGCCCAGCGCATTGATCATGGTGACGCCCTGAGCGCGCACCGGGCCAAGCAGCCCGGGCGTTCCAAGATGCGAACTCGCCTTGAGTTCCAGGGGATCGGCCCAGGCGGCATCAAGCCTGCGCCACAGCACACTGATGGGTTTGGGGCCCGAGACGGTACGCACCATCAGCCTGCCCTGGTCGACAACAAGATCGTCGCCCTCAAGCAGCATCATGCCGAGGTAGCGGGCGATGTAGGCGTGCTCGAAATAGGTGTCATTCATCGGACCCGGCGTCAGAATGCCGACGCGGCTGCCATCTTCGCGGCGGAGCGCATTGAGCCCGTCCCGGAAGGCCCGGAAGAAGCCGGCCAGGCGCTCGACATGCGAATCCGTGTAAAACCCTGGAAACGACCTCACCGAAGCCACGCGGTTTTCAAGCGCGTAACCGGCGCCCGACGGGGCCTGGGTCCGGTCGCCCAGCACCCACCAGCCGCCATCAGGCCCACGCCCGATCTCAAAAGCCACGAAATGCAGGAAATGACCCGACGCGGGCTTCACGCCGACCAGCGGACGCAGCCATTCGGGATTGGATGCAATCACGCTTGCCGGAAGATGGCCTTCGGCCACCAGCCGGTTTTCCCCGTAAAGATCGGCGACAACCGACTCGAGCAGATCGGCCCGTTCAGCCAGCCCCTCGGCCAATGCCTGCCATTCGGCTTCGGGCTGGATCACCGGCACCGGGCTCAGCGGCCAGTCCCGCGGGCTCTTGCCGTCGCCATACTGGCGCACGAAGACACCGGCGTCGCGCAGGTACTGGGCGCCGCGGGCGAAAGCGCGTTCCCGCTCTTCCGGACTCAAGCCATCGAGATGCGCGATCAGCTTTGTCCAGGCCGGGCGGACCCTGCCATCCTCGGAGAGCAGTTCATCCGGGACGCCAGGCAAGGCGGCATAGTCCGACACGATCGACGGCCGGTCCTTTCGCGGAGCCATGGCGGGACCCGGCACGGCTCAGATTCCCGGTTTGCGGCGCAGGTCGAGCGTGAACGGAAACTCCGGATGCGGCGTTTCAGGCACCGGCATCGACGCACCCGGCGTATGGCCGCGATGCTCGAAACGGGCAAGGCGGCGCGCTTCGGCCTCGTTGCCATTGACCGGAAACGTGTCGTAGTTCCGTCCGCCCGGATGGGCGACATGATAGACGCAGCCGCCCAAAGGCTTGCCTGACCAGGTGTCAAAGATGTCGAAGGTCAGCGGCGCGTTGACCGGCAGCACCGGATGAAGCGCCAGTGTCGGCTGCCAGGCCTTGTAGCGCACGCCGCCAACCGATGTTCCGGATTGTCCGGCTGCGGCCAAGGGCACGGGGCGGCCATTGCACGCCACGAGATAGCGCGTCGGATCGGCGCTTTCGAGCTTGACCTGCAGGCGCTCGACCGAACTGTCAGTGTAGCGGACCGTTCCGCCGATCGCGCCGGTTTCGCCGAGCACATGCCAGGGCTCCAGCGCCTGTCTGAGTTCGAGCCGGACGCCCTCATAGCTGACTTCGCCGCAGAACGGAAAGCGGAACTCGGCCTGCGCCTCGTACCATTCCGAGCGAAGATCGAAGCCGTGATCGCGCAGATCGCGCAGCACATCGAGAAAATCCTGCCAGATGAAATGCGGCAGCATGAACCGGTCGTTGAGCGCCGTTCCCCAGCGGGTGAAACGCCCGGTGGCAGGTGCCTGCCAGAACCGGGCGATCAGCGCGCGGATCATCACCTGCTGCGCGAGACTCATGCGCGGCTCCGGCGGCATCTCGAAGCCGCGGAACTCAACGAGGCCAAGGCGGCCGGTCGGGCCATCCGGCGAATAGAGCTTGTCGATGCAGATTTCCGCGCGGTGAGTGTTGCCGGTGACATCGGTCAGCAGGTTTCGCAACAAGCGGTCGACCAGCCAGGGCAAGGGCGGCTTGCCGGCATCGGGATGCGGGATCTGTTCCAGCGCCATCTCAAGCTCATAGAGGGCGTCGTGGCGAGCCTCGTCGATGCGCGGCGCCTGGCTTGTGGGGCCGATGAACAGGCCGGAGAACAGATAGGAGAGGCTCGGGTGACGCTGCCAGTGCAGGATGAGGCTCGCAAGCACATCCGGGCGTCTGAGAAACGGGCTGTCGAGCGGCGTAGCTCCGCCGACGACGACATGATTGCCGCCCCCTGTGCCGGTGTGGCGTCCGTCGATCATGAACTTGTCGGCGCCGAGCCTTGTCTGGCGCGCCTCCTCGTAGACGCCTTCGGTGATCGCCTTGCATTCATCCCAGTCGGTGGCCGGATGCACGTTAACCTCGACCACGCCAGGGTCGGGCGCGACGCGGATCACGTTGAGGCGCGGATCATGCGGCGGGCCGTAGCCCTCGATATGAACCTTGAAGCCAAGCTTGTCCGCGGCGCGCTCGGCCGCCGAAATCAGTTCGAGATAATCCTCGACCTTCTCGACTGGCGGCATGAACACGCAGAGGCGGCCATCGCGCGGCTCGACCGAGATCGCGGTGCGGACGGCGCCATCCAGGTCGCCGATCGTCTGCTCGACACGGTTCTGCGTGGCTTCGGCGGCTGTGAACTGGGCGACGGCCTGCGGAGTAGCTGCCGCTGCGCGGACTTCGTCCAGTGCGGAGGCCAGCGCTTGGGCCGCCACATCCGGCAGATCGCCCTTGGGCTCTGTCGGATCGGCCGGATTGACATAGGGATAGGACGCGGCCGGAACATGCGGCAGCGATCCGAGCGGCAGACGGTAGCCGACCGGGCTGTCGCCCGGAACCAGGAAGATATGGCCGCGGCGGGTCTTCCATTTTTCCGACCGCCAGCCATGGGCGGCGGCTTTCGATTGCCAGCGCTGGACCGGGAGCACGAAACCCGACGGCTTGGCCAGCCCGCGACCGAACACGGTGGCGATGCGGTGCCGCTCCTCGGGGTCTTCAAGCTTCGAGTTTTCGGGCGTCACATTGTCTGGAAGATTACCTTCCTTGATGATCCATTCCGCCGGGTCCTCATAGGCCGGGGCGACATGATCACCGGTGATGCCGAGATTGTCGGCGATGGTGGCGAGCAGATCCTTGGCGGTCTCGGCAGTCGCCTGACCGGTATCCTTGCCCTCATCGGCGATGAGTTCGGGATTGTGCCAGATCGGCTTGCCATCGCGCCGCCAGTAAAGCGAAAAGGTCCAGCGCGGCAGGGTTTCACCGGGGTACCATTTGCCCTGCCCGTAGTGGAGGAAACCGCCCGGCGCGAAGCGATTGCGCAGCCGGCGGATCAGCTTGTCGGCGGCCTCGCGCTTTTGCGGACCGACGGCGGCGGTGTTCCATTCCTCGCTTTCGAAATCGTCGATCGATACGAAAGTCGGCTCGCCGCCCATGGTCAGCCGGACATCGCCTGCCTTGAGCTTGGCGTCGATATCATGGCCAAGCGCGTCAAGCGCCGACCAGGATTCTTCGCTGAAGGGCTTGGTGATGCGCGGATGTTCCGCCATCCGGTCGACGCGCATGTCGAAGGCGAAATCGACCTCGGCAAAGCTCGCCAGACCCGAAATAGGAGCTGCGTTGCGGAAATGCGGCGTGGCGGCCAGAGGAATGTGGCTTTCGCCGGTCAACAGGCCCGAGGTCGGGTCGAGACCGATCCATCCGGCACCGGGCAGATAGACCTCGGCCCAGGCATGCAGATCGGTAAAATCATGATCGGTGCCGGGCGGACCGTCGAGCGAAACCAGGTCCGGCTTGAGCTGGATCAGATAGCCCGAGACGAAGCGCGCGGCGAATCCGAGGTGCCTCAGCGCCTGCACCAGAAGCCAGCTGGTGTCACGGCATGAGCCCTTGCCGGTCTCGAAGGTTTCCTCGGGCGTCTGCACGCCCGGCTCCATGCGGATGACATAGCCGATCTCATTGGCAAGCCGAGCATTGAGGCCTACGACAAAATCCACGGTCCGGGCCTGTTCGCGCGGCACCGTCTGCAGAAATGCCGCCAAGCGCGGACCCGCGGGCTCGGGCGTCCGGTAGATCACCAGATCCGGCTCGATGTCTTCAGGATAGGTGAACGGCCAGGTTTCGGCCGATTCCTCGACGAAAAAGTCGAACGGATTGTAGACCGTCATGTCGGCGACCAGATCGACCTCGATCTTCAGTTCCATGACCGGGTCGGGAAAGACATAGCGCGCCAGCCAGTTTCCATAGGGATCCTGCTGGTAATTGACGAAATGTTCCTTCGGACTGATCTTGAGGGAGTGCGACACCACCCTTGTCCGGCTGTGCGGCGCCGGCCGGAGACGGATGATCTGGGGGCCGAGGCTAACCGGCCTATCATATTTGTAATGGGTCAGATGGTGTACGCTTGCCAGAATCGACATGGGATGTATCCGTTGATCGGGCTGCCTTGCGGCAACGCACACCATGCATTGCCCGTCCGGCCATGTCCACCGCCCGTGATGCAGCGCACATGAATTCGCAGCGGGAAACCGCTGTCAGCCTGACCCTGCGCACGAATGCAGCGGGATTGGGTACTTTTCAGCAATCAAACGGCAAAGGGCGGGCGCGGCCGGGATGACCCGGCGCGCCCGCCCCTTCAAAGAGCAGATCTGGTGCGAATTCTCAGGCGGCGAGTTCGCCTTCTTCGTCGAGCAGCGAATCAAGGTCGAGATGCGAGATCATCGACTTGTCCTTGGCGATGATCGCCGTGGTCATGCGCTGAACTTCGGTCGCGCCGACTTCCGGTACGCTCTGGATTTCGTCTTCGGCAACGGTGACCATGTCGGACACATTGTCGACCAGGAGGCCCACGAGTTGTCCGCGGATGCTGGCAACGATGATCGCGGAGCGTTCGGTCGGCTTGATGGCGTCAAGGCCAAGCCGCAGCGCCATATCGATCACCGGAATGACGGTTCCACGCAGATTGATGACGCCCAGGACGTGGCGCGGCGCATGCGCCAGCGGCGTGGCCGGTGTCCAGCCGCGAATTTCCCGGACAGCCATGATGTTCACGCTGAACACCTGTTCGCCGAGGAAGAACGAGATAATTTCGAGACCTGAAGTCTTGTTGGCGGTTTGCGTGCTGCTCATCGTATCCTCGTTTTTATTGATCCGACCCGACCCGGATATGCCTCGGAGCCTGGTCCGGCCTGTCCGGTGGTAAATCTGCAAACAGGCGGCACGCCCAAAAGCCTTCATGTGCCGGGCACGGAGAAAGTCCGCGCATGGGAGGAATGTCGGGCCTGAAACAAGCGCCAATCCCCATGCTTCGATCTAACCATGCTTTCGTTAAGAATGCGAAAACACGGCGCCACAGGAATCCGCCATCTGTTGAGGTGAAAACAGCAGGAAACGAGATTTCTTCATGTTGGTTAATTGAATGTGACTATCGGTCCGTCATGGATACTGCGCGGCCCAGGCGAAGACCGGAAGCCCGTGTCGCGCCCCTCGCCCCAAACGCCTGTCGCCCTCAAGCGGGTTTGCTTGAGGGCGACAGGATCACAGACAGTATTCAGGCGCTGTGGTCGCTCAGGCCTTGGGCTTGCGCTTCAATCCGCCCTTGCCGCCATCGGCGGTGACACGCTTGGTCACGTCGGCGAGCGGGTTCTTTTCGCCCTTGCGGTGCGGCTTGGCGGGTTTTGCCCCGGGCTTGAAGTCCGGCTTGAAATCGGCCTTGGCACCTGGCTTGTCGCGCTTGGGCTTCTTGTCCTTGGCAAACGGCTTCTTGTCCTTGGCAAATGGCCGGTCAATTCCGGCATCAGCCGCCTTGGCGGATGGAGCGGGCCTGGCCGCCGCAGGCTCCGGGCTTGCCTTTTCAGGCTTTCCAGCCGGGGGCGCATCATCATAGGGCCAGCCGCCGGCCTTTGCCGGTGCGGGCGCATCATCACGGGGCGAAGGTTTCCGGTCGGCATAGGCATCGTGCCGCGGCGGACGGTCATCGCGCTTCTTGCCCCCGGTGAAAGGGCGTTTCTTGGCGTAATCCGGCTTGGCCTTTTCCCGCGGACGATAGTCATCGCCCGGCTGGTCCTGCCGCTCCATGCGCGGGGCGGAGGTGGTCTCCGCGTCCGACGATCTGGCGGGGCGCGGCGGCCGCGACGGCGCCTCGGGGACGCCGCTCAAACGGGTCACCGTGACATTCTTCTCGATCTTGCGCGTCGGACCGATGGCGGCTTCGAACTTGTCGGCCGCCACTCCCGCGATCTCGACATGGGTCTCGAGATCGTGAATGCGGATCGAGCCGATCTCATTCTTGGTGATGTGACCGGCACGGCAGATCATCGGCAGCAGCCAGCGCGGCTCGGCCGATTGCTTGCGACCGAGCGACAGGGAGAACCAGACGGCATCCTTGATCGCCACATGCTCGCGCGGCGCGCGCTCGGCAAAGGTCCCGCCGGACGCGCCGCCGGGAGCCGAGACAGGGCCGTCATCAATCAGTTCCTCGGGCGACGAGCGGCCGGCGCGGTGCAGGCGAACGAGCGCTGCGGCAACCTTGTCGGCCCCATGCCGCTCCAGGAGAGCCGCAACCATGGCGGCCTCGTCTTCAGCGACATCGGCCACAAAGGACGCGTCTTCCATCAGCCGTTCATCGTCACGGGCAAGAATTTCGTCGACCGAGGGCGGGCGCGCCCAGGCGGCGGCGATGCGGGCGTCCGACAACAGCCGTTCAGTGCGGCGCCGCGCATTGTAGGGCACGATCAGGGCGGAGACGCCCTTGCGTCCGGCGCGTCCCGTGCGGCCCGAACGGTGCAGCAGGCTTTCCGGGTTCTTCGGCAGGTCGGCGTGAATGACCAGTTCGAGATCGGGCAGATCGAGCCCGCGGGCGGCCACGTCGGTGGCGACGCAGACCTTGGCGCGGCCATCG
Organism: Hoeflea sp.; assembly: GCA_019084245.1. Lineage (GTDB taxonomy): Bacteria > Pseudomonadota > Alphaproteobacteria > Rhizobiales > Rhizobiaceae > Hoeflea. Next base: position 101,221 of record JAHRFE010000029.1, read on the forward strand.
CGCAGGGCCTGCAGCGCGTGGGTGCGCTCGTTCTGGCTCAATTCGCCCGACAGCGCCACGACCGAAAAGCCGCGGTTGGAAAACCGCGCGGTCAGATGATTGACGGTGGCGCGCGTGCTGCAGAACACGATGGCGTTCTTTGCGTCGTAATAGCGCAGCACGTTGATGACGGCGTTTTCGCGGTCATTGGGGGCGACCGCAAGCGCGCGGTATTCGATGTCGAGATGCTGCTTCTGGTCGCCCGCCGTGGTCACGCGGACGGCCTTGTTCTGATAGCGCTTGGCCAGATTGGCGATGCCTGCGGGCACGGTTGCAGAGAACATCAGGGTGCGGCGCTGGTCGGGGGCTGCGTCCAGAATGAACTGAAGATCATCGCGGAAGCCCAAATCGAGCATTTCGTCGGCTTCGTCGAGAACGACGGCGCGAATGGCCGACAGGTCCAGCGATCCGCGCTCGATGTGATCGCGCAAGCGGCCAGGCGTTCCCACCACGATATGGGCGCCGCGCTCCAGCGTGCGCCGTTCGGTGGTCATGTTCATGCCGCCAACGCAGGTGGCGATGCGCGCGCCGGCTTCGGCATAAAGCCATGCCAGTTCACGCTCGACCTGCATGGCGAGTTCACGTGTCGGCGCAATCGCAATCGCCAGCGGCGCCTCGGCGCGCGGCAAGGCTTCTTCCTCACCCATCAGCGTCGGCGCAAGCGATATGCCGAAGGCCACCGTCTTGCCCGATCCGGTCTGGGCGGACACCAGAAGGTCGGCATCGCGCAGTTCGGGCGCAAGCACAGCCTCCTGAACCGGAGTGAGCGTTTCATAGCCGCGTTTTGCCAGCGCCCGGGCTATCGCCGGCTGGATGGTCGCAAGGTCTGTCATGTCGGATCTTTCGGACTTCGTGTTTGAGCCCGCTCAAGCGGGCGCCATGTGCGGGCGAATGTCCGGCCACGGCTTTAGGGCTTCATAAAGCACATTTAAGCAAGAAGAAACGGGGCTAAGCAAGAAAGTTGCCAGGCATGCCCTCAGTGCAAGCACCGCCGCCTGCTAGGCGTGTTGATCAGTTTCGGTGGGACGCTCGAGAAAGAAGCCCGCCAAGCCGTCAACCAAAACGTGAAAATGCAGAAGCTGGAGACCTTCCGAATGAACCGACGGGAGCGGCATACGGTTAATCGGTGGGGCGAAAGCTTGACAAAATTGTGCATCCCCAGGGAACCAAGGCGAAACTGTGGCGTTGGGGGGCATGAAAAAGATTGCTCTCATCACCGTATCCATCCTCGCACTCGGCGCAGCCGCTATTGCTGCTGATGTAGATGGGTTGTCCACCGATCGCGAAGAAGCTTCATTCGGCTCTGCTTCTATTGCGCTCGCGCCAACTGCTATCCCATCAAGCTTTGATGAAACAGGTGACGCCGTGATCGAACGCAAGATACGCCTGGTCACTGCCCCCGTCGCACCGGTCAGCTCTTGCGATGCCGCCCATTGGCCATATTATCCGGCAGACTGCCTGACCACGTTTGAACCCGCCGCTCTTTGAGCCAAAGCACTCCAAGCCGTTCCTGCCGACACTCGCATGACACCGGCCCGGACCGACCCCAGTTGTCAGCCGCGCGGAATGCTGGTTGTTATGCGCCATGGCCTTCACGCTTCGCCAATTGCAATATTTTGTTGCTGTCGCCGCCCAGGGCACCGTCTCGGGGGCGGCGCAGAACCTATCGATTTCGCAATCGGCAGTGACCGAGGCGATCAAGGAACTGGAGGGCGACCTTGGAGTGGAATTGTTCGAGCGCCATTCGCGCGGGCTGGCGATCACCCACAAGGGCCATCAGTTCCTGCGCCACGCGACCAAGATCCTGTCCGATGTTTCCGACGCCCGCCGCACCTTCTCCGACGACAAGGAGAACCTTACCGGCTCACTCAATCTGGGCGTGACCTCGCTGGTGGCGGGCTATGTGCTGTCGGACCTCCTGGCGCGCTACCGCCGGGCCTTTCCCGGCGTTACGGTCTCGGCGATCGAGGACAATGGCGATTATCTCGAACACCTGCTGATTGGCGGCGAACTGGACGTCGCGGTGATCGTGATCTCGAATTTGCGCAACCGCATGGCGCTGCAGACCGAGATCCTGGAGGTTTCGCCCTACCGGCTGTGGCTGCCGCTCGGCCACCGGCTCGCATCCGCCGAGAGCATCACGGTGGCGGAGGTGGCCGAAGAACCGGTCATCATGCTGACCATCGACGAGATCGAGGAAAGCACCGCCAAATTGCTGAGCGCCATCGGCTCGCGGCCGAAGATCGCCTTCCGGACCCGATCTGTGGAAGCGGTGCGCAGTCTCGTCGCCACCGGCGCCGGCGTGGCGCTGTTGCCGGACCTGGTCTACCGGCCATGGTCGCTGGAAGGCGACAGGATCGAGAGCCGGGATGTGTCGGGGAGCCTGCCGATGGTCCAGGTCGGCGTTGCCTGGCGGCGCGGCAGCGAACTCACGCAAGCCGCGCGCGATTTCATCGGCCTGTCGCAGGCGCAGCGTGCGATCCGCCAGCGCTAAGCCTTTTCCGAAGCCAGCGTCTTGTCATGTCATATAAATCGGATATTCTTGATATATCGATGCGATGGGATGCGTAGGCCACCTTTGCCACGCAGGAGCACGATCTAGACGAAAAGCGAGCAAAATCATGACCGACAAGATCTACAATGTGCTGTTTCTGTGCACCGGCAACTCGGCCCGGTCGATCCTCGCGGAAGCCATCATGAACCGCGCCGGGCAAGGCCGGTTCAAGGCCTATTCGGCCGGCTCTCAACCGAAGGGCGAAGTCCACCCCTACACGCTCGACCTGCTGCGGCAGACAAACTTTGACACAAGCTTCGCACGATCGAAGGACTGGGACGAATTCACCAAGCCCGACGCGCCGGAGCTGGATTTCGTGTTCACCGTCTGTGACAACGCGGCCAATGAAAGCTGTCCGGTCTGGCCCGGGCAGCCGATGACCGCCCATTGGGGCGTGCCTGACCCCGCAGCAGCCGAAGGAACGGAAGCAGAAAAACATCTCGCATTTGCAGACGCTTACCGGATGCTCAATTCACGGATATCGATTTTTGTCAGCCTGCCATTGGCGAGTATTGATCGTCTCGCCCTGCAAAAACGGCTTGATGCGATCGGCCAGACTTCCGATATGGACGGCGCCGCCTGAGACCAGGTCTCGCCCCCTACCCGGCACCCGAAAACCCGGACGCAGGCTCCCATAATTGATGGGAGCCGATGAATGGCGCGGAAATGAGCTCGATATCGGTTTTCCCGATATCGCCAATCTGATAAAAGTATTTGTGGTCTCAGGATGATCGTATCACTCTTGGCTCCCGACGCAGGCAGCTATTTTGGCGGCCGCATACAGGGGAGCTCAAGCAGATGAAAAAAACCTTGAACACATGCACTGCGATGGCATTGGCGCTTTCGGTCATGGCGCCGGGATTGGCGTCGGCCGAAATGATAACAGAGATCGGACCCGCTGAAGGTCAGGTCAACATTGTCGCCTGGCCGGGTTACATCGAGCGCGGCGAGACCGTGAAGGAATTCGACTGGGTCACCAAGTTCGAGGAAGCCTCGGGCTGCAAGGTCAACGTCAAGACTGCCAACACATCCGACGAGATGGTGGCGTTGATGAACGAAGGCGGCTTCGATCTCGTCACTGCCTCGGGTGATGCTTCGCTGCGTCTGATCGCGGGCAAACGCGTCCAGCCGGTCAATATCGACCTGGTCCCGAGCTGGTCGGAAGTCGATGACCGCCTCAAGGATGCGCCCTGGCACACGGTCGATGGCGTTCATTACGGGGTGCCGTACATGTGGGGCCCGAATGTGCTGATGTACAACACCGAAACCTTCAAGGAAGCCCCCACTTCGTGGAACGTCGTGTTCGAAGAAATGGAGCTGCCGGACGGCCAGACCAACAAGGGCCGCGTCCAGGCCTATGATGGCCCCATCCATATTGCCGATGCGGCGCAATACCTGATGTTCCACAAGCCGGAACTCGGCATCAAGAGTCCCTACGAACTCAACGAAGACCAGTACAAGGAAGCACTTGATCTGCTGCGCGTGCAGCGGACCTTGGTGGGCCGCTACTGGCACGACGCGTTCATCCAGATTGACGATTTCAAAAATGAAGGCGTGGTGGCGTCGGGCTCCTGGCCGTTCCAGGTCAACCTGCTCAAGGGCGACAACCAGCCAGTGGCGTCAGTCTTCCCGCAGGAAGGCGTGACTGGGTGGGCTGATACCACCATGATGCATGTCGACGCGGCCAATCCGAACTGCTCCTACATGTGGATGGAGCACACGCTGTCGTCAAACCTGCCCAGCGACCTCGGCGTCTGGTTCGGCGCCAATCCACCCGTTCCTGCGGCCTGCACTGACGGGCGAGGCATGATGACCCCTGAAACCTGCACCACCAATGGCTTTGACAATTTCGAGCAGGTCCGCTTCTGGACCACGCCTGTGACCCAGTGCGAAAGCCAGGGCGAGTGCGTGCCCTATTACCGCTGGGTCTCGGACTATATCGGTGTCATCGGCGGCCGTTGATCCGGCCCAACCAACGACCTGAACCACATCTCCCTCCCCGTGAACTTTTGGGGAGGGAGATTGGCAGCTCACTAGACCGTTGCATCACGATCTGCGCTCCCTTGGACCGGTGCCCTTCACGGGGCACAACAGGACTGATCTGGATTTCCCATGCCGTATGCCGTTTCCTTCCAGCAGGTATCCCGTCATTTCGGGACTGTTCGCGCCGTCGATGCGGTCGATCTCGAGGTCGAGGCGGGCGAATTCTTCGCCATGCTCGGACCATCGGGGTCGGGCAAGACCACCTGCCTGAGGCTGATTGCCGGCTTCGAGCAGCCGACCGCCGGGCATATCGAGATTTTCGGGGAAACCGCCGAGGGCGTGCCGCCCTACCGGCGCAACGTCAACACGGTATTCCAGGACTACGCGCTGTTTCCGCATCTCAATGTCGCGGACAACGTGGCCTATGGGCAGATGATCCGCGGCGTGGCCAAAGCCGAGCGCCTGCGCGACGCCGAGGCCGCCCTTGAGATGGTCAAGCTGCCCGGTTACGGGGCGCGCAAGCCCGGACAGCTCTCCGGCGGCCAGCGGCAGCGCGTGGCGCTGGCCCGCGCCCTCGTCAACAAGCCCAAGGTGCTGCTGCTCGACGAACCGCTGGGCGCGCTCGATCTCAAGCTGCGCGAGCAGATGCAGGAAGAGCTCAAGGCGCTGCAACGGGCGCTCGGCATCACCTTTGTCTTCGTCACCCACGACCAGGGCGAGGCCCTGTCGATGGCCGACCGGATCGCGGTGTTCAATGAAGGCCGGATCATGCAGACCGGCACGCCAGAAGAGATCTATCGCCGCCCGAAAACCCGTTTCGTGGCGGATTTCGTCGGTTCCTCCAATGTGCTTTCCCCCGATTTGACCAGGCAACTGGGCGGACCGGCCGAATGGTCGAGCCTCCGGCCCGAGGATATACGCCTCGGCGCCGGAGGCGGCCATGAGGCCCAGGTTACTGGGACAAGCTTCCTTGGCAGCGCCACCCGCGTGACGCTGGAACTCGCGGGCGAAAAGCTCACCGTGCTTCTGCCTGCAGGATCCGATGTGCCCGCGCCGGGCGCGACCGTCCGCTTCTCGTGGGAGCCCTCGGCGCTTCACCTGATGGGGACGGAGGCATGAGCACCGCAACAATCCGGGCCGGCGCCATACTCCCCGGACGGGGCGGAATGGGCGGTGCGCTGTCGGATGCGTTCTGGCGCAATCCGAAGCTCCTGCTGTTCGTGATGCTGACGCCGCCGCTGCTCTGGCTCGGCATCATCTATCTCGGAAGCCTGTTTGCGCTTCTGATCCAGAGCTTCTTTTCCATCGACGAGTTTTCCGGTCTGGTCGTGCGTGAATTCACGCTGAAGACTTATGGCGAACTGCTGCGCCCCTCCAATCTCGACATCATCGTGCGCACCGTCACCATGGCGGGTCTGGTGACCATCGCTTCTGCGATCATCGCCTTTCCGATCGCTTATTACGCGGCGCGCTATGCGAAAGGGCGTTGGAAGGCTGTCTTCTATCTCGGCGTGATGCTGCCCTTGTGGTCGAGCTATCTGGTCAAGGTCTATGCCTGGAAGCTGATCCTTGCCAAGGAAGGCATCCTCACCTGGATCTTCGACAAGCTGCATCTGACCTTCCTGATCGAGGGCTGGCTGTCCCTGCCGGTTGTCGGCGGTAACTCGCTTTCGGTCAGTCTGACGGGCACGTTTCTTGTCTTCGTCTATGTCTGGCTGCCGTTCATGATCCTGCCGGTGCAGGCAGCACTTGAACGGGTTCCGGGCAATCTGCTCGAAGCCTCCGCCGATCTCGGCGCGTCGCCACGCCAGACCTTTACCAATGTGCTGCTGCCCCTGGCGCTGCCCGGCATCATTGCCGGCTCGATCTTCACCTTCTCGCTGACGCTGGGCGACTACATCATCCCGCAGATCATCGGCACCTCGCACCGCTTCATCGGCATGGCGGTCTATGCGCATCAGGGAACGGCCGGCAACATTCCGCTCGCTGCCGCCTTCACCGTGGTGCCGGTGGTGATCATGGGGATCTATCTCTGGCTCGCCAAACGCGCGGGGGCCTTCAATGCGCTCTGATCGTCAAAATCGCACGCCCATGGGCCTGAAGATCGCCGCCGGCGTTGGCCTCGCCTTCCTGCATCTGCCCATCCTGCTGATCTTTCTCTACGCCTTCACCACCGAGGACAAGAGCTACCAGTTCCCGCCGCCGGGGCTGACGCTGAAATGGTTCGCGGTAACCTGGAACCGACCGGACGTGTGGGAGGCGCTGGGGCTTTCGGTCCGGGTCGCCTCGATTTCCACCGTGGTGGCGCTGGTGCTGGGCACGCTCTGTGCGGCGGCGATCTCGCAGACAAGGTTTTTCGGCCGCGAAGCGATCTCGCTGCTGGTCATCCTGCCCATCGCGCTCCCCGGCATCATCACCGGCATTTCGCTGCGCTCCGCCTTCAACCTCGCCGAGATCCCGTTTTCGTTCTGGACCATCGTGCTCGGCCACGCCACCTTCTGCGTGGTCGTCGTCTACAACAACGCCGTGGCCCGGTTTCGGCGGGTTTCGGGGTCGCTGATCGAGGCCTCGATGGATCTCGGCGCCGACGGCTTTCAGACATTCAGGTATGTGATCCTGCCCAATATCGGCACGGCGCTGCTCGCCGGCGGCATGCTCGCCTTCGCGCTCAGCTTCGACGAGGTGATCGTCACCACGTTTACCGCCGGCCAGCAGGCGACGCTGCCGATCTGGATGCTCGAGGAACTGGTCAGGCCGCGCCAGCGCCCGGTCACCAATGTGGTGGCGATGGTGGTGGTGCTCGTTACCTTCCTGCCCATTCTTGCCGCCTATTATCTCACCCGGGACGGAGACCAGATTTCCGGACAGGGCAAATAACCTACGGGAGACACGCCATGGATACCCAAATGCTGATCGGCAACCGTTTCGAGGCCGGGACGGAAGCGGAGGAGAAGATCTTCAACCCGCGCACCGGCGAGACCATTCTCAACCTGCCCGAGGCCTCCTCGATCCAGATCGAGGCCGCGGTCAATGCCGCCGAGAAGGCGTTTTCCACCTGGTCGCGGACCACGCCGGCGCAGCGCTCGGGCTATCTGCTCAGGATCGCCGACCGGATCGAGGCCGAAGCCGACGGCTTCGCCGCCCTTGAAGCACTCAACTGCGGCAAACCGATCAATGCGGTGAAGAACGACGAGATCCCGGCAATTGTCGACTGCTACCGGTTCTTCGCCGGCGCGGTGCGCTGCATGCCCGGCAATGCAGCCGGCGAATACATGGAAGGCCATACCTCGATGATCCGCCGCGACCCGGTCGGCATCATCGCTTCCATCGCACCCTGGAACTACCCGCTGATGATGATGGCGTGGAAGCTGGCGCCGGCGATCGGCGGCGGCAACACCGTGGTGTTCAAACCCTCCGAGCAGACCCCGCTGACGGCGTTGAAACTCGCCAAGATCATGGCCGACATCCTGCCCGAAGGCGTGGTCAATGTCGTGCTCGGCCGTGGTGAAAGCGTCGGCAACGCGCTGATCAACCATCCCAAGATCAACATGATCTCGATCACCGGCGACGTCGCCACCGGCAAGAAGGTGCTGCAGGCAGCCGCCAAGTCGGTCAAGCGGACCCATCTCGAACTGGGCGGCAAGGCGCCGGTCATCGTCTTTGACGACGCCGATCTCGACGCCGTCGTGGGTGGGCTGCGCGCCTTCGGATACTACAATGCCGGCCAGGACTGCACAGCCGCCTGCAGGATCTACGCCGGCCCGAAGATTTACGACAAGCTGGTGGCCGAACTTTCGACCGCCGTGTCGAGCATCAGATATGATCAGGCGGATGATGCCGAGAACGAGATAGGCCCGCTGATTTCCAAGCGCCAGCGCGACCGGGTGGCGAGCTTCGTCGAACGCGCCTCGGAAATGAAGCACATGGAAATCACCACCGGCGGCAAGCCGGGCGACGGCAACGGCTTCTACTACCAGCCGACGCTGATTGCCGGCGCGCTGCAAAGCGACGAGATCGTCCAGCGCGAGGTGTTCGGCCCGGTGGTCTCGGTCACCCGGTTTACCGACGCGGAAGAAGCGGTCCGCTGGGCCAATGATTCCGAATACGGGCTTGCCTCCTCGGTCTGGACCAAGGATGTCTCCAAGGCGATGCAATGCGCCGCACGGCTGCAGTATGGCTGCACCTGGATCAACACCCATTTCATGCTGGTCAACGAGATGCCGCATGGCGGTATCAAGCAGTCGGGCTATGGCAAGGACATGTCGCTTTATGCCCTTGAGGATTATACTGCAGTGCGGCATGTAATGATCGCTCACGGCTGACAGGCCATTTCCCCGGTCCCGGGACGGGGTTGACCGTCCCGGGCGGATGCTGCAAAGCCGCTGGAGAATGGCCATCCATCAAGGCCATCAACACCCGGAGACTGTCATGGCGCATCCGCATTTTGTCATCACCATTGCCTGCGCCGACCAGCCCGGCATCGTTGCGGCTATCACCACCGAACTCGCCGCGATCGGCGCCAATATCGCTGAATCGAGCCAGTTCTGGGATCGCCAGACCAACCGGTTCTTCATGCGAATCGCCATCGAGACACCGGAGGGCGTGGATGCCGAAGCCGTCAAGCGGGCGCTCAAGGCGCCGGTGGCGCGCTTCGAGATGCGGCTCGACATCAATGACATGGCCAAGCGTCCGAAGATCATCATCATGGTGTCGAAATTCGACCATGCGCTCCTGCACTTGATCTACCAGATCCGGGTCGGCTGGCTCGACGCCGAAGTGGTAGGGATCGTTTCCAACCACGAGGACAGCCGCAGGAGCGCCGAGAACGAGGGCATTCCCTTTCACTACTGGCCGGTGACCAAGGACACCAAGGCCGCCCAGGAAGAAAAGCTGCTCGAGCTTGCGACCCGGAGCGGCGCCGACCTGGTGATCCTGGCGCGCTACATGCAAGTCTTGTCGGACAGCCTCTCACGCCGCCTGTTCGGAAAGGTGATCAATATTCACCACTCGTTCCTGCCGAGCTTCAAGGGCGCCAAGCCCTATCACCAGGCGCATGAGCGCGGCGTCAAGCTGATCGGCGCCACCGCCCATTACGTCACCGCTGATCTCGACGAAGGCCCGATCATCGAGCAGGAAACCGAGCGCGTGACCCACGCCATGACCGCCGACGATTTCGTCGCAGCCGGCCGCGACATCGAGGCACGCGTGCTGGCGCGGGCGGTGAAAATGCATGTGGAATCGCGTGTCATGCTCAATGGCCACAAGACCGTGGTGTTTGGATAGGCAGCCGTGAACTGGGACGACATCAGGGTGTTTCTGGCTGTCGCCCGCGCCGGGCAGATCCTGGCGGCCGCCAAACGGCTGGGGATCAACCACGCCACCGCCGCGCGGCGGATCACCTCGCTCGAGACCGCGCTCGGCGCGCAGCTGGTGGTTCGCCGCACCAATGGCTGCGGGCTCACCGGGGAAGGCGAAGCCTTCCTGGCGCACGCCGAACGGATCGAAGCCGAGATGCTGGCGGCGCAGGCAAATCTCGGCCGCACCGACAGCGCCATCTCGGGCACCGTGCGGATCGGCGCGCCGGACGGGTTCGGGGTCTCGTTCCTGGCGCCGCGGCTGGGCGCACTGATCGCCAAACATCCCGACCTGAGATTGCAACTGGTGCCGGTTCCGCGCAGCTTTTCGCTGCCGCAACGCGAGGCCGACATCGCCATCACCGTCGAACGCCCTGCGGAGGGCCGGCTGGTGGCGCGCAAGCTGGTCGACTATTCCCTGTCGCTCTATGCCTCGCGGGCCTATCTGGAGCAGCACGGAACGCCAACCCGGACGGAGCAGCTCAAGGACCACCGGCTGATCAGCTATGTGGAAGACCTGATCTTCTCGCCGTCGCTTCATTTCACCCGCGAGATCCTGCGCAACTGGACGGCGCAGTTTGAGATATCAAGCGCCACCGGACAGACCGAGGCGGTGCGGTCGGGCGCCGGCATTGCCGTTCTGCATGATTACATTGCGGGGCTCGATCCGGATCTGGTGCGGCTGCTGCCGGAGCACCGCATCGAGCGGTCCTACTATATGGTCTATCATGAATCCGCCCGGGATCTCGCGCGGGTGCGCACCGTGGCCGATCACATCTCCACTGTGGCGCAGGCGCACAAGGCACATTTCTTTCCCGTCGACAGGTGAGATCCCCCTGTTGCACACAAGCAGGCGGGAGCGAGGCCGTCAGCTTGGTCCGGGTATCTCCATCGCGGTGAACCCTGAAAAACAAAACGCCTGCCGGGTCAGACCCGACAGGCGCTTGTACTTCGTCGCGACATCCAGACCGGTGCTTGGGAGGAGGATCCCGGCGCGGATAGTCTCGACTACTGCCATGCCGAACTGGGAGGAGGAGGTGTTCGACGTGGCGTTGACACAGATATGGTATAGTTCATGCTGCATTGCAATAGGATTCTTCAGGAATCTTTATCTTTTGGTAAACTCGCATAAGCCGCTGTAACTTTTGGTGTTTTGGCTTTGAACTAGTTCAGCGCGCCGGGCCGTCATCGGAAAGAATGCGGCAACGCAACAAAAAACCGGGGCGCGCGGCCCCGGTTTGTGAATGTTCAGGCAAATAGGTTGGGCTAGCTCAGGCGAATTGAATCGCCCCCGGCCCCGGGATCCCGTTTGGCGGGCATTTACCGGCGATGATCATGCCGAGCAGATCGTCTTCGGACACATCTGCCACCTTGACGGTGCCGACGAGCTGACCGTTCTTCATGACATTGGCCCGGTCGCACATCGCCTTGACCTGGTGAATGTCGTGATCGATCAGGAAGATGCCGATCCCTTCGGATTTGAGTTGCTCGATCAGTTCGGCCACCATCCGGGTCTCCTGTACGCCGAGCGCCGCCGTGGGCTCATCCATGATCAGGATCTTGGCATTGAAATAGACCGCACGGGCAATGGCGACCGATTGCCGCTGACCGCCCGAAAGACCTGCAACCGGCGTATGGAACCGACGGAAGTTCGGATTGAGGCGCTTCATGATCTTGCGCGTCTCGGCCTCCATCAAGGCGTCGTCGACAAAGCCGAGCGGCGTTGTCAGTTCGCGCCCGAGAAACAGGTTCGATGCGGCATCCAGATTGTCGGCGAGCGCCAGATACTGGTAGATCGTCTCGATCTGGTGGTTGCGGGCGTCGCGCGGGTTGTTGATTACGGCCTTCTTGCCGTTGATGAAGATCTCGCCGCCATCGCGCGGCAAGGCCCCAGACAGCATTTTCATCAGCACGGATTTACCGGCGCCGTTGTGCCCCAAGACCCCGACGACCTCGCCGGGATAAAGATCGATGGTGACGTGATCGACGGCCTTGATGCCGCCGAACGACTTCTGCATGTCGCGCATTTCAACGAGAGGCGTGGTCATGTCTTGTCTCCCGTCCGGCGCCTGTAGACGATGTCGATGAAGACCGCGAGAACCAGCACGGAACCCACGACCATGTTCTGGTAGGGCGCGTCGACGCCAACCATCGCCATGCCCGATTGCAGGCTCTGCATGATCAGCGCGCCCAGGATCGCGCCGTAGATGGTGCCCATGCCGCCTGCGAGCGCCGTGCCGCCGATGACCGCGGCCGCGATGACGCGCAGTTCGTCGAGCGTGCCGATGTCATTGGAATGGAAAGTTTGCCGCGACGAGGCCACAACGGCGGAAATGGCGCACAAGACGCCCATGATCGCGAAGATCTTCACCGTGAGCAGGCGCGTGTTGATGCCCGCCAGTGCCGCCGCTTCAGGGTTGCCGCCTGTGGCGAAAATATACCGTCCGAGCCGGGTGCGCTGGGCGATGACCGTCATGGTAATGGCGATCACGATCAGCACAAGCACCGAGATCGGCAATCCGTAGCCCTGAACCAGGCCTTCGGGCATGATCTCGCCGCGCGCCTCGAACATCCGCTGCAGCCGCGCCGTGGGAATTTCATAGGCATTGAGGACCGCCACGAAGCCGGCAATTGCTCCCGCGATGATCAGGCCGATGATCACTTCGGCCCAGACCGGCTTGACCGGAAACTCATGCAGAACCTTGTTTCTGCGGGACCGGAACAGCGCGTAGAATGAGGCCATGATAGCGATGGCGGCGATAATCCAGCTCCAGAACTCGCCGAGCGTGCCGTTGATGCCGCCGAAAAGCTGGAAATTCGCATCAAGCGGACCGATCGTCTGGCCCTTTGTCAGGTGCCAGGAGACATTGCGCCATACCAGAAAACCACCCAGCGTGACAATGAAGGCAGGGATTGTCAGATAGCCGATCAGCCAGCCTTGGAAGGCGCCGATCACCAGTCCTGTCATCACACCGACCAGGATCGCGATCGGCATGGTCAGCGGATGGTTGAGACCCAGTCCCAGCCATTCCGGCGTGACCACGGTCTGCATCATCGCCATCATCGCCGAGCAGGTCGCGAGCAGCGACCCGACCGAGAGGTCGATATTTCGGGTGACGATCACAAACACCATTCCCGTCGCCATGATCGCGACCGACGCGGTCTGGATCGACAGGTTGAAGAGGTTGCGCGGCGTCATAAAACGCCCGTCGGTCAGAAAATTGAAGATCAGGCAGATGACGATGAAGGCGCCGATCATGCCGATAAGGCGGGTGTCAAGTTCAAGCGCAGCAAAGAAATTGCGTGGCTTCGCCGGCGCACTCGCAACTGGGGACGTCTCGGTCATGGCCGTAATCCAGGTAATGGGTAGCAACACGTCCCCACCCGGAAGGATGGGGACGTTATTCGGTTGTTTGCAACAGAGCCTGGAGCTTAGTTACAGGGTGCCGGGCCACCGGAGACACCCTGGCACAGGGCTTCCTTGCTGATCCAGCCAGCATCGACGACCGTGGCCAAATTTTCCTTGGTGATCGGAACCGGGGCAAGGAACAACGCGGTCATCGTGGTGCCGCCGGGCGACGTCCACTCGGTGGTGCCTTCGATGTCGGACATCGCCGTGCCGTCTGCGAGCTTGGCGGCGATTTCGCCGGCATTCTTGCCGAGTTCACGGGCGTCCTTCCAGACGCTGACGGTCTGGGTGCCACTGGCGACACGGTTGAGCGCAGCGTGGTCGCCGTCCTGGCCGGAAACCGGAATGCCTTGCATACCCTGGGCGGTCAGTGCCGCCACGGCGCCGCCGGCCGTACCGTCATTGGAGGCAACCACGGCATCGACCTTGTTGTCGGCTGCGGTCAGGATCTGTTCCATGTTGCGCTGGGCGTTGGCCGGAAGCCAGCCGTCGGTATAGGCCTCGCCAACGATCGTGATGTCGCCGGAATCGATGGCCGCCTGCAGGATTTCCTGCTGGCCGCCACGAAGGAAGTCGGCGTTCGGATCGGTCGGTGACCCCTTGATCATCACATAATTGCCCTTCGGCGCGGCGGCGAACACGGCGCGCGCCTGCATGCGGCCAACTTCGACGTTGTCGAAAGTCAGGTAGAAGGCGCGGCTGTCTTCGATCAGACGGTCATAGGCGACAACCGGAATGCCTTCGTCGGCGGCAGCTGTCACGGCCGGAATAATCGCCTGGGTGTCCTGGGCGAGAATGATCAGCGCGTCGACGCCCTGCGCCATCAGGCTTTCCACATCAGATAGCTGCTTGGCGGCAGACGATTGCGCATCGGTTGACACGTAGGTGTCGCCAGCGGCCTCGATAGAGGCCTTCATTGCGGCTTCATCGGTCTTCCAGCGCTCTTCCTGAAAATTCGACCACGATACGCCGATAGTCTTGCCTTCAGCCAACGCGGCTCCGGCCATTCCAGCTGTCATGACGACGCCAGCAACGAGCGTGCTGAGTAACTTTTTCATGTAATCCTCCCGGGTGCATACCAAATGCAAAAACGACCAACATGCCGGCAATCAGCAGCCAGGCACGCCTCTGAGGCCTATTAATTCGAGCCTCAAAAAAAATCGTGACTCAAAACAGCTTGCATGTCAACATGAAACGGAATTGTGACAAGTTGCTGCAATGCAACGTGAATTTTGCATTGCACCCGGCTGTAAGGAGGCGGCCCGGGAGGATGACGATCGTACTTCGCTCAGATGACATGCGAAGACGCAACCGGCTGCGCATCATTCAGATCGTGCGGCGCGGGGGCACGGTCAGCCGTGGAGAAATCGCACAGGCCGCCACGCTCAGCCCGGCGACAGTGTCGACGATCTCGAGCGAACTGATCGTCGAGGGCGTTCTCATCGCACGCAGCGCCGAAACAGGACCGAGCGCCGGGCGTGGCCGTCCGAGCACCAGCCTGTCGGTCAATCCACAGTTTTGTCATGCCGTCCTGATCATTCTCAAGATCGGCGCGGTCAACGTCGCCATTGTCGATTATGCCGGCACGGTGATCGCGCGCGAGCATTTCCACCTCGACATGGCCAATGTCACCATGGAGGATTTCCGCGACACGCTGATCACCGAGATCCGTCAGACCTGGAATGCCTCCGGGCTTGCCGCTGGCCAACTCGCGCGCATTTCGATCGGCATCCAGGGCACGACCGATATCGCCGGGCTGCGGCTGCTGCGTTCGCCTATGACGCCGCTGACTGATATTCCAGTGGCCTTTTGGCTGGAAGAGGAATTTGGCGTGCCGGTGAGGCTCGCCAATGATTGCGACCTGATCGCCCGGGCGCTGAACTGGCGCGATCCGGAGCGCTACAGCGACAATTTCGCCGCCATACTGCTGGCCCACGGCGTCGGCATGGGCCTGTTCTTGCGCGGCCAGATCATCAACGGAACACGGTCCTCTGGAACGGAATTCGGCCATATGCTGCATCAGGCGGACGGCGCCCTGTGCCGTTGCGGATCAAACGGCTGCATTGAGGCCGATGCGGGCGATTATGCGATTACGCGCCGCTACCGGGGCAAACCCGTCAACGCGACACCGCAAAGCCATGTCGAGCCGGTCGAGATCATCCGTATCGCCGAGGCCGCCCGCGCGGGCGACGCGCTCGCTGCCGAAACATTTGCGTCCGCCGGCCGTGCGCTGGGAACGGGCCTGGCGGGCATCTTCGCGCTTGTCGATCCGTTCAGGATCGCCTTTGTCGGCCACGGTGCTGCGGCCTTCGACCTGATGGAGCCGGCGTTGCGCGAGGTTCTCAAGAACTCGAACGCGTCGGCCGCGAGCAATATCCCGATTGATCTCTATGTTGACGAAATGCCGCTGGTGTTCGAAGGCTGCGGCATCGGCGCGCTCCTGGAGATCGACGCCACGCAGGCCGACCGGGTTGGGGAAACCTCAAAGCCCTGATGGCAAGGCGGCGGCGGGAGAAAACCCGGAAGCAAAGCCCCCAAGCAAGGAGGAATGCAGCATGATTTCAGTGAACAGGATGCCCGGAGCGGTAAGCCTCGCCCTTGTTCTCGGACTTCAAGTGGGATGGGCGCCGGCAGTCCTTGCAGATGAGCCCTGGGCCGAGCGCACGCAAGCCCTCGGCGCGATCAGCGAGATGCCATCGGGGGTCTTGTCCAGATCTGAACTCGCAAACCTTACCGCCATTGGCGAAGCCTTGTTCAGTGCAAACTTCACCACGCAGGACGGCGTGGGCCGGCCGCAGGCGACGCAAGCGATCGATCCAACCCGGCGAAAACACCCGCGCGAGCAGGTGTTTTTCCGCACTGCGGGTCCTGATGCCGGATCCTGCGCGGCCTGCCACAACCAGCCCGTCGTTGGGGGCGCGGGCGATTTTGTAACGAACGTCTTTACCTCAGAAGGGTTCGAAAGCGCCGATTTCGATTCGCTCGATCCGCAGTTTTCCAACGAGCGCGGCAGCAACCACCTCTTCGGCGCCGGCCTGGTTGAGATGCTGGCGCGGGAAATGAGCCATGAGCTTCAGTCAATCCGAGGCGAAACCCTTTCCCGAGCACGCGCTGACAACGCCGCCATCCGCCGCAAGCTTGAAACCAAGGGCGTCGAGTTCGGCTTCATAACCGCCGAACCCGACGGCTCGGTCAATCTTGACGAGCTTGATGGCGTCGATACCGATCTCGTGATCCGCCCCTTCAGCCAGAAAGGCGTGATGACCTCGCTCAGGCAGTTCACCGTCAACGCCATGAACCACCACCATGGCATTCAACCCGATGAGAGGTTCGGCGCGCGCTGGACCGGGTCGGATGATCACGACGGCGACGGAAAATCGAACGAGATGTCCGCGGCCGATGTCTCCGCGCTGGTTGCCTGGCAGGCGACGTTGCCCGCTCCGGTGCAGATGGTTCCCGAGGTGGAGGGCTGGGCCGAGGCGGCCGCGCGCGGCGAAGACAAATTTTCGGATTTCGGCTGCGCCACCTGTCACCGCCCTGCCCTGCCGCTCGACAGTCTGGCCTTCGCCGACCCCGGCCCGTTCGATCTGGCCGGCACGCTCAATGACCGCCAGGTCGCACAAAAGGCGATCTATGATTTCACGTTGCTCGAGTGGGCGGCGCAGTTGCCCCGCGACGACCAGGGCAGTGTGCTGGTGCCCTTGTTCGGCGACCTGAAGCGGCATGTGATGACCGGCAACCAGATAGATGCGCTCGGCAACGAGCTTCTGTCGCAACGTTTCGTGGAGCGGAACATTTTCCAGACCGCAGAATTGTGGGGGGTCGGGTCCACAGGACCCTATGGCCACCGCAATGATTTCACCACTCTTGATGAGATCATACTCGCCCATGGCGGCGCTGGGCGCGAGTCCCGCGACGCCTATGCCGCGGCCGCCGACGCGGACAAATCGGCATTGATTGCATTTCTCAAGACCCTGGTGATCATCCCATGAAGCGTGTTCGTTCCCTGTCTTGCACCGTGGGCCTCTTGCTCTCAGCCTTCGTTTATCCCGCCATTGCTGAAACGACGTTTACCTCTGACGTGCCGATCCTGAATGAGGAAGCCGCGAGCGCAGGCATCGATCACAGCTACACGGGCGGCTGGGAGTTCTTCGTCGGCGGCGGCGTGGCGAGCTTTGACTGCAATGGCGACCGCCTTCCCGATCTGGTGATCGCAGGAGGCGCATCGCCTGCCGGGTTCTATGTCAATGAGAGCGCGACAGGCGGGGCGCTGGCTTTCAAGCCGCTTGATACCGGACTGGACGCGGAAGATCTCACCGGTGTGCTCGGCGCCTATCCGGTCGACATCGACAATGACCGGCACATGGATCTCGTGCTGCTCAAGCTCGGCCGCAATCTTGTGCTCAAGGGCGGACCTGACTGCACGTTCGAAAAGGCCAATCGAAGCTTTGAGATCGATGGTGGCAGGGCCTGGTCAACCAGCATGTCGGCGATCTGGGAAAGGAACAGCCGGTTCCCGACCATCGCGATCGGCAATTATGTCGACCGCTCCGCACCGGGAACACCTTTTGGAACCTGCGAACCCAACCAATTGCTGCGGTCCCGCCCAGGTGAAGCGCCCGATTATTCGGAACCGTTGACGCTGGAGCCCGGCTATTGCGCCCTGTCGATGCTGTTTACCGACTGGAACCGGTCGGGACAGCCGGATCTCAGGATCACCAATGACCGGCAATACTACCGAGAGGGTCAGGAGCAGTTGTGGCAGATGTCCGAGGGCCGTCCGCCACGGCTCTATTCGGCGTCGCAAGGCTGGCAGCGCCTGACCATCTGGGGCATGGGAATCGCCGAAACCGATTTCGATGCGGACGGGCTTCCCGAATACGCGCTCACCTCCATGGGCGACACAAAGCTGCAAAAGCTTGACGAGGAAGCGGGAGAAGACCGGCCGACCTACCGGGACATCGCATTCGAGAAAGGCGTGACGGCGCAGCGACCCTACACCGGCGGCGACCACAAGCCCTCGACCGGCTGGCACAGCCAGTTCGCCGATATCAACAACGACACGCTCACGGATCTGTTCATCGCCAAGGGCAACGTCCAGTCCATGCCGGACTTTGCCAGTTTCGACCCCGACAATCTGCTGCTTGGCGGATTTGACGACAGCTTCCACGAAAAAGGGCTCGAAGCCGGGATCGCGCTCGATACGCGCGGGCGCGGTGCGGTTGTGGAGGATTTCAACATGGATGGCATGCTCGATCTGCTGGTCGTCAACCGCGAACATCCCGCCAGCCTGTTTCGCAATCTGGGCGCAAAAACCGACTGGGGGCACCGGCCGCTGGGCAACTGGGTGAAGATCGAGCTGGATAATGGCAAGATCAATCCCAACGCTGTGGGCGCGCTGATTTCCGTGCGCACCGGCACCCGCACCCAGACCCGCAGGATCCAGGTCGGCGGCGGTCATGCTTCAGGCCGGGCGGGTTTCGTGCATGTCGGCGTCGGCGTGTCCGAACGCGCGACCATCCGCGTGCAATGGCCCGACGGCGAATGGAGCCATCCCTACCGTGTGTTTGCCAACCAGCATGTGCGGATCATCCGCGGCGAGGCCAATGCACGCTACTGGTACCCTGCAGCGCAGTAATGAGGCCGCTTGGCATCCTCACTCGATATATCCGTGGCGCATGGCGTAGGCCACAGCCTGGGTTCGGTTGACCGCGCCTACCTTGCGGGCGACGTTGTTGAGGTAGTGATTGACCGTGTGTTCCGACAGATCGAGAATCCGGCCGATTTCAACCGATGTCTTGCCTGCCGCGGTCCAGAGCAGACACTCACGTTCACGATCGGTCAGGGGGGACGCGGATTTGGCCGGCTTGGCCGAAACCTGACGCAATTTTTGATGCATCAGATGCGCGTAAAGCGTCATCTCAGCGGTTTCACAGGCGCTCATCGGCGGACGATTGCCAAGGAAACACACGGCCGCGGCGCCATGGTCCGGATCATAAACCGGGACGGTGAACCAGCAATCGAGATCGTTTTCAGTCATGGTCGCAATCGCAACCGTCTTCTCGCAGTCTGCCTGGGGCGAACCAGAAGCCCGAGGCCGGTGTTCGGAAGGCGCACCAGCCTCGCGTATCATGGCGGCCAGCGGATTGGCCGCCATCAATCCGTTGTCCTCATATCCTTGAATGAGGTCGGAAGGCGCGGAGGTAATGACCACCGCCTCGGAAAACGCTCCGCTTGCAGAGCCCGACGTGTTGGCGACGAGAAAAAACTTGAAACCGAACTGTTCGGTGATTTCCCGAAGCAGCCGGAAGATGTCAAACTGGGAAACACATTGATACACACGCTGGCGCATGGCCTGCATGTCCTGCTCTCGCGAATCGAGACCGGTCATCGGCCCTCCAACCGCAAGAGGTTTCCCCGCTTCATGATTCTGGCTGGTTGAGCTCCGCCTCGAACGGATCCGACCTTGTTTTTACATGGCAAGCGGTTCATGCAACCCCGGATTCTTCCACACCACTGACATTTGGAGCTGCTTACCCCAATTCAGACCAGCCCCCACCCAAGTGGCTGTCTAGGAACACTTAAACTTAAGGATATACTAAAATTGAAGAGATGCAAAACCTTGATCCCCAGATAGTTTCGTATTGTCCGACAAGCCGCAAAGGTCATAGTGTCGCAAGCAGGACGAGGAGAACCAAAGGGGATGACATGCTTGGGATGATGCAGGACTGGCCGTTGCTTTGCCACAAGGTCATTGACCATGCCGCAACCTATCACGGCCAGCGAGAGGTGGTGTCGCGCTCGGTGGAGGGACCTTTTCACCGGACAAACTACCGGGAAGTTCGCGCCCGCTCGCTCAAGCTTGCGCAACGGCTGGACCGGGATGGCTATGGGCTCGGCGACCGCATTGCGACGATGGCCTGGAATACCTGGCGGCATCTGGAGTCCTGGTACGGAATTCTGGGAATTGGCGCGATTTATCACACGCTCAATCCCAGGCTTTTTCCCGACCAGATAGCCTGGATCATGAACGACGCCGAAGACAGGATGCTGTTTGTCGATCTCACCTTCGTCAAGCTGGCCGAGATGATCGCGCCGAAAGTACCGAGCCTCGAGCGAATCATCATTCTCACCGATGATGTGCACATGCCCGAAACCTCGCTCACAAACGCGATCTCCTACGAGAGCTACATTGCTGATGCCGACGGCGATTTCGCCTGGCATGACTTCGACGAGAGAACGGCTGCGGGCATGTGCTACACATCCGGCACCACGGGCGATCCGAAGGGCGTGCTGTACTCGCACCGTTCCAATGTCCTGCATGCCATGGCAGCGCTGCAGCCAGACATGCTCTCTCTCGCCTCGCGTGACCGGCTGATGCCGGTGGTGCCGCTGTTTCACGCCAATGGCTGGTCCACTGCCTTTTCCGGCCCGATGTCGGGATGCGCGATGGTGATGCCGGGCGCCGGAATGGATGGCGCGTCGATCTACGAAATACTGACAAGGGAGAAGGTCACGATCACGGCGGCGGTGCCGACGATCTGGCTGATGCTGCTTCAGCACATGGAAAAGCACGGCGGCGCCCTTCCCGATCTTTCCCGCGTGGTGATCGGAGGGTCGGCCTGCCCACGCGCAATCACAAGAGCATTCCAGGACGATTACGGCGTCGAGGTAATCCATGCCTGGGGCATGACGGAAATGAGCCCGCTTGGAACCATCTGCTCGATCAAGCCGGAATACAGCCATCTCGAAGGCGAAGCCAAGCTTGATATCCAGGCCAAGCAGGGGCATCCGCCGTTTACTGTCGAAATGAAAATCACCGATGATGAAAACGAGGAGTTGCCCTGGGACGGCAAGACCTTCGGCCGGCTCAAGGTTCGCGGGCCCGCCGTTTCGTCGTCCTACTACAAGGGCCGCGGCCAAGAACAGTTCGACGCAGAGAACTGGTTCGACACCGGCGATGTGGCGCATATCGACGCCTATGGCTACATGCAGATCACAGACCGGGCCAAGGATGTGATCAAGTCCGGCGGCGAATGGATTTCCACCATCGAGATCGAGAACCTGGCGGTCGGACATCCGGATGTGGCCGAAGCCGCCGTGATCGGCGTCGCTCACCCGAAATGGGACGAACGTCCGCTGCTGGTGGTGGTCGTCAAGGAGGGCCGGTCGCCAAGCAAGCAATCATTGTTCGACTTCCTGGAAGGCAAGATCGCCAAATGGTGGATGCCGGACGACGTGGTCTTCGTTGAGGAAATCCCGCATACCGCGACGGGAAAAATTCAGAAGACGGTTCTGCGCAAGACGCTCAAGGACTACCATCTGCCCACTGCCTGAAAACCGCGACGCAGGAGCCAGCAATGACTGAACAGACGACGATATTTCCAGATCTCAAGGGGGCCTCGGTGCTGATCACCGGCGGCGGCTCCGGCATCGGCGCGGCGCTGACCGAGGGCTTTGCCCGGCAGGGCGCGCGCGTCGCCTTCATCGACATTGCCGCAGACTCAAGCATGGCGCTGGTGGATCATCTGGCCGGCAAGGTCGACCACGCGCCGCTGTTCATCAAGGCCGATCTCACTGATCTCAACCAGTTGCGCACCGCCTGCGCCAAGGCCGACGAGGCGCATGGCGCGGTCACGGTGCTGATCAACAATGCTGCCCTTGATGACCGGCACGAGTTTCTGGAGATGAGCGGTGACTATTGGGACGAAAACCACGCGGTCAATCTGAGGCCCGTGGCCTTTGTCGCCCAGGCGGTAGCACCCGGTATGATTGCCGCAGGCGGCGGGGCGATCGTCAATTTCACATCGACTTCCTACATGCTCAATATCGGTTCCATGCCCGCCTACACCGCCGCCAAGGCAGGCATTGTGGGCCTCACCAAGGGACTTGCCGGACGGCTTGGTCCCGACGGCATCCGCGTCAATGCCATCGCGCCCGGCTGGGTGATGACGGAACGGCAGAAGCGGCTCTGGGTTACCGACGAGGGACTTGCCGCGATGATCGAACGGCAGTGCCTCAAACGGGCGATCGAGCCCGAGGACATGGTCGGGCCCTGCCTGTTCCTCGCCTCGAAAGCATCCGCGATGATCACCGCACAGGTTCTGATTGCTGATGGGGGCATGATGTGAGCACGTTGCCTGCCATCATCGCGGTCGATTGGGGCACGTCGAGTTTCCGGCTGTGGCTGATGTCGAATGACGGCACGGTGCTGGCCGAACACCGCAGCCATGAGGGCATCACCGAGGTTGCCGAGCGCGGCTTCGAAACAGTGTTGGAAAAACATCTCAGTGCGTTGCAGGTCCCGGGCACGCTGCCGGTGGTCATCTGCGGCATGGCCGGATCTCGGCAGGGATGGGTGGAAGCCGGCTATATCGACACGCCTGCCGATGTCACCACCATCAGCGTCAACGCCACGGTGGTGCCCGGCGTGGCGCGCCGGGTCATCATCATTCCGGGCCTCGCGGTGCGCTCTCTCACTGAGCCCGATGTGATGCGCGGCGAGGAAACGCAATTGCTCGGCGCGCATCTGGAACTGCCCGGCGGCGAGCGCTATTGCATGCCCGGCACGCACTCGAAATGGGTGAGCATGAACGGGGCCATGGTGACCGGGTTCGAGACCTTCATGACAGGCGAGTTGTTCGCCACCATCAGCGCCGGGACAATGCTGGTCCACTCCACTGGCGGCGAAGGCCAGGTGGACGCCCAGGATCCAGCTTTCCTGACGGGCGTCCGCGACGGCTGGACGCGGCCCGAGAAAACCACGCATCATCTGTTTTCAATTCGCGCCGGGCATTTGTTGCATGACAGAGGGATTGAAGAGAACCGAGCACGGCTTTCGGGCCTGCTGATCGGCGCGGAATTCGCTGGCGCCGGCATTCGCGGCGGCGAGCAGATCGGACTGGTGGCCAGTGGCGCTCTTCAAAGGCTTTACCACGCGGCGCTGTCGGAATGCGGCGTCACAGTTCGCGACATTGACGCTGATGTGGCAGTACGGCGGGGCCTGGTGGAATCCTGGCAACGATTTTCAAACCGGAGCGGGGATCTCAAGCGCACATGATACGGATCAAATTTCCATCCATGAAACGCAGCCTGGTGGCGATCCTGCGCGGCATCAAGCCCGACGAGACCGCCGCGATCGTCGACGGCCTGATCGAGGCGGGTTTCACCGCAATTGAGATCCCGCTCAATTCGCCCGATCCGTTCAGGTCGATTGAAATCGCTGCCAGGCGGGCGCCAAAGGATGTGCTGATCGGCGCCGGCACTGTGCTCACGACGGACGATGCCGACCGGCTCAATGATGTCGGCGGACGGCTGATGGTAAGCCCCAATGTCGATGCTCAGGTGATCGCCCAGGCAACCTCGCACGGGATGGTGACAATGCCCGGCGTGTTCACGCCGACCGAAGCACTCGCTGCCTGTGCGGCAGGCGCCTCGGCGCTCAAGTTCTTTCCGGCCAACGTTCTCGGACCGTCCGGGATCAACGCCATCCGCGCGGTGCTGCCGAAGGATGTCGCGGTCGGCGCGGTCGGCGGGGTTTCCAACGATGATTTCGCCGCTTACGCGAAAGCTGGCATCCGCACCTTCGGGCTTGGATCGAGCCTCTACAAGGCAGGCATGGAGCCGGGAGAAGTCAAGCTACACGGCGTGGCGGCGATCAGGGCCTATGACGCGCTTGAGGAGAACGGCCTATGAGCAACGACCAGATCGCATTTACCGGATCGATCCTGAACGTACCCGCCTGCATGCTCGGCGAGGGGCCGACCTATGACCAGCATACCGGGACGGCCTGGTGGTTCGACATTGTCGGGCGCATGCTGGTCGAATACGCGTTGAAGGACAGCACGTGTCAAATCCACGATTTGCCCGTGATGGGCAGCGTGCTGGCGCGGGTCGATGACGAACAGCAGGTGATCGCCACCGAGACAGGACTGCATCTGCGCCAGACCGCTACCGGCAAGCTCGAACTGATCACGCCGATAGAGGCGGACAATGATGTGACCCGCTCCAATGACGGGCGGGTTCACGCCTGCGGCGCCTTGTGGATCGGCACCATGGGCAAGAAGGCCGAAAAGCAAGCCGGCGCGATCTACCATGTGGCGCGCGGGGTGGTGACCACGATTTTTCCCGACATCACCATCCCCAATGCGATCTGCTTTTCGCCCGATGGCACAATCGCCTATTTCGCCGATACCGACACCGACCGGATGATGCGGGTGGAGATCGATCCGGCAACCGCGCTGCCGCTTGGCGAACCGGCGGTCTTCATTGATCATCGCGGCGAAGGCGGGCTTGACGGCGCGGTCTGCGATGCGGACGGGACCATCTGGAACGCGCGCTGGGGCGCCGGCTGCGTCGACGGCTATTCCCCTCAGGGCAAACGCCTGATCTCGCTCCAGGTACCCGCCAGTCAGACCAGTTGCCCGGCCTTCGTCGGCGAGGACGCGAGCCAGTTGCTGGTGACGTCGGCCCGGGAAAGCCTGTCGGATGAAGAATTGGCCGTGGATCCGAATGCCGGCTTGACCTTCCTGCTCGATCACAAGGTCAAGGGCCGTTTCGAGCCAGATTACATTCTCTGAACCACCACTGCTGGCGGCCCGGTTTTGTCGATTTCCAGGGATGGGCATTGAGAACATAGACAATGGGCGGCGATGGAACCTCATTCTGACTATAACGCATTGCGTTATGTAACGTGACACGTTATAATCCTCCATGATCCTTGGCTTTGATGATCTGGAAGCTGAATTGATTTGGGCCGGCATTCGGAGCCGTCGCCTTCCCTATGACATCCAAGCCACGGCATTGCGGAAGTTGCGTATGCTCAATCAGGCTGTGGTGTTGAATGACCTGCGAATACCACCTGGTAACCGCCTCGAAGCCTTGAAGGGGAACTGGCAGGGATGGCACAGCATCCGGATCAACAGCCAGTGGCGTATTTGCTTTGCTTGGAAAGAGAGAGGACCCGTAGATGTCAAAATCGTCGACTACCATGACTGACCTGCTGCCCAATCCGCACCCCGGCGACATCTTGATCGAAGATTTTCTCAAGCCTATGGGGATCAGTCAGAATGCGCTGGCGCGCGCCGTTCATGTGCCACCGCGGCGGATCAATGAGATCGTGCTCAGGAAGCGCGCGGTTTCGGCGGACACGGATTTGAGGTTGGCACGGTTTTTCGGAATGTCGGATGGCTTTTTTTTAGGGCTTCAAGCCGATTTCGATATGATGGAACGGCGAAGGATAATCGGCGACGAACTGAAACAAATCGAGCCATACGCCGCTTGAGTCACCTGTCTGATTTCGGCTTGAACTGTCAAAACTCCAGTTTCAGCGCCGGGCCTGAGCGTCAAGGCGTACACGGGCTTCCTCGAACAATGCCTCCTTTGTTTTGCTACCCGATCCGCTTGCTAATCCTTCATCCACAAAGCGCTGAATGGCAGTAATTCTCTCGCTGCGCTTCTCGTTCTTCAGTTTCATATGGACCTCTCACATATCCTTCATCAGCCGCAGCGCGTCATAGATCGCCGCATGAGTGTTCCTTGCCGCCACCGCGTCGCCGATGCGGAACAGCTGGAAGCCCTTTGAGCCGTCGTCCGGAGAAGACGCCGGACCGCCATTGAGCACTTGCGGCTTGCCTGCGATGAAGGCCTCGTAATCGACCTCACCAAGATTGCTGGAGTGCGGCTTGAGCTGGAAATAGAGCTCGTCGAGCGGCAGGGTGCCGTGGTTGATGACGATCTGGTCGAAATGGCGTTCCTTCGCCAAAGGCATGTAATCGCTGCCGATGATGGCCTTCAGGCGGTTGCCGTCGCGCTCCACCGCTGTCAGCCGGTAGGTCACGGTGAAGGTCACGTCCTTGTCCTGCAGCGAGCGCATATAGGGCACCAGGTTCATGGCCATCACATCGGGCGCGAAGCTGCGGTCGGGCGTCATGATCTCGACGCTGGCGCCGGAGGCGGCCGCCACTTCGGCCGCCTGCAGCCCGGCATGGTCGCCGGCATCGTCGTAGACCAACACGGATTTGCCGGGCTTGACGTCGCCCGAGATCAGGTCCCAGCTCGAGACCACCAGCTCATTGCCATGCTCCAGAACCTCCGTGTGCGGCAGGCCGCCGGTGGCGATGATCACCACATCGGGGTTCTCAGCGATGATATCTTCGGCTTCGGCCCAGGTGTTGAAACGGAACTCGACGTCGCGGGCGGCGCATTGGGCCATGCGCCACTCGATGATGCCGATCATCTCCTTGCGGCGCTGGTTCTGGGCCGTGAGCCGGATCTGCCCACCGGGGTCCGGCTGCGCCTCGAACACGGTGACTCGATGCCCGCGTTCGGCGGCGACACGCGCAGCTTCCAGGCCTGCGGGTCCGGCGCCGATGATGACCACGCGCCTTTTGACCGGCGCGGGCTCAATCGTGTGCGGCATGGTGAGTTCGCGGCCGGTGGCGGGATTGTGGATGCAGAGCGCATCGCCTGCCTGGTAGATGCGGTCGAGGCAGTAGGTGGCGCCGACGCAGGGGCGGATGTCGTGCTCGCGGCCTTCCATGATCTTCCTGACCAGATGCGGATCGGCCATGTGGGCGCGGGTCATGCCGACCATGTCGAGCTTGCCGGCCGCGATCGCATGGCGGGCGGTGGCCACATCGGGGATGCGGGCCGCGTGAAAGGTCGGCAGTCCCACTTCGGCGCGGATGCGGCCTGCGAAATCGAGATGCGGCGCGGATTTCATGCCCTGTACCGGGATGACGTCGGTCATCGCCGGGTCGGTGTGGATCTGGCCGCGGATGACATTGAGGAAATCGACGTTGCCGGAAGCCTTGAACAGGTGGCCGATGGCCACGCCCTCCTCCTCGGTGATGCCGCCCTTGGCGGTCTCGTCTGCGGTGTAGCGCACGCCCACCAGCAGCCTGTCGCCGACCCGCGCCTTGATGGCGGCGACCACCTCGAGCGCGAAGCGGGCGCGGTTCTCAAGGCTGCCGCCATAGGGCCCATCGAGTTCATTGGTCAGCGGCGACATGAACTGGTCCATCAGATGGCCGTAGCATTCGAGCTCGACGCCATCGAGGCCGGCTTCGGCCATGCGTTCGGCGGCGTCGGCATAGTCCGCGATCACCCGGGCGATGTCCCAGTCTTCCATCTTCTTGGGGAACGCCCGGTGCGCCGGCTCGCGCTGGTGGCTGGTCGACAGCGCCGGCAGCCAGTCGCCCTTGTTCCAGTGGGTGCGGCGGCCGAGATGGGTCAGCTGGATCATCACCGCGCAGCCATGGTCATGGCATTCGTCGGTAAGTCTCCTCATCCAGCCGACAACTTCGTCCTTGTAGGCCAGCACATTGTTGAACACCGGAGGGCTGTCCTTCGACACCGCCGCCGAGCCCGCGGTCATGGTCATGGCAATGCCGGCCTTGGCGCGCTCGACATGATAGGCCCGGTAGCGATCCTTGGGCATGCCGTCTTCCGGATAGGCCGGTTCATGACTGGTGGTCATGATCCGGTTCTTCAGCGTCAGGTGCTTGAGCTGGTAGGGCTGCAGCAGCGGGTCGTTGACTTGCACCATCGGTGACGGCTCCTCGGGATTTGTCGTCCGGGGATGGAAAAAGCACTCCCCGGACCCGCATTGTAGTGTTACTTGCAACTCATGGCGGAGACACGCCAGGCGCTTTCCGACGAGGCGATGTCGGACACCAGCCAGCCTGTGGCGGCGTTCTGAAGCGTCCATTCGATTGTTGTGGCCTTGCCGAAATTGTCGAACTTCGCGCTGACTGTCGCGGTGTCGCCCTCGACCGCTTCATCCAGTGTCAGGGTCCGGGCAATTTCTTCCTCATCGAAATCCTGGGCGTCCACAGGAAAGCCAAACTCGATGCAATTTGTCTCATCGCGCAACCAGGCGGCGTCCGCGGCGTTGAAGAAATCGAGCGCCGGTCCGGTAAAGCGGCCGCGGTTTTCCGGATCGGATTCCATGCCGAGATTGTCGTAGAAATACCGCACTGCCTCGGCAGGTTCGGCGGCAAAGGCTGGAGTGGCGGTGACGGCAACGAGCATCGACAGGACAGGCAAGAATTTCAGCATGGCGCGACTCCGGTTGAAGCAATCCCACTCAATACCATGCGTCAGCCATCTGCGCCTTGGTCCGCTCGACAAATTCCACAAGCGCCTCGTCGGTCGCCACATCCATCGGAGGGGCCTGGTAGTCAGCAAGTGTCCGCTTCCAGCGCGCATTGGCCCGGGTGGCGGCATCGGTGCGTCCGGCGATGTCCCATTTCTCGAACGGCTCGTTGTCGGCGATCTCGGAATCCCAGAATGCGGTCTGATAGTTCTCCATGGTGTGGGCGCAGCCCAGGAAATGCTTGCCGACGCCGACCTCGCGGAAAGCGTCGAGGGCAAGCGAATTGTCGTCGACCACGACACCGGCGAGATAGGAATGCAGCGCGCCGCAGAAATCCGCGTCCATCATGAATTTCTCGTAGGACATCGATAAGAGGCCGTCGAGAAAGCCCGCAGAGTGGAGAATGAAATTGGCGCCGCAATGCACCGCCGACAGCATCGACATGGTGCCCTCGTTCATGGCTTGCGCGTCGGGCAGCTTCGAATTGGAGAAATTGCCGGCGCATCTCAAAGGCAGATTGAGCCTTCGCGCCAGTTGCCCGATGACCATCGAGCCGATGGCAGGCTCAGGGGTTCCGAAGGTCGGAGATCCTGATCTCAGCGACATCGAGGAGAGGAAGTTGCCGAAGATCACCGGCGCGCCCTTGCGCTCGAGCTGGGTGAGCGCGCAGCCGGCCATGGTTTCGCCGAGCGATTGCGCGATGGCGCCGGCATTGGTGACCGGGCCCATGGCGCCGCCCAGGATGAAGGGCACGATGACAGCGGCCTGGTTGGCGCGGGCATAGGCCCTGAGCGCATTGGTCATGGTTCCGTCCCAGACCAGCGGCGAGTTGACATTGACATTGCCCAGGATGACGCAGTTCTCGTCGACGAAATCTCGCCCGAACACGATGCGGGACATCTCGATATTGTCCTCGGCGCGGTTTTCCGCCGTCACCGAGCCCATGAAGCAGCGGTCGGAATATTTCAGATGCGAATACACCATATCGAGATGACGCTTGTTGACCGGCACATCGACGGGCTCGCAGATCGTGCCGCCGGAATGGTGCAGCCAGGGGCTTGATTGCGCCAGCTTGATGAAATTGCGGAAGTCCTCGATGGTGCCGTAGCGGCGGCCCTTGTCGAGATCCATGACGAAGGGAGAGCCGTAGGCGGGCGCGAAGACAACGCTCTTGCCGCCAATCTCGACAGAGTTTGCCGGGTTGCGCGCATGCTGGGTGAAGCTTGAGGGCGCGGACTTCAGGATCTCGCGCAGCATGCCGGGCTCGAACTTGACCAGCAGGTCCTCGACCCGGGCGCCGGCCGCCTTCCAGAGTGCGAGCGCAACCGGGTCGTCGCGGAACTCGATGCCGACTTCCACCAGGATGCGGTCTGCCGCAGCCTCGATCTTGACGAGGTTCTCCTCGCCCAGGATGTCGTAGCTCGGGATGTTGCGGATGATATAGGGCGCTGCGCGATGCGGCGGCACAGAGCCCTGGCCGGACCTGCGGCCATCGCGTCCGCCCGAGCGTTCCCGCCGGCGCGGGGCCGCGGCTGTGGGGTCGATAATGTCTGCAGCGTCCATGGCACATCCTCCGAACCGGCTCCACACCGGCAGTCCAGGAGCGCCAGTCTAGGAGCGGAGAAAGAGCATGTAACGCTGGAAAATTTCATGGCTTTGGATAAGGTGGGCTTATGGATAACCTTCGCCACCTGTTGCCGTCGGCCGGCAATCTCATCGTCTTCGAGGCCGCCGGACGGCAGTTGAGCTTCACCCGCGCCGCCCACGAGTTGGGGATGACGCAGGCTGCGGTCAGCTACGCCATCCGTTCACTGGAACGCCAGCTCGATACCTTGCTGTTTCACCGCGCCCATCGCGCCGTGTCGCTCACCGAAGCCGGACAACGGTTCCATGCCGACGTGACGCTTGGATTGAGCCATATCCGCAAGTCAGCCGAGGATATCCGCGCCCGCGGCCGCGCCAACAGCGTGACACTTGCGGCATCCACGGCTTTCGCCTCGCTGTGGATGCTGCCGCGGCTGCACCGGCTTCGCGACGAGTTGCCCGACATCGACCTCAGAATCCAGACCGCCGACCGGGATCTCGACATCCGTAACGAGCCCATCGAGCTTGGGGTGCGCGGCGGACGTCCGGAAGACTGGCCTGACTATGAGAGCGCGCTGATTGCGCCCGAGGTGATCGAAGCCGTGGCGAGTGCTGCCTATATCGAAAAGCACGGCATGCCGGAAAGCGTCGCCCACCTCACACAGCACAGGCTCATTCATCTTGAAGAGCCGTTCCGCACGGCCTGCGACTGGCAGCAATGGTTCCTCAGCGCAGGCGTCAACGGCGTGACGGCCAACCGGGGACTGGCAATCAATGACTATGTCCTGGTCATCCAGGCGGTGATGGAGGGGCAAGGCATCGCGCTGAGCTGGCGGCATCTGACCGGTCGGCTGATCGAGTCGGGACTGCTGTGCAAGGTGACCGGCCACCGGCTGGCAACCGGCGCGGCATTTCATGTGATCTGGCCAAAGGGGCGACCGCTCACGCCGCAGGCCCAGAAGGTCCTGAGCTGGCTGTCGAAGGAAGGCCGCCAGATCAGCGGTTGACGAGGAAGCCCTTTGCGGCCCGGTTGCGGCCCATTTCCTGGGCTTCGATCAGATTGAAGGTCGCGGCTGCATCCACGGCCTTGCCGTAGAGCCATCCCTGGCCGGACTTGCATCCCAGGGATCTGAGCTTTGCTGTCTGCTCTTCGGTTTCGATGCCTTCGGCGATGACCTTGAGGTTGAGCCCCTCGCACATGGTCAGGATGGCGCGGACAATGTGTTCGGCTGATGTGTCGACGGTGATTTCGCTCACAAAACTCCGGTCGATCTTGACCTTGTTGAAGGCGAATTCACGCAATCTGCCGAGACTCGACTGACCGGTGCCGAAATCATCGAGCGAAACCCTGATGCCGACGCTGTGCAGTTCGTTGACGACCTTGGCCGCGATCTCCGGATCGCTCATCATCGACGTCTCGGTGATTTCTAGTTCAAGGCGGCGCGGATCGAGCCCGACCCGATTGATGACGGCCAGGACATTGAACGCTGTCGCCGGGTCAATCAATTGCGCCGAGGACAGGTTGAAAGACAGGAACAGGTCTTGAGGCCAGTGCTTGGCGGTTTCGGCGGCCTTCTTGAGCAGGGTCTCGGTGAGGGAATCGATGAAGCCGCGTTCCTCGGCGAGCGGAATGAACACGCTTGGCGAAATGAAGCCCATCTCTTTGTCGGTCCATCTGGCAAGGGCTTCGAAGCCCTGGATCGATCCGTCGGCGAGATTGACGATCGGCTGGAAGTGACAGGCCACCTCGTCGGCAATGATGGCCCTGCGCAGCGCCTGCTCGATCTGTGTTCCGCGCCGCATCTCCTCGGCGATTTCCTCGGAATAGACCGTGATCTGGCCACGGCCGCGGCGCTTGGAGCGATAAAGTGCCGTATCGGCGCTTTTCAGCAGCTCGGCGAACTGTTCGCCCGCAAAGGGATAGACCGCGAAGCCGAAGGAAGCCGATAGGCGCACATTGCGGTCGCCCAGATCATAGGGCGCCGAAAGCACATCCTTGAACATCCGGCCGATTTTTTCGGCGCCCTTCTTCTCGAACACCAGCGGCAGAACGAAAGCGAACTCATCGCTCTCGATGCGGGCGACAAAGCCGCCATCAGGCAGGCAGGCGCGCAGTCGGTGCGCCACCTGGCACAGGATCTCGTCCCCTGCGGCGTGGCCAAAGAGATCGTTGATCGGCTTGAACCCGTCGATATTGGCAATTCCGATGGTGAACGGCGCAGGATCATCGGCCCGCTCGGAAGCGAGTTTCCGGATCTTGTCCATAAGCCTGCGTCGATTGCCCAGACCGGTCAAAGGGTCCGTGTAAGCAACCGCTTTTGGATTTGGGGACAAATCGTCCATGTTCTCGTCTTCTGGGGTCATGAAAAAAATTGGTCCGCACGCATGAATATATGCTCAAGCATGCGGCAGATATCTTAAGATTGTCCTATAATCGGACCCGCAAGAAACCATTGATGGAATTCAGGTAATCGCAGCGCTACCCGGCCGCCAGCATGCTGTCAGGGCGATCGATCCACTTCTTGATGATGGATTCAAGCTTTTCGGGGCTGACTGGTTTTGACAGGTAATCATCCATCCCAGCCGCAAAACAGCGATCCCGGTCTCCGGTCATGGCATGGGCAGTGACCGCAATGATGGGCACATGAGCCTGATCCCCGGAGCCAGCCAGTTCGGCATCGCGAATGGCCTGCGCGGCCTGCAAGCCGTTCATCACCGGCATGGACACATCCATCAGGATAAGGTCCGGCACGGCGGCCCGCCAGGCGGCCACGGCCTCCTGGCCATTGGACACGATGCGAAAGTCGACCCCAATCCCCTCAAGGATCTGTTCAAAGACAATCTGGTTGACATCATTGTCCTCGGCAACAAGCACCCGAATGCGGTTACGCCCCGGACTGACAGGGGTGTCTCGAACAGGCGGGTTCACGCGTCCGGGCAATTCAGCTGGAGTCGACAGCGTTGATGCATCCGGCATCCCGGTTTCAGCCGCGGCGGCAGCTTCAGGGCGGGATGGCGCCGCCATTGAAGCCTGGCTGGTCCGGGTCACTGGCGGCGTCCCCTTGGCCAATCGTTGCTCAACGGCCTTCCTCAGATCATCGTGACCGGAGAGCGCGAAGCCTGAAAGGCTTCTGGCCATTTCCAGGGTCATTTCAATGGCGCTGATGGTAAGGTTGAAGGATTTTACCGCGTCGAGAAATGCCATTGCCTCATCTGCACTGGCAATAGCAACGGCATCCGATCCGGCCTCTATCAGCTCGGTGACGCGGATTTCCGAGCGTTCACGGTCCTGATCCAGGATCAGGATACGGCCCGCCGGCGTACCGGGCAAAGGGGAGGCTTCTGACCTTTCAGTTCCGGTTTCGGCCGTCGGCACATCTGCATCATATCTGGATGTGATGTCTGGACGGTACATTCCATTTTGGGCAAGGGCGCTGACATCATCAAACGAGACGGTCACATAGTAGTGCCCCGGCGTCCCGGACCGGCGCGCCCGGGTTATGGCATTCATCACCGAGCCGTCCGAGCGGTAGATATCCTCAATGGCGTCAAACGGAACACCGGTCTCCAGCACGCGTCTCTCAACCTCCTCGAAACGGGCGGCGAGGTCAGGCTCGACAAGTTCCTTGGCTGTCCGTCCGAGTACCTGTTTCGGATGCAACCCTGGAATCCGGCAAAACGCATCGTTGACGATGACGTAACGAAGCGCGGAATCCTTGACGATGACCGGATTGACCAGATTGTCGAGAATATGTTGGGCAAGCTCAGCCTGATGCCGGATCCGCGACAGTTCCGTATCCCTGCGTTTCTGCTCGGATACATCCTGGATCGTTGCGATCAGGACCCCATCGGGCAACCGCCGCTTGCGCATCCTGATCCAGCGTCCATCAGGGAGCTGTTCAACGCTCTCATAACGTTCGCGCCAATGAATGGCGATCCGCTCGGCGACCCAGTCCTCGCGCGAGATTGAGCGCGGGTTTCCATTCAAAGAACCAAGCACCTGCGCGCCGGCATCATACATGGCGTTCAGAAGATCCCGCAACCGGGCGCCAGGCACCAGCAAATCCGGTGGTACTCTGAAATAGCTCAGGAACTGGGTGCTGACGGCGATCAATGTGTCATTTCGATCAAAAATAGCGATGGCAATATCGAGCGTTGAGGCCAGTCCCTCGATGGTTCTGGCTTCGCAACAATATCTATGCAGCTCGTTTTCGCTCAACGCCATTTCACTTCAATCCGATTCCGGAACAGATGGCCGGGACATCGACCTGGTACATGGGCACCGACGATGCATCTGTGCAGCCAATTCCGGCTGGCCTCCGAATACCGCGCCTCCAGATCAGCCACTGAAAAACACTGGCAGAATTATCACACAGGAATGTTAAGCCGCGCTTAACCACGTAGCATAGGGCGCCAGGCAGGTCCTTCCGCGAACTGGTGATCCTCTGCGAGGCCCATCGCAGGTTTTTCAAACCGTATTTTTCCACGTCAAAGCGCAGCAAACCGTTGCGCTCGGGTCCGAATCCGCCAACATGGGGGTATGCGCATCCATCAACTGCCAGAGACCCTGATCAACCAGATTGCCGCCGGTGAAGTCATCGAGCGGCCGGCGAGCGTTGTGAAGGAACTGGTCGAGAATGCCATTGACGCCGGCGCGCGACGGATCGAAATCGCCACCGCAGCCGGCGGCAAGGCGCTTGTCCGCGTCATTGATGACGGCTCCGGCATGGATGCCGAGGATCTGGCGCTCGCCGTGCGCCGCCATTGCACCTCCAAGCTCGATCAGCGGCTTGACGACATCAGGACACTCGGCTTCCGCGGCGAAGCCCTGCCCTCGATCGGTTCGGTGGCGCGGCTGACACTCAGATCGCGTCCAAAGGATGCGCCGCACGCCAATGAAGTGTCGCTGGCGGGCGGAGTTCCCGCGCCGCTCAAACCGGCGGCTGCCAATCAGGGAACCACGGTGGAGGTCCGGGACCTGTTCTTCGCCACGCCGGCGCGGCTGAAGTTCCTCAAATCCGACCGGGCGGAAACTGCAGCGATCACCGAAGTCGTGCGGCGCATTGCGATCGCGTTTCCGTCCGTGCGCTTCACGCTGTCGGGCCCGGATCGCTCCACCCTCGACCTGCCGGCCACCGGCGAAGACCGGCTGGCGCGCGTAGCCCAGGTGCTGGGCGGGGAATTTGCCGCCAACACCATTGCGCTTGACGCCATGCGTGAAGACGTGGGCCTTGCCGGACATGTCGGACTGCCGACCTGGAACAAGGCCAATTCGCTCTCGCAATACGCCTTCGTCAATGGCCGCCCGGTGCAGGACAAGCAGATCCTGTCGGCCATTCGCGCCGCCTATTCCGACACCCTGCCGCGCGGACGCTATCCGGTGGCGGTGCTGTGGATCACGCTTGATCCGGCGCTGGTCGACGTCAATGTGCATCCGGCGAAAGCGGATGTGAGGTTCAGGGATCCAGGGCTGGTCCGGGGCCTGATCATCGGCGCGATCCGCCAGGCGCTGACGGATGGCGGCGACCGCGCCTCGCCATCGGCCAGCATGGGCCTGGCGCAGGCCTTCCGGTCTCCGGAGGCGTTTGGCGAAGCGCCGCAAACCGGCGCGGCGTATCGCGGTTCATTCGGCGGCGCCCCAAGGCCTGGAAACGGCGGCTGGCAGGCTGGTCAATCCCCGTCACGGCCGCTCGACGGTTTTGCTTCGGGGTTTTCCGAAAAGTCTCAGCCCGAGATCAGCGGCGCGGTGATGCCCTCGGCGCGGGTGGATGAGACGCAGAGCGACCCGTCGCTTGAGACCCATCCGCTCGGCGCGGCACGGACGCAAATTCACGAGAATTACATTGTTGCGCAAACCCGGGACGGGCTGGTGATCGTCGACCAGCACGCAGCCCATGAACGGCTGGTGTTCGAGCGGTTGAAGTCATCGCTGCGCGCCGGGCGGGTGCCGTCCCAGATCCTGCTGTTGCCCGAGATCATCGACTTGCCGGAGGATGATTGTGACCGGCTCGCCGAACGGGCCGATGATCTGGCGCAGTTCGGTCTGGTGCTGGAGCGGTTCGGACCGGGTGCCATCGCGGTGCGGGAAACGCCCTCGATGCTGGGCGACACGGACGTGGCGGGTCTGGTCCGCGATCTTGCCGATGAAATCGCCGAATGGGACAGCGCCGGTGGCCTCAGCGACCGGCTTGAGGCCGTGGCCTCGACCATGGCCTGCCACGGATCGGTGCGGTCCGGACGGCGGTTGATCCCGGAAGAAATGAACGCGTTGCTGCGCGAGATGGAACGCACGCCCGGCTCTGGACAGTGCAATCACGGTCGGCCGACCTATATCGAGTTGAAACTCGCCGACATCGAGAAGCTGTTCTCGCGACGGTGACGGCGGCGGCCAGTGTTCTGACCTGCAGAATCTTGCATTTTCGACGGCAAACCTGCATAGACCAGCAATGAAGCAAACGGGAGCAGTTCGCCATGAACCGTTTTGAAGGCCCCGGCGCTCGACCGGCAAAGATCCGCTATCTGGATGGAGATTTTCAGATCCTCATGCCGGGCAGCCATGTCGTGTGCGCAGTGACCGGCGAAATCATCCCGATCGAAGAGCTCAAATACTGGAGCGTGGCGCGGCAGGAGGCCTATGTCGACGTCCAAGCTTCAGTGACTGCCGATCAGCGTGCGGGCATCCTGCCAACCCAGAGGTAGGCCCTCTTCAAACGCCGACCTGACGCCTTTTGAAGGCAGCAATGGCGGCATCGATGATGGCGCCAGGAACATGGGGGTTGTCGAAAGCCAGTTCAATTTCCAGAACGGCAGTTTTTTCCAGCAGATCCAGCGCCCGGCCATGGCCCGATTGCAGCCGGACATAATCCTTTGACGTGGTGATCAAATCGAGGCCGTAGAGTTCGGATTGCGCGAGCAGGTCCTCGATCTCATCACTGGTGAAATGATGATGGTCGGGGAACCCGCGACGTTGCACCAGCCGGACACCGGTGTCTTCCAGCGTCGTGAAAAACTTGTCAGGATCGCCGATGGCGGCAAAGGCCAGGCAGTTGCGATCCTTGAACCGCCCGGCATTGAGCGGCTGGAAGCGAGCCAGATGGATGGGCTTGGCGGCGCGTGCGGCCATCCGGATCATCGGATTGGCGCCATCGCCCTCGCCCACGACGATCAAGGCATCTCCATGGCGAACCTGGTCGATCACCGGAGCCCTGACCGGACCCGCCGGAAACACGCAGCCATTACCGATGCCACGGCGCGCATCCACCACCAGCAAGGCCTGATCGAACACCAGCCGTGCGCTCTGGAACCCGTCATCCATGATGATGAGATCGGCGCCTTCGCGCACCAGCAGTTCAGCGCCCTGGATGCGGTTGGCCGACACCACCGTCAGCGCGCGGGCTGCCAGAAGCATGGGTTCATCGCCGACAAGGCGCGCCGTGTCATGTGACGGATCAACCACGGTGGCATGACGCACGCCCCCGCCGTAGCCGCGCGACAGAAAACCGGGTTTGAGGCCACGGGCGATCGCCGCCTCGGCAAGGGCCAAGGCAGTCGGGGTCTTGCCGGACCCGCCGACGGTGAAATTGCCAACGCAGATCACCGGCAAAGGCACCTGCTTGCGCACACGGTGATCCAGGATACGGCGCGCCACACGGCCATAGACCCAGGCGAAAGGCGACAGCAGCGATGACTGGATGCCGGGCGCCTGCCACCAGAAGGGCGGGGCTTCGCTCACCACTGGCCGCCCGCCCGGTGCTCCATGTTCTCGTTCTCGCGCGGCAGCAGCCGGGCTTTCACGGTTAACGGGTTGATGTAGGGTTCGAGCGCACGAATTGTGGATTGAAGCGCACCGCGCATGTCTTGCAGGGTTTTGTCACCACCCGCCGCCATCGCCTGGCGAGCCTGCGGGTTTGACAGCAGGTAATGCACCCCCTTGGCCAGCATCTCGCCGTCGCGGACAAAGCGCGCCCCGCCGTTCTTGATCAGCTTGGCATAGCTTTCGCGGAAATTCTCAACCTGGCTTCCCGACAGGACCGCGCAGCCGAGCATGGCCGGTTCCAGCGGGTTCTGTCCGCCGCCGCCCTTGAGCGATTTGCCGACAAAGGCGATTTCTGTGAGATTGAGGTAAAGCCCCATCTCGCCGATCGTATCGCCAAGATAGACGTCGATCGATGGGTCGATCCTGTCTCCGCGCGAGCGGCGCGCGACGCTGAGCCCCCTGCTCGTCAGCATGGCCTCGACGGCGTCGGCGCGATCCGGGTGCCGCGGCACCAGGATGGTCAGCTGGTTGTGGCGCGGCTTGAGCGCGCGATGGACGGCGGCAGCAATTTCATCCTCGCCCTCGAACGTCGAGATTGCAGCCCAGGTGGCCCGGTTGCCAATCTGAATATGCAGCCTGGCGAGTTCCTCCTCGTCCCATGGCGGGGCCGAGGTATCCACCTTGAGGTTGCCTGACACCGAGACCGGCCTGGCGCCCAGTGCCAGAAAGCGCTCGGCGTCGAGATCGGACTGGGCAACGACGTGCGAGAGGTTTTCAAACAAGGCGTCGGCGAGGCTCGGACGCTTGCTCCACCGCGCGAAGGACCGGTCCGACAGCCGGCCATTGACCAGCACCTGCGGCGTCCGCCGTGCGCCCAGCTCAAGAATGGTCATCGGCCAGATTTCGGATTCAGCGATGATCGCCAGATCAGGCTGCCAATGATCCAGAAAGCGCGAAACCGCCGGCTTGAGGTCGAGCGGCACATATTGATGGATGACGTTGTCCCCCAGCCGTTCGCGCGCCACACCGGCCGAAGTCACGGTGCCGGTGGTCAAAACCACCGAGATGCCGCGGCGCCGGACTTCCCGGATCAGCGGCACGACAGCCGTGGTTTCGCCGACACTGGCGGCGTGGAACCAGACGAGAGGGCCAACCGGGCGGTCGATCCTGGACCGGCCATAGCGTTCATTGCGGCGGGAGCGTTCTTCCTTGCCCTTGGCGGCGCGGATGGCGAGATAGGGTCCGAGCAG
Source organism: Hoeflea sp. (assembly GCA_019084245.1). GTDB lineage: Bacteria > Pseudomonadota > Alphaproteobacteria > Rhizobiales > Rhizobiaceae > Hoeflea. The sequence continues at coordinate 140,247 of JAHRFE010000029.1, forward strand.
GGGGTAAATCCCCGCGCCAAACCAGCGGTAGCCGAACAGCGCCCATCTTGCCCACCCGCGGCTCATGTGTGGATCCCGACAGCGCGCTGCGCTTCTTCGGTGACGCGATTGAGTTCGGCGGTCACTTTGGCCCGCGCCTCCGCCATTTCGTCCTTGTCGGCCTTGGGCGAGACATAGATGGGGGGCGCAAGCCGCGCGCTGCGAACGCCAAACGGCAGGTTGATGCTGGTCTTGTCCCAGGTTTTCTCAAGCACGATGCGGCGGCTGGTGGCCAGCGCCACGGGAATGATCGGCCGGCCCGAGATCCGCGCCAGGGTGACGACCCCCTCGCCGGCCTGCCGCGCCTCGCCCTTGGAGATATCAGCGATCATGACGACGCTGACATCACGCTTGAGAGCATCACGCATGCCAAACAGGGCCCTGACGCCGCCCTTTCCCGCCACCATGCGGGCATCGCGTCCGCCCGAGCCGCGAATCACCTCGTAACCCGCCCGCTCGATCACGCGGGCATTGATCTCGGCATCGGTGCTGCGCGAAACCAGGGTGACAAACTTGCGGTCACGCGGCCCGCCATAGGGAATGAGCAGGTGCTGGCCATGCCACAGCGTGAAGATCGCGGGCCAGCCCTCGTCAATCATCGTCTCCCAGTCGCTGGAGGTGCCGTTGTCCCGGTTGGTGCGCCAGATCGCGCTCAGCATCCCGTGGATCAGAAGCGAGCCACCGCGCTGCACCCATTCGGACTGCAACAGCTTCTTGCCCAGACGACGCCGGTTCATCTTCTCGCTAAGCTGCTTGAGCCGCGGCGCGGTTTCGGCGTCCGGTTTTGTCATTCTTGTCTTTCGCCCCGGGTCCTAGGACGCGGATTTGCTGTCTTCGTCCGGATTGAGCATCCGGTGCATATGAACGATGAAGTAGCGCATATGGGCATTGTCCACGGTCATTTGCGCCTTAGACTTCCATGCCTGGTGGGCCGAGGCATAGTCCGGAAAAATGCCGACAATATCGAGCGCATCGAGATCCCTGAAATCCATCGATTCCAGGCTCTTGAGTTCGCCGCCAAACACGAGATGCAGTAGTTGTTTCTTTTCGCCATCGGCCATGGTGTCGCTCCACGAATAAACGGTGCCGCCATTCAAAGCGCGGTTTGCGGCAATTCCATAAAAAGGTCAATGCCCGTCGGGCGGCTCCAGCAACGCCAGCAATCCGGGAACCTGGGCACGGGAGGCTGCAAGCAGGAGGCCTCGCGAGGGATCGGTCGCATTGTAGGCCATCCGGGCGCCGGCCTGGTCAACCAGAATGTGGCCGGTTTCAGCGAGCATCGTATCGGCGGCGGCCAGGTCCCATTCACTGGATCTCGGTCTTATGAACACCCCGTCCAGGCTGCCGCCGGCCACTGCCGCGACCCTGAGCGCCAGCGACGGACCTCCCGGAACCTTTTCGAGACCCGCCTCGGCGCCAGGCCGCATCTCCTTGGCCACCATGTCCGGCACAGCAACCTGCAAGGGCGCACCCGCGTTCTCGCCTTGGCCCGATTCGAGCCGGATCTCGTTGCGGAACGCACCTCCTCCGGCGCGTGCATGCCAAATTTCGCCGCGCGCCGGGGCCGCCAGCACCCCGGCCACAGGCTTTCCGTCTTCCACAAGACCGATGCTCACGCACCAGTCAGGCCGGCCCGAGACATAGGCGCGGGTGCCGTCTATGGGATCGATGATGAAGACGCGACGATGGGCGAGGCGTTTTTCGGTGTCCTCGCTCTCCTCGGACAGCCAGCCGTAGTCGGGCCGCGCCGCTAGCAGCATGACGTAAAGCAACCGGTCGATGGCGATGTCGGCTTCCGAGACCGGGGAGCGCCCCTCGTTCTTGTACCAGACCTCGGGGTCCTGGCGGAAATGCGACATGGCGATATCCGCCGCCAGGCGCGATGCCTCCAGCATCAAAGCAAGGTCGTCGGCATAGGGCTCAGTCGCCCGCAAGCGTCATGCCCTCCACGGCAATGGTGGGAGCCGCAATCGAATATTTCCGGTCGATGTCATCCGCAAAAACCATGCGCTTGAACATGTCCTTGAGGTTGGAGGCGATGGTCACCTCGGAAACCGGAAAGGTGATTTCGCCGTTCTCGATCCAGAAACCCGAGGCGCCGCGGCTGTATTCGCCGGTCACCTGGTTGACCCCCTGACCGATCAGCTCGGTCACGTAAAATCCGGTGCCGACCGAGGCGATCAATTCCTTGGGCGACTGCAAGCCGGGATTGACGATGACATTGGTCGATGACGGCGAGACGCCGCCGCCGCGGCTTGCCCTTCCATTGCTTTTGAGCCCCAGTTCATGGGCCACAGCGGTGGTCAAATACCATTGCTGCAGAACCCCGTCCTCGACCATGGTCAGGGGGCCGACGGAGACGCCTTCGCCATCGAAGGGCCTGGACCCGGAGCCGCGCCGGACAAAGGGATCGTCGACCAGCGTCAGCCCGTCGATGGCGATCTTCTTGCCCATCATGTCCTTGAGGAAGCTGGTCTTGCGGGCAACGGCCGCGCCATTGATGGCCGACACGAGATGCCCGATCAGGCCGCGCGCGGCGCGTGGATCAAACACCACGGTGACGTTCGAGCCGGTCTTGACCTTGCGCGGATTGACCCGCGCCACGGCACGTTCGCCGGCGCTGCGGCCGATCTTTTCAGCGTCATCCAGATCATCGAAAAAGACACGGCTGTCGAAATCGTAATCGCGCTCCATCTTGACGCCCTGGCCGGCAATCACGCTGACCGAACGGGAGAAACCGGAGCGCTCGAAGGCGCCCGAGAATCCATGCGACGTGGCCAGCACCATGCCGTACAGACCCGCGCCGGCGCCGGCGCCGATGGAACTGGCGACGCCCGGCACAGCGAGCGCTGCCGCTTCGGCCGCGCTCGCCGCCTCGATCAGGCTTTCAGCCGGCGGTTCGGTGGAATCAAACAGGTCGAGATCGGGCCATGTGCTGGCGAGCATCCCGGCATCGGCCAGGCATGCATGCGGATCTTCCGGCGACACACGCGCCATGGCGACCGCGCGCTCTGCAAGAGCTGCCTCGTCGGCGCCATGACCAGCCTGGACGACCGCCACTTTCTGGCCGACAAACACCCTGAGGCTGAAGTCATCTGATTCGGAGGATTCGGTGTTTTCCACCTGCCCGTTGCGCACGGAGGCGGACCGGGACCGGCGGCGGACCACCAGGGCATCGGCCTGATCTGCGCCGGCGGCGCGGGCACGCCCTATCAGGCGCTCTGCCGTCGCCAACAAGCCTTCGGATTGTCTGGATTCGCTCATGAATTTTGGCCTTTCGCTTGGCTCTCATGTATTGTCCCGGGGGTCAAGCATCAAGTCCATCCTGCGCCGAACCGACTTGAAGCCCGAAAAGGAGCATTTTGAATGGCTGCAGCCGAAGCCGGACTTTTCACCGAAGGTCTGATCCTGCTTAGCGGCGCGATTGTCGCCGCGCCCCTGTTCAAGAAATTGGGGCTGGGGACCGTTCTGGGCTACCTCGCCGCCGGCATCGTCATCGGCCCGCTTCTCCGCTTCATCACCGATGGCGAGGAGATCCTGCATTTTGCCGAACTCGGCGTGGTTCTGCTGCTGTTCATCATCGGGCTCGAGCTCAAGCCCTCGCGGCTGTGGCAGATGCGGCGGGACATTTTCGGACTCGGATTGACGCAGGTGATGGTCTCGGCGGTTGTCATTCTTGCGGCAACGATGGCAATTGCCGGGCAGAATTGGGCCGCCGCCATCATCATCGGCTTTGGATTGGCCCTGTCCTCGACCGCCTTCGGCATCCAGATTCTCGATGAACGTGGCGATCTCAACACGAGATATGGGCAGAAATCGTTCTCGATCCTTCTGTTCCAGGATCTGGCCATCGTGCCGATCCTGGCGCTGGTGCCGTTGGTTGCCCCAGTCACGGCGGACAGCGGCGGCTCGCTGGTCACCGACATCGCCATCACCATTGGAGCCATCGCGGCCCTGCTCATTGCCGGGCGGTATCTGCTCAATCCGATGTTCCAGCTGATTGCAGAGGCGGGCGCCAAGGAGGCGATGATCGCGGCGGCGCTGTTCGTGGTGCTGGCGTCCGGCATGCTGATGCAGGTCGCGGGACTGTCGATGGCGCTGGGCGCCTTCATCGCCGGCGTGATGCTGGCCGAATCCTCCTACCGGCACGAGCTTGAAGCCGACATCGAGCCATTCCGCGGCATTCTGCTCGGATTGTTCTTCATGGCGGTGGGGCTTTCGCTGGACCTTTCGGTGATCGCCGACAATATCCTGCTCATTGCGATTGCCGTCCCGGTGCTGATGGGCATCAAGGCGCTGGTGATCTATGGCGCCTGCCGGGCTTTCGGCTCCAACCACAATGACAGTGTCCAGATTGCCGGATTGTTGCCTCAGGGCGGCGAATTCGGCTTCGTGATTTTCAGCGCGGCAGCTGCGGCGGGTGTCTTCAGCCCGGCGACAGCCTCGCTGCTGGTGGCGATTGTCACGCTTTCGATGGCGCTGACGCCGGTGGCCGCAGTCCTCGCCAGACGCCTCATGCACACGGCGGATCACGAACAGATGGAGGAGGATTTCGCTGACGCGGGCTCGGACGTTCTGATGATCGGGTTCTCGCGCTTCGGACAGATCGCCTCGCAGATGCTGCTGGCCGGCGGATCGGACGTGACCATCATCGAACACTCCGCAGACCGGATCCGCTCGGCGTCGAAATTCGGCTTCAAGATCTATTTTGGCGATGGAACACGTAAGGACGTGCTGATCGCAGCGGGTATCAAGCGCGCGAAGATCGTCGCCGTCTGCACCCAGAAGATGGAAGTCACCGACAGGATCGTTGATCTGATCCAGGCGGAATTTCCCACGGTGCGCATTTTCGCGCGCGCCTATGACCGGACACACACCTTGTCGTTGCGCGCCCGTGACGTGGAGTATGAACTGCGCGAAACCTTCGAATCCGGCCTTGTATTTGGCCGCAAGACGCTTGAAGCGCTGGGAACGTCGGAGGATCTGGCGCATGAGATCAGCAATGACGTGCGCCGCCGGGACGAGGAGCGGCTTGCGCTGCAAGCCGTGGAGGGCATCATGGCCGGCCGGGAGAAACTGCTCACCCGCCCGGTCACGCCGGAGCCCCTGATCAAGCCCAAACGCGAATCCGAACGACTGGACAAACCGCTTGAACCCGATATCTCCTTGTCGGATCCCGCTTGACCATCAGCATGAAAGACAAGCCCATGATGACGCCGTTTCACCTCGCTTTTCCCATTCGCAACATCGAAGAGACGCGCCATTTTTATGGCGACGTGCTGGGCTGTCCGATGGGACGGTTCACCGAAAGCTGGATCGATTTCGATCTGTTCGGGCACCAGATGTCCGGTCACGTCCGTCCGGATGCGGGCACGGGCGCTTCGCCGGGGGTGGTTGACGGTCATTCCGTACCTATCCCGCATTTTGGCGCCGTGCTTCAGATGGATGACTGGAAGGCGCTCGCCGCGCGGCTCGAAGCCGCGGACAGCATTGACTGGATCATGAAACCGACACTGCGATTTGAAGGCCAACCCGGCGAGCAGGCGACCCTTTTCATCCGAGATCCATCCGGCAATGCACTTGAGTTCAAGGGATTTGCCGATCTGGGGCAGATCTTCGCCTCGTGAGCGACGGGGCGCCTCCGGCAACCGGCGCAGCCGCCGCACCCCGGCCGCGCGGCGAAGCCGGTATCTTTGTCACCGGCTCGACCATGAAGCATGTCGTGACCATGACCGCGACCGGCTCGATCGGCTTGGTGGCGGTCTTCATCGTCGATGCGCTCAACCTGTTCTACATCTCGCTGCTGGGACAGCAGGAGCTTGCAGCCGCCATCGGCTATGCAGGCACACTTCTGTTTTTCAGCACGTCGATCGCCATCGGCCTGTCGATCGCAGCAACCGCGCTGACAGCACGCGCGCTCGGCCGGGGCGAGCGCGGCGAGGCGCGCGAGATCGCCGGCGCGTCGATCGCCTACATGCTGATCCTGATGATCGCGACGGTGGCGCTGATCTATCCGTTTCTCGCAGACCTGGTGCAGATGATGGGCGCCAGAGGCGAAACCGCCGAACTCGCCACGGAATTCATGCAGATCGTGCTGCCCTCCCTGCCCGTGCTCGGCACCGGCATGTGCCTGGCGGCGCTGCTGCGCGCCGTGGGCGACGCCAAGCGGGCGATGTATGTCACGCTCGGCGCGGGCGCGCTGACCGCCGTGCTCGATCCGATCTTCATCTTCGGCTTCGATCTCGGCATCCATGGCGCGGCGATCGCCACGGTGATCTCGCGGTTTGCGCTGGTGGCGATCGGCCTTTACGGGCTCATCCGGGTGCACAATCTGGTCGCTTTGCCTTCAAGGGCGGTGATCGCGCGGGAATTCCGGCCATTCCTGGCCATCGGCCTGCCGGCTCTGATGACCCAGATCGCCACGCCCGTGGGCAACACCTTCGTCACCACGTCCATGGCAGAGCATGGCGACGCGGCCGTGGCCGGATGGGCCGTGGTCGGGCGGCTGATCCCGGTCGCGTTCGGAGCCCTGTTCGCGCTGTCAGGCGCGATCGGACCGATCCTGGGTCAGAACTACGGCGCCAGGCGCTATGACCGGCTGATGTCGACGATGCGCGACGCCCTGATCTTCATCATGATCTACACAATTGTCGCATGGGCCTTGCTGGCCCTGTTCCGCAACCAGATCGCGGATCTTTTCGGCGCCACGGGCGATGCGCGCGCGGTGATCGTGTTCTTCTGCCTGTTCGTTGCCGGAAGCTTCATCTTCAACGGCATGCTGTTCGTGGCCAATGCGGCGTTCAACAATCTGGGCTTCGCGCTCTATTCCACCGCCTTCAACTGGGGCCGCTCGACGCTCGGTGTCATCCCCTTTGTCTGGCTCGGATCGCACTGGTATGGAGCTCCCGGCGCGCTCGCCGGCTATGGCCTGGGCGCGGTCGTGTTCGGCCTTGCCGCGGTCATTGTCAGCTTCAGGGTAATTTCCAAGATCGGCGACCGAGACGGCGGCACGCCGGATGGAACTGTGCTCCATATCCCGCCCGCGGGAAATTCAGCCTTCACCAGCGGCAAGGCCTCGACGCTTTAGGAAAGGTCGTGAAAGGCGAAGGCGGCATCGAGGTCGCGCTTGAGCTGTTCGGCCACGCCCTTCGAATCGTTGAGGATCTCCTTGGCCTTGAGGAAATCCAGAACCCGGTACTGATGCACCTCGGGCCTCAGGAGAATGTGCGGCGGATAGGCCTGCCGCTTCATCTCGATGATCGACTGCATCATCAGCTGATTGGCTCCGAACATCATGTCGATGCTTGACGGCGCCTGACCTGGCGTTCCAGACGGCAGGCCGACAACGTCGACGCCGATGATGATGTCGGCCAGTCCGCTCAACTTGTCGAAGGGCACCGGATTGAAAATGCCGCCATCGACCATGATCCGGTCCCCAATCTTGACCGGCCGGAACACCGCCGGAATCGCGGCCGAGGCGGCTATTGCAGGGCGTAATTCGCCGGTCTCGCACACCACTTCGCAGTGGCCGAAATAATCGGTGACCATGATCTTGGTCGGGATCGTCAGATCCTCGAAATTGCGGGCGACACCCGCGGGCAGAAACTCCTCGAGGATTCGCTCGACATTGAACTGGCCAAGCCGCAACCCGTTTTCCATCGCGTCCTTGACGCCGAGCGGACGGGCCGCCTTCCAGATCCTGCCGAATGCGTTTGACGGCTTTCCGATTGTCGCCAGCGTATGATCGCGGATTTCCTGGCCGGATAGGCCCGAGGCCATGGCCGCGCCCATGATTGACCCTATGGAAGATCCCGAGATGGCCACGGGCCGGATGCCCATGGCATCGAGCGTCTCGATGATGTGGATATGGGCAACACCGCGCGCGCCGCCACCGCCGAAGGCCACCGCAACAGTGGGACCGGATGATCGGACCGGAAGGTCCGGAACGGTGATTTCGATCTTACCCATTGTCCAGACTGCTTTCAGTGGTGTTTTCGGCCATCGTCCGCTCGAGCGACTGACCTTTTGCATCATACCGGAAAAAACGCATGACCGTGTCACCAAAGGCGCGGGCTTCCAGAAGGCCGAATTCCGGCCCTGGCTCCGGCTGGGCTGCGGCCACTTCCTCGAGGACAATCACCGCGCCGGGGGCAATCCAGCCGCCCCTTGCGGCCGAGGCCAGGGCTTTTTCACCCAGGCCCTGGCCGTAGGGCGGGTCGGCGAAGATAAGATCGAATTGCCCCATCGTGCCGGTCGGGCCCAGCTTGGTGGCGTCACGGCGAAACAACCGCGCCCGCCCCTGCAATCCAAAGCTCTCGATGTTCTTCTGGATGATCCCGCGGCCCTCGACGCCACTCTCGACGAACAGCGCGGAGCGGCAGCCGCGCGACAGCGCCTCGAGCCCGAGCGCCCCGGTGCCCGCAAACAGATCAAGTACGCGCGTTTGATCGAGCGCTTCGGGGTAGGCGTGGCTCAGGATGTTGAACAGGCTTTCACGGCTCCGGTCCGTGGTGGGCCGGATCGACTGGGTTTTTGGCGCGGCAAGGCTCCTGCCGCGAAATTCACCTCCGACGATCCGCACCTGGTCCGCGTCCCTTCCCGGAATCCGGCTTGCCGCCACGGTTTTCGCCCGCTGGCTTTGCAGAAGGCTTGCCATAACTCTTGCCTGGTCCCTTCGCAGGGCCATCGAATGACTTGCCGCCACGGTCTTCGCCAGTGGGCCTTCCCGCCGGCTTGCCAAAACTCTTGCCCGGTCCCTTCGCAGGACCATCGAACGACTTTCCGCCACGGTTTTCACCCGCTGGCTTTCCAAAAGGCTTTCCCGCCGGCTTGCCGTAACTCTTGCCCGGCCCCTTCGCAGGACCATCGAACGACTTTCCGCCGCCCGGTTTGCCCGCGGGCTTGAAGCCAGGCTTGCCGCCCGGTGTCTTGAAATCCCGGGCAGGCCTGCCCTCCTCAGCGTCACCAGCGGGCCGCGGCTTGGCGCGATCCTTGGGGAAGCTGCCCCGGCGCGTGTCGGCGCGCTGGTCCGCCCGGGCAGGCTTGCGCTCGGATTTGTCACCGCCGCGTTCAGCCTCGGCTTTCTTGGCATCCGCCACGGGACGCGCGCCGGGCGCCATCCAGACATTGGTGGCGCGGCTGCGCTGGACAAAGCTGCGCTTGGCAGGCCTCTCCCCCGGCTCCTCATTGCGTCCGCCGCCGGGCTTGTCCGGTCTCGACGTAGCGAAGGGTTTGCGATCGCCTCTGTCGCGGTCGGGCCTTTCGCGGTCAGGTGCGCGATCCCTGTCGCGGCCGAAAGTCTTGCCGTCACGAGATGGGCCGTCACGAGATGGGCCATCGCGCGACGGGCCGTCTCGCGACGGCCGCCCGGGCTTGGTGTCCATCCGCGCTCGTGCGCGCTCGGTCTTTTCCGAACTGGAAATCCATTCCCGCTGCGCCGGCTTGGCCGGAGCCTTCGGCTTGGCGTCAGGCTTAGGCGGCAGGTGTTCGCTCAGCGGCGCGTCGAAATTTGCGCCCGATTCCTCGATCATCCGCTCGCCAAGCTGCTCGCGCAGGATGCGGCTCTTGACCTCGACAACCTCGCCCTCGCGAATGTCGCCCAGCTGGAATGGCCCAAAGGAGATGCGGATCAGGCGGTTGACGTCGAGACCGAGCGCGCCGAGCACATTCTTGATCTCGCGGTTCTTGCCTTCGCGCAGACCCATGGTGATCCAGACATTGTGGCCCTGCTTGCGGTCGAGCGTCGCCTCGATGGCGCCGTAGAGCACGCCCTCGACCGCGATCCCTTCCTTGAGCTCGTCGAGCCGGGCCTGGTCGATGTCGCCATAGGCGCGGACGCGGTAGCGGCGAAGCCAGCCGGTCTGGGGCAGTTCCAGCGTGCGGGCCAGCCCCCCATCATTGGTGAGCAGCAAGAGGCCCTCGGTGTTGATGTCCAGACGGCCGACGGTCATGACCCGAGGCAGATGCTTGGGCAGCTTGTCGAAGACGGTGTCCCGGCCTTCGGGATCCTTGTTGGTGGTCACCAGCCCCGCCGGCTTGTGATAGACCCAGAGCCGGGTGCGTTCGATGCCGCCGATCTCCTCGCCATCGACCTCGATCCGGTCGGTGAGCGACACCACCACGGCCGGGGTCTCGAGGATCTTGCCATTGACCTTGATGCGGCCCTCGGCGACCATCCTTTCGACGTCGCGGCGCGAGGCGACGCCCGCGCGCGCCAGGATCTTGGCGATCCGGCCGCTGTCGGTGGCAGCCTCAGCCGTTCCCGGCACGTCCTTTGCGGAGTGCGGTTTGGCGCGTTTGGGCTTGTCTTGTTCTGTCATTTGCTGTTTGCCTGCCTTCACAGCGTAAGCCGCGTTGTCTTTGACGCGCCATGGCCGCTCGATACGTTCGGTTTGCGCAGAGGCCTTGCTTCAGACCGTTTCAGGTCTGACGGGGGTATGCGGTTAAATGGCTGTCTAGCAGGTTGGGCGTGCCGGGTTAAGGGGTTTCATCGGTGGTCAGCATCAGTCCGGATTTTTCATGATCAGCAAGGGCTATATGGATCTTGCCCTCGAGGAGGCCCGGGCGGCGGCGGAACGCGGCGAAGTGCCGGTGGGCGCCGTGATCGTGCAGGACGGCGTCGTGCTGGCCCGCGCGGGCAACCGGACCCGGGAGTTCAACGACGTCACCGCCCATGCCGAAATCCTCGCCATCCGGCAGGCTGCCCTGGATCTGGGAAGCGAACGGCTGACCGGCGCCGATCTTTATGTGACGCTGGAGCCCTGCACCATGTGTGCGGCGGCGATCTCGTTTGCCCGGTTGCGACGGCTCTATTTCGGCACTGAAGACGAGAAGGGCGGCGCGGTGACCAGCGGCGTGCGGTTCTTCAACCAGCCTACCTGCCATCACAGCCCCGAGATCTATCCCGGCATCGCCTCAAGCGACGCCATGCGGCTGCTCAAGGATTTTTTCAGGGAGCGACGCTGATTCAGGTCCCGTTTTACCAGGGCCACCACTTGCGTTTTCCGGTGCCGGCCTTTCTGGCCTCGGCGATACGGCGGCGTTCCTTGGCCTTTTCAGGCTCGCCAAGATCGCCGACCGGGGCGGTTTCGGCCGGTTGACGGTAGGTCAGGGGCGGATCGGAGAGAAAGCGGCGCCGATCCGAATAGGCGCCCTGCTGAATCTTCCGGGCTTCCTGATAGGCCTTGCGCTGCTCGGCTTTGTTAAGACCTTCATCTGAAATTGGCGCCCCATCAGACGTCGATCCGGATGTGGCGCGCCTTGCCAATGGCGACCTGTATCCGGTCGTCCCGGATTTTTCAGTTGCCTCGGCCACCAGCCGCTGCCGGGTTTCCTCCGGCGATTCCACCCAGGCCGGGTTTCCTTCAACGACATTCTGCTGTGGAGTCGGAAGGCTCGCGGTATTGGTGGGCTTCACGATGGCCGGGCGGGGCTTGTACTCGATGTTTTCCGCCTTGTTGGGTGAGCCGATGGAGGCAATGCTGCCAAGATCATCGATCAATTGCTCAGTCGACGACTTGTCGGTGCCATAGGTCGGGCCAAGGCAGCCTGACAAAGTCAGGCTTGCTGCAATGAGTGCGCCGATGGTCACGCAGGCGCGATACTCTGTCTTCATTGTCATGCACTGGGTCCCGTTTCAGACAGTCACTTGGAATTCGGCTGCTTGTCGCCGGACAATCCGGCCTTTTTCAGGCATGGTTTTATCGGATAGCTGCCGTGAGAGCAATTGACCCGGAGAAATTCGCTCCCACACCATTTGCCACCCCTGCCCGGCCCCAGAAAAATCCGGGCCGGGCAAGCCGTTGATCAAAGGCGGCCAAGCGCCTTGAGTTCGTGCAGGGCGGCTGCGTCGCGGGCGGAAACGTCCGGGAACGCCGGATCGGAGCCGACATCGCCGGTGATCCGCCAGGACCGGGCGCATTTTGTGCCCTCGGCAAGTGCGGGAACCACGGCAACCGCGCTGACATCGTCGATCCGGAACGCATCCTCGGGACCGGCGGTCGTTTCCACACGCAGGCCCGAGGTGATGCAGATTTCCGCGAAATCGCTGCCGCCGACTGCCTCGACCAGCGCCGGGTCAGTGATATGGACCACCGGCGCAGCCTCGAGCGACGAGCCGATGCGCTTGTCGCGCCGCTCGATCTCCAGCGCGCCGCTGACCACGCGCCGCACAGTGCGGATCTTCTTCCATTTTGCCGCCAGCGCGTCGTCGCGCCAGCCGGACGGCACATCGGGGAACTGTTCAAGGTGCACTGATTCGGCATCGGGCTTGTGGGAGAGCCAGGCCTCTTCCATGGTGAAGGGCAGCATGGGTGCGAGCCAGGTCACCAGGCAATCGAAGATGGTCCTGATCACCTGCAGTGACGCCCGGCGGCGCTGGCTCGACGGCGCATCACAGTAAAGCGCGTCCTTGCGGATATCGAAATAGAAGGCCGAGAGCTCGATATTGGCGAAATCGGTGAGCGCGCGCGAGATGCGCTTGAAGTCGAAATTGTCGTAGCCGGTGCGCACCAGTTGATCGAGTTCTGAGAGCCGGTGCAGCATCAGGCGCTCGAGTTCGGGCATCTCCGACGGCGCGATGGTGTCGCCGGCATCGTGCGCCAGCGTGCCCAGCATCCAGCGGATGGTGTTTCTGAGCTTGCGATAGGCGTCGATGTTGGTCTTGATCACGGTCTTGCCGAGGCGCTGGTCTTCCCAGTAGTCCGTGTTCATGACCCACAGCCGCAGGATATCGGCGCCGGATTCCTTCATCACGTCCTGCGGGAACACCTGGTTGTTCAATGACTTCGACATCTTGCGGCCGTCCTCGGCCATGGTGAAGCCATGGGTGATGACGGCGTCATAGGGCGCACGGCCGCGGGTGGCACAGCTTTCCAAGAGCGATGAATGAAACCAGCCGCGATGCTGGTCGGAGCCTTCGAGATAGACATCGGCCGGCCATTTGAGATCCGGCCGGTCTTCAAGGGTGAAGGCGTGGGTGCAGCCCGAATCGAACCAGACATCGAGAATGTCGGTGACCTGGACCCATTTCGGATCACTCGCGAGCTCGCCCAGGAAGCGCGCACGCGCACCTTCGGCGAACCACGCGTCGGCGCCCTCCTGCTCGAAAGCTTCGAGAATGCGGGCGTTGACGGCCTCGTCCAGCAGCACATTGCCATCGACGTCCGCAAAAACGCAGATCGGCACGCCCCAGGCGCGCTGGCGCGACAGCACCCAGTCGGGCCGGTCCTCGATCATGCCGCGCAGGCGGTTCTGGCCCGCGGCGGGAACGAAGCGGGTGTCGTCTATGGCCGAGAGCGCGCGCGTGCGCAGCGTCGTGCCGTCGCCGAAATCCTTGTCCATGTAGACAAACCATTGCGGCGTGTTGCGGAAGATGATCGGCTTCTTCGAGCGCCAGGAATGCGGGTAGTCATGCTTGAGCCGGCCGCGGGCGAACAGGTTGCCGGCAGCGATCAGCGCCTTGATGACGGCGTCGTTGGCGTCGCCCTTCTTGCCCTTGTCGTCGATCACGCGGGCCGGTCCGCCGTCGCGGTCTGGCCCGAGGCCCGGCGCGTCCTTGGTGTAGAAACCGGCGTCATCGACGGTAAACGGGATCGCCGACGAGATGCCGCGCGCTTCGAGGTCACGGGCCGCGTCCATCCACGCCTCGAAGTCCTCGCGGCCATGGCCGGGGGCGGTGTGAACGAAACCGGTGCCGGCGTCGTCGGTGACGTGATCGCCGGCGATCAGCGGGACGAGGAAATCATAGCCGCCGCCGAGGCCCTTGAGCGGGTGAGCGCAGACCATGCCTTCAAGGTCGGCGGGCCTTATATCGGAAAGCCGCTTGAACTGAAGCTTGGCCTTGGCGAAGCATTCCTCGGCCAGCGCGTCTGCAAAGATAAGTTTCTCGCCGGACTGCGGGCCAAAATCATTCTCAGCCGCCGTGACTTCATAGAGGCCATAAGCGATGCGGGTCGAAAACGAGACCGCACGGTTGCCGGGAATGGTCCAGGGCGTGGTGGTCCAGATGACGACGGAGGCATTATAGAGATCAGACCGAAGATCGTTCTTTCTCTGCACGCTTTTGGGATCAACCGGATTAAAACCCAAATCGTACGCACCCACCGGAAACTTCACCCAGATCGTGTCGCTCTCGTAGGGCTGGTACTCGACTTCGGCTTCGGCGAGCGCGGTGCGTTCGACCACCGACCACATGATCGGCTTGGAACCGCGATAGAGCTGGCCGGACTTGGCGATCTTCAGCAGTTCACCGGCGATGCGGGCCTCGGCGTGGAAATCCATGGTCTTGTAGGGCTTGTCGAAATCGCCCTCGATGCCGAGCCGCTTGAACTCCTCGGACTGGACCGACACCCAGTGCTCGGCATAGGCGCGGCATTCCTTGCGGAACTCGAGCATTGCCGCCGATTCCTTGAGGTTGGGCTTTTCCTTGCCCTTGGAGCGGTAGTTTTCCTCCTCGATCTTCCATTCGATCGGCAGGCCGTGGCAATCCCAGCCCGGCACGTAATTCGAGTCAAAACCGCGCATCTGGAACGAGCGGGTGATCACGTCCTTCAAGATCTTGTTGAGCGCGTGGCCAATATGGATGTTGCCGTTGGCATAGGGCGGGCCGTCATGCAGCACATATTTGGGCCGTCCGGCGGCGGAGGCGCGCAGCCTGTCGTAAAGCCGCATCTCCTGCCAGCGCGCCACCAGCTCCGGCTCCTTCTGCGGCAGCCCGCCGCGCATCGGAAAATCGGTCTCGGGCAGATAGAGCGTCCTGGAATAGTCGAGCGTGTCGGTAGTGTCTGTCATGGTGTCGCAATCTTTGGGGCCGATGGCCCGTGGCAGATGAAGGTCGGATGCGTCGGAAAGCAGGGGCGCGGAGAACGCCAATTGCCCGGTCCCCAGCGAGCGGTCCGCTCAGCAGGAAACCGGGACCATAATTCGGAGCGGCGGAGAGCCTGTGATCGGGACAGCCGTGGTCATGGCGGGGCTTTTATCAATCTCTGCAATATCAGGGAAGCGCAAAGTGCGGCCTTGCCATTTCCGCCAGCTGCGCTTACTTTTCGTGGCAACTGGCGAGGACACCATGACGCAGGCAAAGAAAACCAGATTCCGTGCGGCGGGTTCAGACATCGCGGAACAGCGGCTGGCCCGCCCCTCAGCGACGGGCCTTGCCACAGGCCTGGCTGGCAAACCAGGTGCGGATGCTCCGGGTCGCGCTGATGTTGGCGTCATCAGCGCATTGAGGCAGATCGGCTTTTCCGACACGGAGATCCACAAACTCGTTGTTTCCAAGCGCTCCCTGGAGCGCCGGCGCGAAAACAAGGAACCCTTGAGCACAAGCGAAACCGACCGAGCCTTGCGATTGTCTCGCATTCACGACCATGCGGTGCGTGTGTTCGGCTCCGAGGAAAAAGCCCATCGCTGGCTGCGCAAGCCCTGCCGGGCGCTTGATGGTGCTATCCCGCTTGACCTGCTGGCATCGGAAACCGGCGCGCATATCGTCGACACGGAGCTTCACGCGATCGATCACGGCATGTTTGCCTGAGCATGCGGATCTGGCGGATATCGAACTACGCCGATCTGTCGGGGATTGGCGGCACTTATTCCGCAAGCCGTTGGAACCATCTCGGCAGGCGCATTGTCTATTGCGCCGAACATCCGGCGCTGGCGATGCTCGAACTGCTGGTGCATTTTGACCTCGAAGACCTGCCCGGGACCTATCAGTTGCTCGAGATCGATGTTCCTGACGGGCTCGCTGCCGACCCGGTCGACCTTCCGTCCAACTGGAAAGACGATCCAGCGATCTCACGCGACGCGTTTGAAACTTTCTGTGATCAAGGCGAAACGCCGGTGATGCGCGTACCCAGCATTATCATGCCGCATTGCTGGAATCTGCTGATCAACCCGCTGCACCCCGATCATGCGAGGCTCTCGATAGTTTCAGCGCAAACGCATCCTCTCGACCCGCGCTTCCTCACATGAAACGTCTGACGCTTGTCGCTGCAAGACCAACCATGGCCCTACCGCTTCAGCCGAACATAGATCAGCCGCCGCATCAGCGCGGTCATGGGTTTGGGCATCATGCGGCCGGCGGCCGCTGCAAGGCGGTTGTTGCGTCCCGGGATGGAGTTTTTCCTGCCTGACAGCGCATCACTCATGATCAGGCCGGCGGCGAGATTCGGGTCCATGCGCTTGCTGGCGTCGGCGCCCTCGGGGGCGTGGATCTCGGCATGATCGGTGCGCAAGGGGCCGGGAAAGGCGACGGTGATCGTCACGCTTTTCGATGTCGCAACCTTGCGCAAGCTCCCGGCATAGACTGCCAGCGCGTCCTTGGACGCGGCGTAGGTGGCAGCACCCGGATAGCCGGTGAAATGCGACAGGGACGAGACAAACACCATGACGGCGCCGGGATTGAGGGCACCGGCCTCCAGCAGGCGGGCGGCGATCACCATCGGCGCTTCGGTGTTGACGCGCAGCACGTCGATATGGTCTTGCGCGGACATGGCCTCGAACCGACCGGTGGCGCTGATCCCGGCATTCAAAACGACGACATCATAGGGACCCCCTGCAATCAGCTCTGGAACAGAGCGATCAAGCGCGGTCCGGCTCGCCAGATCGCATTGCAGGAAGTCAACGAACTTTACTTCAGACCTCGGTTGGTCCCGATCGAGCATGACAATGTCGTAACCGCCCGCCGCCAGCCAACGCACCACCGCGGCTCCAAGCCCGGCGCTGCCGCCGGTGACGAGTGCCTGTTTTGAAGCTCCGATCACAACCGCCGCCCCAGGATGGCGCCGCCATTGAGATAGCGCACCCAGGACAGGGTAAGGGGTGACCGGCGTGAGGCAATGGCCGACGCCATCATCGACGCCATATCATCGGACTTGAGAAACAGCGCCCGCATCCGGCCGGGATCATATCCGGCCTTGTCGTGGATCCCGGTTTTTGCCGGACCCGGATGCAGCACCTGCACCGAGATCTTGCCCTTCCATTCCGACCGGAGTGCGCGGGCCAGTCCGTGCAATCCCGCCTTGGAGGCGGCATAGGCCGGAATAGTCGCCGACCCGGTATGGACCACCGATCCGATGAAGGTGAGCGTGCCCTTTGATTTTTCGAGCAAAGGAAAAAGCGCCTGCGCCTGCAGGATCGCCGCCATCAGATTGACATCAAGCGTCTGCCGGATCGCCTCGGTGCTGTCAAATCCCTCGCCCGGAGCAACGCCGATGCCGGCATTGAGCACGGCGTTGTCGAGACTGTCCCAGCCGAAATCGCGAATTCCGCGAACCAGCGCCAAGGTCGACATCTCCGGGTCGGCCTGGTCGGCAACAATATAGCCGGCGCCGCGCGGCAAGGTGTCCGAAACTTCAATTTGGGATTTCCGCCCGGACAGCAGAAGCTTGTGGTGGCGGGCAAGCTTTTTGGCGAGCGCCAGGCCAAGGCCGGCATTGCCGCCGGTGATGAGAATGCGGCGCGACCGGCCCCCGATCATTCTGTCGATCCGGAGGTCATGTCAAATGTCATGGCGGCATCGAGCGGTGACAGGGGCTTGAGTTGGCCGAGAACCGCACGCGCCTCGGCTTCGTCGGTCTTCATCTGCGCCACAAGCTGGTCGAGCCCGTCGAACTTCTCCTCGCCGCGAAGCCGGGAGACGAAGGAGACCTGGCAGGTCTCACCGTAGAGATCGCCGGAGAAATCAAACACGAATGTCTCCAGCAGCAGGGCGGCGCCGTCGTCCTCCACGGTCGGGCGGCGGCCGAAGCTCGCCACGCCGTCATGGACCGATCCGTCGGCACGACGGAACCTGACCGCGTAAATGCCCGGCATCAAGGCGGTTTCGGGCGGCAGGGCCATGTTGCCGGTCGGATAGCCGAGGCTCCGGCCAAGCTTCTTGCCATGCAGCACTTCGGCGGTCACCGCATAGCGGTAACCGAGCAGGCCATTTGCAAGACCAAGGTCGCCGCCCGCCAGCGCATCGCGAATGCGGCTCGAGGAGACGACTTCGGCGTTTTCGTCGGCATAGGCCTCGACCAGGGTGACGCCGAAGCCGAAGCGTTTGCCGGCATCGATCAGAAAGTCCGGATTGCCCTGCCTGCCCTTGCCGAAATGGAAATCATAGCCGGTCACGACGTGACTGACGCCAAGGCGGCCGACCAGGATGTCGGTGACGAAATTCTCCGCCGAACGGGAGGCGAAGTCCCGGTCGAACCCCTGCTCGACAACCGCGTCAAAGCCCATCAGGTCCAGAATGCGAGCCTTGAGCGGCGCCGGCGTCAATCGGTAAACCGGCTCATCGGGCCGGAAAACGGTCCGCGGATGCGGCTCGAATGTGAGAACATTGGTGGGCAGCGAGAGACGGCGTGACCGATCGACAGCCTGGGACAACACCTCCTGGTGGCCGCGATGAACGCCGTCGAAATTGCCGATGGCCACCACGCCACCCTTCAGGCCGTTCGGAAAATCCTCGGAATCTTGAACGCGTTGCGCCATCGATCTTCTCACCTCGCGCTGCTCAGGCCAGCCATTCCATCCAGTAGGCCGGGGCAACGCCCTCGGACTCCAGGAAGCTGTGCAGGCGGGCCTCATCGGTCGCGCGGCCATCAGAATATTGACGCGCATGAATGCCGCGGGCGATGAACAGGGCCGGGATGCCATTGTCGAGCGCACCGCGAATATCGGTGGTCACGCCGTCGCCGATGGCCAAGGTGCGCCCGGCATCGACGCCGTGCCGGAGCGCGCGGGCGCGCGCCATGGCTTCCCTGTAGATCGGCGCATGGGGCTTGCCCGCGATGCGGGTTTCACCGCCCAGTTCAACATAGATATCAGCCAATGCGCCGGCGCAGGGCACCAGCCGGTCGCCGCGTTCGACCTCGCGGTCCGGATTGGCGCAGATGAACGGCAGGTTTCGGGCCTGAAAGCCTGCCAGCATCTCCCGGTAGTCTTCCGCAACCTCGTTTTCATCGTCCAGCAGTCCGGAGCACAGCACGGCGTCGGCTGCCTCCGGCGCGACGAGATCGATATCCAGCCCCTCGACAAGCGCCCTGTCGCGCTCGGGTCCGAGGAAGTAAATGGCGCGCGGGGCATCCTGAACCAGCCGCCGGGTCACGTCGCCCGACGTCACGATGTCATCCCAGCAGTCCGGATCAACGCCGATGGTCTCGAACTGGCGGATCACGCCCTCTGCCGGACGGGGGGAGTTGGTGATCAGGATGACGGTCTGACCTCGCGCCCGGGCAGCCTTAAGGGCCTCGACGGACAAAAGGAACGGGTTGACGCCGTTGTGGATAACGCCCCATACATCGCACAACAAGACGTCGGCGCGATCGGTGAGTTGATCAAGATCGGTAATCCGGGCTGGCATTGGAGCTGGCATTGATGGGCGGTTCCTTTCGGCACAACGATGTCGCCCAGCTTGCCGCCGAATACAAGACCCAAGCGATATTTTGCGATTTGGGCGGCAAAACATCCCGCCTCAATGAGCGCCGATGGCTTGACTCTGCAAAGCTTCATCCCTATCTCGGCACCGTTAGCACTCGACAGAAGTGAGTGCTAACGTTATCGCAGTGAAGCCCGATCGGGGCTCTCAGCCGCTTCTGTCATTCGATCAAGGAATTTAGACAATGGCAAAAACCAAGTTCCGTCCGCTCCACGACCGCGTTGTCGTTCGTCGTGTTGAGTCCGAAGAAAAAACAAAAGGCGGGATCATCATTCCGGATACCGCCAAGGAAAAGCCGCAGGAAGGCGAAATCATCGCCATCGGCTCCGGCATCCGTGACGACGCTGGCAAGCTCCAGCCGCTCGATGTCAAGGCTGGCGACCGCGTGCTGTTCGGCAAGTGGTCCGGCACCGAAATCAAGATTGATGGCGAAGACCTTCTGATCATGAAGGAAAGCGACATCATGGGCATCCTCGGCTGAGCCGAAACTGCCCAATCTATCCAATCTGCCTCAACACGATGGGCCACAGGCCCGGGAGTTAAGTTAAATGGCTGCTAAAGAAGTAAAATTCGGTCGTACCGCGCGCGAGAAAATGATGCGCGGCGTCGACATCCTCGCCGATGCGGTGAAGGTGACACTCGGCCCCAAGGGTCGTAACGTCATCATCGACAAGTCCTTCGGCGCTCCGCGCATCACCAAGGACGGCGTCACCGTCGCCAAGGAAATCGAACTGGAAGACAAGTTCGAGAACATGGGCGCACAGATGGTGCGCGAAGTCGCATCGAAGACCAACGACATCGCCGGCGACGGCACCACCACGGCAACCGTGCTGGCCCAGTCGATCGTCCGCGAAGGCGGCAAGGCCGTTGCCGCCGGCATGAACCCGATGGACCTCAAGCGCGGCATCGATCTGGCCGTGACCGAAGTCATCGCTAACCTTCAGAAGAAGGCCAAGAAGATCAAGACCTCGGCAGAAGTCGAACAGGTTGGCACGATCTCGGCCAACGGCGAAAGCCAGATCGGCAAGGACATTGCCGAAGCCATGCAGAAAGTCGGCAACGAAGGCGTGATCACGGTTGAAGAAGCCAAGACCGCCGAAAGCGAACTCGAAGTCGTCGAAGGCATGCAGTTCGACCGCGGCTACCTGTCGCCTTACTTCGTCACCAACCCCGACAAGATGGTTGCCGAACTCGACGACGTCTACATCCTTCTCCATGAGAAGAAGCTCTCGAACCTCCAGGCCATGCTGCCTGTGCTCGAAGCCGTGGTGCAGACATCCAAGCCGCTGCTCATCATCTCGGAAGATGTTGAAGGCGAAGCCCTTGCTACGCTCGTGGTCAACAAGCTGCGTGGCGGCCTGAAGATCGCCGCCGTGAAGGCTCCCGGCTTCGGCGATCGCCGCAAGGCAATGCTTGAAGACATCGCGATCCTGACCGGCGGTCAGGTGATTTCCGAAGACATCGGCATCAAGCTCGAAAACGTGACCCTCGACATGCTGGGCCGCGCCAAGAAGGTGTCGATCACCAAGGAAACCACCACCATCGTTGATGGCGCTGGCAAGAAGAAGGAAATCGAAGGCCGGATCACCCAGATCAAGGCCCAGATCGAAGAAACTTCTTCCGATTACGACCGCGAAAAGCTGCAGGAACGCCTGGCGAAGCTCGCCGGTGGCGTTGCCATCATCCGCGTCGGCGGTGCAACCGAGACGGAAGTCAAGGAACGCAAGGACCGCGTCGACGACGCGCTCAACGCGACCCGCGCTGCCGTCCAGGAAGGCATCGTTGCAGGCGGCGGCACTGCGCTGTTGCGCGCTTCGGTCGCCATCACCGTCAAGGGCGCCAACGCCGACCAGGACGCCGGCATCAACATTATCCGTCGTGCGCTGCAGTCACCCTGCCGCCAGATCGCGACAAATGCTGGTGATGAAGCTTCCATCGTCGTGGGCAAGATCCTCGACCAGAAGAGCGACACCTACGGCTACAACGCCCAGACCGGTGAATATGGCGACATGATCACCATGGGCATCGTTGACCCGGTCAAGGTTGTCCGCACGGCACTTCAGGATGCGGCCTCGATCGCCGGTCTCCTGATTACCACTGAAGCCATGATCGCCGAACTTCCGAAGAAGGAATCGGCCGGCGGCGGCATGCCCGACATGGGCGGCATGGGCGGCATGGGCGGCATGATGTAACAGGGCGTGAGCCTTGTTACCCATGCTCCCTGGTGATGCGATCCAGACAGATGGTTCCCATCTGTCTGGACAAATTGCCCCACCAGATTACTAGCTTGCATAGAGGGCGGTCTCAGGACCGCCCTTTTTGCTGTCAATTCCTTGTCTTGGCGCGAAAACAAGCAAATGTCCCGGCCGGGCATTGCTAAATCTAAATTTCTGAACTTAGTAATAGATTAACCATAAGCTGAAAATAAAGGGCATGATTGGTCAAAAAAGCGCATGCAGGTTATTGGTTGCGTAGCAAACCCTGTGATTGCAAGACACCGACGCGATGATGGATACTGATTGACGGAGATTTCCGGCCTTGGCATTCACCGGCTGAACCAGTCCGGGCCTTTACATCTCGCCGAAACGGACCGCGCATGATGCGCCTCCGGGCACACAGGGCACATTCACATGTTCGAATTCATCACGCTCTGCCGAGGTGGACAGTGTTCAAGATTACGAAGGCGAACGATTTAGCGAGATTTGGCACGCCGCCGAAAGGCTTTGTCATGCCTGATCCAGAGCTTGTTTCACATTATTGCGGGATCGAAAGCTGGACTGCCAATCTTGCAACGGGCGTCTTCTTCATCGGCGCGGCAGCGCGTCATCACCACGGCCTTCCCGAAGATGGCGATTTCGGATTGCTCAATCTGGTCCAGTGCTACGATGGGCAGCATCGGCAGAATGTGCTGGAACTTTTCGAAGTTGCGGCCACTAGCCCTTCATCATTCTGCTTCACCACGACCATCACGCATGAGGACAGCAGTCATACGCCGGTCATCTGCACGGGTGAATCCTCGAACTTCTCGGATGATGGCGGCGGCGCCATCAATGGCATTTTCATCTTCCCGAAATTCAGGCTGAACCAGAAGCAACCGCACCACACGCAATGACGCCGCGCTTCGGCGCGGATTGTTTTTCGATTTCCCGCTTTGCTTTTCGCGGTTCCGCTCCAGCTTTCAAGCAAAGGAACCCGGGATGACCATGCTGAAGCCTGAAAATGTGGCGGACTATCCGCGCCCGCCGGCGATTGAAGCCTTTGATGGACCAATTCTGGTGCGTTTCGCCGGTTCCGTGATTGCGGAGACGGGAACAAGCTTCCGCATCCTCGAGACCTTTCATCCGCCGACCTATTACCTGCCGATCGCCTCGTTTTCGCCTGGTGCGCTGCGGCCCGCCACCGGGCGAACAACGCTGTGCGAATGGAAGGGACAGGCGACCTATTTCGATGTTGTCGCGGGCGGGCGGGTCGCCGAACGTGCTGCCTGGACCTACCCTGCGCCATCGCCGGCCTATGCCGCGATCAGGGACCACATCGCCCTTTATGCCGAGCCGATGGACGAGATCCTGCTGGCTGGCGAGCGGGTCATTCCGCAACCGGGAGACTTTTACGGCGGCTGGGTGACGGCCAATATTTCCGGTCCGGTGAAAGGCGCGCCCGGAACCACGCATTGGTAATTTTGTGAACAATATGTTCATTATTGTTCAGCTTTTCTATTACATGGATTGGCTGTAGGTCTCCGTCCACATTCAAACAGGAGACACCCCATGTCCACCAATCTTCAGCTTCTCGCGGCCCGCGTGCTGATGAGCATCATCTTTATCATGTCCGGCTTCAGCAAGCTCGGTTCTGTCGAAGGCACCGCAGGCTACATGGCCAGCATGGGCATTCCCGCGCCCGGCCTCACCGTCTGGCTGGTGATTGCGCTTGAGCTCCTCGGCGGCATCGCCATCCTCGTCGGTTTCTTCACCCGTTATGCAGCATGGGCGCTGGCCGCCTTCTGTGTCGCGTCGGGCTATCTCGGACACTATTATCCCGAAGACCAGATGCAGATGATCGGCTTCATGAAGAACCTCGGCCTCGCCGGCGGTTTCCTGGCGCTGGCTTCGGCGGGCGCAGGCGCCTATTCGGTGGATGCACGCCGCGGCTGATCCGCTGGCATAGCGCCGGTTGCAACTGTGCAGATTTCCAAACCCGGTGTCGCAAGACGCCGGGTTTTTGTTGCCTTGCCTACGAAGGCTGGCGGGCGAAATCTTTGTCTGGATTTTTTGCAATCACTGGTGATCCGATCAGACAGACCCCGCGTAAGCATTTATGTAAGCCGCAGACGATGTTCCCCCCGATCTGACATTCTGCGGCTTATCAGGTTGGCGGGGCTCCCGATCCCCCGTCGCCATGGCCGCCTCTTCGTGAGGCGGCCTTTTTTTGCGTGGGGTTATCGCCGGGGCAATTCAGAGCGCAGATCGGACCGCCGCAATGAGGGCGCCGACGCGGGGATCGTCGTCATGGGACGGCTTGCGGGCGCGCACCAGGCAGGCTTCGGATTTCAGGATCACGCCGTCGCCGAGAATTCGCAGGTGATTGGCCGACAATGTTGAGCCGGTCGTGGTGATGTCGACAATGATGTCGGCGGCGCCTGATGCCGGCGCGCCTTCGGTGGCGCCAAGGCTCTCGACAATCCGGTAGAGCTGAATGCCGTGGCGGGTGGAAAAGAAGCTCTGCGTCAGCCGCCAGTATTTGGTGGCGATCGCCAGCCGGCGGCCGTGGCGGGCGCGAAAATCGGCGGCCACATCGCCAAGATCGGCCATGGTGTCGACATCCTTCCAGATATCGGGGACGGCAACCACCACATCGGCATGCCCGAAGCCGAGCCGGGCCATGATCTCGACACGCTCGTCGGCGCGTGGCAGGCTCTCGCGCACCAGATCCTCACCGGTGACGCCGAAATCGACAGCGCCAGCGCCGAGTTCGCGGGCGATTTCCGATGCTGACAGGAAGGCCACCTCGACCCCGTCGATGCCGTCGATGCGGCCCCGGTAGCTGCGGTCATTGCCGATCGCCGAGACGCTGAGCCCGGCACGGTCGAACACCGCGACGGCGTCATCTTTCATCCGGCCCTTGGACGGCAGCGCAATGGTCAATGTCATCGGCCTGCCCTCACGGTTTCAATCCGGTCGAGCCAGAGCGAAAAGCCCACGGCCGGGATCGGGTCCTGCGCGCCAAGCAGCGCCATCAGCCGGTCAAAACGGCCGCCGCCGGCGAGCACCAGGCCCGCCTCGCCCGCCGTGATCTCGAACACAAGCCCGGTATAATAGTCGAGAGGACGGCCGAACGCCGCGCGCCAGTGCATCTGCGACAGATCTTCGCCGCGCCCGGACAGGGCATTGAGGCGAGCCTCGAAACTCGATTGCGCGGCGGCGATATCAAGCCCCGCGTCCCGGGCAAAATCCGCCAGCGCGCCGGCGGCGTGGTCGAGGGCCACATCCAGCGCCAGGAAGGCCTTCAGAGCCTCCAGCGACCTGGCCGACAGCCGGGTGGAGGCGAGCGCCTGCTTGTCCATCAGCCGCGCGGTGATCTCGGCCGGCGAGCGGCTTGCATGGGTGGAATAGCCGGTGGCCTCCATCACGCTTTCGATATGGGCCTCCAGGCCTTGAGCGTCACCGCTGGCAAGAAATTCGGCCACTGCACCATCGGGCGCCGCCGTGTCCCCGGGGCTCGCCAGCCGCGCGATCATGGCCCTCAGCGCCTGTTCGTTGCCAAAGGCGTGGATCAGGCGCTTCTGCCAGCCGGCAGGAAGGCCAAGTCCGGCGACGACCGCCTCGAACACCGACTGATCGCCGAGCGTGATCGTGAGCGCGCGGCCCGGCGCGAACTCAGCCACCACCGCGCGGGCGTCGGACACCGCCCTTGCGTCCGCCCGCGCTTCATCAGGCTCGCCCAGATCCTCGATGCCCGCCTGGAAAAACTCGTTCGCCCCATCGCGGCGCTGGCGGAACACCTGGCCGAGATAGCAGTAGCGCCGCGGCGTGGCGACGCCCTCGGCAATATGGGCGCGGCAGACCGGAATGGTGAATTCGGGCCTCAGGCAGAGGCTCTCGCCGGTTTCGGACTCGGTGAGGAAAATGCGCCGCCGCAGATCCTCGCCCGCCATGTCGAGGAACGGTTCGGCCGGCTGGATCACCGGAATGTCGACGCGGGTCGTCTCGAGCGCTTCCAGGGCGCGGGCGAGGTCCGCGGCGAAAACGGGGGCTCCAAGCTGGGTCATGCGGCGTCCCTGTCTGGCGCAGAAATAGACCCCTCCCCAACCCCTCCCCACAAGGGGGAGGGGCTAGTCCGTCGCAACTCCAGTCCAGGAAATCCAGCAGCTATAGAACAAAGCCCGAGGACTACACCGGAAGGAGGGGCCGGGTTAAGCCCCTCCCCCTTGTGGGGAGGGGTTGGGGAGGGGACTTTCTTCTGACTGAAAAAGCGACCCGCCACCTCACACATCCTGAGCATCCGACGCCTGTTCAGCCAGGATCCGCTTGACAGTGACGAGCAGGTCGGCCTCGTCGACAAGGTGCTCGCCGGCCTTGGCCTCGCGCCATAGGGCATTGTCGGTGATGGTCTCGGCGATGCGTTTGCCCTCGATCAGGTCCTTGACGATGAGTTTGCCCAGGGCCTTCTCGTTGCCGCCCTGGATGATGGCGATGGGCGCGCCGCGGCGGTCGGCGTAGCGCAGCTGCTTGGGGAAATCCTTGGGATTGCCCTGAAACAGCTCGACCGGAATGGCGGGGCCTGTCGGCTGGTTGTCAGGTCCGAGCGGGTTCAAGGCGGTGCGCAGGTCCTGCGCCATCTTCGCGTAATCGCCGACGCGGTCGCGGTCCATCACGGTGACCAGGATCGGGCCGGAGGCCGCCTCGCCCGAGATCTTGCCCAAATTCTTGAGCGCCGTCATCAGCCGCGAGACGCCAATGGAAAAGCCCGTGGCCGGCACCGGCTGGCCCATGAAGCGCGACACCAGCCCGTCATAGCGCCCGCCGCCGCCGACGGAGCCGAACTGCACCTTCTGGCCCTTCTCGTTGGTGACGTCGAACAGCAGCTCGGCCTCGAAGACCGGGCCGGTGTAGTATTCGAGGCCGCGGACGACGGAGGGGTCGATTAAGACCCGGTCCGGACCAAAACCAGCTGCGTTAGCCAATTCAGCGATCTGTTCGAGTTCATTCAATCCAGTCTGGAAATTAGGCGTTTCAAACAACTCCCTTATGGAGCCAATAGTCGCCATGTTGTTACGTCCTTTTCCGACAATTGCATCGTCAGATATCCGGTCCGCCTGATCCGATTGCTCGTCAACAGTCCGGCCATCAGCAAGAATTAGATCCGACAGCGGAAATTTTGGCTGAACGTAATCGAGTACCGCATCGATGTTTGAACTCTCCAGCCCCGCCCCCGGCGTAAAGTCCCCCTCATCCGCCTTGCCGCCATCCCAGCGCCCCGGACCCAGCAGCAGCTTCACACCCTCGATGCCGAACTTGTCGAGCTTGTCGATGGCGCGCAACACGGTGAGGCGCTTGCCGGCGTTCTCCTCGCCGCCGAGGCCGATGGCTTCCATCACCCCGTCGAGCACCTTGCGGTTGTTCACCCGGATCACATAGTCGCCGCGCGGGATGCCCAGCGCTTCCATGGTGTCGGCCATCATCATGCACATCTCGGCGTCCGCGGAGACGCCCGGCGCGCCGACGATGTCGGCGTCGAACTGCATGAACTGGCGGAAGCGGCCGGGGCCGGGCTTTTCGTTGCGGAACACCCAGCCTGAACGATAGGTGCGGTAGGGCAGCTGGATGTCGTTGAAATTCTCGGCGACATGGCGCGCCAAGGGTGCTGTCAGGTCGTAGCGCAGCGAGAGCCACTGCTCGTCATCATCCTGGAAGGAGAACACGCCTTCGTTCGGCCGGTCCTGGTCGGGCAGGAATTTTCCGAGCGCATCGGTGTATTCGACGAAGGGGGTTTCCACCGGCTCGAAGCCGAAGCGCTCGTAGACCTGGCGGATCTTGGCCATCATCTCATCGGTGGCGCGGATATCGGCGGGCGAGCGGTCCGGAAATCCGCGCGCCAGGCGTGCCTTGAGCTTCTGGGGCTTCTTCTGCTTCTTGTCGGACATGAAAAAGGGCCTGCGAAAGGAGAAACGATATGGTGCGCTTCTCCTATCCGACAGGCCCTTTTGCTGCAAGGCTTGGGTGGGCTGGCACCGCCTTTGTGCCCGACAGGGCTGGGGCCTGACCGTTTCCGGCCGGGCCCCTTCACCCTACCCAAGACTGAACCTGACAAAGGCTCAATAGTAGGGCGAACGGCATTCGCGGCGCGGGCCATTGTAGGGCTGGAACGTGTTGCTCCGCACATCATAGGACCGGTACTTGGCGTTGCACCAGCGCACATGCTGCGGGTTCGTGCTGCCCGGGCGAACGATGACGTTGTTGTTGTTGAGCGCGCCGCCGATGATCGCGCCGAGCGCGAAGGCTGCCGGCGGGAACCAGTAGCCATTGTACTGGCGATAGCCGCGACGCTGTTCGCGGTACCCGCGATGGCCATTGTAGTAGCCGCGGTTGTTGTGGCGGTAAAAGCCGCGCCGGTCGTCGCGCCTGTCGCGGAAATCGCGGCGACTGTTGCGGTCATATCGCCTCTCCCGGTACTGAACCTCAACGAGACCGGATGCGCTGGTGATCTCGATGGCCGGCTTCTGCACGATCATCGGCGCAGCGCTTGCGGGCGCAATCGCCGCAAGGCAGAACGATGCCGATACGATGGTCTTCATGATTGTTTTCAGCATGTCGTATTCCTCATGTCGGATTGGATTTGTCCCGTCACGCATTCAACGCGGTGGGCGAATGATGGTTCCTTTGGCAGCGCGCGATTTCTCGCCACTGCAAATGTACCGGACCCGGGAGCAGGCTGACGATCAGGGGACCGGCGCGAAAATCCCGTTTCCCAGATCCTTGTAATGTCCTTCGCTTTTTCAATGCCGGTTATCGTCAATCATGGGGTATAGTCCGGCCGGATTGAACACTCTCTGAACCGTCTGTTCATCTCCCGTTCATAAATCGCGTCCTCGCGGCACGGCGAAACCTGCCTGTGAAGATCACAAAGGTGGATCGACAGGCGGCTGCAGCCGCGCGATAGGTGGCGTCTTCGCTCTCCCGCCCTCCCATGAAAGCGGTCCGCCTTGCGCCTGGTTCTGCTGACAACCCTGACCATGATCGCGTTTGCCGCAAATTCGGTTCTCGGCCGGATGGCGACCGGCCCCGGCGACACGCCGCTGATCGATCCGGCGAGCTATTCCGCGGTCCGTCTCGTGAGCGGCGCATTGATGCTCTGGGTGCTGGTTGCGGTCACCGGCAACTCCGGGAGGGGCAAGGCGATTGCCCGGTCCGGCTCCTGGGGCTCGGCCTTTGCGTTGTTTGCCTATGCAGTGGCGTTTTCCTACGCCTATGTGGCGCTCGACACCGGCACCGGCGCGCTGATCCTGTTTGCCTGCGTGCAAGCCACGATGATCGGCTGGGGCCTCAAGGAAGGCGACCGGCCGTCAGTGCTCGAATGGCTGGGCCTTCTCACCGCCTTCGGCGCATTCGTCTGGCTGGTGTCGCCGGGGCTCGCGGCGCCTGATCCGGTGGCGGCGGCCGCCATGGCGCTGTCGGGCGTCGCCTGGGGCGCCTATTCCCTGCGCGGCCGCAACTTGGCCGATCCGCTCAAGGCGACGGCCGACAATTTCCTCAGGTCATCGGCATTCGTTGCGCCGCTCGCGATCATCGTTCTGGCCGCACAATTGCCGGTGCATGCGAGCCTGCGCGGCCTGGCGCTCGCCACGCTTTCGGGCGCGGTCACCTCGGGGCTTGGCTATGCGCTGTGGTACCGTGTGTTGAGGCAGACAGGCGCGGCCCAGGCCGCCATCGTGCAATTGACCGTGCCGGTGATCGCCGCGATCGGCGGCGTGCTGCTGCTCGACGAGAACTGGACGCTGCGGCTGATCCTCTCGTCGCTGCTGATCCTGGGCGGCGTGGCCGTGGCGATCCTCGCCAAGCAGAGGCGGGTTTGAACTTCAAGTCGCGGCTGCGATGGGGCGGCAGGCCTTGCTTTTGACCCAATCGGCGGTAATTCCTTCTGCATGATAATGGTCATGCGGATGTTGCTGCTGGTTGCGGGTTTTGCCTTTGGCGCCATGCCGATTCATGGCATCGCTCAGGCAGCGGTGTCTGCGGCGGCTTCCGGCATGGAGATGGCGGCAGATGCCGCCTCGCCTCATCATCATGGCGCCATGACCGGCCATGCCGACATCCCCTGCCCTCACGCAACCATTCCGACGGACACGGATCGCACCGGGCACGCGGCCGTGGCTGGCGGCCATTGCAGCGCCTGCCTGACGCTTGCGCCGATGATCCTGTTTGCACATATGGGCCGTTCGCCAAGGTCGGATGAATTGCCCGGCCTTGCACCCCAACTCGAGTCTCTCCCGGCAGCGCCGCTGGAGCGCCCGCCCCGCATCCGCGGATGAAGACATGACGGCCGATGTGCCGTCCAATCCATTTCCTTCATCCCAACAGAAACGGGAATTCTTATGTTGAAGATCACTTTCATGGCGGCGTCGCTGGCGCTTGCTCTTTCCACCGGCCCTGCCCTTGCTCAGGACACCAACGCGCATCAGGGCCATATGATGACAAGCGGCGAGAACAGCCCCTCCTCCAAGGCCTTCGCTGAGGCCAATGCAAAAATGCACATGGACATGGCGGTTCCGCTCACGGGTGACGCCGATGTCGATTTCGTGCAGGGCATGATTCCCCATCACCAGGGCGCCATCGACATGGCCGAGATCGTGCTCGAGCACGGCACCGATCCCGAAATCCGGAAGCTCGCGGAAGAGGTTATCGCCGCGCAGGAAGGCGAGATCGCGATGATGCGGGCCTGGCTCGCCGCCCGCGGGCGCTGAGCGGCATCGCCTTTTATCGAAGACAGCAACGGCGCTCCTGGCGCCGTTGCTCATTGGGTGTCCCCGGCTCCCGCCTCAGGCCTTGCCGCGCTTGCGCAGCTTGTAGGTCAGCGCCAGGCCGATACAATGGGACAGCGCTTCCCTGTCCACCGGCTTTCCTGCTTCCATAACGATCGCCCGGTTGCCCTCAAACGTGAGCGTGTCGGGATAGAGGGCGCGGAACTCCTCGACCAGATTTGTGTGGCAGATGACCATCAGCGCGATATCGCCATTGTCGCGCGGCTGGATCCGGACCGAACTGCCGATGTTGGCCCTGACCGGGGCAAAACTCTGCTCGCCCCATTTGAGACTTTCCTCAAGTGGACCGACGCCCGGCGTGCACGCCGCCACCTGATGGACCAGCGCCTTCAACTCCGCCGGGGTCATCACGGTCGTTTGAGCGCCGCGCGCGCCGCCTCGACCTCGGCGCGGCAGCAGCAGCCTTCGAGGTGATCATTGACCAGCCCCATCGCCTGCATGAAGGCATAGACCGTGGTCGGGCCGACAAAGCTCCAGCCGCGCTTCTTCAGATCCTTCGAGATCCGGGTGGAGAACGCCGTGGTCGGATTGGCGGTCAGGGTGGCGTAGTCCACAGTGGCGGGACGCTCATCGGGCCCGGGCTCATGGCTCCAGAAATAGCGGGCGAGCGAGCCGAATTCGTCGACCATCTCGATGGCGCGCTTGGCATTGTTGATGGTCGAGACAATCTTGCCGCGGTGCCGCACAATCCCCTTGTCCGCAAGCAGCCGCTCGATATCGCTGTCATCAAAACGGGCGACCTTGTGGAAATCAAAGCCCGCGAAGCCGGCGCGGAAATTCTCGCGCTTGCGCAGGATCGTCAGCCAGGACAAGCCCGACTGGAACCCCTCCAGGCAGATCTTCTCGAACAGCCTGATGTCATCAGTGACCGGCCGGCCCCATTCGGTGTCGTGATAGGCAAGGTAATCGGGCAAAGTGCCCGGCCAGAAACAGCGCGTGCGGCCATCCTCCGAGACGATCAGACCGTTGTCATGCGCCATTGTCGGGCTCCTCGTTCCTGGCAATTCTCATGGTTAATCGGGAATCGGCGGCATTTAAGCTGTCGTTCACCGCGTTTGGCAAGGCGGCGATAACCCTAAGAAGAGGTTTCCGGACAAACCGGCAGTTTATGAATGCCGATTCACCAATTGATTCCGACCCGCACCCCAGCATGACCCAGGATGCAGGGCCATCGGCGCGAAGCGGCGGGGGCGTTCTGCCAGAATCAGACGAAAGGTAATGGGTCCGTCCGATGAAAAAACTTGCTCTTCTCATGATGTCAGGCGCGGCGTTGAGCCTCGCTTCCCTCGCAACACCCGCCCTTGCAAGCGATCGCTACGGCCAGCGCCCGCCGGTGGTTTTGAGCCCGGACCTGTCGGCCCCCTGGGTGATGCAGCTTGGCGGCCAGGCGGCACCGCGCGGCGGGATCGTCTACCGGACCAAGCCGAAGGTGGTCCGCACGCCTGCCTATCAGAGCCACAGCTTGAGGGGTGAACCGCGCCGGGTGACGAACGCAGCCCTGGCAGCACCGCGGACCAAACCCGCGCCAGTCCGCCAGATCGACCCGCAATTCCTGCCGCAGACCGTGTCCTATGACGGCAACCACAAGCCAGGGACAATCATCATCGATACGCAGGCGCGCTTCCTCTACCACGTCACGGGCGACGGCCAGGCGCGCCGCTACGGAGTGGGCGTCGGCAAGGAGGGGCACGCCTGGAGCGGCACCGAGAAGGTGAGCCGCAAGGCAGAATGGCCGGACTGGCGTCCGCCTGCCGAAATGATCAAGCGGGTGCGTGAGAAGGAAGGCCGGGTCCTGCCGGCGCACATGGCCGGCGGCCCGGAAAACCCGCTTGGCGCCCGCGCGCTCTATCTCGGTTCCACGCTCTACCGCATTCACGGCACCAACCAGCCCTGGACAATCGGCCAGGCCGTGTCGTCGGGCTGCATCCGCATGCGCAACGAAGATGTCACGGAACTCTACGAGCGCGTGGCTGTGGGCGCCAAGGTTATCGTGATGTAGCCAATGGTCTGTTTCAGCAACAATCAGAAACCCGGCCCGTGACTTTTCGCAGGCTGGGTTTTTCATGCCGAAGATCAAGATCAGGCGTCACTTTAACCTTGATGAAGGTTGATCCCGTTAAAATTGATGGTACCATTTGGGCAGTTGGCCAAGCACCAAAGAGGGGGTAATCATGACCTTGCTGCGCCGTTCGACCCGATTGGCCATCCTTGCGGCGAGCGCCCTCGGGCTCCTGATCGCGCCGGTCCTGCCGGAAGCTCAGGCCCTGCCTCGCAGCCAGTCCGCCCTGACCGAAACCTCACTGCCGGTTATCCAAGTCCAGCAATCGCAGAAACCGAAGCCCGAGTTCTGGCGCAAGAAGGTCCGGCTTCAGACCAATGAGAGGCCCGGCACAATCATCATCGATACCAACACCAAGTATCTGTACTATGTCGAAGGCAACAATCGCGCCACGCGCTATGGCGTCGGTGTCGGCCGCGATGGTTTCGGCTGGTCGGGAACCGTGAATGTCGGCCGCAAGGCCGAATGGCCGGACTGGCGGCCGCCGGCGTCGATGATCGCGCGCGAGCGCAAGAAGGGACGCATCCTTCCCGCCCACATGAAGGGCGGCCCCGACAATCCCCTCGGCGCCCGGGCGCTCTATCTCTACAAGGGCGGCCGCGACACGATTTTCCGCATTCATGGCACCAACCAGCCCTGGACCATCGGCCAGAACATGTCGTCGGGCTGCATCCGGATGATGAACGAGGATGTCAAACATCTCTACACTCGCGCCGGCGTCGGCTCCAAGGTCATTGTGATCGGGCCGAATGGCAAGGGCGCGGAGAAGCTTTATAGCGATCGCGGCCAAGACCTGCTGGGTACCCTGTTCGGCGGCTGAGGCTGCGAACCAAGACCTTACAGGAAGGCGGCGTTTCCGGATGCCGCCTCAGACTGCTGCCAAGCCTGCAATGACAGCTTCCTGTCGTTTGTGGTGGCAGTGCATCAACAGCCGTCATGCCAGCGAAGGCTGGCATCCAGCGCGGTCAAGCCCTTGATCGCAAAAGACTTTTTCACGGCGCGGACGCGCCGTGGCTGGACCCCGGATCAAGTCCGGGGTGACGGAGGATGGGGCCGCTCAAACCGGACGGCACACTATTCGGCCGCTTCCAGCTTCCTCGTCTTGATCGCAGGCAAGCCTTCCGGCTTTTCGCCGCCATAGACCCAGTCAAGCAACTCGACTGTGTGGATGATCGGGATGTCGGTTCCGCCGGCGATCTGGGTGATGCAGCCGATATTGCCCGTAGCGATCAGATCGGGCCGGGTGCGCTCGATGTTCTTGATCTTGCGATCGCGCAAGTTGCGGGCGATCTCGGGCTGCATGATGTTGTAGACGCCCGCCGAGCCGCAACACAGATGCCCCTCCGGCGGGTCCTTGACGGTGAACCCCGCAGCCTTAAGCAGCGCCTTGGGCTGCACCGTGATCTTCTGGCCGTGCTGCATGGAACAGGCCGAATGATAGGCCACGACCAGATCTGCGGCATTGACCGGCGCCGGCAACTCGATGGTGGCGAGATATTCGGTGATATCCTTGGCAAGGGCCGAGACGCGCGCCGCCTTCCCGGCATAGGCGGGATCCTCGCGCAGCATGTAGCCATAGTCCTTGATCGTGGTGCCGCAGCCCGATGCGGTGATGATGATCGCGTCGAGGCCGCCATGATCGATGGCCCGCGTCCAGGCATCGATATTTCGGCGCGCGGCTTCCAGCGCGTCGTGCTCGCGTCCCATATGATGGACCAGCGAGCCGCAGCAGCCCTCGCCTTCCGGCACCACCACCTCGACGCCGATGCGGTTCAGAAGCCTGACCGTGGCCTCGTTGATGCCGGGCTTGAGCACCGGCTGGGCGCAGCCAGTGAGAATGGCGACCCGGCCTCGCCTCTTACCGGACGCCGCGTGCGTCCCCGGCTTGGCGAAGTCTGAAGCCTTGGGCACGGACGCAGGCGCGAGCTCCAGCATCGCCGCCATCGGCTTCAGCCCCGGCAGGGCGCGGAACACCGGCGCGAAAGGCCGTCCGAGACGGGCGGCATGGAGCGAGGCGCGGAAGCGGGCCGGATAGGGCAGCACCAGCGCCAGGAGCGCCCGCGTCATCCGGTTCATCAGCGGCCGCTTGTAGGTCCTTTCGATGTGGACGCGGGCATGATCGACCAGATGCATGTAATTGACGCCCGAGGGGCAGGTGGTCATGCAGGCAAGGCACGACAGGCAGCGGTCGATGTGGGTGACCACCTGCTTGTCGGCGGGCCGGTCGTTTTCCAGCATGTCCTTGATCAGGTAGATGCGGCCGCGCGGACTGTCGAGCTCGTTGCCCAGCGTCACATAGGTCGGGCATGTCGCGGTGCAGAAACCGCAATGCACGCATTTCCTCAGGATCTTTTCGGATTCGGCGACCCCGGAATCGGCGAGCTGCTCGTCGGTGAAATTGGTTTGCATGTCGCGGTTACCTCGGGTCTTTCACTCTCATGACTGGGTCCTGACCGGACCCCGCCATCGGGATGGCGGGCTCCAGTCAGGATGCAGGCCGCTCAGAGCAGCCAGCTCTGCGGATTGTCGATGGGTTCGTCGCGGGTGAGCTTCTGCAGCCCGATGACAGTGCGGATGATGATCCAGATGGCGACCAGGAAGATCGTCAGGAAGCCGATGAGCACGACAAACAGCACCGCACTCACCAGCGCGCCGGCCACGCCAATCCAGAAGGTCCGGATCACCCATGTGTAGTGGCTCTCAAGCCAGGGTTCGGACTTGCCCTGGTTGAGATGGGCAAGGACAATGCCGACGATGCCGGTGATCCCGATGAAGAAACTCGCCAAATAGAGGATGTAGATGACCACCAGATTGGTTTTGCCGGGCTCAAGCCAGCGATCGGTCTGGCGCGGTTGAGGGGCCTGGTCTTGATTGCTCATGGCATGCTCCTTTGTTCCGAAAGAGAATCTGCGACGCCCGCAGGCTATCACATGGACGCCGTCATGCGCCCGGGGTTGAGTATGCCGCCCGGGTCGAATTGATCCTTGATGCGCCGCGACAAAGCGTCAAGCGCCCTGGGCTGCGGCTCGAACACGGGCACCGCGGCCCGCGTGGCGGCATCCGCGCGCACCAGCGTGGCATGGCCGCCGCCGAGCGCCTTGATGTACTGGCGGACGAGATCGGCTTCGGGTTCGGCTTCCATCTGAAGCCAGACCAGCCCGCCCTGCCAGTCGTAGAAGGCATCGACCCCGGTCTTGAGCCGCAGGGCCGCGACCAGCTGGTGGCCCGCGCTGGGCGCCACGGAGACCCGCCAGACCGGTTTCGTCCGTTGCACGGCAAAGGGCTTCACATCCCTGATGTCGCGCCACAAGTCACGGGTGGCTTCGGCATCCAGCACCGAAACCTCGCCGCGACGGCGCATTTCGACGACAAGCCGCTCGGTGCGGACGTCAACGGAGGGCGTGAGTCCCTCGAGCCGGAGAACCGTGGTCGCCTCCCCCTTGAGGATGTCTCCAAACCTGTAGGCGACGCTCAATGGCAGGTGTGCCGCGCCCGAGACCTCGACAGACATCGCCATGGCCGCGGCCATGGCTTCGGCCGCTTCGGCGTCATTGAGACCGGAAACCGCGATGGTCACCGCGGTTTCGGGCTTCGGCAACACCTTGAAAATCACTTCGCAGAGCACGCCGAGCGTGCCCCAGGGGCCGGCCAGTAGCTTGACCAGATCGAGCCCGGTGACATTCTTCATCACCCGGCCGCCGCTTTTGACGATCTCGCCCGATCCGTTGACGAAGCGCACGCCCAGGAGATTGTCGCGCGCCGCACCCGCCTGGATGCGCCTTGGGCCGGAGATATTGCCCGCGAACACGCCCCCAATGGTCGGTTCGCCGTCCACACCCAGAAGCGGCCGGTGATCCATCGGCTCGAAGGTCAGCATCTGGTTGTTGGCAGCCAGCGCCGCCTCGATTTCGTGGAGCGGCGTGCCCGCGCGCGCGGCCATCACCAGTTCCGACGGATCGTAATTGGTGATACCCGTGAGTTTTGCCAGTGACAGGACGGAGGCCGACTGAGACGGCCGGCCCAAGCCGATTTTGGTGCCGCCGCCCCTGACCTCGATCGGAAGACCGGCTGCATGGGCCTGGCTCACGATGCGCGCGACGTCGTCCTCGCTCTCGGGGTACTGGATCTCGGACAGGCTCATGCCGCTGCCTTCCCTGTGCCGCCAGCGCCGCCCTGGGCTGCCAGCGCGAGAGTGCTCTGGTTGCCTTCCTGGCTGCCGTTGCGGCCTTCGAGGGGAAACACCTTGGAGGGGTTGAGGATCCACTTCGGATCGAAGGCGGCGCGCACCCGCATCTGCTGGGCGAGATCCGCGTCGGAATACTGGTGTCGCATCAGATCGCGCTTCTCGATGCCCACGCCATGCTCGCCGGTCAGGCAGCCGCCGGCATCGACGCACAGCTTGAGGATGTCGTTGCCGGCCATCTCCGCCTTCAGGCTTTCCTCGGGATCATTGGCGTCGAACAGGATCAGCGGATGCATGTTGCCGTCGCCGGCATGAAACACATTGGCGACGCGCAGGCCGTAACGGTCGGTGATCTCGCTGGTCTTGGCCAACACATAGGACAATTGCCCGAGCGGCACGGTGCCGTCCATGCAGATATAGTCGGCAATCCGCCCGGTGGCGCCGAAGGCGGACTTGCGGCCCTTCCAGATCAGCGCGGCCTCGGTGGCCGACTGGCTTTCCCTTATGGTCTTGACACCGTGCCTGCGGGCGATCTCGATGATGCGTGCGAGCATCGCGTCCATCTCTGCGTCCGAGCCCTCGACCTCGACGATCAGCAGGGCCTCGACATCCATCGGGTAGCCGGCGTGCGCAAAGGCCTCGCAGATCTCGATGGCAGGCTTGTCCATGAATTCGATGGCCACCGGGATGATGCCCGCACCGATGATGTCGGTGACGCAGGCCCCGGCGGCGACCGAGGTTTCAAAGCCGAACAGGACAGGCCGTGCGCCTTCGGGCTTGGCCAGCAGCCTGACGGTGGCCTCGGTGACGATGCCCAGCTGGCCTTCCGAGCCGCAGATCAGGCCGAGCAGATCGTAGCCCGACGAATCCAGCGCCTTGCCGCCGATATCAACGATCGAGCCATCGAACATGACCATCTTGACGCCCATGAGA
The DNA here is from genome assembly GCA_019084245.1 of Hoeflea sp. GTDB lineage: Bacteria > Pseudomonadota > Alphaproteobacteria > Rhizobiales > Rhizobiaceae > Hoeflea. Next base: position 177,913 of record JAHRFE010000029.1, read on the forward strand.
TTGTTCGTGGTGACGCCGTATTTGAGGCAATGGGCGCCGCCGGAGTTCATGCCGATATTGCCGCCGATGGTGCAGGCCAGCTGCGAGCTCGGGTCCGGCGCGTAGAAGAAACCATCGGCATCCACCGCCTGGCTGATGGAGATGTTGGTGACGCCTGCCTGCACCCTGGCTGCGCGGTTGGCGTAGTCCACCTCCAGGATCTGGTTCATCTTGGACACGCCGATGACGATGGCGTCTTCCTGCGGAATGGCGCCGCCTGAAAGGGAAGTGCCGGCGCCGCGCGGCACCACGGAAATGGCGTTGTCATTGCAATATTTCAGTACCGCGGCGACCTGGGCCGTCGTCTCTGGCAGGACCACCGCCAGCGGCATCCGCCGGTAGGACACGAAGGCGTCGGTGTCGAACGGCATCAATTCGCGCTCTTCGGTGATCAGGCAGCTTTCGGGCAGCAATTGCGCCAGATCGGCGATGATCGCGGGACGGCGGCCGATGACCGCGCTATCCGGCTCCAGAAAAGAAATCAGTTCCGGCATGGTTTCCTCCTCGCGCTTCGCATTTGCAGCATGGACTTGACGCGCAAATCAAACTGGTATTTTTTATTTACCACTTATTCCCTCAGGCGGCAATTCGAATTCCGTCAACCGCCTTGCCGCGGCTCGTTCGCTGCCGGCTTCCAACCTGTTTTCTCAGACAGAGTGATCCGGAACGACCCAGCTTACGTAAGGGTACAGAGTCTTTGCAAGAAGGGAGACGGCCCGTAATGAACAATCTCGGAGACCTGGAAATTTTTGCCCGCGTTGTCTCCGCCGGGTCCATGTCGGCGGCCGGCCGCGAGCTCGGTCTTTCTCCGGCAGTGGTCTCCAAGAGGCTTCGGCGTCTGGAAGACCGGCTCGGAACGCGGCTGATGCAGCGCACGACACGGCAGATTTCGCTGACCGAGGCGGGCCAGGGGTTTTACGAGCGGGTAGTTGCGATCCTGGCCGGGATCGAGGAGGCCGAGGCCTTTGTTTCCCGGCGGTCCGCGCTGGCAAGAGGCGTACTCAAGGTGTCCGCTCCGACGTCGTTCGGGCGCATGCACATTGCCCCCCATATCAACGCCTTCATGCAGGCCAATCCGGATCTCGGCGTCAACCTGATGCTGCGCGATGAATTCGTCGACATCGTCGGTGATGGCTATGATCTGGCAATCCGGATCGCGGAATTGAGCGATTCCAGCCTGGTGGCGCGCAAACTTGCGCCAGTTCGCCGGATTCTGGTCGCCGCGCCCAATTATCTGGAGCGGCATGGCGCCCCTGGCAGCATCGAGGAACTCGACAAGCACATCTGTCTCGCGCCACACAACAACGACCCGTGGAAGCTTGAGAGCCCGAATGGCCAGTTGATCCATCGCCCCATCGGACCGCTTCAAACCAATTCTAGCGAAGTGGTGCGGGAAGCGGTCATTGGCGGCGTCGGCATTGCCCTGCGCTCGACATGGGACATCGGGGCCGAACTGGCTGACGGGCGGCTTGTGCAGGTTCTTCCCGCCTATGAGGGCTCGCGCAACGTGGCCATTCACGCGGTCTATGCCAGCCGCCGGTTCCTGCCTGCCAAGGTGCGGCTGTTCATCGATTATCTGGCAGAGCTTTACGGCCCTACGCCCTATTGGGAAAATCCGATCCCCGAAACAGCGGTCGTGGCATCCGTCTCACCTTCCGGTGCTGGTCTTCAACACACTGGCAGGGCGCTGAATTCAGCAAAAAGCGGCAGCAACGAAAACCGCCCAAGTTCCTATGATGCGGCGGAATAGGGCTGTCGCGAGCCTTGGGAGCAGGCCATAGCAGACTTGCCGATTCCCGATCCGGACCAGGAAACTTGTCACAAACTGGATAATAATATTGACCACGTTTCCCGCCACTTGGTACGGTCCCACGGAGGGGGCGCCAGGAAACGTCAATGACCACCGACATTTTTGCACGAATTGAGCACAGCCGAACCGCTGATGAAGTGGTTCATCAAATCGAGATCCTTGTGCTCGAGGGAATCCTGCGGGTCGGCGACAGGCTTCCAGGCGAGCGCGAACTTGCCAAGCAGTTTCATGTATCGCGGCCGATCCTGCGGGAGGCGCTCAAGGTTCTGGAGAGTCGGGGCCTGCTCAATACCCAGCATGGTGGCGGAACCTTTGTCGCCGACGTCATAGGCCAGGTCTTCACCCGGCCGGTGATGGAACTGATCGGCAGACACCAGAAAGCGACGCTCGATTACCTTGAATACCGGCGCGAGGTGGAAGGCGTCACCGTCGAATTCGCCGCCCGGCGCGCCACGGAAGCCGACAAGGCGCTGCTGACCCGCATCATCGGCGCCATGAAAGCGGCGCATCAGAAAGACGATTTCGAGGAAGAAGCAACGATCGACGTGGAGTTCCACAGCGCCATCGGCGAGTGTGCGCACAACATCATCCTGCTGCACACCTTGCGCTCGTGCTACAGGCTGCTGGCGGAAGGCGTGTTCTACAACCGCGCCATGGTCTACAATCTTCCGGGCGCGCGCGAGAAACTGCTCGAACAGCACGTGGCGATCTACGACGCCGTGATGGCGGGCAACCCGGATTCGGGGCGCCGCGCCGCGCAGGCCCATATCGATTTCGTCGCCAGGGCGATGATGGACGCCGAGCGCTCGGGCGACTGGGAACGGGTGTCCCAGCTTCGCCTGCAACAACGCGCTCCCGATCTTTCGGGCGCCAGCACGAAAGCCAGAATGAAACAACCGGAGGCCGCAGATTGACGTCGAGTGAGAACATGGCTGCCCGGCAGCCGCGCGTGGGGCTTTTCGCGACCTGCCTGGTCGATCTGTTCCGGCCGTCCGTTGGCTTTGCAAGCGCCAAACTGTTGCAGGACGCCGGCTGCGAGGTGCATGTGCCGGTGGCGCAGACATGCTGCGGCCAGCCGGCCTACAACACCGGCGACAGGGCCGACACGCGGGAAATCGCCGAACAGGTGATCGAGGCCTTCGAGGGGTTCGATTTCGTGGTCGCGCCGTCCGGGTCCTGCGCCTCGATGCTGAAGAAGCACTATCCAGGCCTGTTTGCGGGTGACGCCGCCTGGGAAGAGCGAGCCGAGCGCTTTTCCCAAAAGTGCCACGAACTGATCTCGTTTCTCACCGACGTGATGATGGTGCGCGACACCGGCGCCTCGCTTGACGCGAAGATCACCTACCATGATTCCTGCTCGGGTCTGCGCGAGCTCGGCATCAAGGAGCAGCCGCGCAAGCTGCTCGCCAAGGTCAGCGGCCTGGAACTCCAGGAAATGAAGGACTCCGACGTCTGCTGCGGCTTCGGCGGAACCTTCTGCATCAAGTATTCCGATATCTCGAACGCCATCGTCACCAAGAAGGTCGGCAATATCGATGCCTCCGGGGCAGACATGCTGCTGGCCGGCGATGTCGGCTGTTTGATGAACATGGCCGGCAAGCTGAAGCGCCAGGGGTCCAGTGTGGAAGTCCGCCACATTGCCGAAGTATTGGCCGGCATGACCAGCCAGCCGCCGATTGCCGGAAGCGGCAAATAGGCGGGACACAGGAGACAATCGATGGAACTCGCCGCCAAACACTTCAAGGCCAGCGCCGCCAAGGCGCTCGTAGACGTGCAGCTGCAGAAGGCGCTCGGCAATGTCGAGAAGGGCTTCATCGGCAAGCGCCAGAAGGCCGCCGACGCTTTGCCCGAGTTCGACGCGCTCCGCGACAATGCCCGCGACATCAAGAACCACGTTCTGGCTCACCTCGACCTCTATCTTGAGGAATACGAGCGCAATGTGATCGCGTCGGGCGGAACCGTGCATTGGGCGGAAACCGCCGAGGATGCGCGCCGCATCGTGCTCGACATCTGCCAGAAGGCGGGCGCCCGCACGGTGACCAAGGGCAAGTCGATGATCACCGAGGAGATCGCGCTCAATGATCACCTGTCCGCCAACGGCATCGAGCCGGTGGAAACGGATCTGGGCGAATACATCATCCAGTTGCGCGGCGAATATCCGAGCCACATCATCGCGCCGGCGGTGCATCTCAACAAGGAACAGGTCGAGGGCGATTTCCGCCGGGTGCACACGCATCTGCCCGAAGGCCGCGACCTGAGCGAACCGGTGGCGCTGCTGGGCGAGGCCCGCGATGTGTTGCGCCAGCGCTATTTCGCCGCCGATGTCGGCATAACCGGCGCGAATTTCCTGATCGCCGAAACCGGAACCTCGGTGATCGTCACCAATGAAGGCAATGGCGACCTCACCCAGACGCTGGGCAAGGTGCATGTTGTGGTCGCCTCGATCGAGAAGATCGTGCCGACGCTCGAGGATACCTCGCAGATCCTGAGGGTGCTGGCGCGCTCGGCGACGGGGCAGGATATGAGCGTCTACACCACGTTTTCCACCGGGCCGAAACGCACTGAAGACCCGGACGGGCCGGACCAATATCACGTCGTGCTGCTCGACAATGGCCGCTCGGCGATGCTCGGCACCGAGTATCAGGACATGCTCCGCTGCATCCGCTGCGGCGCCTGCATGAACCATTGCCCGGTCTATCACGCGGTCGGCGGCCACGCCTATGGCTCGGTCTATCCCGGCCCGATGGGCGCGGTGCTGACGCCGTCATTGAACGGCATCGAGGAGACAGGGCAACTGCCCAATGCGTCGACCTTCTGCGGCCGCTGCGAGGCGGTATGCCCGATGCGGATTCCGCTGCCCAAGATGATGCGGCATTGGCGCGAGCGGGAGTTCGAGCGCAATCTGACGCCTTTGACCGCACGCTACGGCCTCAAGTTCTGGGCCTTTTTCGCCAAGCGGCCGAAGCTCTACCGCCTCGCGGTGTCGTTCGGCGTGCCCTTGCTGTCGCTGTTCGGCGGTTCGTCGCGGCGCTTTCACAGCCTGCCGTTCGCCCGCGGCTGGACCCGCCACCGCGACCTGCCCGCGCCCGAGGGCCGCACCTTCCTGCAGGCCTGGGCTCAGCGTGAAGCGCTCAAGCAGGAGCCGGGACAATGAGCAGCCGCGAGACCGTGCTCGGCAAGATCCGGGCCTCGATCGGGGTCTCGGGCGCGGATGAGGCCCGCAAGACCACCGTGGCCGCACGACTTGAGCAAACGCCCACCGGCGTCATCCCTGCAAGAGCCCAGCTTCCCGCAGCCGGGCAGCTGGAGCTGTTTTGCGCGATGGCGGTCCAGTTTGGTGCAACCGTCACTCGGGTGAACGACTATCAAGCGGTGCCGGCCGAAGTCAGCACGTATTTGCGCGCCCGCAACCTGCCGTCCGAAATCCGGATGGGCGCCGATGAGCGCCTGGCGAACGCAAGCTGGAGTTCGGAGAAGAACCTCGAAGTGCGCCACGGCGCGTCCGACGGCGGCGACCTGGCGGGCGTCAGCCACGCAATGGCGGGCATTGCCGAAACCGGGACGCTGGCCCTGCTTTCCGGTCCCGCCAATCCGACAACCATCAATTTCCTGCCGGAACATCACATCGTGGTGCTCAAGGCCGACGACATCAAGGGCGACATGGAAAGCGTCTGGGCGATGCTGCGCAAGGATATGGGCAAGGGCGTCATGCCGCGCGCCCTCAATCTGATTACCGGACCATCCCGCTCGGGCGACATCGAACAGACCATCATCCTGGGAGCCCACGGACCCAGGGCGCTGCATATTGTGATTGTTGATTAGGCCGGCCCTGCAAGACGCGCGGACGTATCCTCGCGGTCCTCGCGGTTGGCCTTGCGCCTGAAGGCGTCCGCCCACCCCGATGCCAGTTGCGGCAGTTCCGCCAGTTGCGCCGCCGTCTTGCGGTCGATACTGGCGCCGAGACGGGCGCGTGTCACGCGCTCCACGGTCCACCCGGGGTTGGGGCAACGGATGCGCTCGATGGTGTCTCCGACCCCGACCAGGCCGGGTTCGAGCACCCGGTAATACCAGCCGGTGCGGGCCGTCTCCTGAAACAATGCAGCCATCGTTATTATGCCGGTATGGGCATTGAGTTTCCAGCAAGGCTGACGCCCCTGCGACACTTCCACGATCGCTGATCCGAGCCGGAATACATCGCCGATGCACAGATCTGCTTCGGTGATTCCGAGTGTCGCGATGTTTTCGCCAAACTGGCCCGGCCCGAAATCCTGCGCCGGATCGCCAAGCTCCGACCGCCAGGCGGCATAATGGTCCGCGGCATAATGATGGACCGCCTTGTCGGGACCGCCATGCACCTTCAGATCGGCTTGCGAATCCATCTCGAACCCGTCCCGTCCCAGGTCCTGGGGACCTTCGACCGGCTCCTTGGCGATCGCCGAGCCAGGCTTTCCGGGCCAGGGGTGGCGGACCTGCCCCATGTAAAGCCCGACGACCCGGGCGCTGATTTCAGGTGTGTGGTTCATCCTGCGGTCTCATATTCGTGGCAGATCTGCCCGGTCTCGGCAGGCTGCAAATTGACGGCCAGAAGCTGGCAATAGCCCCCTGCCCCCAGCTTCAGATGATGGCGGCAGGTGCGGCAAATACCGAACGCCTTGCCGCCTCGCGCCGTGATCAGGTCCCGCAACACGGTATCGAGGCCAAGTTCGAGCGCTGCCGCACTCTCGGGCGGAAGAGCGGTGAGCACCTGATCGAGCATCTTTTGCGCCGACGCCAGCGCATGTCCGGACTCGGTCACCTCGAACGAGATGCTGCGCCGGTCACTTTCCGAACGGAACTCCGTCACAAGCCCCTTTCGCTCGAGCGCCCGCAATGTCTGGGAAACCGTCCCACGTGTCGAACCGGAGTAGGCAGCGACGTGGGATGGAGCTCGGGAAAACCGGTTGGCCCGATCCAGATAGGTCAGCGCCGTCATTTGCGCAGGGTTCAGATCCTCCGCCCAGTCCTCCGCCTCGGAGAGCTTGGCGAGCCGTTCGATCAGGGCGCGGATTCGCTGGGGCATTGCTGTGGCCATGGCAAGATAGTAGCGAGTCAAAACATTTCTTGCAATAGTTTCGAGTCGCTACTATTCTAGCCTCGTACGAACCTGAAGGAGACCATCATGAAAATCCTGCTCACACTGGCGCTGCTCGGCGCCTCGGTCGGCTCTGCGGCGGCGGACGCAAACCATGCCATCGACGCAGACGGGGCGATCCGGTCCAAAGCTGACAGCTCCGTGACGCCTGCGTTTGACATTCTCGCGGCCCACGCTCACCGGGACGGCAATTCGATCACGTTTCACATGACAACCGGCGGGACCGCCGGGGCGGAGAAGCCCGCAGCACAGGGCGGGCTCGCGGGTGCGCCGGTCTGGTCCTATGTCTGGCCGACTTCGCTTGACCCGGCGACGGTCGGTTTTGAGGGCAAGAGCGGAATTCTGGCGCTTGCCGCCACGAGCCATCCGGATTTCGACGACACGCCGCTTTATGACGAGAACGGAGACGGCGACATGGCCAATGATGGCGAAGAATGGCACAGTCATTGGGTGGTGCTTGCGCCGAACGAAGCCTGCGGGCCGGGCGCGCTGTCGGTGCGTGACATCGGCGAGAACGAAACACCCATTCTGCCTGCGACATGGCCGGGACTTCCGCTGTTCATCGACAGCCCGGGCTTCGAGCCGGTGTTTGACGGTCCGGAAATCGCAGTCTCGGTCGTATTCGCCGATCCCGATGCGGCAACCGGCGCCTCGTTCGACGGGGTAACCGCGGCGTTGAAGGTCAACGCCAATGTTCACGCACCGTTGCTGTGCGTGACCGATGTCTTCGACGTGGCTTCCGGCAATCTCAGCCTGCCCGGCAAGATCAACTGATACATGGTGCGATCGAACGGGACCGCTTGAACGCCAAGAGACATTCATTGACCCGGACCATGGCGATGCCCCAGTCCGGACCCGGCGCGAGATCATGCGGCGGGTCCGGGCAAGTTGACGCGCGCAAAAAATTGCGGCTTTGTCTGCTCTTCCTCGTTGGAGTCTGCCAAATTGCCTGTATCACCCGAGTATTTTGCCGCTTTCGTTGTCGCCAGCATCGTGCTCCTGGTGATTCCCGGCCCGACCATCATCATGGTCATCACCCAGGCCCTGGCGCATGGCCGCAAGGTCGCCTTCGCCAGCGTGATGGGCGTCGGGCTTGGCGATCTGGTTGCGACCTCGCTGTCGATTGCCGGCGCCGGCGCGTTGCTGGCCGCATCGGCCTCGCTCTTCCAGGCGCTGAAATTTGTCGGCGCCGCCTATCTGATCTGGATCGGCTACAAGATGTGGCGGGCGCCGGTGCGCATTCCCGACATGCAGGATTCCGACCTGCCAACCGGGTCGGGGCGGCCTGCTGTCATTTTCCGCGATTCGTTTCTGATCACGGCGCTCAATCCCAAGGGCATCCTGTTTTTCGTGGCCTTCGTGCCGCAATTCATCGACCCCGCCCTGTCTTACGCGCCGCAGGCAGCGCTCTATGTGCTGACCTTCACGGTGCTCGGCATTCTCAATGCGGCGATGTTCGCGTTCCTGGCCGCCGGCGCCCGGAAGACCATCCGCCGCCCGCAGTTGATGAAGGCCGCGATGCGGACCGGCGGATCGCTGTTGATGATGGCCGGCGTCGCCGCAGCCCTGACCCGGCGCGCCTGATCAAGCCCTCTTGCGACCTGCACCACCGCGAAAGACGACAGAGATGCGCGCCAATTACAAACTGCAACGGCTTTACCTCGATGCACCGCTCGCGCCGGGTGAGCCCGTGCCGCTGGGCAAGGACCAGGCGCATTATTTGTTGAGCGTGCTACGGCTCGGAGATGGCGCGCAGCTGCTCGCCTTCAATGGCCGCGACGGCGAATTTGCCGCCACGCTTCGCCCCTCCGGCAAGAAGGCAGCGGCGCTCGAAATCGGCGCACAGACCCGGGAGCAACCTCCCCGCTCGCGGCTGGACTTCCTGTTCGCCCCGCTCAAGGTCGGCCGGCTCGACTATCTGGTGCAGAAGGCCACGGAAATGGGTGTGGGCCGGATCACACCGGTGTTCACCGACCATACGCAACTGCACAAGGTCAATGCTGCCCGGCTTGAGGCAAACATCCTCGAAGCCGCCGAGCAGTGCGGCAACCTGGCCATCCCCGATCTCGGGGAAGCGGTGAAGCTTGAAGCGCTGCTGGCCGATTGGGATCCGGCGCGGAGGATCATCTTCTGCAATGAAAGCCAGGCCGGCAACAATCCTTCCGCTGCGCTTTCGGCCATCACCGAGCGCGATCTGGCGCTTCTGGTCGGGCCTGAAGGCGGGTTCTCCGAGCGGGAACGGGCGATGCTGACGGCCCTGCCCTTCGTCACGCCGATTCCGCTCGGGCCGCGCATCCTCAGGGCGGATACCGCCGCCGTGGCGGCCTTGACCGCGGTGCAGATGACGATCGGCGACTGGTAGGAGTGCAAGCGCCCGTTCACATCAATCTTCTTTGATGGAACGATCAGGCATTTTCGCTTGCATGGCGGACCGGTTCCGGTCCAAGCAGCATCAGCATGCGAGGTTTGAACCCGCGGCAATGACCAGACGATAAAGGGCCGGATATGGCGCGCGATACCACCGACGATACCCCGATCAGCACAGTCAGCGAGCTGGCGGACTGGATGGCCGCAGGTTGCAAGCCGAAGGAAAAATGGCGCATCGGCACCGAACACGAGAAATTCGTATTTTTCACCGGATCGCTTGAGCCGGTGCCCTATGAAGGCGAGCGTTCCATCCGGGCGCTGCTTGAAGGCATGGCGATGATGCTCGGCTGGGAGCCGATCATCGATGCGGGCAAGATCATCGGCCTGGTGGAGCCGACCGGTCACGGCGCCATCAGCCTGGAGCCGGGCGGGCAGTTCGAACTGTCGGGCGCGCCACTTGAAACCATTCACCAGACCTGCCGCGAATCGAATGCGCATCTGGCGCAAGTGCGCGAGATCGCAGCCCCCCTCGGTATCGGATTCCTGGGCATGGGCGGCAGCCCGTCCTGGTCGCTCGCTGAAACGCCGAAGATGCCCAAGTCGCGTTACGACATCATGACCCGCTACATGCCGAAGGTCGGCAGCCAGGGGCTCGACATGATGTACCGGACCTGCACTATTCAGGTGAATCTCGACTTCTCCTCGGAAGCCGACATGCGCCGCAAGATGCAGCTCGGCATGAAGCTGCAGCCGCTGGCGACCGCCCTGTTCGCCGCCTCGCCCTTCACCGAAGGCAAGCCCAATGGCCTGGTTTCCTGGCGTGGCGACATCTGGCGCGATACCGACAACCAGCGCTCGGGACAACTGCCCTTCGTCTATTCCGATGATTTCTGCTTCATGGACTATGTCGAATGGGCGCTCGACGTGCCGATGTATTTCGTGCTGCGCGACGGCCGCTACCATGAAGCCACCCATGTCACCTTCCGCCAGTTCATGAACGGCGCGCTCAAGGGCGAGCTCGACCAGCCGTTGCCGACGATGGGTGACTGGACCAACCATCTGGGCACCCTGTTCCCGGATGCGCGGCTGAAGCGGTTCATCGAAATGCGTGGCGCCGATGGCGGGCCGTGGCGGCGGATCTGCGCGTTGCCCGCTTTCTGGGTCGGGCTGCTCTATGACGAGGACGCGCTCGGCGAAGCGCTCGAGCTGGTGCGCGACTGGAGCCTCGACGAGGTGAATGCGATCCGCGATACCACGCCGCGCGAGGGATTGAAGGCGCGGATCAATGGCCATTCGCTGCACGATATCGGCCGCGAGGTGCTTGGAATTTCCCGGCGTGGGCTGGTCAACCGGGCATGCCTGAATTCCGAAGGCAATGACGAAAGTCATTTCCTGGCGCCGCTCGAGGAAACCATTGCCCGCGGAACGACGCTGGCCGAGGAAATGCTGGCGCTCTATCACGGCCGCTGGAACGGCAGCGTGGATCCGGTGTTCGAAGATTACGCCTACTGAACCTGACAGCGGGTTCCCACCTGTCAGGATCGCACCACTAGGCATGCCCCATTGGGCGGTATAGTCTTTTCCCAAGCCAAACAGGCGCTGGAGGAGAGACACGAGCCATGATGCCGCTTTACGATATGATGATGAATGCCCAGAATGGCGACGCGGTGCGCGCCATGGCGAAGCAATTCGGCCTCAATGAAAGCCAGATGGAACAGGCGATGGCGGCCCTGATGCCGGCCTTTTCGACGGGTCTCAAACGCAACGCCGCAAACCCGATGGACATGTCCAACTTCCTGTCAGCGCTCGCCAGCGGCCAGCACGCTGCCTATTTCGAGAACATGCAGGCGGCCTTCACACCGCAAGGCCGGGAGGAAGGCAACGGCATTCTCGGCCATATTTTCGGCTCCAAGGAGGTCAGCCGGGCGGTGGCCGCCCAGGCCGAAGCCGCAACTGGCATCGGCCAGGAAATCTTCAAGCAGATGCTTCCGGTGCTCGCGACCACGATCATGGGCGGACTGTTCAAGCAGGCGACCGGGCAGGCGACCGGGCAATCCGCGGGTCAGAGGCAGGCCGGCGCCATGGCCGGCTCCAATCCGATCGGCGACCTGATCACCGAAATGATGCGGCAGGGAATGGGTGGCGCACAGGCAAAACCGGCGCCGCGGGCGTCACCGATGGACAATCCGCTGGGACAGATCCTCGAGGGCATGTTTGGCGGCGGACAGAGGCGCCAGCCGCAGCCGGGCGCAAGCAATCCGTTTGGTGACAATCCACTCGGCCAGATCTTCCAGGACATGCTGGGCGGAGGGCAGACACGGCAGGCGCCCGAGCCGGAACAGCAGCCGGACCGGATGCCGTCAGGGCGCGCGCGCAATCCCTATGATGATCTCTTCGGCAAGATGTTTGATTCGGGGCGTGAGGTTCAGAAGGGCTACCAGAAGAACATGGAATCGATTTTCGACCAGTACCTTCAGGGCATGAACCGGAAATAAACACGCCACGGCAAAAAAAGCCCGGCCGCGCTGACTCTCAGAGTACAGGCAAGCGGCCGGGGAAGGCGGGATGCAGGGCAGCATCCCGCAGGGGACTTCTAAGACCGACTATCGGCAGGTGTTGCTCCGCGCGCGACGCGCCAGTTCGGTCGTCGGATCCGCAGTAAACGGCACTGACTTGCCAAAGCGCAGATCGTCACGGGTCAGGCCGATATCCGACAATTCATGATCGGAAAGCTGTTCCAGATTGCCGATCACACGGCGGTTGAACAGGGCGCGCAGCAAAGCCCTCACCTTGCCGGAAACGGCGTGAAGGGCATTCAGGGAACCCGGGCCAACGCTGATGGAGCTGGCAGACGCCCGGGCGGCAGCAAAATTGCGGGCGTTCATGGTGATCATCCTCGATAAAGCGCGCCAATTCATTGAGGGGCTGGCGCAAAACCCTTTGTGCAGAATCTATGTCTCAAAAACTGATTGATCATACCAGCGAATGTTTCTAATCTTTATCATCAGAACTATTGATAGGAGCCTCCGATGCCCGCCCCCCTCGATATCGATCAGTTGCAGACCTTCGTGGCCATCGTCGACACCGGCAGTTTCACCCGGGCTGCGGACAAGGTGTTCAAGACCCAGAGCGCGGTGTCGATGCAGATGCGGCGGCTGGAGGAACGGGTCGGCAAATCGCTGTTTGTCCGCGACGGCCGCCTGAACCGGCTGAGCGAAGACGGCGAACGCATGCTCGGCTATGCGCGGCGCATCATCCGGCTCAACAATGAAACCATTGCCGCCTTCGATGACCAGCAGCTGGAAGGTTCGATCCGGATCGGGACGCCGGATGATTATGCCGACCGCTACATGCCTGGCATCATTGCCCGCTTCGCCAAGACCAACCCGAATGTCGAGCTCTACATCGAGTGCGAGCCCTCGGCCGAACTCGCTGCCAGGCTGGCGCGCGGCGAGCTGGATGTCGCCCTTGTCACGCACAATCCACGCGAACGGACCTCGGAAGTGGTCCGCACGGAACCGCTCTACTGGGTCACGTCGATGAACCACACTGTGCATGAGGACGCCGTGGTGCCATTGGCCGTGGGCCGCCGCTCCTGCAACTGGCGTAACCTGGCCTGCACCGCGCTCGATTCGGCCGGCCGTGATTACCAGGTCCTGTTCACCAGTTGGTCGGCGACGGTGGTGGCCTCGGCTGTGCTTTCGGGTCTGGCTGTGTCGCTGCTGCCCGAATGCGCCGTCCGGCCGGGCATGCGGATCCTGTCGCCCGCCGATGGGTTCCCCTCGCTGCAACCCGCGCAGATCGGCCTGATGAAACGGCCCGGCGCACCCGCAGCGCTGGTCAACGCCATCTGCGGCCATATCGCGGCCAGCCTCGACAACATCACACCCGTGGGGACAGATGAGAAACCTATGTCGGCCATGTCCGGCTCATCGTCGCGCAGGGAGATCCGACGCCCGGACATCGATGCGGTGCCTGCCTGGTAGACGACTGGAAGTTTACGACCGCTACAGCCTTACATTGCAGGAAATTTCAGGCATACTCTTCCTTGCGGAAAGCTCGAAGAGGAAATGGCATGTCGTTCATTTCATCCATTCGCTACATCAAGCCCGATGACCACAGGGTCTTTGTCGCGGAGCGCCTCAAGGCGCTCAAGGAGCAGCTGGACCAGGACATAAAGGCGCAGACAGACGAAGAGTCCCTGCGGCTGGCGACCTGGAACATCATGCATTTTTCCGATGGCGGCGCCTATGACCGGACGACGGAATCCCTGCTCTACATTGCCGAGATCATTGATCATTTCGATCTTGTCGCCATCCAGGAGGTCAATCACGACCTGAGAAAATTCGAGCTCCTGATGCAACGCTACCTGGGGGGCGACTGGGACTACATTCTGACTGACGCCAGCGGCAATCGTGAGCGACTGGCCTATGCCTACCGGAAGTCAAAGGTCCGCTTCCTACGCGAAGCCGGCGAAATCGTTCTTCCGGAAGGACAGGAAATCGTGGCGCCCGGCCAGGAAAACGCGACGCGCAAGCTGCAGTTTGCGCGGACACCCTTTGCCGTCACCTTCCAGGCCGGCTGGTTTCGCTTCAAACTCTGCACCGTGCATATCTACTATGGAAAGTCAGCGGACAATTCTCCCGAAATGGACCTGCGCCGCAGCGAGATCGAGAAAATCGCGGTCTATCTCGCTAATGTGCAGAAGGCGGAGAAACGAAGTTCGGGCACGGACGCCAACATGATCCTGCTCGGCGATTTCAACATCGTCAGCCCCGAACACAGAACCATGAAGGCGCTGCTGGACGCGGGCTTTATCACCACGGAGGGCATAAGGGACGCGGCCACCAGCCTCTCGGGCAAGCATCACTACGACCAGATTGTCTTCAAGCTGGCCGAAAAGCGGGTCAAGCTTGGCGCATCGGGCGTCCTGAACATATTCAAGAGCGTCTATCGCAGCGAGGACGCAGCCCATTATGCAACCACGGCGGAGATCAAGACGGTCTCCCATGGCCGGGACGGAGCCGCCCGAGCTCAAGACAAGGCAATGGACTATTTCCGAAACTATTACCGAAAACACCAATTATCCGACCACAATCTGCTCTGGTGCGAGATAAAGACGGATTTCTCCGGCCATTATCTTGATGCGATCGCGGCCGGCAAAGATCCGCGCGCCATGTAGCTCAGACCCGGTCCGGCACGACCGGGGCGCGCCTACACAATGTGGATCGCGAGAAGCAGCCACTGCGCGAAATTCACGGCCAGGCTTGCGATGAAGAGCCGGCGGCGCAGCCGGACCCGGTTAGAGGTCACGTGCACATAGGCATGGACGGCGCGCGCCAGCACGAAGGCCCAGGCGACGACAACTGCGGCGCCCCCCGCGCCGCCGGTCACATACAGCGACAGGCAGGCTGCGTAAAAAAGCACCGGAAGCTCGAACTGGTTGACAAGGTTGCGCGCAGCCGTTGCGCTGGGCTCCGGCTCGATGGACGGAACCTTGAAGTCCGAGACCTTGGCCGTGCCCGCCTTGACCGCGCCGAGCCGCCGGGCGGAGACCACCATGTAGATCCCGTAGGTCAGGAGAACCTGGGCCAGGACCGGCCAGAAGATTGCGGTGGATGGGGTCATGAGCGTGCACCTGAACGAGGGTAGACAACCCGGCATTCTCTAAACCGGGCCGGCGGCAACAGCAAGGGCGGGTGGCCGACAGCCCCAGTCCGGACAGCTAGGTTTCCGGCGCCGCCGGTTGGCGCGGGCCTTTCCAGCGCGCAACCCAGAGCGCGACAATGATGAGACCAGCGAGCACGAGCGTCAGGTATTTGCCGCGGGTCAGGACCTGCAGCACGAACACGATCGGGCCATTGAAACCTGCCGCCATGGCCTGAGGGCCATACATGGCGTCCGCCACGGCATTTTCGAGGAAATCGCAGGCCAGATAGGTAAACGCCAAAGCCATGACAAGGCCAACTCCGACACTGACCTGCCGTGAGGGGCTGGCCTGGGTGCGGCCTGCATAGACCGAGGCAAAGGCCAGGAAAGCGAGGCTTGCGGCCAGCAATGGCGGAAACACCAGGTCGGAGCGCGCATGCATGGCCACATAGGCCGCCGATGCGCTTTGCCTGCCTTCAGCCGCGGCCAATGTGAAGTCAGCCTGGAAGGCAGCATAGAGAGAGCGCGCGGCTTCCTCGCCATAGCCCAACGGTACCGCGTCGGGCAGCGCCATTCCGCCCAGCATCGCGCTGACAGCTGGCGCCTCGACGAGCACCATATATCCCAACAGAGCCGCCGTGATCACACACACGAGCCAGCCAAGCCAGAGCCATTTCATTACATCGCGCCGGGGTAGTTGGGGCTTTCGCGTGTGATGTTGACATCATGGGTGTGGCTTTCGCGCAGTCCGGCGCCTGAGATGCGGACGAAGGTGGCCCGCTCCTGAAAGATCTTCAGGTCGGCGGCGCCGACATAGCCCATGGCCGCCTTGAGGCCGCCGGCGAGCTGATGCAGGACGCCCGAAACCGGACCCTTGTAGGGAACCTGGCCTTCAATGCCCTCGGGCACGAGCTTGAGCGTGTCGCGCACCTCCGCCTGGAAATAGCGGTCGGCCGAGCCCCGCGCCATCGCCCCGACGGAGCCCATGCCGCGATAGGCCTTGAACGAGCGGCCCTGATGCAGATAGACCTCGCCCGGGCTTTCATCGGTTCCCGCCAGCAGCGAGCCGACCATGACGGCGGACGCACCGGCGGCAATCGCCTTGGCCATGTCGCCCGAATACTTGATGCCGCCATCGGCAATCACCGGAATGTTGTGCTTCTGCGCCTCTTCCACCGCGCTCATGATGGCGGTGAGCTGGGGCACGCCGACACCGGCGACGATGCGCGTGGTGCAGATCGAGCCCGGTCCGATGCCGACCTTGACGGCGTCGGCGCCCGCATCGATCAGCGCTCTCGCACCCTCCGCGGTGGCCACGTTGCCGGCCATGATGCGCACCGAGTTGGAGAGTTTCTTGGCGCGGGTGACCGCGTCGAGCACCCGTTGCGAGTGGCCATGCGCCGTATCGATGACCAAAAGGTCGACGCCCGCCGCAATCAGCCGTTCGGCGCGCTCGAACCCGTCTTCACCCACCGATGTGGCGGCGGCGGCGCGCAGCCGTCCCTGCTCGTCCTTGGAGGCGTGGGGATTGAGCTGCGATTTCTCGATATCCTTGACCGTGATCAGGCCGACACACCGGCCTTCGCCATCGACCACCACCAGCTTTTCGATCCGGTGGCTGTGCAGCAGGCGCTTGGCTTCGGTCTGCTCGACGCTCTCCTTGACCGTGATCAGGTTCTCATGGGTCATCAGCTCGTGAATCTTCTGATGCGGATCGGTCGCGAAGCGCACGTCGCGATTGGTGAGAATGCCCACCAGATGTCCAGGGTCGGCGGCGCCGCCGCGATGCTCGACGACCGGAATGCCGGAAATGCCATGCGCCTTCATCAGCGCCAGCGCCTCAGACAGGGTCGCCTGGGGGCTGATGGTCACCGGATTGATCACCATGCCGCTTTCGAATTTCTTGACCTGATGGACCTGCTCGGCCTGCTCTTCCGGCGTCAGGTTGCGGTGGATGACGCCGATGCCGCCGGCCTGCGCCATGGCGATGGCCAGCCGCGCTTCCGTCACGGTATCCATGGCGGATGAAATGATGGGAAGGTTGAGGTCGAAATCGCGGGCGATTCGCGTGGCGATATTGGCCTGGCCGGGCATGACCTCGGAGTGACCGGGCTGCAGCAGCACGTCATCGAATGTCAGTGCTTCTAAGCCGGTAATGGATTGAATAATGGTCGCCATCGCCTGTCGGTTCCGTCTGTTCTGGGCGGCCCGGACCAGGCAGCCCGTGCTGTTTCGGGTCTCTTGCGTTGGCAGCGGCAAGTACCACGCTTCCAGCGCTTGGGAAAGAGCGCGAATGCGTTTGCTCACCGAAATTCGCCGCACTGCACACATTGGGGTGTCGCACCATGACAAAACCCGGGCATCGCTGCCCGGGTTCTGGCTCTCACACATATTCGACCTGATGCTCAGAGGTCGAATTGATAGGTCTCCGGGATAAACCGGTAGCCCTCGCCGGCCGCTTCAACAAAACCCACGGAAGGGAACGGCATGTGGTAGCCGACAAAGGCGAGCCGATCAGTGGCGATCATGTCGAAAACGGCCTTGCGCGTCGCCGCAGCGGCGGCCTTGTCGGTATCGAACACCACTTCCCATTCCGGGCGCTGCAGCGACAGGACGAAATGGTTGGCCGTGTCGGCTGTCAGCATCAGCTTGCGGCCACCTGATTCGAGACCATAGATCATGTGCCCGGGCGTATGGCCGAAGGCGGCCATGCCGGTGATGCCGGAGACCACGGTGTCGCCATCACCGATGAAACTCATCTTGTCGGCCAGCGGAACCACCTTGGAGACCACGCCCTTGTGGCCGTTTTCTGCGCCGGTGCCGATACGGTCTTCCGACGACCAGAAATCATATTCGACCTGGCCTGTGACATAGCGGGCATTGGGGAACGCAGGCGCATCGCCTTCCATCAGGCCGTTGATGTGATCGCCGTGCAGATGGGTCAGCACCACCACGGTGACCTGCTCGGGCGTGTAGCCCGACGCCTTGAGATTGGCCATGGTCTGGCCGACGCCGCCTTCGCGACCACCCTCGCCATTGCCGGTGTCAAACAACACCAGATCCGTTCCGGTGTTGACCAGCGTCGGCGCAAAGGTGAACTGCATCTGGTCGACCGGCAGGTAATTGCTCTCAAGCAGGGCGGCGACGTCTTCCTCGCTCTGGTTGGTGCCGAAGATCTTCTGCGGACCGGGAACGATGCGGTGGCCGTCGGACAGGACCGTCACCTCGAACTCGCCAAGGGTGAAGCGCTTGAACGCCGCGGGCATGGTGGCCGACATCGGCACCTGCGCTTGCGCTGCGCGAACCAGAATCTGCGGGGCAGCGAGCGTCGCAAGGCCGGCGGCCGACACTTTGAACATGGAACGTCTGGAAAACTTCATCTTGAACTCCCTCCTGTTATTTCGATGTCCAACAAGTAGCGCAACTCGGTCACCGGACAATAACTGTCCGGGCTATTGTGATTGACATTGTGTCCACCAATCCTGAACGCTAATTGCCTTGAGACAGCAGCCTAACGCTTGACCGGCGCACCGAAAACACCAAAAACGACCCACCCGCTGCATCGGATGCCCATCGTGAACCGCCGAATCCCCCTCGTCCTGGCCGTCGCCCTGTTCATGGAGCAGATGGATTCCACCGTGATCGCGACGGCCCTGCCGGCGATTGCGGCCGATATCAACACCAGCCCGATCGCGCTGAAGCTGGCGCTGACCGCCTATCTGGTGTCGCTGGCGATCTTCATTCCGATTTCCGGATGGATGGCCGACCGGTTTGGCGCCCGGCGCATCTTTGCCATTGCGATCGGGGTGTTTCTGGTTGGATCCATTGCCTGCGCGGTCTCCGGCAGCCTGCTCGAATTCGTCCTCTCGCGCTTCTTGCAGGGCATGGGCGGCGCAATGATGACGCCGGTGGGACGGCTGGTTCTGCTGCGGTCGACGAAGAAATCCGAACTGGTCAATGCCATGGCATGGCTTACCATTCCTGCCCTGGTCGGTCCGCTCGCCGGTCCGCCCGTCGGCGGCTTCCTCACCACGTTCCTGTCGTGGCACTGGATCTTCCTGATCAACATCCCGATCGGCATCGCCGGCATCGTCTTTGCGCTCACGGTCCTGCCCAAGGATGACGGACGGAAAAGCGAGCGCGTCGACTGGATCGGCTTCCTGCTGTCGGGCGCCGCGGCCTCCGGCATCGTCTTCGGTCTTTCGGTGATCAGCCTTCCCGTATTACCGCCTGCCTGGGGCCTCGCCGCGACGATCGGCGGCATTATCTGCTTCGTCGCCTATCTGAAGCATGCCCGGCGTCATCCCAGGCCGCTGCTCGATCCGAAGCTATTCCGCAACAGGACCTTCGCGCTGTCGCTGACGGGCGCCAATCTGTTTCGCATCGGGGCGGGCGCCGTTCCCTTCCTGCTGCCGCTGATGCTGCAACTGGGCTTCGGCATGTCGCCGTTCCAGTCCGGAATGGTCACGTTCGTCTCGGCCGCCGGCGCCATCCTGATGAAATTCATCGTTCAGCGGGTGCTCAGATTCGGCGGCTTCCGCCGGACGCTGCTGATCGCCGCCGCCGCATCGGCACTGTCGATCGCCGCCAACGGCTTCTTCACGCCGTCGACGCCCATATTGCTGATCATGGCGGTGCTGTTTGCCGGCGGCCTGGTGCGCTCCATGTTCTTCACCTCGGCCAATGCGCTGACCTTCGCGGAGATCGACGAGACCACAGCGGCCCAGGCAAGCGCGATCACCTCGGCGATGCAGCAGGTGTCCATCGCCGTCGGCGTGGCGCTGGCGGGCGGCATTCTCGATGTTGTCAGTTCATTCAATGACGGAGTGCTGACGCTGGGCGCGTTCCACATCGCCTTCTTCGTCATCGCGTCCATCACGGCCTTCGCGCTGATCCCGTTCCTGGCGCTGCCCGCCAATGCCGGCGAAGTCGTCTCCGGTCACGGCCTGAAACGCGCCGGGTCGCGGGCAGCCTCACCCGTCCGCGACTGATTCCTCATTGCGACGGCCCTTGAAGCCCTTGGCGAGCACGAACATCTCCACTGATTCGGCGCGCGAGGACGGCGGCTTGATGTGCACCACGGATTTGAAATTCTGCTTGAGCAGGGTCAGGAGATCATTTTCCGTGCCGCCCTGGAAGGTCTTGGCCAGGAAATGCCCGCCCGGCGTCAGCACTTCAATGGCGAAATGCGCCGCCACCTCGCACAGATGCATGGTCCTGAGATGGTCGGTGCGCTGGTGCCCTGTGGTGGGTGCGGCCATGTCCGACAGCACCACGTCCGGCGCGCCGCCCAGCGCGTCCTTGAGCGCCTGGGGGGCTGCGTCATCGAGAAAATCCATCTTGAGGAACTTGACCCCTGCCAGGCCATCCATCTCGAGAAAGTCGATGGCCACCACCTTCGGGTCCGCGTCGGTGGAATCCGTCACCTGGGCGGATATCTGCGACCAGCCCCCAGGCGCCGCACCGAGATCGATGATCCGCCGGGCCTTGTCGAGAATCTTGTGCTTCTCGTCGATTTCCAGGAGCTTGTAGACCGCGCGCGAGCGATAGCCTTCCTGCTTGGCCTGTTGCACATAGGGATCATTGAGATGCCGCTCGATCCAGCGCCGCGACGACGCCTTGAGCTTGCTCTTCTTGACCTTCTGTCCAAGCTTGCGGCCTGTCGGCCCTGAGGGTGGACGGGTCATGGTTTTTCCCCCGGGCTGGGTCGATGGTTGCGGGTGCGGAAGTTGCGTCCGGCGCGTCTCCACGCCCCGTCGGACGCCATCATCTCGTTGAGAAGGCCCTCGCGCAGCCCCCGGTCGGCCACGCGCATGCGCTCGGACGGCCAGCGCTTGCGGATCGACTGCAGGATCGCACAGCCGGCCAGCACCAGGTCGGCCCGGTCGGCGCCGATGCAGGGATTGGCGGCGCGGGCCTCGAAATCCCAGGACAACAGCCGGTCGAGCATGCGATCGACCTCGCCATTCGACAGCCAGAGGCCATCGACCTTGCGACGGTCATAGCGCGGCAGATCCAGATGCAGGCCCGCCAGCGTGGTCACCGTGCCGGAGGTGCCCAGCAGATGGATGCGGCGGTCGCCGAGACCCGAGAAGGCGGGTAAGGCCGGCGGATTGAAAGCCTCCAGCATGGCGTCGACTTCCTCGACCATGGCCGCAAACACTTGTGGCGTCACCAGGCAGCCGCCATGGCGTTCGGAAAGGGTGACGACGCCCACCGGCAGCGAGGTCCAGGCCTTGATGTGATCGGCCAGGCGGTTGGTCCGGTTTTCGGTGAGGTCGATCATGGCGATTTCCGAGGACCCGCCGCCGATGTCGAACAGCACAAGTCCATCCGTGTCGTGCCCGACCAGCGACGAGCAGCCCGCCACCGCGAGCCGCGCCTCGGTCTCCCGGGTGACGATCTCAAGCTTCAGGCCGGTCTCCACCTCGACCCTGTTGAGAAATTCGGCGCCGTTTTGCGCCTGGCGGCAGGCCTCGGTGGCGATCAGCCGGTGAATGCGGACGGGGCGGTTTTTCAGTTTGCCGGCGCAGATCTTGAGCGCCTCGATCGCGCGGTCCATGGCGTCATCGGAGAGCCGGCCCGTCGCGTCCAGCCCCTCTCCAAGCCTGACGATGCGGGAAAAGGCATCGACGACGCGGAATTGGCCGGGCCGGGTCGGCTGGGCAATCAGCAGGCGGCAATTGTTGGTGCCCAGATCCAGCGCCGCATACAAATCATCCACCGGCCTGCGCACCCCCGGCGCCTCCGTCACAAGCGGACCGCTGGTCACCGGGGACGCGCTCGGAGCTGCATGAGCCTGGCTTGAGGCCGCTGCGGCACGGGACACCGGCTGCACCTGACCCGGCGCTTTTTGCGGCGCCAAGGGCCGGCCCTGGATCTCACGGCCGGACTTGCGCCGCCGGCGCCGGCCCTTCTTCTCAGCCGGCTTGCCCGCTGGCCTGCCGCCCTGGCCTTCGGCCTGTCCAGCGTCCTGCCCGTCGCCGTGCCTGCCTCCGGGCCTGTCTCCGTGCCTTTCTCCGGGCGCGGACATGTGAGCCCCGGCCTGCGCAGTCGCAGTCGCCGGCTGATTGCCGTTTTTGATGTCGGATTTGTTCGCGTTTTTCCTGCGCCGCCGCCTGCGGCGTCCCACCGGTGCGGCGCCGGCTTCCTTGCTGGCGGATATGCTGGCGGGACCTCGCCCGGATGGCGCGCCATCCGAACCGGAGCCTGAAACCACGGAATCCCCGCGTTTCCGTTCCACACCATCCGTCGCTGCCTTGGCGCGCTCAGATGGCCTTTCACCTGCCAGTGATACCCCCGCGTTTGGCGTTTCGCCGTCCCGAAGGTCTGTCACGGTCTGTCCTGTCATGCGCGGCGAGCAAGGTGGCCCGCATCGCGCTTCACGGTTTGTCGTTGGACAAAGATTAGCAAAGCGGCGCGCAGAACGCAAAATTCTTTTTAGGCAGCAATCGGCCCACTTTTGCCGGGCTTGAATATGGCTGATCCGAGCAGCAGCGAAGATCTCCCTGCAGACCTGTGAAAAAACTGCACAGACTGTGTTTGCATCGCCGCCGGTTATTGGTTATAAGCCGCCCGCTGACCCGGCAAATTCCGGCCCGGCCATCGTTGGGGAATAGGTTAACGGTAGACCCACGGACTCTGACTCCGTTAGTCCTGGTTCGAATCCAGGTTCCCCAGCCAAACAATTTCAAACACTTAGCCTCGATACCGACCCAAACCATGTTGCATCATGTTGCAACTGAGTTTCCTTGATTTCCAACGGTTTCTTGTCATGCTCGGCGAATCCACGCGACATGGATGCAACATGGGATGAGATGCGGGACAGCAATGACGACATTGGAAGTGCATCATCTTGTCGATAGCCAGAATCGGTTGAGCGACCCAACACTCGCGCCGGCTAAGAGTTTTGTATGGTCTTCGCCATGCATCCGAATTGGATTTTTCTTTGATTTGGAGGTTTCCAATAAAGAGAAGGTTGAGATCACCTATGACACTGCCTGGGCCTTGTTAGACACGGGAGCAGACGGGATCTACGTTGACCACGCACTCATCCAAAAGTTTAACTGCCCAATCGCTCAGGGCGGAGAGAATATGACCGTAAATGCGCTCGAAACTTCAAGAGCCTATAGAGGCTCATTGTTCGTTATTGAACAAGCGAGGGTGCTGGACATGTGGGTGATGGCTCGTGATTTTCGTCGCGAGAAGCGGCCGTTTGATATCGTTTTAGGGCGTCGATTCCTTCAGTTCTGCGATCTTCGTTGGAACGGTCCCAGTCAAAGTGTGATCCTCACGATCGGTCAAAATGGCGGCGGATATTGACAGGTCGGGGCAAGAACAATTTTCGGCTAGTTCAGCATCAATCTCGGTAGCCAGTTGTGTAAATCGAATGACGCGACCTCGATACATCTCGGGCTTGCTTCTCATCTTTATTTTCCCTTCTAAGCCCTTCTCTCTACTCCGCAGCCTCGCGAAACCCCGTCACATCCTCGCAGATGAACGCGCTGGCGGATTTTTCCTCAGCCGTTTTGCGTGCACGGACGGCACCTGCGCAGGCCGCCGAACAACTCTGGGCCGACGGCCTGGCCGGCCTGAACAGGACTCCGCATTCGATGCAAGGCCGCTCGTTGCGTTCCTTCGCTCGTTCCTGCTGTGACTTCAATTGACAGCGGTGGCCACAGAAGCGGGTGCCGGCCTTCTTCGGCACGAATTGCTCTCCGCATTGCTCGCAAGGGGTCGGAACACGACGCTCGGCCGATTCGGCGCGAAGACGCACTTTCCGATGCGTTCTCTCGCATTCAACACAGCAATATTTGGTGTTTGTGACCCAGCGCGGAATGAATGTTTCTTTGCAGTGCAGACACTTCTTCGCCCCCTTCAGCGAACCGACATAGGCACGGTTACACTCCGTCGAACACGTGACCGTCTTGATTTTGTGAAGGAGCGATGCAGGCTTGAACGTTTTCTGGCACCACTGGCATTCCTGTTCCGGCTGCAACTCCTTCGCGGCAACGTAGTGTGCCATGGACTGCCTGATGTTGGTGATTCTCTGGAACAGCGGAAGATTGTGGTTCCGCGCATGAGCACCGCATTCATTCGAGCAAAATTGCCGGTGCCCTGCCCGATCGTCTTCATCAAGCTTCCCGTGGCACCACTGACAGTACTCCCGCTCGACAGCATATTGCCGCTGTCCTTCAAGCAGGGTTGGCCGCTTCGCCCCCATCAATTTCAGCGCCTCGCCGACCAGGCACTCAGCTTCGAAATCGGCTTCGCTCCAGCCGATTGATTTGCCTTTGTAACCTGCCAGGCAGAGACCGGAACGGATACCGGCGCGGACCTCGCCTTCGTGTTCGAAGGGGGATAGGCGCCAGTCCTTCAAGATCTCCATGACGGCGGAGACCTTGGCCTCTTTAGCCTCGCCCTTGAATACGCGCGGCAGGGTGACCGGTTTCGTCGAGCCATAGCGATAGGTCGCATAGCCGTTGCGTGCCGCCATGCGAGCCCGCTTCACCTCGCTGCTGTTGAGATTCCGCTTCTTGGTCATGATCCGCCCCCGAACGAGTGCCATTTGGGATCGGCCGCCATTGGCCGGTCATAGAAAGTGCCGGCCAGGTCGCCCATTGCGGCGCGACTGATCGCCATCAAGCAGGCGTCCGCACCGTCGATCCGATCACGTGAGCGCCCCTTGTCAAAGACCCGGTTTCCGTTCCGGTTCGGCGGCGTCATCACGATATTTTCGAAGTTCCAGCGAAGTACTGGATTTCCACCGTGCTGCATCCGGCCTTCGAGCAGCACCTCAGTCAGGGTGTCGATCGCGGGAACCAGCATTCGCCAGGACTGATCGAACTTGAAGACGGGCAGCCGGTCGTCGGCGAGCTCGTGCATGATGTCGCGCGCCCGGTTCGCGTCGAAATCCATTTCCTGCACGTTATAGGTTTTCGCCAGGGTGCGCAGATGCTCGGCGACGACTTTGTGATTGATCACCGGGCCCGGCGTCGGAATGATGAACCCGGCCTCAGCCCAGCCGAGATAATCGACCTTGTCCCGTTCGGACTTGGCGAGGATGTTTTCCTCCGGGGTGAAGAACCAGGCCAGCACCACATAGCCGTTACCGTCCCGGAATGCCGCCACGATGGCGCAAAGATCGTGCCTCATCGCCATGTCGACACCTATCCAGCACGGCCGCCCCTCAAGCGTGGCGAGGTCAATGGGCGCTCTGCCCCGGTCGTAAACCTCCATCTCGATAAAGGGCGCGTGGCTGTATTCCTGCCACTGGTTCAAGTTGTACTGCTGGAACTCGCGACGTTGCGCCGGCAGCGCCTCGGCTTCCTTGGCAAGCTGTCTCAGGCCGGCGAGATCGGGAAAGCCCTCAGCGAGGCCCGGGTTGACGAAATGCCAGAGCTTTTCATCTTTCCAGTTCGCCCCGGGCAGCGTTTCGAACAAGACGGGAAGGAAGCCCTCGTCTTCAATATCCCCGGCGTCGACCTTCCTGGCATAGTCGAGCATCTGGGCAGCGAGGTTTTCCGAACCGGACCCGGCTTGCGTGATGACGATCAGCAGCGAGCCCGGCACCTTGACCAGGCCCGTCCGGAGCGCAGCCCAGAGATCGCGCTTCGGCCAGGCAATCAGTTCATCGGCAATGACGAAATTCGGAGTCTTGCCCAGCTGGCCACCGCCATCTGAGGAAATGGCGCGGAAGGTGGAGCGTGATCTCGGGTGCGTGAGATGGAAGATCGACGACAGCGGCTTGGCATGCGGCTTGAGCCATGGCGTTTCCTCGACAATGCCCGCGGCCTCGTCATAGGCAATCGTTGCCTGATCCTCGCTGGATGCTGCAGCGAGCGCCTGGCCGCCGTGGATCCGGGCATTTCCGAACGTGTGATTGAGCGCCATCGCTGCCGCGATCGTCGTCTTGCGGGCACCACGCGGCAACAGAATGAAAGCCGTCTTCACCTTCCGGTTCCCGTGTTTGTCGCACGGTCCATAGATGCGCCGGATTATGCGCTCCCAGAAGAACGGAAGCTGGAAAGCCTTATCGGGAAGCGGCGATTTCGGATGCCTGAGCGCCTGTATGAACTCGACCGTGCGTTGGCCGTGTCCGGCGTCGTCAGGGATCGTCGAGCCGTCATAGATCCAGCCAGGGCGGCGCGCCTTCATCGGCTTTCCCTCCTGTTTGGAATCCCTTGCGATTGCGGGCGGCCGGCGTCAGGCCAAGCTCGGATTCGTACCGCAAGCACAGGCTGAGATATTTTGTCAGCGTGACATGGGCGGGATGCTGCTTGATCGCCCCTGTCTTTTCGTTGAGCAGGAACGGCTCGGCTTTGTCGGCGTCCGGCCGGAGCTTGATCACCATGGCGCGGCACGTCGCGTACATCTCGACCGTGGGCAGATCGGATTTCACCAGTGCAGAACGGTCGATCAACTCGCTGCAGGTGCGTGCCCACTCCTCGCGCGCCGCGGCATTGAGCCCGGCCGGCGGCGCGGGAACCTTCGACAGTCCGCCCTCGATCGCGCGAAGCTGGGGCCTTACTCCTCGCATCAGGCGCCACCGGGATTCATCGCTTCGGCCTTGATCTCGAGTCCCAGGCGGTTGCCGATCTCCTTCAGGCCGGTGACGTCATAGGTGACGCCCAGGCACCGGACGCGGTCCACCGCGGTCAGGTCGGACGTGAACCGGATCGTGAAGGTCACCACCCGCTCGGCATACCCCTGATTGGCGGCGAATTGCTCATCAGCCGAATCGTATTTCATGCCGGCCCAGATCGTGCGGAGATCGTTCCAGATGTACTGATCGCCATATTCCTCGTCTGGCACGACAGTGCGCCGCACGATGGTCAGGCGCCGGTTGAGCGTGGCGGGATCGATAGTCATGGCGCACGCCTCCAATGGATCCGGACATCGATGATTGAGCGCTGCACCTCCGCCTTGTCGTCATGGTCGGACGTGGTGAGCACCTTCTCGACAAGCTGGACCGTGGCGCCGGAGACGATTCCGGAATATCCATGCAGAGCCTTGTCGATTGCGATGCCGAGTTGATCGGCTTCCTTGGCCGTCCTGGCGCGTGCCCAGATCCGGACCCGGTCATGCAGTAGACCGTCAGCGCCCTCGTGCGACAGGCCCTCCCCGCCCCCCACGGACATCAGGACAACGTTGGGCAGTGCATCGCCCTGAGTGGCGACGTTGAGGTGAACCCCGCCTGTCCGCTTGGCTGTGACGCCAGCAGCGGCGAGAAGGATGGTCCGGACAATCGGCAGGGCTTCCATCACGCACCGCCTTTCTTCGCCAGGCGCGCGGCCTGCTTCTCGACGGCCGGTCCCATCTTCTGGCCGAACCGCTTGATCGCTTCGTTCCCGTGCGCCTCATAGGCCGGCGTCAGGAACGGCTGTGCGGTCGTGCCAGGGTGTTGCGTCCCGGCGAACCGGCCCGCGTTGACGTGCGGCTCTGTGCCGAACTCGAGCAAGTGCAAGAGCCGGTAATCGGGGTTCTTCGGATCGCCGCCGACCAGGTGAGACGGTTGCGTCTTCGGGGCCTTGCGGTCCTTTTTCAGGGTCAAGGCTTTTTTCACGCTGGCGTGTTCCGTGTTCGCCTTGGCACCCTTCAGGATCGGCTGCAGGGCGAAGCGGGACGCCTCGTCAACCGGGCGGCCATAGAGCTTCGACATCTGCCGGAAGGCCGATGAAACTCGCTTCGCGCCAAAGACTCCCGCACGCTTTGCCATCACGCCCACTGCCTCCGGAAGTTCATGCAGGCATGCCGGGCGCTAGACGCAAGTTCCATGACGCTCGTGGTGGCCACGTTGCCGCCGAACCGGAACCAGTCCGCAACGGTCTGCATGACGGCCATGCGAAGCTGAGGCGGGATGTCCGCGACGGCCGCGCCGTAACCGGCATCGAATGTCACGGTGATTGAGCCCGGATAATCGCGGGCCTTCGGGAACTCCACACCATGCACCGGGAACAGCGCTGGCGTTTCGAGCCGGTTGATCAGGCTGTAGGAGCTTGGCGCAAGCGTCTGGGTCGCTCCGTCAAGGTCGATATAGGTGACGCTCGCAACCGAAATGACGGGCGATGCCGGGATGATCAGCGCCGTTCCGAACGCATCCGTGGTCAGTTCCATGGTGCGGGTGAACAAGAACCGGCCCGACGCGCTCTCGATTCGACCGATTGACGCCTCAAGGTATGCCTCGACCAGGTCACCATAGGCCGTCTCTTCGTCGCCGGTTTCGACCTTCACGTGATCGAGCACCAGGCCCAGAAAGACAGGGTCGATCACTGGCGCAACGGTTGTTTCGATCATGGCAGCACCTCGTTTTTTGTCGCCGAATTAAAATAAACCGCGGAGAAAGGAGCCCCATCCGGTCCTGTCTTGCCGCCCGAAAGTTCCGGACCACCCCCCCGTCGCTCACGATCGGCTTCGATGGCATTGCAGCGGACGCAACCGGGCTTCCAGTTGGCGCGCACCATCTTGAGGTCGGGGCGCTGGCGAATGCTGATCTTGTGCATCACTACCGTTGCCGGGGCTCCGCATGCACAGCGCTCGTTTCCAGGCTCCTTGAGGAACGCGGCCGCTGCCTTCTGCCATGCCGTGTCATAGCCACGCTTGCGGGCGCTGGGGCGCTCCTTGTCTGCCTCAGCCCTACGGGCCTTCTGACAGGCGCATTGCTGGTCAGCAGCAACACGGAAGCCGCACGGGCATATGCGAGGGATACCGGCCATCTCAGCGCCTCACGGAATAAGAGGCCGCACCCGATGATGAGTCAGGTGCGGCCATGGGCAGCGCAACAGGCCGCACGCTGCCCGATGACCGGTTGCCTTCGAACAAGCCGGCCATATTCTTCATCACCAGAGCCCCACCACGGCGAACATATCCACCGCCCAAAGGCCGCCAGCGTCGGTGCCGCTGCCGCTCACTGCCGCCAGCTTCTTCACCCGTAGCGGGTATAAGCCCTGCTTGAGTTCGAGGGTGATCTCCTCGTTCCGGTCCAACATCACAACCGTGATCGCAACGCTGGGCGCATTGACGTTGATCGCCGCCGTGGGTTCGAACTCATCGGGTCCGGGCACAAGCCCGGCTGCATCCGTGTAAGGAGCAGCCAGGCCGGCGGTAACGCTGGCGTAACGGTCGACCATCACGCCACCGGTGCGTCGTGCGGATGGCCCTTGACGATCACTGCACCGGCAGCAATCGAGGTGCCGCCGTTCTTCGTGATCACCGTTTTCAGGTATCGCTTTGTGCCGATGTAACCGACCTTCACCACGCTGTCGGCTTCCAGACTGGCCGGGAAAGTGCCGACAAGGTGAGCCGCCGCAACGTCGGTGTAGGTGCCGCCGCTGGTGTCGCATTCGGTCAGCTTGGCCGTGAAATCACCAGCCGACACGATGGCGCCGGTGTTGATCACGATGGCAGCACTCTCGAACCCCAGGAGGTCGATTGCGGCGCTGGTGTCGGTGGCGGACAGAACGGCAGGCGCAACCACCTGCACTGCTCCGATGTTGTTTGCGAGATCGCGCATGGTCAGTTCTCCTTAAACGGCCATCTTGAGCTTGCGGAACCGGGCAGCCTGCAGCACGCGGCCACCGACACGGCGGGTTGCGTGGATGCGGGTCAGGCCCTTGGTTGCGAGCAGATACGGGTTGACGAGGATCGACATCGAAAGCCGATCGACGATGCGATAGGCGGAGAAGTCGCCGAACAGGATCGGGAACGTGCCCGATGCGATGTCAGGCATATCGACGGCTTCGATCACCGGACGGCCAAGGATGGTTTCCGGCTGCCCTGCCTGGAAGCTTGGCTGCCAGAGGTAATTCCCGTTGCCGTCCTTCAGCTTGCGCACGGTGGCAAGCGTGGTGCCGTTCATCATCCATGAGCCGGCATTCCGGTACATGGCCGGCTGCGCGTACATGAGCGTGATCAGCGGATCAGCGGCAAGCACGGTGGCATGGCCGTTGACGGTGTTTGCGATGTCCGCATTGGTCATCAGGCCTTCCGGCTGTTTGACGCCGTCGCCATTGACGAACGCGGTCGATTCCTTCTTTCCGAAGTCCTCGGCAAGCGCCAGGCGCACTTCCTGCTCCGCTGTGCCGCCACTGTCCGACAGGAGCTCGTTCGAGATGTCGACGAACGTCATCAGCTTGCGGGCAGGAACTTCAACCTGTCCGAAGGTCACGGTCGATTCTTCGCTGTCCTCGCCTTCACCTTCCCACTGGGCATTCGTGCCGGCGGTGCGCTTCGGATACTTGACCGAAGGGCTTGCGATGTTGCGCACCGATGCGACCGACCGCACCGGCGAATACTCGACCAGGTCACGGATGAACTCGGTCGACATTTCCGCCGGGGCCAGATAGCCGCCCTGTTCGTCATTCGAGACGGTGAGCGCCTTCAGTTCGGCTTCCGGGGCATTGTCGCCGCGGCGAAGATAAGCGCCGAACGCCTTCTTCTCGGCCTTGGCCTCTTCGGTCGCGTCGTCACCATTGCCGCCGCCAGCCGGGCGATTGGCCTTGGTCTCGACCGCCTTCAGCCGCTCTTCGAGCTTGGTCAGGTCAGGCGCGGCGGCCTTTTCTTCGACCTTTTTCAGCCGTTCGTCGACACTCTTCGTGAGGTCGTCCAGCGCCTTGGTGACGACGTTGACCGGATCTTCCTCATCGCCCTTTCGGTCGATAGCCACGCTTCCGCGCAGCGCCTCTTTGGTGAGATGTTTCATCTCATGTCCTTTCGATATGCGCGGTTGCGCGGTTGATGGCAGCGGCGATGTTGAGCGCCAGGACTGCCGATTTGGCGGAAGTGACCTTCGCGCCGGCATGCATGGGGATCGTCACGAGGGACGCCTCAAGCAATTCGAGTGATTTGATGGTGCGGCCGCCGCCGGTTCTGGCGCTGGCCTTTTTGGTGATGAAGCCGATCGACAGGCCGCGCACGGCACCGGACTTGACCAGCGCATTGACTTCACGGGCGCGGGCAACGTCATCGACCAACAGCTTCCCGGTGATGTGGAAACCATCGGCCTTCTCTTCGGCAGTGTCCCAGGTTCCGACCGGGTCGTTCATGTCATGGCCGAACAGCATCGGGATCGGCAGCTTGGCGCCCTTGAAAGCACCGGGCTCGATCCAATCGCCAATGCGATCCGGCTCGCCGAATTTCCACGCGATACCGGCGACGGAACCGGCGTCACCCGCGATGATCTTCGTTTCGATGAAGAGACGTTCCATCAAGCGGCCTCCGCTGGCGCTGGTGCGCGGTCAGGGTTGATGTTCGGGTTTTTGTAATCGTCGAGGCGATCAGCCGGCCGCGGCGCCATGCCCAGCCAATCGCGGGCTTCATCTGCCGAAAGAACCTCGGAAGCGCGAAGGCTGTTGATCGCGGTGGCGCGGGCAACCAGATCGGCCCTGGTCAGGTCGTCGCGGTCGATGACCACGCGGTAGGTGCTCCGCTCATCAGCCGGGATCAGGGCGCGGGTAAGTGCTGATTCCGTGACGCGGATCCAGGCTTCAAGGGTCTCGACCATGTAGGACCGGGCGGCGGTCTCATAGTTCGACCAGGTTGCGCGGTCGTGATTGAACAGCATCGAGGGCGGAACACCGAAGGCCCGGCCGATCTCGACCACCTGTTCCTTTTTCAGCTCGAGGAACTGCGCATCGGTCGACTTGAACTCGGCCGGATGGAACTTCGCGCCGCCGAACAGGATTGCGGTCTTGCCGCTGTTCTCTGGCGAGCCGTGAGCCTCTTCCCAGCTCTTCTTCATCCGGTTGAACGGCGCTTCATCCAACCATTCCGAAAACTCAATCCAGCCACCGGGCCGCGCCGCGTTCTTGAACAGCTTGCCGGCACGATCCGCCATGAGATGGGCAACGCCGATGCTTTCTCGGGCGAGGCTCAGCGGGCTTCGTGAAAACGGGCCGCGGATATGAACGACCTCGTCAGCCGGCACCGGGCGGGTGCCGAGTTGATAGCGGGGTTCGCCCGTGTCGGTGTCGAATTGAACGGTGAGACTTCGATAGGCGATAATCTCGCGAAGCTCGCCACCGGGCTTGTTGAGCCATTGAGCGCCGCCGAAA
This sequence comes from Hoeflea sp., assembly GCA_019084245.1. Classification (GTDB taxonomy): domain Bacteria; phylum Pseudomonadota; class Alphaproteobacteria; order Rhizobiales; family Rhizobiaceae; genus Hoeflea. The sequence continues at coordinate 209,960 of JAHRFE010000029.1, forward strand.
TCATTGGTGAGCGCGGCTGACACAAGATCGCGGACGCCTTCAAACGGGCTGCTCCAGTCGTTCCAATGGCTGGTCAGAAAGCGGCTTGCCGGATGGTCGGGCGCGTCAATCTGTCGGGCGCCTTCCACCCGCACCACGCGGCGATCAAGCGCGGCGACACCTTCCGAGATCAGACGGATTGCAAGCTGCACGGATGGCACCTGAAGGGCCTCGGTTGCCGAGATCGCGAACGATCCGCCAAGCGTCCCGCCCGTGAACAGCCGCAACTCTTCCTCAGTCGGGCTGGCCAGGCTCTTGCGATCCTGCACGCTGAAAATCTTCCGCAATCTGGCGAACACCGACATCTCTCCAAGGGGAGGATTAATATCCCATCGACGTCACACTATAGGAATTTCATCCTGATATCAACAATAGTGAACGATTGTGCTATTATCGTTCACTATTATCGAACGAAAGGGTTTCGGATGGTTGCGACGGTGGGTTCAATCAGGGTCGCGTTTGACGCTGACCTTCGGCAATACGAGGCCAGCCTGAAGCGCGGTGAGCGCGTGACGGACAAGGCCACCGGGAACATGGGGCGCGGCGTCCTGGCGCTGCAGCGACGGTTCTCTGGCCTTGGCAGCGGTATCGGTGCGGCTGCCTTCAGCGGCCTTGCAGCGGGCGCTGTGGCATCGCTGGCGCCAATCCTCAGCATGACCGCGGCGCTGGGCAAAGCCAGAAGCGCGGTCAGCGATTTCGACAAGATCGCCAAATCGGCAAAGGCAACCGGACTCGACAGCGACTTTTATCAGAAACTCGCCTATGGCGCCGATCTGGCCGGCGTGAGCACTGAAGAACTCAATGCCAGCATGATCGCGTTCATCCGCAACAGCGGCCTTGCGGCGGTCGGCCAGGGCGAACTTGCGGGCAAGCTGAAAGAACTCAATCCCGAACTTCTCAAGCAACTGCAGACCGCGAAAACGCAGGAAGAGCGCTTCCGCCTGGTCGCGGACGCGGTCAAGGCAGCAACCTCCGAAACCGAGAAGGCCGCGATTGCCTCGGCTGCCTTCGGTCGCAACGGCGCGAAGATGGTTGAATTGTTGAAAGGCGGCGCGGACGGGTTCGACCGAATGGCAGCGGAAGCCCGGCGACTCGGCATCGTCATCGATCGGGATCTTCTGGCCCGTGCCGAAGAGATGAACGATCAGTTGAGCACGGCAAGTCGGATCATGGATCTGGAATTTTCGAAGGCGATGATCGATCTCGCGCCGATCCTGATTTCAACCGCTCGGCTTGCCGGCGACGTGGCCGGCGCCATCCGCTCGATTGTCGACAGCATGAAAGCCCTGCAGGACAAATCCAAGCAGGGCCTTCTGGAAACGCTCGCTGAGAAACAGGCCAGCCTCAAAAAGGCCCAGTCCTCCAGCGTTGCGGGTTTTATCTTGCGGGGCGCGGATGGTGATGGCCTCAATCGCCTCAAAGGCGAAATCGCCACGATCGAGGCAGAACTGAAGAACCGGGCAATCGAAGAGCTCCGGACCGGCCTCACCCGGCAGGCCGCCGAACTGCAGCGGCCGACGGCCACAGATCCGGACACGGGCGGCGGAAGCAGCAAGAGCCGGGACAAGGCCGCCGAATCTGCCTTGCGCGAAGCCCAGGCGGTTCGGGATCTGATCAGCGAGCTCGAGTTCGAACGCGACGTGATGTCCATGTCAGAAACCGACCGCCGAGCCGCCGAAGCGCTGAGGCAGGCCGGGGCAGCTGCCACCGATGAACAGCGACAAATGATTGTGGGTCTGGTCGGTGCGATTGATCAACAGCGGAAGGCTCAGGACCAGTTGAACGAGACAACCGAATTTTTCGGCGATCTGGCCCATGATGCATTCACGGACATGATTCCGGCCATCGAAACGGGAAACAAAGCGCTTGATCGCCTGGTTAACTCGCTGATCGAAGCCGTTGCGCAAGCCGCCTTCCTGGGCAAGGGGCCGCTTGCTGGCCTGTTTGGCGGCGGCAGTGGCGGCGGCATGTTCGGCTTCCTGGGCGGCATGATCGGGGAAGGACAGACCTTCCCCGGCCAATCAGGCGGCAGTGCGGAACGGATCGATCATCTCTCCGACGACGTCAGGCCAGACATGCAGGATCTCGGACCGAGCATCGTCACGGGTGACGGTGACAAACTGCAGGTGCCCGCCAACGCCGTACCGCGGCGTGTCGCCCTCGACCAGCGGGTTCACGTCCTTCCGCCGGCGCATCGCATCCATGAAGCTGAGCGCGCGCGGCCGGAGTCCGTCGCGGCATAGATCCTCCCAGGTCACGTTCATGGCCTCGATGTCAACGGTGATGTCGGGGCCAGCAGCCCAAAAGGCGGGCAGCCGGTACAGCTTCCACGGTGCCATCTCTTCAAGCCCATCTTCACCATGATCGAGCGTCAATTCGAATGTTCTCATGACGCCAACAAGTGGCCCGGCCTTCTCTGAAAACCCGGCCACGGCTATCTCCGACTGAGCTTCACCCGGGATACCGCCCACGGATTCGACCGCTTCGCGAACCCTTGGCGCATAGTCTTGCTCGAGTCGCTTGACCAGATCATGAAAGGTGTTGGAGCCGCTGGTGATCTCAATCATGGGCGAGGTAATCGCGACGAGGTGCGCCAACGCGCCGACAACATTGTCAGCGCCGCGGCCGAAGATGGCGGCCGGGATCTCGGGCAACGCGATTGCTTTGTTCTTCACGCCCATGAGCCGCCCATCGGCGGTATAGAGCGCGCCGTCGATGGCGATTTCAATGCTATGTTCACGGACCAGGGTGATGAACGCGCTCATGCAGCACCGCCTTCCGCTGCCTCAGCCGCGGCCATCGCCTTCGCCAGTACTTCGCTGTAAGTCTCGCCGTGGTAGGCATGGCAAATCACCTCGAGCGCGGGCCGGGCAACTTCGCTCATTGGCCAGTCGATTTCATCGAGATCGACTTCGGCCATCAACGTCATTTTGCCATCCTCGCCAAGCCGCTTCAGCCCGCTATCGAGAATAGCCCTGATCATGGCTGCATTGCCGTCCAGGGTCAGGCGTTCGATCAGGCCGAAGGAATTGAAGCCCCGGTCCATCCAATCCGGAACGATCAGGCCGGCGGCTGTTTCGAGCGCCGCGATGCTCTTCAAATTGAAATGCAGATAGGCATCGTCGCCGGCGAGCGGGAACGCCACTCGGCTTTTGCTTTGCCGGTCTTTGGCGGCCTGGGCTTCGGAAATGGTGGCGTGTTCAGTGGTCATCATCGATCCTTTCTTGTGGGGAAACTGAATACTTTCGCATTGGGCCTACACGGCGGAACGCCCTCAACGTCTTGGCGGGAGATTTCAGCTCCAATAGCCTCTCGGAAAATCTCCATTTTCTCAGCCGTCGCGTAAAAGCCGGCCTCGTCGTCACCGTTGATGCTCTCAAGCGAACGCATATTGCTGCGCTCGAACCGGTGGTGGACTCTCTGAAATTCGTGAGCGTCCCGGACGCCGCGAAGGATCCGGGCAATGCGCTCGATTTGTCGGGGATTGAACAGCGTCATGCCGCACCTTTGGGATTGTCGCTGTTTGGCCAGATCGTCGGATGTTGACGCCGGACTTCGGCATAGACCGCCTCAGCAAAAGCGTTCACCTCATCGCGAATACTGTCGTGTGCCATGCCCTGCACCTGCAGGCGCGCATAGAGCCGTCGGCAGGTCACTTGCCAGAAGCGATCAGCCGCGGCGCCGTGCTTGATCGTCAGAACCCGTGCGGTCTCGCGAACAAACGCAATCTCGCGATCCACCGGGAATGCAATGATCTCTGCCATCGTCTTCACCTCCGGTTGGTTGAATAGATCGAGCTGTTTCATGCCGCTCGCTCCTTCAGTCTGTCGCCATTCCCATGAGGCGCTGCCTCTTGGAGCTCCGCTGGGGGATGATCCCCCAGACCCGCAATCAACCCCGCTGCGCGGGCTTGCTCTGATTGGAGACGATGAAGGGATGGTAGCTTTTCGAGCTTTGACGCAAGTGTGTCGCCATTCCCTGTTATATCTATTCGCGACACACTTGCGTCACGCCGTCTTTCCCACGTGCGCCGGGAAATTCCTTCGACCTCCCAAGGCTTCAGCCGAGACAGCGAGGCGGCCTCATAGGAAGCGCGATCTTTCCGACCAACAGCCCGGCGTTTCTGTTCCTGCCTGATCCGGTCGCGTTCACGCTTGGCAGCCTTCGCCTGCTTTTTCCGGTCCGCTGTCGACATGTCACAAGCACCGATCGTGCGCAGGCCCAGCCGTGTTCGCTCTGCCATCGTGACCGAGAGGAGCTTCGCCACTGCATCAGCCTTGATCATCAGCCGGCGCTTCATTCCGAGCGCTTCAATCATCTCGAGCGAAACCGCGTCAATCCAGGGCGCCCACTTCGCGCACCACGGTTTCACGTCTTGTGTGCGCGGAGTCAGCGCAACGGCACGGACGTAGGCCAAACAGGTATCGACATCATCGGTCCCGGCCGGGTTCGGAATCATCGCGCCATGCCGGGCACGGATCAGCTTTTCGATCTCGCGGACCCGCTGCAGTTCTCGCGAATATGACCAATCCTGCCGGGGCGCGCGTTTCCGCCCCGGCTTCTCTTTCCAAATCACCCGGCCGAGCATGACTTGCTCGGATCCATCGCGTTTTTTCGTGGTGGTGGCCTTCATCGCCGCGCCTCCGCGATCGCTTGGCAGGCCTCGACAGGTGAGAGGCCGAACCGGTCCCTCAATGCCGGAACAATCGGCTGAGGCTTCTCGTAGTCGCGGAGAGAGCGAAGCCATGCCGCGGCCTGATCGACCGCAGCTGAGTGCTCATGCTCGGCGGGTGTGGGGTCCAGCGCGCTCATTCGCGCCACCCCTTGGATATGCGACCACCTTTTTCGATGATGGTGAAATCTGGTTCCCGCCCGGTGGCGGGTCCGAACTCAGATTCGAGTATGTCGTCAATCAGCTCGCGGGCTTGTTGCAGACTGTCCATCGCGGTCGAAGCGACCACCTGCAACGCGATTCCGTCCTGTTGGTCGATGGTGTTCCCGGCGGCCAGATACAGCGCTTGGAGTAGGCTCTGTGCTTTGCCAAGGGCGTCGTCGAGTTGAACTTGCTTGCTCATTTGCGAACCTCCCGCTGAAACGCATGACTGAGGTTTTGCGCCCGCTGCTGCAAGACCACCTGCAGACACAAAATCTGCTCAGAGGCCCCGCTGCGAACCATGCCGTCGAACACCTCTTCTCCTAGTTCGCTGAACATCAGATCCGCGATTAAATCGGTCAGGATTCTCACCTCGTAGATAAGGGTTTCGACCGTTCGGGGAAGCTTGCCTTGCGGCTCCATGTCCGCTCGGGTATTGTCGTGGTTGTTCATTTCAATTCCCTCCAGGGGTTTGGTTGAACCATGGTCCGGCAGCGCTCGAACGCTGGCCGGGCCGTTTGCGTTTTGATGGACGCCCGCTCTCATGCTGCGTCTTCCATGAAGAAAGCGATCAGCTTTGCCCGGCTGGCGACGTATCGCTCGCCGACCTGCTTAACCATCGGCAGCTTTCCCGTGGTGATCATGTGATAGGTCTGCTGATACGATCGGCCGATCAGCTTGCCGATTTCCCCGACACCCCAAATGAGGTCCAGTGGGTCTGTATTCTGTTTCATTGCTGCCATCCTTTGTGAGCCAAGCTGAACGTTATCGACTGAGTGCGCGTCATTCCCTTTCCCTTTCGCTTGTTTACGATGTATCCAATGGGTATGTATATATCCACTGGATATGATTGACGTCAAGTGAAAACTATCCAATGGATATATCGATAGGCAAATGGGGAAAAAATGGCGGAGAATCGAACGAACGTAGATCAGTTCCAGTTGAGGTTCCCTCCTGGGCTCAGAGAGCAGATAAAGGAAGCCGCCCAAAAGAACGCGCGCTCTATGAACGCAGAGATCATTTCGCGTTTGGAGCACTCGTTTGGCGGGGAGCGGAATCTCGTTGATCGCGTTGATCTGCTTGAGCGCCACGTGAGGGAACTGCAGGGCCGGCCCAATGAAGCGCCTGTAGAGCGCTACAATCCTTTCACCGGGGAAAGGAAGAGCTGAACCATGTCCGTCCGCAAACGCACATGGACCACTGAAAAGGGTGTGGAGAAGTCCGTCTGGGTGGCCGACTACACGGACGCCACTGGCAAGCGCCGGCTGAAGTCTTTCAAATTGAAAAAAGATGCTGACCAGTTCGCCGCCACGGCCACGGTCGAAGTCAGGGAAGGCGTTCACGTTGCGGACAGCGCCACGGTAACGGTTGCGGAAGCTGGGGAGTTTTGGCTCAAGAGTTGCGCAAGCGCCGGGCTCGAGCGATCGACGCTGAACCAGTACGAACAGCACCTTCGCCTGCACATCGCCCCCATGATCGGGACCACGAAGCTGTCAAAGCTCAACGTGCCTGCCATCAGGGCTTTTCAAGAGGACTTGCGAGCCGGCGGCCGGTCGGCGGCCATCGTTAAACGGGCAACCGTCAGCCTGGGCAGCATCCTATCCGACTCGCAAGAGCGCGGGCTTGTGGTGCGCAACGCCGTGCATGAGATGTCCAAGCACCGCGGCAAGATCGCAGGCAAGGCAGAGAAGCGCCAGAAGGCGCGGCTGCGATACGGCATAGACATTCCCACCATGCAAGAGGTCCGCGCCATTCTGGGCGCCGCTGAGGGCAGATACCGTCCATTGCTGATCACGGCCATATTCACCGGGCTCCGGGCCTCGGAACTTCGCGGCCTGTCATGGTCCGATGTCGATCTGGAAAAGGGCGTTCTTCACGTTCGACAAAGAGCCGATGCCTATCACGCGATCGGGATGCCGAAATCAGATGCCGGGCAACGGACAATCCCCCTCACCCCGATGGTGATCAATGCGCTCAAGGAATGGAAGCTGGCCTGTCCGAAAGGCGAACTTGATCTGGTCTTCCCGAATGGTGAAGGCAATATCGAATGGCACCAGAACATCATCAAGCGCGGGCTGCATCCAACGCTTATCAGGGCTGGAGTGACGGTCGAAGATCAAAGGACCGGAGGCGATACTTTGATCAAACCGAAATACACCGGCCTGCATTCCCTTCGTCACTGGTTCGCGTCATGGTGCATCAACAGCAAGGCCGATGGCGGCCTGGAGTTGTCGCCAAAAGCGGTCCAGACCCGCATGGGGCATAGTTCAATTCAGGTGACGTTTGACACCTACGGCCACTTGTTCCCGGCCACCGATGAAGCCCAGGTTTTGGCCGATGCAGAGAGCCGCCTTTTGTCGGTCAATGCGACATAGATGCGACATGGTGGCAATTCTCTCAATGAATTCAGTATCAGAACAAACACTCTGACTCCGTTAGTCCTGGTTCGAATCCAGGTTCCCCAGCCAGAACTCACTTACTTTAGAATTCAAATATTTAACGGTTCTCCAAATTGACCGGCGCAACAGGTTTCCGATGCAGCCAGCCGGATCAGCTCGGTGGATTGGATCAAGTCGCTTCATCAGCGAATTTGCAAGCTTTCGAAATCGATTCCGGTTTAGCGACTTAGGCAGCAGTCACGACGCCGCGGTGTTCCATCAGGCTGGGGGCAGACAAGTGAAGGGGCATAGCCGTTCCTTTTGCCTCCTGGGGTCCGAAATCCAGAGGCGGGGCCGATAGTCAGTATCCGGCGCGATAGATCGCCAGGGCATCCGCTTCGGTCACCTGCCGCGGGTTGTTGACCAGAAGCCGGGTCTGGTTCATGGCGTCGGAAGCGAGGCGCGGCAGGACGTCCTCGGGGATGTTCATGGCGCGCAGGGTCTGCTGCAGACCGCAGGCGGCCGACAGGTCGGCCAGCCGGTCGCAGAACGCCGCCGCTCTTTCCTGGCCTTCGAACTTCGCCAGTTCGGGGAAGGCAAAGGGCGCCAGTTCGGCATAGGGTTGCGGCGTGGTCACGATGTTGAAGCGCAGAACATGGGGCAGCACCAGCGCATTGGAAAGACCGTGCGGGATGTGGAAATGCCCGCCCAGCGGATAGGCCAGTGCGTGCACCGCGGCCACCGGCGCGTTTGCAAACGCCTGCCCCGCCAGCATCGATCCGAGCAGCATTTCCGAACGGGCGGCAATATCACTGCCTTCATGGACCGCCTTGAGCAGGGACCGGCCCATCAGGGTGAGCGCCTGCGTCGCCAGCATTCGCGACAGCGGATTGTTGTTGGCGTTGCCCGAGGCATAGGCCTCGATCGCGTGCACCATGGCGTCGATGCCGGTTGCCGCGGTGATGTGAGCCGGCAACCCCAGGGTCAGTTCCGGGTCCAGCACCGCCACATCGGGGAGAATAACCGGCGAGACCACGCCCATCTTCTCATTCGTGCCTGTGGTGACAATCGAGATCGGCGTCACTTCCGAACCGGTGCCGGCCGTTGTCGGCACCAGGATCAGCGGCAGCCGCGGACCCTTGACGTTGCCGACCCCATACATGGTCTTGAGCGTTTCCTGCCCCAGCGCCAGAACCGAGACCAGCTTGGCCACATCCAGCGACGACCCGCCGCCAAGCCCTATGATGCCATCGACGGAGGCAGCTTTGGCCTGCTCGACAGCGGCCAGAATGACAGCTTCCGGCGGATCCGCCTGCACATCAGAAAACATCTCGACGGCAACACCGGCCGCTTCAAGCATTAAAAGCGCCCGTTCGACAATTCCCGTCCGCAGCATGCCCGGATCGGTGATCAGCATCACCCGGTCGCCGATCTGGGCACGGGCGATCTCGCCGAGCCTGTCGAGCTGTCCCGCACCGAACTGGATGCTTTTTGAAGTGTTGAAGATGAATGGCGTCACGGTGCTCTCCCTGATCCTGGCGATGGTTATCTTGGCAATCGAATGGCAGGCCGCCAAGGCTGAATGCGACGTGGACGCCCCGATCCCTTGCCGAGCGGGCAGATGCAGCCATGCCGATCATAGCCGAGCCGATGGGCGGGTCCACGCCTGACGTTGCGATTTGATTTGGAAAGAAGCCGCATGTCGTCTGGTCATCGCTTGATGGCATCGGCAACCTGCCCGGGCAACCGGATTTCACTTGACGGGTCAAGGCGGGCTGTTGCCCCAGACCACGGCGTCCTCGTGGCGCTTGATCAGCTGACGCAGGTCATCGAAGCGGGTGGAAATGTGGCGGGCGAGCTTTTCCGCCGCGGGGATTCGAGGGCGTCCCTCGAGGCGGAGAATCCCCAGCGTCCGGGTCGGTTGCGGGATTTCCACCGGCAGCACCGTGACCTTGCGGTCCTTGCGGTGGGCGAAGACCACCGAATGCGGCAGCACGGTGAGCGCATCGGTTTCCTCAAGGTAGTTGAACACCGACAGGAGCGAGCCGCCTGAATAGCGGATGTTGATTTCGGTCATGCCGATTGACAGCAGAATGGCGTGCAGGTCGGCAAGCAGCGGCGATCCGGGCAGTGGTGCGATCCAGGGGTAGTCGACAAGGTCGCTGGTGCTCAACCGGCGGCGGCTGAGCAGCGGGTGGGTTACGCGGCAGGCGACGATGTTCCGGCCGGGCAGGATCGGCGTAAAGGTCAGCCCCTTCGCCGCATCGACCAGCCCGAGCGGACAGATGGCGAGATCGAGCTGGTTGACCACCAGCCCGCTGCCCAGATCCGGAAGATTGCCATAGGACTGGTCGACGCGGATATCGGGCTCGCGGACCTGGAACTCGCCGATCATGCGGCTGATGAAGGCATCCATGAAGAACGGCACCCCGGCGATGCGGACGGTACCCACGGAGCCGGCGCGGAAGCCGAGGATGGTTTCAGACGCGCGGCGCGAGGCTTCCAGGATGACGCGGCCGTGCTCGGCCAGCTGCTGGCCGATGATGGTCGGCTCGAGCGGCCGTTTGCCCGGCTTGAACAGCGGCTCGCCGACGCGCTTTTCCAGCGTCGACAGAGTGCGCGACACCGCCGGCTGCGACAGGCCGAGCAGCAGGGCGGCTTCCGTCACGCTGCCGGTTTCCACGACCGCTGCCAGCTGGCTGAGGTGTTTCTCGTCAAGCTTCATATCAAAATGTTATATTAATCCCGAAACAAATAATAGCTGCGCTTCTCCCATCACCTATACTCGCCTCGGAGGAGGAGTTTGGGATGGATGTACGGGCGACCGACATAACCATGAAAAGCGCGGCACGTGCGTTTGCCGAGCGGCTCCACGCTGCGCCCGACAAGCGGCTGGCCCGCTTCATGGGCGAGTTCCTCACTGATTTCGCCGACCTCGCCGACCGGATGAACATGAGCCGGGCGGAACTGCAGGCGGCGATCGGATTCCTCACGGAAGTGGGCGAGGCCTGCTCGGAACGACGCCAGGAATGGGTGCTGCTCGCCGACGTGCTGGGGCTGACCAGCGCCTTCGAACGGCGCCATGCGGCGCTTCCCGACCGCGCCACGCCCAACACGCTGGCCGGACCGTTCTACAGGCCGGGCGCGCCGCGCCGCGCCGACAACGAGAGCATCTGCCTCGACGGCAAGGGCACGCCGCTGGTGTTCACCGCACGGCTTCTGAACAATGACGGCCAGCCGGTGCCCAGCGCCCGGATCGAGGTCTGGCACGCCAATGGAGATGGCGTTTACGAGAACCAGGCCCCGGACATGCAGCCGGAGTTCAACCTGCGCGGCACCTATACGTCCGGCCCCGACGGAAGCGTCCGGATCGTCACCGTCCGCCCCCGCGGCTACCGCATTCCCGACGACGGGCCGGTGGGACGGCTGCTGGGTCAACTCGGACTTCCGACCATGCGCCCTGCGCATCTGCAGTTCCGGATTTCGGCGTCAGGCCACCAGACGCTGATCACCCATGTGTTCGACAGGAGCGATCCGGCGATAGCCGCCGACCCCCTGTTCGCCGTCGATCCCGCTCTGCTGGCCGATTTCGAAGCGTCGGACGAGGGCGGAACGGCGTGTGCCTTCACTTTCGTCCTCGCGCGGGATGAGCATCGATCGAATCAGACTTGAACCTTGGGAGAGAGACAATGTCGACAATCAGCGGATATCATCACCTGACCATGAGCACCGATGGCGCCCAGGAGGATTTTGACTTTTTCACGAAAGTTCTGGGGCTCTATTCGGTCAAGCGGACCGTGCTGTTCGATGGCACCATCCCGGTCTACCATCTCTATTACGGCGCGAAGAACGGTGATGAATCGACCATCATCACCACCTTCCCGTTCCGCAAGCCGGGCATCTACGGACGCCGCGGCACCAACCAGTCGAAGGTCGTGCAGCAGTCGATCCCGGTCGGCGCGTCGGACTTCTGGGTCAACCGCCTCGGCGAGCGTGGCATCGAGGCGCGCAAGACCAGCCGCTTCGGCATCGACCGGGTGGAGTTCAAGCACCCCTGCGGCATTGAACTGCAACTGGTCGAAAATCCCGCTGACAACCGCATCCCGATCGCCAACCCGGCGCAGGGCATCTCCGCCGAACACGGCATCAAGGGCATTTATGGCGGCGTCATCGCGGTCACCGACCGCAACGCCATGGATGATTTCCTCACGATTGCCCTGCCGCTGAAGAAGATGGCCGACGATGCAGACGGCATGGCCTATGAAGTGCCCAATGCCAACGGGCCGACGAGTGTCGTGGAAGTCACCGAGATCCGGGACGAGCCGCAGGGCACCTGGACGCTTTCGGGCGGGACGATCCACCATTTCGCGCTCAACACCGGCAACGAAGAAAATCAGCTCAAGCTCAGGGCGCATATCGAAGGCCTCGGCTTTACCGACATCTCCGAGCAGAAGGACCGCAACTACTTCAAGTCCTGCTATGTGCGCTCGCCCGGCGGGGCGCTGTTCGAGATCGCCTGGACGGTGCCGGAAGGCTGGGCCAAGGACGAGCCGGCCGATGCGATCGGGTCCACGCTCGTCTTCCCGCCCTGGTTCGAGCACCGCCGCGAAGAGCTGATGGCCGGGCTTGAGCCTGCCAGCTTCCAGAACGCCTGAGCCGGCGGGATGGCTGGGACCCTGACATCAGGAGCTTCGGTGGAGACCGCCCGCGCGGTCTGCGTCTTCCTGCACGGCCGCGGCCAGAGTGCCGCGCAGATGCAGGAGGAGGTGATTGCACGGCTCGACGCGCCCGATGTGCATTTCGTCCTGCCGCAGTCGCCGCAACCGGCTTGGTACGACGTCAAGGCGGTGGATCCCCTGACCGGGACCACCGCCACACAGCTCGACGCGGCGCTGGCCCTGGTTCGGGCGGCACTTGCTTCGGCGTCCAGGGCAGCCCCCGGCCGGCCGGTGGTCATTGCCGGGTTCTCGCAGGGCGCCTGCCTTGCCACCGAATATCTGCTGCGCGGCGGCAGGGCGGACGCGGCCGTGCTCTTGACCGGATGCCGCGTCGGCGCGCCTGACGCAAACCTGCCTGAAACCCTGGCGGCTTCGATCCCTGTCTATGCCTCCAACGGCGACGACGATCCCTGGGTGCCGCTGTGGGCGTGGCGGAAGGCGCAGGAAGCCCTGACCCGTCACGGCGCACGCGTCCACTCAGCGGTTTTCCCCGGCCGAGACCATCTGGTGTCGGATGATGAAATCGAAGCCTTTTCCAGCCTGCTGCGCAGGGTTGGTGAAGGCACAGACCTGCCGGAGTACACGACATGACATTGCCCACGGACGGCTTCATCTTCCCCGGCATTTCGACCCGTGTCGTCTTCGGCCCGGGAACGCTTGCGCGCACCGCCGAGGAAGTCGAGCGCCTGGGCGGCAATCGGGCCCTGGTGCTGTCGACGCCGAACCAGGCCGATGACGCCAAGTCGCTTTCGACCCAGCTCGGCGCGCTGTCGGCGGGAACCTTCTGTGAAGCCGCCATGCACACGCCGGTCGAGGTGACCGAGAAGGCGCTGGAAGCCTTCAGGCAGAGCGGCGCTGATTGCGTGGTCTCGATCGGCGGCGGCTCCACCATCGGGCTCGGCAAGGCGATTGCCACCCGCACCGGCGTCAACCAGATCGCCATTCCCACGACCTATGCCGGCTCGGAGATGACCGACATTCTGGGCGAGACCGAGAACGGGCGGAAGACGACAAGGCGGGACGCGTCGATCCGGCCGGAAACGGTGATCTACGACGTCGACCTCACGCTCACCCTGCCCGCCCAGATGACCGTGACCTCGGCGCTCAACGCCATCGCCCATGGCGTCGAGGCGCTTTATGCGCCGGATGCCAATCCGGTGACGAGCCTGATGGCGGTCGAGGCCATGCGCGCATTCAAGGCCGGATTGCCGGTCCTGCGCGAGACGCCGCGCGACGCGGAGGCGCGCGCGCGGGTGCTTTATGGCGCATGGCTTTGCTCCACCGCGCTCGGCTATGTCGCGATGTCGCTGCACCACAAGCTCGCCCACGTGATCGGCGGCAGTTTCAACACGCCGCATGCCGAGACCCACGCCATCCTGCTGCCGCACACGACAAGCTTCAATTCGGCGGCGACCGATGCGCTCAAGCCGATGGAGGAGATCTTTGGCGCGACGCCGGGAGCCGGTCTCTGGGACTTCGCCAAGCAAGCCGATGCACCGATGCGTCTGCAGGATCTCGGCCTGAGCGAAGCCGATCTCGACACCGCCGCCGAAATCGCGGTTCAAAATTCCTACGCAAATCCGCGGCCCTTCACGCAGGACGACATCAGGTCCCTGCTGCAGGCCGCCTGGGAAGGGCGGAGGCCCGAACACTGAAGCAGACGTCAGACTCAATCGTTCACGGGAGGATAAGCAGATGATTTCACGCAGACGCATTATCAAGACGGCCGCCGCCGGCGGCCTCATCATCGCCGCGGGCGGGCTGGCGATGCCGGCCATCGCGCAGAACCGGAAGATCCGCATCGGCTATGTCAGCCCGCAGACAGGCCCGCTGGCAGGCTTTGCCGAAGCCGACGCCTTCACCATCGACATGTTCAACCGCTATGTGGCCGAACAGGGCATGGATGTGGAAGTCATCGTCAAGGACAGCCAGTCCAATCCCAATCGGGCGGCCGACGTGGCGCAGGAGCTGATCATCGACAGCGAGATCAACCTGATGCTGGTCGCCTCTACGCCGGAAACCACCAACCCGGTCTCGACCGTGTGCGAGAGCGAAGGCGTGCCGACGATTTCGACCAAGGCGCCCTGGCAGCCATGGTTCATCGGCCAGCAGGGAAATCCGGGTAATCCCGAAAGCTGGAGGCCGTTCGACTTCACCTATCACTACTTCTGGGGGCTCGAAGACGTGATCGCGGTGTTCACCAACATGTGGAACCAGCTTGAGACCAACAAGAAGGTGGGCGGCCTGTTCCCCAATGATGCCGATGGCAATGCCTGGGGCGATCCGAATGTCGGCGTGGCGCCGGGCTTTGCCGCCGCAGGTTATGAGACGGTCGATCCGGGCCGGTTCCAGAACCTGACCGATGACTTCACGGCGCAGATCAACGCCTTCAAGCAGGCCAATACGGACATCATCACCGGCGTCGTCATTCCGCCCGACTTCACCACATTCCGCAACCAGGCCATCCAGCAGGGCTTGTCGCCCAAGGCGATCACCGTCGCCAAGGCGATCCTGTTCCCGCAATCGGTGGAGACACTGGGCCAATCAGGCCACAACCTGTCCTCCGAAGTCTGGTGGTCGGCCAACCATCCGTTCAGCTCCTCGCTGACCGGTCAGAGTTGCGCCGAACTCGCGGCAGCCTTCACCGAAGCCACCGGGCGTCCGTGGACACAGCCGATCGGCTTCGTCCATTCGCTGTTCGAAATGGCGGCCGATGTGATCAAGCGGGCGGATGACCCGACCGACGCGGAAGACATGGCCGAAACAATCGCGAAAAGTGATCTCAACACCATTGTCGGCCGCGTTGCCTGGAACGGAGAGGGCGTGCCGCCGTTCGCAGCCAAGAACGTCTGCAAGACGCCGCTCGTCGGCGGGCAGTGGCGGCGCAAGGACGACGGCACGTTTGATCTGGTGGTCGTCGACAACCAGACCGCGCCGAACATTCCGACACAGGGCGTGATGGAAGCGCTGTCCTGACGATGAACCCTGCCGCTCCGCATCGCGGAGCGGCATTCAACACTATCGCCGAAACACGCTTGAAAGCCCGATCCATGACCAACCCGGTGGAACCGATCCTGAAACTTGCGGGCGTGTCGAAGAGTTTCGGCGCGCTCACAGTCACAGACGACGTGAGCTTTGCGGTGCCGCCGGGCGAGGCGCTCGGCATCATCGGTCCGAACGGCGCCGGCAAGTCGACGCTGTTCAACCTGATCACCGGCAATCTTCGCGCCGACCGCGGTTCGATCCTGTTCATGGGCGAGGACGTCACAAGGGTGCCGCCGATGCAGCGCTGCATCGCCGGCGTCGGACGCTCGTTCCAGATCCCGCAGCCCTTCGACAAGCTGACCGTGTTCGAGAACCTGCTGGTGGCGGCCACCCACGGCCGGCCCTGCAGCGAACGCGAGGCGGAGCAGGATTGCGCCGGGATCCTCGAGCGCACCGAACTGATCGGCTCGGCCAATGTGCTGGCGGGCAGCCTGTCGCTCTTGCAGCGCAAGCGTCTTGAACTGGCCCGCGCCATGGCCACGGGTCCAAAGCTGTTGCTGCTCGATGAGATCGCCGGAGGATTGACCGAGGGCGAGTGCATCGCGCTTGTCGACACCATCCGCTCGCTGCACCGCGAGGGCGTGACCATCATCTGGATCGAGCATGTGCTGCACGCGCTCAACCGCGTGGTCGAGCGGCTGCTGGTGCTCGATTTCGGCAAGATCATCGGCCTGGGCGACCCGGAAGCGATCATGGCGTCAAAGGACGTGCAGGAAATCTATCTGGGGATCGAGGTCTGATGGCGCTGCTTGAGACCCATGGGCTAACCGCCCATTACGGCGATTTCCAGGCCCTGTTCGGGGTCGATATCACGCTTGACGAGGGCGAATGCGTCGCCATCATCGGCGCCAACGGGGCGGGCAAGTCCTCGCTGTTGCGTTCGCTTGCGGGCGTGCTCAGGCAGGAGCCGGACATGGTGGTGCTCGATGGCCAGCCTATCGGGGCGCTTGAGGCCGACGACATCGTCGAACTCGGCATCTCGATGGTGCCCGAGGGCCGCCGCCTGTTCCCCTCGCTCAGCGTCGAGGAGAACCTGATGATCGGCGCCTACCGCAGAAGCGGCAACGGCACATGGGACCTTGATGCGGTCTATTCGATGTTTCCGATGCTGAAGGAACGCCGCCACGCGCCCGGAAACGCCCTGTCGGGCGGACAGCAGCAGATGGTAGCCATCGGCCGGGCGCTGATGAGCAATCCGAAGATCATGCTGTGCGACGAACTTTCACTCGGGCTGGCGCCGGTCATCATCCGCGACATCTACGCGGCGCTGCCCCGGATCAGGCAAGCCGGAGCCTCCGTCATCATCGTCGAACAGGACATCGGCCAGGCGCTCAAGGTGGCTGACCGGGTCTATTGCATGATGGAGGGCAAGGTGACGCTCGAGGGAACGCCCTCGGAGCTCAGCCGCGACGCCATCCACAAGGCCTATTTCGGAGTTGGCGCATGATCTGGGTGGACACGATCGTGCAGGGCGTGCTGCTCGGCGGGCTTTACGCGCTGTTTGCTGCGGGCCTGTCGCTGGTCTTCGGCATCATGCGGCTGGTCAACCTCGCCCATGGCGACCTGATCGTGCTGGCGGCCTATCTGCTGCTCGTCATCGTCTCGATGCTCGGGCTCAACCCCTTCGTGGCGGCGCTTGTCGCCATGCCGGTGATGTTCGCCATCGGCTACGGCCTGCAGCGCTTCGTGCTCAACCGGGTGCTCGGACCGGATATCCTGCCGCCGCTGCTCGTCACCTTCGGCCTCTCCGTGGTGATCCAGAACGTGCTGCAGGAAGGGTTTTCGGCCGACAGCCGCCGCATTCCCGCGGGCACTCTCGAAACCGCGTCGCTTCCCATCGGTCCGGTGACCGTCGGGCTGATGCCGCTGCTGACCTTGATCTCGGCCATCGGCGTGATCCTGGCCTTGCAATGGCTGTTCTACCGCACGGCACTCGGTCGCGCCTTCCGCGCAACCTCCGATGATCCGGTGACGGCAAGCCTGATGGGCATCAAGCCGCAGCGGGTCTTCGCCCAGGCCACCGGTATCGCCATGGTGGTCGTCACCATCGCCGCGCTGTATCTGGGCACACGCTCCAATTTCGATCCGACCATCGGACCGGCCCGGCTGATCTACGCGTTTGAAGCCGTCATCATCGGCGGGCTTGGCTCGCTCTGGGGGACATTGGCGGGCGGGATCATCATCGGCGTGGCCCAGACGCTGGGGGCCGCCATCAATCCCGAATGGCAGATCCTGGCCGGCCACGTGGCCTTCCTGCTTGTCCTGCTGGTCCGGCCGCGGGGACTGTTTCCGAGGGCGAACGACTGATGCGCACACATCCCTATACCGTCTCGACCCGCACCCGGACGTCCACCTTCGCAGCCTTTGCAGCAGCCTGCCTGGTGGTCGTGGCCATCGTGCTTCCGGCCTTCGCCGGGCGCGGGCTGATTCAGGACCTGTTCTTCATCTTCACCATGCTGGTGCTGGCCCAGTTCTGGAACCTGCTCGCAGGCTATGGCGGGCTGGTGAGCGTCGGGCAGCAGGCCTTTGTCGGCTTCGGCGCCTACATGCTGTTCGGTTCCGTCATCCTGTGGGGGTGGAACCCGATCGCGGCGCTGCTGCTGTCGGGCGTCGGCGCTTTGCTGCTCGCCATCCCCACGGCCTTTTTCGCCTTCCGCCTGCAGGGCGCCTATTTTGCCATCGGGACCTGGGTGGTGGCCGAGGTGGCGCGGCTGGTGGTGGCGCAGTGGCGGGCCGTCGGCGGCGGCACCGGCACCTCGCTGCCGCGCGACGCCCGCGAAGCGATGTGGGGCGTCGAATGGATCCAGGCCATGTTTGACGTGCGCGATTCAGCGGCGCGCGACATCCTTGCCTACTGGCTGGCGCTCGCGCTGCTGGTGGCGACGATCGGCGGCATCTACTGGCTGCTGAGAACCAAGCGCGGCCTGGCGCTCGCCGCCGTGCGCGACAACATGGAGGCTGCCAAATCGGTGGGCGTCGACGCGGCGCGAATGAAATGGGCCGTCTTTCTCATCGCCGCCTTCGGCACGGGGATCGCCGGCGGGCTGATCTTCCTGCAGAACGGGCGGATCAGCCCCGACAGCGCGTTCTCGGTGATCGACTGGACCGCCTTCGTGATCTTCATCGTGGTGATCGGCGGCATCGGCACCATCGAGGGCCCGATCATCGGCGTGCTGGTGTTCTTCGCCCTGCAGACCCTGTTTGCCGATTATGGGGCCTGGTACCTGATCGCGCTGGGCGGGATGGGCATCGTCATCATGCTGTTTGCGCCGCGCGGGCTCTGGGGCCTGATCAGCGACAAGAGCGGCATTCAACTGTTTCCGATCCGGCGGCGCCTTTCGGGCGGCAAGATCGCCGGGCAGACAAGCACACCAAGGGAGGAATAATCATGGCGGATATCACCACGGACGTACTCATCATCGGAACCGGGCCGGCGGGCTCGGCCACTGCGGCGCTGCTGTCTTCCTATGGCGTCGAGAACATGGTGATCAACCGCTACCGCTGGCTCGCCAACACGCCGCGGGCGCACATCACCAACCAGCGCACGATGGAGGTGCTGCGCGACCTCGGACCCGAGGTCGTGGCCGAAGCCTACATGCACTGCACCGAACAGGACCTGATGGGCGAGAACGTGTTCTGCGAAAGCCTGGCGGGCGAGGAGATCGGCCGGATGAAGAGCTGGGGCAGCCATCCGCTGTCGCGCGCCGAGCACCATCTGTCGTCGCCGACGATGATGAACGACCTGCCGCAGACGCTGATGGAGCCGCTCTTGTTCAAGACCGCCTGTTCGCGCGGCACCCAGGCGCGGATGTCGACGGAATACACATCCCACGTCCAGGACGCAGACGGCGTAACGACGACCTGTCGCGACCGCCTGACGGGGAAGGACATCACCATCCGCTCGAAATACCTCATCGGCGCCGACGGCGGCAACTCAAAGGTCGCCGAGGATCTGGGCCTGCCCTTCGAGGGCAAGATGGGCGTCGGCGGATCAATGAACATCCTGTTTCGCGCGGACCTGTCCAAATATGTCGCCCACCGGCCTTCGGTTCTCTACTGGGTGATGCAGCCCGGCGCCGATGTCGGCGGCATCGGCATGGGGCTGGTGCGCATGGTGCGGCCCTGGAACGAGTGGCTGATCGTCTGGGGCTACGACATCAACCAGCCTGCCCCGGAAGTCACGCCGGAGGTCGCCACCGATGTGGCGCGCCAGCTGGTCGGCGATCCGGATCTCGAGATCGAGCTCCTGTCGGCCAACACCTGGACCGTCAACAACATGTATGCGACCCACATGCAGAAGGACCGCGTCTTCATCATGGGCGACGCCGCCCACCGGCACCCGCCCTCGAACGGACTCGGTTCCAACACCTCGATCCAGGACGGCTTCAACCTCGCCTGGAAGCTCGCCGCCGTCATCCGCGGCGAGGCCGGCCCTGCCCTGCTCGACACCTATTCCCAGGAGCGCGCGCCGGTCGCCAGGCAGATCGTCACGCGCGCCAACCAGTCGATCGCGGAATTCGGCCCGATCTTCGAGGCGCTCGGCATGGATGGCGGCACCGATATCGAGAAGATCCAGGCCTCGATGGATGCGCGCTGCGACGCGACCGACGCAGCAGAGCGACAGCGCGAAGCGCTGCGCAAGGCGTTCGCGTTCAAGAAATACGAGTTTGACGCCCATGGCGTGGAGATGAACCAGCGCTACGCGTCGCCCGCGGCGGTGACCGACGGCCAGCCCGAGCCCGAGTTCGCGAAGGACCCGGAACTGCATTACCAGCCGACCACATGGCCGGGCGCGCGACTGCCCCATGCCTGGATCTATGACCAGGAGGGCAAACGGCACTCGACGCTCGATCTGACCGGCAAGGGCCGGTTCACGATCCTGACCGGAATTTCCGGCGAGCGCTGGACTGAGGCCGCCGAGACGGTCGGCAAGGCGCTCGGGCTGAACATTACCGTGCATGTCATCGGTCCGCGCCGGACATGGGTCGATCATCACGGCGACTGGGCCACCGCGCGCGAAACGGCGGAAAGCGGCTGTGTGCTGGTCCGGCCGGACCACCATGTGGCCTGGCGCGCCATGGAACTGCCGGATGACCCGGCCGGCGAATTGATGCGCGCCATGACCGCGATCCTCGATCGTGGTTCTGAAAGCGTGTCACAGGCAAGGGAGAAAGTGGCATGAGCAACGCATCGGAGATCAACTATTTCACCGAAAGCGGCTCCGTCGAGAGCGTCAATGTCCGGATCGACGAGCAGGCCGATCCGCGTCTGCGCCAGGTGATGGAATCGCTGGTCAAGCACCTGCATGACTTTGCGAAGGATGTTGAACTGACACAGGCGGAATGGGGAACCGCAATCGATTTCCTGACCCGGACCGGGCAGATGTGCGACAGCAATCGGCAGGAATTCATCTTGCTGTCCGACGTGCTGGGCCTGTCCATGCTGGTGGACGCGATCAACAACCGCAGACCCTCGGGCGCGACGGAAAACACCGTGCTGGGACCTTTCCATGTCGAGGGCGCGCCGGTGCGCGAAATGGGCGACACGATCTCGCTCGACGGCAAGGGCGAGAGCTGCCTGTTCGAAGGCCGCGTCCTCGATCTCAAGGGCAATCCCGTGTCAGGGGCAAAGCTCGATGTCTGGTGCGACAATGCCGACGGCTATTACGACGTTCAGCAACCCGACATCCAGCCGCAATGGAACAATCGCGGCGTGTTCGTGACCGGCGAGGATGGCCGCTACGCGTTTCGCGGCATCCGTCCGGTGTCCTACCCGATCCCCGATGACGGACCCGTCGGGCAGATGCTGGCAGCCCTTGGGCGCCATCCGAACCGGCCGGCGCACATGCATTTCATCATCTCGGCAGACGGCTTCGAGACAATCGTGACCCACACTTTCGTGGCCGACGATCCCTGGCTGACATCGGACGCCGTCTTCGGGGTCAAGGCATCATTGCTGGCCGCGGTCGAGCCCGGCGACGCAGGCGACACGATGTGGAAATCCCGTTTCGATTTTATCCTGAACAAGGCAGGAAAGGATTGAAGGATAAGCCGCCTGGAGGAGGGGTCCTGGGCGGTCGCAATTCGTGCAATCGTCTGCCCCAGCTTGATCGCATCATGGACATGCTGCTGCCATCCCGTTCCTTGTGGCCGGCCCCCGGAGTCGCCTTCGCGTCACCGCCACGAGGGGCCGTTTAAGCCGGCCTGTCTCAAGTCATGCATAGGCTGACAGGGCGTCGAGAACGATATCGGGCCGTGCATAGAAGAGCAGTTGGCCCTGATCCTCCACCTCCACGAGCCTGGCGCGCCCCTGATATCGTCGGGCGAAATCACGCACCGTGCTGATCCGCACCACCGGATCATGATGGCCATGCACCAGTGTGAACGGATGACTGCATCCTTCGACATATCGCGACCAGTCACTTGTCACCTGTCGGCATTGAGGTCGAGCGAGAGGATCGTGGCAGAAAGACCTGCGCCCAATTCACTGCCCATGCCCTCGGCGCGGGCGTCGAACATGACGCGCTCCTCGTCCCCGTCGGCCAGGAAAAGACCGTCGCCCGCGCCCCAGCGCTCGATGGCGGAGGCACCATCAGCGCCATCACCCTTGGCCGCCTCCACATAGTCATCCCAAAGTGTGCCGAGTTCCTCACGCGGCAGATGCTCGTCGAAACTATTGCGCGCCTCGATGGTGACGTCAGCGATTGTGTAGATCGGCTCGCGACTGAAGAACCCCTCGTTCGGGCCGAACTCGACCCGCGCATCGGCATCCCACCAGGCAATATTGAACGCGCCGGTATAGACACGTTCGCCGGCATCCTGCAGGCTGTCGCCGCTCAGGCCGGTGAGCCCGCCAGGCTCGTCGTCGCCGGGCGTTGACGAGCCGAGCGAGACGACGGAGCGCACCACCGGCGAGCCGAAATCGTTGATCGCCTCGACCCTGATGCCCGGTGTGTCCTCCATATAGCCGGTGAACGTGTTGCCAAGGCCCTGATAGCCGACATATGCCCGCAATGCCGCCGTGCCGAGCGAGCGGACCTCGTCCGTGACCGGGTCGATATAGGTGAAGTCCTCTGGCCCGATCATCGTGCGCGTGTCGTAGTCGTGCAGTGACAGGTTGAAGGCAACGCCGAACCGGCTCCCGGCCGTGGATTCGTCACCCGCTCCGTCCCCGTCGTCGGAGACCTTGTCGGCAACCGTCGACGCGACTGCCTGGAGCGCACCGCCAAGTGCCTCGCGATCTTCCTCTTCGATCGCCTCACTGTCATCATCATCCTCGGTGGGCGCAGCAAGCGACCCGCCGGTGACACTGGCGATGCTGGTGAAGTTCTCGACCCTGTGCTGCGCGCGCACCTCGATGTCGGAACTGTAGTCGGCGATCTGCGCGCCGATCACCACCCGTGCTTCGCTGTCCGACAGCGACAAGGCGATCGCCGCGCCCTTCGTGTCGGCATTGGTAACGGCGTCGGCGCGAAGTGTAATGTCCTCGACCTTCTCGGCTGTCACCGACACGCCGTTGCGGCCCCACAGCACCGGATAGCGGTGAGGGGAGAAGCCATCGGGATCTGGCGGAGCGATGCCTGCGCGAATGTCCTGCGTCGGGAATCCGTCTATGATCGTTTCCGCCCGCGCACGGCGCGCCGAGAGCGCGATGGCGACATTGACCGGCGGGTTCTCACTCTCCGCATCGACGACGTTCGACGTCGCGACGAGATTCTGGACTTCGCGCGCGGTCGAGCCGACCGAGATCGTGCCCTCGGTGTTAATGGAGCCCGATGCCGGATTGATGCCCCAGGTGTAGAGGACCGAATCCTGCACGATCGTGCGCGCTACCGTGTTCGTCGCCGCAACCGCGAGCGAAACGGTCTTGTTTTCCGGCGCCAGATCAACTTCCGTCGTGGCTATCGACTGCACATCGATGCTGCCCTGGCCGATCAGCTTTGAGCCGCTGATGACGATGCTGGATGTTGCACTGAGGAACTGCGGCAACTGCTCGAGCCCGAGATCCTCGACAAGCTGCTGGGTGTCCTCACCCAGGCCTTCCGCGAGTTCAATGAGCTTGTCGGAACCGACCGGCAGCCAATCGGCGACGGAGTCGGCATAGGTGTTCACCGAATCGTCTGCGCGGATCACATTGTCCTTGAGGATCTCCGCCTTGATATCGATATTGCCGGCGAGCAGCTTGGCGTTGACGATCGTTATCGAGACCGATCCGACGGGCACCGCGTTCTGGGCGTCGTCGATCGCAATGCCCTCGTTGGAATCGATCCTGTGCGCGTCGAGAAAGATCGTGCCGCCTTCAAACGTCCCCTGATCATACCATTGCGCCCCCTGAACATGGGCATAGAGCGCGGCGCCGTCGAGAATATCGATGTTGGGCGCTTCAAGATGAATGTCACCGGAATCGCCAGTTGAGACCGCGGTTTCGTGGTTGGCGCCATCGGCCACCTGGCGCGTCGAGATGATAACGTCCTCGCCGACGGTGATCCGTTCCAGAGCCTCGATATGCAGGTCGGCGCCATTGGTGTTCTGGGACGCAACGATCTCGACGATGTTCGGGTCGATGTAAATTGTGCCGCCTGCGCCGCCGCCAGCAGAATAGGCCTTGAGTTCGCCTGCGACCTGGACGAGGTCGGTGGCCGAGAACTCGATGAAGCCGCCATCGCCGGAGCCGAGTGCTGCGGCCGAAATCACTGCGTCGCTCTTGAGCCGCGCAGCGCCTTTGGCAAACACGTCGATGGTGCCGCCGCCGCCGTGTCCCTCACCCTCGGCAAGCACAACCGATCCGGCATAGACGTTGATGTCGGCGCCGGCACGCATGCTGACGGTGCCGCCGTCTGCGCCCGCGCGCGCGTTCACCCTGCCGCCCTGATTGACATTGACGCTGCCGCCGGCCTTCAGCGAGATATGCCCCTGTGCCGCCGATGAGCGGCTGCCGGAGGTAACTTCGCCCCAGATGTTGACATTGCCGCCCGCGCGAATGCGCACGCCGGTGTAGCCCTCAACACGGCCATGGACATCGACTGAGGCGCCCGATTGCGGCGACGTACCGTCGATCGTCTGCCGCACATGTCCTGCCCGGACCTGGCCATTGCCATCGAAGAAACCGTCCACGAAGCCCTGGGTCGGCGTTGAGACCGACACCGAGCCTGCGCTCATCGAGCCTGACGGCCCGATCACCACGCCGTTGGGATTGGCGAAATACATGGCCCCGCCAACGGCGCCGTTCTGCATGCCGCGCACCGCACCCTGGATCTGGCTGGCTGGCCCATTGACAATGTTGACCGTACCCGCCGTGCCGGTCGGCGCGTGAATATTGACGCTGGCGCCGACGCCGACATTGAAGCTCGAAAAACTGTTGATGCCATGGCCCTGACTGATGGTCTGGGTGTGAACGTTGCTGATTGCCCCGGACCCCGTGACGGTCGTCGCCGTACGACCATCAGGGACAGCTTGTGCATGGGTGGTACTTGGTGTAACGGCAAAAAATGCCATTGTGGTCGACGCCAACAATGCCCGTCGCAGACTACACTTTTCCCCCAACAAGGTGTCTGTTTTCACGTACGCCTCCCGCATGCCCGTCGAGTGCTCAACTGTCTGTTAGGATTTCATTAGCTTCAGCAGAAAAAATCCGCATGGTGTATGGGGACCGAAAAGGGCGACGCTGATACGAGCGCGGCGGGCGAAAAGCATGCCCTCTGAGCCGGTTCGTCTGCCTGCGCAAGATCGGGGCTGTTGGAGGCTTTGTCCTGCGGCGATGCACTGCGTCATCCTTCGCCCGCTTGACAGCGCAGACCGGTGGCCCTGTCCTGCAGGGACTGATGTGATTAAGGTGAGCGTCAAACCGTCCCCCTCACGACAGAAAGGCCGAACTCCATGACCGGAACACGCACAGAAACGGATTCCTTCGGACCCATCGAGGTCCCCGCTGACCGGTTGTGGGGTGCGCAGACACAGCGCAGCCTGGGGAATTTCCGCATCGGAGACGAGACCATGCCGCTTCCGCTGATCCATGCGCTGGGGCTGGTCAAGCAGGCGGCGGTGCTGGCCAACATGGAAGCCGGGCTGATCGAGTCCGGGATCGGCGAGGCCATTGCGGCGGCGGCAGCCGAGGTCGCAGGCGGATCGCTCGACGCGCATTTTCCGCTCAAGGTCTGGCAGACAGGGTCCGGCACGCAGACGAACATGAATGTCAACGAGGTGATCGCCAATCGCGCCATCCTCGCCCTCGGCGGTGTCGCTGGGTCGAAAACACCAGTGCATCCGAACGATCACGTCAACCGGTCGCAATCCTCCAATGACAGCTTCCCCTCGGCCATGCACATTGCCGCAGCACGCGAGCTTTCCGACCGGTTGATGCCGGCGCTGTCGCATCTTCACGCCACGCTGGATGCCAAGAGCAAAGCCTGGGAGGGGATCGTCAAGCTCGGCCGCACCCATCTTCAGGACGCCACGCCGATCACCCTCGGGCAGGAGTTCTCGGGTTATGCCGCCCAGGTGCAGGCGGGCATCGCCCGCATTGAGGCCTGCCTGCCGCGGCTCTATCCGCTGGCCCAGGGCGCGACGGCTGTCGGCACCGGACTGAATGCGCCCGAAGGCTTTGCCGAAAGTTTCGCCGGCCATGTGGCGCGGCTCACCGGCCTGCCGTTCACCACTGCGGCCAACAAGTTCGAAGCCATCGCCGCCCACGACGCCATGGTGGAACTGTCAGGCGCGCTCAACACGCTTGCCGCCGGGCTTTTCAAGATCGCCCAGGACATACGCTTTCTCGGCTCTGGTCCAAGATCGGGTCTGGGCGAGCTGATCCTGCCGGAAAACGAACCGGGCTCGTCGATCATGCCTGGCAAGGTCAATCCGACGCAAAGCGAGGCGCTGACGATGGTCTGCGCGCAAGTCATCGGCAACCACGTGGCGGTCACCTTCGCCGGCAGCCAGGGCAATTTCGAGCTCAATGTGTTCAAGCCGGTGATCATTTTCAACGTGCTGCAATCGATCCGGCTGATCGGCGACGTCGCGCGCTCCTTCGCCGACAACTGCGTGGCCGGGATCGAGCCCGACCGGGCGCGCATCGCCGATCTCATGGAGCAGTCCCTGATGCTGGTCACGGCGCTTGCGCCGCATGTCGGCTATGACCAGGCAGCCAGCATCGCCAAGCGCGCGCATGCGGAGGGACTGACGTTGCGCGCTGCTGCGATTGAGGCGGGGGTTGACGCCAATGACTATGACCGCTGGGTGGTGCCGCTGGCCATGACCGGACCGGAAGCCAGGGGCTGACTGGCTGCCGATCTCGATCGCTGGTTTGGCGTTGCTGTATTACATGCCGCTTGAGGTCTTGTTCACCAGAGGCGCGGATGTGCTGTCAGGCCCGTAATCGCTCTCGCCATCGATGCCCAGGAGGTCCCGCAACCGGGAACGCGCGCGGTTGACCCGGCTCTTGATCGTGCCGACGGCAACGCCGGCGATCTCGGCTGCTTCCTCATAGGCAAAACCCGACGCCCCGATCAGAATGATGGCCTCACGCTGGTCGTCCGGCAATGTGTCGAGAGCTGCCTTGAAATCGGCCATGTCAAGCTTGCCATATTGCTCCGGGTGGGTCGCAAGGTTGCCAGCGAACACGCCGTCCGGATCAGGCAGTTCCCTGCCCTTTCTGCGCATCTGGCTGTAGAATTCATTGCGCAGGATGGTGAACAGCCAGGCGCGGATATTGGTTCCGGGCTGAAAGCTTTCCTGCTTGCTCCAGGCCTTCATCACCGTTTCCTGAACCAGGTCATCGGCCCGGTCGTGCCGGCGGGCGAGCGAGACCGCAAAGGCCCGCAAGCCCGGCAGGGCGGCAAGCAATTCGCGCTTGAACGAGAACGGCGCAGCCGCATCGGCTATCATGGTATCCGGACCGCTCATCTCAGTTTGTGCCATTGGATTTACCAGCACGCTCTGCCTGATCGAGTTTTTCGAGCAGGTCGAGAAGCTGATCGGGAATCGGCTCCTGCTCGACGGATTTGTAATAGTGCTTCAGTTGCGTGGCGATCGCATCAGTCGCATCATGATTGGAGGACCGCTTGCCCGTGACGGGTGCGCCTTTCTGAGTTTTGGTCATCATACCCCTTATCAGCCCAGTTTGAATCAACATGACGGCATAATGCGCCATCCAAAAAAAAGTTCCACACAGCTGGAACTTTTTTTAAACCTGTGCGTTTTCTCAGTTGTCGCCACTTTCTGTGGACAATCAAGGGGTAAATAATGACGACATTATCCATGCGCATTGCGCCGCATCTTCCCTATCTACGTCGCTTCTCACGTGCGGTAACCGGGTCACAAACTTCCGGAGACGCCTTCGTCGCAGCGACGCTTGAGGCGCTCATCGCGGATCTCTCCGTGTTCCCCGCTTCGGGCGATGATCGCGTTGCCTTGTACAAACTGTACTCTCAACTCTTTGACAGCCTGTCGGTTCCCATGCCCGAGAATGTCACCCCTTTCGGGTGGGAGAAAAGAGCTGCCGCCAATCTGGAGGCCGTGACGCCGCAGGCCCGCAAGGCATTTCTTCTCATTGCCGTCGAAGGCTTCAGTACCGAGCAATGCGCTGAAATTCTGGGTGTGGATGAGGCCGGGCTGTCCAAACTCATGGACACCGCTGCGCGGGAAATTTCCGAACAGGTCGCAACCGATATCATGATCATCGAGGACGAGCCGCTGATAGCCATGGACATTGAGGACATGGTGGAAACACTCGGCCATCGCGTCACCGGCATTGCCCGCACCCGCATGGAGGCGCTGGAACTCTACAAGCGAACCAGACCCAAGATGATCCTGGCGGATATTCAGCTGGCGGATGGAAGTTCGGGAATTGATGCGGTCAACGACATCCTGAAAGATGACACTCTGCCCGTCATTTTCATCACGGCGTTCCCGGAGCGCCTGTTGACCGGCGAAAAGCCCGAGCCGGCGTTTCTGGTGACCAAGCCGTTCAATCCGGATATGGTCAAGGCATTGATCAGCCAGGCGCTGTTTTTCAATGCCGTCAGCGACCCTGCGGATGAGACGCAAACAATGACCGGAACCAATTGAGACACAGGGCGTTTAGTTCTCATCGAATGACAAAGGAGATTCTCGATGCTTTACTACGCTCTTGTCTTTCTGGTTGTCGCCATTATCGCAGGTGTTCTCGGATTTGGTGGTATCGCCGGTGCGTCGGCGGGTATCGCCCAGATCCTGTTCTTCCTGTTTCTGGCGCTTCTGGTCATTTCCGTGATCATGAATTTCGTCCGGAAAACTTGATCATCCGGCATGCTGACCTACACCTAAAGGAAGCTAGCCAAGCAAGGGAAGCGGGCGCTGGATTGATTTTCAGTGCCCGCATTCCGTCCCGATGGACCCTGGCCAACACATTGAAGAGTGCTCGATGCCCCTGAATTCACTCAAGGAGTCCCATCGGCTGAGTTTTGTGCTGGCGGGTTTGCGGAACGCTGGTGTGTCGATGATCTACCAGGACTTGAACCTGACCATCAGGTTTTGTGCGAACCTTCCGGAATTGTGGCCAAAGGAGGTTGAAGTCATCGGCAAGTCGGACACTGCCTTGTTCGGCGAGATGCAGGCCGCACGGATTGGCGTAGCCAAGCGCGAGGTCATCAATACCGGAGAAGCCTCAAAGCTGGAAGTCCTGCGCGAGGTCGATCAAAAGCGGCGGTGGTATCTGCTGCACATGGATCCGGACCCCGATGACAGCGGGGCAATCATCGGCGTGGTGACAACCATCCTCGATATTGATGACCTGAAATACCGCGAGACAGTTCTCCGGACGCTGCTTCGTGAACTCAATCACCGCTCGAAGAACCTCCTGGCGATCATTCAATCCATCGCCTCGCAAACCGCACGCTCAACCCACGATCTTGACGAATTTCTGTTCGCTTTCCGCAACCGGATCCAGTCGATGGCTCAGTCGCAGGATCTGGTTACCGCGTCCGATTGGCGTGGCGCTGAATTGTTTGAGCTCACAAAGTCACAATTGCGCCCGCTGGTTGGCGAGAATCCGCCAGGTTTCTCGATGGCAGGCGAGGACGCGTATCTGCTCCCGAACGCGGCGCTGCATCTCGGTCTGGCGTTGCATGAATTGACAATCAATTCCCTGGCCACCGGCGCTCTCGGGCCTGCCGGGGGCGAGATCGTGCTCTCGGCGGAGCGGCGTCTGAACGGCAACAATCAGACCGAGCTGGTTGTCACATGGACGGAAACGTTCCTGGTGCCGCCGGTAGCAATCGGCCTGCCGCCGGCGCACGGGACAGGGTTCTCCGGCACTGTGCTCAAGCGCATCGTTCCGCAAGCCCTGTCGGCCAGCGTGCGCCACGAGGCGAGTGATAGCCAGATTGTCTATGAGCTGACGATTCCCGACACCCAATACGAACTCAATTGAACTCCGGTTGCGTAGGCCGGAGCGCTGCGCGTCCATTTTGGCGCACAGGGGATGCTCTGCACCCTGAACTCGGAACATCCACACAGTGACTTTTGCCGCAAAATCAACCGGAACGGAACTTCCAGCATGACCGCGCGTTAATTCTCCAAAGGAGAAGCGTCATGGAACACATCGCAGCCTTCATGATTCTGATCGCTTGCAGCGACGGCTACAAGAACTGCACAGAACAGCCCGCACCGGCCGTGGCCTATGAAACCGTACGGCAATGCGAGGCGGACCTGTCTCCCTCCCTCCGGATGATGGCGGCGGGGCAAGAGCATGCCCTTGGCAAATGCCTCGAGATTGATCCTGCCCTGTTTTACCAGGATGCCGAGATCGTCTGGGACGTCACTGCCAATGGAGAACTCAAGGTCGTGCTCGAACTCATCGATCCCGAGATGACTGTCCCGACCTATGCCCAATCGGCAACCACGGATGAAACCCGTCGGCTGAACTGATCCTGTCCCGGCCCTAGAAGCGCTGGGAGAGAATAAATCGCGGTGTGGATCCGCCTGGATCACCCGCTCTGCAAACGACCCACAAAAGAGGCCTGTCATGACAAATGAAACATTGGACGATACGACAACCGAGGTTCTGGATGCCGTGGGCGATGTTCATATTGCCCTCATCGATGCAGTTCACGGCTACGACGTGATGCTTGAGAAGGCAGAGCCGGAAATCAGGACCGTGCTGGAAACGACGCGGGAAACATCCGACCGGCAGGCGCATGAACTCGCCGAGTTCCTGGTCGCCCAGGGCAGGCACCCTTCCGATGACGGCTCGTTCATGTCGATGGTTCACGAAGGCGTGGTTCGCACCAGAGCCTTTTTCACCGACATTGACGGCGATGTTCTTCCGGCGGTTGTCGATGGAGAACGGCGGATCGTGTCTTCCTATGATGACGCCCTGGAAACGCTGGCCAGGAACATGGACTCCCTGCCCCGGGCGACCTTCGACGCTGCACACGCCGTGTTGATGAAGCACCGCAGCGAAATCGAGGACGTCGTCAGGCGTCTTGCGGCCCGCCATCACGCACTTGAGGATTGATCCATACGATGATCGGCACGCCGTCGCGGCGCCGTCATTGGCGCTTGCTGCACGATGCCTGCCAACTGGCACGTAGCAGGATCAATTTCGATGGGAATCTTCGGAACCAAAAATCGAGTACGGCGTTGATAATCCGAGCCGGCTGGCGAAGCAAAGAACGGCTGCCCGGCAAACTGTCACAAGGAGAAATTCTATGAACTGGGATATGGTTGAAGGCAAATGGAAGGAATACCGCGGCAAGGCTCAGGCGCAGTGGGGCAAGCTCACCGATGACGACCTGGATGTTGTCGAAGGCCGCCGCGATGAGCTGGCCGGCAAGATTCAGGCCCGTTACGGCAAGACCCGCGACGAAGCCGAGAAGGAAATCGACAGCTGGCTTGAAAAGAAATAATCACATATCGTAGGAGGCCCGGCAGACCACTGCCGGGTCTCTTTTTGTGAAAGCCAGATCCGATGTCGCCAGAAAGCCAGAGTGCGATCCCGCAAGATGCCAGCGCGCTGGTGAGGCGGCTGGGCCGGTCCATGCTTCTCACCTCCGAGGAGGTCGAGTATCTGGAAACCATGCAGGTCAACCAGGCGTCGGTCGACAAGGGTGATGAATTTCTGCACGATGGCGAACCGTTGCGCCTGACCTTCCTTATTCGCAGCGGATGGGTCATGCGCTACAGGATAACCGCAGGCGGCCGCAGACTGATTATCGGAATATCCCTTCCAGGAGATTTCATCGGCCTGCATGTCAATTTCAAGAACTCCTCGATCTATTCGGCGGCTGCGCTGACCAATTCGTCCCTGGCGCTGATCGAGCCTGTTCGTATACTCGAAATCCATCGCCGCTTTCCGGTCCTCGCATCCGGTCTCGACTGGATGACCGTGCGCCACACCAATATTCTTGCAGAACACAAGGTTTCGCTGGGCGCCCGGACTGCCGCGCAACGGATCCTGCACTTTCTTCTGGAACTGTGGACCCGGCTTGAGCAGGTCGGGCTGGCCAATGGCAAGGGGTTCGAACTGGAACTCACCCAGGAGCAGATCGGCGACTGCATGGGTCTGTCGACCGTGCACGTGAACCGGTCCATCAGCCGTCTCTGCAAGGAGAACCTGGTGCGTATCGACAAGGGCATGGTTACATTTCCACAAGTGAACCGGTCGGTGAGCTTCGCCGATTTTGACGATCGGTTCCTGATGGAGTTTTCGACAAAGCCCGGCATGCCGGAACTGATCAACAAAATTGCCTCAAACTGATTCCGACTTAACCTGTGTAATAGACGGATATGCGTATGCGCCCTATCCGTGCAGCTGATTTAACCCGCCCGAGTTTCTCGGGCGCAACGAGCGGCTTGCATGTTCACCCGATCCGGCCTTGATGTAACACGCTTGCAAACGCGACATAAACGCCTTAGCGCATTATGCTGTCTCCCATTAAAGAAGGTAACAAGAGTGTTGTACCGCGTCCAACCAGTGCTGATCTTTGCAGTGGTCACGTTTGTCGGTTTGCTCACAGCTGCAGCGTCCTGGTACACCATTGACCACACCAATAAGATGAGCTTCTCGGCCATTGCCGAAAATGCTGTTCAGCGTCTGAGCGACCGGATCGACAGCCATATTCTGCTGGTCAAATCCACGGAGGCTTTCTTCGAAGCAACGGGCGAGGTGCCAAACGCCGCACAATTCAAGATATTTGTCGGGCATCTGCAGAAAAGCGAACAATTCAGAGGTGTCCAGGGCATCGGTTTTGCGCGCTATGTTCCGACTGGGCCGCAATCGGATGAAGTGATCGCGCGGGAGCTTGGTCAGAACTACGGAATTGCCCGCGCCCCCTGGCCCGAAACCAGCGAGGAAGCCCGTGTCCCCATCGTTCTTATGGAGCCGCAAAGCAGCCGTAGTCTCGGGGCGCTCGGGTTCGACATGTACTCGAACCCGGTCCGCCGCGCGGCTATCCTGGCCGCGCTGACAGAAGAGCGTCTGCGCGCCTCGGGCACCGTGGAGCTGGTTCGGGAGAATTCGAGCGACAGGCAGGCCGGCTTCGTGATGTACACTCCGTTCTTCGCCGCAGAGACCGGTCGTCCTGTCGGCTTTGTCTTCGCGCCGTTCCGGATCGGCGATCTGTTCGAATCGGCGCTCAGCCGGCTTCCCGTCCTGCCGGTTCACGTGACAGCCTGGGATGGGGAACCGGCCCAATCCAGCCGGATTTTTGAATCGTCGGGCGATCCTGAAAGCCGTTTTGGCATCGGGCAGAAAGTCAGGACCTCGCTGACAGTGGCAGGGCGCATCTGGACGCTCGAGATCCAGCCGTCCAAATCCTACACTCCGCCGGTCGACCAGACCCGATCCTACATGCTGATGGTTGCCGCGGTGCTGCTGGCTGCGGCGCTGGCTGCATCTTCGCATTCCCAGCAACGGACGATTGAGGTCGGGGAGATCCTGCGCGAGGAGACGGAACGCGCGCTCACCGAGCGCGAGCTGCTGCTTCAGGAGATGAAGCACCGGATCAAGAACATGATCGCCCGGGTCCTGGCGATTTCGCGGCAAACGGCGCGAGCCTCCGAAGGACTGCCCGAATTCACCCAATCCTTTTCCGCGCGGCTGCAAGCCATGGCGGCATCACAGGACCTTTTGGCCCGTACCGCATGGCAGGGCGCCGATCTTGAAACTCTGCTGGTTCAGGAGCTCAAGCAGCTCTTCGGCGATGATCCGATCGAGGACAAGTTCTCAGGCCCAAAAGTCGAGCTCAATGAAGCCGCGACACAGGCATTCGGGCTGGCGTTCCATGAACTGGCGACCAATGCCCTCAAATACGGTTCCGCCCGGTTCCCCGGTGGCGTGCTTGATATTGCATGGACCGTAACCTGGCAGCGCGGCAAGCAGACAGACCTGATCCTGACCTGGACTGAACGCAACGAAAAACCATTGGATGCACCCATGGCCGACGTACTTCCAGGCAAGGGCGGATTTGGAACCAGGCTGCTTGACGCCACCATCCGTGGTGAAATGGGTGGATCGATCTCTTCGATAAAAAGCGAATATGGCATCGATGTCACCATCAGCGTGCCATATGACCGGGTGACATCGCGTCCGAGCACCACCCGGCCTGCGAAAAAATAACAGACCTGCAAACGGCCGATCCGGCGGTGAACCGATTGCATCTTAGTCGGCGGTCTGGCGGAACCATAAGCGCGTTCCGGCATTGTCCCTGATTGATAGGGGTAACCGGATGAGACACAAGTACCGACTGGAACCGCCAGTGGTTCGGATCGCTGCGAGGTCCGGTATGGACGCCAACCTGCAATCTTTCTCGCGGATCGCCATCATCGTGATTGGCCTGGTCGTGGCCTTCGCGGGCCTGGATCAGGCCCAGCCGCTGCTTGCACCCATTTCGCTCGCCATTGTTACCGGCTTGATGGCGTCGCCCGTCGCTGCGGCGCTCGAACGGTTCATGCCGCCGGCGCTGTCTGCGGCCATCGTCGTGCTGTTGTTTCTGGGATTGATTGCGTCTGCACTCACCCTGTTTTCCATGCCATTGTCGATCTGGATGGACCGGTTGCCGGAAATCTGGCAGGAATTGCAGCGTCACTTGCTGGATTGGCGGACCGTCATCGACACTCTTGGCGGTGTTCAGGAACAGATCCGCTCGATATCCGGCGGAGAGGCCGCGATGAAGGTCGAGATCGAGGACAGCTCGGCGGTTGAGGATATCGCCACGCTTGCCCCGGCGCTGATGGCGCAGATCATTCTGTTCCTGGCGAGCCTTTATTTCTTCCTCGCCACCCGCCATTCCTTGCGCGCCAGCATCCTGTCCCTGTGCTTCAGCCGCCGCTCGCGGCTTCGCACCGCCCGGATGTTCCGTGACACCGAGTGGTTCGTGTCACGATACCTGCTGTCTATTACCGTCATCAATGCAGGTCTCGGGATCGCCACCACTGTCGCGATGTGGCTTCTTGGCGTGCCGCAGCCCTATCTCTGGGGCATGCTGGCCTTCATCCTCAACTATGTCGTCTATATCGGTCCCGCGGTCATGGCCGGGATCCTGCTGGGTGTGGGCCTGGCCACCTGGGATTCGCCACCGGCGATCTTCCTGCCCGTGGCGGCCTTTCTCTCTCTCAACATGATCGAAGCCCAGTTCGTCACTCCCCAGGTGATCGGCCGCTCGGTCACGCTCAGCCCGTTTCTGGTGTTCCTGTCACTGGCTTTCTGGATCTGGCTGTGGGGCCCGATCGGCGGATTGCTTGCGGTTCCGTTTTTGCTCATCGGCCATGCAGTGATGCGCAATTCGCTTCTGCTGAACCCGTCAAGACCAAATCTGAACCGTCGTGACGCGATCTCACCGACACGATAACCAAAAAAAACTGCGTCTAGAGGAACCAAGAGCAGGGGCAAGCGTTTCTGTCCTGTAACCGCCGCCGAGCCAGCCCCGCGCTCTCACACACGGACCGGCCCGGCGCACACCTTTCGATGCAAAGAGGAATTTACCATGTTTAAGATGCTTTTGGCCAGCACGGCCTTGACCGCACTTGTGACCACGTCGGCTTTCGCCCAGACGGCCCCGGCGACACCGGACACGAATGCAGCGACAACCACCACTGAAACCTCCCCAACCGCCACGGCAGATGCCACCGGCGCCATGCACGGCGCAACGCTTGCGAGCGATCTCATCGGCGCCAACGTCTATGAATCGTCTGCTCAGGACGCAGCTTCGATTGGCGAGATCAACGACATCGTCGTCAGCCCTGAAGGCGAAGTTTCGTCCGTCATTGTCGGCGTCGGCGGCTTCCTCGGAATCGGCGAAAAGGATGTCGAAGTCGAGTACAGCACCATTGAATGGGCCGACCGCGACGGCCAGCGCTGGATTGTTGCGAACATGACCCGCGAGCAGCTTGAAGCCGCTCCGGCCTTCGATCGCACCAATATCTACACCGAAGCCCAGTCGCAGCCGGAAGGCATGGACGCCAATCAGAACATGACGGCGACTGACAACAACATGGCGCCCGGAACCGACACGACCATGGCGCCTGGCACCGACCAGACAGCCGGACAGACGACAGCGGAACGGGTTCAGGACGGCACCAGCGCCGTTGCACCCGCCGAAGAGCAGGCCCAGGTCATTGATCGCATGACGATGACTGAAGTGGGCACTGGCGACTATACTGCCGATGACCTGACCGGTCGCACTGTCTATGGCGCCAATGACGAAAACATTGGTGAAGTCGGCGACGTGCTGATCAGCGCCGACAACCAGATCGAAGGCTTCGTCATCAATGTTGGCGGCTTCCTGGGCATGGGTGAAAAGGAAGTGGCGGTTTCGCCGGAGAACCTTGACATCCGCGCCGACGCTGATGGCGGGCTGATTGTCTTCACGCCGTTCACCAAGGAACAGCTGGAAGCACAGCCGGAATATTCCGAAGAAACATGGGCCTCAGACCGCGATTCCGTGATCATGATGGCGCCGGTTCGCTAAGCCAGGCAATGCCGAAATGAAAGATGGCCGTCGGAGAAATCCGGCGGTCATTTTATTTTGGAAAAATCGATGGATCGCCCGGAACCTATTCGGGCGTCATGCGTTGGTGACGTGAAATCAAGCAAGGAGATTCAACATGGCTTCAACAAATAAATCGCATTCGATTGATGAGATTGCGGAACGCACAGCGAAAATCCGGGAAGATTTGGCAGCTCTTGGAGAAGCCCTTGCCGGCGCTGGCGCAATGCAGGCAGGCGTTGCCCGGGACGCTGCGGAAAAGCGCGTCGAGGAGGTGCTGCACAGCGGCCAAAAGCTTGTTTCCGAAATGTCCGGCCAGTTTTCGAGCGCCGAAAAGAAAGTCGTCGCCAATGTGCGCGAACATCCGCTGCAGTCGCTCGGCATCGCTGTTGCAGCCGGTTTCCTGGCCGCCTTGCTGATGCGCAGGTAGGACCAGCATGTTTTCGGCTTTTCCCCTGACCAGCCTTGTCTCGGCCTTTGCCGGCGCCAAGGCGCGCCAGATCAAGCGGGATGCCGCGTTGTTCGCGATCGTTGCCTTGATGGTGGTGTTGGCAAGCATCTCGCTGATGGGGGCCTTTGCAGCCTTCGTCGCTCAGACCCATGGCATCGTCATCGGCCTGCTGTCCGCAGCGGCGCTTGCGACCTTCCTGGGATTGGTCGCGATCACTGTCCGGGCCGTGTTGCACAGGAGAGCCTTGCGGCGCCAGCGATTGGCTACGACCAGTGCCGCATCGGTACTGGCCGTGTCGACGGCGTCGAACCTGATCGCCCAGAACAAAACCATGGCCATCGCCGCCGGTGTCGTGATCGGCGTGATAGCGGGCTCCCTCGTCCGCTCAGGCCGCAGTTGAAGTCCAAAAAGGAGCATCAAAGATGCCCACACCGAAAGATCCCACAAAAGTTCGCCAGGGCCAGCTTGGTAAGCAGGTTCTCGTAATCCTGGTTGTCAGCCTGACGCTGGCACTGGTGGCCGGATGGGTCCTCTGGGGCGTCTTCGCCAATGATGAGGGCACGATCCCGCAGGCTTTCTCAGTTCCTTCGGAACAGCCGGCGATGTCTGAGCCCTCGACACCGCCTGTACTCTCGGCCTCCTCCGGGTCCGACTGAGCACATCCGCGTATTTCCGCAAGATTGAATCAAGAGGTAGATCCCATGAGCAAGTCAGCAATCGCCAGTCTTTCTCCCGAAACGTCCAAAGACACCCTCCATACCGGTCTCAAGGCAGATTACCGCAAGGCCATTTCCGGCGATCTCTCGGACATTCTGGCCGCGACCTACCGCCTGACGATCAAGAGCCACGTGTATCACTGGAATGTGGTTGGTCCTATCTTCAAGCCGATCCACGACCTGACCGAAGAGCACTACAATGCTCTGTTTGCGGCGACCGACGTCATCGCCGAACGGATCCGCGCGCTGGGTCACCTGGCTCCGGTCAGCTTCGGAATGACCAAGTCCTTCGCGCCCACCAAGTCCGATGTCGATCACGCCTCGGCGCATGACATGGTGTCTGATCTGATTTCAGAGCACGAGCAGGCCGTGCGCGACATGCGCATCGCAGCCGCAAAGGCCGGCGAGAATGACGACATGGTCACCGAAGACATGCTGACCGAGCGTCTGGGCTTCCATGAAAAGGCGCTGTGGATGCTCCGCGCCATTGTCGCGGAATAACACGGTTTCCTTGGTTTGAGACGCTTCCCCGGGCGTGCTCGAACAAGCCTGACTTCAACACATTTCGGCGCTGCCTGTGATTTTCGACAAGCGGCGCCGAATTCGTTTTGCCCGCGCTTCGGGCGCCTCGCGCGTCATGACTTCGGCCGCGGACGTTCGCGCAGGGCGGCCCGCTCCAGCATGTATCTTGCCGCTTCGCCCATGTGCTCGCGCATGATCTCGCGCGCCCGCTCCGCGTCACCGGCCTTGATGGCGCGGAGCAGTCGGACCTGGTAGTTGAGGCCCGTTTCGCGCAGGCCGGGATTGGACAGATGATAGATCTCGCGGCACACCGTCAGGTCACGCAGCAGGCTCAGCAGGAAGACGGCGACAAAGCCCATCACCCGGTTTGGGCTGTTGCGGGCAAGCTCGGCATGGAAATCGAGCTCGGCCAGACGCTGGCGATATTCCTCTTCCCCGGACTCCGGCTCAGCCTCATAGAGGCGGATCGTATCCTGCAGCGCCTTGAAGGAATCGGTGGACATCGGGCCCGTTGCAGCCGATGCAGCAAGCTCCGGCTCGATCAGCATGCGTATCTGATAGATGTCGGCGATCGTCGGCGGCGAAAACAGGAACAGGTTGTCGAGCATGCGGAGCGCGTTTTCCGGCGCGATCGCCGCGACGAACGCCCCTCCGCCCGGCCCGGTCCTAGTGGTGACCAGCCCCTGGAATTCCAGCAGCTTCAATGCCTCGCGCAGGGTGCCGCGCGACACCTTGAGCGTATCCGGGTCGAGCCAGTCCGCCGGCACACGATCGCCCGGAGCAAGGGCCGTTTCCATGATCCTGTCGCGAATCTTGTCGGCGGTGATATCGGGGCGTTTGCGCTTCCTTGCCGCCGGCGGCACCACGGGCGTTATGTTTGACCTGTCCGACATGTCTGCCATTCCGGCCTATCGCCTCTCATGGGGATGAAAACACGCCGCCCGTTGGCTGTCGTCGCCGGCGACCGCTTCAAGCTGCGGGATCTTCGCATTACACACATCCGTGCCGCGAGGGCAACGGGCATGGAAGGCGCAGCCGGGGGGCGGATTGTAGGGATCTGGAAGTTCAGTGTTGGCGTCTTCGGAAACCAGGGCCTTGCGTCCGGGCGCGGGCGCCGATTGCAGCAGCAGATGGGTGTAGGGATGGCGCGGGCGGCGGAACACGGAGCGCGCCGGGCCGATCTCGACGATCCTGCCGAAATACATCACCGCAACACGGTCGCTCACACTTTCGACGACGGAAAGATCGTGGCTGATGAACACATAGGTCAGGCCGAAACGGTCCTTCAGCCCGTCGAGAATATTGAGCACCTGCGCCTGCACCGAGACATCGAGCGCCGAGACCGGCTCATCCAGCACGATCAGCTTCGGATCAGCCGCCAGCGCGCGGGCGATGCCGATGCGCTGGGCCTGGCCGCCGGAGAATTCATGCGGGTAGCGGTCCAGGAACTCCGGCGCAAGATTGACCGCGTCCATCAGTTCCGACAGCCGCGCCGCGCGCGCCTGCTTGTTGAGGCCGAGCAGATGGATCAGCGGCGCTTCGAGGATGGTGCGGATGGTCTTGCGCGGGTTGAGCGAGGCGACCGGATCCTGAAACACATACTGCACCTCGCGCGACAGCCGCCGCAGATCCTTGCCCGCTTCCGCGACCAGATCGCGTCCATCAAAGACGATGCGCCCGGCGGTCGGCGCATCGAGGCCGACAATCATGCGCGCAAGCGTCGACTTGCCACAGCCGGATTCTCCGACCACACCGAGCGTCTCGCCGCGCCGGACTTCGATGGTCACGTCCTGGACGGCATGGACGGCAGGCCTGGGCCGGCCGAACAGGGTGCGGCCGCCGCCAAAAACCTTCTCCGCCTGTTCGATCGACAGCAGCGGCGCGTCAGTCATGGCCTGCCTCCGCGATGAGCGGGTGGATGCAGCGCACCGCCCTGCCCTCACCGAATTCGAAGAGCGGGATTGGGGCTGCGCGGCAATCGTCCTGCGCCCGCGGACAGCGCGCGGCAAACCGGCAGCCCACCGGCAGGTTGTTGACCACCGGCGGCCGGCCCTCGATCGCGTCGAGCCGGCGCTCGGTCTGGCCGAGCACCGGCACGCAGTCGATCAGCTTGGCGGTGTAGGGATGCGCCGGCGTGTTCAGGATCTCCTCGGTCGTGCCGGTTTCGACGAATTGCCCCGCATACATCACCGCGACGCGGTCGCAGATGGTCGAGACAACGCCAAAATCATGGGTGATGAACAGGATGCCGGTGTTCTTTTCCCTGCGCAGCGTGTCGAGCAGCGCCAGCACCTGCGCCTGCACCGTGACATCGAGCGCGGTGGTGGGTTCATCGGCGATGATGATCTTGGCATCGGCCGCAAGCGCCATGGCAATGCAGACGCGCTGGCGCATGCCGCCGGACAGTTCATGCGGATAGGCCTTGAGCCTTTCGCCCGGATTGGGAATGCGCACCAGCTTGAGCAGTTCTGCCGCCCGCTCGGATGCCTGGCTTTTCGACAGCGGCTGATGCGCCTGGATCGCCTCGATCAGCTGGTCTCCAACCGTGAACAGCGGATGAAGCGTCGACAGCGGATCCTGGAAGACATGGCTGACTGCAGAGCCGCGCAATTGCCGCACGCGCTCGTCGGAGACCGAAAACAGGTCCTCGCCCTCAAGCAGCGCCACGCCGCCGATGATGCGGCCCGGTGGAGTCGGCACCAGGCCCATGATCGACATGGCGGCCACCGATTTGCCGGAGCCGGATTCGCCGACAATGCCGAGGCACTCGCCCTGCCCCAGTCGCATGTCGACGCCGCCCACCGCCCTGAATATCTCTTTGCCGAAATGGAACTCGGTCTTGAGCCCGCGCACGTCGAGCACGGCGCCCGGAGATGGCGTCACATCGCCCGGCTTGTCCTCGCGCATGACAGCGGTGCGCGCCACCGGCCGGGTCAGCGCGCCGGATTTGAGCCTCGGATCGAGCACGTCGCGCACGCCGTCGCCGAGCAGGTTGATGCTCATCACCAGAACGAAGATCATCAGGCCGGGAATGATCGAGACATGCGGCGCGGTGAACAGGATCTTGCGGCCGTCGCCGAGCATCGAGCCGAGATCGGCCTGCGGCGGCTGCGCGCCCAGACCCAGGAAGGAGAGGCCGGCAGTTTCCAAAATCATCCAGCCGACCGTGGTCGACATGGTGATGATGATCACCGGCAGCACATTGGGCAGGACCTCGATGAACAGGATCTGTGTGTGGGACTTGCCCGACAGCCGCGCGGCATCAACGAACTCCCGGCGCGACAGGCCGAGCGCGATGCCGCGGATGTTGCGGGCGAAGAACGGGATGTTGACGACGGCGATGGCGTAGAGCGCGTTGAGCAGGCCGGGCCCGAGCACCGCGACGATGGCCAGCGCCAGCAGGATGTAGGGAAAGGCCATGACCATGTCGATGCCGCGCATCAGCAGCGTGTCGACCCGTCCGCCGGCATAGCCCGCGACCAGACCGATGAGCGAGCCGAAGAAGGCTGCAATCAGCGTGGCGGAGATTCCGACTGCGAGACTGACGCGGCTGCCCCAGATCAGGCGCGAGAGAATGTCAC
The DNA here is from genome assembly GCA_019084245.1 of Hoeflea sp. GTDB lineage: Bacteria > Pseudomonadota > Alphaproteobacteria > Rhizobiales > Rhizobiaceae > Hoeflea. The sequence continues at coordinate 251,242 of JAHRFE010000029.1, forward strand.
GGCCGAGCGCATCGGTGCCGAGCAGATGGCCCTCGCTCAGGGGCCGGAGCAGCCGGTCGGCCGGCGCTGTCACATCCGGGTTCGGCAGCGGCAGCCAGGGGGCGGCGAGCGCGGTCAGCACGATCAGCAGGAAGATTGCCAGGCCGGCGGTCGCAAGCTTGTTGTTGAGCAGCAGCCCGAGATTGTCGGGACGCCCGGAGGATCGCTTTTGGCCGCGCGCCGGAGTGGCGGTAGCCGTGCTTGCTTCCGCCATCAGCGCAACCTCGGATCAAGCACGGTCTGCAGCACATCGGCCGCCAGATTGAACAGCACATAGGCGGCCGCGACCACGAGCACCCCGCCCTGGACCAGCAGCAGATCGCGCGTCGAGATCGCCTTGACCAGCATCGAGCCGATGCCCGGCCACTGGAACACGGTCTCAATATAGACGGCGCCGCCAAGCACGAAGCCTGCCTGGATGCCGATCACCGGAATGACCGTGACCAGCGCCGCCTTGAAGGCATGGCGGTAGATGACGCGGTTCTCGCTCACGCCCTTGGACCGCGCGGTGCGGATATAGTCCTGGCGCAGAACCTCGAGCATCGCCGTGCGCGTCAGCCGCGCGATCACGCCGGTGGCGACGACGGCGAGCGTCAGCGCGGGCAGGAACAGGTGATGCATGAGATCAAGCGGTCCGCCGCCGCCATAGATGGCGTACATGCCTGACGCCGGGAACCAGCGCAGATTGACCGCGAAGACAAGAATGAGCAGCAGGCCGAGCCAGAAGGAGGGGATGGAAATACCGATCAGCACGACCAGCGTGATGGTCTTGTCGACCCATGAGAATTGGCGCACCGCCGAGATGACGCCGGCGATCAGGCCGAGCACCGAGCACAGAACGAGCGCCGTGCCGGCCAGGATCAGCGTCGCGGAAAAGCGCTCCAGAACCTCATCCAGCACCGGCCGGTTGAGCGTGTAGGAACGGCCCAGATCGCCCTGGAACAGGTTGGTGATCCAGATCAGGTATTGCTGGAGGAGCGGCTTGTCGAGACCCAGGTCGCGGTTGAGCTTTTCGACATTTTCGGGCGTCGCATAGGAGCCGAGGATGGCGGTCGCCGGATCGCCCGGGATCATCGCCATGATCAGGAAGACAATGATGGTCAGCCCGAACAGGACAGGGATCGCGGCCAGCAGGCGTTTTGCGATATAGGCCGACACGATGACCTCCGAAGCAGGATCGGGATGCTAAGGGCCGCAGGCGACACACGCCGGCGGCCCTTCACGATGGCATTTTGGCTATTGCGGCTTCGCCACGTCCTGAAGCATCAGGAAGAAGGACGGCTGCAGCTTGAAGTCCTCGACGGACGCCCGCGTCACCGCATTCTGCTTCCAGTTGGCGACAAAGACCCAGGGCGCGTCCTCCTGCACGATCGATTGCATCTCACGATAGAGCGTCGCGCGCTCGTCCTGATCGGTGGAGCGACGGGCCGCCTCGAGCAACTCATCGACCTTCGGGTTGGAGTAATAACCCGAGTTGAAGCCGCCCTGCTCGGGCCAGGCCTCGGTGCGCAGCGCCAGGAACGGCAGCGTGTCCGGATCGTTGGTCATCCAGGCCATCTCGGCCATGTCGGCCTTGCCCTCGAGACCCGGATTGACCAGGCCCAGATAGGTGTTCCACTCATAGGTCTCGATCTTGACGTCCATGCCCACAGCCTGGAGATCGGCCTGGATGGCCGTGCCCATGGCGATGGGGTCGAGCATGCCGGACCCGCCTTCGGTAACGTAGAAGGTCAGGGTCTCGCCATCATATCCGGCGTCCGCGAGAAGCTGTTTCGCCTTCTCCGGATCGTAGGGATAGGGTTCCAGGTCCTCGTCATAGGCCCAGGCGAAGGCCGGCGGCGTCGGTCCGGCGGCGACTTCCGCGGTGCCCTGCAGGATGTTGTCGACAAGCGCTGTCTTGTTGATGGCGAAGTTGGCGGCCTGGCGGATTTCCTTGCTGGCGAACGGCCCTTCCTTGGTGTTGAGGATCAGGAACCACAGATGCGGCCCGGCCTGCTCATGGACGGTGAAGGCGTCGTCGGTGCGGAACTGCTGCAAGCTGTCCGGTGGCACCTCGACCATGATGTCGAGCCCACCCGACAGCATTTCGGCGATGCGGGTGTTGGCGTCGGTGATCGGCCGGTAGATGACCGCCTCGAGCTCCGGCGCGCCGTCCCAGTAGTCTTCATTGCGGGTGACCACGACCTTGGCGTTGGCCTCCCATTCGGCGAATTTATAGGCGCCGGTGCCGGCCGGGTTGCGGCCGAAATCCGCGCCATTGTCCTCGACGCCCTTGGGCGAGACGATCAGGCCTGTCGGATAGGCGAGATTGGACAGGAACGGCGCGTAGGGCTCCTTCAGCTTGAACTCGACGGTGAGATCGTCAGCGGCTGTGACCGTGTCGACGGACGAGAAGAAGAACGCCAGCGGAAACGGCCCGGTGTCGTGGAAGGGATGTTCTTCATCGAGCATCCGGTCGAAATTGAACTTGACGGCTTCCGCGTTCAATGGCGCGCCATCGTGAAAGCTCACGCCCTCGCGCAGCTTGAACGTATAGACCGTGCCGTCGTCGGAGATTGTCCAGCTTTCCGCAAGCGCCGGCTCGACTTCCAGTGTGCCATCCTTGTAGCGCACCAGCCCGTCATAGATGTTCATCAGGATGCGGAAGTCGTTGACCGCGGTGACCGCATGGGGATCAAGCGATTTGGGCTCCGCGATCTGCCCGACCACAAGCACATTGGGTGGCGTCTGGGCAAAAGAAGGCGAGGTGAAAGCGAGCGACAAGGCTGCCGCTGCTGCAGCCAGAAATCTCTTCATGGCGGTCTCCATCGTTGCTGATGGGAACCAATTAATCCGTAAAATTAAATTCAATGCAAGCATTTATTATGATAAATTTTTGTGCATCCTGATGCTGCATTTTGGATCATCTGCAAAAGGGAGCACGCCAGCGCCATGAACAACGCGGACCCTGTCATCAACACCGAACGCCTGCGCCAACTGCTCGACGGCGTAAATGCATTCGGTTTCAACGCTGTAACCGGTGGATACAACCGCGTTGGCTATTCCGCCGAAGACATGGCCGTGCGCGACTGGTTTGCCGATCAAATGACCAATGACGGGCTGGAGGTCAGTCGCGATGGCGTGAACAATCTGTTCGGGCGATACGGTCCTGACACCGGTCCCTGCGTGATGGCGGGCTCGCATCTCGACACCGTGCCCGAGGGCGGCGCCTTCGACGGGTCGCTCGGCGTCTGCATCGCGCTCGAATGCGTGCGGGCGATGCAGGATGCCGGGATCGAGCCGCGCACGCCGATTGTCGTGGCGGTGACGGCGGAGGAGGAAGGCCGGTTCGGCGGCATGTTCGGATCGCAGACGATCGTCGGCGCGGTCACTCCCGATTGGATCGAGAAGGCCTCGGACAGCGACGGCGTGCGCCTCGTCGACGCCATGGCAGCCCAGGGGCTTGATGCCCATGCTGCCATGAGTGCGGCGTGGGAGCCGGGTTCGATCAGGGCATTCCTGGAGCTTCATATCGAGCAGGGCCCGGTGCTGGAACGATCGGCCATTCCGGTCGGCATCGTCGAGGCGATCGCCGGCGTCTGCAATCTGCAGGTCCGCTACACGGGCACGGCCAACCATTCGGGCACGACGCCGATGGACATGCGCGCCGACGCCTTTGCCGGTCTCGCCGCCTTCGCAAGCACGATCGCGCCAATGCTCAAGGCGCACGGCTCCGGGCAAAGCCGCATCACCATCGGCAAGGTGGAGCTGTCGCCGAACCACGCCCATACCATCCCCGGCGCCGCCGAATTCCTGATCAATCTGCGCGACACCTCGGAAACCGTCATGCGTGAGCTTCGCGCAGAATGCCTGCGCAATATCGACATTGCCGCAGCGGCGCACGGGCTCACGTCGGAGGTGCGAGAAAAAAGCTGGCTGTCGCCGGTGTCGCTCGACAGCGGAATCCGCGACATCTTCAACGAGGAAGCAGACAGGCTGGGCTACAAGTCGCTCGTCATGCCCTCTGGCGCCGGCCATGACGCGCAGACGATGCAATCCCTGTGCCCGTCCGGACTGATCTTCATCCCGAGCCGCAATGGCATCAGCCACGCGCCGGAGGAATGGAGCGACTGGGCCGACATCGAAAAGGGGGCGCAGCTGATGCTCAACGCGCTTGTCCGGCTTTCCACCGCCTGACGGCTACTCGCCGAGTTCCTCGTCGGCAATGGCGGGCGAGAGATCCTGTTCGGCCTCGCCGGCGGGCTGGCGGGTGAAGCCCTTGACGCCCGAGGTCTCCTTGAAGTCGCGCTTGATTACCACCGGAGAGACGGCATAGGCGGTGATCAGCTCGGCCAGCGAACGCAGCGCGTGGGTGTGGATGCGCTCATAGCCGTGCGAGGCATCGACCCCGAAGGTGATCAGCGCGGTGCGCACATCGGCGCCGGCCTCGATGGCGCTTGCCGAATCCGACCGGTAGTAGCGAAAGATGTCCTTCTGGTAGCGGATCTCGTTGTCCTTGCACAAATTCACCAGCTTCCTGGCGAGATGGTAGTCGAACGGTCCGGTCTGGTCGGCCATGGCGATGGTGACGCCGAATTCATCGGAATTCTGTCCTGGCGCCGTGGTGCCGTTGTCGACTGCGACCATGGAGGCAATGTTATGACTGATCACCGAGGATGCGCCGACGCCGACTTCCTCGGCGATCGTGAACAGGAAATGGAGATCGACGGGCATCTCGGCCTCCTCGTCCTGCAGCGCCTTCAGCGCCGCCAGCATCACCGCGACGCCGGCCTTGTTGTCGAGGTGACGGGAGACAATGAAGCCATTGTGGAGAAATTCCGGCTGCGGATCGATCGCGATGATGTCGCCGATCTCGATGCCGAGCCGGATGATGTCGTCCTTGTTGCGCGATAGTGCGTCGATGCGCAGTTCCACATGCTGCCAGCCGACCGGCGCCGTATCGACCTCGTCATTGAACGTATGCCCGGAAGCCTTCAGCGGCAGGATCGTGCCGGTATAGGTGCCGCTGTCGGTAAATACTGTTGCCCGCGCGCCCTCGGCAAACCGCGCCGACCAGTGGCCGATCGCCACCAGTTCCAACCGGCCATTGTCCTTGAGCTGCTTGACCTGCGCGCCAAGCGTATCGAGGTGGGAGACGATGGCGCGCGCGCCCTCCTCGCGCTTGCCGGGGCGGATGGCCCGGATGGCGCCGCGCCGCGTCATTTCCACCTTGAGGCCCTGGCGCTCAAGTTCCCCGGTGACAAAGCGAACCACGGTATCGGTGTAGCCGGTCGGGCTTGGGATCTTCAGCAGCTTCTCCAGCATGTGAAGCATGTATTCGTGATCGATTGCCAGGCGTGTCACTGGCTGCCTCCCTCTCGTTCCTTCTGCATTGTCTGGCGCGCGGCCGCAGGCATTGATAGGGGAAAAAGCAGATCAATGAAACGTTCGGCGGTGGGCTGCGGCTCGTGATTGGCAAGTCCGGGCCGCTCATTGGCCTCGATGAACGCATAATCCGGCCGGCTCGGAGACTTGACCATCAGGTCGATGCCGGTGACCGGAATGTCGATGGCGCGCGCGGCGGCAATCGCTGCCTTGACCAGCGTTGAATCGACGATGTCGGTGACATCATGGATGGTTCCACCGGTATGCAGATTGGCCGTCTTGCGCACGGCGACCTCGGTCTCCTTCGGCAGGATGTCATCAAGACCATAGCCCGCTTCGCGCAGGGTGCGCTCGGTTTCCGCATCGAGCGGAATGCGCGATTCCCCACCGGTCGCGGCCGCCCGGCGCCGGCTCTGCGCCTCGATCAGTTGCCTGACCGTGCGCTCTCCATCGCCCACGATCGCCGGCGGACGCCGGATCGCTGCGGCGACCACGCGGTAGTTGATGACCACGAGCCGCAGATCCTCGCCCTCGATATAGTCTTCCAGAAGCACCGTTTCCGAGACGCCCCTCGCCGCGGCGATCGCGGCCTTTACATCCTCGGGTTCGGACACGCCGACCGAGATGCCACGGCCCTGCTCGCCGCGCGCCGGCTTGACCACGATGCGGCCGCAGCGCTTGACAAATTCGGCGATCTCGTCGGGGCTCGCGCCGCCATCGAGCTGGGCCGGAACCCGCACGCCGGCGGCAGAGACCAGACGCCGGGTCATCGACTTGTCATCGCAAATCGACATCGCCACGGCGGAGGTGAGTTCAGTCAGGCTCTCGCGGCACAGAACCGTCCGCCCGCCCTGGGTCAGACGGAAATAGCCCGCTTCCGCGTCAACCGCCTCGACATGTATGCCCCTGCGCCGGGCTTCCTTGACGATGATCTTGGCATAGGGGTTGAAGGCCTCGTCGGCCTCGGGCCCGGTGTAAAGCACCTCGTTGATGGTGTTCTTGCGCTTGACCGAGAAGAACGACACGCGCCGGAAGCCAAGCTTTTCATAAAGCGCAATCGCCTGTTCATTGTCATGCAGGACCGAGAGATCGAGAAAGGCCGCGCGGCGGGTGGTGAAATACTCTGCCAGCCGCCTGACCAGCGCTTCACCAATGCCCGGATGCCGGGCCGCAGGGTCGACGGCCAGGCACCATAGCGAGGCGCCCTGCTCCGGATCGTTGAAGGCGCGCATGTGGTCGACACCGGTCACCGTGCCCAGCAACTCGCCGGTCTGCTCGTCCTCGGCGACGAAATAGATGATCGTGCGGGCGTCGCGTTTCGACCAGAAGAATTCGGGCGGCACCGGAATCATCGACCGGCCGGCGTAGATGCGGTTGATCGCATCGGCATCCGACTGCGATGTCAGCCGCCGGATGAAGAAGCCCTTCGGCGATTTGGGCGAGGCGCGGTAGCGCGACAGGTCGAGCCGGTAGGTATGCGACGGATCGAGAAACAGTTCCTGCGGCGCGTTCGCCAGCAGCACATGCGGATCGCGCACATAGACCGCGATGTCGCGCCGGTCCGGCTGCTCGGCGCTCAGTGCCGAAATCATCGCTTCGGTATTGTCGAAGGTCTGCGCAAAGACGAGACGGCCCCAGCCGCAATCGAGCGCGAATTCCGACGCCATCCGCTCAGCTTCCTCGCCATGGGGCGGAACCGGGGGCTTGAGGCCCTGCTCGCGCATGCGCTTGAGCCGATGCGCATAGGCGTCGCGGCCCTGGCGTTCCCGCGCGCCGCTCCTGGCGCCGTCCTTGGCCTTGTCCGTCATGACGGTCTCACACTCCGTGTGTCTGCAGCCACATTTCGAGAAGGGCGACCTGCCACAATTCCGATCCCCGCAGCGGCGTGATGTGGCTGGCCGGATCGGCAAACAGCGTGTCGAGGTACTCCTGCTTGAACAGCCCGCGCTCACGCGCTGATTGCGACCCGAGCGAATCCTTGACCATGTCGAGATATTCCCCCTGGATATATTTGAGCTGCGGAACGGGGAAGTAACCCTTCTTGCGGTCGATCACCTCATGCGGCACGACGAGGCGCGCGGCGTCCTTGAGCACGCCCTTGCCCTGGTCGTTCAACTTGAATTCCGGCGGGATCGTCGCGGCAAGCTCCACCAGTTCATGATCGAGGAACGGCACACGCGCTTCCAGGCCCCAGGCCATCGTCATGTTATCGACCCGCTTGACCGGATCGTCGACCAGCATGACGTGGGAATCAAGCCGCAAGGCCCGGTCGACCGGGGTCGCGGCGCCTTCGCCAAGCAGATGATCGCGGACCAGCGACAGGCTGACATCGCTGTCGGCGATCCACTGGTCGCCAAGCTGCGTCTTCAGCGTTTCGTGGGTGCGGTCGAAGAACACCTTGGCATAGTCGCCGACGACATCGTTGGAATTGGCCAGCGGCGGATACCAGTGATAGCCGCCAAACACCTCGTCGGCGCCCTGGCCGGACTGCACCACCTTGATGTGCTTGGAGACTTCGCGGCTGAGCAGGAAAAAGCCGATATTGTCATAGGACACCATCGGCTCCGACATCGCGGCGATGGTGTCGGGCAGATGGCTGATCAGATCGGCCGAGGGCACGAAGATCTTGTGATGGTCGGTGTTGAAGGTCTTGGCGATCAGGTCGGAATAGACAAATTCATCACCCTTCTCGCCATTGGCCTCCTCGAAGCCGATGGAGAACGTCATCAGGTCCTTCTGGCCTTCCTCGGCGAGCAGGCCGACGATCAGGCTCGAATCGACGCCGCCCGACAAGAGCACGCCGACCGGAACATCGGCCACCATGCGGCGGCGCACGGCCAGACGCAGCGCATCGTGGACGCGGTCGCGCCAGTCGTTGCGCGTCAAGCCGGTGTCCTGGCTCAGCCGCTGGTAGGGTGGCTTCCAGTAGACCCGGTCGGTCGAGGCGCCATCCGGTGCAATGCGCCGGGTTGTTGCCGGCTGCAGCTTGCGCACACCCTTCAGCATGGTGCGCGGCGGCGGCACAACGGCGTGAAAGCTCATGTAATTGTGCAGCGCCTCGCGGTCGATCTCGGTGTCGATGCCGCCGGCTTTTAAAAGCGCGGGCAGGAAGGAGGCAAAGCGGATGCGGCTCGCATCCTGGGCGTAATAGAGCGGCTTGATGCCGAAGCGGTCACGCGCCAGCACCACATCGCCGCTGTCGCGCTCGTGGATCGCGAAGGCGAACATGCCGTGGAAGCGCTCGACGCAGGCCTCGCCCCATTTGTGATAGGCCTTGAGCACCACTTCGGTGTCGCCATGGGAGAAGAAGCTGTAGCCCTCGGCGATCAGTTCGGCGCGCAATTCCGGATAGTTGTAGATGCAGCCATTGAAGACGATGGTCAGCCCGAGCGCTGAATCCACCATTGGCTGGGCGGCCTTTTCCGACAGGTCGATGATCTTGAGCCGCCGGTGCCCGAAGGCGACACGTCCTTGCGCGACGATGCCGCTCCCGTCAGGCCCGCGCGGGGCCATGGCGTCCGCCATGCGCGCAACGGCTGCAGTATCGGCAAACGCGCCGTCGACACGGATTTCCCCGGCAATTCCACACATGTTGTTTTCAGTCCCTGATTATTTATGTCGTGCAGACTAAACAGGCATGCCGCCAACGCTGCACAAAGAGGCATCGCGGCAAGGCGCGGCGCTAAGTGATGGGGAGTATCTAGTCATACATGCCCCGGAAATCAAATATTTGCGGGACGATTGAGGCACATCCAAGGTGCCGCCGGAAAATTTACGGTCGTCGAAGGAACAGGGAAATGAATTTGCTTCATCCCGGCTGGTTGGGCGCCAACCAGCCGGGTGAGTTCGCGCCGCGTCGGATCAGACCGCAGCGATGACGATGATCTCGACCTTGTAGTCGGGCGTGGCGAGCCGTGCTTCGCCGGTGGCGCGGGCGGGGGCGTTGCCTTGCGAGACCCAGCCGTCCCAGACCGCGTTCATCTCGGCAAAATCATCCATCGACGCCATCCAGATCGTGGTCTGCAGGATCTTGCTCTTATCCGAGCCGACAGACGCCAGCAGGCGATCGATATTGGCGAGGATGTCCTGGGTCTGCACCGTGACGCTGGCGCCGGCGGTACCGACCTGGCCGGCCAGATAGACGAGTCCGCCATGGACGACGGCCTGGCTCATGCGCGGACCGGTTTCGATACGTTTGATGTCACTCATGTGTTTTGTCCTTGTTGAAAATTCAATGCCGCGCGCCCGGGTCCGAGTGCCTCGATAACGGTCTGCCCCAGCGCCGACGGGCGCCCGAGGCAAAGGTCGGCGGCCAGTTGCGACAGCGCCGGCGCCGTCTGCATACCATAGCCGCCCTGCCCCGCAAGCCAGAAGAAGCCGTTGTCCTCCGGCGAAAATCCGACCACCGGAGTCCGGTCCGGGGCAAAGGTGCGCATGCCGGCCCAGGTATGCTCGAGCCGTGTCACCGGCGTGGTCACCGCCTGCTCGTAGCGGTGAAGCCCTTCGGCGATCACCATGTCGTCGGCCCAGACGTCGTGCGGCTCGACCGGGTCCTCGTCGGCGGGCGAGATCATCAGCTTGCCGGCCTCGGGCTTGGCGTACCACTGGTCGCCGGCATTGGCGAAGAGCGGCCAGCGTGTGATGTCATGGCCGTCGGGTGCCGGGATCAGCGCAGCCGAGCGCCGAAGCGCCTGCAGGCCCAGAGTGCGGATACCGGCCATGTGTGCCACCGCATCGGCCCAGCCGCCGGCGGCATTGATCAGCACAGGGGCGGTGAATGTTCCCGCAGGCGTGGTGACCGACCAGACACCGTCGCGGCGGGTGATCGACTGCACCGGGGCCCCGGTGACAATGCTGCCGCCATGGCGGCGCAGCTTGCGGGCAAAGCCCTGCAGCATGCGGTCGACATCGATGTCCTGCGCGTCCCATTCGATTGCCGCTGCAGCAATCGCGTCGGGCCGCAGGATCGGCACCAATTCGACCGCCTGGGCGGCCGAGAGCCGTTCCAGCCCGTCGCTGCCGTCGAGATAGGCTTCGAACTTGGCCATGTCTTCATCGGTGGCCACCAGCAACTCGCCGCGCGGAGACAAGAGGCTGGTTTCGGACACGCCTTCGGGATTTGCCAGGAACGGCGCCGATGCGGCGTTCAGCGCCCGCAAGGTGGCGTTACCGTAATTGCGGATGAAGATCGCCGCCGAGCGGCCGGAGGAGTGATGGCCGATCGCGGGCTCCGCCTCGAGCATGGTCACGGACGCATCCGCCGCCAGTTGCGCCGCCGCACTTATGCCGGCGATGCCGCCGCCGATCACCAGAATGTCGCTGTTCGTGCTCATCCCGCCTCGTACCCTTTGAGAAAGCTTGTCAGATTGTCGCCCAGATCGGCCGACAGATAACCGCCTTCCTGCACGATGACCGACGGCAGGTCCAGCCCTGCAATCCTGGCTGCAATCTGCGCGAAGCCCGGCGTCGTCACCTTGAAGCCGTGGAACGGATCGTTCTCATGGGCGTCGAGCCCCAGCGCCAGCACCAGCACATCGGCGCCGAAGGCGCGGATCCGGGCGAGCGCGGCGTCGAGCGCCACAAGATAGTCTTCCGTGACGGTGCCGCGCGGCAGCGGCAAGTTGAAATTATACCCCATCCCCTCGCCCTCGCCCCTTTCGGCGGCGTGACCCCAGAAGAACGGATAGAACCGCGCCGGATCGGCATGGATCGAGACCGTCAGCACATCGCGGCGCTGATAGAAGATGCCTTGCGTGCCGTTGCCGTGATGCACGTCGACATCGAGGATGGCCGGGCGACGGCCGGCGCGCAGCAGGGCCTGGGCGGCAATCGCCGAATTGTTGAGAAAACAGAAGCCGCCGGCCAGATCGCCGAATGCGTGATGGCCCGGCGGGCGGCAAAGCGCGTAGACCGTGCGCTCTCCCGCCAGCACCGTATCGACGGCGCTGAGCGCCGACTGCGCCGACCAGTAGGCCGATTGCCAGGTGCCGGCCGCAATCGGGCAGGAGGTGTCGGCCTGGTGAAAGCCTGCCTGGCCCGCCGCCGAACTCGGATAGCTCGCAGTCCGCCGGTCGGGATGGATGTTCGGGATCACCTCGTCCGAAGCGCCCTCGGTGCGCGACCAGCGGTCATGGATGGTTTCGAGAAAGGCGAGGTATTCGGGCGAATGGATCTCCGCAATCGGCCCGGCGCCGTGGTCGGTTGGCGCGATGAACCCACATCCGGCGGCGCTCGCGCCCCGGCTCAGCTCCTCAATGCGTTGCGGCTGCTCCGGATTGGCGGAGGGCCTGCCATTCGCCATGAAATGCTTCGGGTCATGCGCCCGCTGGCGCGCGTCGAAAATCGCCTTCATGCCCGGGCTCCCGGCGTGCTGATGTCATGCATGGTCAAAATCCTACCTTGTCGCTGCCCTTGAGGCCGAGCATCGCGCGCGTCTCATCGGGCGTCGCCACCACGCGGCCGGCGGCTTCGACGATGTCGCGCACCTTCTCCACCTGCTCGGCATTGGATGTCGCCAGCTCGCCGCGGGCGATATAGAGATTGTCTTCCAGCCCGACGCGGACATGGCCGCCCATAGAGGCGCAGAGCCTGGCCATCGGCATCTGCTGGCGGCCGGCGGCAAGCACCGAGAACATGTAGTCGTCGCCAAACAGGCCGTCGGCGGTCTGCTTGAGATAGGCCAGATGTTCGGGCTCGGCCGCGACACCGCCCAGCACCCCCATGACGAACTGGATGAAGACCGGCGCCTTTACGAGGCCGCGGTCGACGAAATGATGCAGCATATGCAGATGGCTCAGATCATAGCATTCGAACTCGAACCGGGCGCCGCGCTCCTGGCCCATCAGCGTGAGCACGCATTCGATGTCCCGCGGCGTGTTCTTGAACACCAGATCGTCGGAATTGCGAAGGAACGGCTCCTCCCAGTCATGGAGCCACTCGATGCGCTTGCCGAGCATCGGATAGAGCGCGAAATTCATCGTGCCCATGTTGAGCGAGCACATCTCCGGCCCCGCCGCCAGAGGCCCGGCGAGACGCTGTTCCATCGTCATGATCGCGCTGCCGCCGGTCGTCAGGTTGATCACCGCATCGGTTTCGGCCCTGATCGCCGGCAGGAACGCCATGAAATCCTCCACTTCAGCCGAGGGACGGCCGTCGTGGGGATCGCGGGCATGCAGATGCAGGATTGCAGCGCCTGCCTTGGCCGCAGCAATGGCCTGCCCGGCGATCGCCTCGGCGGTCACCGGCAAATAGGGCGACATCGACGGCGTGTGGATCGAGCCGGTGACGGCGCAGGTGATGATGATCTTCGACATGGCAATCAGGCCGTCTCGACCGCAAGCCCGGCCTTCGCCGCAAACTTGATGAGCGCAGAGGTCAGCATGTCGATGAGTTCATCGATCTGCTCTTCGGTGATGATCATCGGCGGACAGACCATGAAATGGTCGCCCTCAAGCCCGCCGCGGGTCCGGCGCGAATAGATGATCAGGCCCTCGGCATAGGCGAGCTCGACGAGTTCCGTGTGGGCGTTGAGCGCCCTGGGCAGCGGCTGCATGGTGCGCCGGTCGGCCACCAGTTCGAAAGCCAGCAGAAGCCCCTGGCCGCGCACATCGCCGATGAAGGAAAACCGCTGCATCAGGTTTTCGAGCCGCGCCTTGAGCAAGCCGCCCATGCGGGCAGCATTCAGCATCAGCTCGCCGGTCTCGATTTCCTCCAGCACCGCCAGGCCCGCGGCACAGGCCTGCGGGTTGCCGGCATAGGTGTGGCCATGCAGAAACCCGCCGGCATCGAGCACCGGCTCGATCAGCCGGTCCTGGGCGATCATCGCGCCAAGCGGCACGTAGCCTGCGCCAAACCCCTTGGAGATGGCAATGATATCGGGCTCCACGCCAAAATGCTCGGCGCCCATGAATGTGCCGGTACGGCCGCCGCCCGACATCACCTCGTCATGGATCAGCAGCACGCCGTACCGGTCGCAGATCTCGCGCACCGCCTGCATGTAACCGGCCGGCGGCATCAGCGCTCCAGTGGACGCGCCGCCGACCGGCTCCTGGATGAAGGCCAGCACGCTATCCGGGCCCTCCTCGAGAATTTTCGCTTCCAGCATCGCCGCATAATGGGCGCCGGTTGCCGGATCATCGCTGTCCAGACCATCGAGATAGGCGCGCGGCGCCGGGATCTTCGGCATCGCCTGCATCATCGGCGCGAACGGGTCTGACAATGGCGCGTATCCGGTCAGCGCCAGCGCGCCAAGCGTGGAGCCGTGGTAACTCGGATCGCGCGAGATCACCTTCCAGCGCGACCCCTGCCCCACCGTCACCGCATATTGCCGCGCCAGCTTGATGGCGCTTTCCACCGCCTCCGATCCGCCTGAGACGAAGAAGACCTTCTCCATCCCTGCGGGCGAGAGCGAGGCCACCTTGGCGGCGAGCTGCTCGCTCGATTCGGTCTCGAAATGCAGCCGGTAGCCGAAGGTGGATTTTTCCATCTGCCGCCGCATCGCTTCCAGCACGCGGGGATTGGAATGGCCAATGTTGGACACCATGGCGCCCGACGAGCCGTCGAGATAGCGCTTGCCGTCGACATCCCACATGTAGACGCCGCGCGCTTCGGATAGCACCGGCCGCCGCGAGCGGGTCTGGTAGAACAGATGGCTCTCCAATGTCACGGACGGCTCCCCACCGGAAGCGCTGCGCAGTCCCGTGCGCGGAACTGCAGAGCCACCTTGGCGCCCGCGGCAAAGGGATGGTCCTCGATCATGTTGACGGCCTGCATCTGGTGATCGCCGACGCGGACGAAATAGCGCGCCGACTGGCCCTGGTAATCGACGGTCTCGACGATCGCGTCGACCGACAGACACCCGTTTTCCGGCGTCCCGGGCGCTTTCAGCTGCAGTTTCTCGGCGCGGATCACCAGCCGGACCGGACCCGGGCCGGTCACTTTCGGAGCGCGTTCCTTCGGGATCGGGATTGCCGGAAAATCCGGCAGTTCGAGCACGATGCCGCCATTGGCGACGTCTCGGCAGCGGGCGTCAAGCAAATTGGAGGCGCCGAGGAACTTCGCGACGAACTCGGTCGCCGGCGTGTTGTAGACATCCTCCGGCGCACCGACCTGCTCGACGCGGCCTTCCGACATCACGATGATCTGGTCCGACATCGCCAGGGCCTCGGTCTGGTCGTGGGTCACGAACACCGTGGTCACGCCGATGCTTTGCTGGATGCGCTTGAGCTCCACCCGCATGTCCTCGCGCAGATTGGCGTCGAGCGCCGACAGCGGTTCATCGAGCAGCAGCACGTCCGGCTCGATGACGATGGCGCGAGCGAGTGCAATCCGCTGCTGCTGGCCGCCGGAGAGTTCCTTGGGATAGCGCCCCCCGAGATCGGGTAGTTGCACCAGGTCGAGCGCTGCTGCCACCTTGCGTTTGGCGTCATCCTTGCCGACATCGCGGTAGTTCAGGCCGAAGGCCACATTCTCGGCGACCGTCTTGTGCGGAAACAGCGCATAGTTCTGGAACACCAGGCCCAGATTGCGCTTGTGGATCGGCACATCATTGACCCGCTTGCCCTTGATGGTGATATCCCCTTCGGTGGGATCGAGCAGGCCCGCGATCATGCGCAGGGTCGTGGTCTTGCCGCATCCGGAAGGCCCCAGAAGCGTGACGAAGCTGCCCTCCTCGATATCCAGCGACATCTGGTGCACGGCGGTATAGTCGCCAAAACGCTTGACGATGTTGCTCAGGGAAACTGCGCTCACGGCATCCTGCCTCCGGTTTGCGGAAAATGCCGGCCCCATCCATAAGACGGGGCCGGATGCTGGCTTAGTAGCCGCGCTGGACGCGGCCGAATTCCTTCGACCACTCGGCCTCGTTGCCGTTCCAGTAGGCCGGATTGGCGAAGGTCAGGCCCGAGAGCGTGCCGGTGGCGTCAAAGGCAGGAAGCGTCGGGATCTTTTGGCCGAGATCGACCTTTGTCGGATCAAGCGCCGGCGGGTAGCTCTGGCCCTCGGCCACCGCGATCGAGGTGTCCTTGTCGAGCATGAAGTTGATCAGTTCCTCGCAGGCCGCCATCGGGCTGCCCTTGATCACGAACAGGCATTCCTGCCAGCCGAAGCTCTGCGGCGGGTCGTAATAGCCGATGTCGTGACCCTGTTCCTGCAGGGCATGGATGCGGCCGGACCAGCCTTCGGTGACGTAGATCTCCTCTTCGGCCAGCAGGCTCATCAGTTCGGCGCCCGATGCCCAGTATTTGAGAGCCACGTCGCGATGCTTGCGTACGGCATCCCAGGCGGCGTCAAGGTCCTGGATGTCGTTGGGATCCTGGCCGGTCTGCAGCGCCGCGTACCACATGCGTGTGCGCCAGTCGCTCCAGCCGCCGATCTTGCCCTTGTAGGCCTCGTCGATGAGGATCTTGGCGCCCTTTTCCTTCATCTCCTCATCGCTGATATGCTTGCGATTGTAGGCAAGGCCGGTCGTGCCGTAGTTGTAAGGCGCGGCGCTCAAGCTGTCGGGCGTGATCGACTTGAACGCGTTCATCAGCGCCGGCATGACATTGGCCATGTTCGGGATGTTGTCGAGGTTGAGTTCGCTGTTGAGCTCGAAGCCGTGATAGCGGGCGTAATCGAACACGCCCGACAGGTGGGCGATGTTGTATTCGCCAGGCTGGCTCGCGCGCACCAGCGCCAGATATTCGTCGCCGCCGGGGAAGGTGCCGTCGATGACGGTGATGCCGGTCTTCTCCGTATAGGGATCGAAGGCGAACTTGCGGAAGGCTTCAGAAACAACGCCGCCCCAGCCGTCAAAGCGGACCTGGGAAACGTCGCTCTGGGCAAATGCCTGCCGTGCGAAGGGCATCTGCAGGCCGTAGGCTGCACCGGCTGCGCCGAGAAGGCCGAAAAAACTGCGGCGGCTGATATCGCCGTTCTGGAACCGCTCGCGCAGTCGTTCATAGCGTTTTGTGTCGTCCATTATCGTTCTCCGTCTCTGGTTAAGGTTCAATTCGGCGGCTTATTGACCGCTTCTTGTTGCAAGTGTCCGGGCGATCGCCGCGCCGATCAGCGGCAGCCCGACCGTCAGCACGATCATGACCGTGCCGAGGGCGTTGATTTCAGGCGAAATGGAATTGCGCAGCATCGAGAAGATCTGCGTCGGCACGGTCTCGATTCCGCCCGGCTTCCAGAACAGGGTTCCGGTGATGTCGTCGAAGCTGATGGTGAAGGCGAAAAGGCCGCCCGCCGCCACCGCCGGCATCAGCAGCGGCAGCGTGATCGCAAAGAAGGTCTGCATCGGCGACGCGCCGAGGCTCATCGCCGCCTCCTCGACATCGCGCTTGATGCTGACCAGCCGCGCCTGCACCACCAGAATGACGAAGGGCAGCGTGAAGATCACGTGGCCGGCGAGCAGGAGGGTGAAGCTCTTGCCGAAATTGAGGAAATTGAGAAACAGCAGCAGCGCCACGGCGAGCACCACCTCGGGCACCAGGATCGGCGCGATCAGCAGCGTGGTGATCAGGTTCCGGCCCGGAATCTTGTAACGCACCAGCGCGAGGCTTGCGAGAACCCCGAGCACGGTCGAGATCACAGCCGTCATCAGACCCAGCACGATCGAGGTCCGGAAGGCGCGCATGATCGCGTCATTGTTCCACAAGGCCTCGAACCAGCGGGTCGACAGGCCGGTCATCGGGAAGCTGCCGAACTGGTTGGCGTTGAACGACAGCAGCACCACCACCGCAATCGGCAGGAACATGAACAGATAGACCAGGATCGTGTAGATGCGGATCAGACGCCAGCCCATCAGCCAAGCCCCTTCGCCAGTTGCGCCATGCCGAGATAGCGGTTGTAGATCAGCACCAGCACGCCGAGCACCATCAGCAAGAGCAGCGACAGCGCAGAGCCAAGCGGCCAGTCGAGCTGGCGGATGATCGCCTCGTAGACCAGGTTGGCGAACATCGCGTCGCGCGGGCCGCCGAGGATCACCGGCGTGATGTAGGTGCCAGCGGACAGCACGAAGCAGAGCAGCCCGCCCGCGGCAAGGCCAGGCAGGGACAGCGGCAGCGTCACCTGCAGGAAGCCCTGCCAGCGCGTGGCGCCGAGCGAGGAGGCCGCGTCCTCGAGATTGGTGTCGATGCCATCGAGGCTCACGAAGATGTTGAGCACCATGAACGGCAGCAGGAAGTGCACGAGCCCAAGGATCACGGTGGTCTCGTTGTAGAGCATCTGGATCGGCTCATTGATGATGCCGGCCCAGATCAGCGCCGCATTGAGCGCTCCGGAGACGCCCAGAATGTTGATCCAGCTCATCGTGCGGATGATGTAGCTGATCCAGAACGGCAGCATCAGCAACACCAGAAGCACCATTTTGTTGCCTTTCGAGCGGGCAATGAAATAGGCCGCCGGATAGCCCAGAAGTGCGCAGGCGAGCGTGGTGATGGCGGAAATCTTGAGCGTGTTGAGCAGGATGTCGCGATAGAACGGGTCGGTCAGCGCTTCCTGCCAATTGTCGAGATAGAAGCCGGGCGTGTCGGCGCCCACGGCGCTCTTGAGCCAGAACGAATAGACGACGATGAAGATGAGCGGCACGATCAGCAGCAGGGTGACTGCCGTGAGGGCTGGCGTCAGCAGAATCCACGGCTGCCGCGCCTCGCGTTGTTCGATGCTCATGGTCTCAACGCTCCCCGGCGTCTTCTTGTTGGGAGCATGATGTTGGCTCAGAGCGTATTGATCAAATAGATAATTGATATTGTGTTCATTGATGATATCAATAATGAAATGTTCAGCCTCACCCCGCCCGAACGCCTGGCCCGCGACCTCGACTGGAATCTGCTCCGCACATTCCTCGTGCTCGCCGATTCCCGCTCGGTGACGGAGGCCGCCGAACGGCTGAGCCTGAAGCAGCCGACCGTCTCAAGCGCGCTCAAGCGTCTGGAAGACCGGCTCGGCAAGCGCCTGATCAACCGCAAGCCCGGGCGCTTCGAACTCACCGCCGCCGGGCGGCTACTCTATGACGAGGCGATCGACATCCACGGCGCCATTCTTCGCCTGGGAACGGTCATCCGGGATGTCGAGGACGAGGTCAGCGGCCATGTCCGCATCGTCATGGCGAGCCATGTCGTCAGCCCCCTGTTGAACGCGACGCTCACCAAGTTCCATACGGATCATCCCCGCGCCACGCTGTCGATCGAGGTTATGGCGAGCCGCGGGGCCTTGACGGCCGTTGCCGCGCGCCGCGCCTCGCTTGCCATCTGCCTGGTGATGGACCGCAGTCCGGCGCTTGAATACCGGCGGCTGTTCCGCGAGTATTTCGGCCTGTTCTGCGGCCCGACCCATCCGCTCTTCGGTCGCGAAGGCGTCACCATGGCCGATCTCGCCGGCCATTCGTCGGTGAGCTTCGTCACCGACCAGATGGATGACGCACTCCGGCCTGTGGCGAAAATGCGCGCCGAGGCGCAGCTCGACGCCCGCATTGTCGGCACCTCGCCCAATCTCGAAGAGGTGCGGCGGATGATCATCGCCGGGCTCGGCATCGGCCCCTTGCCGCTGCATGTGGTGCGCGAGGATGTGGAGCGCGGTAGGCTGTGGCGGCTGCCGCCCTATGACGCGCCGCCGGCGATCGACGTGCATGTGGTCTGGAACCCGCATGCCAAGCAGAACCGCGCCGAGGCGGCCATGCTCACCGGCCTGACCACCCTGATCGCCCGTACACCGATGGATGACCGCATCTACAGCTGAGCGCATCTACGGCTGAGAAAGGGCCCGGTTACTGCAACACCAATCCAAGCTGCTGAAGGTTCACCAGGATCTCGTCGATGCTGTCGGCAAGCAGCCTGTCCTCCTCGACCAACCAGGAATCAAGGGCTTTCTTGATCGCACAAATAACCACGACAGCCAGAATGTCACCCAGATGATCTTTGTCGGGACCCAGCCGTGTCGCTAGAATGGTTGCAAGTTCCGATATCAATCCGCGCATGGATGCCTCATGGGCGTTCTTCAGGCCGGGGTTGTCGCGCAGGAGCGCCTGGATCAGAAGTCCCGCTTTTCTGTTCTGGTCGATCTGGGTGAGATGGGCGACCAGCAGCCCGCGCATGTCTTCGAGCAAGCTTCCGTTTCCCTCGGCAAATTCCTTCGCCGCCGCTTCGGGAAAGTCAGGCGGGCGATGCACGATCGCCGCTTCCTTGTTGGGGAAATAGTTGAAGAATGTGCGCAGGCTGATGCCGGCGCGGCTGGAGATCGCCTCCGTGGTCACGGCGTCGAGGCCGTGTTCCTGGCACAGCTCCAAAGCCGCGACATGGATCTCCCTGGCCGTCTGCGCGCGGCGCCGCACTCTCAATGCATTCTCCATGATTTCTCCGCCCTCTACTTTCTCACAGCGCAAATATTGCACACAGTGCATTTTCGTGCAATGAGACTCTCCATGTCAATGCCCTCGTGGTCTGACCGAAACAGATGAACCCCATCTGTCAGGATCGCACCACCAGAGACTGCCCCCAGTTCTGACGAGCGAGACCGCCCCTCATGAAAAGTCATTCTTCACGAGCACGACCCACACTGTTGGGGGCGATTGTAGCAATTGCTCTGGGACTGAGCCAGTCCGCCACTGCCCAGGGGTTTCCGCCCGGGCCGCAAGGCCCGGCCGCCGTTGGCGTCATCACCGCCGAGGTTGAAACAGTCCCCTACACGGTCACCCTTCCCGGCCGCGCAGCTGCTTTTCAGGAAGCCAGCATCCGCCCGACGGTGGAGGGTATTATCGAAGAGATCAATTACCGGCCCGGAGAAGCGCTCAAGGCAGGGGATCTCATGTTCACGCTCGGACGTGACCGTTATCTGGCAGCCTTGGCCGCGGCTGAGGCCGAGCAGGCCGGCGCCGAAGCCTCGGTGGCAGCCGCTGAAACCACGGTGAACCGGTACCGGAGCCTTGCCGGGAGCGGCGTGACGCAGGTCCAGCTCGACACTGCCGAAGTCGATCTGCTCACCGCGAAGGCGTCGCTCAGCAGCGCCCGATCTGCCGTGACGCTTGCCCAGATCAATCTCGACGGCACCGAAATCCGCAGCCCCATCGAAGGCATTCCCTCCGTTTCGGCGGTCTCGGTGGGCGCGGTGGTGACCGCCAACCAGACCGACGCGCTGACCACCGTGCGCCGTCTTGATCCGATCTATGTGGACTTGACGGAATCGAGCGCCCGCATGCTTCGGGTCAGAAGCCGCATCAGTTCCGGCCAGATCACGCGTGGCCAGTCGCTCAACGCCAGACTGACACTTGAGGACGGCACGCTCTATGAAGACCAGGGAACCTTCGTCAGCCCCGGAACAGCGGTCTCCGCCACCACCGGCACGATCGAATTGCGCATCGAGTTTCCAAATTCCGATCGGCTGATCCTGCCAGGACAATTCCTGCGCGTCGCGGTCGAACTCGGCACCACCGAGGCCGTTCTGGTGCCGCAACGGGCCACCAGCCGCACCAGCGACGGCCGCCTGACCGCCTTCATCGTCCGCGACGGCAAGGCGGCACTGGTCAATCTCACCGAGAGCGGCAGCCATCGGAACTCCTGGATCGTCACCGATGGCCTGGAGGCCGGCGACAAGATCATAGTCGACGGGCTGAAATCGCTGCGCGCCGATATGGAGGTCGAACCGGTGGACGTTGTCATCGGCGAAGACGGCCTCGTTGAAGACGCCGGCATCGCCGATGCCGTCCCGGCCGGCCAGCCCGCGCCTGCCAAGCCCTGACGGGCCCCCACTTCCCTCGGAGGCCTCCTGATGGTCCAGTACTTCATTCATCGCCCTGTGTTCGCCTGGGTACTCGCCATCGTCACGATGCTGGCCGGCGGCTTTGCCCTGACCCAGCTCGCGGTGTCGCAATATCCCGATATCGCGCCGACGACGGTCAGCATTTCGGCGACCTATTCCGGCGCCACAGCCCAGGCGGTTCAGAACTCCGTGACCATGGAGATCGAGGACGGCCTGACGGGGATCGAGGGCGTGCTCTACACCGAATCGAGCTCCAGCGAGGGCTCATCCAGCATCTCGCTCACCTTCGATGACAGCATCGATCCGGTCGACGCCCAAAACGAAGTGCAGACCCGCGTCGCCCAGGTCGAGTCACGTCTTCCCACCTCGGTTCAGACCAGCGGTGTATCCGTGCGCCGTTCAACCTCGTCCATTCTGATGGTCGGGGCGATCGTCTCGGCCGACAACCGCTATTCCACGGTCGAACTCGGCAATATCCTGGCGGAGACCGTTGAGGGGCCCGTGCAGCGCACCGAGGGCGTAGGCAACATCAATTCCTTCGGCTCCGGCTATGCCATGCGCGTCTGGCTTGATCCGCTGAAGCTTGCGCAATACCAGCTCACGCCGTCCGATGTGACGGCAGCGGTCGCCGCGCAGAACACCACCGTATCGGTCGGTTCGCTCGGCAAGCAGCCGACTGTCACCGGACAGCAGTTCACCGCCAACATCACCGCGCAAAGCCAGCTCACTTCGGTGACGGAATTCGAGAACATCCTTCTCAAGACCGCAGAAGACGGCGCTTCGGTGACCCTTGCCGATGTGGCGAAAATCGAGATCGGCCAGGAGAGTTACGGTTCGGATTCGATTTTCAGCGGCGCCAATGCCGCGGGCTTCGGCGTCAACCTGGCCACCGGCGCCAATGCCGTCGACACCGCGGCGGCGGTTCGCGAGGTCCTGCAGGGTCTCTCGGCCTCCCTGCCCGAGGGCGTCACCATCGAGACCGCCTATGACACCTCGCCCTTTGTCGAATTGTCCATCGAACAGGTCAAATGGGCCTTGTTCGAGGCCATCCTGCTGGTGCTGGCCGTGATCCTGCTGTTCCTGCAGAAATGGCGGGCGACGCTGATTCCGATCATTGCCGTGCCGGTTGTCCTGCTCGGCACCTTCGCGGTCCTGTGGGTGGCAGGCTATTCGATCAACACGCTGACCATGTTCGCCATGGTGCTGGCCATCGGCCTGCTGGTGGACGATGCGATCATCGTGGTCGAAAACGTCGAGCGGCTGATGGAGGAGGAAAAACTCTCCGCCCTCGCCGCCACCGAAAAGAGCATGGGCCAGATCACCGGAGCGCTGATCGGCCTCGCGCTGGTGCTCTGCGCGGTGTTTCTTCCGATGGCGTTTTTTGCAGGCTCGACCGGCATCATCTACCGCCAGTTTTCGATCACCATCATCACCGCCATGATCCTCTCGGCCGCCGTCGCGCTGATCCTGACGCCCGCGCTCTGCGCCACCATGCTCCGCCCGCATGGCGACAAGGCGCTGATTGCGCCGGCGCGCTGGTTCAATCGCGGTTTCGACCGTTTCACCTCCGGCTATGTCAAGGTCGTCACACGGTCGCTCAGCCGGCCGATCCTGATGCTGGGCGTGCTCGCACTGATCATCGGCGGGGCCGCGCTGATCTACCCGAAGATCACCTCATCGTTCCTGCCCGCCGAGGACCAGGGCGTGCTGATGGCCATGGTCTCGCTGCAGGAGGGAGCAACCACCCAGCAGACCCGCGTCGCGCTCGACGAGATCGAGGACTACATGCTCAACACCGAGAAGGAGAGTGTGTCCTCGACCTTCTCCGCGCTGGGCTTCGGCTTCAATGGCAGCGGCCAGAACTCCGCCATGACATTCATCCGGCTGCGCGATTTCGATGACCGTCAGGACGCCAGCCTCGCAGCCAGCGCCCTGGCCGCCCGCGCCAACCGGCATTTCGCCGGCTACCGCGCCGGCCAGGTCATCTTCATGCAGCCGCCTGCGATCCCCGGTCTCGGCAATTCCTCCGGGTTCTCGATGTATCTTGTCGACCAGGCAAACAATGGCGCTGAAGCGCTGACGGAGGCGGCCAACCAGCTGATCGCCAGCGCCGCAGGCACTGCGGAACTGGAGAATGTGCGCGCCACGGGGCTTGAGCAGAAGGCAGCCCTGCGCATCACCATCGACCAGCAGAAGGCCGAAAGCTTCGGCATCAGCGTGTCCGACATCAACGCCATACTGTCGGTCATTTTCTCGGGCACCGAGGTCAACGATTTCGCGCTCGGATCATCCTTGCGCCCGGTGATCGTCACTGCCGCGGCCGAGCATCGCATGCAGCCTGAGGACATCGAGGCCTGGTATGCCCGCAATTCCAGTGGCGAGATGGTGCCGTTCCCGTCTTTTCTCACCACCAGCTGGGAGCCCGTCGCCAATGCGCTGGCGCGCATCGACGGCGTGAATGCGGTGTCGATCTCCGGTTCGCAGTCCTCTGCGTCCAGCTCGGGCGTTGCGATGGAAAAGATGGAGGAGCTGGTGGCGGCCCTGCCCGGCGGCTATGGCGCCAGCTGGACCGGGCTCGCCTACCAGGAGCGCCAGTCCGGCAACCAGGCGCCCTATCTCTACGCGCTCTCGGTGCTGGTGGTGTTCCTCTGCCTGGCGGCACTCTATGAGAGCTGGTCGATCCCGCTGGCGGTCATGCTGGCGGTTCCCGTCGGCGTCTTCGGCGCGCTGCTCGCCACATGGCTGTTCGACCAGGCCAATGACGTCTATTTCAAGGTCGGCATGCTGACGACCATCGGCCTGGCGGCCAGGAACGCCATCCTGATTGTCGAATTCGCCAATGACCTGCAGGCCCGGGGCATGGCCCTTGTCGAAGCCGCGACGACGGCGGCGCGTCAGCGTCTGCGTCCGATCCTGATGACCTCGATGGCATTCATGCTGGGCGTGGTGCCGTTGGCGACCGCTACCGGCGCAGGCGCGGCGGCACAGAAATCCATCGGCATCGGGGTTCTGGGCGGCATGATCAGCGCCACCATCCTCGGCATTTTCGTTGTTCCCGCATTCTACGTCGTCATCCGGCGGATCATGCCCGCCAAAATCCCTGCAAGCGAGACGCCCTCATGACCCTTTTTCCCCGCATATCGATCATCACTGCCAGCCTCATCAGCCTGTCCGCCTGCACATCCGTCGGTCCCGACTACAATTCGCTCAATGCGACAACGCCCGCGAGCTATGTCGAGGGAGGCACGATCTCGGCGGGCGATGTTGCCCTGGTCAAATGGTGGCAGGGCCTGGGCGCACCGCAGCTTGACGCGCTGGTCGAGCGGGGGCTTGCACAGAACCTGAGCATCCAGACCGCGATCGAACGCGTCGAGGAGGCGCGTGCCGCGCTTCGCTCCACGGGCGCCAGCGCCCTCAGCGGCAACCTGAGCGGCGCCTCGATCCGCTCCGGCGGGTCCGCCTCCCCCACGGCCACGACCAGCAGCGCCGTCTTCAATGCTTCGCTCGTGCTTGACCTATTTGGCGGCCAGCGCCGGGCTGTCGAGCAGGCTCGTGCCCAGGCCGAGAGTGCGGACTACGATATCGGCACGGCGCGCCTGGCGTTTCTCGCGAGCCTCACCGGCGCCTATGTCGACGCCCGCTACTTCCAGGAGACGCTGGAACTGACACGCCAGACCATCGCCACCCGCGAGCGGACGTTCGAGCTGGTCCGCGCCCAGGAAGACGCCGGCACGGCAACCGAGCTCGATCGCGTCCAGGCCCGGGCCTTGCTGGAAGAGGCGCGCGCCTCGCTGCCCGATCTAGAAAGCGGGTTTGATTCGGCGGTCTACGCCATCGCCACGCTGCTTGCTGAACCAGCGGCCCCATTGCGCGCATCCTTGCAGAAGGGCGCGGCGCAACCCCGGCCCAAATCCGGAACGGCGGCTGGCGTTCCGGCGGACCTGTTGCGCAACCGACCCGACATACGCGCAGCCGAGCGCGACCTCGCCTCCGCGGTCGCCGCCATCGGCGTCGCTGAAGCGCAGCTGTACCCCTCCATCACGCTGTCGGGAGAGATCACCGCCTCGTCGGCCACCAACTGGTCGTTCGGACCGACCCTGGTGCTGCCGGTTCTCAACCAGCCCAAGCTTCGCGCCGATCGCGATCAGGCCATCAGCCGGGCGCGGCAGGCGGAACTCTCTTGGCGGGCGCTCATCCTGTCTGCTGTCGAGGAAACCCAGTCTGCGCAAGGCAAGGTGCTGCGCGCGCAGCGGGCGCTCGGCAGTCTGCGCGCAGCGGCCGATTCCTATTCACGCGCGGTCGAGTTGTCTCAGCTGACCTATTCGGGCGGCACCACCACGCTGCTTACCCTTCTGGATGCGGAACGCTCGCGCGCCTCGGCCCGGCTTTCGCTGGCTCAGGCGGTGCAGGCGCTGGCCAACAACTGGATAAGCCTGCAAGTCGCCACCGGCCGGGGCTGGGCACCGCAATAGGCCGGCGCCTTCCGGATCCGCGGGACCTACGCCGGGAATAGTTGGCGCCGGAAATGCCAATCCCAAGTCCTCGATCCGTGACCAACCACCGCTTCGGGTGATTGCATGTCGCAAGCAAGCGGCCTAAAGCGGACCTACCGGCGGAGCGGGAACCGCAGATTCCGAGGATACCCATCCAAAGCCCATCAGCAAGACCACGGCCTATCACAATTGGTGAACTGTCACAAAATCAAGTGTTTCCCCAAATAGAACAATTTCATACTGTCACCATAATCGGCCTTATGCAGGCATCATGAACGGAAACCAGCCCGGCATGGACAAGCAGTCGCATCGCGATACCCATCCCTCGATAGCGATCCTGTTGGGAACCCGTAACGGGGCGCGTTTCCTCAAGGAACAGCTGACATCGATTGCCGCGCAGACAGTGGGCCGAATAACCCTTTATGTTTCAGATGACGGCTCATCGGATGAAACCTCGACCATCCTCGATGAGTTTGCCGCCAGCGGGTGCTGTCAGATCATCAGGTTCGAGGGTCCCCGGAAGGGATTTGCCGAGAACTACCGCAGCCTGCTGCAACGCGCCGCCGATACCCATGATGCCTACATGTTTTCGGATCAGGACGACATCTGGTACCCCAACAAGATCGAGCGCGGTCTTGAGCTGCTTGCCGTGACCCCTCCGGGCCCCGCAGGGATTGGCGGCAGGACAAGGTCGATGACTGAAGCTGGGGAAGATGCGGGTTTCTCGCCGCTCTTCCGGCGCACCCCGGCATTTCGCAATGCGCTGGTGCAATCCATCGCCGGCGGCAATACGATGATCCTCAATCCGGATGCATTCCGTCTCGTGCGGGATTCCAGTCGGGCAGGCCCATTCGTGAGCCATGACTGGTGGGCCTATATCATCATCACGGCTGCTGGTGGCCAGTTCGTCTATGACAAGCAACCGACCATCTCCTACAGGCAGCATCCGGACAATCTGGTCGGGGCGAACAGTGGAATGCTGGCCCGGCTCCGGCGAATTCGAAATGGACTTGCCGGAACCTATCGCCGCTGGAACGACGTTCACATGCGTCTTCTGGTGCCGAACCGGGCTTATCTGACCGAGGAAAACCGCGTTGTGCTGGATTGTTTCAATAAAGCCCGAACCGGTCACCTGCCAGGCCGGTTCTTCGCTCTGAAGAGATCCGGCGTCTACCGGCAAACCTGGCTAAGTGATGTCAACTTGATGGTTGCATGTCTTCTGGGGAAGCTGTAGCACATGCTCAATTCAAAGGCGCTTTCGACGGCAGATGCTGGCAATCATGGTCGGTATTACTTGCTGCTGGTTGGCAAGAGCCGTGGGTTCGGTCGATGCCCGCATGGTTTTTGTAGCCGAACATCGGAATGGCGATGTCGTGCTGCCTGGTCGCCGCTGATGTCGGCGTCACCGTCGGCTGCTTCACCTTGGAATACTTCACCGTCCAACGCGCGTCAC
>JAHRFE010000032.1 GCA_019084245.1 Hoeflea sp.
ACTATGGAAAACGCTACCGATCCGGACTTCGCGTTGCCACCACTCTCGCCGAGTCGGCGGTGAATTCGCTCGTCAGCAAGCGGATGGTCAAGAAGCAGCAAATGCGCTGGTCCCGCCATGGAGCGCACATGCTCATGCAGGGGGCTAGCATCGGATCTTTGATAATCCAATGGGACCACAACCCACTGGAATCACTCAACAACTTTCAATTCGAACTCTTTCTGTTGCACTGACGCCTATAAGAAAGCTGTCGCGATAATTGGGAACACTGAAACCAAAAGCAAGACAATCAACATTACTCCAACGAATGGCAGGGTGGCCGCAAAGATTTGCTCGACTGAGACATTCGGATCATTGAGCGTATTGTGAACGGTAAAGACCGATATGCCGAATGGCGGTGTCAGCAATCCAATCTCGACGGCAAGTACCGTGATGATTCCAAAATGGCTCAGGTCAATGCCCATGCCTTGCGCGATGGGGGCTGCAATCGGCACCATGATCAGCAGGATCGATGTGCTGTCGAGGATCATGCCCATTAGCAGGATGATCACCGTATAAAGGAACAAGAAACCCATAGGTCCGAACCCGGATCCCTGTACAAGGCCGGCAATCGCATTGGGCAGCCCGGCAATCGACAACATGCGCGAATAGAAGCTGGCCGCGATCAGCAGTAAAAGGATCGACACAGAGATAATCGCCGTTTGCTTCATCACCTCCCACAACCGCCTGCGATCCAGCGACTTCCGCAACAACGCGACGATCAGCGCACCGAACGCACCGATACCGCCCGCCTCGGTTGGGGTGAAGTACCCGGTATAGAGCCCGCCCAGCACCAAAACGACCAGAAGGATAATCGGCACCAACTTGCCCAGCATTATGTAAGGCGGCATCTTCTCGACGTCGATATCCTGCCGCCGCGCCTTGGTGGCGGTAGGATCCGTCAGCACAAAGCGCGGAAATAGGATCGTGACGCCGATCAACATCGCAACGAAACCGCCTGCGAGCATCAAGCCTGGCAAGATACCGGCCAGAAACATACCACCGATAGAGACCTCAGCCAGCACACCGTAGATGATGAGCAAGAGGCTCGGTGGGATCAACATCCCCAGAACTGACGACCCCGCCACTGTCCCCGCAGAGAACGCCGGTCGATACCCGTGGCGCGTCATTTCCGGCACAGCGACCCGTGTGAAGACCGCAGCCGACGCGATGGATACGCCGGTAACGGCTGCAAATATCGTGTTTGCCGCAACCGTGGCGACGCCAAGTCCACAGATCATTCGACGCAACAACTCTTCCGCCACTTCGAAAGTGTCGCGTCCCACATTGGAGACGCTCACCAGAAGTCCCATCAGGACAAACAGCGGGATCGTCGCAAAGAGGTAATCGGCGATCCCGCTATAGGCGGTGAGTTCCAGCATCTTGAACGCCAGATCCATGTTGTCGCGAATGACCCAGATGCCGATAAACGCAACCGCAAAGAGTGCGTATGCGATTTGAATACCCAGAAGGACCAACCCGACAAGGACGGCGATCAAAACAAAGCCGATGGCAAGCGTGGTCATGTGGCGTTGCTCCGAAAGCTGCGCATTTCATCGGCTATGCGATAGAGCGCCGAAAGCGACGCCACTGCCGATCCCAGCACGGTTATCGCCCGGAAAGGAAAGGTGGGGATGGTGAAGACTCCCTGTACGCCAAAGTACTCGGCTCCAGTCCAGGCATCCATCATCTTGGGCCACGAGGCCCAGAAGATCAGGGCAAACACGATGGCCCCGACCAGCGCGAAAAACGCCTCAAGCAAACACACCGTCTGGGGCGAACCCCGCTCTAACCTGCGCACCAGAAAATCCGCCCGCGTCAGCCGCTTCTGCTGGATCGCTGCAGCCACCTGCAGAAACACAATGGCCACTACTGTGCGGGCTGCGATCTCGGACACACCGGTGATTGGTGAATCAAAAAAGTTGCGGCCCAGAACATCGGCCACGACCAATCCCATGAGCCCGCCAATGCACAGCGTCCCAACAGAGAACATGATCGCCGCCACGCTGCCCAGAATGGACCCCACCGGGGCCTCGGCAAAGCTGGGGATAAAGCGGTCCGAATCGTTGCTGGGATAGTCCTGGCTCATATCAGCGCGCTCGTGGCTTTCTTGGGGTGCAAAATATGCAAAAGGCTCCGGCCAGAATTTGTCCAGCCGGAACCTCATTGGTCAAGATCGAGATCTAGCGACCTTCGTCCCAGTTGCGCAATGGTGTGGCGCCCCGCTCACGCAGCGCGTCGAAATAGGCCTTGAGCACCACTTTACCTGCGTCGCCTGTTTGCTCAAGCCAAGGCGCTACGATGTCGGGAAGACCCTCGACCCACGCCGTCTTCTCCGCCTCGGGCAGGTCGTGAACCGTCAGACCCGCAGCCTGCATTTCGGTCATCGCGCGTTCAGCCAGACTGGCCACATAGTCGCCATGCGCGATCGAGGTGGCTTTGGCCGCATCGCGGAATGCCTGCTGGACGGGCTCGGGCAGTCGATCAAAAAAGTCTTCATTTGCGGCGATCCCGCCAAAATACATCGACCCGATCCCTACACGCGTCAGCTCGGGTGCGACTTCGTAGACGCGGGTGGGCAAGATACCTGACGCAAAGGACAATGTGCCTTCGGTCACACCGGTCTGGATGTTGGTGTAATAGGTGGTCAGCGCGCCATCGACGGGTGTCGCGCCGGTTTCGCGGAGCCAGTTTGCCGAAGTTCCCGGCGCGTTCAGTTTGCGGTTTTGCAAGTCTGCCATCGTGTTGACCGGGAAGGTCGCGTAGATGTCATAGCTGTCAGTGATCAGCGACGACAGATGAACCATGCCATTCTCGGACCAGCTGTTGGCCAGTTCGGGCAGGTTCTGACTCAGGTCATCAAAAATATCGATGATCATCTTGTGATCAGATGTCGCGAAGGGGGTGAAGTAGGTGACGTTCTGGAGCGGCATATTTGCCCCTTCCCAGACTGTGCCGACCATACCGACATCAACGATCCCGTCCATCACCGCTTCGCGAGTATCGGTGAACTTGTACAGCGTTCCGGCATAGGCCTCATTCCAGTTGACCTGATATTCGCCCGCTTCTGCAAGAATGCGGTTCACCTCAGGCTGGAAGGTGTTCTTCATTGCGTAGACCCAGATATTGGCCTCCGGATGTGACGAGCCAATATTGACTGTGATTTGCTCCTGGGCCGCGGCCCATCCCGCAGCGGTGATTCCCAATGCGGCAACCGTGGTGAATGTCACGTACTTCATGTTTGTTCCTCCCTGAACATGGATGCTCCCACGCATCCCTTTGTGGTCTCAGTCTTCAATGGCACCAAGCGCACGCAAGATGCGCTCCGGCGTGAATGGCATTTGGGTCACCTGTGCACCCAAGGGCCGCAAGGCATCATTGATCGCATTCATCACAGCTGCCGGTGCACCAGCAGTGCCTGCCTCACCCGCCCCTTTGGCGCCAAGCATGCTTTCTTTGGTCGGGGTTTCCACATGTCCCACGACCATGTCGGGCATTTCGCCCGCCATTGGCACCAGATAGTCAGCCATCGACCCGTTGAGCAGTTGTCCTTCGTCATCGTAATGAATTTCTTCAAACAGCGCGCCGCCGAGCCCTTGCACGATGCCGCCTCTGATCTGTTCATCCACCAATTGTGGGTTGATAATCCGTCCGCAGTCCTCCACGCACCAATGCTTGAGAAGTTTCACGATCCCGGTCTCGACATCAACTTCAAGGTAGCTGGCCTGCACTCCGTTGGTGAACGCAAACGGATATTCGGAAGTGATGTAATGCCGGGTCTGCACCAGTTCGCGCGGCAAACCTTCGGGCAGTGTATCGCCACGGAAATAGACAATGCGCCCAAGCTCTTCGAGGGGCATGCGCCCTGCTCCGCTTTCGGCGTCGACTATGTGACCATCCCGAATATCCAGAGACGCCTGATCGGCCTGCAACATCGCCGCTGCCACTTCGAGAATCGAATCCCGCAGCGCCCGCGCTGACCGCAAAGCCGCTTCTCCGCCAATGCCCGCCCCGCGAGACGCCCAGGTGCCACCACCATATGGCGTGACTTGGGTATCGCCAGTGATCACCCGCACATTGCTTGGCAACACGCCCACACCTTCGGCGACGATCTGCGAAAGCATCGCTTCGGTGCCCTGCCCTTGCTCTGTCACCCCAGACAGCGCCACGATCGACCCGTCCGGGTCCATCCGCACCGTGCAGCCATCCTGCGCCGAGATGCGCGCGCCGCCGATGCCGTACATAAACGGCGACGGGTTGGTCAGTTCGATAAAGCTGGCAATAC
Organism: Hoeflea sp.; assembly: GCA_019084245.1. GTDB lineage: Bacteria > Pseudomonadota > Alphaproteobacteria > Rhizobiales > Rhizobiaceae > Hoeflea. Next base: position 4,325 of record JAHRFE010000032.1, read on the forward strand.
CGATGCCACGATGTACACCCCGCGCCCGTGCCTCTGCCTGATCGCGGCGTAGAGCGTCGTAGTCCATGAGCTCCACCAGCTTATCCATGCTTTGGTGATGCGACAGTCCCTCGAACCGCATCTTTGCAGGCGAGGTGATGGGATAGCCGTCATCGGCATACATATTCCTGCGACGGATCTCGACCGGGTCCAAACCGAGCGCTGCCGCAGCCATGTCGACCAGGCCTTCGGTCACAGCTACCGCAATTGGGTGCCCAACAGCACGGTATTGGCAGGTTGGTGTCTTGTTCTGAAACACCACGGTCGTCTTGGCGCGGTAGTTGGCGAAATCGTAGGGTCCACCGCACAGGTTTACGACCTGGTTTCCTTCGATCGCCGAGGTTCGGGGGTAGACCGAATATGCGCCAATAGCCGTCCAATCGTCCACATCAAATGCGAGGATTTTACCGTTCGCGTCTACCGCGATCTTCGCCTCGATCTCATGGTCACGGGCGTGAATGTCAGTGGTAAAGCTCTCCAGGCGGTCGGCAATGAACTTAACGGGACGCGCCATGATCTTTGAAATCGCCGCGGTCGCAACCTCGTCAGGATAGACATGAACTTTGATCCCGTATGACCCGCCGACATCGCCACAGATGACCCGCACCCGGGATTCCGGCACGTCAAGATGTTTGGCCAGAACGGTCTGCATCATGTGCGGCGCTTGGGTTGCATGATACGCTGTCATTTGCCCTTCAGCGGGGTTCCAGTCGACCAGAATTGACCGGGGTTCCAGCGTGACACCTGTGTGCCGCCCCGTCTTGAAGCGCGCAGACACGACCTTGTGGGCGATCGCAAATATGCTGTCTACATCGCCCTCTTCATGCAGCCGTTGAAAGGCCAGATTATCGCCAATCTCGGGATGCAGAACCGGCGTCGACGCGTCCAGCGCGGTCATCATGTCAGCGACAACCGGGAGCGGATCATAATCCACCTCAACCAACGCCGCGCCATCTTCAGCCGCGGCGCGGGACGTAGCAACCACGGCAACCACCGGCTCGCCAACCCAACAGGATCGGTCCAAGGCCATTGGATGTTCGGGTGGCGATTTCAACCCCTTGAGATGCGCCAGTACGGCAACCCAAGGCGTGCATACTTCTGCCAGATCGGCCCCGGTGAAGATCCGCAGGACGCCTTTGACCAATCTGGCCTCCTTCGCATCAATGCCAAGGATTTTGGCATGCGCAAATGGTGACCGGACAAAGGCGACATGCACCATGCGCGGCAAGTTAATGTCATCAACATATTTGCCCCTACCTTCTACCAATCGCCCGGCATTGGGGCGCGGGACGGTCTTGCCGATATAGGAGTTGGGGCGGTCGGGATTGCCAAACTGAACGGTCATGCCTGCACCTGCCCAGCCCGTTGCCGCGCCACGGTTTCAACCGCATCGACAATGGCCTCGTATCCTGTGCAGCGGCAGTAATTGCCCGACAGGTGCTCGCGGATCGCCGCCCGCTCAGGCACCCCACCCTGCGCCAGAAGCTCTTCTGCCGCGACCAGCATTCCGGGCGTGCAGAACCCGCATTGCAATGCGTTGCGCGCAATAAACGCTTCTTGCAGGTCGCGTATGGCCTCGCTGTCCGATAACCCTTCGATGGTCCAGACGTCGGCGCCATCCAACTGTGCGGCCAGCATGAGACAACCCCGCACAGAAGCCCCATCCACGCGTACCGTACATGTGCCGCAGACACCATGTTCACAACTGGCATGCGCTCCCGTCAGGCCAAGTTCCTGGCGCAGAAAATCGATAACATGCTGTCCGGCAGGCACACGCGCCTCAACCGGCTCACCATTGACCATCAAATCAATATCAATCCGGTCGGCGAATACCTTGGTCATGCGGCGTCTCCTCTCGACTGCGCCACGGCGCGGCGCAATAGAACTCCTGCGATGTGGCGGCGATAGTCTGCGCTGGCCTGAGTGTCCGAAGGCGGGTCAATTTCTTCGCGCAGGGCCGCGACAGCACCGTCAATATCACCCCGGTCAAGCTGCACCATCGTATTGCGCGCCAGAACCGGGGTCGACCCGACCGACAGCAATGAAATTCGATGTCCAGTGCTTCGCCTCACAAGGCACAAGCCCGCAAGGGCGTAATCCCCGGACCGGCGCGCGATTTCTTGCAAGATCTGGCGTTCATTGACTTCTGCCTTTGGAACAGTGATCGCGGTCAAAATCTCGCCTTCTTCAAGTGACGTCTCGAAAAGGCCCTGAAAAAAGTCTTCGGCTGCAACACTCCGCTCCCCGTCGGATCCGTGAATGTGCAACACTGCCCCCAGCGCCAGCATGCAGGCCGGAAATTCCGCGGCTGGATCGGCATGCGCCAGCGCGCCTCCGATGGTCCCTCGATTGCGAATAGCGGCATGCGCGATATAGGTGACAGCCTCGGCAAGCAGCGGAGCGTGTTTTCGGATCAAGGGACTGGCGCCGATTTCTGCATGCTTGGTAAGCGCGCCGATGTGCAGGGTTGTTTCCTGGTCTGTCACACCCGAAAGCCCTGCAATGCGCGAAATGTCAACGAGCATATCACCGGTCGACAGTCGCATGTTCATCGCCGCAATGAGGCTCTGGCCACCTGCGAGCACGCGCCCCATGCCTTCCGCCGATGCCAAGAGCAACATCGCGTGCGACAGGTCATTGGCTCGGGCATACCCACCCGGAGAAGCTTTCATTTGCTGTCCCCCCTCGGCATCAACGCTCTCCCAGCATTGATTGTTGATCATACGATCCACCTTATTGATCATATGATCTTTAAAAGATTTAGATTGCAAGAAGAAATATTTTTGATCACAAACCCCGGCATGGATCTGCTCAAAGTTGATATCATCCAACGAACTGCGAAACGGCGGCGGCGGCTACCACCGGACGAGCGACGCCAACAGATTGTTGATGGGGCTGTGGCGTTCTTCGCTGATGTCGGGCTTGAGGGTAAGACCCGTGATTTGGCCAAGCATCTGGGAATCACGCAATCCCTGCTTTTCAACTATTTCGAAAACAAGGAATCCCTGATCGAGGCTGTCTATGCCCAAGTCTATATTGACCGGCTTTCACCGGAATGGCCCCACCGCCTGGTTGATCGAAGTGTCCCGCTAAGGTCTCGATTGCTGGCCTTCTACAATGATTATAGCAAGCTGATTTTTGAATATGAATGGATGCGGATTTTTATGTTTTCGGGCCTTGCCGGAGCAGAGCTTAACCGCCGCTATCTTGAACACCTGAACAAGATGATTTTGCATCCACTCCTTGATGAGATTCACGCCGCATCGTCCAAATCAATGATGCCCGACATGGAGGATCTCTGGAATCTGCACGGCGGGATTGTCTACATCGGAATCCGTCAACACATCTACCGGACGCCTTGCCCGGACGATCCCAGTTTGGCCATTGAGCACGCAATTGACCGTTTCCTGCAGGCTTTCGCGATAAAGCAGGATTGAAGCACAAACTCTTGTGCACTTGGCCGTCCGCGAGTCGAAGACGCTGAATAAGCGAACGGCAGCTTTCGGAAATCGAACTGTCCTTGAGCAACGGACGGGCCGAAGGTCAGATCAACCGCCTCAATGCCCTTAAGCGCGCAATGAATGGCAGAACAGGCCCCGAACTGCTCAGGGCGCGATTGCTGCCGCCGTGCCACATATGAGGACCCGCCGCCTTGAAATAGGCCTCGCAGATCGGCAGCGGGGCTGCGGGTTTGGACACGCCCAGAGGGCCGCCCTTGCCGTGATAGCGGTTGTCAAAGCTGTCATTGTCCTCGGACTTGCGGAACCAGGGCAGAACGTCGTCATAACCCCATCCCGCACAGCCCGCCTGCCGCCAGTCGTCGTAATCCTGTGCCGCGCCGCGCAGGTGGCAAGCAAAAACTTGGAAAGACATCGAAGATGGGTCAGCGTGATATCCGGCGACTTTTGATTATCGGAGCCATGTCAGTCGTAAACTGGGCTGGGCGCCGGGGCTCATCCGAGAGCACGTGGCTCGGACGAATGC
>JAHRFE010000043.1 GCA_019084245.1 Hoeflea sp.
CGAACAGCAGCGTCCCGATGTCCTGCGCCGCCGCATAGCCTGGTTTGACGGCCAACTCGACCTCGACCCCGAGAAGTTGATCTTCATTGATGAGACTGCGGCATCCACGAAGATGGCGCGGTTGCGCGGACGCAGCCTGCGAGGCGAGCGATGCCGGGCGGCGGTGCCTCACGGGCACTGGAAGACAACCACGTTCACCGCCGGCCTGCGACTGAATGGCATGGCCGCGCCGATGCTCCTCGATGGCCCGATGAACGGCGCTGCCTTCCTGGCCTATACAGAACAGGTCCTTGCGCCCGAGCTTCGTCCTGGCGACATCGTGGTCATGGATAATCTGCCATCCCACAAGATCAGCGGCGTGCGCGAGGCGATCGAGAAGGTTGGTGCTAAGCTTGTGTTCCTGCCGCCATATTCGCCGGACTTCAACCCCATCGAGATGGCCTTCTCAAAGCTCAAGGCCCTTCTGAGAAAAGCAGCGGCCAGAACCGTCGACGACCTCTGGACCGTCGTAGCCAACTCCCTTGCTGCGTTCACGCCCGCAGAGTGCAGACACTATTTCGAGGCGGCCGGATATGACCCGGAGTAAGTCGAATCTGCTCTAGACCCACAGTGTAGAAACCTTCAGGTGCCTGACGGTCACCTTCGAGTTTTTTTGGGCCCAAAACGCCCGACCATCGGCACATCGGATAAGTCTTCATCAGCGCATACTTGCCGGTCGCGTTTTGCTTCCAAACTTCCAGTTCACTCTCCTGTTTGAAGATGCGAACCAGCACCGGATCTGCGGGCTTCATGCCCATCTCCCGCATTTGCGCAATTGTCTTTTGGGGGATAGGAATATTGCCTCGGTCATCAAGCTCAAGCGTCTTCGACACACATCCAGACGCTATCACGCCCGCCAAAAGGACACCGATCAAGCTGGGTCGAAACCCTCGTTTTGTTTGTCGCTTGGACCCGATCATCTTCAGCATCATTTCCGTTTCTTGCCTTTGGCGTCAGATCACTATCAGCCGGGCTCCGCTGGTGACCCGGCCATAGAGATCAACAACATCCTGATTGATCATGCGCACACACCCGCTCGACACAGATTTACCTATTGTCCAGTATTCCGGCGATCCATGGATGCGATAGAGCGTGTCCACACCGTCCTGGAAGATGTAGAGGGCTCGCGCGCCGAGCGGATTGTTTAGCCCGGGCGGCATGCCGCCATTGCTGGCGCTCCATTTTGCCAACTCAGGTTGTCGCGCGATCATTTCTTCGGGCGGAGTCCATTTCGGCCAAGCCTGCTTCCATTGGATCACGCCTTCACCCGACCACTCGAAACCCTGCCGGCCAAGGCCAACGCCATAACGCATGGCTTTTCCATTCTCCTGGATCAGATGAAGAAAATATGTCTTTGTGTTGACGATTACCGTTCCAACCGGATACGGGCTGGTCAAATCCACCTGCCGCCTCCAGAATTTTGATGGCACCTTGTCTATGTCTATCGCAGGCAAGGGGAACTGTTCGCCGGGCATCGGCCCGTACATTGCTCGTACATTGCTCAACTTTGGATTTGGCGAAGGTTTCTCGTCCAGCTGACCGGTCTGAGTTGCGGTTGTGCATCCGGACAAGGCCAGCACTGAAGAGCCCGCTGCTCCAACAATGAATTGACGCCGGTTCATGTGTTTTCATCTTTCACGAATGTGTGCATGGTTGACTCGCTTAATAACGTCATCGGGGAAACGAACCGCAAAATCAAAGCGGATCTGCGGCTCGCGAGTTTTTGAATGTGAAGAACGGTATTGATGCTACAGCACCACAACCCGGGCGCCGACCGGTACCCGCTCATAGAGATCTTCAACATGATCGTTGATCATGCGGATGCAGCCATTCGAGACAGAACGTCCGATCGACGACGGCTCTGTCGTGCCGTGGATCCGGTAAAGCGTGTCGCGACCATCCCGATATAAATAGAGGGCTCGCGAGCCCAGCGGGTTGTTCGGACCACCGGGCACACCCTTGGCGAAACGTCCGTACTTCTTCGGATTGCGTCTGATCATGTTTGCCGTAGGAGTCCACGATGGCCACTTGGCTTTTCGCCCCACCTCCGCCTGTCCGCGGAAAGCCAGGCCAGATCGCCCAACGCCCACCCCGTAACGGCGCGCCATATCTGCCTCGAGCTGCAAGTAAAGGAAGTGATTTTTCGGGTCGATGATTATCGTACCGGGCTCATAACCGCTGAAACTAATACTTTGTGGCTCGAATTTCTCGTCCAGTTTAAACTTTTCGTCATGGGCGTAGGCGGGAAGCCCACAGGAGGTGGCAAGGCCAGCGCCAATGCCAAACAGCAGTCCTCTTCTCGAAATCATGTTTCACACTCACATCGTTGAATTTTCCGATTGGCGCAAAATGCGCATTTGGCTATTCAAGCGTGAGCGTCTGGTGGCCGCGGGACCACGTATCCGATATCGAAGAGAAGCAAGACTTTGAAGCTGGCATCATGCTCCTGCACCTCGTTCATACTCGCTGAAAAAGTCGAGACAGCAAATACTGCAAAGTGCATCTGACAGTGCATGGAAACTTTGCTTCCGCTTTTCTCGCCCAGCGGGATTTCGTCTGAACCAAGCGCAAGTCCACTGGCCATTTCACCGCATTCGACGGCTTCACCAAAGCTTTGGCACACAGGAACCAAATCCACCTCACTGGACGGATGCGCCAGCGCCGGAAGCGCCAGCAGCAATGCTGAAATGAAGGTCAATACGCGTATCATCTGACCCTTTTCGCCTCATTGATACAATTTGTCTACATGAACCATGATTAAGTTTTCGTGAAGAATGACCCTGCGATCAGCAGCGAGCGAGACTGTGTCAAGTCGGTTGCTCCTCAACTTTCGGAACTGGGACAGCTATCTGGTTCATCCGCCACCATGCGAAAACCGTGAGGACGACCAAAGCGACAAGAAAAGCAATACTTGCAAAGCCCCAGCCTGTTTCCACGGCTTCCTCTACCTGCGCACCGAAAACGAAGCCCACCGAGACCAAGCAGGCGGTCCAAATCATGGCAGATCCTGCATTCAAAACCGTAAATCTGCCCCATGACATTGATCCGAGACCGACGGGCAACGCGCCGATGGTCCGCATACCCTTGGGGTACCTGTAAAGAAAGATGTAGGCCCAACCGTACTTTGCAAGTAAATCTCTTGCTACAAGACTCGCTCTTTGAGCAAATTGCCATCTGTTTAGCCAAGCATCTCCAAATCGTGTGGCAATAAAGAACCGTCCTTCGTCACCCAGGTACCCGCCGGCAAAAGTCGCGACTAAGACAATATGCAAATCTAAAATTTGCGTTTGAGCCGCATAACCCGCGAACAAAGGCAGATTACCACTTTTCAACATGCAGTATACAAAAAGCAGGACGTATATCCACAGACCGTACTCCCGTATCAGCTCCGATATACCGTCCATGTCACTTCACCCCTTCAATTTGCTCAGAACAAACAACCAACCCACTGTGTACGGGCTACACACTCCATCAGATTTGCCCTTCACATAGATCTGCCTGCTTAATTCACGGTGGTCGTGGACATGTAATCAAAGTTGGTTGCGCAGAATGAACAGCTCCGAGTGTTCTAGATACCCTTGGACGTCCTTTTATGCTGCTGTTCGAACGCGACGGACGACAGCATCCCGTTCCTGACAGGCTTGCGTGTGGAGTTGTCGAGCACCTCGATGTAGTCGGACACATCCGGTCTGGCCTTAACGCGGGTATTGTAGGTTCATCGTCTCGTCATCTCGTGTTTAAGCAAATTGAAAAAGCTCTCGGCAACGGCGTTATCATGAGAGTTTCTCCATCAGTTCACCCCCTTGTAAGACGAGACCATCGTCATCTTATAAGATTTTAGATGCGGTAGCGGACGGCAGGCCGGCACCCCCTAGGTCTCAAAAGACCGTAAGAGAGCTTGGTACGCCGTCCGCGAGTTCATCGAACCCGAACAGTCGCCGGGGCCGCAAAGCGAGCCCGATTATGCAAGGATGGGTGACGATGGATATGATGGTTGCCGGGATTGATGTGTCCAAGGACCGGCTGGACGTGTGCGTGCTTCCCAAATGCGAGGCCTTTCAGGTCAGCCGCGACGCCAAGGGGATTGATGAATTGGTCGTACGTCTCGCCGGCGCGGACTTGATCGCGGTCGAGGCCACCGGCAGGTATGAAAGCATCGTTTCTGCATCGCTTGCAGCGGCGGGTCTGCCGCTCGTCGTGGTCAATCCCGGTCAGGTGCGCCACTATGCCCAGGCGCTTGGCCAGCGCGCCAAGACCGATCCGATCGATGCGCGCGTGATCGCGCTTTTTGCAGCCGCCACCAAGCCACAGATCCGTCCGTTCGCGGATGAAGCGACGCGGTTGCTATCGGCCCTCATCGTGCGGCGGCGTCAAATCATTGAAATGATTGTGGCCGAAGGCCATCGCGCCCGCATGACGAGCGACGGCCGCCTGAAGAAGAGCATTGCCCGTCTTACCAAGGCGTTGGAGCGGGAATTGTCCGATATAGATGCCGGCATTGACGAACAGATATGCAAATCACCGGCGTGGTCCGAGATGGAAGCCCTGCTCACATCTATGCCCGGCGTGGGACCCGTCACGGCACGCACCCTAATCGGCGAAATGCCGGAATTGGGACGTCTAAACGCCAAACAGATCGCGGCCTTGGCGGGGTTGGCTCCCTTCACGCGCCAGTCCGGTAAATGGCGAGGCAAGTCGTTTACCGGAGGCGGGCGCAGTAGTGTGCGAAGCGCCCTGTTCCTCGCCGCCATGGCCGCGCGGCGTTACAACCGCATCCTCAAGTCCTTCGCCGACCGGCTCGCCGCAAAGGGAAAACCGAAGATCGTCGTCATCGTCGCCGTCGCGCGAAAGCTTTTGACGATCCTCAATGCAATGATTAGGGATCGACAGCCATGGACCGAACAAAACGCTTGAAACCGAACACAGTCGCTCTGGCGGCTGAATTGCGAAAGCACCATTGCGAGGGGAAATAAGAATGTGCAACGATCCGTGGCAAAAGATATCGGTAAGCCCGACATGCTCGAATGAGGAAACCCATGAGATCAGCACTCTGTATGATTACGGCCAGTCTACTTTTTTTTGTGGTCCCGTCGATTGCGGGTACCAGCATCTCGTTGAATGCCAGCAATGACCTCGTTGTCGAACATGCCGTCATCGTCCAGCCGACAATTGGTGTCCAGGAGACGACGGGATTTCTTACCATTTGGAACGGAACGCGGGAACCAGTGAGACTCGCTTCGGTGGAGAGTGATGCCTTCGGCAAGATATCCATTCGCCGGACAGAGATGACAAAGGTGCAGGACATGCCTGACCCGGTTTACGGGAAGGTTCCCATACCGGGTCGTGCAGAGCTATTGATGAGACCAGACGGTGTATATCTCACCTTGGGCGAACCTAAGAGAAACGTCGAGACGCTCACTGATATAGACATGGTTCTGGTGTTTGACAGTGGGCGGCGTATAGCCGTTTCTGCAACATGGATTCGAACAGACACGCAAATGGCAGACCACCATCACGGTGACGGAGATGAATAGCGCGAGGGTCAATACTCCTTGCGAGGCTCTGAATCGGCGGCAAACAAAAAACGCAATCGGCTACCGGCTGTTTTTGGCGGTTAAGATTAATTCTGTTGGGTAAGCCAGCTCGCAGATTAAGCATCTTCCCAGTTTTGCGGGCCGTACAAACTGGATTCCATCCTACCACGGCGTCATTACCGATGCAAAATCCTCGGGCGCTGGCAGCAGGTTTTGTTTTGACGGCCAATACCGTGTCTGCGGAAGATGCCTCCGCAGAGTTTGCGCCGCAATACCGGTCGTGTAGATCTAGCGATTTTGCGGAACAAATCCGCTCCATTTGGGTTGGCCGTCCAAGGAAGCTTCTGCCGGGGCTCGGCAATCTCGCCGGCTGGTGATTCGCCTTGGCGATGGTAGCAGTCGAAGACATGCTGGAGGAGGCACACGAGGCCGCGAGCGACAACCGCATGTTGTCACTGGCCTTCTCCGGCGTCTCGCCCGACCAGGGCGGTTCAGAGATCCAGCAAACCGGGATGAATGTATATGCCCAAAGACCATGGCCACACCGACATCAACCCAGAATCAGGCGATCGCCGGGTTTCCATTGCAATACCCTCGTGCCGATGGCAGCAACATTATTCCGCTTCGGCCTGGACCCGCTCTACATGCACGGCAGTTCTGCTCAACAAACCTGCATCCTCCAGCGCCTCGATGTCGGGCAGCTCACGCAGCGTCTCCAGCCCAAACGCCGACAGAAAGTGCTTCGTCGTCACATAGGTGTACGGCGCGCCCGGCGTCGGGCTGCGTGGTCCCGACGAGATAAACCCGGCGCCGCGCAGCGATCCAATCAGATCACGACTGACCTCTTTGCCGAAAATCTTGCCGAGCTCGCCGCGTGTGACTGGCTGGAAATACGCAATCGCTATCAGCACCATCGACTCAAGCTCGGACAGCACCGCGGCGGCCGAGCGCGTCGGCGCGAAGGAGGCTCGGATCGCGGGCGCATAAACCGAACGGCTTCGGTGCTGCCAGCCGCCGGCGACCGAAACCAGCTCATAGGGCCTGGAACGAAGTTCCTCGCGCAGATCATCAATGAGTAAGTCAATGCTACAATCCTTGCCGACGACGCGCGCCAGCATCTCACGCGTCACAGGCTCGGCTGAGGCAAAGATCACTGCCTCGACGCGCATCATCCATTCCCGCCACCGCAAGTCCGCCGGCAAATCCCCCAACTCCCGATCAAGGAGACGTTCGTCTCCTTCACTTGATCGCGTTCTTCGTCTGGACTTCGCGGTGCTGGTTCCGGTCATCGTCACAATCCATAGATCCGGAAGGACGACCGACCAGACAGCTCCCGCACGGCGCCAAAACTCTGAAGCCGCTCGAACAGGCGGGTTGCCGCCCAGCGGGACAGGTTGCTGCCGGGTGCGGTGGCCGCAATCGCATCTTCTTCGAGCAGTGCCCGGATCACCGGTTCGGCACCTTTGGTGCGCAGTTTCGGCGCCACAGCAACAAGTTTTTCCGCTCGGCGGGCGATCTCCCCGGCCGAGCGCAGAGCGCTTTCCGCGGCGTCAACCAGAGCCAAACAAAGCGCCCCCGCGAATGCGGGTTCGGCGGGGCGGACGCGCCCTCGCCCACCGGGGGTGCGGAAGGCCGGACCAAACCGTTCCGCCATCAGCAGCGGAATAGGAAACGGCCATTTGAGTTTTTCGGCGATCAAAACATCGGCAAGCGCCCAGGCGAGCGGCTCGGCATCCGGACGGGATGCACAGATCGCTGTCACCAGCTCCGCCGCGGCGAAGGGTGCCGGCCGGCTGGATTGACGCGCTTCATCGGCATGACTGACGGCAGCCGCGAGCGGCTCATCCCAGGCCAGGCTCAAAAGTTCGGCAAGCTCGCCAACGTGTTTTGAGGAAAAGCCGGGTTTTCGTACGGAAAGCCTTTTGTAGGCCAAAAACACCTTTCCGGCCGGGCCAGAATCATCACCAGCGGCGGTGAGCAAAAGCGCATCACGCAATGCGTGTTCGTCCTCGGTTCGGCCCATCAACCGCACGGCCACGGCGGCGCATTTCAGCGCCTGACGCGACCGCCAGCAGCCTGCCCAGACGGGATCCAGCCGAACCAGATCATCAAGTGATTTCAGAGCGATGCCGGCTGCAAAGGCCGCATCCGCCTCCGAAACATCACGCCCGCGCGCTTGCGACCATCCTGGCAGGCTGAACAATAGGATCGGCATTGATGAGGGGGTGAGCGGCAAAGAATCCATGCCGGAAAGGTTACATCGGATGTGCGGTTTATGCTATCTTTTTTCCCGTTATCCGCACCGCCTGTCGTGATCTTTTTATGACTGATAAGATTGCATTATCAGTCATAATTGACAGGTACCCAGTTCTACGGTAGAAAGCGCCAAAAAGGTAGAAATTTTGTCAGCTGACCGGAATTGATGAGATTCCGCAGCGTCTTCCTAAGGTGCCGTTTTCCGCAGACTCCCCGCCTATATGCTACGCTACTGATCTTATTCACTTCTTTATGGCCCTGGAGCCGAGAAGCGTTTTGTCACTTAG
>JAHRFE010000013.1 GCA_019084245.1 Hoeflea sp.
CGTGGACCTGAAATATGTTTTTGGCCAGATCCAAACCAATCGTACGAACTTCGCTCATGATGCCCATCCTCCAATGGCGGTTCAAACAAGCTCATCTTGCCACAAACCGGGGTCGTCGCGGGCGTCTACATCATCAACGCCCCATGCCTCCCGCCGTCGCCGGCGGGCTCTACCGTATTGACGAACTGGTCGAGGTGATCGCCGCCTTCGCTCAGCCCGAGCCGGGTGGACGCCGCGCCCGGATGAACTTCGAGCGCGCCAATGGCTGGTTGCGCGCAGGCAGGGCGGCGACTGCGATCAACGCCAAAATGCAGTTGAATCAACTCAACAGAATTTCGCTCGAAGAAAAGCAACAAGCCTGAGCCAACCCTCACCCCGCGGTTCAACGCCACCCGCAGCGCGCCCGAGAGCACCGCGGCGACTTCCAGGGGCCGAGACGAGGACGGCTGGTTCGAACTGGTGGGGTAGTCAGGACCTGCCCTGTCAAATTTTGGCGACCGGCACATAAAATCGCGGGTCCGATTTTGTCTGTCTGTAAACACACTCGCCTTATTCTGGATCGACTTAATCCAGTGTGCGAGACGCCAAATGCCCGGTTCATGCAAAGGATGCCAGAGCGGCATTAAACTTGATTTCGATTTTTCCATGGCCTTTCAGCCGATTTATGATTCTGCCAATGGGCGTGTCTGGGGTTACGAAGCGCTTGTTCGCGGCACCGACGGCGCCGGCGCCGGCTCCGTGCTTTCCCGCGTTACGCCCGAACAGAAATATCTGTTCGACCAGGCCTGCCGGGTGAAAGCCATCGAACTGGCATCGGGGCTATTCCCGCGCGGCGAGGAGTTGAGACTTTCGATCAACTTCATGCCCAATGCGGTCTATGAACCTGCCGCCTGCCTGCGGGCGACGTTGATCGCGGCCAAGCGTTTTGATTTCCCCAGATCCGCGATCATGTTCGAGTTCACGGAAGATGAAGAGATTTCCGACACGGCGCATCTGTCGAACATCATTGCCGAATATCGCAAGCAGGGCTTTCTGACGGCGATCGACGATTTCGGTGCGGGCTATGCCGGCCTCGGCCTGCTGGTCGAGTTTCAGCCCGACCTCATCAAGATCGACATGAAGCTCATCCGCGGCATCGACACCAGCCGGGCGCGTCAGGCCGTGGTGGCTGGCATTGTCGGCATTGCGCGGGCGCTTGATATCATTGTGCTGGCGGAAGGCATCGAGACCGAAGAGGAATTCATGGTCCTCAAGGCAGCGGGCATCACCCTGTTCCAGGGCTACTGGTTCGCGCGTCCGTCCTTTGAGATGCTGCCCCGGATCAACTTCAGAGATGAGGCCCGCATCCGGCTGACCGCATAGCGCGCCCTTGCATGGTGTAACGTGCTTGACTTGGCAATTTGCGGAATTGGCCTGCCAGTTGCCCCCTCAATAGAGCACCGCCCGCAACACCACAAACCAGAACCCCGACAGCACGGCGGCTGCGGGGACGGTGACCACCCAGGCGGCGATGATCTGGAGGAAGTGGGAGCGGCGGACCAGTTTACGGCGGCGCTGTTCGGCCAGCCTGCCTTTCGCCGCCTTGTTGTCCGAGGGGTTGATCTTGTGGCGCGTGACATAGTCGGCGCGTCGGCCCGAGCTTTCGGTGTACCATTCGCGGAAAAAACCGACGCCGAACACCGCGCCCACGGCGATGTGGGTGGAACTGACCGGCAACCCGAGCGCCGAGGCGACGATCACTGTGATTGCCGCCGACAGCGCCACGCAATAGGCGCGCATCGGGTTGAGCTTGGTGATCTGGTTGCCGACCATGCGGATCAGCTTCGGGCCGAACAGGACAAGCCCGAGCGAGATGCCCGCCGCGCCCACCGCCATCACCCACAGCGGGATGGTCACCTGAGCCGCGACATCGCCATATTCGGCGGTGTGGACGATGGCCGCCAGCGGCCCCACCGCATTGGCCACGTCATTGGCGCCATGGGCGAAGGACAGAAGCGCCGCCGAACAGATCAGCGGAATCCCGAACAATTTTCTCAGCGACTGGTTTCGGTTCTCGAGTCCGCGCGCCTGCCGCTCGATCACCGGCCGGGTCACGGCCCAGGTGACAATCGTCACTGCGGCGCCGACCATCAGCGCCTGGCCCGGCGAAACCTCGACCAGCGTCTTCAGTCCCTTGAGCGACAGATAGGCCGCAAAGGCGCCGGCCATGATGGCGATCAGCACCGGCACCCAGCGGCGGGCCGCGGCGATCTTGTCGTCCTGGTAGATGATGGCGGTCTTGATGAAGGCAAGGAACAGCGCCGCGACTACCCCGCCCATGAGAGGCGAGATCACCCAGCTTGCGGCAATGCCGCCCATGGTCTGCCAGTTGACCGCGTCAACGCCGGCGGCGGCAATGCCCGCGCCCATGACGCCGCCAACAATCGAATGGGTGGTGGAGACCGGCGCGCCGATGAAGGTGGCGAGGTGCAGCCACATGGCGGCGGCGACCAGCGACGCCATCATCGCAGCGATGAAGATGTCAGGATCGGAGACGGCGACCGGATCGATGATGCCCTTGGAAATGGTCGATACGACATCGCCGCCGGCAATCAGCGCGCCGGCGCTTTCGAACACCGCGGCAATCGCCAGCGCCACGCCCATGGTCATCGCCTGCGAGCCCACGGCGGGTCCGACATTGTTGGCCACGTCATTGGCGCCGATATTGAGCGCCATGTAGGCGCCGATCGCGGCGGCGGCGATGATCGTCACCGCCCCCGGATGGCCGGTAACGAAGACGGCGGCGATGACCGCGCAAAGGAAGATGAAGACCAGCGCCAGCCCCGGCGTCACGAAGCCGCGGTTGAGAAGCCCGGTGGCCTCCTCCATGGTCGCGATCTTGTCGAGATCCTTGTCGAGAGTGGGCTTGCGGTAGGTGTCGGTCATGAGAGGCGATGGTTTCCGTGGTCGGGCAGAGCCAGACCGTGACAGGTTTGTGACAGGGCTGTGGATGGACGTCGCGGACAGCTGCGTCAAGGCGCGAGACGTACCTATCAACGGATATTGGTTATTCCGGGGCCGGAGACAGGGAATTGTGCCGCGTTGCCTGCTTTGGTCGCGCCTGCGCGTGCGACACCTTGTACGTCCCGGTCAAACCGCCGATAAGACTGCCATGAGCAGATTGTTTGAAGAACTCGACTATCGCCCGACCCCGATCGGCCCGCTTGTGCTCCGCCGCCGCCGCGAGGCGCGGCTGGGGGTGGATATTCTCGAAATCAAGCTCGGCGAAGAGCATCTGATGTCGGACCTGTTCACCGCGTCCGAAATCGCGCTGGCCGAACTGGGCCTGGCCGCCTGCGAGGGCGACGCGCTCGATGTCGTGGTCGGCGGCCTGGGCCTCGGCTTCACCGCGAAGGCCGCGCTCGACGAGAAACGCACCGGGTCGCTGATCGTGGTCGAGTATCTCGAAGCGGTGATCGACTGGCACCAGACCGGCCTGCTTCCGCTCGGGCCAGAGCTCATCTCCGATCCGCGTTGCCGCCTGGTCGAAGGCGATTTCTTCGCCATGGCCAAGAGCGAGGCGGGATTCGATCCCGACCAGCCGGCACGAAAATTCGACGCGATCCTGCTCGACATCGACCATTCGCCCGACGCGCTTCTGGATCCCCGCAGCGAGAGCTTTTACCAGCCCGAAGGCCTCTACCGCCTCGCAGCCCACCTCAAGCCCGGCGGCATCTTCGCGCTCTGGTCCGACGCCCTCACCGACGACAGCTTCACCGCGCGGCTGGCGGAGGTTTTCGCGCAAGCCTGGGCCGAACCGGTGACGTTTCACAATCCGCTGCAGGACCGGCCGTTTACCCAGACGGTGTATCTGGCGCGGAAGGGGTGAGCGATCGGCCACGGGCCGCGACGTTCATTGCTTGAGTCGGTAGGCGACCGCCTGATCCGAGACTTCCGGCTTCAGGATCGAATTGCCGCCCACAGCGAAAACGACATAATCCACGCCCTGATGGGTGAAGACGGCGGGGTTCGCCACCGCAGGCGCCTCCACGAGATCGGACCACAGTTCCGCGCCGCTTCGCGCATCGAGCGCCCGGACCCGGGAATCCATCGATGCGCCGAGGAAAACCACGCCGCCGGCTGTCACCACCGGGCCGCCGAGCGTCGGCGAACCCCAGGATTCAGGGCCGTAAAATCCATCGAGCTGCGCGCGCCCGAACGGCGTCTCATAGAGCTTTTCGCCGGTGTTGAGATTGTAGGCGGAGAAGGTGCCGAAAGGCGGCGCCCAACACGGCATGCCGGCCCAGTTGCTCCAGTCGGTGAGATAGATGCCGTAGGGCGAGCCTTCCTGGGGCGAATAGCCTTCCTCGTTACCGCCTTCCGGGCCCTGGATCTGTTCATACTCGGCGCGCGGGATCAGGCGGATCAGTTGAACGATGCGCGAGGCGTTCACATAGAGCGTGGCGTTGCGCGGATCGATGGCGACGCCGCCCCAGTTGGTGGCCCCCGCCGTGCCTGGAAAGAACAGCGTTCCCTGCTCGGAGGGCGGCGTGAAGATGCCCTCGTAGAGATATTTTTCCCTGTCGCGTGAGCACTGGCCGAAGCTCACCAGATCGGCGAGCCACCACACGCCGGGCAGTTCCAGCGGATTACCGACCGGCTCCGGCGTCATGGCGAAGGGCTGCGTGGGCGCCGTGACCTCGCCCTCAGCCGTGCTTTGCGGCGTGGCGCGCTCTTCGATGTCGAACAGCGGCTCGCCCGTGCGCCGGTCGAGCACGAACAGGAAGCCCTGCTTGGTCGCCTGCACCAGCGCGGGAATGGTCTCTCCGTCCCGCTCGATATCGACGAGCGACGGCGCCGACGGCGTGTCATAGTCCCAGATGTCGTGATTGACGTGCTGAAAGCTCCAGGCGATCTCGCCGGTCTCGATGTCTAGCGCGGTGACCGAGGTCGCCAAGGGGATGGGATCGGTCCGATCGCCGCCCCAGTAATTGGGGCTGGGCGAGGAGACCGGGGCATAGACCATGCCCAGTTCCGGGTCGGCGGTCATCGCCGTCCAGATATTGGCCGTGCCGGTGCGCGGGACCAGCTCCTCGGGGATGAAGCTCGTTTCCCACAGCAACTCGCCGGTGCGTGCGTCGATCGCCAGAAGGTTGCCCGGAGGCGCGACACTGTAGGCCCAGTCCTTGCCGGCCCAGCCGAGAAGCAGGGTATCTCCCACCACCAGCGGTGGCTGCAACAGCGAAAACGGGAAGACGTCGTTGACGGTGTTCCATTGGTTGACGTTGAGCACGCCTCCATCGGCGAAAGCCGCGCAGCGTTCGCCGGTGTCGGCGTCGACGGCGTGAAGCTCGGCGTCCATGGTGCCGAGATAGACGCGCTTCTCGCACTGGCCTGACTGGCCGCTTTCCCAATAGGCGACGCCGCGGTTCTTGAGCGCCGGCTGGGTCAGCGCCTCGAGCGCCGACTCGCTGTCATAGGTCCAGCGTTCCTCGCCGGTGGCGGGATCGAGCGCGATGATGCGGTAGAACGGCGTGCCGAGATAAATCGTCTCATTGGCATAGATGGGCGTGGCCGACCACACGGTCTCGGGCAGATCGCCGGAGCCATCTGCCACATCCCCGGTCCGGTATTCCCAGGCGCGCTCAAGATCGCCCACCGTTTCGGGCGTGAGCGTCTGAACGTTGGAAAACTTGGTCGAGCCGACGTCGCCGTGAAAGCTTGTCCACTCCGACTGCTGCGCCTGGGCGGCGCCGGGCGCAGCGAGCAGGCAGGACGCAAACAGGGCGGCAAAAGACGTGCGCGAGATCATGCGGAGCTCCATCGGGAAGGAAGGAAGGGGGCGAGGAGGAGCGCCAGAGCTGTGAGCGCCATGACGATGGCGAGGCCGAACTGCATCAGGAAGTAGCCCGCGACCGCCGTCAGCACCGCGGCGAGGACCAGAAGGCCGATCAGCAGGGAGGCGAAACGGCGCGGCACGGATCCGGAAGCCAGAAGCGCTGTGCCCGCGGCCGTGACAATTGCGCCGATCAGCGCCAGCAGGGCGCCGATCGTCCCGTCGACGCCGGTGTTTCCCAGCGGCGCGGCATAGGCCACGACAGCAAGGACAGTGCCGATGGCGGCGAGCAGAAGTATTGCGAGGAACCTTTGGTGCATGGAGCGAGTAACGTCGGTGCGCGTGAAAGGTTCCCAAGTGTTTGATTTTTTCTGGCTAACGATCGGCGCGCCAGTCGGCGGACGCCAGCGAGGGGGCGGCCGGGAGGATGTTTTCGACATCAGTCTGGAGCCGGGTGGGTGATGTCGGACCTGTCCACCGCCTCGCAAATCGCGCTCGCCACCCTCGGGCAGGTGGCGAGCGCCGGCGAGAACCTCGTTCCCGTGGGTGGGGGCCCCGGGCCTCGGCTGCGCCGCCGGAGCCGCTCGACGCGGCCCGCAGCGGATCCTTGATCGGGGTCGCGTCTCGCGCCCCGCCCCGGACACCCCGGTCACACGGACGGTGCGGCGGAGGCGGGCGTCAGACGCCCGTCATCCCGCCATGCTTTCCTTCGGCCTCATCGCCTCGCGCACCTTCTCGCGGGCATCGGCCACGGCGCGGACCAGTTCGCAGGAGGGTTTTCCGCGTTTTTGCAGCAGATAGGCGTCCATGCGCGCCTCCAGATCCCGCAGTCTCGCGGTCGTCTCATCGGATTTCTTGTCGGTGTCATTCCACATCGGGAACATGGGCTTCCTCGTTTTCTGCCGGTTGGCGGTCAGGATGAAATCTGGCGGCGCGATCCCATGACAAGGCGCTCGTACAGGGCGATCTGGTCGCGGAGTTTGAGGCGCATCTTCTTCAGGATCTTGACCCGGATCGTGTCGGGCCTGGGTCGCGAAGTTTCCGCGTCGATCTTTGCTTGAAGAATTCCGTGCCGGGCGCGCAGGGCTCTTAGTCGTGCAATCATGGACTTCTCCTCTGTGTTGTTGTGACTCCAAGATGGAGAGGAATGCTTGATAGTTCAAATCGATTGTCTATATCTATCTCATAGATGTTAGCTATGAGGTTGCCTTGTCGTATCGCCCCACTCACCGGCAATTGCAGTACTTTGCGGCGGTGGCTGACAAGGGACATTTCCTGGAGGCGGCGCGTGCGTGCCATGTGTCGCAACCCACTCTTTCGACCCAGCTGAAGCTTCTGGAAGACCAACTCGGGGTTATTCTCATCGAGCGCGGTGGCGCGTCCGCGGTTCCCACCGCGGCGGGCGCAAGACTGCTGCCGCTGGCGCTGTCGATCCTCTCCGGACTGGACGAGTTCGTGGAAATGGCGACCGTCGATGCGGACAATCTTGGCGGGCTTGTCCGACTGGGCGTGGCGCCGACCTTCGGCCCGTATTTCCTTCCGCACTTCCTGCCCAAATTGCACAAGCTCTATCCCGCGCTCGAGGTCTATATTCGCGAGGACCGGCCCAATGTTCTGGAAAGCGATCTGAAGGAGGGAAAGCTCGACTGCATCGTCACGCCGATGCCGCTCGCCATGGACGGCTTCGCGTCCATGCCGTTCTGCATAGAGACGGTTTTCCTGGGGGTGCCGAGCGAACACCCGATTGCCCGACTGAAGAGCGTCAGCACGACCGATCTGGCCGGTGAGAAGCTGCTGACGCTGGGGCGCGGCCACCGGCTGTTCGAACAGGTGGCGCGCCTGTGCGAGATCAGCGGCGCCCAGTTGCGCAGCGATTACGAGGGCACAAGCCTCGACGCCATCCGGCAGATGGTCTCCATCGGCATGGGCCTGTCCCTGTTCCCGAGCGCCTATGTGAGCTCGGAATTCGAGCGCGAGACCGGCGTTGTCCTTTTCGAACTCTCCGACCTGCCGCTCGAACGAACGCTTGGTTTTGCGTGGCGCCGGACGTCGCTCCGCGCCGATCACTTCAGGGTGCTGTGCAACGAAGCCAGAAGCGCCGTTGCGACAATCGATTTCAAGGGGCTGCGCATTGCCTGACCCGGGCGGCGCCTAATGCCCGGTTGCCGGGACGACGTTTCCGTCACGCCCCCTGGCCGCTTCGCGCTCAGGTCTGACGCGCTTGCGGACCACAGCGTCACCGCATGGTGATGCAGCTTCAGGGAAGGATTGAAAACGGGCCGCAAGGGGACTCGCCGGTGGTGGAGGCAGCAGAGGGAAGAGCTGCCGTAGAGCGCGGGCCGCATTCCGTCCTGTGACCGTCACTATCGGTGAAAAAGGATTGCAGATGGAACTGCGTGTGGGGCGAAAGCGTAGTGACTGAGCGGAGACTGCGTCATTTCGCATTGCCGTGATCGTCAAGCCATGGATCGTCGGGCCATGACCAAGAGATGTCCGACCGGAATGCCCATACCACCTGAGTTGAGAGGAATGCTCCATGACTGTCGTGCTTGCCACCGTGTGCCGGGATGGAGTGGTGCTGGGCTCGGACTCCCAGATTACCGACAAGGGCCGGGGCATGACGTATCCCGCCGAGAAGCTTCACCCCCTGGGCAAGACGGCTGCGTGGGGCGGCAGCGGCGCGCGATCGGTGCTTACGGATGTGAAACGCAGTTTCAATGACAACAGCGCAGCGATCCTGGAGGCCCCGGACATCGGACGCGCGATACAGGCCCAGGTCCTGCCGATCCTTCGCCATCACTACGAGACCTTCATCGCCGACGTACCTGGCGAGGAAGGCGGCGGGACACCGTCGGCCTATGTGATGGCCGCTGGATGGCGGGACGGGGAGCCCTGGATCCTCGAAATCACGCCTTCGGGCATGATCGGGCACTATGCCGATATCGGTTTTCACGCGATCGGCAGCGGTGCAGCCATGGCCCAGCAGGCCGGTTCGCTGCTGTCCCACTTCCATTTGGCCGAGCGGTCAGTGGGTTTCGGGTGCGCAGCGGTGCTGCGAGTCCTGCAAGCGCTCGACCTCACCTCCGCCAGCGTCGGCAAGCCGTTCAGCCTGTGTCGGATCGATGCGGAAGGCGCCCACCACTTCAGCGAGGACGAAATCGAGGAGATAGGGGGCGTCGTGCAGCGGTGGGAGGACGCCGAACAGGCCGTCATCGCCGACATGTTCGATTGATTGCGCCTGGTCGCGAGTGCGGCATCGTCGCAGCCGTCCCAAGCCGGGCTCGGGACCCACTCACCCCGAACCGCAGCGTTCGGGAAAACTCCCCTCCAGTCTGAACGTCCGGCATGGGTTCGCAAAACAGTCACGCACGACTATCCACATATCCCCCATCACGCCGCTTCACCCTCCGATCAATCCTATTGAATTGACTGGTCAGCAGTGCTGACCTATCCATCGGGCACAGGAGAGTCTCCCATGTCCCGATCTCGGCCGGAATTTCTCGAGGGCGTTCGCGCCAGCCTGCCGATTGTCGCGGCGGCGGCGCCGTTCGGCATGCTGTTCGGCGCGCTGGCGGTGGACAACGGCCTCACCGTCGGCGAGGCGGTGCTGATGAGCGCCATTGTCTTTGCCGGCGCCAGCCAGATGGTCGGGCTGGAGCTGTTCAGCTCGCATGTCCCGCCCTGGATCATCGTGCTCTCGGTGTTCGCGGTCAATTTCCGCCATGTGCTCTATTCGGCAGCGCTGGGCCGCCGTCTCGGGCTGATGCCGGGATGGCAGAAGGGGCTCGCCTTCTTCTTCCTCACCGATCCGCAATATGCGGCGTCGGAAGCGCGGGCCGACCGGAAGATCCCGCTGCGGCTCACCTGGTACATGGGGATGGCGTTGCCGATCTATGTGCTCTGGGTTCTGGAAGCCTGGATCGGCGCGCTGTTTGGCAGCCTGATCACCGATCCCGCGGCCTTCGGCATCGATTTCCTGCTGCCGATCTATTTCCTCGGGCTAGTGCTGGGGTTCCGGTCACGGCCCGGCTGGCTGCCGGTGGTGATTGCCTCGGGCCTTGGCTCGATCGCCGCCTTCTACACGGTCGGCTCGCCCTGGCATGTGAGCCTCGGCGCCCTGGCCGGCGTCATCGTCGCGATGCTGCTGCCGCCTCAGGCCGGCGACGAGGCCCATGATGTCGAACCGGTGGAGGTGACGCCATGAACGGCGTGTTCTGGGGCGTGCCGGTCAATGTCTGGACCATCCTTGCCGCGGCCATCGTCACTTATGGCGCCCGCGCCGGCGGGCATCTGGTGCTGTCGCGTTTCAAGCGCATCCCGCCGCGCATCGATGCGGCGCTCAACGCCGTGCCGGCCGCGGTGCTCACCACGCTGGTGGCGCCCGCCGCCGTCTCCAACGGGACCGCCGAAGCGCTGACGCTGGCCGCCTGCCTGATCATCGGGCTGAGGATCCCGATGATGGCGATGTTCGCGGTCGGCTGGGCGCTGATCGTGGCGCTGAGGACGGCGGGGCTTTAGGGCGGCGCCTCACAGCGCCTCCGTCGCGGCCTCCAGCCAGGCGAGCGCGGGGTCGGCCGCGAGCAGCGGCGAGAGCTCCGCGCGCACCCTTGCGTGATAGGCATTGAGCCAGGCGGTCTCGCCCGCGTCGAGCAGGTCCCTGACGATCAGCCGCGTGTCGATCGGGCAGAGCGTCAGCGTCTCGAAGCCGAGCATCGGCTTGTCGCCGCCGGCAATGGCGCGCGGCTCGTGCACGGTAACCAGGTTCTCGATGCGGATGCCGAAGGCCCCGTCGCGGTAGTAGCCCGGCTCATTGGACAGGATCATGCCGGGCAGCAGCGCCTGCATGCCCCGTCGCGAGATCGATTGCGGGCCTTCATGCACCGAGAGATAGCTGCCGACGCCATGGCCAGTGCCATGGGCGAAATCGGCGCCCGCCTGCCACAGCGCGATCCGCGCAAAGGCGTCGATGTCGACGCCGCGCGTGCCTTCGGGAAAGCGCAGCAGGCTGATGGCGATCATGCCCTTGAGCACCAGGGTGAAGAAGCGCTTCTGGTCGCGCGGCACATCGCCCACGGCGATGGTACGGGTGATGTCGGTGGTGCCGGCCACATATTGCCCGCCCGAATCGATCAGCAGCATCTCGCCGGCGTTCAAACGCCGGTTGGTCTCGGTGTTGACGCGGTAATGCATGATCGCGGCATTGGGTCCGGCGCCGGAGATCGTGTCGAAGGACAGCGCCCTGAGCGGCATCTGCAGGCTCTCGCCGGTCTCGACGCGAAACTGCTCGAGCCGCGTGGCGGCGCCAATCTCGTCCACCGTGCCGGGCGCCTGCCGGTCAAGCCAGGCGAGAAACCGCACCATCGCGGCGCCGTCCTGGACATGGACCTGGGCGCTGCCGGCGATCTCGGCTGCGTTCTTGCAGGCGCGCGGCAGGCGGGCTGGATCGGGTGCGGCTTTCACGACGCCGCCGGAGGTCTCGATGAGCAAGGAGATGGCGTGCGACGCCACGGCCGGGTCGGCCATCACGGTGGCGCCGCTGCGGCCCAGTTCGCTCAGCGCCCCCTCGAACGCCGATGGCGGCGCGATGTCGGCCAGCTGGGTGAGATAGGCTTCCGCCTCGATGCCGGTCTTGCGCTTGTCGATGAACAGGCGCGGCCTCCCCGTGGCCGGGATGATGGCGCGCGACAGCGGGTGGGGCGTCGACGGCAGGTCCTGGCCGCGGATATTGAAGCTCCAGGCGACGGAGGAGGGGTCGGCCAGGATCACCGCGTCGGCGCCGGCGTCCATCACGGTCTGTGCCATTGCAGCGAGCTTGTCGCGCGCCAGCACGCCGGCATAGGTGATCGGCTGCAACGTCACCGCCCCCAGCGGCGGCGCGGGCCGGTCCTCCCAGATGGCGTCGACCGGATTGCGGTCGAGATACACAAGGCTGCCGCCGAGCGTCTTGAGCGCCGCCTCCAGCCGCTGCACCTCGGCCGAGGGCCAGGTCCAGGGATCGATGCCGAGCCGCAAGCCTTCGCGTCCCGAGGCTTCGAGAAACGCGGCAAGCGGCGTGGCGATCAGGTCCTGATAGTCGAAGACGGCCGGATCGGTCTGGGCGCGGACCTGCGCCGCGTAGCGCCCGTCGACGAAGATATGGGCGGTGTCGTCGAGCACCAGCACGAGGCCCGCCGATCCGGTGAAACCGGTGAGCCAGGCCAGCCGCTCGGCGCAGGCCGGCACATATTCGCCCAGGTACTCGTCCGAGCGCGGCACGGCGATGGCGTCGACGCCAAGGCCTGCAAGGGTTGCGCGCAGCCGCGCCAGCCGGCCTGCCGCCTGGTCGGGGGAGGAGAGCACTTCGAAATTCTGGAACATGGATGGGTTTTCCCTGGGACGGACTGCGCAGTGGCGATGCGCCCGACCTTACAGCGTCCCATCGCAAAGGGGAATCGCAACGGCACGGCCGATATCCGGTTTCCACATCGGGGCGGTCGCGCAGCTCTTCCCGGTCCGGCCGGCGCGAACATCCGCGTTAAGCCGCCCCTGCCCAATTTTCTGCCGTGATGCCGCTGAGCGCCGCACGTATGCACAGAAATACAGCATGGCCTGGCGTTGCATGCATTTCGTGCATAGCTGCACTGCAACATAAGCTCTGCACATTCCCGGCAGAAGGCTTATCTTGGGAATGCAGGAGGACAGAGCAATCACTGACCCAAAGGGGATCATCACATGTCCGGTAACATCTTTCAGAATGCCTTCGACCGTCTCGTCAGCGCCCGCGAACGCCAGGTTCGCCGCTATGTGAATGGCGCGCTGCTCGGCATGGACGACGCCCAGCTCAAGGCGCTCGGCCGCACCCGCGAAGAACTCCAGCGCGAAGGCGCCCAGGCGTATTTCTTCTAGGCCCTGCTTCTACCTGAAGTACCCATAGACCGGATCGCCGCGCGATCGGGACCAATCGGAACGGCTCCTTCGGGGGCCGTTTTTTGTTGCGCTGAAACTCGGAATAATGAAATCTATGGGTGTGTTTCCGCGTAGTACAAGTCTCATGAAGGCCGATGCCCCGCGACGACATGTGTTGACATTTGTTAACAGAAGTGTTCCTATGGAGGTGCGATATGGGGCCGATCCCGAGGCATCCCAACAAGGAGATCAACAAGGTCGTTGATCAGGCGCTCAGATCCGGATGGCGAATTGTGCGAACCAATGGTCATGGTCATGCATGGGCTCACCTGCTTTGCCCGAATGCCGGCAGGTCCGGGTGCCGCATCTCGGTCTGGAGCACGCCGAGAAACACGCATTCCCATGCCAAAGCCATTCAGCGGCTGATCGACAAGTGCAGGTGCCAAGGTGGACCGGATGACTGAGTACAGTTTCACATTTCTGGTGGGCGGCATCGACCCGCAGGCGGAAAACTTCGAGGATGTCTTCTTCGAAGCGGGCTGCGATGACGCGACGATCGCGCTCATGCATCGGATGGTGGCGGTCTGTTTCGACCGGGAAGCGGAGTCCTTTGCCGATGCCGTGGTGTCGGCCTATGCGGATCTCCTGAAGGCAGGGGTGCAGGTTCTGAAATTCGAACCGGATACTTTGGTCAGCCAGGCGGACATCGCCCGGCGGGCGGGTCTGACCCGTGCAGCCGTGACCAACTATGTCAACGGCGACCGGGGGACCGGCTTCCCCGTTCCCACCGCCCGGATCATGACCTCAAGTCCGTTGTGGACCTGGCTGACCGTGGCAGGCTGGCTGCAGGAACACGGGCAACTGGATGCAACTGGAGTAGAACAGGCGAGGGCGGAGCAGGCCCTGTTCGGACTGTTCGCGGACGGCAGCTTCAGCGGCACTCCCGCCGAACTACGCATGCAGCTTGAAGCTCTGTTGAAGCCAAAACGCAGCCCGCCGGAACCGCGGATATCGCTTCTGGCGTAAGGCCCGGACTGCCCACCCGCCGATCACTTCAGATGGATCGTCACCCAGCCGTTGCGCCAGAGCGTCTCGACGTGGCGCAGGTGCTGGCCGGAATAGGCGGCGAGCACCTGGCGGCGCTGGCTGGCGAGAATTCCCGAAAGGATCACCGAGCCGCCCGGGGCGATGTTGCGCCTGATGTCGGGCGCCATGCGCATCAGCGGCCGGGCCAGGATGTTGGCGATGATCAGCCCGAACGGCCCTTCGCGCGAAAAGGCGGTCGAGTGGAACCCCTGGGCTGTCACGCAGGTGATCCTTGCGGCCATGTGGTTGGCGCGGACATTCTCGCGCGCCACGCGGGTGGCGATCGGATCAATGTCGGTGGCGAGCACCCGCACCGGGCCAAGCTTCGCCGCGGCGATGGCCAAAACCCCGGATCCGGTGCCCAGATCGAGCACCGGGCCGATTTTCCGCCCGCCCGGGACTGCGCGCATCACCTTGGCGATCATTTCCAGGCACCCCGCCGTGGTGCCGTGATGGCCGGTGCCAAAGGCCTGTCCGGCCTCCAGTTCAATGGCCAGATCATTGGGCCGCACCGCGCCGCGGTCATGGGCGCCATGCACCAGGAACCGCCCGGCGCGAACCGGCTTCAACCCATCGAGAGACTTCGCGATCCAGTCGGTCTCGCCGAAGATCTCCAGCTTGATCTCGACACCGGGAAAATCCTTTGCCAGGCAGCGCGCCATGCGGTCCCTGAGCTCCGCGTCCGGTTCGCCGCTGCCATAGGCGGAGGCTTCCCACAGCCCCCTGGCCTCGTCGGTCTCCATGGTGGCGATCGGCACGCCTTCCTCTTCGAATACGCCCGAGAGCAGATCGAGCGCGCGGCCCGCGCCGGCCTCGTCGGTGACGATGTAATAGCGGTGGTCGCTCACGATGCCTTCTTTCCTTCATCCATGCCGGCCCCGGCGGCAACAACCTTGTCGTCGGGTGTGGTCCTGGCGGCGGGGGTGAGTTCCGCCTTGCGGGCGGTCTTGCTGGCGGCCTCGGCGCGGGCCTCGTCCTTGGGAATGGCGAAACTCAGGATCCGATCATTGGGTCCCGGCGTACCTGATGAGGCTGCGGCAAACATCAGTGCGCCCGAGGGCTTGATCCACAACAGGATCAGCGCGCCATCGGGCCGGGAGTCCTTGTAGGCGGTCCATCCATATTCATCGGTCAGCCGGGTTAACTGGAAGGTCCAGCCATTGAGCAGTTTTTCCCGCAAGTCCAGGAAGCTGACCGGCTCCTTGGTGAGCGAGCGTCCGCCGAGGGTAATATTGAGCGCCTTGCGCGCCTTCTCGTCAATTCTGCCGATCTGGAAGACGTGGCTGCGGCCCAGCTCAGGCCCGAAATCGGTGCAGACCAGCGCGTTGTAGGCGTCATTGTCGCCGGCGGCGATGAGTGAGGAAAAGCTCTTGGGATCAATTGCGTGGTGGGCCGACTCCGAAAGCACCTCGCCGAAATAGACCGGAATGCTGGCAAGCCTGGCCTCGGCCAGGTGATTCCAGTTCTGGTCGGCCAGCATCACCGGAACATCGGCTTCCTTTAGCTTGCCGGCAAGCGCGGTGGACCACCGCGATCCACCGACAATCAGGATGCCGGGTTTGGCGGTTTTCTTGAGATTCAGGAACTGCGCCAGCGGCGCGAGCGTGAAGCCGTGCAGCAGGATAGTGGTGACCACGACGGCGAAGGTGAAGGCCACCATCCTGCCGGCATCGGCCACCCCGACATCGGCCAGCAGGGTTCCGAAAAGGCCTGATACAGCGACGGCCACGACGCCCCTGGGCGCGATCCATGAGGTCAGGATCCGCTCCTGGATGGTGGCGCCCGAACGGATCGTCGCCAACATGATCGCCACCGGGCGGATGATGAACAGCAGCAGGGCCACAAACAGCGCCGCCTGCCAGTCGAGCGAGCGGATGTCTTCAAGGCTGAGCGATGCGGTGAGGATGATGAAAATGCCCGAAACCAAGAGCGTGGTGATGGTTTCCTTGAAACGGCGCATGTCGGTGAGCGAAGCAATGCGGCTGTTGGCCAGCACCAGCCCCATCACGGTCACGGTCAGGAGCCCCGCCTCCTCGAGCACCATGTTGGTTGCGGCGTAAACCGCCACCACGGTGGCGAGCAGCACCGGGGCTTTGAGATATTCCGGCACATGGCCGCGCACGAAGGACCAGACGATCAGTTTCGCGCCGGCCCAGCCGCCGCCAATGGCGAGCGCGAAACCGAAGACAATGAGCAGCACCAGGTTTTCCGCCTGGTGCAGGCCGATATAGACCATGATCACTTCGAAGGCGACGACCGCGAACAGCGCGCCGATCGGGTCGTTGACGATGGCTTCCCAGCGCAACAGCGAGGCAGGCCGCGCCTCGAGCTGGGCCTGGCGCAGCAGCGGGATGATCACGGTCGGGCCGGTTACCACCAGGATTGCGCCGAGCACGATCGCCGTCGGCCAGCTCAGCCCGCCGACGTAATGGGCGGCCAGCGCCGCCATGCCCCAGATCATCGGACCCGCATACATGATGATGCGCCGGACTGTCTTCGAGGTCTCGCGGATCTCCGAGAAATTGAGCGTCAGCCCACCCTCGAACAGGATGATCGCCACGGCGATGGAGACCATCGGCCGGTAGGCGGTGCCGAAATCCGTGGCCGGATCGAGAAAGCCCGTGGCCGGACCCGCCACGAAGCCCGCCACCAGCAGCAGCACGATGGCGGGCAGGCGCAACCGCCAGGCCAGCCATTGCGCGCCGATGCCCGCAACCCCGATCACGGCAAGTTTGAGAACGATGTCGTCCATGCAAGTCCCTTGTCGTGCGCCCGATGGGGCAGGCGGGGTCAGCCGGGGCTGGTTTACCCCGAAGGCAAGTGTTCCCGGGGCCGATCAGCCCTTGAGAAGGTTTTCGAGCTTGGTCACGGCAATGTCGGGGTTCTCGCCCCAGGCGATGGTTCCCTTGAAGCGGCCTTCGGCATCGAGCAGGAACACCGAGGCGGTGTGGTCCATGGTGTATTCGCCCCCAGGGTCACTTGCGTCGGTCGGCACTTTCTTGGCGTAGATGTTGAACCCTTTGACCACGTCCCCGATCTTGTCCGGATCTCCGGAAATGCCGATGATCCGGTCGCTGACGCCCGCCACGTAGGAACCCATCAGTTCCGGCGTGTCGCGTTCGGGATCGACGGTGATGAAATAGGCGCCGATCTTGCCGCCCTCGGGGTCGGCCTGCTTGAGCCAGCTATCCAGCTCGTAAAGCGTCGTCGGGCAGATCTCCGGGCAATGGGTGAAGCCGAAGAACAGCACCGTCGGCCGGCCGCGGAACGCGGCTTCGGTGATAGGGCTGCCGGACTGGTCGACCAGCGCGAACGGCACGCCATAGGGCTTGTCGGCGATCCGGTTCTCGCTCACCTGCCATTCATAGGTGAGCCAGCCGAGCGTGACGGCGAGCGCCGCGATCAGGGCCCAGAGGACAGTGCGAAAGGCTTTCATCGTCGTCTCCAGCCTGGCCATTCGGCGCGGCCGGTTCCGGCCGGGTGCGCAGGGGCCCAGGAATTTGCGTTACAGGGTCAGAGGCACCAGGCCAGGCCATTGGCGGCCAGCGCGTAGAGAAGCGCCGGGCCGTTCGCCTGCCACGCGGCAAACACCAGCCCGCTCAGCATCGCAGCCACGATCAGACCCAAGGCGAGGGGAGCCTGCCGTCGCAAGGTTGAAAAGCGGTGAGGCGCGTGTGCACTGGTCATGATCCCTATCTAGCGCGCGGCGCGCGCGATGCCAAGCGGCAAGCGGTTTTCTGGACGCTGGCGAAATCAACTTCGCTTGAACCGATCATGGCAGTCGTTGATCCCTGTCCTTTCAATTGTCATCGTCAAGGTCCATATCCTTGGCGTGAGATTTACATTGGGCGCGTCGGGAACACCCGATCCGCTGCCGCGTTGACCCCGCAAGGAGACACTTCATGACCATCCGCATTTTCACCGCTCTCTCCGCCGGCCTCGTGGCCGCATCCTTTCTGGCCGCGCCGGCGATGGCCGAGCAGATCGGCGAGGTCGGCGTGGACTGGCTCGGCAATGACATCCTGATCGACGCGGTCAGCGATCCCAAGGTCCAGGGCGTGACCTGCCATGTCGCCTATTTCGACCGCGGCATCATCGACCGGCTGCAGAAGGGCAACTGGTTCGAGGATCCCTCCAACGCCTCCATCGCCTGCCGCCAGACCGGCCCGATCACCATCGGCGACATCGATCTCGATGAGGATGGCGAGGTGGTGTTCAAGGAATCGCGCTCGCTGATCTGGAAGTCGCTGGTGGTCAACCGGATCTACGACAAGAAGAACGATACGCTCGTCTACCTGATCAATTCCCAGCAGGTGCAGGACGGCTCTGCCAAGATGGCCCTGTCCACCGTGCCGCTCTACGGCCAGGAAGTTGTGTGGGAAAACGGCAAGCAGTAAGGCAGGCCCTCCACCGGGATCCCCGGCCGGCGTTTGGTCTGGCCTCGGTGAGGGCAGGCGCCAATCGGCCCTTGCGGAGATCGACAAGCTGGCCCTGCATGTGCGGATGCCCGGCGTAGGGCGCTCGCGTTTCACACCCCGGGGGTGACCCGGTACGCGCGTTGGAATGGATCAGACCCGTTCGGAAAGCTGGAATTGGCATGGTGCAGACGAAGCTTGAAGGCGCTCATACGCGCACCGTGCAGGACGTCGCCGAGCGCCTCGGAACCGATGCGGCGGCCGGTCTTGATCCGGTCCGGGCCGCGGAGAGGCTGAAGACCCACGGCCCCAACCGGCTGCGCCGCCAGAAGACCAAGAGCGTTCTCTCCATCCTGGCCCACCAGTTCCAAAGCGTCATCGTCTGGCTGCTGGCGGCTGCGGCGCTGATGTCGTTTGCGCTTGGCGATTTGGCCGAGGGCACGGCCATTGTCGTCGTGCTCATCTTGAACGGCGGCATCGGGTTCTTCACCGAAATCAGTGCGGCCCGGTCCATGGAAGCGCTGATGCGGATCGCCGATGTGAAGACGCGGGTCCGCCGGGGCGGGCAGGAGCGCATGATTGACGCGCACGGGCTGGTGCCCGGCGATGTCGTCATCCTCGACGCGGGCGATATGGTGACCGCCGATCTCAGGATCGTCAAGGCCTCCAACCTGCAGGCCGACGAGTCGGTGCTGACCGGGGAATCGCTTCCGGTGACAAAGTCCGCCGGCGCCGTCAGCGCCGATGCAGGCCTGGGCGACCGCTTCAGCATGGCGTTCAAGGGAACGGCGATCACGCAAGGCTCGGGCGAAGCCCTTGTCGTGGCCACCGGCATGGTCACCGAGATCGGCCGGATCAGCAATCTGGTGCAGAACGCGGAAAGCGAAGTGGCGCCGCTGGAAAGGCGGCTCGACCGGCTCGGTCACCGGCTGGTGTGGCTGACCTTCGGGCTCGCCGCGCTGACCATCGGCGCGGGCATCCTGCGCGGGCACGACCTGGTTGCGATGATCCAGACCGGCGTGGCGCTGGCGGTGGCCGCCGTGCCGGAGGGGCTTCCGGTGGTGGCCACGCTCTCGCTCGCGCGCGGCATGTGGCGGATGAGCCAGCGCAATGCGGTGATCACGCGGCTGTCTTCCGTCGAGACGCTGGGCGCCACCACGGTGATCCTCACCGACAAGACCGGAACGCTGACCGAAAACCGGATGACGGCGGTGCGCTACCTGCTCGATGGCGGCGAAGCCGGGCTCGAGGGCCACGAAAGCGAGCGCCACTTTGTCAACGCTGCGGCAGCAAACCCGCTTGATCCGGCCACCGGCGATGCTCTGATGTGGGCGATTAGGATCGGTGGGCTGTGCACCAATGCCGCACTGGGCGACGGCAGCAAGGAAGCACGGACAGGCGATCCGATGGAACTGGCGCTGCTGCAGGTGGCCGCGACAGCCGGGCTCACGCATGCAAGCCTTCTTGAGACCTATCCCGAAATCCGCGAACACGCCTTCGATCCTGTCGCCAAGATGATGGCGACGGTGCATGCCGATGGCGATCAGTACCTGGTCGCGGTCAAGGGCGCGCCCGAAGCCGTCATTGACAGCGCCACTCAGGTCTTGGGTCAGGGCGGAACGCGCCCGCTTGAAAAGGCGGCGCGAGAGGCGTGGAAAGAGCGCAGCGCGAAAGCCGCGCAGGAGGGGCTCAGGCTCCTCGGACTGGCCATGAAACACAGCGGCCAGGATGACGACGAGCCCTATGCGGGCCTGACCCTGGTGGGGCTTGTCTGCCTGGTCGATCCGGTGCGCGAGGATGTGCCCCCGGCGATTGCGGCGAGCCTTGCGGCAGGCGTGCGCGTCATCATGGTGACCGGCGACCACGCCGGCACGGCAGAGGCCATCGCCCGGGAGGCGGGGCTTGGCGACGGCCAACTCACCGTGATCGAGGGCCGCGACCTCGCCGGTATCGATGCTGACACTGTGAGCGACGAGGTTCGCGACCGCGTGCTTGGGGCCGATGTGTTCGCCCGCGTTGCGCCGGAAACCAAGCTGACGCTGGTGTCGATCTATCAGCAGGCCGGCCACGTGGTGGCAATGACCGGCGACGGCGTCAATGACGCCCCGGCGCTGAAGAAGGCCGATATCGGCATCGCCATGGGCAAGCGCGGCACCCAGGTTGCCCAGGAAGCCGCCCACATGGTGCTGCGCGACGACAAGTTCGCCACCATCATCATGGCCATGCGGCAGGGCCGGGTGATCTTCGACAACATCCGCAAATTCGTGGTCTATCTGATGAGCTGCAATGTCAGCGAGGTGCTGGTCGTCGGCCTCGCCGTGGGGGTCGGCCTGCCGATACCGCTGTTGCCGCTGCAGATCCTGTTTTTGAACCTCGTCACCGATGTGTTCCCCGCCTTCGCGCTGGGTCTGGGCAAGGGCGACGGCAACGTCATGCGCAAGCCGCCGCGAAATCCCAAGGAATCGATCCTGGACCGGTCTCGCTGGACCCAGATCGGCGTGCTTGGAACCGCGATCACCATCGCCACTCTCGGCGCCTTCCTGCTGTCGCTGTCCTGGCTGAAGCTCGACTCCGCCGCCAGCGTCACCGTGGCGTTCCTGACGCTGGCGCTGGCGCAATTGTGGAACGTGTTCAACATGCGCGATCCCGATGCGGGGCTGTTTGACAACGACGTCACTCGCAATCCCTATGTCTGGGGCGCGCTGGCGCTCTGCCTCGGTCTGATCGGCCTGGCGCTGTGGCTGCCGCAGCTTGCGGATCTTCTGGGACTGCCCGATCCGGGCAGTCAGGGGCTCGCGCTGGCATTTGTGGCAAGTCTCACGCCGCTGGCGCTGGGGCAGTTGTGGCTGGCGCTGATACGGTTCGGCAGGGCGTGAGGGCAGCCCCGCCTATCCCCTGAAGATCAGCGCCGCACCGGCTGCGATCAGCGTGAAGCCGCCCAGATGGTTCCAGCCGAGCGGCTCCTTAAGCACGACCACCGAGAAGCCGGCGAAGACGAAAAGCGTGATCACCTCCTGCATGGTCTTGAGCTCGGCCGCCGACCAGACCGCATGGCCGATGCGGTTGGCGGGCACGGCCAGGCAATACTCAAAGAAGGCGATGCCCCAGGACACCGCGATGACGATCAGGAGCGGCGTCGACTTGAACTTGAGATGGCCGTACCAGGCCAGCGTCATGAAGATGTTGGACACGGCCAGCAGCAGGACCGGCAGCCATTTGATGGCGAAGGGCGAGAGTGTCATGGGCGAGGGATTCCGGGAGCGGGATGCGATGCGGAATCACTGGAGATGTTTCGGGGCCGGCGTCAAGAGGCATCCGGCGGCTCCAGGGCCGCGACCGTTTGCTTTTCACCATGTCCGGAAGCAAGACCACGGCGCTCGAGGGGCAAGCCAACCCTCCTGCGCGCCCCGCCAGCCCGCCTCTGTCCCCTGATCAGCTCCACGCCGGGGTTCGAACAGCGCGAAGCCGCATGCCTTACCGTTTGGTTGCGACAAGGCCCAGATCCGGCAATGACGGAACATCCGAAAAATGCCGCTCGACGTCGAAACCCAACGCATCGACGAATCCGAGAAAATCATTCACGTCATCGGTAATATTGTAGTGGCCGATGTCCGGGGTCGGGCCATGGTTCATCTCCGACCAGAAGATCAGCCTGCATCCGGGCCTCGCGTAACGCGCAATATTGGCCATGACGAAGGGCCATTTCGGCGTATGATCGATGCAGTTGCGAACATAAATGACACCGTCGATGGCTGCTTCAAGATCCTTGATCGGCTTTGCCGCATCGACGGAAAGCAGCTTTGCGTTTTCGAAGACATGGCCGTCAAAGTGAAGCCTTTGATAGTCGATGATCTTCTGGCCCATCGGTTCAATGATGTAGGGCTCGGTTTCAGGGTCGAAGCCGAATATCACGGGACCGCAACTCGACCCGATCTCCAGATTCTGTCGCTGGCGCGCGTGCTCGCACATCGCCATCAACTCGTCCGGGTGATCCCGGAAGAAATATCTTTCCAGGCTTTTGCGTATGACGGAACGATCAGACTGAAGGGATGCGTAGTAGGACTTGAATGCATCCGTCTCCATGAACAGTCTGCAATGCTTGAACTCGAATTCCTGGGAGTTTTCCCATATTTTCAGTCTTTTGTGCTTGTTGATTCCAAGCAGTTCTTCCAGTTTCCGCATGGATTTGAGGCCTTCTGCGCGTCACGTCCCAAGTCTGCAAACAGGCCGACTTGCTTCCCTGTCTTGTACTCGCATTTGTGCTCCATCGTCGGCAAGGCTTTTGTACAAGTAACTGCGCTGATTGATCTTAAGGAGGCCTCCCTCAATACCCCACCGTCGCAGCCCCCGGCCGCCTCGGGTCGGACGCGCCGAGCAGCAGGCCTTTCTCGGCGTCGACATGGATCGACTGGGTCGAGCCCATGACGCTGCCGACCGTGATGCTGTGGCCCTTGGCCTCAAGGGCTGCCACCGTGTCGCGGCTCAGTCCGCCGTCCTCGCTGCGGATTGTGTCAGGCAGCCATTGATGGTGGACGCGCGCGGCGTGGCTCGCTTCGGCGACATTCATGCCGTGGTCGATCATGTTGGAAATCACCTGCAGCGTGGTGGTGATGATCTGCGAACCGCCGGGGCTGCCGGTGACCAGGAACGGCTTGCCGTCCTTGAGCACGATGGTCGGGCTCATCGAGGACAGCGGCCGCTTGCCCGGTTCCACCGCATTGGCGTCGCCGCCGATCAGGCCATAGGCGTTGGGCACGCCCGGTTTTGCGGAAAAATCATCCATCTCGTTGTTGAGCAGCACGCCGGTGCCGGCCGCGGTCATGCCCGACCCATAGGAGAAGTTCAGCGTGTAGGTGTTGGACACCGCATTGCCGTCCTTGTCGACCACGGAGAAATGCGTGGTCTGGTCGCTCTCGTAGGGCGCCAGATCGCCCGGCTTGATCGAGGCCGACGGCGTGGCGCGGTTCAAACTGATGCCATCGCGGATCTTCGCCGCATAGGCCTTCGAGATCAGTGCTGCGACCGGCACATCGACAAAATCAGGATCGCCCAGATATTCCGACCGGTCGGCATAGGCGCGCTTCATCGCCTCCGCCATCAGATGGATCGTGTCGGAGGAATTGTGCCCGAGAAAGCTGAGCGGATAGTCTTCCAGCACATTGAGGATCTGGATGATGTGGGTGCCGCCGGAGCTTGGCGGCGGCATCGAGACGATCTCGTGGCCGCGATAGGTTCCGCGGACCGGCTCGCGCAGCACCACCTTGTAATTCGCCAGATCCTCGAGACTCATCGCCCCGCCGGCCTCCTGCGCGGCAGCCGCGATCTTTTCCGCCACCTCGCCCTTGTAGAACCCGTCCGGCCCTTCCGCCGCGATCTTCTTGAGTGTTTCGGCCAGATCAGGCTGTTTGAACAGATCGCCGGGTTCATAGAAGCCACCATCCTCCTTGAAAAAGATCTCGGCCGAGGCCGGCCAGGCCTTCAGCCGCTTTTCCAACGCCTTGAGGCTGTCGGCCAGATCGGCGGTTACCACGATGCCCTCCTCGGCAAGCCTGATCGCGGGGGCAGCGGCTTCGGCCAGCGTCATCGTGCCATAGGTCTCCAGCGCCAGCTGCATGCCTGCCACGGTGCCGGGCACGCCGACGGCAAGCCCGGTGAAACGCGACAGATTGCTGTCGGCGTTGCCCTCCGCATCGAGATACATGTCGCGGCTGGCGCTCGATGGCGCCATCTCGCGGTAGTCGATGGCTTTCGTCTCGCCGGATCCCGCGTCATGCACCAGCATGAAGCCGCCGCCACCGAGGTTTCCGGCGCGGGGCAGAGTGACAGCCAGCGCCAGCGCCACGGCGACCCCGGCATCCACCGCATTGCCGCCATCCTTGAGCACCTGCAGCCCGACATCGGCCGCCACCGCCTCCTGCACCGAGACCATCGCATTCTTGGCCCAGACCGGATGCACCGCATCCATGGAGCTGTAGATCGCCGCTTCCTGGGCGGAGGCGCAAACGGGCGTGATGCTGATCAAGGCTGTGGCGAGGGCGGCGAGGGGGCGGAGCATCGGGGTGGTCCTTTCGAGACTGCCAGCATGTTCGGCGGGTGCGGCGCCGGAGCATCGATCCATCGAAAGCCAGATCGGCCGCGTCGTCAACCCGGAACGGCGCCTCATCCGGCGCGGCTTCGCGCAGCCTTGTCCCTGCTGCGGCGCGAATCTGCCCCTCCGCCCCTTTGCCGGGCGATGGCCGCACCCTATCTATGGTGCATGATCAAAGCCCGCATCCAGAGAGACTGACATGGCATTCCTCGGCATCATCGTGATCCTCGGAGTGCTGGCAGCCATCTATGCGCCGCAGTTCTGGATCGGCCACGTCATGCGCCGCCACGGCGCCGACCGGCCGGATTTCCCGGGAACGGGAGGCGAGATGGCGCAGCATCTGGTCGAACGGCTGCAGCTCGACGGCGTCGGCGTCGAGGCCACCGATGCCGGCGATCACTACGATCCCGAAAGCCGCACGGTGCGCCTGTCCAAGGCCAATTTCGATGGGGCGAGCCTTACCGCCGTGGCGGTCGCCGCCCACGAGGTCGGGCACGCGCTGCAGCACCATCGCGGCGAGCGCGGGCTGGCGCTCAGGCAGAAGCTGGTCGGCGTCGCCATGACGACCGACCGCATCGCCTCGATCTTCTTCATCGCTGCACCGGTGCTCGCCATCATGCTGCGCGCGCCAGGCGCCATGCTCGGCATGGCGCTGATCGGCATCGGCCTGCTCGCCATCCGCATCCTCGTGCATCTCGTCACGCTGCCGGTCGAATATGACGCGAGTTTCAACAAGGCGCTGCCGATCCTGCGCGAGGGCGGCTATTTGAGCGACGACGATCTCGCCGGCGCCCGTAGCGTGCTCAAGGCCGCAGCCTTCACCTATGTCGCCGCGGCGCTGATGAGCCTGCTCAATCTGGCGCGCTGGTTCCGGGTGCTGCGGTGAGGGGGGGCGGCGTGGAAGCTGCGAGGCAAGCGGATCATGCAGCAAGCTGGGGCATTCAGAGGCAGGACCTGCGAATTGATGGGAAAGGATGAACGCGTTATGGCCTCTTTGAACCCTTTGTCGGCTCTGGCTTCCTGGCTGGTATGGGAGTGGAGCGGACCTTTGCTACAGAAGCATCAAACGGCAACGCGCCAACACCGGACATCGTGAACGGCTCTCATGGCAGTTCTCGACCCCATTGCGGTCATTCATTGGCTTGATAGCGCGCCCGCTGACCTGACATTATTCCACAAATAAAACGTGTCGTAGGTTTCGGGAGATTTGCGAATTTAGGTTCAAGGCGCGCGGAGGCACCAAAGCATGTCAACTATAACCACTGGAGTTGAAAAGCAGTATAGCGATAGCCAAAAACTTGCTGCCCGCGCGCGGCTTAATCGCGAATATACGATTGCCGAAGTCGGCTGGTTTTCATGGGTGGCGAGGCAGTTACCTCTCAAAGGGGGAAATCGCATTCTGGATGTTGGCTGCGGCCCCGCGTGGTTCTGGGCGGCCACGGTGAAGGAACTTCCTGAAAAATTGGAACTGACGCTTTCCGATCTTTCTCCGGGCATGGTTCAGGAAGCCCTTGAGCGATGCCGGCCATTGCCTTTTGAGGCGGTCACAGGTCAGCAAGCCGACGTGATCGCCTTGCCATTCGAGGATGGTTCCTTTGATTCCGTCATAGCAATGCATGTGCTCTATCACTTGCCGGACCCGACGCATGGTATCGCAGAGATGTATCGCGTTTTGAAGCCGGGTGGCTTTCTTGCTGTGACGACGAACGGGGCAGGTCACATGCGCAAGATATATGAGTTGACGACCGTTCTCGGCAGTCCTCCCCAAGATCCGGGCGGTGCTGCTTTCGGCTTTGAAAAAGCTGAACGGTTCATGCAAGCCAAGTTCGGAAATGTCGCCATGACGCAGCATCCAGCTCGTCTACGAGTGACAGAGCCGGAAGACCTCTTTCTGGCGCTCACGTCCTATCCCCCCGCCGATCAGGCCAGCGAGGCGGAGCTTGCCGAGTTTCGGAATGCGATCGCGGAGGCGTTTCAGGCTGGTGACGGCGTGATTGAAGCAGAGAAGAAAAATGGGTTGTTCGTCAGCAGGAAAGTAGCCTAACCTGTCGCAATTCTTAAAGCTTGCTACTTTGCTGCGCTGAGCGACCTGATTAGGCGAGCGGCAGCTTCCAGAAAATTCAAAAGCAGGCAGAACGTCCAAAATGGGTGCGCGAATCAGCCGTTCCTGGAGCACCCATCGAAAGGCAGCAAAGGGCCGAGAGCACCAATGATGATTTTTCAACTTCGGGCGGGGAACTGCCATTCGTTGCAAATGCCAAGACAAAACATGTCTGGTCAAACACCAGGCCGCTGGTGCTCCGGCATATCCGAAACAAAACGGCATCCAGCGAACTTGGGGCAGTTCACGTTAAGTTTATGCAACCGACAGGGAGGCGAACCGTTGTTTGAGGTCAAACGAAATTGACCAACCAATGGAGAATACCAATGCGTAAACTAATTATAGCATCCGCCACAATTGCTGCTCTTACCGGCACCGCCCTCGCTCAGGATCAAAAATCGATGGTGCCGGAGATCAATATCGGCAGCGCGAAGATTGAAGGCAACATGATCACGGGCGTAGCAGTCAAGATGGACCGGCCAGGCTACCTGGTCATTCACAATGACGGTGCCGGCGCTCCCCCCTCCTCCTTGGGCCATATTGCCGTTTCCGAAGGTCTGAATTCCAATATCACCATCACCGCTGATGCACCGTTGGATCCGGCCACCAACATCTCGCTGATGTTGCACTACGAAACCAACGACAACACCACCTATGATTTCGGCCCGGGTGCAACCGACGTCGACACCCCTGTCCTGGCTGGCGAATCTGCAGTTTCGGTCTCGATGGGCGGAATGTAATTCACCAATTACAAGCCATTGAAAAATGGATTGCAAAGCGCGCCCCGCATGTCTGGGCGCGTTTTGCATTTGATCCGTCATTCCCCAATTGGATCGCCGTCCGACTTGGTCAATGACTGCTTTGGGCCGAAAGTGTCACTACCAGCTCATACCCCGAAGAGTACGAGTGGGACGGAGATCAGGTGCCTCCCGGTGCAGCTACCGGGCTCGTCGAAATCCGCAAATCCCAATTTGCATCTCCGGCTCACGCGAGTAGAAGGGACCCCGCCGGGCTCGGTTTGCGCAAAACCAGCCCCCAATACCGAAGGAATGCCCGTGAACGCCCCAGATCGTATCGAAGAGCTGCTGAACGCCTTGAGCGACGCATTCGCAAGCGGGTCGCTGGTCCGGCTCAAGCTTGGCGGCTATCACGGGGCCGAGCCGGAGCTGAAATCGGTCGAGATCAAGAAGATCGCCACCAAGGCGGGCGACAGATACTCCTTCACATACAAGTACAAGACCCGCGACACGATCAAGAATTTCGATGAACCCGAAGCGCTGGCGCTGCTGGGCGCGGGCCTTGCGACCGAGTTCCGCAGCGCCCAGCTTTCGACCACCGGCTTTGACATGCTGTTCGAGCGCAACGGCGAAAAGATGCGGCTCAAGCGCACCGAGGTGGAGGGCCGCGAGGCGCCCTCGACCGAGCACAACCGCGCCAAGAACCGGCCGCTGACCGAGACCGGCAAGCCCTGGCTGGCAGCGCTCGGCATTTCGGGCAAGAACGGCGCCATCCGCCATGACGCGCAGGACAAGTTCCGCCAGATCAACAAGATGGTGGAGATTTTTTCGCCGCTGATCGCCACGATCAAAGCCGAGCCCCCGCTGATCGTCGACATGGGGGCGGGCAAGGGCTATCTCGATTTCGCGCTTTACGACTATCTCGCCACCGTGGTGAACCGTCCCGTCCGCATCCTCGGCGTCGAGATGCGCGAGCAACTGGTGAATGACGGCAACGCCACGGCGCGGGCCTCGGGCTTTGCGGGCCTCAGTTTTCAGGCCGGCACCATCATGGACTACGACGCCTCGGGTGCCGACGCGGTGATCGCGCTGCACGCCTGCGACACGGCGACTGATGACGCCCTCTTCAAGGGCATCGGCGCCAGGGCCGCGCTGATCGCGGTGGCGCCGTGCTGCCACAAGCAGATCCGCCGGCAGATGGAGGCGGGCCAGGCCGACCACCGGCTTGAGCCGCTGCTCCGGCACGGCATCTTCCTCGAACGCCAGGCCGAGATGGCCACCGACACGCTGCGCGCCCTGCTGCTTGAACTCAACGGCTACCGCACCCGCGTGTTCGAATTCGTCTCCGACGCGCACACGCCCAAGAACAATCTGATCGTGGCTGAAAAGGACGGCCGGCAGGGCCGCGATCGCGACGCGGTGCTTAAGCAGATTGCCGAGATCAAGTCGATGTTCGGGATTGGCGAGCATTACTTGGAGGGGTTGCTCGGCGGGTGAGGGCCAAGATCCAGTGCCGTACGGTGTGACTTGACGGTATATCTTTGAAGATATATTTTGCCTTTGCATGAGGTACACGGTCAGATTCCATCCGGATTTCGTACCCGAATGGAAGGTCCTAAACATCGGCCTGAAGGAACTCGTCGGCGAGGTTCTCGATCATATCGAAGACGACGGACCGTATCTGGGCAGGCCGGAAGTCGATACGCTGAAGGGGTCCAGATTTCCCAATATGAAGGAAATCCGAGTGCGGTTCTTGAAAGAGGTCTGGCGTTTCGCATTCGCCTTTGATCCCGATCAGTCTGCCGTCATTCTTTGCGGAAATGACAAGCAGGGGGTGAACGAGGAGCTGTTCTACAGGCAGCTTATCGCCAAGGCCGATAAACGCTATGCATCATGGCTGAAGGAGACAGGGACATGAGTGTCGAGTGGAAAACACTGCGGGCCGAGCTTCCTCAGGATGTCCAGGAACGGCTGAACGCGAAGCGGAATGAGCGTCGCCTGGGCAAAAGCCTGGCGGAAGTGAGAAAGGCAATGGCGTTCACGCAGCAGGATGTGGCTGCAGGCGCTTCCATGACGCAAAATACCGTCTCAAAAATAGAGAATTCGGACGATGTCCTGATTTCATCCCTGGTGCGGTACATGCACTCCATTGGCGGCGGCGTCGAACTGATCCTCAAGACGCCGGATGGAAAAGCGACTCGTGTCGATTTCGATCCCGAAATCTACGTCAAGCAGACTGGATAAGGCTGCGCGGCGCCGCTCTGACCGCTACCTGAACAGCTGCAAAATCATGTCCGCCTGGGAATTGGCGATGGACAGGGACTGGATCGCCAGCTGCTTCTGCACCTGCAGGGCTTTCAGCCGGGTTGATTCCTCCGCCATGTCGGCGTCCACCAGGCGGCCCAGCGCTTTCTTGGAGACGTCGATCAGGGTCTTGGTGAAGGCTTCCTGCCGTTCGATGCCCTTGGCCTTGACCCCGAGCAGGGCATTGGCATCGATCAGGTCCTGTTCCATTTTGCTCATCGCCTGAACCATGCCGCTCAACTCATCGGCAGTGGTGTTGGCGTCGAGCGTGATCTGCTTTGCCGTTCCCGAAGTTCCCGTGCCGAGCAGGTAAAAGGTTTCCGCGGCGCCGCCCGCGGTTGTCACATCGTGATCCTTGGTCAGCAGTCCATTGCTGTTGTCGGCAGGGTCGATCAGCGTCGTCTGGCTCTTGTCGATCTCGATATAGCCAACGCTGGTAAAGCCGCCATAATTCTTGATCGAGGCCGGCATGCTGACGGTGCCGGGCGAGCCGTAGAGCCAGTTCTGGCCATTGAAGGACGAGCTTTGCGCAACATTCCTGAGCTGCTCTTTCAACTCGTCGAGTTCCCTGTTGACCTTTGTCTTGTCGACGCCGGGTTCGCTGGCAAGCACCAGCTTGGCCTTGATCTCGCTCACCAGGTCGACCGCCTGGCTCATCCCGGCTGAGGCGACATCGGTCATGGCGCGCGACAGGCCGAGCGCGTCGACAACCGCGCTCTTGGCCTTGATGTCGGAGCGCAGGGTGGTGGCGATCGACCAGTAGGCGGCATTGTCGGACGCATCATTGACCCGCAACCCGGTCGAGATGCGCTTCATCGAGGTTTCCATCTGCGCATCGATCAGCCGCAGCGTGGCAAGCGCGGTCATGGCTGTTCGGTTTGTGTGAATGCTTGTCATAGGTGCATTCCGGCAATGGAAAAAGTATAGCTCGTAAAAATCTACCCCTGATTGTATTTGCTCAATACTTAAGGATTTCTGAGCATGAGCTGAAAATATGCGGACTTCCGGGAACCGGTTCGCCTGACACGAGGCAACCACTTGGAATACGCAGGTTTCACGGCAAATGCAGAAGCAAGCCCGAACAACCCACACGCAGCTCAATTCCTGGTGTCGGCCCACGATTGGCTTCGGCCGATCCCGCACAAAAAACCGCCGGACAGTCCGTGGACCGTTCCGGCGGCTTTGGTGCACCTGTTTTCCTCCGCCCTGCCGGTCAAGGCAGGGAGGGCGTCAAACTCAGTTCGATTTCTGCAGCATGTTGCCGATGGCGTTGACCGCGTTGCCGACGTCGTCGATGGTTTTCTGCACCCTCTCGGCCTCCAGCTCGGCCTCGGTCCGGGGCCGGGCGGCTTCCTCGGCCGCGGCCCGGGCGGCTGCCTCCTCGGCCGCTTGCCGCTCCGCCCGTCGGCGGGCTGCGCGCACGGCAGCGGTTTCAGCCGCCTGCCTCTCGGCTTCCATCTCGGCGCGAACCTTTTCCTCGGCTTCGAGCTTGATCCGGGCCTCGCGCTCGGCCTGCACCCGCAGCGCCTCTTCCGCCTGCAGCCTTTCAAAATTCTCGTTTTCAGCTCGGGCTTTGGCCTCCGCCTCGGCCCGGGCGGCAGCGTCCTGGGCGGCCCTTGCGGCGGCCTCTTCCGCGGCCTTCTTTTCAGCCGCCATGTCAGCGCGGACCTTTTCCTCGGCCTCGAGCCTGATCCGCGCCTCGCGTTCGGCCCTGGCCTTCAGTTCCGCCTCTGCCTTGGCCTCGGCAGCGGCCTTCTCGGCTTCCGTGGGATCTTGTGGCGCGGCCTCGGTCGCTGCCGGCGCGGCATCCGTGCTGGCGTCCTGCTTTTTCTCGTCGCCGCAGGCAGCAAGAACAAGCGCGAGCGAGGTCACGGCAAGGAGTTTGCGGATCATGGGAAGTCCTTCCGGGGGTCACGCCGACATAGGCCGGCCGGTCTGTCTGAGACCCCTGTTGAACACGTCAATCCTGAATGTAGGGTTAACAGGCGGTTAAGGATGCACGCTGTCGAGCGCGACCTGTTCGGCTCGACCGCTGTTTCTTCGTCTTGAGAGCACTATTTTCCTAGCGAACCTGGTCCAGCGCCTGCCTCAACGCGTCATCGGTATAGGGCTTCTTCAACAACACGGCGTCGGCGTCGGCGCCGTCGGGGATTTCGTTCTGACCGGTGGCGAAAATGATTCCGGCAGCCGGTTTCAGCTGCCGGACCTGCCTCGCCAGGTCCCCGCCCTTCATGTCCGGCAGGCCGAGGTCGGTGACCAGAATGTCGAATTCCTGCGTCTCTGCCGCTTCCAGCGCCTCGGCAGCGGTGCCGGCCTCGATGACCTTGTGACCCATGTCTGCCAGGATATCCGCGGTGTTGATGCGGATCAGGGCCTCATCCTCGACCAGGATGATGGTCAGGGCGCCATTGGCTGTAGATGCGGCCGGTGCAACCGATGCCGGGTGAGTTTGTTGGGCAGCCGGCGATGGCTGATTTTGCTTGGCCGCCGGTGCGCGGCGCTGCTTCTTGTTGGCCAGCAGATGGCGGATGCGGCTGTCCAGCGCCTCGCGCGTGTAGGGCTTGGACAACAGTTCGACGCCCGGGTCGAGCTTGCCGCCATGCACGATCGAGTTCTCGGTGTAGCCGGAGGTGAACAGCACCACCAGGCCCGGCCTCAGCGCCTGGGCGATCTTGGCCATTTCCGGGCTTTTCAGTTGGCCCGGCATCACCACGTCGGTGAACAGCACATCCACATTGATGCCGCTTTCGATGACGGCAAGGCCGCTTTGGGCATCGCGCGCGGTCAGCACGTGGTATCCGAGGTCGTTCAGTGTCGCCACCACGGTGGCGCGGACATCGTCGTCGTCTTCCACCACCAGAACCGTCTCGGAGCCACCGGTCGCAGGCCCCACCTGAACCGGGTTGATTTCCTGATGCTCCGCGTCCAGCGAACGCGGCAGGTAGAGCTTCACCGTCGTGCCATGTCCCGGCTCGCTGTAGATCTTGATGTGGCCGCCCGACTGCTTGACGAAACCATAGACCATCGACAGGCCCAGCCCCGTGCCCTTGCCTTCGGGCTTGGTCGAAAAGAACGGCTCGAAGACCCGCTCGAGCGTGGCCCTGTCCATGCCCGAACCGGTGTCGGAGACGGCGATCATCACATAGTCGCCGCAGCTGACATCGTCATGGGCGGCGGTGTAGCTGTCGTCGAGGCTTGCATTGGCCGCCTCGATGGTCAGCTTGCCGGCACCCTCCATGGCGTCGCGGGCGTTGATGGCGAGGTTGAGCAGGGTGGT
The DNA here is from genome assembly GCA_019084245.1 of Hoeflea sp. Lineage (GTDB taxonomy): Bacteria > Pseudomonadota > Alphaproteobacteria > Rhizobiales > Rhizobiaceae > Hoeflea. Next base: position 32,709 of record JAHRFE010000013.1, read on the forward strand.
TTCCACCTGGGTCGGGTCGGCCGAGGTGTTCCACAGCCCTTCGGAGACGATGATCTCGCAGTCCACCGCTTCGCCCACCGAGCGGCACACGAGATCTTCGACGCCGCTGACGAAGCGGCCGACATTGATCACCTTCGGCTCCAGCGGCTGGCGGCGGCCGAAGGCCAGCAGCTGGCTTGCGAGCTTGGCGCCGCGCTCGACGCCCGCCAGCGCATTGGCGACGCGGCCTTCGGCGCGATCATTGCCGGCCACGTCCTTGGCCAGCAATTGCAGGTTTCCCGACACCACCTGCAGCAGATTGTTGAAGTCGTGCGCAATGCCGCCGGTCAGCTTGCCGATGGTTTCCATCTTCTGGGATTGCTGCAGCGCCTTTTCCGATTGCAGCAATTGCTCGGTGCGTTCGGCGATCCGGTCTTCCAGCGTGGCGTTGAGTTCGGCCAGCGCCGCCTCGTTGAGCTTGGCGTGCTCGATATCGGTGTTGGTTCCCACCCAGCGGCGGATGACGCCTTCCTCGGTCTTCACCGGCGTCGCCCGCACCACATGCCAGCGATAGGCGCCGTCATGACGGCGGATGCGGAATTCGGTCTGGTAGGTTTCGCCGGTGGCGATCGCGTCTGACCAGGCTGCGGCTGCGCCGGGAAAATCATCGGGATGCACGATCGCCGACCAGGCATCGCCATGGAGGCTTTCCCGCGCCTCGCCGCTGAAGGCCACCACCTGGTCGTTGAGCCAGTCAATCATGCCGTCCGGCGTTGCCGTCCAGACATGGTTGAGCATCGATTGCGCCAGCGTGCGGAACTCTTCCTCGCTGGCCTTGAGCGACATCTCCGCCCGCTTGCTGACGCTGATATCGTTGAACAGCACGGCGACCGTGTCCGATCCGTCGCTGTCGATGGCGAAGGCCTGAACCTGGTACCAGCGGTTGAGCGCGTCGGCAGGATACTCGATACTGACCGGTTCCCCGGTGCGCGCCACCTTGCCGTAGAGATCGAACCAGTGCTGCTCGTGGCCCGCGGCAACGTCGCGGCGGATCCGCTTGCCGACGGCATCCTCGATGCCGGTATGCCGGGCAAAGGCCTTGTTGACCTCGATGAACTCGTAATCGACCGGATTTCCCGCCTCATCCCAGATCATGCGGATGATGCAGAAGCCCGAGTCCAGGTTTTCGAACAGGGTGCGGAAACGCTCCTTCTGGGCCTGCGCCTCCATCTCCGCCTGCCTGCGGGCGGTGACGTCGAACAGCACGCCGGGAAACCTGACCGGCTTGCCGTCGTTGCCATCGACCAGCTTGCCCTGCGCCAGCACATGGCAGACCTCGCCGCCGGGGCGCAGCATCCGGTACTCGGCCGCATAGGCGCCGCCCGATTCGATGGTGCGGATCATCTCGGCGGCGACCCGCGCCCGGTCGTCCTCATGGATCCTGTTGATGAAGTCCTCGAGCGGCAGGCCGTGCTCGGCCTGGTGCGCATCCACGCCGAAGCTGCTGGCGAAACGGCTGTCGGTGAAGATCAGTTCGCCCGCCACGTCCCAGTTCCAGGCGCCCAGCACGTCGGCATTGGTCATGGTCAGGTCGAGCCGTTCCAGCAGATGCGTCGTGCGCGCGTTCCTCAGCGCCACCACGCGGCCTTCGTCGGGCGTGGAGACCGACACGGAATCGAGGTCGATCGGCCCGTCGACGCTGATGAAAAAACCCCGGTCGTCATAAATCTCGGAAAACGGCTGGCCGATGACCTTGCCGGCATCCCAGCCGAGCAGACGCTTGGCGCCCTCGCTCCAGCCAGTGATCAGATCGTCCTGATCAAGAAAGATGAGAGGCGCGGAAAGTGATGTGTCCATTCGGTCTTTCACTGGGCTGCGGCTGGCGCCGGAATGGGGTCAAATATACGTTCAGGATGCTGCTTTGTTTAGCATATTGCGCCGGGATGCCTAGATGCAGAATTTTGGGGGCGGGCAGGCGGCTTTTCGCCGTCATACCACCGGCACGCACGCCATACTGATATGCTGACACCTGTTGTCAGCATCGTTCACAGCCCTTCTCCATTCGCGCCGCCGCCTCTTTCTTTCGTCATCGACTCTGCCCATATTGCAGCCATGGCCAAATCCCCTGCGAAAAACACCCGTCCGGACGGGTCCGAGTTCGATACGACCGATTTCGATGGCTTCGAGGAAGCGCCGCAGCCGGCGCTTTCCGGCGCGCCGCTTTCTGCTTCGGGCTCGATCGCCGACTGGGCCGCCGATCTGGCGAAGGAAGCCGAGCTCGACGCCGTCAAGGCGCGGCGCAAGGCCGAGAACCGCGAGATCCGCTCCAAAGCCGGCAAGCACCGGCTGAAAGCGGGCAGGACCGAGGACACGTCGAAACCCGGCGCAGCCGAGGCCGCACCCGCAAAAAAGACCGCGCGCGGGACCTCCATCGGCTCCAGCAATGATCCGCGCGCCCGCGCCGCCGCCGGGCTCAACGCCGTGGCCGGGCTCGACATGTCGGTGGAGGAGGCGGAGGCCTCCGGTGCGACCAGCGCCAACACCGCCACCGTGCAGGCGCTGTCGGACCTGATCGAATCGGGCAACCCGCTGTTCAAGAACGGCAAGATGTGGACGCCGCACCGCCCGGCGCGGCCGGACAAGTCCGAGGGCGGCGTGCCGCTCAGGATGGTGACCGGCTACAAGCCCGCCGGCGACCAGCCGACCGCCATCGCCGACCTGGTGGCCGGCGCGAACGAGAACGAGCGCAACCAGGTGTTGTTGGGCGTCACCGGCTCGGGCAAGACCTTCACCATGGCCAAGGTGATCGAGGAGACCCAGCGTCCGGCCGTGATTCTCGCGCCCAACAAGACGCTCGCGGCCCAGCTCTATTCCGAGTTCAAGAACTTCTTTCCCGACAATGCGGTCGAGTATTTCGTCTCCTATTACGACTACTACCAGCCCGAGGCCTACGTGCCGCGCACCGACACCTTCATCGAGAAGGAATCGACCATCAACGAGCAGATCGACCGGATGCGCCACTCGGCCACCCGCGCGCTGATGGAGCGCGACGACGTCATCATCGTGGCTTCCGTCTCCTGCATCTACGGTATCGGTTCGGTGGAAACCTACACCGCCATGACCTTCCAGATGGCTGTCGGCGACCGCATCGACCAGCGGCAATTGCTGGCCGATCTGGTGGCGCAGCAGTACAAGCGCCGCGACATGGATTTTCAGCGCGGCTCGTTCCGGGTGCGCGGCGACACGATCGAGCTGTTCCCGGCCCACCTGGAAGACATGGCCTGGCGGATCACGCTGTTCGGCGACGAGATCGAGAGCATTTCCGAGTTCGACCCGCTCACCGGCCAGAAGACCGGCGACCTCAAGAGCGTCAAGATCTACGCCAACTCGCACTATGTCACCCCGCGCCCGACGCTGAACCAGGCCACCAAGCACATCCGCGAGGAGCTCAAGCATCGCCTCGCCGAGCTCGAATCCTCGGGCCGCCTGCTTGAAGCCCAGCGGCTGGAGCAGCGCACCCGCTTCGATCTCGAGATGCTCGAGGCCACCGGCGTCTGCCAGGGCATCGAGAACTACTCCCGTTACCTCACCGGCCGCGCGCCGGGCGAACCTCCTCCGACGTTGTTCGAATACATTCCCGACAATGCGCTGCTGTTCATCGACGAGAGCCATGTCTCGATCCCGCAGATCGGCGGCATGTATCGCGGCGACTTCCGCCGCAAGGCGACGCTGGCCGAGTACGGCTTCCGGCTGCCGTCCTGCCTGGACAACCGGCCGCTTCGGTTCGAGGAATGGGACGCGATGCGGCCCACCACCATCGCCGTCTCGGCGACGCCGGGCAGCTGGGAGATGGAGGCCGCCGGCGGTGTCTTCGCCGAGCAGGTGATCCGCCCCACCGGCCTGATCGACCCGCCGGTCGAGGTGCGTCCGGCCCGCGCCCAGGTCGACGACGTACTGGGCGAGATCCGCGCCACGGCCGAGGCCGGCTACCGCACGCTCTGCACCGTGCTGACCAAGCGCATGGCCGAGGACCTCACCGAATATCTGCACGAGCAGGGCGTCCGCGTGCGCTACATGCATTCCGACATCGACACGCTGGAGCGCATCGAGATCATCCGCGACCTGCGGCTGGGCGCGTTTGACGTGCTGGTCGGCATCAACCTGTTGCGCGAGGGGCTCGACATCCCGGAATGCGCGCTTGTGGCCATCCTCGACGCCGACAAGGAAGGGTTCCTGCGCTCCGAGACCTCGCTGATCCAGACCATCGGCCGCGCCGCCCGCAATGTCGACGGCAAGGTGATCCTCTATGCCGACAAGATCACCGGCTCGATGGAGCGGGCCATGGAGGAGACCTCGCGCCGCCGCGCCAAGCAGGCCGAATACAACACAGCCCACGGCATCACCCCGGAATCGGTCAAGGCCCACATTTCCGACATTCTCGATTCTGTCTACGAGCGCGACCATGTCCGCGCCTCGATCGCCATCCCCGGCGGCAAGGCCAAGGCCGGCGGCGAGGGCGCGCTGGTCGGCTCCAATCTCAAGGCGCATCTGGAGGCGCTGGAAAAACAGATGCGCGATTCCGCCGCCGACCTCGACTTCGAAACCGCCGCGCGGCTGCGCGACGAGATCAAGCGCCTGAAGGCCGTCGAGCTCGACCTGATGGACGACCCGATGGCGCGCGATGCGGGCATCGAGAACACCAGGGCCTCGCGAAAAGCCGCGGCGACGGGCAAGCCGGTGAAGGGCAAGGGCGGTCGCGGGCCAATCTCCCCCCTTGCGGGGGAGATGTCGCCGGAGGCGACAGAGGGGGGTAATCTCTCCTCACGCACCAGCCGCGAATTACCCCCCTCTGCCCCTGCCGGGGCATCTCCCCCGCAAGGGGGGAGATCGGGGGAATCCACCTCCTATTTCCGCAAACCGGATCTCGACGAAATGGGCACCTCGGGCGACCATGCGGTGCCGGCCGGCTCCGAGTCGAAATCCTATTTCCGAAAAAACGACCTCGACGAAATGACCGTCGGCCGCACCGAAAAGCCGATGCCCGGCAAGACCCCGGCCAAGCCCGCCGATCCCATCCTCAAACGAGCCAAGCCCGGCGCCGGCTCCTACGAGGACCCGGCCGACGCCGCCCGCCAAAAACGCCGCCCCGGCAAGACGGGCAGGCCGGGGAGGTGAGGGAGCTTGCCGCGAGTCAATCTCCCCCCTGGAGGGGGAGAATGGAATTTCAGCATAAATCAAAGGCTTACTGCGAGCTTGCGCATCCAATTGGATGCGCGGCGCTTGTAAGTGCTGGAAATTCCAAGAGAGGGGGCTTTTCCTGGCCACCGCTCCGAAGCTTCTCCCCGGAGCGGCGAGGAGAGGCGCGGCTGCATCCTCCCCGTCATCCCGGCCCCCGCGCCGGGATCCAGCAGCGCCTGCGTCTGCAGGCGCGGGAGACTCTTGGCAAACCTGCATTTTGTGAACGGTTTTTCAGGCTCGCGGACGCTCGCCTGCTGGATGCCGGATCGAGTCCGGCATGACGGAGCGTGGTTTCATCGCTGCGCAGCCGTCACCCCCCACCGCACCCGCAAATTTGCCTCCGCTCGCCGAAATTCCATGCTAGACATTGCTCAATCGCAATTCATCAGGACACCGCCATGAGCAGCCAGACCCGCACCATCGTCATCGCCATCATCGCCGTCGGCGCCGCCATCCTCGGCTACATGTATTATCAGGACCAGCAGACCACCGGCGTCGAGATCAAGATCGGCGAGGGCGGGATCTCGATCGAGGAGAACTAGGCGGCTGATTGATCTTCCCCGCAAGGGGGAGATTGGGGGCGTGATGCCTGACGCGTCCTCTCTCTCCCCTCGTGGGAGAGAAAGCGATTTCAGCACCTTGGCTTCAGCCAAGTGCTGGAAATCGCAAGTGAGGGGGTCTTGCTGAGAGGCAGGCCCGCGCCGCCTCACCACCGGCTGCGCCAGGCGCTCGATCTGTCTTCGCTCTCTTGGAGGGGCGAGACCGCCCGCCTGCAGCGGCCTCCAGTCCTGGCCGTCTGCCAAAACCCGGCATTTGACTCAAATCCCGGCCTTGCCGTTTACCCGGGCCAAACACCCGCGGCGCTAGATTTGCGGCTTGAACCCGCCCGTCAGCAAGGGAGCGCCAGAGCGATGTCCGCCGTCATGATCCAGTTCCCGCAGCCCGACATGCGGGCGAGCCCGGCGCGCCCCGCCGCCGGCCCCACCACAGGCCCGGCCGGGTCGCACGCCGTGCCGCCAGTTCCGCCACAAGTCCCGCCGCTGGCCGCGCCGCGGGTGCTGCCCGCCTGGCCGGGTCCCGGCACGATCAACCTGGCGGGCGAACTGCTCAGCCTGAGCGAAACCACCATCGCCACCACCGCCACCATCACGCTCCCCGAAACCGCCCCCGACTTCTGGGCCATGCTCGCCGCCGCGCTGCCGGCTGACCGGCCGGAGTAAGGGCAGCCCATTCTCCCCCTTGGAGGGGGAGAATGGAATTTCAGCATCTTGGCTTCAGCCAAGTGCTAGAAATGCCAAGAGAGGGGGTCTTTGTTTGGACGCCGCGGCCCCTCACCAACAAAATCTGAGGTTTGGCTGCGCCAATTCCTCGATTTTGTATCCTCTCCCCAGAGGGGCGAGGAGAGGGTGCGCGGGGTCTGGTTCAGCAGGCACGACATAAGCTGCTTGGCATGGGCTGCACTCTCGTCATGCGCACCATCTCCTGAGAGAGTGAAGTCTAGGGAGAAACCGCTCCCCTAAAGCCCTTGAAAAGTGAACAAAAAGAGAACATACAGGAAGTGAAATGTGAATTGGGAGTCTTTGAAAGCGAAGCCAACTTCACACAGCACATACATTTCATGTAAAGGTTGTATGTCGAAATTGGCTAACGGAAACACAACATGGCGCGACGTATTAAAATATCCTCATCTGTTTTGAACATAAGGCTTCATCCGCATCCAATTGGAGTATATGGAGATTTTTTTCAAGATATATTTAGACTACGTCAAATAGTTCGGCTTCACGGGGATCGACATGGAATGCTTTCTCTTTTGAATCTTAACGATATTGATCAGGGATCAATAAGTGGTACGATTACTACATTTGTAAATATTGAGGTGGATGGCGACTGGTTTGACGCTGTGAACCTGACAGAGGCAACTGATAATCAAATATCTAAGGTTAGTATTCCGGAGAATCTTCATCCGAACTCCGCGCAGTATTATTTTTATTTTGATGTCAAGCAACACAAGCTCTATGTGCAAAATTATTCAAAAGGTAAGATTTTAACTCCAAATCAAGCGCTAACCCTTTTTGGGTCTCTATCTAAAAATATTAATATTACACAGAAATACAATTTGGCAAGCATTAATTTGGTTCAAAGTAAATCTGCACTGGATAAGCTTTTTAAAATTGATAGAATAGATAGAATAATCGTCAGTATTTTAAAGCCAAATTCTGATATTCTGGCCGATGATTTTGAGGCTCAGATTGAGGAGCATTTGGCCAATTCACATGCTAGAAGTGTGACTGTTGCCTATCAGGCTGATCCTGGTCAGTCATTGGTTCCAGTCGAAGATATTAAGACCATTAGTAATGCTGCCCTTGAGAATGGAAATGTTGAAGTAATTGGACGAAATAATGGCCTGAGGGTCCACGAGTCGACTGAAGACAATCCACTTATTTTGCAAAATAAGTATGATCCTGATCACACATCAGAGGCACAGGCTTTCAAGCACCTCGTTAACGAACACAAGGGGTAATTTGTGTTGGCAAGTTATAGTCAATTCGGAAGCTTATTAAATAATATACGTCGTTATTTCTCCGACTACGGCGGATGGAAAAATACCGTATATTCACCGTTCGTTTCTATGTCTATAATTATTACATTTCTAAACTACAGTGGATGGATGAATTCAATATGGGTAGAGCAAAGTTTTGACCTGATCCCAAGTTTGTTGGGATTTAGTCTTGGAACATATGCTATATTGTTCAGCATTATAAGTGGAAGACTGAAAAGAGCGCTAAAGTTAGTTAAAAATATTCATGGTGTATCCTATTTGGATGAAGTAAACGCGACATTTTTCCATTTTATTTTTGTTCAGGTTTTTTGTTTGGTTTGGGCTTTCCTGTATAGTGGAACGTGGTATTACGATATTTTAATGAGCATAAGTAATTTAAAAATAACCAGTGGATTTGATGGCAGAGTAATGTTTTGTTATTTTCTAACAAAAAGTATTTTTTCTTTCATTGGAAATTTTCTACTTATATATTCGTTTCTTTTGGTTCTTGCTGCGGCGCTAATTATTTACAGAATAGCTGGAATTACTGATCCTAAGGATGGTTAGCTGGCTGGGCGTTAATTGATTGGCAGCTTTCGCAACTCCGCCATGATTGCATCTTCTTATATTCAACCCCCCCCCCATTAACCATATCCCCTAACCCCCCGCTAAGCCGCCGCCGCTATCCTCTCGCGCATGAGCAAGAGTATCGCGTCATGATTTCCAGCATCATCACCACGGCGTTTTCCGGCATGGCGGCGCAGCAGGCGCGGCTTGATGCCGTGGCCCACAACATCGCCAATGCCGACACACCCGATTACGCCCGCAGAAGCGTGGAGATGGTGTCGGGTCCTGGCGGCGGGGTGCGGGCGGTGACGCGCGAGGCGTCCGCTCAAGGCGGCGTCGATCTCGCCACCGAACTCACCGACATGATCGGCGCGAAAACGGCGTACCAGGCCAATCTCGCGGTGATGGAAACCGGCATGGACATGTGGGACGCGCTGATGAGCGCACTCGAGCCCAAGGACCGCGACGAGCGCTGGCGCTAGGGCGCGAGGCCGGGCAGGGCGGCCCGCTCCACCGCGCCTCGCCAGGCCTGGTCTTCATCGATCGACGATTCGCCCCTCCTTTCGTCATGCAGCCCCCCGCGTTTCGTCATCCTTGGCCCCGGGCACCACCCCTCCGCCGTCATACTCGGGCCTGTCCCGAGTATCTGCCGCCGCCCGCCGCGCCACAGTTGGTCCAGCGGGAAAACCCGAGGGTTCGGCAGATCCTCGGCACGACGGCCGAGGATGACGACGGAGAGGGCGGGCCGGGCATGATGATGGTGAGGGCGGGGGACGACGCAGGGGGCGTGCCAAGCCGCCGCGCACCTGTCACGACATGCAGGAACCGTCCCGAAAACGGGGATAAACCCGCTCAGCCGTTCCAACAAATCCAGTCACTTAACCAAAAATCCCCCGATCTTTTCCCCACCCTCCACCCGCATGCGATCATCGTTGCACTTCCGCTGCCGGATGGTCTCGCGAGCGTTTCGGGCCAGGCGGAAGGGAATGCCCCGGAGGGCCGCGTCTCGACGCAAGGCGCACTTCCGGGGAGGCGATGGCCAACGCGGTTCCGCTGGCGGGCGGCGCTCTTTCGGGCGCCGTGCAAAGCCAGCCACCGGGCCGGGTCCCGATCCGTCCGCGACATGCGGGCGAGGGCGGGGGCCAGCGGTCCGGGCCTGTGGCGGACATGCCGTGCTCGATGCGAACTCCCCGGGCGATCCCGCCTCAGGGGGCCGGCATCACCCAAGAGCGCGTGCAGGGTCCGTGCCGGAATTCGCGCCCAAAGCAGCTCCCGCGGATCGAGTCCCGACCCGCGGCCGGGGCAACCCGGGCGGAGAGCCCCGAAGAGGGGCCGGTGGATAAGCCAGCTCCGTGTGCGTGCGAGGCCGACGCCTGTCGGGTGGGGACGCCATCCGGCGAGTTCTGGGCCGCGCGCTGTCAGCGCCACTCCCTTGCCCATGCCGGCTGACACCCGGCATGGGCAGAACACACACTTCCGAAGGCACTGCCCCGCGCGGCCCTCCGGACTGCCATTCCAGCAAACCCCGGCGGCATTTGTCGCGCGGCAATGCGCCCGGCTGCCTCGCTGGGACGGTTGACTTTCGGGCGAAGCAAAGCCGAAGCCCCGACTGCCGGCCCCTCGTTTCGTCATCCTTGGCCCCCGAGCCAAGGATCCATTCCGTGATCCATCCACGCGCACCCCGTTCCGAACCATCACGGAATGGATCCTCGGGTCGGGGCCCGAGGAAGGCGACGGTGAGGGCGGGGACCGACGGCGGGGTAGCGTCCCGAGTTGATGACGATAGAGGCGGGACCGGAGGCGACGGCAAGGCTCACGGGGACGGCGGCAAAACCGACAACAGCCGCAATGCCCCTACGGCTCCGTCCTTCCCCCCTAATTCACCTTGACCCTGGGCACCACCCCCTCCGCCGTCATACTCGGGCCTGTCCCGAGTATCTGCCGCCGCCCGCCGCGCCACAGTTGGTCCAGCGGAAAACCCAAAGGGCCAGTAGATCCTCGGCACGACGGCCGAGGAGGACGACGGCGGGGGCAGGGGCGACGCGGCGCCCCAAGGTACGGACGGCAGGCAGTGGCGGCGAGGCGTCCCACGGTTCCCACGACGACTAGGCGTCCCACGGAGCGCACGACGCCAAGCCACGGCAACATGCGCGACCCGTCGGCCCCTTGCCCCTAATTCACCTTGCAGCCGCGGCGGCGTTCCTCGGCCTGGATCTGGGCCACGCGGCGTTGCTCCCACTGGCTCAGCTCAGGGTTCTTGGTCCAGCAATCGGAATTGTCGAAGGTGCGCTTGCCGAGGCTCGTGGAAAAGCAGAAGCCGTTGGCGTCATAGATGGCGTTGCGCTCGTACCAGAGGTCCCAGCAGCTGGCGGCGGAGGCGGCGGGGGTGAGGACAAAGAGGCTGGTCACCAGCCCGGCGGCGAAAATCATCGGTTTCATGGCATGCTCCCTTAAGTCCCGGGCGATCGGCCCGGCCGGTGTCATCCCATGGGTAGCAGCCGGGCTCAAGCCCGCATTGACGCGGATCAATGGCGGGCCGGCCTTGGCGGCGCGGCGGCTGCCGTGCCATGATAGGCTTCAGCGAAAAGGCCCTCCATGTCCGATATCGGCATTTTTTCCACCTTCGACCTGATGCTGCTGGCGCTGATTGCCTGTTCGCCCGGTCTTGCACTCGGCGCGGCGCTGGGCGCCTGGCGAAGCCCCGGCCACCGGATCCGCGGCGCGGCGCTCTACGGGATGGCAGGCTTTATGCTGGCATTCGCAGGCTGGTGGGTCTATCTCACGGAAATCAAATGAGGATCCGTATGACAACCGCCACAACCGTTACCGCCGCAGCGCTGCTCACGCTCCTGGCCCTTGTCCAACCGGCGCACGCCTGGGAGGCGGTCGAGCAGGTCGCGACCTATCCGGTCAGCGGCCAGTCAGGCTTCGAGCTCTATCAATCGGTCGGCGAAAACGGGCCGGTGATTTCGGGCGACCGCCGCACCATCGCCCACACCACCTTCAAGCTCACCTGGCGGCGCGACTACCAGGAACGCGAGGATGGCAGCTGCGTCATCGCCGCCAACATCCCGAAACTGATCATCACCTACACGCTGCCAAAACCGCGTGGTCAGCTGCCGCCCGGGGTCGCCAGCAGCTGGAAGCGGTTTTATGACGGCCTCGCCGCGCATGAGCGGGTGCATGGCCAGCACATCATCGAGATGGTGCAGGCGATTGAGGCAGTCAGCGTCGGGCTCGGCGCGCCCGATGATCCGGGCTGCCACAAGACCCGCGCCGAATTGCAGACCCATCTCAAGCGGCTGTCGGACGAGCAGCGCGCCCGCGGCCGCGCCTTCGACCGCATCGAAATGGGCGATGGCGGCGCGGTGCAGACGCTCGTGCTGGGGCTGGTCAACGGGCAGTAAGGCTTGAGCCGCAGTGCAGGCATCGCGTTTGACCTTGCTCCCGGGTGCCTGTCTGCCTAGGGTCGGGCGCCCGCGCCAAAAGGCAGGAACCAGGATCCCGCATGACAGTCCGCATCGCCACATTCAATGCCGAGAACCTCCTGAGCCGGTTCGATTTCTCGGGTTTTCGCAACGAGCTGCGCCAGGACCGGGTGTCGCAGCTCTATGATTTCGCCAATGAGGCGGAATACCGCCATGCCGAGATCGCCCGCGCGGTGTCGCTCACCGACGACACGCGGCAATTGACGGCGCTGGCCATCGCCGAGGCCGATGCCGACATATTGTGCCTGCAGGAGGTGGAAAGTCTCGATACGCTGCACCGCTTCGAATATGGCTATCTGTTCAAGATGATCGGCGACGGTTACCGCCACAAGGTTCTGATCGGCGGCAATGACAGCCGCGGCATCAATCTGGCGCTGCTGGCGCGCGAGGAGACGCTCGACGGCGCGCGGATCGAGGTGCTTGACGTCACCAGCCACGCGCATCTGACCTATGAGGCGACGGGGCTCTACACGCCGGACCTCCATGATCTCGCCAAGCCGCATGACAAGGTCTTCAAGCGCGATTGCCTGGAGGTCGATCTCAAGATCGGCGCGAAGCGATTGACGGTCTATGTGACGCATTTCAAATCGATGGGGAGCCCGCGCGCCGGCATCGACGGCCGCACCTGGACCATGCCGGTGCGGGTGGCGGAGGCGCGCGGCGTGCGCCAGATCATCGCCAGGCGCTTCGGAGCCGACGGCGGCGGCAAGCGCTACGTCATTGCCGGCGATTTCAACGATTATGCCGAACGGGTGGTGATCACCGGCGACCGGCGCAACGGCTATCATTTCACCCCGGCGATTGAGGCCGAAAGCGCTGTTCACGTGCTGACGGCGGACGGGTTTGCCGAGAACGTGGTGCAGCGCCGGCCGGAGATGGACCGCTGGACGCTCTACCACACCCGCGGGCCCGAGGAGCGGCACCTGTGCCAGCTCGATTACCTGCTGGCCTCGCCGGCGCTGACGCGCACCAGTCGCGACAGGCTGCCCCACATCATCCGCGCCGGCCAGCCCTGGCGCACGCTGTTCCCTCATGGCCAGGCGGTCGATCGCTACCCGCGCACCGGCTGGGACCGGCCCAAGGCGTCGGATCATTGCCCGGTGGCGATGACCTTCGACCTGGTCTGAACGATGCCGGGGTCAAGCATTCCTCAGAACCGGGTGTTCGGCCTCGATGCGGCGCGGCTCAGGGTCGATGCGGCCGAGCATCCCTGGCGTGTCGCCGAGCAGGGGGCGATCGCGGCGCACTGGGCGCGCGAACAGGTGGAGCGGCCGTTCCTGTTCAACGGCACCATCCTGCTGCACCGCGGCCTTCGGCTCGAGGACGGGGCGATCTGCGGCATCAGCCACCGCGCGCCCTATGCGGCGATCCTGCACTGGGTGAAGACCCAGCCTGAGGCCGATGTCTGGCATCTGTTCGGTTCGGCGGTGATGCTGTCCTCGGACAACGCCATGATGCTCATTCGCATGGCGGCGAAAACCGCCAATGCCGGCAAGGTCTATGCCCCGGCAGGCTCGCTTGATGAAAGCGACATCAAGGACGGGCATGTCGATGTCGAGGGCAGCATCCTGCGCGAGGCGATGGAGGAAACCGGCTATGATTTGTCGCAGGCCGAGCCGGAACGCCGGCTCCTGGCCTGGCGCCAGGGTGGCCGGGTCGCGGTCTTTCGCCGGTTCCAGCTCGATGAGCCGGCCTCACGGCTCACCGAGCGCATCCGCGATCACATCGCGACCGGTTCCGAAGACGAGATCGAGGATGTCGTGGTGGTCCGCAGGCCCGGCGACGCCGGTCCGACCGTGACGCCTTACATGCAGGCGATGATCGAGTTCCATTTCGATAACCCTGATTTCAACAGCGGTTGGCAGACCGGTGGAATTGGATAGGATGCGGCTGACGAAGCGGGCCGGCCTACAACGACCTGTGTGCGTTTCATCAAACGCACACAGGTCGTTGTAGAAATCTGCAGCAGGCCGCGCCTTAACCGCAAGGGACACCGCAACGCATGACGGATTATGCCATCTACGACGTCTTCACCGCGACAGCGCTCGAAGGAAATCCGCTCGCGGTGGTGTTCGATGCCGATCATCTCGATGAGGCGCGGATGCAGGCGATCGCGCGCGAATTCAACCTGTCGGAAACGGTGTTCGCGCTCAAGCCGGACAATCCGGTGCACACCGCGCGTCTGAGAATCTTCACGACCGTGCGCGAACTGCCCTTTGCCGGCCATCCGACCGTGGGCGGAGCCATCGCGCTTGCCGACAGGCGGCTTGGCGGCGCGGTGCCGGATGCCGGCATCGACATGGTCAAGATGCTCGAGGAGCCGATCGGCGCGGTGCGCTGCGCGGTTAGGATCAACAAGGGTGGCGGCTCGGGCTTCGCCGAGTTCGACCTGCCGAGACTGTCGCGCCAGTTGGAGGCCGAGATTGAACCGGCCGATATCGGCGCAGCACTCGGGCTCGACCCGCAGGAGATCGGGTTTGAAAACCACAGGGTGTCGCTGTGGAGCGCCGGCGTGCCCTACGTGCTGATCCCGGTGCATGACATGGCCGCCGCCGCCAAGGCCGAGTGCAACCCGGCCCTGTGGGAGCGCATCGCGCCGATGGGCGACGGCCAGCTGGCCTACGCCTATCTTTACTGCCGCGGCGGCGTCAACCACAAGGCCTCGTTCCATGCCCGCATGTTCGCGCCCGGCGAAGGCGTGGCCGAAGACCCCGCCACCGGCTCGGCGGCTGCCGCCCTGTCGGGCGCCATTCACCAGTTTGACGGAATGCTCGATGGCAATCATCCACTGGTCATCGAACAGGGCGTCGAAATGGGCCGGCCGTCGCTCATTCATCTGCATATCGACTGCGCCGGAGGGCAGGTCACCCATGTCCGCATCGGCGGCCAGGCGGTCCGGATCGCCACCGGCAAGCTGCTCGTCTGAGCCCGGTCCCGGCTGATGCAGCCGGGCTCAACCCGGTTGTGGAAAAACAGTGTGGACAAGCCCCGCCATCCGGTCTATACGCCCCTTCGTTCCCTCGGGAACAGGTGGGGCGCGTAGCTCAGTTGGTAGAGCAGCTGACTCTTAATCAGCGGGTCCACGGTTCGAGCCCGTGCGCGCCCACCAAAATTTCCCAATCAAAACAGGGGCATTTTGGCTCCCCCTTTTGAAAACTGACGGTGACCCTGCAATGAGGGTCGCCTCAGGGGCACTCGGCATTGAAGGCTTGTTGGCGATCGGGTCCCAGTTCGTGGCGTCGCTGGGTTTCATAGCCATCTGTGTTTTCCCGCAGGGTCGGGTTGTTATGAGCCAACCTGAAGGCCACCACCGATGACCGACGACAGGATGAACGCGCATTCGTTTGTTGAGAAGAGCGCTGTCGCCGATTATGCCCCAGTTGTGCCTGGGCGGATATGTCTGCCGACCTCACGATGTGCCATGGTCGCTCGACCAATCCGGTCCCTTCTTGACGAAGCTGAAACGGGACAATCCCGTGATGCCGGAATCAAAGCCATACATGAATTGGGCAAATGCCTTCTGGTACCGTTGAATATTTTCCTCGCCGAACTCCGGTTTCAGCGCGTCCCGGTTTGCCCGAAGGTTCCAGATCCATTCGCGCAGCGTCCGGCTGTAGTCGCGTGGGCGATTGTGCATTTCCACAAGATGGAACCAGGGATCCGCAGCCTGGACAAGTTCCAGCTGGCGGGGCAGGTTGCTTTCGGGGAAAAAATCCAAGGGAAGATTGGAGCTTTCGTTTTGAGGCGCCATGTTCATCCATATGATGGACTGAAGCGACAGCCTGCCGCCATCGACAAGGTTGCGTGAACAAAACTCAAAAAACCCGGAATAACAATCCAGCTTTGCAGCCGTGTCCATCTCCGGCCGGGCGAAATGTTCGATAGCGCCAATCGAGACAATCGCGTCAAATGGTTCCTCGTTCTTGAACTCCTGCCAAGGACGATTCTGCACCGTGATTCTCGGGTCCTTGCGACCTTCCTCGATCCAGGCTGCCTGTTCGTCGGACAGCGTCAGTCCTACAGCCCGGGAAAGGTCTTTTGCCGCCACCGCTCTGGCCATCAGGCCGCCCCAGCCGCATCCGACATCAAGAAGCCGCTGACCGGGATTGAGACCCGCTGCGGCAATATGCCAGTCGAGTTTTCGGTTCTGGGCCTCACTCAACGTTATCTTCGCGCCCTCCACGGCGTCCCATAATCCGGCCGAATAGATCATGCTTTCGCCGAGAAGCCGCGCGTAGAAACGATTTCCCAGATCGTAATGAAACTGTATGGCTTCACGGGAAGCCCCCTTGTTTGGCATGGTTCCGCTTCCTTCCAAGGCTTGGTGCGCGACGACTTCTGCTTTTATTACCGGCGGTCGCCGTTTCGCGCCAGATGGCCGAAGGTGTCGGGCAGAACTTGATGGACTGGATGGCAATTTGCGCCCGGGCCCGTCTGCGTTTCCCAAACCCCAGCTTGCATCAATCCCGAAAAACACGGCGTGAGGGAGGGGGACCCAAGCATCTGGCGACAAGGAAACAGGATCAGTCTACACCATCACGGTCACGCCTGACCCGGATAGCGGGGACTGACTGTCCGCTCAGGAATGCTGCAATCATCATCCAAGCTCGTAACCCTGACCTGCGAGGCTTCCCGGGTGAGAATTTCGATGACAGCCTTGGCGCAGTCATCCCAGCTTTGCCGAACAAACGCCGACCGGATCTCGAATTCGCGGGAAGCCCGGTAGGTTTCATCAAATATCGCCCGTTCGACCAGGCCAAGCGCCGACTCGAAATCGTTCGGATCAAAATAGTCCGCGAAGCGTCCGCCGGCTTCGGGGATGGAGGTCACATTCGAGGCGACACAGAGCTTCCCGTGGGCAAGGCTTTCGGTCACCGGCAGGCCCCAGCCTTCACAGAAGCTCGGAAAGACGGTGAAAAGGCAATTGTCATAAGCCGTGGCGACTTCAGCGTCGGAGAGTGTGTTGGCGATGACGATCTTGCCGCCAAGATTTTCGGTCGCCGCCAGGTGTTGCTTCAGCCCGTCGATTTCCCAGCCGAACTTGCCCACGAAAACGAGCGCCGGGACGGCCGCCGCGCCATGCCTGCGCAGAAGCTCTTCCCAGATGCGCACCATGAGAATGTGGTTCTTGCGGATCTCGATGGTGGAGACGAACAGGACATAGGGCCGTCCGCTGACCGGCGCTGCGGCACGGGCCGACGGAGATGCCTTGAACCCTGCGCCAAAGGGGATCGGCCGGATCGGCGGGATTGTCATGCCATGCTCCACCAAGGCTCGGCTAACGGCCTCCGCGGACGCCACCGAGGGGGTCAGCACGATGTCCCATGTCCGGCCCATCTCCAAAAACCATTTCATGAAATTGGGCAGATGCGGCGGAGAAACGAATTCGGGGTGACTGATCGGCAGCACGTCATGGACAAGCAATGCGAACCGGAGTCCGTGCCGGCGCTTGAGCTCGCGAATTTTCGCGCCGTATTGACGATGCTCCCAGGACGCACCGAAATTGACGAGGATGTCCCCCCGCGCGACCTGACGCGCGAAAGCTGTGGTATCGTCGGGCATGAGCCTCGCCCTCGCGCGGCGTTCGAGAACCCGCAGGGTCTGGCGCAGGCGGATCATCGCCATTTTCGCAGGCGAACCGGCCGAGGGAAAACTGTTCTGCTCGATCAACCGGCGGATCCGGTCAGGCTCAATGACGGCGATCTCGTCGACCGTCCGCCCGATGCGGCACAATGCCACCCTGTCGGGATGATTGACCGCAAGCCGCAGAACGATTTCCATCTGAACCCTGCCGATGCCGGTGGGCGTGATCGCCCAATCGAACATCCGCATGAAATCGTTGATCTCGACCCAAATTCGCGGGGAAACAGAGGACATGTCGAACTTCCCGCCCACACGGGCGCACGCAGCCAGAAAACCGCCCGATGGCCGGAAAACGCCGAGCCGGTGAACGCCGCCTTCCATATCTTCACGCCCGTGTGTTAACAAGTCTCCCGGGGATCGGGGTTCTGCCCGCCAACAAGCATTGCCAGAATTGAATTGATGAATATAAGCGGGAGAACAGACCCGGGAGCGATACCGGCAACCGACGGAGCGTGTTCCATGGCTTGCGATGCTACCCATGACAACAAGCCGGAAACGGCAGCGGGTCGGCGGCTGGTCAATTGGCTGGTGACGCCGCTTGCCTCCCTTGTCAGGAACCGCAACCTGTTCTGGCAGTTGCTGGTGCGCGATGTGCAGTCATCCGTGCGCGGCAGCGCCCTGGGGTTGGCGTGGATCATCATCACGCCGCTGGTGCTGGTGGCGATCTACACATTCGTGTTCGGCTTCGTGCTGAAATCCGCCTGGTTCTCCGAAACCGAGAGTTCGGTGGTTGTTCCGTTGATCTATTTCACCGGGTTGATGATCTTCAGCTTCTTCATGGAGATCATCACCCGGGCGCCGGAGTTCATTCATTCCAACCGGACCTATGTCACCAAGATCATTTTCCCCATCGATATTCTCGACTGGGTGCTTGTGGGAGCGGCCGCGTTCAAGCTGGCCGCGGCGATGATCCTGCTTGCCGTGTTTCTGGCGCTGGCCACCTGGGAAC
Organism: Hoeflea sp.; assembly: GCA_019084245.1. GTDB lineage: Bacteria > Pseudomonadota > Alphaproteobacteria > Rhizobiales > Rhizobiaceae > Hoeflea. The sequence continues at coordinate 51,112 of JAHRFE010000013.1, forward strand.
TGCCGGTCGCCATGCTGCTGGCGCCGATCGTGATCGCGCCGCTGGCGATCCTGTGTGTCGGCCTCGGCTGGCTGTTTTCCGCGCTCGGCACCTATATCCGCGACATCCAGCAGGTTCTCGTGACGCTCGGGCCGGTGATGATGTTCGTGAGCCCGATCTTCTACGACATCAATCAGGTCCCGGAGGGGCTTCGCCCGGTGTTCTGGTTCAATCCGCTCACATTCATCCTCGAGACGCTGCGCGGATTGCTGTTCTTTGACAGGTCGGTGAACTGGGTGGCCTATGGCGGTTACTGGCTGGTCGCACTGACGGTGTTCTATTGTGGATATGCTTTCTTCCAGCGGGCCAGGCGCGGGTTTGCCGATGTCGTATGATATTGGGGTCGACGTCAAAGGCCTCGGCAAGGTGTACAATCTTTTTGATCGCGATACGGCGCAATTGGCTTGTGTCCTGTTCGGAAGGCAGGCTGAAAACCAGGTCTGGGCGCTGCGCGACGTCGGGTTCTCGGCCCGGCCGGGTGATTTCATCGGAATCATCGGGCGCAACGGCGCGGGAAAATCAACCCTTCTCGAGATCCTCGCGGGAACCCGTCAGCCCAGTGTGGGATCGGTCTCGATCAGGGGCCGCGTGGCCGCGATGCTTGAACTTGGAGCGGGGTTCAATCCGAATTTCACCGGGACCGAGAACGCAAGACTGTGCGCGTCGGCCTATGGCTTGTCGAACAGCCAAATCCGGGAACGCCTGCCTGATATCGCCCGTTTTGCCGGCATTGAGGAGTTCATGGACCGGCCGACGCGGGAATTTTCGAGCGGCATGTTCGCGCGGCTGGCGTTTTCGGTCTGCGCCCATGTCGACGCCGACATTCTGATCGTGGATGAGATCCTCGGCGTCGGCGACGTCCAGTTTCAACAGCGCTCCATGCGCTTCCTGCGCGCATTCTCGCGCGATCGCATCGTTTTTCTCGCCTCCCACAACGAGACCGCGATTCCCTCTCTTTGCAACCGGGCAATTCTTCTTGCCAAGGGGCGCATAGCCCTGACCGGGCGGCCCAAGGATGTGGCCTATGCCTATCACAAATCGGTCTCGCACGAACTGGGTCAGGCGGATGGATTTGAAGCGGAGGGGGATCTTTCCGGCCCTGACGCCGGCGCCGTGCATGAACAGGATGAAACACCGGCGCCGAGCTTGGCGGATTTCGATGCTCTTGGAACACCAGGCAGGCCGGGCAGCTTGAAGGCTGCTGCGTTGAGCTGCGATGGCGCCGCGATTTCGACCGTGTCGGGCGGCGAGCTCGTTTGCCTGAGCATTTCATTCGAGACGCAACCCCAGCACGACGACGCGGTGCTGGCGTTCGTTGTTCGCGACCCCCTGGGACAGGCCGTGGTTTACCGTGACATGCCGGCTGCTGCGATGGCAATCGGCCCAGGAGGAGCGCCGCTCCTCGAAGCGCGGTTCGAGTTTGTCATGCCCTATCTTGCCTCCGGCGCCTATGTCGTTGACATCGCGCTGATCGCCCGGGGCGGATCTGAAGCCGGATTGATCGACAGACGGGATCTGGCGGTTGCCTTCACCATGATATCCGGACACATATCCTCCGGCCTTGCCAATCTGGGGCAATTGAGCGCCCGGATCTGCGTTCTGGATCCGGCGCCGTGAGTTCGCCGCTTCCGGCAATTTCGGCGGTCGGCGTGACCAAGCGGTTTTCGCGCGAATCCAATTCGCTTCGCAGGCTCTGGGATGTCATGGCGCTGACCCGGCCCAGATCGGCATTCAACGCGCTCACAAGTGTCGATATCAGCGTCGGCCGGGGCGAGGCGCTCGGTATTGTTGGACGCAATGGCTCGGGCAAATCGACCCTGCTCCAGATTCTCAGCGGCACGATGCAGCCAACGAGCGGCACCATAGCGGTCAACGGCAAGCTCAGTGCGATGCTTGAACTGGGCGCCGGCTTCAACCCGCGCTTCACAGGCCGGGAAAATGCGCGGCTGAACGCCGCAGCGTTTGGAGTTCCGGCTTCCGCAATTGACGAACGGCTGGAGGCCATCGAGGCCTTTGCCGATATCGGCGCCTATTTCGAAAGGCCCCTGAAGGAATATTCCAGTGGAATGCAGGCGCGGCTGGCGTTCGCCATCTCGATTCATGTCGATGCGGAAATCCTCGTTGTCGATGAAATCCTGGGCGTGGGGGATGCCGCGTTTCAGAAGAAATGCCATGCCTTCATGCAGCGGTTCCGCGACGCCGGCGGCACCCTCCTGTTCGTGTCACATGATCCAGGAATGGTTTCGGCCATATGCGACCGGGCGATCTGGCTTGAAGCCGGCCACAAGAAGGCTGACGGCAAGTGCCTGGAAGTGATCAAGGCCTATGCCGACCACATGAATGGCCTCGACCTTCCCGCAGGCGCGGCCACGACCCAACCCAGCAACATATCGGCAGGCGTGGATTGCGAATGGGGGTCGAAAGGGGACATGGACGTATCGGTGTTCGATCGGGCCTCGCCGCGCCATGGCCATGGCGGATGCCGAATCATCGACTGTTTTCTCACCGACGACAATGACCGCAGGGTGGAGCGGATCCATGGCGGAATGCAGATCACGCTCCATGTCCAGGCCGTGGCCCAGCGCCGGCTTCATTCGCCTATCGTCGGTTTCATGCTGCGCAATGACACAGGGCAGAATCTCTTTGGCGACAACACCTTTCTCGCATTCCGGCATGAGCCGCCGATCATCGAGGAAGCAAGCCGGTTCGAGGGCCGCCTGAAGTTCTGCATGCCCTATCTGCCGGATGGCTGCTACGCTTTCGCGCCTTCCATCATCGAGGGCACTCAAAGCAATCATGTCCAACTTGACTGGCGGGAGGAAGCCATTTTTCTTCTTGTCCGAAATTCTCCGGTCAAGGCGGGTCATGTGGGATTGACGATGCGGTCAATCACTGTCAGCCCACAGGACGCGAGTGGACAACGCGCAATGACGCCCGCGATGTACATTGACAGCGGCGTCAATTGAGTTCTGGATCGTCTGGGGGCGAGCACATGCAAGATAGACAAATCAAGACAGCGATCTTCGGGATCGGCAATTGCGCGAGTTCGCTGGTGCAGGGCATCGCCTATTGCCGGCAGCACGGCGAGGACGCTGTCGGCATGCTGTTTCCAGACCTAGGCGGTTACGCTCCAGGCGACGTGGAGATAGTCGCGGCCTTCGACGTGGACCGGCGCAAGGTCGGAAAACCGCTGTCGGAGGCGATTTTCAGCAAGCCGAACAACACACTGGTGTTTCAGCCGCAGACCGGATTCGACGCCGTTCCGGTTTCGCCCGGGGCAATCCTTGACGGTGTGTCGGCGTCCATGCGCAATCAGCCGGCGGACGACTCCTTTCTCCCCATCGAGGCTGGCGAAGCCACCCGCGAGGAAGTTGTCGCGGTGCTGAAATCTTCCGGCGCTGAAGTCGCCATCAATTTCCTGCCGGTCGGTTCGATTGAGGCAACCGAATTCTATGCGCAGTGCGCCATCGATGCCGGCATGGCTTTCGTCAATGCAATCCCGGTGTTCATCGCCAGCTCGGACAAATGGGCGCTGAAATTCAAGGACGCCGGCCTGCCGGTTCTCGGGGATGATTTCAAGGCGCAGATGGGTGCCACGATCGTCCATCGGGCCCTTGTGGAGCTGTTTGGATTGCGCGGCGCGGCGCTTGACCGGACCTACCAGCTCAATGTCGGCGGCAACACCGATTTCTTGAACATGACCGATCAGAACCGGCTGCTGATGAAGCGAGAATCGAAAACGGAGTCGGTCCAGAGCGCTGCGCTCAATCGGTTCGCCGATGGCGACGTGCGCATCGGTCCCTCCGATTATGTGAGCTGGCTTGATGACCGGAAGGTGGCCTTTATCCGGCTTGAGGGAAAATTGTTCGGCGGTGCTCCGGTCAATGTCGAGTTGCGCCTGGATGTCGAGGATTCTCCCAACGCAGCCATCATGGCGCTGGCTGCGATCCGGTGCGCGCGCATTGCTCTCGACAGGAAGCTGTCCGGAGCGCTACCCGAGGCGAGCGCATTCATATTTAAGCATCCACCGGTTCAGGCCAAGGATCATGAAGCCCATCGGATGTTGCAGGACTTCGCTGCGCAGCTGCCGGCTTCTGATGACTAAGGCTTTCCATGCCCGGTACACTTGAAGCCTACAGCCTGAGGAAGACCTATCTCGGACGCGAAGTGCTGTCGGGCGTCTCCCTGAGCTTGTCGGAAGGCCGGATCCTGGGCCTTCTGGGGCCTTCGGGTTCCGGAAAATCAACGGCTTTCCGATTGCTGACCGGTGTTGAACTGGCGGAGCCGGGGTCTGTCTTCCTCGATCGCAAGGATATTTCCCAGGTCTCCATCGACGCCCGGGCCCGGCTTGGTATCGGCTATGTCCCACAGGCGCCGGATCTGTATCTGTCGCTGTCGGCCTCGGACAATTTCAGGATTGCCCTTGAAGCCTGCCGGTACACCCGACCGAAAGCGCAGGCGGTGCTCGACGATATCTGCCGTCTGCTTGAACTCGACGACATAATGGACATGCAAGCCGGTCACTTGTCCGGCGGCCAGCGAAAACTCATTGAAATCGGCTTCGCCCTGTGTGCCCAACCGCGAATGCTGCTGCTTGACGAGCCCTTCGCCAAGCTTGATCCGATCACGGTGACACGCATTGCCGGCCATATCAAAAGGCTTGCAAATTCTGGTGTCGGTGTGCTTGTTACGGATCATCAGGCCAGGACCGTGTTTTCCCTTGCGGAAGAGATCGTCGTCATCAACAACGGTCTGATGATAGCGAAAGGTCCTTCGTCGGAAGTGATCGGATCTACGGCCGTGCGGGAATCGTTTCTAGGCGAAACCTTCTCTCCCTGATCCAGCCGCTGAGCCAATTTGACAGGACGCGAAGCCCGGTACATGGGCGCTCCCGAAGCGTTCAATGGAAAAACCTGGCGTTCTGGCGGGAATGCGAATAGCCGGAAGAAGGCGGCGAGGGGAGTGGCAAACAGCACCATCGATGAAATACATCAGCCAATCCGTATTGCTGGTCTTGGGATTGTTTCTGCTCATCTATCTCGCCCTGGTCCTCGTGTTCCTGATTGAGAAGCTCGACTTCCTGCTCCACGCCGCCATCAATTACAACATGCATCTTGGCGGTTTCATGTTGCTTTTGGCTGCCTACATGCCGTTGGTGGCCGACTTCATCCTCCCTGTGGCGGCTCTGGTGTCGGTTTATCTTGTACTGGTTTACAAACGCGAAAACCGTGAATTCCTCATCCTTGCGGCCGCGGGCATCGGCATGCGGCCGACCGTCGCCATCACGATGATCCTGGGCGGATTCTTTGCGGCCACCTCCCTGTATGTTTCCGGATATCTCAAGCCCTTGGCGAGTGATCTGTATTTCAGCGAATTCCAACGCGCCATAGACAGCGCAGTCATCTCCGGTTGGGATTCTGGCCAATTCGTTGTTGAAGACGACGCCGTATTCCACGTCGGTGGCCTCAAGGATCACGGTGTCCGTGATTTGCAGATTTTCGAATTCGACCGCGGCAGCCTTTCCCAGATCCTGCTGTCAGGCTGTGCAAAGCTGGTGATTCAGGGCGGTGAGGTGTTTGCGAGCTTATGCAATCTGGAAATTCGCAGATTTGGTGGTCCAGGAGAATCTGCAGAAACCGGTTCTGCCGATCAAGCCGAACCACGCGTGCCTTGCCGCATCTGCCCGAACGCCTCGGGTGACCTCAATGTGGATACGCTCAGGGCAGACGATTCCTCCATCAACACCAAGATCGGGACGTTGGCCAAGGCTGCAGGCGACACAGGAGAGAAAAGTCGGGTGTTGCATGAAATGCTGGAAACGGACAACGGCCTCTTTGTGTCTCGGTCCGATGCACGCAATGCCGCAGGAGCGGTTATGATGGCGTTGAGTTGCCTCCTTGCTGTCGCAATCGCGGTTTTTGGTGCGGCAAAGACGAATGCCGGAACCCGGTTTGCTGTTCTGCCATCCAGCATCGCCATCGCCACCATGCTCAATGTTGTCGCATCGGCTGGTTTGCTGGTGCCCGAAGCCGCGCTCTCGCCGGTTGGCTTCACGGTGTTTTTCTCATTGGCCAGCATTGCCGCACTGCTGTCCATTCCATTGTCGATCGGCCTCGCCGGCCGGAGTCTGCTCGCTCCGGCACTGGCGCGCACATGACCGCTCCAGCACCGAACAGCACCCGTGAGGGAAACAGCATCCGACAGCCATTCGGTGTCTACACCCGCTTTATGGTGCGCCACTATCTCTGGTTCATCCTGGTAACCCTGATGGCGATTTCCTCAGCCGTGACGGCAATCAATGTTTCAGGCGAAATCACCCGTGTTTGGGCTGAAAAATCGGCAGCGGGGACCCTCTCCGCCATTGCAATGACGGTCTACTATGTTTTGCTGCGGCTACTTGACAACACCGCCCAAGCCCTGCCGATATCCGTGGTTGTTGCCGTGGTGTGGGCCGAGACCAGCCACGCCGCCAGCGGACGTCTGGTGATGGTTCGCACGGTAGGCATGGCGTATTCGTTAAGGTCCCGCGGCTTGATGGTGACTGCGTTGCTGATCATCGCCCCGCTTCAATTCACCTTGGACAATTACATCCGGCCCAACGCCATGCTGGAGCTCAGGCACAACATCCTCGGTGAATACGGATGGCTCCACCAGTCCCAGCAGAGACCAAGAATGCAGTGGTTTTCACGTGATGGCCATGTTGTTCAAGCCATGTTCGAAGGCTTGCCCCAGGTTCGTATTTCCGACGTAACGGTGTATGAAATCAGCCCGGCGGGCAGCCTTGAGGCCATCAGTCAGGCGGAACGTCTCACGCCGGCTTCCGGAAAGAGTTCGACCTGGGTCCTGGAGCGGGCCCAAACCTGGCGATTTGACAATGGTGCGGGCGCTACCGCGGTCAGCGAGCAGGAAGCAACCCTGCCAGTCTTGAAATTGAGCCAGATATGGCTGGGCTACCGCGAAATTCATCCCAAATATGTTCCGTTGCCTGACCTGGTGACGTTGTCGCGGGACGAGGCGCTTCCTGACAATCATCCGCCATATATCCAATGGCTGGCGCTTCGCCTGGTTCAGCCTATCAATACCGCGTTGATTTTGTTTTGTGTGGCAGCTGTCTTTGCGCTGGTTCTCGATCGGCGTGGTCTGATCGTGGCCGCCTTGTCTGGCCTCGTCACAGGGTATCTGCTTTATCTGCTTGGCCGGATATCCGCAGTGCTGGTGGAAAGCGTCAGGATCAATCCCTTTCTGTCCGGAGCGATCTTTCCGTTATTGCTTGCGGCCTTGCTGATCTTGTTGTCGTGGGTCCTGACCAGCAAAGACCGGGCTGTTTAACGGGATCAAGGAGACATTTTTCTTGACTGCTTGATCTCGAACAACCTGCCGGTCAGAGAAGGCATGTAACGTATTATTTGCATATATAAGTGGCAACGCGTATTGAACGGAAAGCCGCCAGCATCGCGGGGTGCGAGCCGGCGATTAGAACAATGCAAGCAATTGGATGAAACATGTCAGACGCTGATGGGGACCTGGTGGAGATCGAAAGCCAGCTGCTGGATATCGTCGCTCAGGAGGGAATGATTGATCGCGGCAGACTGAACAAGGATGCCGTGCTGCTTGACCTCGACATCCAGTCCGCCGACTATGTGATGATTTTGATGGCCATTGAGGAAAAATGGGGCGTCTATCTACCCGTTGACGAAGACCTGACCGAAGCAAAGACCGTCGGGGATCTGGTAGAGTTGGTGAAAGGCAAAATCGTAGAGCATAAAGCGAAGAAAGCCACAGCTTGAAGCGGGTGGTCATTACAGGCACAGGTGCGATATCGGCTTGCGGCATCGGGGCTGAAGCATTGTGGACCGCTGCGCGAGATGGCAGGTCCGGAGTTCGCCAGACCTTGTTTCCAACACTCAAACGGCAAGTTATTCTGGAGGCCGCGCCGATTTCGGGTGCGGATTACCAAATTGCCCTGAGCACGACAAACCCCAGGTTCCAGGACCGGGTGTCCGCCATTGCCCAAATCGCGGCTGGCGAAGCGATCGATCAGGCTGGGCTTGGCGTTGCCGATTTTGGGGAACGGTGTGCGGTCTCCATTGGCGCCGGTTTTGGCGGCGCCCAGACCATGGACGAAAACTACCATCGTCTTTTAGCCGAGGGGGGAAGCCGGAAAATCGATCCGATGTGTGTCCCCAAGATCATGACCAATGCGCCAGCTTCATGGATTGCGATGAAGTGGGGCATCAAGGGGCCCAGCTATTGCATTTCGACAGCCTGCTCTTCCGCATCCCAATCGATTGGCTTGGGCGCGATGCTGGTGGCATCCGGAACAGTTGACCGATGCATTGCCGGAGGAGCCGAGGCGCTGCTGGTTCCGGGCGTCTTTGCCTCATGGGAGGCTATGCATGTCATGACAAACGACAAATGCCGGCCTTTTTCCCGAAACAGGACCGGAATGGTGCTTGGCGACGGCGCCGCGATGTTTGTGCTCGAATCCCTGGAGTCCGCGCTCGCGCGGGGTTCGAAGATCCTGGCCGAATTCGCCGGTTACGGGACCACCAATGACGCAGGCGATCTGTTGCGTCCCGACCGGGACGGCGCCGCGCGCAGCATGCGCATGGCGCTTGACCACGGGCGCCTTGAGCCGACCCAGATCGGATACGTCAATGCCCACGGCACCGGCACGATCGCCAACGACCTCAATGAAACACTGGCGCTGCGCGATGTGTTCGGCGATCGCTTCGCTGAAATGCTGATTTCGTCCACCAAGCCGATCCACGGGCACGCGCTTGGCGCCGGTGGAGCGCTCGAATTGCTGATCACGCTCAAAGCCCTTGAGGAGCAGATCGCGCCGCCGACCATAAACTTCATCGATGTGGATCCGAAGCTCGGCTTTGAACCGGTCCCCAATGTCGCCAGGCCGTTTGACGCCGATGTGGTCCTGTCGAATTCCTTTGCCTTTGGCGGCGTCAACGCCTCGCTGGCGCTCAAGCGCTATGAAGCCTGAACACGGCCCGGCACGGTCTCCCATCACCGGAGAAGCCGTTTGCCCGACTGAGGCAATGAGGGAATTGTCCTGCCTGGCCTCTGGTCTTGTCGCGAGCGGGGGCGCATCAGATGGTGATTATGCCACCTGGCCCCTGTTGGCGGTTCCCGAACTCCTTGCCGGCCAGATCGGGTCCGATTTTCGACCGGAGCCGAAGCAGATACTGGTTCATGAGAGCCTGTTCATCGCGTGCCATCGGCGGCCCGATGAAGCGGAGCGCTTTTCCTTCTCCGTTGCCTTGTCAGGGGCTGAGATGCTGGGCGCCGATATCGAACTGGTTGACGGGCGTGACGGGAAACTGGCGAGGCTGCAGGCGCAGCTGCGCTGGATCGATCTTGCGGCCCTGAGCCGGATCAAGCCGATTTCCCTGACCCGCGCCGCCCGTGGCGCCGATCTGGCACATACCCGCACCGGGATCGTCACGCAGAGCGCAATCGACGTCTTCGTGCGGCTCTGTGGCGATCCAAACCCGCTCCATACCGACCGCGATTATGCGCTCACTGCCGGGCTGAAGGGGACGGTCATTCCCGGCGCCATGCTGGCGGCGCTGGTGGCGCCGGCGCTTCGGGTTGCGCATCCGGGTTTTGATATCGCCACCCTGTCGATGCGGTTTCTCGCGCCGATGGTCAGCGCTCAGGGTGTCAAGATCTCTGTCTGCGAAATCGGCGGGGATGACGGCAGGCGCTTGCGCGTTTTCCTGTCGGACGGGGACGATGGCGTCGCGGCGATTGGCGATGTCAGCGCGGTGGCCTGACCTTCGACCAGACGTCCCCGAAGGCCTTGATGGCGATTTCGTCGTTTTCTCCCGACCTGTTCATCCCGTCTGTCAGCGCGTGACGGAGGGAAGCAAGGGTTTCCAATGGAAACCGGTCCGATGGCGTGACTTTCCGCGCAATTCCCAGACGCGCCAGATGGCCGGATATCCACACATCGTCCACCCATCTGACCGATGCCGGATAGCCTGAAAAGTCATGCATCGCCTCGTCGCATAGCCAGGCCGGCACCATGTATCCCCAGGTTCCGAAAAGGATGTCCGCCGGCTCTGCCCGGTCGATGCCGCTGGAAAGGATATGCCAGAGGTCGACAAATCTGGTCCCGGGCTCGAGCATGACGCCGCGCAGACCGAAGGCGGTCTGGGGTTCCTTCCGATGGGCGGAAAGCAGCGTGGAGACCAGATTTTCCGGATAGACCACGTCATCATCGACGGCGATGACGAGGGCGTCCTTTTCCAGGCGCAGGGAATGCAGCAGTTTCGTCGCCGGCCCGAGATCTTCGCATCTCATCACCTCGACACCTTCGGGGATGTGGACATCTCCGGCGTCGGGATAGTCCCGGTCCTGCCTGAGCGAGCGCGACGGCAGCCACAGGATGATCCGGTCGGCGGGCATGTCCTGGTCCAGCAGACTGCGCAGCACCGGAGCCAGCGACCGGGCGCGGGCAGGGATCGTGGTCAGCGAGATGACCACTCTTTCAGGCCGCGCGGCGCGCTGTCTTGTTCTGATCGGCAGTGGCAGATGCAAGCGCAGCCACCGGGCCAGCACCCGCAGGGCGCCGCCCAGGCCGGTGTTGGAAAAACGCGCCATGGTGCGACGGAAATCTCGACGCAGCGTCTCCCAACTCATGGCATCGATCCAGGCAGCAATCTCCTGCCGCGGGCCAGAAAGAGGTCCGCCTCCTGCCACAGTTGCGCGGGAAACGGGTTGATGGTCCGGTTTCGCTCGATCCATTTGCGCGACAGCGAGACGCCTCCGGCCATGTCTTTCCAGGTGCCATGGTGGTGGTGGCGCGCAACCATGTTCCGGTTGAGCGGCCAGAGATCGGGATAATGCAGGGGCGCCATGAGCAGGATCTGCTCCGCGACACTCAGGCCGGGCCAGCCGCCCTGGACAAAAAGCCGCGTCAGCATGCGCGGGCCGGTGATATCCTCGACATCCGACCGGTCGCAGGTCGATGCCTCCGAGAAGAGCCTGAAACAGCGCTCGAGCGCCGCTTTGAAGAAAGCGTGGCCCGGGCGCGCCGCCAGGATGCAGTTGGCGATCTGAAATGGCATCGGGTAGCCAAGCTCGCGGGCGCGCGCCGGGTCCAGTTTCGCCTCGATGCTGAGCAGGCCGGAGAGGTCGAAGAGCGCTTTCGGCAAGGGACGCAGGCACTCCATGTCGATGTCGGCATACATGCCGCCGTCACGAAAGATCACCGCATACCGGAAAACATCAGCGCGCATGACCGGAAACGGCATGGCGTCATAGGCGTCAAGATGTTCAGGCGCCACGTCCGCAACAACCGTGCGGCTGGCCGCGTTGTCAAACAGCCGATACTGCAAATCCGGGTTGTGCGTCAGCCAGCCGCGCCGAAATGCATCGGCCCGCGGTGGCAAGGCGTCTGATTTCCAGGTCTGCGACAGCAGTCGGGGTGTCGTCATATGTGCCTTCACGCTGGTTCCAGGACCGGCATTCATCCGAATATCCGCTGAGACGGAGGTGTTGTCCTATCCCACGCCGTGGCAGCTTCAACATCCGCGCCGGATCAAAGCGGAGATCCATGCCTGTTGTTGCATAGATACATTGCTTTTGCCGGATGTCCCATGCATTAAGACGCTGACGCAGTCTGTGGGGTGGGACAATGAAGCCGGGTCAAGGTCGGCAGCCGAAGCTCAAGGGCCGGAAGCCGGAACTGGGCGAGATGGTGAGAAAGCCGCACCAGATCATCGCGCTGGTCTTTGGCTGCGGGCTCTCGCCGATTGCGCCGGGCGCGGTGGGTAGCCTCGCGGGATTCGGGCTGTTCTTCGCCCTTCAGCCGCTCGGTCTCGAACTGCGCATCCCCGCCTATGTCGGGCTCGTCGCACTCGCCTCATGGGCCGCACTGCGCACCGGCCAGGATCTTGAAGCGCATGATCACAACTCCATCGTTATCGATGAGACCATCGGCATGAGCCTGACCCTCGAGGTTGCGCGCATGACAGTGCCGGCGCTGGTGGCCGCCTATCTCCTGTTCCGGCTTTTCGATGTCTGGAAACCATGGCCGGTCTATCTTGCCGACCGGGCCCGCGGCGGCGGCTTCATGGTCATTCTGGATGACATTCTGGCGGCGTGCTGGGCAGGTGCGGTCTTGCTCGCCGCGAACCTGCTGGGCATATTTTAGGGGATGACGGAACCGGTGACTTCAAGAGACGGCCAAAGCCGCATTGTCTACATGACGGTGGACGCGGAACCGGATTGCCCGCCTTTCCTGTGGACCTGGCGGGGGATCGAGGAAGGCATGCCGCTTCTGTTCGATCTCTTCGACAATGAAGGCATCAAGGCGACATTCTTTACCACCGGTGACACTGCGGCAAAGCACCCCGCTTGCGTCGAAACGCTGGTCGCCAAGGGGCATGAACTTGGCTGCCACGGCTATTCGCACAATTCCTTTGCCGAAATGGACGAGGAAACCGCCCGCGACGAAATCGTCCGAACCAATGAAATCCTGCGGAAATTCGCTCCGGTCACCTCGTTTCGGGCGCCATATCTCTCCTTCCCGGAAAGGTTTGTGAAAATCCTTGCCGAAGAGGGGTTCTCGCTCGACAGCTCGCGCGCGGCCTACAAGCTCAAGGATCCGCCGGCGGAAGTGGAAGGCGGGCCGGTCCGGCTGGAGGCCTCGGTGACGTCCAGCGTTCTGCGGATCCCCGAAATTGTCAGAACGCCCTGGTTCCGGCTCCTGCAAAGTCCTGTCACGCTGTTTGTGCATCCCTGGGAGTTCGTCGACCTGACCGCGACCAGGTTGCGCTATGATTGCCGCTTCCGCACCGGGCAGCCGGCGCTGGACAGTCTGCGCTCGGCCATCCGCCATTTCAAGGATCGTGGTTTCGAGTTCCGCCTGGCGCGCGATCACGTGTCCGGCGCGGCGCCCGCCTGCCGGACAAGGTCGCGGTAGACCTCCAGGTGCCGGGCAGTCACCCGCGACCAGTCGTGCCGGATCAGGGCAGGGCGCGGGCCCGAGAGGCGCGCCAGCAGGTCGCGGTCATGACACAGCCGAACCAATGCTTCGGCCATCTCAATATCGGAACTGCACAGAATTCCGTCTATGCCGTCGGTGATGTAATTGTCCACGCCGGTTCCCGAGCGGGCGACAACCGGCAAGCCCGCGGCTCTTGCCTCCAGGGCCGCCAGCCCGAAGGATTCCGTGATCGACGGCAGCACGAACACATCGGCGCGCTTGTAAAGCGACCGCAGGCCCTCGCGGTCCAGCCATCCCTCTATGTGGAACTGCTGCGCAACACCGAGCCTGGCGGCCTTCTTCAGGACGGCACGGGATAGCCTTCCTTGCCCGGCCGCAACGAGATCCACCTGCTTGCCCTTTGCCGATTGCGCGACGGTCTTGAGCAACTCCGGCAGGACCAGAGGCCGCTTCTTGGTTTCAAACCGGATCGCCGTCGCGATGGTGAAGCCTTGTCTTGCCGCAAGAGGCCCGTCCTGTTTCGACCAGAATTCGTAATCGAAGCCGTTCGGCAGGATGCCGGCGTTGAGGCCGGGGCGGACGGTGTCGAGCTGCGCCACGATATGCCGGCCGACACCGGTTACGCGCACGGGTGGCGATGCCCATCCCCAAATCCGGTCGGCCAGCCGCAACAACCGCGGCAGGTTGACCATCCAGGAATGAAACGTGAGAACCACCGGCAGCCCGAGGGAGCGCGCCGCGATAAAGCCTGCCAGGCAGGTTGGCGCGACAATGCTCGGGTGGATGTGAACCACATCCGGCCTGACGTTCAGAAGCGCCGCCTTGAGGATGCCGACCAGACGCGGGGACACGGCGAGAAGGAGCCAGGGCAGACGCAGGCATTTGAGACGGGTCACCGCGATGCCGCCGACTAGGTCCGGCCCCGGCATGCTGGTGATGACGTTGACATCGACGCCCGCGGACTTGAGTCCATTTGCAAGTCCAAGCAGTTGGCTTTCGATTCCGCCGCGGCGCGGCGCGAACCAATCGGCGACGAGCGCGACTTTCATGGTCACCGGACGTCTCCGCACAACGGGAAGGGCCCGGCGATCATGGTTGATCGGAGGGACCGGGGTTTGCCGGTCGGCCAGAGGGGTCCGACGCCGATTCATAGGCGGAAATCAGGAACCACGTCCGGGCTATCCGTTGAAACGCGGTAAAATAGGTAGCGGCGGCCAGGATCCAGAGCCCGACCTCCAGCATCCAGGGCAGGGCATGGGTGGCGATAAGGGCAAAGCAGAGGAAGAACTGGCGGGAGGCCTTGTTGAAGAAATCCGGCCAGCCCTTGTTGGCGACCGGGATTTCGATCGCGGCGCGCGCCTTGTTGTAGCTGGTCATCATCGAACCGGTGATCACCAGGAACGCCGGCAGCCACAATCCGGAAACCGCGCCCACGACCAAGAGCGTGGCCGTTTCCTGCATCCGGTCGACAATTGCATCGAGATATCCGCCGAAGCGGCTCGTCGTGCCCTGGGCCCGCGCCACCAGGCCGTCAAGTGCGTCAAAGACATAACTCAGAATGAGACCTGTCCCGAACAGGAACGGATCCTGGTGGAGGAGGTAGAGGCCGCAATTGAGCAGGACGAGAAGCAGCCCGATGAGGGTGACCTGATTCGGCGTCACGCCGGAGCGAACCAGAATGCCAAGCAGATCTCTCCCGATGCGGATCACGAATTGACCGCTCGCCGCCGGCTTGGCGGCGCCTGCCTGCGCGGCAGGCTTGGGACGAACGCTCCCGGCGGGTTTTGCCGGGCCGGTCAGGTTGATCAGAAAGACCGCGAACATCACAGGCAACCAGATCAGCACCATGATGAAGGTCGCCTGATCCAGCATCAGAAAAGTCCGAACAGAGTCCAGCATTGCAAATCCCACGGGGGCGCCCCAAACAATTCTCCCACAGCGCCGGGCGAATTGACTTATATCCGTCCAACCGGAATGATCAATCCGTTGAACGGCCCGCAGACACATCGACTGTTTCCAGGGAGCGGCGTCTTGAAATTATTTCCACGCATGGTGCTCGATTACGGCGCTTCGGACCTGGCGAGGCTGCTCGCTCGGGGCGGGCATGACGCCGCGGCTGATCTTGCCGCGATCGACCGCGAACTGGCCAGGGGGCGGCCCTTTGCAATGGCCCTGTCGGTGCGCACTTCCCTCGACCTTTTGCTGTCCTGCCTGTCGGTCCAGCCCGGCGACGAGATAATCCTCAGCGCGGTGACAGTGCCCGGCATGGCCGAAATAGCCCATCATCACGGGCTGGTCGTCCGCGTCGTCGACATCGATCCGGACAGCCTGACAGTGTCCGCCGACGATCTTCGGGCGCTGGTCAATGAGCGAACCCGTGTGGCCGTGATTGCGCCCTTGTTCGGGAGCCATGGAGACCTGTCGGAACATGCGCTGGTTTGCCGCGAGCGCAAGGTCGTCCTGGTGGAGGACGCGGCGCAGGCCTGGGACGGCGAGTATCGTGGTTCGATGGTCGCGGACGTGGTGTTCTTCAGCTTTGGCCCCGCCAAGACAGCGACCGCCCTTGCCGGCGCCGTGGTCGTTTTCCGGGACCAGGTCATGGCGCAGCGATTTGCGCGGATGCAAGCCGAACTGCCGGCCCAATCCGCCGGGTGGCTGTTTTACCGGGTCGTCAAATTCGGAGCCGTCCTGCTGTTTCGCGGACCACGGCGGCTTGGTTTCATCGCGCGTCTGGCGGCGCTCACCGGCCGCGATCCCGATATCTTCATCGGATCGATGGCGAAGGGTTTTGCGGGGCAGGGGTTCATCGCCCGCATCCGCCATCGACTTCCCGACGCGGTGCGAAGCCTTATCGCCCACAAACTCCGCACCCACCCTGGCGCGGCCCAGAGGAAGGCCCGGGCGCGCCAGTTCATCGCCATGATCGATCCCGTGTTGACAGCTCCAGGCCGCGCCAATCCGGCCACGAGCTACTGGCTGCTGCCGGTGTGTGTTGCGGACCCGTCGCGCCTGGTTGGAGCCCTCAGGGCCAGGGGATATGACGCCAGCCGTGGCGCCAGCAGTCTCGCAGCCATCATTGACGACCGCACGGGGCGACCCTGCACGAAGGCGCAGCAGATGATGGGCAGTCTCGTCTACGTGCCGCTCACGCAGTACACCGGAGAAGACGAGATGCGGCAGATGGCCAAGATCATAAAGCGGCATGCGCGGGCGGTTGGAACTGTTGGCGAAGAAATCGCTGCCTGAAGCGACATGCCTCAATCGGATGACGGGTTCTGGCGGGCAAGGTCCCGGACTGCACGCTCGATTGCGCCAACAAACTCGACCGCCTCCTGGGCGGAGCCGTCCGCCACCTGCTTGTCCGTGCGCCTGGCAGGGTCGATCGGCCTGGGGACGCCGAAGCGGACCGAAATCGGCCCAAGTCGCGGCAGAAGCCGCGCCTTGGAAAATACCCGGAAGGTTCCATCGATATGAACCGGAACGACCGGATACCCGATGATCTTCAGGATCGGATAAACCCCGCCCTTGAAGGTCTGGATCCGACCGTCAAGGCTTCGGGAGCCTTCGGGATACAAGATGACGGCCCGTCCGCCCTTGTCGAGAAACGCTTTGCAATCGCGCGCGCAGGAAAGCAAGCTCGACGCGCGGGCCAGGGAGTTCGCATTCGAACCGGCGCGCTCGATGGGAACAAGATTGAACATCTTTCCCACAACCCATGACCGAAGCGATCTGTCGAAATGGAAATCCATCGCCGCGATCGCGATCGTGTCGGAGTAGGGTATCCCCATGGCTTCGACGAGGGCGATGTAGTCAAGATGACTGGCGTGGTTGGCGCAGATGACAAACGGGCCATCTGGCAGGTTGGATCTGCCCATGACGGTGAATTTGAAAAAAGTGCCTATGCTGCAGCAATACCGGACAATGGCGCTGAACAGGATGATGATAATGTCATGCAGAACGCGCATCAGGTAATGACTGCTTTCCAGCCGGTCGCCATTTTCGGAGGTCGCGTTGATTTACATCGGTTCGAGATGTTCATGTATTCAATCGGACGCATCACATGCTGCTTTTATCATGACATTTGTGAAATCACAGTTGAATTGTGATCGTCGAACAAGATTTGGCGGCGATACCGGATAGGTCTTGACGGGCCGCGTTGCATCCCGCAGATCAGGTCGTCCAGAGGATCGGAAACGGACATGGAATTGGCTTGCCGATGAAACAGCTCACCCGGATTTATCTTGACACACTTGGCGTTCCATCGGAGGGCGACAGGGCGCCGCGCCTGGGCGGGGCTCACACGTGGATGGCGCGGGCGCTTGTGCTGGCGGCAGTGCCCATTCTGGTCGCCGTCAATCTGGTCACGCTGATGTTCGGGGTCAGCGTCGGGTTCCTCGGCCGGGACGGTGTCAGGTTCTCGTTCCTGCGGCTGTGGGGCCGGGTGCGGGCGATCTATGTGATGTTGCCTGTCATGATCGCCTATGGCGTCTGGCACAAGCTGCAAGCCATCGGTGTGTTCGAGCTGGTTTCATCGATGGCGGCGACCATTGTCGCGGCAATTGCCGCCATGGCGCTTGTGCTGCTATTGAACGGCTCGCGCGCCAGACCTTGACGGCGCACGGCTCAACCTGAGTGATCCTTCGTCAAGCGCGGTTTTGAGCGCGTCCATGAAATCCTGCCGGGAGAGCCCTGCCGGAATCGGATCGAGCACTTCAATGGTAATGGTCCCGGGGCGGATCAGATGGTGGCCGTAGGGCCAATAGTCGCCGGAATTCAACACGACCGGCGTGCAGGGGACTTTGAGCATCTGGTAGAGAGCGGCGATGCCGGCCTTGATGCGCGCGTCGCCGGGCACGGTGTTGCGCGTTCCCTCCGGGAAGATCAACACCGGCCTGCCGGCCTCGAACTGCCGTCTGGCTTCCTCGAAACCCTGTTTGGTGGTTGTCAGGTCCCCATGGCGCGCCGCCCACACATAGCCGTTCTGGCGGGCGATCCAGCCAGCGACCGGGAAGCTCCTAAGCCCGGTCTTGACAAACACCAGGGGATTGGAAAACAGCAGCGGAAAAGCGAAGTTCTCCCAGGTTGACTGCTGGCCGCAGGCAATCAGCTCCGCGCCGCCGGACAGTTTTTCCGTTCCCTTGAACTGGTGCTTTAGGCCAACGATATTCGACAGGCCCCAGAGCAAGGCTCTCAAATACCAGGATATGAGAGGCCATGCATCGCCGCGACGCAGGCGGACAACGACCGATGACGCCATAAGCAGGCACGACACAATGCCGAGATACGTGTAGAAGGCCGCGTTGCGCAGAAGTATCATGGAACACCGGAGCACCTTGTCTCTTCCACATAGGGAGGAGGTCTGGTTGTCCCAGATTCATGTTTGGCTTGCAACAAAATCGCAAACCTGGTGCCTGCCCAGCAGGATCGGCGATGATTGGCGTGTCCAAATGGATATCAACGCACATGGCGGCCCGCCCGACGAACCCGGACGCCCCTCGGAGCGTAAGACACTTGATCTGCAGAGGAAATCAGGTGATTCTAACAGCCAAGCGGTCCGTCCTGGACGAAACATCGGTCGGCCATCATCACCAGTCTGGCATTCGCGTGGGGTTCTGTTGGGCTACATCCTGTCTTACCCGCGATCCGGCAATCACTTGGCGCGGGCGCTCATCGAGTATCTCAGCCGGTGCCCGACATCTTCAATTTATGTCATCGAGGACGATCATCTCGGCATTGCCGAGCGCTTTGATGCGGCGGCGCTCCTGGGTGTGGACCCTGGCCTGGCTCCCGAATACGTCAAGGTTCATCGGATCGCCCATCTGGAAAATCGCGTCGACCGTTCCAAGCCGCTGATTTTCATTCTGCGCGATCCGTTCGAGAGCATTTCATCGGATTTGAGACATATTCCGCAACTCATCGTCTGGCTCACTCGGCGATGGCCCAAAGAGTGGGCGCATTTCATTGAAAACACCCGGGAATATGTCGCATGGCCGGGCCCGAAATTGCTGCTCTACTATGAGGACATGAAATCAGCGCCCGATGCTTCCATTCGAGCCATCGGCGAATTCCTGGGCGTGCCGGAAGCTCGTATCGCGGAAGCAAAGACCAACTTCGCCATGATCGCAGGGGTTGGGCTGATCTCCCTTCCGCGCAAATCCAGATCCGGCAGCGATGTGGCATTCTACCGGAAGCGCCGCTGGTTTTCGTACCAGATCGTGGCGCCCGAAGACCTCCGACACCTGTTTGCCCGCTACGATTCAGTTGGATAGCCCTTTTATCAAGGGGCATGTGATTGAATGCGCAAAAGGGTGCTTTCAGTGGCCGGGCAAAACGCAAAACAATGCCTTCATGCTACAGTGACATGACCAATGGTGCATCGAGCCGTCCAATGCCAGAAATTGCAAGACCTACCCCGGCACTCTTGGCTCTAAGCTGGGTCATCGCGGCCACGATCTGCTTTGCGTTCTATAGCCTTGTCATCATCAGGCATTTCGAAGCAGGCGGCGTCGTTGAGGATTCGGGGTGGTTCGCCTATCTGATGTCGAGCGGCGACCCGTTGTTGACCAACCCGAGATCGGTGAACGGGCTCAGCTATTACGCGCATCATCTTTCACCGGTCTTGTACATCTGGTCCATCGTCTTCAACTCTGGCTTCGGCTTTGCCGGCATAACCGGTTTTGCCCTGTATTTCGGCTTCAGTGCACTTCTTGTCCTTGTTCCGTTCGCACTGCTTTCCCTGCGCAACGGTCTGCCGGCGTGGCAAGCCTATCTGGCTGTGGCCGCCGCGGCCGTTTTCACCCTGACCAACATACCGATGATCAGGGTTCTGGACTATCCGCATTTCGAGATCGCATTTCCCGGATTGGTCGGGGTCCTGTTTCTTTGCCTGCTCCGCAAGCGTCTTCTGCCGGCGCTGATCACAATCGCCGTCATGGCGCTGGTTCGCGAAGACGGCGGGCTTTTCGCCGCCTACACGGTCACTGTCTACTGGGCTGCGAATGTGCGTTTTGACGACAAGGCGATGGTCTCCAGATGCCTCGCTTTGTTCACTCTTTCGCTGGCCTTGTCGGTCCTCGGGATGATCGTCCAGCATGTCTGGTTTCCCGGATTTGCGGCATTCTCCTCGAATTTCTCAGGCAATCATTTTGATCACATTACAATCGGGTTCCTGCTTCACCGCCTCGGAGCGTTGTTCACCAATTTCGGAACCGCGCCGGCAATCCTGGTCTCTGTCATCCTGGGGATGGCGAACGTGCGGTATGCCTTTCCGCTCCTGTTCATGCTGCCGCTCATTGTCCTGCAACTGGTTTCGGTGCGCGATGTCATCGGGACGTTTCAGCTTCACTACGGCATCCCGTTTGCGATTGTGGGCTTGCTGATCCTGATCATGGTCTTGTTCGACTCTGCAAGGACGCAACAGAGCAAAGTGGTCTGGATCGCCATCTTTGCGCTGTTGGCGGTCAATCATGCCCCGACCCGCACATGGGTCACATGGGTGACACAGGTCCCCGAATTTTCTATCCCGGCCAGCCAACGCTACATTGAAGAGTTGACGCCCGATGAGAACCATTCGATTTGCGGATCGGTCGGTGTGCTGGCGCTTGCGCCGGACCGGTTTGCGCGGGAGCAATTCGTGAAAGGTGAGATCCCGGATCATTGCACGAGCGTTATCCTGTTCGAGGGGGATCTCGATTATCGACGCCTGCATCCGCTCATGTCCGCGCTTGCCTTCTCGCGAATTGACAAACTCAATCGGCTTGAGCTGTACCGGCGGCAGTGACGGTACGAGGTATCAAGCGGCCAATGGGCGGATTCCAGCGAGGTTCGTTTGTTGTACGCGCAAGCGCGATTCCGGCTTGATATCCAACACCGAAGGCCAAGAAAGTGTAGGATTTCGCAGGGACGATGCTGCAGTCGCAGAGGCAGGGTGAAACCGGCTCAGTTTGTCCGCACGACCCGGTCAATATCCCGGGCAACATCGGACCAGGTCCGCCGGACATGGTTTGAAGCTATCCAGGCCTCGCGCGATGCCCGGTATCCGGTATCGAAAATCAGCAGTTCGGCCATCTCGATAAAAGATTCGAGCGAGCGTGGATCGGCGTAGTCGATCAGATCGCCGCCAGCCTCGCAGATCACGTCGAGCGATGATGCGAGGACCGGCTTCGACCACGACAGGCTTTCCGTCACCGGCAGGCCCCAGCCTTCGGCCAGGCTCGGATACAGCGTGAACACGCAATTCCTGTAAAGGACGTTGAGCTCTTCATCACCAATACCCTGCAGGTGCCTGACAGGAACCTTGTCCACGTCGAGTTCACCCAGTTCACGTACCAGGTCCTCGACCATCCACCCAATCCTGCCCACCAGCAGCAACTGCGGCACGGCGCCCGAACCATGGCGCTCCGCCAGCGCTTTCCAGCAGTCTAGTGCCAGCCGATGGTTCTTGCGTATTTCCAGGGTTGAAACGAACAGCACATATTCGGTTCCGGCCAGACCAAGCCTTTCAAGCGCCAGCTCGTCGGCTCCGGGGTGCGGCGGGACTGCGTCGTTGCTGCCGAAAGGAACAACCGAAACCTTCGGATCAGCCGCGCCCTCCGATTTCAACGCGTCTATCAGACGCCTTCGTGTTGTGCGGGTGGAGGTGAGGAAGTGGTCCGTAAAGGCGGCGGATTGGCGAATGAAGGATCGAAACCGCTCTATGGTGAGCTGATTGAAATATTCGGGGTTCGTCAGCGGCAAGCAGTCATGCACAAGGTTGACATGCTTCAAGCCAGTGCAGCCGCGCATCCGGCTGACTTCGCCAAAATAGGCCGGATTTGCAGGGATCCCCAGATTCACCAGGCACGCATTTTGCGCGCCCTCGCAGGAGGCGCTGTCTTCCAATATCGCCACCAGTGTTTCGAAACGTGTCGTCCCCGCCATGATCCTGCCGTTGGCCAGATCGAACAACCGCTGTGGATCCACGAGAACAAATCTGAGAACGACCGGGTGAAAAAACACATACCCTGTCGTTGACTTGCCGGCACCGGGGCTGCCTGCGGCCTGGCCCAGCAGTTCGAACTGTATCCGCTGTATCCCGGTCACTGTGTATGTTCGGGTGTTCGACCTTGCGGCATGTTCGATCAAATCCGTGACATCATAAAGAACGGGACCGGACTCGCTGCCCGGCGGAACTGGCCGAAATCCCACAGTCTCAGGGCCCTTCCGGGGGTCATGGGAAAGCAGACTGGTCAGGAAAAGTTCGGAGATCATTGAGGCGTAGTGTCCGCTATCCGCCAGCAACCGGTGGATCCGCAACGCCTTTGCCCGATTTCCTGTCATGGTCGCCACCTGACCGATCTGGAAATCGCATTCAATGTTGCCGTATCCCCGTCGGCGCGCCATCCGGTAGGCTGCTTCAGCCTCTTTCAACAGCCGCCTTTCCTTGAGGCAGTGGCCATAGAGCAGCCAGGCTTCCGGGTCGGCCGGATCAAGTGCGATCGCGGTCCGGAGCAGCCATGCGGCGGGGCGCAATCTCCGCGCCGCAAGCAGTTTCCATCCCAGGCCCAGCAGCAACGGGCTCATATGCCTGGGCAGAGTTGATCTGGTCGGCCTCGGGTGTGTCAATCCAGGCATCCTGGTTCATCTCTCAGTCGCAACGACAAACAGCACCGCTGGATCTCCTCAAAACGCAGCGTGCGGCGGCGGACAGGAGCGGTCAATAGACTGGCCAGCCCAATGCCCAGCCCCACATGAGAAAGGCTTCGGTCATCACCATGACAGGCAGTAGCGCAAGGCCAATCCGCGGCCAACAGGCCATCAAGCTTCCTGCCATCATGAAGAATGGCGCAATCGGAAGAACCAGCCGAAATACCGACAAGAGCCCCGCGGTGAGCAGGACGGTCAGGCCGATGAAGGCAAAAGCCGCATGAGCCCATTGCCGTTGCCAGACCATGACAATGCAGAGGCCCGTGGCCACCCAGGCGGCGATGGCGCTCGGCCACAGAACCAGCGGGAACAGCCAGAGTTCAAGGACTGGCCGGAGCAAGGCCGCAAAAGGCCAGTCGGCCGTGCGACCCCAGGCTCTCTGAATCGTGACAAAGGCCAGGAAATCCCCGGTCCGTTCATGCAGAAACGCCATGAACCCGCCAAGCGCGAGACAGGGCAAGAGAACTGAAGCGGCGAAAGCCAAAAATCGCCGGCTGCCCAGAACCGTCAACAGGCCGGACATCCAACCCGCCTTGAGCGTCGGCGGTTTCACTTCGCGCTCGACGAAATACACCGCCATCGGCACCAGAAGCAGAACGCCGAAATTGCGCGTCAGCACAGCCAGCGCCGCCAGACACCCCGCGGCCAGCCAATGGCCGTTGCGCGCCATCGCCAGCGTACCGACGACAAAAAGCAAAAAGGTCGATTCAGAATAGGCGGAGGAAAAGACGTGGCTTCCGGGAACCACGCAAAGCAGCACGACAGTCCATTTGGCCGCTTTGGGTCCGTAAAGATCGACCGTTTCAGCGTGGATCCAGATCAGGGCCGCAATGAAACACAGATTGGAGACCACCAGAAGCGAGACAAAGTCTGACAGACCGGTGAGATCCGCAACAACGGCCGCGAGCATCGGGTAGAGCGGGAAAAACGCCCAGTTCGCCTGTAATGGCGTGTCTGGATTTGTGGACACCGCATGATCATAGCCCTGGCTCATTATGCTGAGGAACCAGCCCGTGTCCCAAACGCCCCAGATATCGAGCCAAACCCGGTCATGATAGATCCAGACGTAGTCAACGGGGTTAAGCATTTGATCCCGAGCGACCAGACCGATCACCAGCATCGCCAGTCGGCTGACCAGGTAGGCAAGCAGTGGAAACAGCACCGCCGCTCGCCACCCGGCGACACCGGAGCTGAGGTTTAAATAAGAAACCATCTTCAACGTGCCCCGGTATTCCGGTTGTTCCTGGAGGATCCTGGCGGGGGTTTGAAACGGTCCGCCATCACACCTGCGAGCCCGCAGGTGTCGGCACCCTATTCGCCTTGAGCGATTCTGCAAACAGGTTGTGCAGCCCCTTCGAAATGGATAGGAAATGATCACTCCGGGAAAGCAGAATTTTTCATGCGTACAGAAGACCAGCCTGACAAGCGCCAGCAACCGATGCTCTGCGTGGTGCTTCCCACATACAATGAAATCGACAATATCGGCCATGTGATCTCTGACATCGCCAGCCACGATGTCAAAGGCCGGGTGAAGCGGCTGATCTTTGTCGATGACAACAGCTCCGACGGCACCGCCGGTTTCATCAAGTCATTCAAGGATGCTACGCCCTTCGACATTGTGTGCCTGGAACGCATTGGCCGGATGGGGCTGAGTTCGGCCATCGCCGAAGGCATCATGGCGGCCGACACCGATCTTGTCGCGGTCATGGATTGTGACGGGCAGCACCGGGCGCGGGATCTTTTCGCCATGCTCGACACCGCCCTTGCCACGGATGCCGACATCGTCATCGGCTCGCGCTTCAAGGATGTTCGCAGCCAGGACAGTCACGGCGGCCTGCGGGACCGGTTGAGCAAGGTCGGAAACCGACTTGCCAATCTGATGCTCGGACATGAGCTGTCGGATCCGCTGACAGGATTTTTCATCATCAAGCGTGCCGGATTTCGCGATGTTGCGCGGCTGGCGAGCGGTTCCGGCTTCAAGATCCTGCTTGATTATCTGTTTTACTACCGCAAACGGCCTATCCGTCTCGAGGAAGTGCAGATCACCTTTGAACCCCGGCATGGCGGGGAATCAAAGCTGGATACGCGAATCGTTCTTGAATTTGCCGACCAATTGATCAACCGCCTGAGCCAAGGCCTGATCCCTGAGCGTTTTTTCTTCTTCGCCTTGACCGGCGCGCTCGGCATCGCCGTCCACATGCTGACCGCTTACGGGCTCCTGGCGCTTGCGGGGCTGCCTTTCCGAATCGCCATCATAGGGGCGACACTGACGGCCATGGTGTTCAATTTTTCACTCAACAACCGGATCACCTTTCGCCGGTTCCGTCTCCGAGGCCTGGCCTGGATTCGCGGGCTGGGCGGGTTCATTCTGGTGTGCAGCGTCGGCGCCGCGGCGAATGTCGGGGTCGCAGGCTATCTCAACGACCACGACAATTCCTGGCAGATTTCGGCGCTTGCCGGTGTGATTGTCGGTACGGTTTTCAATTTTGTTCTTTCGCGGCATTTCGTCTGGAAAACCTGAGCAGCGGGTCCGCCGCCGCGATATCAGATCGATGCAATCCATTCAGCGGCGGCGTTGGCTCACGAGCCCTTTTTCGCTCTGTGCTCGCGGAAGAAGATGAACAGCCCGGCTGCAATGATGACTGCGGCGCCCGCGAGCATGGCCGGGCGCGGCGCGTCGCCGAAGACGATGAAGCCGAACACCACCGCCCAGAACAGGAGCGTGTACTGGAACGGCGCGACGACAGCCGCGTCGGCCAGCTTCATCGCGCGGTTGACGCAGACATGCGCCACCATGGCGACGACGCCGAGCCCAGCGAGCAGCGCCAGGTCGAAGGCGGACGGCTGGACCCAGCCGAACGGCGCCGTCACCAGGCCGAGCAGCCCGGCGCCGACAATCTGCCAGAACACCAGCACCTTGTCGGGAGTGCCCCTCAGTGCGCGACCTGAGAGCATCATGAAGGCGAAGCAGAACGATCCGAATATCGATATCAGCGCCGGCGCGGTCAGGGTCGCTGCCGAGGGCTCGAGCGCAATGATCACGCCGACAAAGCCGATGAAGATCGCCGTCCAGCGTCGCCAGCCGACCTGTTCGCCGAGCAGGAAGGGCGAGAGGGCGGCAACGTAGATCGGCGCCGCCAGCCAGTAGGTCATGACGTCGGCCAGCGGCAGGTAGATGACCGCGAAGTAGAAGGCGTAGACCTCGATCGAGGAGAGCGCCACGCGCAGCGCCTGCATGCCCGGCCGCTCGACGGTGACCAGCGGCCGCCAGCCCATGCGCCAAATCAAGGGCGAAAGCACCACCAGCGCGGCGATGCTGCGGATCAGCAGCACCTGGCCGACCGAATAGGTCGCCACCAGCCACTTGCCCAGCGTGTCGTTGAGCGCAAACATGAAGATGCCGAGCAGCATCACCGCGATGCCGAGGCGGGCGTTGGGGGAGTGAAGTGCAACGGCGACGGCGGTCATGCGCTCAAGGCCGGGCGGGTGTCGGACAAAGTCAGGCGCCGGCCGCTATCGGGCGCGGTGATCCCTGAACCCATCACCAGGCCATGAGCCATCGGAGCGAGGGCGCTGACCTCGACGATACCGGCGATCTTGCGCGCCTGGGAAGGTCCGCCCGGCCAGGAGAGGCCAGGCATGGCGGCGCCCGTGAAGTCGGCGGCAGGACAATCACGGAAGGCAGAGGGATCGGAAACCGTCCCCGATGCGCAGATCATGGTTGCATGCAGTCCCATTGGCAAAATCCATTCTGATGGTTCCAGGGAATCGACGTGAGCGCGCAAGTCGTCAGGCAGCGAACAATGCTGCATGGACTCCACGTGAGACTGTAAATCAGCGCCGAAACCCTCAAATGCTACTTTCCCTCAAGCCATTCCTGCAGTTCCGCCTCGGCCCGCTCGACCGCGCTGTAATTCAGCAGCTTGCGCAGGAAGGCCACCGTGACCGCGCGGGCGCGGAGATTGAAGCGGCCGTCCTCGTTGTCGTCGCCCGAGGTCTGATAGACATCGAGCTTGTCGTAGAGGTTCTGAAGACGGTTCTGCACGCTGCGCAGCGACAGGCTGCGGCGCCTGGCAATGGTCCGGTCGGTCAGGCCGAGCGCGATGTCGATGAGGATCTCGTATTCGGAATCGGTGAAGCCGTTGGTCTGACCGAGGCTCTTTTGCTGGAGGCCCCGCACCTCGCGGTCGATGACGCACTGGCTCTCGATGAAGATCGAGCGCAGCGCAAGCCTCAGCCGCTCATCGGAGGCCGACTTCAGCACGTAGCCATAGGCGGCGCCGTCGGGAACGATGCGCGAGACACCGCGGACATAGGCCTCGTCCGAGTAGTTCGACCAGAACAGGATGTGGGTCTCGGGCCGCTCCTTCCAGATCGTGCGCGCCGCCTCGATGCCGTTGCGGGTCGCCATCTGCAGATCCATGACGATATGCGCGGATTTGTGGTCGCGGGCGAGCTTCTCGCCGGCAAGCCCGTTCTCCGCCTCGATCACCGTGTCGCATTCGGGCAGGGCGGCAATCACCGCCTCGTGCAGATAGGTGCGATGCAACGGGTCGTCCTCAACGATCAGAACCTTCATACCGCCCCCTCCCCAAGGTTTTCCGCGCCGGCCGGCTGCGCAAGCGGCAGCACCACGCGGACCACGGTACCACGATTGTTGGGCCCCGACGCGATGGTGAAGCGCGCGGAGATCAGCCGGGCGCGGGTCTGCATGTTGTCGATGCCCCCGCCGATCCGCTTGCGCGTCCTTGCCTGTCCGCTGCCGTCATCGGAAATCTCGATCACCAGCCGGTCCTCATCCGCGGCGAGGCGGACCGTGATGGCAAGCGGGGCGGCATGGCGCACTGCATTGTTGATCGCCTCCTGCGCGATGCGGAACAGGGCCACGCTGACGGTCGGCTCCAGTTGGTCCAGGGCGCCATGGGTTTCATCGGTGAGGCCCCATTCGGTGGCGGAGCCCGTGTCCCGCGTCGAGCGATCCAGATGGTGTTCGATCGCCTGGGCGAGGCCGAAGAGCTGGAGGACGGAGGGCTTTGCCTGCTCGATGATCTGCCGCAGGTCCTGCATGCAATGCTGCAGGGACCGGGAGACGGGCTCCAGCGCCTCGGGCGCCACTTCGTTCGCGCGCGACAGGCGGTCGATCCGGCGGGCGAGGCGCGTCAGGTCGGCAAGCGTCTGGTCGTGCAGGTCCATGCCGATGCGCTGGCGTTCCTGCTCCAGCGCTTCGGTAAGCTTCAGCGCGCCGAGCCTCAGGCCCTCTTCGCGCGCCCGCGCCTCGGCCTCGACGATGGCCGAGCGCTGGGCCTGTTCGGCGGCGCGCAGGGCGAAGAAATAGGGTGTCAGAAGATCGGCGATGATCCGGGCGCGCTCGACATCCTCCATGGTGTAGACATTGGCTCTTTGCGACGAACACGAAAGCGCCGCTATGATCGTGCCCTGCACCTTCATCGGCACATGCAGACGGCTCCTCAGCGACTGTTCGAAGATCGGTCGCTTGAACGCGCCCTCGAAGTGGAAGCGCGGATCCGTCATGGCGTCGTCGGCAAGCAGATAATCCACCTCGCCCCAGAGCAGCGAGCGGATCGGGCTGTTGACCACCGGCGCGCCCGCAAGCTCGCCCCAGGCGGTCTCGATTCCTGTCTCGTAGGCCGTGTGGTAGTTGCCATCCTCCAAAAGCACGCAGACATCGAGATGGTCGTGCGGGACGATATGCGCGACTTCGGCTGCGACCGAACGAATGGCCGAGCGAAAGTCGAGCTGTCCCGCAAGCAGCCTGCAAATGCCCAGGTAATGGTCGATCAGCGCTGCCGGCGCGAGATGCAGCATTGTCAGTTCCTCCCAAAACGGCAGGCTCCACCCCGCCGTCATCGCTTCGCCAGTAAGCGCCTGCGGAAGGGTCGCCGTCTTGCGTAAACCCGCAGCTTTTTGCGCAGAACCCGCAAAGATCTTGCCGCCTCGCGCCTGTACAGCCCCGGCGGGCTTCAGCATACTGCCCTTACTGAGAGGAGGAAGCTCAGTGCAAGAACAATTTTCATTCAGGCTCATTGGGGGCCGGGGTGAAGCGATCCGCCGATGGGGCGCGATCATCAGGGAGGAAAGACATGACAATCCGTAAGATGCTCATGGCATCGGTCGCCGTCGCGTGCGCCGCCATGCCTGTTTCCGCACTCGCCGACACCGCCGACAAGAAAATCGCGCTCTCCAACAACTATGCCGGCAATTCCTGGCGTCAGGCCATGCTGACCAGTTGGGAGAAGGTGACCGGCGAGGCCGTGACGGCCGGCGTCGTCGCAGCAGCCGATCCCTTCACCACCGCCGAAAACCAGGCCACCGAGCAGGCGGCGCAGATCCAGAACATGATCCTTCAGGGCTATGATGCGATCGTCATCAACGCGGCCTCGCCGACGGCGCTCAATGGCGCCGTCAAGGAAGCCTGCGATGCCGGCGTCACCGTCGTCTCCTTCGACGGCATCGTCACCGAACCCTGTGCCTGGCGCATCGCCGTGGACTTCAAGGAAATGGGGCGCAGCCAGGTCGAATATCTGTCGGGCAAGCTGCCCGATGGCGGCAACCTGCTCGAAATCCGCGGTCTCGCCGGCGTCTTTGTCGATGACGAGATTTCGGCTGGCATCCACGAGGGCGTTGCCCAGTTCCCGCAGTTCAAGATCGCCGGTTCCGTCCATGGCGACTGGGCGCAGGACGTTGCACAGAAGGCCGTTGCCGGCATCCTGCCGAGCCTGCCGGAAATCGTCGGCGTCGTCACCCAGGGCGGTGACGGCTACGGCGCAGCCCAGGCAATCGCCGCGACCGATCGGGAGATGCCGATCATCGTGATGGGCAATCGCGAGGACGAACTGAAGTGGTGGAAGGAACAGAAGGACGCCAACGGCTACGAGACCATGTCCGTCTCGATCGCACCCGGCGTCTCGACGCTCGCCTTCTGGGTGGCCCAGCAGATTCTTGACGGCAAGGACGTCAGCAAGGATCTCGTCGTGCCGTTCCTGCGCATCGACCAGGACAATCTCGAGGAAAACCTCGCCAATACCCAGGCCGGTGGCGTCGCCAATGTTGAATACTCGCAGGAAGACGCGATAAAGGTCATCGAAGCCGCGAAATAAGCCTCCCGGCACCTGTCGCGCGGCCGCGAATGGCCGCGCGCTTTTCCTTCTTTGATCGAGCACGCGACGGCGACCATGGCGAAAGACATGATGAAGGCGGTGATCGAGGTCGACGGCGCCCGGGTTAGCTTCGGCGCCGTGAAAGCGCTCGATGGAGTGACGCTGAGCGTCATGCCGGGTGAATGCATCGGCCTCGTCGGGCACAACGGCGCCGGCAAGTCGACGATCGTCAACGTGATCAATGGCGGCCTGACGCCGCAGGAAGGGACGGTCGCAAGCGATGGCGAGCGGCTCGATCGCTACAACATCACCATCGCGCGGGGACGGGGGGTGCGCTGCGTCTTCCAGGAATTGTCGCTCTGCCCCAATCTTTCCATCGTCGAGAACACGCGCATCATGCATCATGAGCTTGGCGGCTTCGGCTGGCGCGCGAAGGCTGCCAAGGTGATCGAGAAGAGTCTCGACGCCGTATTTCCCGGCCACGGCATCGACAGCGGCCAGCCGGTGGGTGACCTGTCGATCGCCGAACGCCAGATGGTCGAGATCGCCATGGCCTTCTCCGATGCCGGCATTGCGCCGCGTCTCGTCATTCTCGACGAGCCGACCTCGTCGCTCGACGCGAGCCTGGCGCGCCAGATGCTCGACCATGTCCGGCGCTTCGTCGCGAGCGGCGGTTCGGTCATCTTCATATCGCACATCCTGCACGAAATCCTCGAGACCTCGGATCGCATCGTCGTCATGAAGGACGGGCGAGTCGTCGCCGAGAGGCCGGCAGGCGAGTTCGACCACCATCGCCTTGTCGAGGCGATGGGCAGCGTTGCCAATGACGACGCGTTCCAGCGCTCCGCGCGGGAACTCGCAGCCGCCCCGGTCGTGCTCAAGCATCAGGCGGCCGGACTTCCCTTTACCGCCCGTCAGGGCGAGATCATCGGGCTCGCGGGCCTTGCCGGCCACGGGCAGACCGAGCTGCTGCTTGCCCTTCATGCCGCGCAATCGAACAGCTGGTGGCCGCGGCGCGATCCGCTCGTGACCTTCGTCGCCGGTGACCGCCGTCTCAACGGCGTTTTTGAGCTCTGGAGCATCCTTCGCAACTTCTCCATCGCCTCGCTGGGCGATCTGTCGCGGGGCGGCGTCGTGCGGACCGCGGACGAGGCGGAGCGCGGCGCCGACTGGAAGGGCCGCATCGAAATCCGCACGCAGGACATGGACAACGGCATCCTGTCGCTGTCGGGCGGCAACCAGCAGAAGGTGCTTTTCGCACGCGCGCTGGCGACACGGGCGCCGGTGATCCTGATGGACGATCCGATGCGCGGCGTCGATGTCGGCACCAAGCAGGAAGTCTACGAGATCATCCGCCAGGAGGCCGCCAAGGGGCGCAGCTTCATCTGGTACTCGACCGAGATGGACGAGGTGCGGCTGTGCGACCGCGTCTATGTTTTCCGCGAGCGTGTCATCACGGCGGAACTCGTCGGCGATGACGTCAACGAGACCAACATCATCGCCGCCTCCTTCGAGGGAGTGGCGGCATGAAGCTGCGTCTCACCTCGGATGCGATGCGTCTGCTGATCCCGGCGCTTTCGATGACGGTCCTGCTCGCGGCCGTGTTCTGGCTGCAGCCTCGCGCCATGAGCTATTTCGGGCTCAACCTGCTTCTGAACCTGGCTGTGCCGATCGCGCTTGCGACGATCGCCCAGATGCTGGTGATGGCGGTGAACGATCTCGATCTCTCGATCGGCGCCTTTGTCAGCTTCGTCGCCTGCGTGACGGCGACCTTCCTGCGCGACGCGCCGCTTATCGGCACGCTGATCCTTGCCGGCGCCGTCGGCGTCTATGCGCTGATCGGGGTGGTGATCTACCTGCGCAACCTGCCCTCGATCGTCGTGACGCTGGGCATGAGCTTTGTCTGGGCCGGGCTTGCGGTGCTGATGCTGCCGGCGCCGGGCGGGCAGGCGCCCGACTGGGTGCGCTGGTTGATGACCGTCAAGCCGCCGCTGATGCCGATGGCCATCGTCGCCAGCATCGTCATCGCCATCGTCGCGCATCTCATCGTCATGCGCTCGTCGCTGGGCGTGCTGATCCGCGGCGTTGGCGGCAACCAGCGCTCGGTCGAGCGCGCGGGCTGGTCGATCATTGCGGCACGGGCCGCCGCCTACGGGCTTGCCGGCCTGTTCGCGGTGGCCGCGGGCATCGCGCTCGTCGGGCTGACCACGTCGGCGGACGCCAATATCGCGCTGCGCTACACACTTCTGTCGATTGCCGGCGTCATCCTCGGCGGCGGCGAGTTCACCGGCGGGCGCGTGTCGCCGATCGGCGCCGTCATCGGTGCGCTGACGCTGACCCTGGCCGGCTCGTTCCTGTCGTTCCTGCGGATTTCTCCCGACTGGCAGATCGGCGCGCAGGGCGCGATCCTGATCATCGTGCTGGCGCTCCGCCTTGTCTTCAACCGGGTCGAAAAGCGGGGGGCGCGGCCATGATTTCCTTCGGGCGCCTGGCGAAGAAGCCCTGGATCTGGTCATGGATCGCGGCCTTCGTGGTCTGGTTCGCGACGATCATGGTAACCGGCGGCGCGAGCACGCTGGGCCTCAGCCAGGCGGCGCTCACCTTCGCCGCCTTCTCGATCATCGTCGGCATCGGCCAGATGTTCGTCATCACGCTCGGCCCCGGCAATATCGACCTTTCGGTGCCCGCCACCATGACGCTGGCCGGAACGGTGGCGCTGAAGCTGATGAATGTCGACAACTCCATGGTGGTGCCGGGACTGCTTGTCGCGGTGCTGATCGGGGTGGCCGTCGGCGTCGGCAACTACGCGCTGATCAAGGCGCTGCGCATTCCGCCGATCATCGCCACGCTGTCGATGAGCTTCATCGTGCAGTCGGCGGCGATCTGGACAAACCGCGGGCTGCGCATCAAGCCGCCGGCCGTCCTGGCCGACTTCACGACGTCGAGCACGCTTGGCGTGCCCAATGTCGCGCTGGTCGCGCTCGGCCTCTCGCTAATTGCCTGGGTGCTTCTGGAAAAGTCGGTCTATGGCCGCTGGATCTCGGCGATCGGCCAGAGCATGGCGGCCGCCCGCATGGCCGGCATTCCGGTCGATGGCGCGCGCTTCGTCACCTATCTCTTCTGCGCGGTGCTTGCGTCCGTCGCCGGCTACCTGCTTGCCTGCTTCTCCGGCGGCGCAGCGCTCAACATGGGCGCGGAGTATCTTCTGATGTCGATCGCGGTCGTCGTCATCGGCGGCACCGCGGTGGCAGGCGGCGATTCCAACGTGCCCGGCATCTGGGGCGCGTCGCTCTTCATGTTCCTGGTCGTCTCGATGCTCAACACCTACGGCATCGGCGCGGGTATCCGCCTGATCATGACCGGGCTCATCATCATCAGCGTCATCATGCTCGCCGGCGGTCGCCGGACCGGCATGCGATAAACGGAAAGACCACCATGGCAGAGGCCAGCATCTACGAAATCCACGATCCGCGCTTCCGGCACATGATCGTGACAAGCGCCGGACTCGACGAGCTCTATTCCGGCTGCCGCTGGGCCGAAGGTCCGGTCTGGTTCAACGACGCCAACCAGCTTGTGTGGAGCGACATTCCCAACCAGCGCATGCTGCGCTGGACGCCCGACGGCGGGGTCTCGGTCTACCGGCAGCCGTCGAACTTCGCCAATGGCCATACCCGTGACAGGCAGGGCCGTCTGGTCTCCTGCGAGCACGGCACCCGCCGGGTCACGCGCACGGAAGCGGACGGGTCGATCACCGTGCTGGCCGACCGCTTCGAGGGGGCGCGGTTCAATTCACCGAATGACGTGGTGGTGAAGTCCGACGGCACGGTCTGGTTCACCGATCCCACCTACGGCATCTTGTCCGACTATGAGGGTTACCGCGCGGAGCCGGAACAGAAGACGCGCAATGTCTACCGTCTCGATCCCGCGACCGGCGAGCTGACGGCAGTGGTGACGGATTTCGTCCAGCCGAACGGTCTCGTGTTCTCGCACGATGAAACCGTTCTCTACGTGGCCGATTCCGCGGCAAGCCATGACGAGAGCCTGCCGCGGCACATCCGCGCCTTCGACGTGCAGGATGGCAAGCGGCTCGCCAATGGCCGCATCTTCTGCGTGATCGACAACGGCATTCCGGACGGCATCCGCACGGACACGGATGGGAACCTCTGGTCCAGCGCCGCGGACGGCGTGCACTGCTTCGCTCCGGACGGCAAGCTGATCGGCAAGATCCTGGTGCCGCAGACCGTCGCCAACCTGACCTTCGGCGGCCCGAAGCGCAATCGGCTTTTCATTGCCGCAACCCGCTCGCTCTATTCGATCTATGTCACCGCCACGGGCGCACAGGTGCCGTGAACCGACTGTCGATCCGCCACCTGCCGCCGGACGCTCAGTTTATCGCCCAGGTGGCGATCGGCGGATAGAACAGGATGATCCCCAGCACCACCAGTTGCAGCGCGATGAACGGCAGCAGTGCCCTATAGATGTGACTGAGGGTTATCTCCGGCGGCGCCACACTCTTGAGGTAGAAGGCGGCGGGGCCAAACGGCGGGGTGAGATAGGACACCTGCATGTTGACCGCGAACAGGATGCCGAACCAGATCGGATCGTAGCCGAGCTGAATGACGATGGGCACGAAGATGGGCAGGGTGAGCAGGGCAATGCCGATCCAGTCCAGGAACATGCCCAGCACCAGCAGTATCAGCATCATGACCATGATGATCACCACGGGCGGCGCGTCGATGCCGAGGATGGCGCCGGAAACGAAGCGGTTGCCGCCCATGAGGTTGTAGACCCCCACCAGCACGGCGGCGGCAATGCCGATCCAGATGATCATGCCGCAGGTTTCGAGCGTGTGGACCAGGCTCGCCTGCAGCATCTTGACCGACAGCTCCCGGCGCAGAAACGCCACGAGCAGAACGGCTGACACGCCCAGGGCAGCGGCCTCGGTAATCGAGGCAATGCCGCCATAGATCGAGCCGAGCACCGCCGCCACGATGAACAGCGGCGCGATGATCGACCTGAGCGCGCTGCCGAGCGATTCCGTTGACAACTCCTCCTTGGACATTGGCGGACCGAGCTGAGGATTGCGGATGCAGATAAACAGCACGTAGCCGATGTAGAAAGCCAAGAGCAGCAGGGCCGGGGTCACGGCTGCGACGAACAGATCGGCAATCGAAACGCTGGCCACCAGACCATAGATGATGAGCACGATCGAAGGCGGCATCATGGTGCCGAGCGATCCGCCGGCACAGACCACGCCAATCGACAGGCTGCGATCATAGCCGAGGCGCAACATGTGCGGCAGCGCCAGAATGCCCAACAGCACGATTTCGCCGCCGATGACGCCGGACATGGCTGCCATGAGAATGGCGACGATCAGCGTCTGTACCGCAACCCCGCCAGGCAGTCGTCCAGCCATGATGCGCATGCCGTTGAACAGGTCCTTGGCGATGCCGGACCGGTCGAGCAAGGCCGCCATCAGGATGAACATGGGGATGGCGACCAGCGAGTATTCGGTGATGAAGCCGAATATGCGGGACGTGACCAGGGGCAGGGCGTTGCTGCCGAACCAGCCGATGGTGAAGATCAGGGCAACCAGCCCGGTGACCCAGGCCAGGGGCTGGCCGGTCAGCAGCAAAAGGAAGATGGCGGCCACCAGAAGATAGGAGCCGTATTCGATGCCGAGCGCACTCAGGCCCATGGTTATTTCTCTCTCGTGGCGTCAGTCGGTCCCGGCGCATGGCGGCGAACAGCTTTGACAAGGTGCATGACGGTCTGGACGAACATGACGGAAACGCAGAGCAGGACCAGGATCTTCAGCAGGGCTGGCGTCGGCGGGTTCCACGATGTGCCGGTGCCCTCGAAGTGGATTTCCCCATTGGGGTTGTGGGTGGCTTTCCACGACATGATGGAGGCCGCATAGGCGAGGCCGGCAAAGAACACCAGGGCGATGAGCGAGTTGACGATGTCGAACAGGCGGCGACCGCGCGGTGAGACGGTGTCATAGAAGATGCGCACGCGGATGTGCTTGTCGCGGGCCAGGGCAATGGGCCCGCCAATCAGAAACACGGCAGCTATCAGAAAGGTGGTGCTTTCGTGAGCCCAGTAGGTCGGCTCGTCGAAAACATAGCGCGATATCACCTCGAAGACCGTGATCAGGAAGGCCAGGAAAATGGCCCAGGCGAAGAATTTGGTGGAACCGGCAACGGCCCGGTCCAACCCGCTGCGGATTTCGACATCGTCGCCATCGACATGCGCTGCTGGTTCAGTGTGGTCGGCCATTTCGCCCCTCCGGGTGCACGAAGCCCGCGCCCGGCGACAGAGCCGGGCGCGGAATTATTCTGGTTCAGAGCAGGTTGCGGCCTTCGAGATAGGACGTGACCGCGTCGTAGTAACGCTGGGTCATGTCGGACTTTTCAGCCCACACCTTCCACTCGTCCTGGGCGATGCGACGGAACTTGGCGCGTTCGTCACCGGACCAGTTGATGATCTCTATTTTCGGATTGGCGCGTGCCTCGGCGACTGCCTTTGCGTCAAGCTGGCGCACAGAATAGATGTGGTCAAAGCTGAACTTGTCGACAGACGCGTTCAGGATTGCCTTGAGATCCTCGGGCAGGTCGTCCCAGACAGCCTTGTTGATCGAGATGTCGATCAGCGGCAGCGAGTGAAAGCCCGGATAGAGCGGGAAATTGGCAATATCGTT
The DNA here is from genome assembly GCA_019084245.1 of Hoeflea sp. GTDB lineage: Bacteria > Pseudomonadota > Alphaproteobacteria > Rhizobiales > Rhizobiaceae > Hoeflea. The sequence goes on from JAHRFE010000013.1 coordinate 87,623, forward strand.
CATGCCAAGCGCCTGATTTGTGGCGAACACGGTGTTGTCTGCAGCGTCCACCACGCCCTTGTCGAGCGCGGAGAAGATTTCCGAGCCGGGGAGAGCCACCGGCGAGGCGCCGGCCTTGGAGAAGATTTCAAACACCATGCCTTCGGGGGCACGCAGCTTGACGCCCTTGAGGTCTTCCACGGTGCGGATCGGCACGCTCGAGACGAAGGCCTCAGGCTCGGTTGCCGCTGCGCCGATGAAGTGGACGCCATAGGGCTCGACCAGTTCGGCGTAGAGTTCGTCACCGCCGCCCGACTGCATGAAACCGAGCAGCTCAAACGGATCGCTCCAGGCGCCGACGAGATTGCCCATCATGGCAAACGCCGGATCCTTGCCGGCGAAATAGCTCGGATCTGTCAGGTGGCCCTGAAGGATGCCCGAGCCGACGGCTTCCAGCGTGTCGGTGTGCGGAACCACGGAGCCGATCGGCAGGATCTCGATGTTGATCCGGCCGCCGGACAGGACGCCGACGCCTTCTGCCCATTTCTGCTTGTTGATGAAGCCCGGCTCGCCTGCCGTTTCCGATGTCTGGAACGTCCAGTTGTAGTCCGCGGCCAGCGCGGCGCCGGACAACGCCAGAACCGATACGGTCACGGCGGCCAGTCCGGCCAGCTTGTTCATGAAGTTCATTTCTCTCTCCCTTTTGATTGATGCGTCACATACCCACCGGGTGCGCCTCCTGCGTTCCGGCTTGTCGGTGGATGATGCACACGGATCGTGTCAGGGATCAATAATACAATATTATTTTTTTCGGGAATTCACGCATTTTGTCATACCACACGATCCCGGTTCTCACTTTCGAGCCTCAAATTCTCCTTGGATTTTGCCAGGTTTGCGCCATTATGCTGAATCTGGTCCTACAAAATTGAATGGGCGGGTCGGTCCATTTCCTGTTTGGAGACGGCAATTGAGCACTGAAAGCCTCCTATCAGCGTCGCCGCGGGCGCGCTCGGCCGTGGACAGGCTGGTGTTCGAAATCCGGGCGATGATCGACAGTGAAGTGCTTCGGGTCGGCGATGCGCTGCCATCCGAACGCGAGCTCTGCGAGCGCTTTTCCACCAGCCGGAACACGGTGCGCGAGGCCATGCGCATGCTCAAGGCCTATGGCGTGGTGGATGTGCGGCCGAAGGTCGGCGCGACGATCATCGACAACCGGATGGCGCGGGCGCTCGACCTGTTCTCGTTCAACACGATCGAGATTTCACGCAAGTCCTTTGCCGACATCCAGGGATTCAGGACGCTGATCGAAGTCAATTCCGTCGATACCGTGTTCGAGAAAGTCACGGGCGACCATATCGACGTGCTCAACGCGGCCAACAGCGCAATGGGCAGCGCCGAAACCCTCGCGGAGGCCTCGGAGGCCGATTTCAATTTCCATATCGGATTGATCACCATTCTCGACAATGCCGCGTTGATCGAGATCTACAGGATCATGAAGCCGGTGATCATCCGCATCATGGAAAAAGGCAAGTCGCGGCAGGATTTCCGGACCATCACCGTGGCGCAGCACAATTCGGTTGTCGAAGCACTGCAGACGCGCGACCGCATCAGCTACCAGTATGCCCTGCAGTTTCACCTCAACAACGGTCTGAATACGTTCGACTAGTCGTCTGACCAAAACAGATGGTTCCCACCCGTTTCGAAAAGCCAGCCCACAAGCCATTGAACTGATGGGGCCACGGTTCGGTCGTACCCGGAAACGGTCGATCAGCCCCGACGGCCCGCCTCGGGGCCGGTGACAAGGCCGCGCGGCCCGGCAGAACCGTCATCGGGGTCGAGAACGACGTGATAGAGCTTGTCATCGCGGAAGGCGCTGGCGAAATCCGTGGTGGTTCCGTCACCCGGCTTGGCGCCGATATCGAGAAAGTCGATCTCAGCTCCGGCGGCGACGATCCGCGCGTCAGCGGGCGAGAGAGCACGAACCCGGATTTCTCCATGACAGGGCGCATTGTCCCAGCGCGGGTCGTCGGGTTCTGCGCTGGGGATCATGCGGTAGACCTTCAGATCGCCGCCGATCTGGTCAGTGCGAGCTTCTGTATCGAGCGTGCCAACTGCGGGCTGGGAGGGTTTTTCATGCATGGCGGGAATCCTCTGCAAACAATGTTCCGAGAAGGACAAACGGGCGAGACGCATTTTGGTTGCGGCAGGGCGAAACGTGACGCCCGCAATGACGCGGCGGGCCCCCGCGTTTTCGGCGGCCGAGTGACGGCGGAACGATTTGCCGGGATTGGCGTTGCTTTGGCATGAGACACCAACCGGAGCATAGTCATGCCTGAAGTAAGCTGGCTTTTCATTCTCGCCATGACGACCTTTGCCATTGCAATAGGGTTCATGTTGTTTTCGCTGGCTCGGACCCGGCGCGACAGGAAGAGCCACACCAGGACCTCGATCCCGCGTGAGGACATCGCCAAGGCGCGCCAGCGGATCAACGAATGAACGGTCGTTGAACGGCTTCAACGATCCGTGACGGTGGACCCGTCCTCGTGAGCGAGATCCGGGACCGCTCCTGACCTGCGCTCGGCGCCATGCATGTCCAAAGCAGTCAGGCTTTCCTGCCAGTTGGGCTCAGTCACGCTCGTAGTGCTCAATTCCCCGTCGATATGTTTTTCGCCTGGTCGGCGGGAGCGCGTCTTCACCGCCTTGTTCATACGGTAAAAATACCATGGCGAATTGTCATCTTCGTTAAACCGCCCCTCTCATATTCGGCCTACTGCATAATTCCCTACACCGGAATCGATCCAGGGCAGGAATTATGCAGCGATTTGAAGTGCTACAGCGGCCTTGTGTGCGTCACAAAACGCTCGGCGCGGTAGAACGCAGGCAGGAAATGCACTTGTCTGGCAATGGTCCCGGAGGCGCCGCAAAATGTTCCACAATCCTCAATGTCCCTCGTCGGAATCTGGCAAGCCTCGATCGCCGGGTATCAGCTATATTGAGCATCAGGTTGCGTCAGGGAGTACAGCTGATCCGCACGACAGCCGTGTGACCATTTCAGTCCATGGCCGGTTCATGAGCGCGGATCATTCCGAACATGATTGCATTGTCGAAACCATGTCACCACACGATGCAGTCATCTCATGCGGCGAGCGCCCGAGGATCGGCGAGCGGATCATCGCCTATCTCGACCATGTCGGGCGCATCGAGGGCCAGGTAACCGAGGCCGGGATTCGATACTTCGTCATCTCGATCAATGCCACCGACCGCAAACGCGACAAGCTTTCGGCGCAGTTGACCTGGCTCGCCAACAAACACACATTCGGCCTGCCGGACGACCGCCGCCATGACCGCGTTGCCCCGAGCAATCCGATGTCCGAAATCAAGCTTCATGGGTGCAGCTATTCCTGCCGCATTGTCGATCTTTCGGTGTCCGGCGCTGCTGTCGAGGTCGACGTTCGCCCGGCTTTTGGCTCCATGGTTGTCCTTGGCACAATGCGGGGTCGCGTCATCCGGCATTTCCAGGAGGGCATTGCGATCGAATTTCTGATGAGACAACCGGAAGAAGCCATAAGCCAACTGTCGTCGCGCGGTTCATTGGACGAATTGAGGATCAGATCATGATGCAAATCTCGACCCACACATCAGCTGTGCGCTATATCGACAACCTGCAGTTACAGCGTGACCTTGAAGTACAAAAACAGGCCCACTTTGCCTCCCAGAGGGGACCGAGCTACTTCCTTTCTCATGGTCTTGACAGTAGCCGACGCGAACTCGCCGCTTCAGGCAACATAACACCGCTCATCGTCTCGAAGTCAGAGGTTGCTCGACTGTCGGCGTTGAAACTTGCGGCTGAGGCGGATAAAGCGTCGGCAGCGATTGCGAAAGTGCTGACACCCCATGGCCTCAAGGTTGTCCGAGGCGACAGGACCGTTACCCAACCCTTCGCAAACAGACGTCTCGTCCATTTGTGCGAAACCATGGTTTGCTACGTGCCCTATGCCACCAATGAGGGCAATGGTCGCCTGGTCGTGAAGATGACGAATTTCGCAAGCGGTGTGGCCGTGCCCACCAGCGATGGCATTCACTACAGGGACGTGGTGCCGATGCAGGACACCTCAGCAGAGCGCAACGCGTTTCGCGTCCTCGGTGTTCTGACAGATGCGGAAGGCCAGGTTGTGGGTATCGACCAACGTTTTACTACGAAGGGCATCGCCTGGAGCGTCGGCAGCCTCAAAGCAGTGACAGATGCATGCAAGCGAAGGGCCATGCGGTAGGCATCCGGGGACATGACCGTCCGAAAGAGATGACGGCGGCAATTCCCGGACGTGACAGCTAGGCAGACTGCGGTCGACGCCCTTGGCGCCACTTTGCCGTCATCCGGCTTCCCGTCGGTCAACCTGGGTTCCAACCAGCTTTGCGACCAGGTGAACGAGATTCTTGGCGCCAAAGCGGATCTTCATCTTGTCGATGCGATGCTCGATGGTGCGTGGCGACAGGTTGAGCATGTCCGCAATCTCCCTGGCTGTGTTGCCTTCGATCAGGAGCTGGACAATGCCGTCATCCGTCAGATCAATGCTCGGCCCTTCGTGCGATGGAATGGCGAAGCGTCCTTCCGCGAGACTGAGGCACCATTTCGGAGTTCCTTCCGTCTTCTGCGGAAGAATGATGCGCTCATACCCTATCCGCACCCCCAGAAGCTGGCTCTTCACGAAATCAATGATGGGGCGGTTGGACTCAAGAACGCGTTGAAAGCCTGGAATAATGGCCTGATCCACGAAGGTCCGGTCCAGGTCACGCAACACGGAATCCCTCAACTCGGCGAGGAGCTTTTCGAGAACCCTGCTCCTGTAGCCAAAGGCCTTTATGCGCTTCAGGCGCCAATCATAGGGATCGTCGGCAGTGGTCTCGATTACTGACAGGCCCATCTTGATGCTGAGACTGCTGATTATCGGCTCGTACAGGTCTTTCGGCGTTTCCAGCGAATCCGCCTTGACCCAGATGTCGATGAGTTGGTGAGACAGTGTGTTGAATGAAGCCATAACCAACCTGCAAAACGGAGATGGTGAAAATCAACCCTTAGTGGCGGCCGCTTGAAATAATCGTTACATAATTGGCTTCAATTGTTGCATTTTGGCAAAAACTTAGCGGATAGCTGACGCTTGGGCCGGCTGCGCGGTGGCGAAGGCGCCTGTTTCCCGCGGCATAAAGAGGCGGCGGCCGCATGGGCCGCGAAACTGCTACACAAATGGCGCGGCCGCTGCTAATGATGCATGATCATTGCTGCGTCGCCGCTCTCGCCGCACGTCCGCGTCCGGCCTTTCGCCGGTTCGTTCCTCACCGCACAAGTGGAACCTGTGGCCAGCCCTGACGATCCTTCGCCTCTGGCGCGCCTCGAGCGTTTCCAGTTGCCATGGACCGCCGAGCGTGTGCTGGCGGTTTACGGGATCGGTCCGGCGCGAGGTTGCCCGGTTCACCGCCTTTTCCGGCACTGCCGCCGGCAAGGGAACAGGCATGCGGATTTGGAAAGAGGTTTGAGAATGGCAAAGACAGCGACACCGATACAGCAGAAGAAGAGAGTGGCTCACCGTGTCGAGCGCGACTACCGCCTCTATCGCATCGTTGCGGGCGACCTCGGCGATCGCTGCAAGGCCATCGCCTATCTCGGCATGGGGGATATCGCGCCGGTCGAGCCGGTGGAGGCATCAAGCGTGGACGAGGCGGTGGCGCTGATGGAGGCGGCGCTGGAGGCACGGCTTGGCGACATGCGCCGCGACCGGCGCGACGGCATCCCGACCGCGGCGGAGTTCCACGAAGCCATCTCCGCGCTTCCGGCAACCATTCGCGAGGATATCCGCAGCCTGCAGATCGAGCGGCTCGATCCACAGTCTTCGCAGCCGGTCCTGGACGCCCTTTCGAGGCGTACGCAGGTGCAGGGCGCGACCATTGTCGACAAGTTGCGCAAGGCGGCGCGCAAGCTGGCCGATCTCCTCGACGCCCGGCCGGACGGCGTGGAAAAGGGCGCCGATCCGCTGCTTCTGCTGGCCACTCTCGAGGATGCGGACACCAAGACGTTGCCCGTGCTCACGTTCCATCCCGAATTTGGCGAAGCGCTTGCGAGCCTGCCGCCGGAGCGCCAGGTGGCCGTGGTGCGCCGCCGGTGAGGCGTCGGCCGGACCGGAACGCGGCGCAAGGCGCGAGCCTTGCGCGAAAGCCGGGCGCAGCGTGATGATGGCGTCGCACGGCACGCTCCCGGCTGTCGCGCAAGCAGAAGCTTCACGGCCGTCATGCCGCCTGTGCGGACGGCCGGGTCTTGGCGCTTTCGCCACGATCAGGCAGCAGACCTACTGGCGCTGCCAGGGCTGCGAGGCGGTTCTTCTCGACGAATCCTGCCTGCTCTCGGGCCCCGAAGAGCACGCCTATTACGACTTGCATGAGAACGAGGTGAACGACCCGGGCTACCGGGCCTTTGTCGCCCGTCTCGGCGATCCGATGCTGCAGCGGCTGAAACCCGGCAGCCAGGGTCTGGACTATGGATGTGGTCCTGGTCCGGCGCTGGCCACAATGCTGGGCGAACACGGACATGCGGTCAGCCTGTACGACCCGTTCTTCCAGCCCGACACCGCGGTGCTCGATCGCAGCTATGACTTCATCATCTGTTGCGAGGTTGCGGAGCATTTCCATCGGCCCGGCGACGAATTCGCACGGCTCGACAGGCTGCTGCGGCCGGGGGGATTGCTCGGCCTGATGACCTGCTTCCGCACCGAGGACCGGCTGTTTGCGAACTGGCACTACCGGCACGATCCCACCCATGTCGTGTTCTATCGCGAGGAAACCCTGCGCAATGTCGCCACGCGCCTTGGCTGGAGCTGCGACATTCCCCGCAAGGACGTGGTCATCATGGGCAAGCCGGGAGGGACGGCGTGACCGCCTGGCTGCATGAATTGCGGCTCCAGGCCGTTCTCGATGTGATCCGCGACAGGGCGCCACGGTCGGTTCTCGATCTGGGCTGCGGCGATGGCGACCTCCTCGTCCGCATTGTCGGGGATATCGCTATCGACCGCGTTGTCGGTGTCGACCTGTGCGAAAGGTCGCTTGCCCGCCTGCGCACCCGGCTGGACGCGGCACGCGGTCACGGCAGCACAGTCGAGCTCCTGTGCGGATCGCTGCTCGACGTTCCGTCCCGGTTCTCCGGATTTGACTGCGCGGTGCTGGTCGAGACGATCGAGCATCTCGATGCCGATCACCTCGGTGCGTTCGAGCGCTCGGTGTTTCAGCGTGTCCGTCCCGCGACGGTGGTGGTGACCACGCCCAATGCCGAATTCAACGATCTGCTCGGCGTGCCCCGGCACCGCTTTCGCCATCCCGATCACCGGTTTGAATGGGACCGCGCACGCTTCCAGCGCTGGGCAGGCGGCGTCGCCAAGCGTCAGGGCTATGCGGTCAGCTGTTCGGATATTGCCGGGCGCCACCCGCGCCTGGGCGGCGCGAGCCAGATGGCGGTGTTCGACCTGCCAGGGATGAACCAGCCGATGACCCAGCACGACAAGGTCGCCTGAGCATTCAAGGCAATTGACCCCGGCCTCGTCCATGGCCAAGTATCGGCGCACGGGGAATCACAATTGGGACACCATGATGCGGGCGGACACCACAGAGTTTGACGAGACCCCGGGCAACGAGACGGGCGGCCGCGGTGCACTGCTCTGGCTTTATCCGCTGCTGGCGGGCTTTGTCGCGATCCTCCTGGTGTTGCAGATGCTGCCGCTGGTTCTGCCGATCGGGCCGATGTATTGGGACGTGCTGATCTATTACGATGCGATCGGGCGTATCGCCCAGGGCCAGTGGCCGGGGATCGATTTCTTCGCGCCGGTCGGACCGCTTGAGTATTTCCTGGCAGCGTTTTCCAACGCGCTGTTTCCCGAGGCGCACCCGGTGCTCATGACCCAGTGGATCTGGCTGCCGGTGACGGTGCCGGTGATGGGGTTGATCCTGTGGGACACGGTGCGGCGCGGCTCACGGGTTGCTCTCTGGCTCATGGTGCCGTGGATGCTCTACACGGCGCTGCCGTTCAACGTGATCGACTTCTATCCCTATCCGGGAACAGACGCCTTCGGCATCTACAACCGGCACGGCGCCATCCTGATCTATCTGGTGGCGGCTTCCGTGCTGTTCGTGCGCGGCCCAATCATACAGACGATCTGCCTGAGCGTGCTTGCGCTGGCGCTGGCCTTTTGCAAGATCACCGCCTTTATCGCGGTGGGTCCGATCCTGCTGTTCGGACTGATCCTGGGCCGCATCTCGCTCGGCACGGCGATTGCCACCGCGCTGATCTGCATTGGCGTGACGGGGGTCGTCGAGCTGTCGACCGGTCTGGTCATCCCTTACGTGCAGGACATCCTTGTTCTGGCGTCGCAGAACACCGAGGCCATCCTGCCGCGCTTCCTGACGGCGGCGTCGCAGCATTTCAACGTTTTTGGCGCGGGCGGGTTTCTGGCCATCGTGTTGCTGCTTGCAGCCCTGTTCGGGCATCGGTCAGCCGGCGGGCGCGCGTCGGGCAACAGGCTTGCCCGGTCGATCGATGCGCCATGGTTCTGGGTCGGCCTGCTTCTGGTCTGCGGGCTTTTTTACGAAACCCAGAACACTGGCGGGCAGGCCTTCCTGATGGTCTGGCCGGCGCTGCTTTTGATCCTGTTTCGGCCGCTGGCCGGCTACGGCCGGTTTGGCGCAGCGATCCTGGTGCTGATCGGGTTCACCGCGCTGCCCAATGTCTCGACGATGCTGCACAAGGCGGCCCGCGCCGCGGCCGTGGCGCCAGGCTACATCACGCTCGATGCGCCGGATTTGGGGCCGATCGGGCGGGTGTCGGCCAAGGACGTGTTCGTCGAGCAGGCGGAGCGGATGCGCGGGATCTATATCAGCCGCCGCGACACCTATGAGGCGATCGCCGAAACCGAGGCGCTTCCCTCCTTCATTCTGTTCTCGGACCCGGACTATCAATACCTGCTGCTCAAGGAGATGCAGGCGGCGACGGTGGCGATCAAGGCGCTGGAAGCCAGTTCCGGCCGAAAATTCGAGCGGGTGCTCAATCTCGATTTCGCCAATCCCTTTCCCTACATTCTCAGGATGAAAGGGACGGAAAATGTCGCCATCGGCGCGGATCCGAGCCGCGCCTTGCCCATGCTTGACGACAGCACGCGCGATGCGGTGGCGCAAACCGACCTGGTGCTGGCGCCGGTCTGCCCGGTTCACCGCGCCCGCAACCAGCTTTTGGAGCATTATCAGTCGGCGCTGACCGGGCACGCCAGGATCGCGCTGACGCCCTGTTTCGACGCCTATGTCCTGCCGCTGGACCGATAGAAGCTACCGAGTGCGGCAATCCGCTGGATGCGGCATTTGCCATCTTGACGGCACCACACGCGCGCAGGACAGTGCCGGTCTCAAACCAATCCAAACGTTCGGAGTATGTGATGGTCATCGATCCGCCCTATCTGATTTTCCTTGGTGATGTGCCCGACGCACTGGCGGCGAAAACCGGGCTCGGGATCGTCGACTGGCGGCCGGAATGGTGCATCGGCCAGCTCCGGCTTGAGGGCTGCCAGGCCGAAGCCGGCATTCCCGATCTGTCGATCGAGGCTGCGGCGGCGGCCGGCGTCAAGACCATGGTGGTGGGCGCGGCCAATGCCGGCGGCGTGCTGCCCGCACACTGGATCGCCTCGATCGTGGCGGCGCTCGACGCCGGGATTTCCGTGGCGACCGGCCTGCATGTCCGCCTTTCCTCGATCCCAGAGATCAGGGATGCGGCCGCGAAGAGCGGGGCGAAACTGCATGACGTGCGGTTCTCCGACCATCGTTTTGACACCGGCAAGGGCACAAAGCGCCCGGGCCTTCGCTGCCTGACCGTCGGCACCGATTGTTCGGTGGGCAAGAAATACACGGCCCTTGCGCTCGAGCGCGAAATGCGGGCGCGTGGCATGAAGGCGGATTTCCGCGCCACCGGGCAGACCGGCGTGTTCATCTCCGGCCGAGGAGCTGCGATCGATGCTGTGGCGGCGGATTTCATATCCGGCGCGGTGGAATGGATCGCACCGGCGGCAGAGCCCGATCACTGGGATCTGGTCGAGGGCCAGGGCTCGCTGTTTCATCCGAGCTTCGCCGGCGTGTCGCTCGGTCTTCTGCACGGCGCGCAGGCCGATGCCTTCGTGGTCTGTCACGAGCCGACGCGGACGACGATGCGCGGAGTCAAGCATAAGCTGCCGAGCATCCAGGAGGTCATCGACATGACGATCGCCTGCGGAAAGCTCACCAATCCCGCCATCACCTGCACAGGCATCGCCGTCAACACCCAGAAACTGGGCGAGGCCGAGGCTCATGCGATGCTGGAGGCAATGGCCAAAGAGTATGGCGTACCCGCGACAGACCCGATCCGCTTCGGCGTCAAGGCGCTGGTCGACCGGCTGCGGACCGTCAGCGCTACGGCTTGAAATATTCCTAAAGTAGGACTTGCAACGGAGGCAAAGGGGAATAAAGTAAACGAGCGTTCATTTAATTGATGAGCCAAAATGAAGACCGGTTGCTGAGAGGACAGGAGCCGGAATTCACTCACAAAAGACACCGGGTCAACCGGTGCGGGACTGGCCGATGGGAACGGCTTTCAGTGTGGCGGGAACCACGCGACCGGGTTGGCGTCAAGTCGTCCGGACAGGGAGGAGAGTGGAGGAAATGGAAGCCACAGGCGTCACCGCCGGCGGCAAGCCGGTTACTTTTCCGCAGTATCTGCTGCTCAACGCCAAGCGCTTCGCGGCCCGGCCTGCGATGCGGTTCAAGGATTACGGTATCTGGCAGAGCTGGAACTGGTCCGAGCAGCGCGATGAAATCCGCGACCTGGCGCTCGGGCTCAAGGCGATGGGGCTGGCTGAGGGCGAGCGGATCGCCATTGTCGGCTCCAACCGGCCGCGGCTCTACTGGGCCTTTTGCGCAGCGCAATCACTCAAGGCCATTCCGGTTCCGGTCTATGCCGACTCGGTCGCCGAGGAGATGGCGCATGTGCTCAACAATGCCGGTGTGCGCTTCGCCGTTGTCCAGGACCAGGAACAGGTCGACAAGCTGCTGTCGATGACTGCGGAAATTCCCCAACTGACCGACATCATCTTTGATGAGCCGCGGGGCCTGCGCGATTATGATCGCACGCATCTGCATGATTTCGGATCTGTGCAGGATCGGGGCAGGGATGCCGCGCGCGCCAACCCATCCGCGGTCGCTGACTGGGAAGCCGGAATCCGAGCCTCCGACGGCAGCGAAATTTCGGCCATACTCTATACCTCCGGCACCACCGGTCGCTCCAAGGGCGTGATGCTGACGGCGGCGGCCTCGGTCAAGGCCGCCGAAGACACCGCTGCCTTCGACAACATGAGCGAGCGTGACGAAGTGCTGGCCTATCTGCCGCTCGCCTGGGTCGGCGACCATTATCTCAATTATGCGCAGGGCTATGTTGTGGGGCTGTGCATGAGCTGCCCGGAGAGCCCGGACACCGTGGCGCAGAATTTGCGCGAGATCGGACCGACTTTCTATTTTGCCCCGCCCAGGGTGTTCGAGAGCCTGCTCACCAGCGTGATGATCCGCATGGAGGACGCAAGCCGGCCGAAGAAATGGCTGTTCGAGCATTATCTCAAGGTCGCAAAGGCCCATGGCGAGAAGATCCTCGAAGGCCGGCCAGTGCCGCTGTCGGGCCGGATCTCCTACTTCATCGGCGACAAGCTGATGTACGGGCCGCTCAGGAACGTGCTTGGCTTCACCCGCATCCGCACCGCCTACACCGCAGGCGAGGCGATCGGGCCGGACCTGTTCTCGTTCTTCCGCTCGCTGGGGATCAATCTCAAGCAGCTCTACGGCCAGACCGAAGCCTTCCTCTATGTCACCTGCCAGAAGGATGGCGATGTGCGCCCCGACACGGTGGGCCCCGCAGCCCCGGATGTGGAGATCCGCATCACAGAAAGCGGCGAAGTGCAGTTCCGCTCGCCCGGCATGTTCTCGGGCTATTATGGCGACGAGGACAAGACGAAGGAAACCATGACGCCGGACGGCTGGGTGATGACCGGGGACGCGGGCATCTTCGATGCCCATGGACATCTCAAGATCATCGACCGGGCCAAGGATGTGGGCAAGCTCACCACCGGCGCGCTCTATGCGCCGAAATACATCGAGAACAAGCTCAAGTTCTTCCCCAACATCAAGGAGGCGGTGGCTTTCGGCGACGGGCGGGACTTTGTCGCGGTGTTTCTCAACATCGATCTCACGGCGGTGGGCAACTGGGCCGAGCGCAACAACATCTCCTATGCGTCCTACCAGGAACTGGCCAACCTGCCGCAGGTCTACGACATCATGGCGGGCCACATCGACAAGGTGAACAAGGATCTGGCAGCCGAGCCGATGATGGCCGGCGCGCAGATCAAGCGCTTCCTTGTGCTGCACAAGGAGCTCGAGGCCGATGACGGCGAGCTGACGCGGACCCAGAAGGTGCGCCGCGGCTTCATCGCCGAGCGCTACGCGCCGCTGATCGAGGCGCTCTATAATGGAGCGGCCGAGCAGTTCATCGAGACCGACATGACATTCGAAGACGGCCGCAAGGGCGTGATCCGCGCCACCGTCAAGCTCATGGACGCAAAGGTCCATCCCGCCGCGAAGCTGTTGCCGGAGGCCGCCGAATGAATGCGCGTGTCAAACATGTCGAACTGCACGCCGATGACGATGGCCTCAATCCCGGCGACGTGATGCTCAAGCTTGAAAACGTCTCGCTGTCCTTTGGCGGGGTGAAGGCGATTTCTGACATTTCCTTCGACATATTGAAGGGCGAAATCCGCGCCATCATCGGCCCCAACGGGGCGGGCAAGACCTCGATGCTCAACGTCATCAACGGATTCTATCACCCGCAGCAGGGGGTGATCACTTTCCGCGGCCAGGCCCGATCGCGGATGCAGCCCTATGAGGCGGCGGCCTCGGGCATCGCCCGCACCTTCCAGAACGTGGCGCTGTTCAAGGGCATGTCGACGCTCGACAACATCATGTCGGGGCGGACCTTGAAGATGAACAAGAATTTCTTCTGGCAGGTGCTCAATATCGGGCCGGCGCGCAACGAGGAGATCGAGCACCGGCTCAAGGTCGAGGAGATCATCGATTTCCTCGAGATCCAGCACATCCGCAAGACCCCGGTCGGCAAGCTGCCCTACGGGCTGCAAAAGCGCGTCGAGCTCGGCCGGGCACTTGCGATGGAGCCGGACCTCTTGCTGCTCGACGAGCCGATGGCGGGCATGAACCTCGAGGAAAAGGAGGACATGAGCCGGTTCATTCTGGATGTGAACAGCCAGATGGGCACGACGATCGCGCTGATCGAGCATGACATGGGCGTGGTGATGGATATTTCCGACCGCGTGGTGGTGCTCGACTACGGCCGCAAGATCGGCGACGGCACGCCCCAGGACGTCAAGAACAACCAGGACGTCATCGACGCCTATCTGGGAGTGTCGCACTGATGGATATTCTCTATGCAATCCTTGTCGACCCCTTCGTCCAGATGGTGGAGCTGCCAGACTTCTTCCTGCAGGTGCTGTGGGAAGGCTTTGTCGCGGGCGTGCTTTACGCGCTGATCGCGCTCGGTTTCGTGCTGATCTACAAGGCTTCGGGCGTGTTCAACTTCGCGCAAGGCATCATGGTGGTGTTTGCCGGCCTGACGCTGGTTGGGCTGCACGAAAAGGGCGTGCCCGCCTATCTGGCGCTGATCCTGACCATCGGCGTGATGGGGCTTCTGGCGCTCGCGGTCGAGCGCTTCGTGATGCGGCCGCTTGTCAACCAGCCCGACATCATCCTCTTGATGTCGACCATCGGGCTTACCTATTTCCTGGTCGGCTTTGGCGAGTTTGTCTTTGGCGGCGAACCCAAGCAGATGATCACCACCGAGTTGGGGCTGCCGACCGGATCGACGGCGTTCGAGATCGGCGACGGCGGCCTGCTGATCCTGCAGCATATCGACATCGCGGCGGCGGTGATCGCCATCATCATGGTGGCCGTGCTCGCCGTGTTCTTCAACAAAACCCGGATTGGACGTGCATTGAGAGCGGTGGCGGATGACCATCAGGCAGCGCTGTCGGTGGGGATCTCGCTCAACCAGATCTGGGCGATCGTCTGGTTTGCCGCGGGCATCGTGGCGCTGACGACGGGCATCATGTGGGGCGCGCGCTCGGACGTGTCCTTCGCGCTCGAGATCATCGCCTTCAAGGCCTTGCCGGTGCTGATCCTGGGCGGCTTCACCTCGATCCCCGGCGCCATTGTCGGCGGGCTGATCATCGGCGTCGGCGAGAAGATCGGCGAGATCTACTGGGGTCCGCTGGTGGGTGGCGGCATCGAAAGCTGGCTTGCCTACATGATTGCCCTTATCTTTCTCCTGTTCCGGCCGCAGGGCCTGTTCGGAGAACGCATCATCGAAAGGGTCTAGCCATGCACAAGAGCCGACTTTCCTCCATTGTCATCGATTGCCACGCCGGCCATATCGAGCAGGCGGCCGGGTTCTGGTCGCAGTTGCTGGGCGAGCCCTCACAGGTCACTGACGACGGGCGCCGGGCCACCATTCTGGCTGGCGACAAGGGCGTTACCCTGGTGATCGAAGCGGTTGCCGACGAGGCGCGGATCCATTTCGACATCGAAACCGACGACCTTGCCGCGGAAATCCACCGTGTCGAACAGCTCGGCGGCCGCAAGGTCAGCGTCGTCGACCACACAGTGATCATGGAAGCGCCGACCGGGCACCGGTTCCGCCTGACGGGGCCGAGTTCGCACCTGCTTCCGTCAAGCGGCAACGTCTGGGGGGACGACTGATGCTCTACCGCGAATCCGGCCAGTACAAGACCAGCTACATTGCCGACCAGGCGATCTTCCCGATCCGGGAAGACCGGATCGGGATGGCGATCATCGGGCTCGTCGCACTGGCAATTCCGTTCTTTGCCAGCGACTTTTTCCTCAACGCAATCATGACGCCGTTCCTGATCCTGTCGCTGGCGGCTATCGGACTCAATATCCTGACCGGCTATGCCGGCCAATTGTCGCTCGGCACCGGCGCCTTCATGGGCGTGGGCGCCTACAGCTGCTACAAGCTGACCTCGATATTCCCGGATGTGAACATCATCATCCTGGTGATGATTTCCGGACTGTTCTCGGCCGGGATCGGCGTGATGTTCGGGCTTCCGTCACTCCGCATCAAAGGGCTGTATCTGGCGGTGACGACGCTGGCCGCGCAGTTCTTTCTCGAATGGTGTTTCATCCGCATTCCGTGGCTGTACAATTACAATGCATCCGGCGCGATCGAGGTGCCCGAGCGGCGTGGTTTTGGCGACATCATCCTGACCGGGCCGTCGGCCTCGGCGATGACCCAGTATTTCGTCGTTCTCGCCATCGTCGTGGTGGTCACTCTGGCGGTCAAGAACATCGTCCGCGGGCGGATCGGGCGGCAGTGGATGATGATCCGCGACATGGATATCGCCGCCGAATTGATGGGTGTGCGACCGCTGACGGCCAAGCTCTCGGCCTTCGCGGTGTCGTCCTATCTGAGCGGCGTTGCCGGCGCGATGTTCATCTTCTTCTATCTCGGTGCGGCCGAACCCTCGGCGTTCTCGATCACGCTGTCGTTCCAGATCCTGTTCATGGTGATCCTTGGCGGACTTGGCAGCCTGGTCGGCTCATTCTTTGGCGCGGCCTTCATCTGGGGGTTGCCGATCGTGTTGCGCGCGGGGTTTCCGGCGCTCGGCCTGAATGTCGGTGCGGAAGTGATCTTTCACATCGCTCAGATGGTCGTCGGCGCGCTTATCATTTTTTTCCTGATCACCGAACCGCATGGCCTCGCCCGGCTGTGGCAGATCGGCAAGGAAAAACTCAGGGTCTGGCCGTTCCCCTATGCCTGACCGTGAACGAAATGCCCGGGTGATCCGGGCATCAAGAGGGGCGCCGGACTCGAGAGCCAGGTCCGGATGTCAACAATGGCTCTAAAACTGTCGACGCGATCATGGGAGGAAATCATGAGATTGCACACACTGACAGCCGGCGCATTTGCACTTGCACTTACAGCGGGCGCGGCGCTTCCCGTACAGGCCGAGGATTCGGTCTATATCCAGTTGCCGACCTACCGCACCGGACCCTTTGCCGGCTCCGGCATTCACATCGCCAACGGCATGTCCGACTACCTCAAGATGCTCAATGAACGGGACGGCGGCATCAATGGCGTCAAGCTCACCATCGAGGAGTGTGAAACGGGTTACGACACCCAGAAGGGCGTGGAATGCTACGAGCAGGCCAAGGCCAAGGGAACGCTCGTGTTCAATCCCTGGTCTACGGGCATCACCCTGCAGGTGATTCCGAAGGCCTCGGTGGACAAGATCCCGGTCCTTTCGATGGCCTATGGCCTTTCGGCCGCCTCCGATGGCGAGACTTTTCCGTGGGTCTTCAATCCGCCGATGACCTATTGGGACGGTGCTTCAGGCGTCATCAAATATATCGGTGAGCAGGAAGGCGGACTGGACAAACTCGCCGGCAAGAAGATCGGCTACATTTTTCTCGACGCCGGCTATGGCCGTGAACCGATTCCGCTGCTTGAGAACCTCGCCAAGGAATACGGTTTCGAAATGGTGCAATATCCGGTTCCGGGCAAGGAAATGCAGAACCAGGCCTCGCAGTGGCTCAATGTCCGCCGCGACAAGCCCGACTACATGGTGATGTGGGGTTGGGGCGCGATGAACCCGACCGCGGTCAAGGAAGCCACCAAGATCCGCTATCCGATGGACA
The DNA here is from genome assembly GCA_019084245.1 of Hoeflea sp. Lineage (GTDB taxonomy): Bacteria > Pseudomonadota > Alphaproteobacteria > Rhizobiales > Rhizobiaceae > Hoeflea. The sequence continues at coordinate 104,417 of JAHRFE010000013.1, forward strand.
AGTTCATCGGGGTGTGGTGGGCCGGCGGCGAGGACGACGCCCGCGCTGGCGGAGCCGAGGCCAAGGGCTACAAGACCCTCAACTTCAACCTCGTGGGCGCCGATCTTCCTGCATTCGAGGACATCAGGAAGCATGTCGTGGATGCTGGCAAGAGCCAGACGGCTCCTGCCAATGTCGGCGAGAACCTCTACAATCGCGGCGTGCTCAACGCGATGCTGATGTCGGAGGCCATCCGCATTGCCCAGGAAAAGACTGGCAAGACCGTGATCACCTCCGAGGACATGCGGATCGGTCTTGAGAATCTGGTCATCGATGAAGCCCGCCTGGAGGCCATCGGTCTCCCCGGCTTCATCGCGCCGCTCAATGTGACCTGCGCCAACCATTCCGGCACCACCAAGATGTATATCTCGGAATGGGACGGGGAAAAATGGGTCAAGGCGTCTGACTGGTTCGAGCCGATGACCGACAAGGTTGCGCCGCTGCTGGTGAGTGCGGCGGAGGAATACAAGGCTTCCAACGCGCCATGGCCGGCCCGGTCCGAGCCTTGCGCCAATTGATGGCATGACAACCAACCGCCGCGCGGGGATTTTCCCGCGCGGCGGACAACTGCCCCTGACGCCTAATCAGACCGGAGAGGGTCCAGACCATGTCCGCTTCCGTATCGCTTGATGCGCCAACGCCGCCCAACATCCTGGCGGTGAACAATATCGAGGTGATCTATGATCACGTCATCCTCGTGCTCAAGGGTGTGTCGCTCACGGTGCCGGAAGGGGGGATCGTGGCGCTGCTCGGCGCCAATGGCGCGGGCAAGACGACGACGCTGAAGGCGATCTCCAACCTGCTGCGCTCCGAGCGCGGCGAGGTGACCAAGGGATCGATCGAATTCGAGGGCAAGCGGATCGAGGCGCAGACGGCCAATGAACTGGTCAAGCGCGGCTGCATCCAGGTGATGGAAGGCCGCCATTGTTTCGGCCATCTGACAGTCGAGGAAAACCTGCTCACCGGCGCCTTCACCCGGCGCGACGGCAATGCCGCGATCAGGCGCGACATCGAGATGGTCTACAATTATTTCCCGCGGCTGAGAGAACGCCGAACCAGCCAGGCGGGCTACACGTCGGGCGGCGAACAGCAGATGACGGCGATCGGGCGGGCGCTGATGAGCCGGCCGAAGATGATCCTGCTCGACGAGCCGTCGATGGGGCTGGCGCCGCAATTGCAGGAAGAGATCTTCGAGATCGTCAAGAAGCTCAACGAGCAGGAAGGCGTCTCCTTCCTGCTGGCAGAGCAGAACACCAATATCGCGCTCCGCTACGCAACCTATGGCTATATACTCGAGTCGGGCCGCATCGTCATGGATGGCGTCGCCAAGGACCTGCGCGAAAACGAGGACGTCAAGGAGTTCTATCTCGGCGTCGGCGGCGAGGGGCGGCGCTCGTTCAAGAACGTCAAGCACTACAAGCGCCGCAAGCGCTGGCTGGCTTGAGCGGCTGGCGGGTCGGGGTGTCGGCCCGACCCTGTGCGAGGCCGCCGATACCGGCACCCGGACGCCGGATCGTCCCTGGCAGGGCTTGCCGGATGGGGCGGAAGACGATAAAATAAACGAACGTTCATTTAATTGTGTGGGCCATGGCGCGACGGGCGGGATCATCGGGAGCTGAAACAGCGGAGAAAGTGCGCAACGCCGCACTGGAGCTGTTCGCGCGCTCGGGCTATGCGGCGGTGTCGATGCGGGCGATCGCGGCGGAGACAGGCGTGCAGGCGGGCGCGATCTACAATCATTTTCCGACCAAGCAGCATCTGCTGCATGATCTCCTGGTGGTGCACATGGAGACCCTGCTCAAGGCCTGGGAAGAGGCTGATCAGCCGGAGCTTGAGGCACCGGCGGCGCTTGAGCATTTTGTCCGGTTTCACATCCGCTATCATCTCGACCGGTCGCGCGAAGTGTTCATCTCCTACATGGAGCTCAGAAGCCTTGAGGACGAGAACTTCGGCGTCATCGAGCGCCTGCGCCGCAGCTATGAGGCCGTGCCGCGCGCTATCCTGGAACGCGGCGCCAAGGACGGCAGTTTTACCATCATCGATCCGCAGATCACCACCATGGCGATTATCGCCATGCTCACAGGCATGACCACATGGTACCGCGAAAACGGACGGCTGTCGCTTGACGAGATCGAGGCGATCTACATCCGCCTGGTCAAGCGGCTGGTGGGGCAGAAAGAGGAAGACTGACATGTTCACCACCAGCATGAATTTTGGCCATGGCGAGGAGATCGATGCGTTGAGGGACATGGTCTCGCGCTTTGCCCGCGACCGGGTCGCCCCGGTGGCGGACCAGACCGACCGGGAGAACGCCTTTCCCATGCATTTGTGGAAAGAGATGGGCGCGCTCGGCCTGCTCGGCATGACGGCGGACCCGGAATTTGGCGGCACCGGCATGAGCTATCTCGCGCATGTGGTGGCGATGGAGGAAATCAGCCGTGCCTCGGCCTCGATCGGCCTGTCCTATGGCGCGCATTCCAATCTCTGCGTCAACCAGATCAACCGCTGGGGTTCCGAGGCGCAGAAACAGCGCTATCTGCCCGGGCTGTGCTCGGGCGAGAATGTCGGCGCGCTGGCGATGAGCGAACCTGGCGCGGGCTCGGACGTGGTGTCGATGAAGCTCCGCGCCGAGAAGCGCAACGACCGCTATGTGCTCAATGGCAACAAGATGTGGATCACCAACGGCCCGGACGCCAACACGTTGGTCGTCTATGCCAAGACCGACCCGGAGGCCAAATCGCGCGGCATCACCGCGTTTTTGATTGAAAAGGGCATGGCCGGGTTCTCGACCGCGCAAAAGCTCGACAAGATGGGCATGCGCGGCTCCAACACCTGCGAACTGGTCTTCGAGGACTGCGAAGTGCCGTTCGACAATGTGCTGGGCGAAGAAGGCCAGGGCGCGAAGATCCTGATGTCCGGGCTTGATTACGAGCGCGTGGTGCTCGCCGGCGGTCCGCTCGGCATCATGGCGGCGGCGATGGATGTGGTGGTGCCCTATTGCCATGAGCGCAAGCAGTTCGGCGAGCCGATCGGCAATTTCCAGCTGATGCAGGGCAAGCTGGCCGACATGTACACGACGATGAACGCCTGCCGCGCCTATGTCTATGCCGTGGCCCAGGCCTGCGACCGGGGCGAAACCACCCGCAAGGACGCCGCCGGATGCATTCTCTATGCCGCCGAAAAGGCCACGCAAGTGGCGCTCGAAGCGATCCAGGCGCTTGGCGGCAACGGCTATATCAACGACTACCCGACCGGACGGCTCTTGCGCGACGCCAAGCTCTACGAGATCGGCGCGGGAACGAGCGAAATCCGCCGGATGCTGATCGGGCGGGAGATGATGGCAGAGACGGCATAACGTTATGTGGCTTGATATTATGTAATATGCCTGTATATTATGTTTATTTCGGTAAACATAAAGGAGACGTTTATGTTGTACGAAAACATTCGTCCTGGCTCGGAGAAGGCGCGGATCTGGCAGATCTGCGATGAACTGTTCGCCCAGCGCGGCGTGATCCCGTCAGGGCGCGAGGTGGCCGACATCTATGTGTCCGAAGGCGGCAATGAAGGCACAGGCTTCACCCAGTATTCCCACTGGAAAAAGGCGTTGGCTGAACAGCAGGAGGCAGGCGCGGGGAAGAGCGCGGATCCGGTCGAGCCGGGCTCGGTCGATTTCAGGGCGCTGAACGTGACGGCTGACGGCGCATTGGTGCTGCCTGCGGATATCCGCCGCGCCATGGCGCTCGACAAGGATGGCCGCGTGACGGTGCAGGTGAGGGACGGCGAACTGATGGTCATCTCGCCGATGGCGGCGGTGCGCCGCTTGCAGAAGAAAGCCCGCGAACTGGTTCCTGGCAACAGCCTCGTGTCGGACGAACTGGTTGCTGACCGCCGGGCGGAAGCGTTGCGGGAATGAGCGGGACCATGCTGGATGCATCGGCTCTGCTGGCGCTGGCTTTCAAAGAGCCGGGCGCGGACATCGTCGCGGCCGTCCTGGGCGACGCGGCGGTCAGCGCGGTCAATCTGTCGGAGGCCGGCGCGAAGATGATCGAAAAGGGGTTCGACCCGGACCATGCAACCGGATGGCTTCTGACGCTTGGCTTGCGCATCCTGCCATTTGAAGCAGTGCATGCGGACCGCGCGGCGCGTCTTCGCACGGACCTGACCAGGAAGAAGCTCTCCTTCGCCGATCGGGCCTGCATCGCCACTGCGGCTCTCGAAAACGCGAGAGCATTGACGACCGATCGCATCTGGGCGGATCTCGACCTGCCTTGCAAAGTGGAGTTGATCAGATGATGTCCATCAGCCAGTGCGAAAACCACCGGATGCTGATCGGTCGCGAGATGCTGGCGGTGACAGCATGAACGGGTCTGAAGAGATTAAGGGTTTCTTTGGCGTGGTCGCGCCGTGGCTGGATCAGCTCTCCGGCGTGATTGATCTGTTGTCAATCGCTGTCCTGCTGATCGGGGCGGCGCGATTTACCCTCAAGATGGTGCGCGGCGAATTCGCGTCGGAGAATTTCCGGCGGCTGTCGATCATGAATACCGCCCGCCGCGAGTTGGGCAGTTACATCCTCGCCGGGCTCGAGCTGCTGATCGTCTCGGACGTCATCCACACAGCCATCACGCTGGATCTTGACGGGCTCTTGTTCCTCGGCGGCCTTGTGATCATTCGTGCGATCATCGGTCTGTTTCTCGAGCGCGAGATCAGGGTGCTCTCGGAGGTGTCCTATGCGAGCGCTGCGGACGAAGATGGACAGGATAAAGATCGTGGTTCTTGACGACACGCAAAAGCATCTGGTGTCTGCACACAGCGGGCGCTTCGAGGGCTTGAAAGCCGTATTCATTGACACAAGGCGGCATTCCGGATGGGTGGAAATGACCATGTCGACCCATCACCATCCTTAGAACCGGACAGCGCATCATGACCATCATCCAATCCAAGATCTCCACCGGCTCACAAGCATTCAAGGACAATTCCGCGCGCATGCATGGGCAGATCGCCGAGATGGCTGAGGCAGCAGAATTGCACGGGCAGGGCGGGCCGGAAGCGTCGCGCGAGCGCCATGTGGGGCGGGGCAAGCTCTTGCCGCGCGACCGGGTGGCGACGCTGCTCGATCCGGATTCGCCGTTTCTGGAGATCGGGCGCTTCGCCGCGCACGGGCTTTACGGGGGTGACATCGCCTCGGCGGGCGTGATCGCCGGGATCGGCCGGGTCAGGGGCCGCGACGTGATGGTGGTGTGCAACGACGCCACGGTGAAGGGCGGCACCTATTATCCGCTGACGGTGAAGAAGCATCTCCGCGCCCAGGAGATCGCGCTCGAGAACAATCTGCCATGCGTCTATCTGGTCGATTCGGGCGGCGCCAACCTGCCAAACCAGGACGAGGTGTTCCCGGATCGCGACCATTTCGGCCGGATCTTCTTCAATCAGGCCAATATGAGTGCAGCAGGAATTGCCCAGATCGCCGTGGTGATGGGCTCGTGCACGGCGGGCGGCGCCTATGTGCCAGCCATGTCTGACGAGACCATCATCGTGCGCGACCAGGGCACGATCTTCCTCGCCGGTCCGCCGCTGGTCAAGGCCGCCACCGGAGAGGTGGTGAGCGCCGAGGATCTCGGCGGCGGCGATGTGCACACGCGGCTGTCGGGCGTGGCCGACCATCTGGCCGACAATGACGCCCATGCGCTCGAACTGGCGCGCCAGGCGGTGGCCAATCTCAACAGCCGGGGCAGGGCGGGGCTCTGCCAGATGGACTGCCTGCCGCCAGAGGATCCGCTCTACGACCCGGCGGAGATCGCCGGCATCATCCCCGCCGACACGCGCCAGCCCTACGACATCCGCGAGGTGATCGCCCGCATCGTCGACGGCTCGCGGTTTGACGAGTTCAAGGCGCGCTATGGCGCCACCATTGTCTGCGGCTTTGCCCATGTGATGGGCATGCCGGTGGGCATTATCGCCAACAATGGCGTGCTGTTTTCGGAAAGTGCGGTCAAGGCCGCGCATTTCATCGAGCTGTGCTCCCAGCGCAAGATCCCGCTGGTCTTCCTGCAGAACATTACCGGCTTCATGGTGGGACAGAAATACGAGGCCGGGGGCATCGCCAAGGACGGCGCCAAGATGGTCACCGCTGTGGCCACCACCGCCGTGCCGAAGATCACCATGATCATCGGCGGCTCGTTCGGCGCGGGCAATTACGGCATGTGCGGCCGCGCCTATTCGCCCCGCTTCCTGTGGACCTGGCCCAACAGCCGCATCTCGGTAATGGGCGGCGAACAGGCGGCGGGCGTGCTCGCCAGCGTCAGGCGCGACGCCATCGAGCGCAAGGGCGGGAGCTGGTCGGCCGAGGACGAAGCGGAGTTCAAGCGCCCGACCATCGAGATGTTCGAAACGCAGTCGCACCCGCTCTACGCCTCGGCGCGGCTCTGGGACGACGGCATCATCAACCCGCTGAAGAGCCGTGAGATCCTGGCGCTGAGTCTGTCTGTGGCGCTGAACGCGCCGGTGGGCGAGACGAAATTTGGCGTGTTCAGGATGTGAGGGTTAATCTCCCCCTGGAGGGGGAGAAAGCGATTTCGGTGTCTTGGACGTGCGCAGCGCGGCCAAGCGCCAGAAATCGCAAGAGAGGGGGATGGGCATGGCAGACGAGATGTCCGAGCGGCTGAGGCGCTTCGCCCGCGCGATGCGCAAAGATCCAACCAAGGCGGAGAACATGCTTTGGCAGATGCTGCGGGGACGAAAGCTTGAAGGGATGAAGTTCAAGCGTCAGGAGCCGATGGGTCCTTACATTGTCGATTTCGTCTGCCATGAGAAGAAACTGATCATTGAAGCCGATGGCGGGCAGCATTCCGAAAGCGTTTCGGATCTTGAACGCGACAGCTACTTCAGCTCGAGAGGCTACCGGATATTGAGGTTCTGGAATGACGAGATCGAACGCAACGGCGATGGAGCAGCCCTGCATATCATCAAGGTGGCGACCGATGCGTGAGCGCGACCTGCCCCCTCTCTTGCAAAATCTAACACTTGGCTTCGCCAAGATGTTGATTTTGCTTTCTCCCCCTCCAAGGGGGAGATTAGGCGCCGCCGGTGGGCAAGACGAGGTGGAAATGCCAAGACAGAAGTGATATCATTTTGATATCAACCGGAGTGAGAGAGATGGGTCAGATCGTGGTGCGGCAATTGGAGGATGCGGTCTTGGAGGCGGTCAAGCTGCGGGCTGCGGCCAACAATCGCTCGACCGAGGCGGAAGTGCGCGCCATTCTTTCGAGCGCGGTGGGCCTGACATCTCCTGCGGGCTCCCTGAACCCGGACATGCCAAAGCGGTTCAGCGACTTCGTCGGTATTGCGTCGAAGCGGAGCACCCAGGAAGAAATCGATGCCTATGTCCGGTCGTTGCGTGACGAATGGGAGCGTTGACGGTGGCGGAAGCTCGGCGGGTTTATCTTGATACCAATGCCCTCATCGCCGTTCTGGAAAAGGTCGGCGAGTTGGATGGCGCTCAAACGGCGTTTGTCGGCGATATCGATACGGGCGTGCTTGAGGCTGTGACCAGTGAACTGACGCTGGCGGAATGCCTTGTCAAACCTATCGCAGACAAGGACGAACCGCTCATTCGCGCCTATCTGTCCCTGCTTTCAGCAGACAGTGAAATTGTAAGGGTGTCGGAAGTGTCACGCGCGGTTCTCCTTAAGGCGGCGCGGGTGCGGGCCGGGACCGGTGTGAGGTTGCCGGATGCCATTCACATTGCCACCGCCACTCTCAGCCGGTGTGATGCCTTCGTCAGCAATGATCGACGGCTCGCTTCGGCAAGTACGATGGACTTCAAACTCTGGAGCGAAATGGGACATCCATGATCACCAAAATCCTCATCGCCAACCGGGGCGAGATTGCCTGCCGGGTCATTCGCACCGCGCGCATGATGGGTATTGCCACGGTGGCGGTCTATTCCGAGGCGGACCGGAACGCGCTGCATGTGGAGATGGCGGACGAGGCGGTGCTGATCGGACCGGCCCAGGCGTCCGAGAGCTATCTCAAGGTTGATGCGATCCTTGATGCGGCGAAGCGAACCGGCGCGGATGCGATCCATCCGGGCTATGGCTTCCTGTCGGAGAACCCGGACTTCGTCGAAAAGGTGGAAAGAGCGGGGCTGATCTTCATCGGGCCGTCGGCCAAGGCGATCCGGGCGATGGGGCTCAAGGACGCGGCCAAGGCCTTGATGGAAAAGGCCAATGTTCCGGTGGTGCCGGGCTATCACGGCGAGGCGCAGGAGCTTGTGGTGCTGGCGGGCAAGGCCAACGAGATCGGCTTTCCGGTCTTGATCAAGGCGCGCGCCGGCGGCGGCGGAAAAGGCATGCGCAAGGTCGACAATCAGGCGGATTTTCCCGCAGCGCTGTCCTCGGCGCGGCGCGAGGCCAAGGCATCCTTCGGCGACGACCGGGTGCTGGTGGAGAAATATGTCACCACCCCGCGCCATATCGAGATCCAGGTGTTCGGCGACAGCCACGGCAATGTGGTGCATCTGTTCGAGCGCGATTGTTCGGCGCAGCGCCGCCACCAGAAGGTGATCGAGGAAGCGCCGGCGCCCGGCATGCCCGCGGAGATGCGGGCGGCGATGGGAGCGGCTGCCGTGCAGGCGGCAAAGGCGATCAGCTATTGCGGGGCGGGGACGGTGGAATTCATCGTCGACGCCAGCGAGGGGCTCAATCCCGACCGGTTCTGGTTCATGGAAATGAACACGCGGCTGCAGGTCGAGCATCCGGTGACCGAGCTGATCACCGGGCTTGATCTGGTCGAATGGCAGATCCGGGTGGCTTCGGGAGAAGCCTTGCCGATGCGCCAGGAGGAGCTCGCGATCAACGGCCATGCGGTGGAGGCGCGGATCTATGCCGAGGATGCGGGCAAGGGCTTTCTGCCGGCGGTCGGGCGGCTCGCGCATCTCGCGTTCCCCAATGGCGACATCCGCGTTGATGCCGGGGTGCGCGAAGGCGACGAGATCACCCCGTTCTATGATCCGATGATCGCCAAGGTGATCGCCCACGGCAAGACCCGCGCCGAGGCGCTCAGCAAGCTTGCAGGCGCTCTCGGGCGCACCGAGATCGCCGGCACGGTGACCAACACGGCGTTCCTGGCAAAACTCTGCCGCGACGCCGATTTCGCCGCCGGGCGGCTCGACACCGGGCTGATCGAGCGCAATCTGGCGAGCCTGACAGAGGCTGAGCCTGCGCCGGATCACATCGTGGCGCTGGCCGCGCTGGCGGCTTCCGGCATGGTTCCGGCGCCAGGGGGCGGTGCCGTCAGCGCCATCGGTCCGTTCGAGATCTGGGGCGCGCCCAGGCGCAGGGTCGTGCTGGAGATCGACGGTGCGGAGCACGCCTTTCAGGTGGAGCGCCTCGGCGCGGATCATTGGCGGGTTTCGGGGGCCGGGCTTGCTGTGGATATGGATCTGGAGGCGGTGTCGGCTCGGGGCCATGACTGGGCGTTCCGTGCCGATGGCGTGGCTCGGCGTTGCCGCGTGGCGCAATCGGAGAGAAGCGTGGCGGTGTTTTACGAAGGCCTCACCCACCTGCTTTCCAAGCCGCAGGGCAAGCGCAGCGACGATCTGGCGGCGGGTGGCGACCAAGTGATCTCGGCGATGCCAGGCATTGTCAAGCATGTGCTGGTGGAGGCAGGCGCGAGCGTCAAATCGGGTGATGCGATGGTGATCATGGAAGCCATGAAAATGGAAATGACGCTCAGCGCCCCGCGTGACGGCGTGGTGGCCGAAGTCCTGGTGGCCGTGGGCGCGCAGGTAACGGACGGGGTCAGCCTGGTTACGCTTCAGGTCGAGGCGGAGGCCGCCTGACCGGGGAGGCACTGACAAAACCGAGCATCCCGACTGGCAATTGACCGCCGGATGGTTGAAGCTGCGGCCGATGTCACCACATTGACGCGACACATTCACGCGATGCATTTATGTGATACTGGCGAAACGCAAGACAGGATAATTCATGACCGAAACCATCGAAACCGTGCTCGACTTCTGGTTCAACGAGCTCACGCCGAAGCAATGGTTCGTCAAGGATCCGGAGCTGGACCGGACGATCACAGAGCGGTTTTCCAGCTTGCACCTGGATCTGTCGCGGACGGTGCCGCCGGAATGGCGGGCTTCGGCCGAGGCGCGGTTGGCGCTTTTGATCGTGCTCGATCAGTTCCCCCGCAACATGTACCGGGGCTCGCCCCTGGCCTTCGCCACCGACAGCCTTGCGCTCAACGCAGCCAAGGCCGCGCTTGCCGTCGGTGCCGACGCGGCGGTGAGCGAAGACCGGCGGATCTTCTTCTACTTGCCGTTCGAGCATGCCGAAACCCTTGCGGACCAGGATCGCGCAGTGGCGCTGTGCGAGGCGCTGGGCAATGAGACCTATCTCGATTATGCCCGCCAGCATCAGGACATCATCGCCCGCTTCGGGCGGTTTCCGCATCGCAATGCGATCCTCGGCCGGGTGTCGACGGCAGAGGAAGAAGCTTACCTCGCCGAGCCCGGCGCCGGATTCTAGTTTCCGGCGGCGCAGCAAATGGATTCCGATCCGACGGCTTATGCGCTAAGGATGAACCGGCGGACTTTAACGGGATAGGGATTCCATGCGTTTTGACTGGTTGACGGCATTTGTCCTGGCTGGCCTGCTGATCACCGGATCGGTGGCCGCAGCCGATGCCCAAACCGTAGACCCGTCGCCGCTTCAGGCCACAGAGCAATCGGCCCCTGTCGCCGCCCCGCGGGCCGCAGCGCCTGCCGATATTGCTGCGTCGCCCGCGATTACGGCGGCGGAAGAACGCCTTGCGTCCGCGGAAGCAAATATTGCCCGGCTGACGACGCGCGTGGCCGAAAATGCCGACAATGACAGCGCCCTGGTCGACCTCAAGCTCGAACTGGAAACGTTGGCCCGCGGCATGCTCGAGATCGGGGTTTCGCTCCGGCCACGGCTGACCGAAATCAAGGCGCGGATCGATGAGCTTGGCCCGGTTCCCGCCGAGGGCGAACCGGCGGAGCCGGCGGCAATCGTCGAGGAGCGGGCCCGGCTTTCCGCCGAACGGGCGCGGATCAACACACTCACTGGCCGGGCGGAAGGCGTCACGGTCAGGGCTAGCGAACTCGGTGACCGGATCACCGATGCGCGCCGGGAGCTGTTCGCCACGACCCTGTTCAAGCGCACGGAAATCGGCCCGGCGATGCTGTCGGAAGCGCTGATCGCCATCGGCGATGAGGTGGACGATGTTGTCCGCACCTATGGATCCTGGATGAAATTTGTCTGGGCCTTCAAATGGCACGCGCTGTTCGGATGGCTGTTCTTCGCGCTGCTGGCTGCGCTGGTGTTCGTGTCGGGCGCCTACAGGCTGTTCGGCAATCTGATTGCACGGGATCCCGGTGTCGAGGATCCGCCCTATACCAGCCGGCTGTCGGTGGCGTTCTGGTCCACCATCATCCCGACGATGGCGATGACGGCGCTTGTCGGCGCGATCTATGTTCTGGCCGGGAGCTTCGCAATCCTGCGGCCCGACGTGGCCCCGGTCATCAGCAGCCTGCTTGCCGTCATCGTCGCTGTCTTTTTCGTCAGCAAGCTTGCGCGCGGAATTCTTTCGCCGCGCATGCCGGCCTGGCGTCTGGTGGACGTTTCGAACAGCGGCGCACGGGTGCTCTACCTGCTCGTGGTGGCGCTGGTGGCGGTCAACGGGCTCGACTATGTCTCGGGCCAGCTCAGCCGGTCGCTTGGATCGCCGGTGGTGCTGACGGTCCTGAAGGGCATCATCTCGGTGTGCCTGATGGCGTTCATCCTGATCGGCATGGCACTGGTGAGGCCAATGCTTTCCAAATCCGGCGATGCGGCTGATCCGGGCGAAGCCTGGCCGCGGGTGATTTGGGTGACGCTGCTGATCGGCGGCCTCGGATTGCTGGCCACGGCGGCTCTCGGCTATGTCGGGCTCGCCCGATTCGCCGCGACCCAGATCGTTGTCACCGGCGCGATTCTTACAACAATGTATATCGGCTATCTGTCGGGCAAGGCCATCTCCGAGCGGGGCACCTTTGCTCAAACCGTCATCGGCCGGTGGATGGAGACCCGCTTCGAGGTCGGTCAGGTCGGGCTCGACCAGGCCGGACTTGCGGCGGGACTGCTGATCAGTCTTCTGGTGCTGCTGCTTGGCGTGCCGCTGATCCTGCTGCAATGGGGCTTCCAGATCCAGGATATCGAACTGTGGTTCTACCGGTTCCTCACGGAAATCCGCATCGGCGGCATCACCATTTCGCTGGTCGGCATCTTCTTCGGCATTCTGCTGTTCATCGCCGGTCTGCTGGCGACGCGCTGGTTTCAGCGCTGGCTCGACGGCAACGTCATGGCGCGTGGGCAGATGGACACCGGCGTGCGCAACTCGATCAAGACCGGGATAGGTTATCTCGGTGTCGCGGTAGCCGGACTGATCGGTATTTCCGCCGCGGGCATAGATCTATCGAGCCTGGCTCTTGTTGCTGGCGCCTTGTCGCTGGGCATCGGTTTCGGGCTTCAGAACATTGTCAGCAACTTCGTCTCTGGCCTGATCCTGCTCGCCGAACGGCCTTTCAAGGTCGGCGACTGGGTGGTGACCGGTACGACCGAGGGCTTTGTCAGGAAGATCTCCGTGCGCGCTACCGAGATCGAGACATTCTCGCGCCAGTCGATCATCGTGCCGAATTCCGAACTGATCAATGCGCCGGTCGGAAACTGGACTCACCGCAACAGCCTGGGGCGGGTCGATGTGCCGATCGGCTTGAGCTACAGCGTGGATCCGCGAAAGGTAATCCAGATCCTCGCCGAAGTTGCCGACAGCTGTGAACTCGTCCTGAAGAATCCCCCGCCGGTGATCTATTTTGCCGGTTTTGGCGATTCTTCGCTGAATTTCGAAGTGAAGGCGCATCTGGCCGATGTGCTCAGCGGTCTTTCGGCGCGCACCGAACTGCGCCTGCGCATCTTTGAGCGGCTCAAGGCCGAGGGGATTGAAATTCCGTTCCCGCAGCGCGATCTCAACGTCAAGTTCAGCGATGATGCGGGGCCGCTCGCGGAACTGGCCGCCAAGCTCTCGGGCAAGGTGACCGAAACCGTACCTTCGCCGGACGCGGCTTCGGACCCGGACGCCCCCGAGGCCAAAACCAGCCCTGCAAGACGACCGAGGCGCAAGCGGCCGCCAAAGACCGCCCAGGACTCGATGGAGGACGATGCCGGCCCGGACGGGGGTGACCGGTGAAACCAATCCGTTCAGACTGCATTCAGTTTCGCGGTGCTAATAAAGCATACATACCGGGCCAACAGGGCTCGACAGCGTTTTAACAGGGAGCGGCGACACCGCCGAAGACCGATGAAAACTTATCTTATTCGATTGGCCATGGCTTTGGGCATGAGCGTGGCGATGATTGGCGGCGCTGCTGCTGCCAGCGTCACCAACAAGGATGCCCAGGCCCAGGTTCTGAGCGTCACCGAAGACGGCAACAAGATCGAACTGGTGGTCGAGGCCGGCGCGACCGTGACTTTCTGCCCCGCCGGCTGCTTCGTCACCATGCCCTCGGGCGACCGGGAAACGCTCGCCGGCAACGAGGACATCGACATCGTCAATGGCGGTGCGGTGATCAAGTAACACCAGTCTGGCTTGAAAACCGGGGCGCGATCCGAAAGGCTCGCGCCCCTTTCCGTTTGTTCTGCCTGCGCGCATTCCGGCCAATCCCGGCCGTCTCCTCATCCGGTTGGCCCGGTCCGCAGGCCACTCGTCGTGCAGCATGGAAAGAATGTCGTAGACAGGCTCTGGTTTTGCTGCGGCAGATCCTAAATTCTGCTGCAAGTGCAAACAGGGTCAAAGACAATGGCAGGGTTTCCGTCCAAGGCAAATGTCGTCATCATCGGGCTCGGCGGCATCGTCGGCGCCTCCATCGCTCACCATCTGATCGAGCGCGGTTGGGACGATATTGTCGGCATCGACAAGTCGGGGATTCCGACAGATATCGGCTCGACGGCGCATGCGTCGGACTTCTGCTACACCACGAGCCACGACTATCTCTCGGTCTGGACCACGCAATATTCGATCGATTTCTTCGAGAAGATGGGCCATTACGCCCGAATCGGCGGGCTGGAAGTCGCGCGCACCGGCGATGACAGCTGGATGGAAGAGATCAGGCGCAAGCTGTCTTCCGCCAAGGCGTTCGGCACCCGCGCGCATTATGTCTCGCCCGCCGAGATCAAGGCGCTGTTCCCGCTGATCGAGGAAGATCAGGTGATGGGCGGCCTGTTCGATCCGGATGCCGGCCTCGTCATCCCGCGTTCGCAAACGGTTGCCGGCAAGCTGGTCGACGCTGGCGAGAAGACCGGCAAGCTGAAAGCCTTCGCCAACACACCGGCGCAGTCGCTGATCGTCGAGAATGGCCATATCAAGGGCGTCGTCACGCCGCGCGGCACGATTCATGCGGACCATGTCGTGGTCTGCGCCGGCATCTGGGGCCGCCTGATCGCCGGGATGGTGGGCGAGGATCTTCCGGTGATGCCGGTCGACCATCCGCTGACGTTCTTTGGCCCCTACACCGAGTTTGAAGGCACCGGCAAGGACATCGGCTGGCCGCTTTTGCGCGACCAGGGCAACTCCGCCTATATGCGCGACACCGGCGACCCGAAGACCTCCGAGGGCGGGCAGATCGAATGGGGCTACTACGAGACCGACAGCCCGCGTCTCTGCCATCCGCGCGACATCCTGGAAAAGCACGAGGCGCGGCTGTCGCCCTCGCAGCGCGATCTCGACATGGAGCAGATCCTCGCGCCGCTGGAGCGCGCCATGGAACTGACGCCGATCCTCGGCGAACTCGGCTACAATGAAAGCCATTCCTTCAACGGCCTGCTGCAGGTGTCTGCCGCCGGCGGGCCTTCCTGCGGCGAAAGCCAGAAGGTGCGCGGATTGTGGTATTGCGTCGCCATCTGGGTCAAGGACGGTCCCGGCTACGGCAAGCTGATTGCCGACTGGATGACCGACGGCCGCACCGAGATCGACCACAATTCGATCGACTATGCCCGCTTCTATCCGCATCAGCTGACGGAAGAGTTCATCGAGGGCCGCACCTTCGAGGCGGCGCAGAAGATCTACTTCCCCGCTGTCCACACCCGTGAGCCCTATGGCACCGGCCGCAACGTCAAGCGGTCGCCGTTCTACGAGCGCGAAGTGGAACTCGGGGGGCATTTCATGGAGCTCGGCGGCTGGGAGCGGGCGCATGGCTACGCCGCCAACGAGCCTCTGCTGCAAAAATACGGCGCCCAGGTGCCGGTGCGCGAGAACGAGTGGGACAGCCGCCATTTCTGGCGCGTCTCCAATGCCGAGCACCTGGCGATGAGCGAGGATTGCGGTATCGTCAATCTGAGCCACTTCCACATGGTCGACATCGAAGGCCCCGACCATGTCGAGCTGCTGGAATGGCTGTGCGCGGCGAAGATCGGCGGCGACGGCAATATCGGCAAGGGCATCTACACACATTTCCTCGACGACGAGGGCATGGTGCGCGCCGACTTTACCGTGTTCCGGCTCGCCGACCGCTGCCGTCTGGTCAACGGCGCCGACGCCGGCCCGCGCGACTTCCACTACATGAAGCGCGTGGCCAAGGATCGCGGCCTCGACGTCACCATCACCGAAACGTCGGAACACTACATCACCATCGGCATCTGGGGCCCGAACGCGCGGACGACCCTGAAGAAAGCCGTGGCCGATCCGGCGGGCCTCGATCCCGAGAACTTCCCCTTCGCCGCGATCAAGCCGATCGAGATCGCCGGCAAGGCCGTGACCGCCTTCCGCATCTCCTATGTCGGCGAGCAGGGGTGGGAGCTGCACATGAAATACGAGGACGGGCTCGCCGTGTGGGACGCGCTGCGCGCCACCGGCGTCATGGCCTTCGGCATCGAGACCTATGCCAATTCCCGCCGCATGGA
The DNA here is from genome assembly GCA_019084245.1 of Hoeflea sp. Taxonomy (GTDB): domain Bacteria; phylum Pseudomonadota; class Alphaproteobacteria; order Rhizobiales; family Rhizobiaceae; genus Hoeflea. Next base: position 120,412 of record JAHRFE010000013.1, read on the forward strand.
GAAGAGCCTGCGCCTGCAGAACGCCGACCTCCTGACCCAGTACAATCTGCTGGAGGCCGATCTGGCGCGCCCGAAGGTCAAGGAGGCCGATTTCCGTGGCAAGGCGAAGCACCTCGAATACAAGGCGCGCGACCACCAGCCGGCCATGCTCTGCACGCTGATCATGACCAACACTATCGACAGCCACGGCGTCGCCCGCTTTCCCGTCGGCACGCTGCCGGTGATGGACCCGGAGACCCGCGAAGTTCTCATCGACGCGCTCGGCCGCCGCTCCTACACCACCTCGATCGCCTATGGCCCGACCATCGGCAAGAACATCGCGCTCGCCTATCTGCCGTGGGAGTACTGCCAGGTGGGGCGCAAGCTCAGCGTTGAGTATTTCGCCGAGACCTATCCGGTGGAAGTGGCGGCTGTCGGCTACAAGCCGCTGTATGACCCGGAAAATCTGAAGCCGCGGAGCTGAGGCGAAGGCGGTTAGCGCCGAGGCGTGAGATTGGACCCGTCGGTCGAGAGGCTGGCGGGTTTTGTATTGCGTCAAGTTGTTTGACATGCATGCGACTTAAGCGTGTATTATTGTGCCCGGTTACTGCTGTATTGGTACTTTGCCGGAGAATACGAGAAACAGGGTCGTACGGCGGGGACAGCCTGCCCCTATGCTTATGCAACATCTCGCTTGCGGGCTTGTATCTCATGGGATACAATAATGAATATTCGCAGACATCCGATCTTCGACCGCTGGCTGCGTGCACTCCGGGACAGGCGCGCCGTTTCAAAGATTCTCTTGCGGATCGAGCGGATCTCCGACGGCAACTTCGGCGATCACAAGGGCGTCGGCGATGGTGTTCAGGAACTGCGCGTTGACCATGGTCCCGGCTACAGGGTCTATTATGTGCAACGCGGTTCCCTGGTCGTGGTGCTCCTGTGCGGCGGGGACAAGAGCAGCCAGGCGCGAGACGTGGCGACAGCCAAAATTCTGGCAAAGGAATTGAAGGATTGGCCCAATGACCTCCATTAAGAACATGCCCCGCTTCGACGCCGCCGACTATCTCGACAGCCCCGAAGCGCGCGCGGATTACATGGCAGCCGCGTTTGAGGAGGGCGATGTAGCCCAGATCCGCCGGGCGCTCGGCACCGTGGCGCGCTCGCTCGGCATGACGGCGGTGGCGGAAGACGCGGGGCTCGGGCGCGAGAGCCTCTACAAGGCGCTTGGCGAGACCGGCAATCCGGAATTCGTCACCGTGCTCAAGCTGATGAAGGCCATGGGCCTCAAGCTCTCGGCATTACCGATCACGGCCGAATAGGCAAGGACCGGGGCACTGTAGCCGGCAAGAGCCAGGCCGATCCGGTCCACACATCACCGCCCTTGCGGCATAGAAGCCGCCGCATCTGGTCCCGGGCTTCGTCAAAAACCCGCTTCGACCCGTCCTCCCTCCATGCTAGACTTGCGCCATGGCAAGATGGATCACGGCGCTCATGACAGCTGCGGGTCTGGTTGCGGCCCTTCCGGGCGCGCAGGCTCAGGAGCCTGTCGACGTGGCGCTGGTGCTGGCGGTCGATGTGTCCCGCTCGATGTCGCCACGGGAACTGACGATCCAGCGCGAGGGCTATGCAGCCGCGCTCAATCATCCCGACGTGGTGCGCGCCATCGCGCAAGGCGCTTATGGCCGCATTGCCATCACCATGTTCGAATGGGCCGGGAACGGCTCGATCCGCGAGGTGTTCGACTGGACGCTGGTGGAAACCGCGGCGGACGCCGATCAGGTGTCGGCTCTTGTTCTGGACTCGATGCCGCTGGCGCAGCGGCGCACCTCGATCTCAGGCGCCATCAAGCACGCGGTGAAGCGGCTGGACGAGGCGCCGTTCGACGGGTTTCGCAAGGTGATCGATGTCTCCGGGGATGGCCCCAACAATCATGGCGGGCCGGTCCTGAGCGCCCGCGAGGAGGCCCTGGCGCAGCGCATCGTCATCAACGGCCTGCCGTTGATGACGAGCGACGGGCCGGGCGGCGGCTTCAATATCGGCGATCTCGACACCTATTACGCGGAGTGTGTGATCGGCGGGCCGGGGAGCTTTCTGGTGCCGGTCAAGAGCTGGGACCAGTTTCCGGAGGCGATCCGCCGCAAGCTGATCCTTGAGATCGGCAGCCTGCCGGACGAACTGCCCGCGGTCGTCCCCGCCCAGGCGCTGCCGTCGTCGCCCTTCCTGCGACCGTCGAGCGAGCCCTATGACTGCCTGATTGGCGAGAAGATCTGGGAGCAGCGGCGCTGGATGTTTGACGAACCGTGAGCAAGGGCTGCCGGTTCTGATCCCCCTGCCATCAGGCGGGTTTTGCCCCTACCAGATCTGAATGGCAAGAATCCGGCCCGGCGGAGGGAATTGGCTGGCTTGCGGCTGGCCAGTCGCCGCGCGTCATTTCGGTGTAACCTGATGAAAAATCACATATTATTCACGCGTGATCAATTCGGTGGTAGGTCGGATTGTTGCGGGCGCGTCGCACGGATTGACGCCGGCCAGACCGGGAGGCGGTGGCTGCAGACCAGATCGGCTTCAACCGTTAACTGAAATTCAATCGCCGCTTTGGTAGTTTCGGTCGATTGAAGGGGTAGGCGCATGTTCATCGGGCTTTCAGGTATGCAGTATTCCGGCGGGTCTCTCGGGTCCCACCGCATCATCGTGGCGGAAGATTCCAACGTGTTTACCTCCATGATCGGGCAGACGCTGAAAGAGAATTTCGACATCGACATCGAGGTGTGCCGCAGTTTCGAAGAGCTGCAACTGGCGTTCGAATACAATGAACGCCCGATCACCCTGGCGATCTCCAACATCAACCTGCCGGGCGCCGAAAACGGCGAGGCGCTGAATTATCTGGCCGATCTGTCGATCCCGATCATCGTCTTCACCGGCACCTTCCACGAATCCACGCGCGAGGGCATTCTGGCTCGCGACATCGTCGATTACGTGATCAAAGACAATATCCTGGCGATCGATCTGCTGGCGGAATCGGTCTGCCGCTTTCTCACCAATCACCGCCACCATGTGCTCATCGTCGATGACAGCGCCACCGCGCGGGCGCTGTTGCGCAGCCGGCTGGAGCGGTTCAACTTCAAGGTCAGCGCTGCCGAGAACGGCGCCCGGGCCCTCGATATCCTGAAGGTCACCCCGGATATCGGCCTGGTGATCACCGACTACAACATGCCTGACATCGACGGCTTCGAGCTGACGCGGCGTTTGCGTGCGGTGCGCGGCAGCCATGAGCTCAGGATCATCGGCGTTTCGTCCTCCGACAACCGGATGCTCTCAGCCCGGTTCCTGAAGGCGGGCGGCAATGATTTCATGCTGCGGCCCTATGTCGACGAGGAATTCTACTGCCGCGTCAATCAGAACCTCGACACGCTTGATCAGATCAAGTCGGCGCGGAGATGGATGGGGAGCCGCGCTGCGGCAAAGGTCGCCTGACCTTGTCAGGGCATTTTCTCAGTCGTGCGGCCGAAACCGCGCGCAATTGGAGTAGCTGCTTTGCCTAGAGCGAAAAAAGACGCTGGGATGCGCGCCAGTCTTGCGACCGCGCCCGAACGCCTGCGTGTCCTGCTTGTCGAAGATTCGCGGATGTTCACCTCGGCGCTGAAATACCGGTTCGAAACCGATCTGGGCGTCGATGTCGTCACCTGCAGCTCATTGGCTGAAATGCGGCAGGCTGCCGCCGGCGCCGATCACGGGTTCTTTGTCGCCGTGACCGACCTCAACCTGCCGGATTCGCCCCATTGCGAGGCGCTCGACTATGCGCTTGAAATCGACCTGCCGACCATTGTGTTCACCGGCAAGTTCGATTTCAACACGCGCAAGAGCATCCTGAAGAAGAACGTGCTCGATTACGTCATCAAGGACAATGACCGGGCGTTTGACGAGATCGTCATGGCGGTCGGCCGGATCATTTCCAACCGCGATTTCCGCATTCTGGTCGTCGACGACACGAAAACCCAGCGCAGCATCCTGTCATCGATGCTTACGGCGCAGAAATTCGAGATTGTCGAAGCTGCCTCGGGGCAGGAGGCGCTTGAGGCCATCGAAGCACATCCGGATATCAGCCTGGTGCTGACGGATTACCACATGGGCGACATGGATGGCTATCAGCTGACCCGCAAGCTGCGCCGCAAATATTCCGACGACGTGCTGCGCATCATCGGCATTTCCAATTCGAACGATCCCGAGCTTTCAGCCAGTTTCCTCAAGGCCGGGGCGAGCGATTTTCTCTACCGTCCCTTCGTCCAGGAGGAATTCCAGTGCCGCATCGCGCAGAACATCGGCATTCTGGTGAAGATGGAAGCCTTGAAAAAGGCAGCCTCGCTGTTGCCGATTGTCGCCGCGTCGGCCTGAGCTTGGAATCCCAGTTCAGGCTGCGGCCTGGTACTGCTTGCGCTCGGCGCGCTCCTGTTGCGGCGAGCGGTTGTAAAGCTCGCGGTAGCATTTGGAGAAATGCGAGGCGGAGACAAAGCCGCAGGCGACCGCCACCTCGACCACCGGCATCGGAGACTGGATGAGCAGGTGCCGCGCCCGGTCGAGCCGGATCTCGAGATAGTAGCGCGCCGGCGAGCGGCCCATTTCCTGGCGGAACAGGCGTTCGATCTGGCGCCGCGACAGGCCGGCGTCGTCGGCGATCTCGATCAGCGACAGCGGTTCGGACAGATTGGCTTCCATCAGTTCGATGATCGACAGCACCTTGGCATTCTGGACGCCGAGGCGGGCGCGCAGCGGCAGGCGCTGGCGGTCATGGGCGTTGCGGACCCGGTCGGTCAGCGCCATTTCACAGATGCGGTTGACCAGCGTGTCGTCATGATCCTCGCCGATCAGGCTCAGCATCATGTCGAGTGCTGCAGTGCCGCCGGCACAGGTGTGGATGTTGCCGTCGATTTCATAGAGATCGGCATAGACATGGGCCTTGGGGAAGGCCTCGGAAAAGCCCGGCAGATTTTCCCAATGGATGGCGCAGCGCCGGCCCGACAGCAGCCCGGCCTTCGCCAGGATGTGGGCGCCGGTGCACAATCCGCCGATGGCCACGCCGCGATTGTTCTCCTCACGCAGCCAGGCGAGCACCGACTTGTTGTCGAAACGCTCGACATTGACGCCGGAACAGACGAACACCATGGTGGGCCGGTTCTCGCCCGACAGGCTGCGGCGTTCGTCGGCGAGCGAGGTGTTGACCGCCACCACGACCTGGTTCGAGGCGGGCACAGGCGCGCCGTCATGGGACGCCAGACGCCATGTGTAGCACTCGTAGCCCAGCATCCGGTTGGCCAGGCGCAAGGGCTCGATCGCCATGGAAAATGCGATCATGGAAAATTCCGGAACCATGAAAAAGACGATCGACCGCATATGCTTCGTATGTGAGGGCATTCAAAAATCCCAGTTCGCGCCCCCGCGAGGCCCATGTCGCGATCAGGCCATAAATTTCGCGATTTGTCACTGGGATGACACGCAAATATTTCGGCCTGCGACATGGTCCGCAGCGGGGACGGGACCGGGAATTGCCGGGCTTCACAGCATCGGACGGGCATGGATATCGGCTTGCGCGCTGCTCAGCGATGGCAGATCCGCAGGGCCGGGCCAGCCGATGTCCTTTTGCAGTTCAAGCGGAAGATCCATCAGGACGCTTTCCATGGCTGCACGCTTCTGATGCGCGCGCCACTGACGCGCCTTGCGGGTGATGTGAGAGAAACCGAACATCGCTGTGTCTCCTTGATCGGTGTTGACCAGACTGACTGGATTGACAACAGCATCGCGTCGATGCATGATTCAATCAAACGAAATGAATTGACCCAAACGATCAACGGAATTGAACACCATGAACGCGCCGCTCAATCATCCGCTCATGATGCTGGACCCCGACGTGTTGCGCAGCTTCGTCGCCATTGCCGAGACCGGCAGCTTCACGGCGGCAGCGGCGCGGATCTACCGGACGCCGTCGGCGGTCTCGATGCAGATCAAGCGGCTCGAGGAGCAACTGGGCGTTTCGGTGTTTTTGCGGGACGCGCGCAATGTGTCGCTCACCCATGACGGCGAGGTTCTGCTGGGCTACGCGCGGCGGCTGATCGCGCTCAACCGCGAAGCGATCTCGCGCTTCGTCACCTCCGATGTCTCGGGCGTGGTGCGGATCGGGTCGCCATCCGACTATGGCGAGGCGGTGCTGCCAAGCGTGCTAAAGCTGTTTGCCAAGTCGCATCCATCCGTGGTGGTGGATGTGGTGATCGACCAGTCGACCAGCCTGCTGAAGCGCTTTGCCTCGGGCCATATCGACATCGCCCTGATCAGCTGCATGCGCGACCAGACGCCCGATCCGGGCGAAGTCCTGATGACCGATGACATCGTCTGGGCCGGCGCGAAGGGCGGACAGGCCTACCTGATGGACCCGCTGCCGGTCTCCATGTGGGACGAGGGCTGCGTCTGGCGCGACAGCGCGCTGGCGGCGCTCGAGAAGGTGGGACGGTCCTACAGGGTGGCGTTCATGACATCGCATTCGGCCGGGCAGCGGTCGGCGATCCTGGCCGATCTTGCGATCGCGCCGATGGGGCGGAGCTTTCTCGGATCCGACATCCAGGTGCTTGACGAGGATTGCGGGCTTCCCGCGCCGGGCAAATACCATCTGCTGCTGAAAGTGGCGGCGGACCCGTCGCCGCAGGTGATGGCGCTGAGCGATCACTTCCGTGCCCGCTTCCAGCATTTCAGCGAGACCGGGGTGTTCGAAGCCCCTTGATTGGGATGGCGCGGTGATGAACCCTTTCTGAACGGCGCATTCAGGACAAATACAGGCGGGTATTTCTAATCTTCTGACATTGGCGCACGCGTGACGGCGCTCACAAAGGGAGACACGATCATGACTTCATCCATCCGCATGCTTTTGGCCCTTGCGGCCGTGACCACCGCCACCGCCACCGTTCCGGCCATGTCATCGGCATTCACCGCCGGCACCGTGACGGCGATCGCGCCGGATGACGCGCTCAACATCCGCAAATGGCCAGGCGCAAATTCGAGAATCATCGATGCATACCTGCTCAATGAGCCGATCAGCCTGACCGGCCGCTGCAAGAGCATCGTCACCAATGTCTCGTTCCGGATCGACGGGAAGGGCAGCTCGGAGTGGAAATATTCCAAGATGAAGCAGGCCAATGTCTGGTGCCAGGTGATGACCGACGACGCAGAACTCGGTTGGGCGCGGGGCAAATATATCTGGCCGGAATGAGGCTGGGGTCTGACGCATTGTCGTTCGGCGGATGACAGCCGCTAGGGCGCGCAGGTCTGGTCCTTCCGGCGTCCGGTAGCCTGTTTAAGTACGCTCCGCCGCTCTCCTCGGACCCCGCCGCCCTCGTCGGCCCTAGCCGGATCGTCCTCCTCGGGCCTGTCCCGAGGATCTACTGACCCCTCGGCGTTTCCATCGATCCGGTTGTTGCGGGGCGGGCGTCTGCAGACCCTCGCCACAAGGGCGAGGGTGACGGCGGAGGGGCCGTGCGGAGCCTGTGACGGAGGGCGCAATGGGCGGATTGCGGCGGACAATACGTGCCGAGCAGGAAGGGCAGGGAGATCCATGCATGGCGGAGTGAGGGACGTTCGAGAGGCTTGCCGACCCCGCCGCATCGTCGTCCTCGGGCCTGTCCCGAGGATCTACTGGCCCCTCGGCGTTTCCCACTGGACCGTTTATTGCGGGGCGCCGTCCGTAGACCCTCGCCACAGGGGCGAGGGTGACGGGCCTAGAGTTCCAGCCCCGCCGGTCAGCCGCGCCTGCGTCCGCCTCGCCGGCGGCCGGCGCCGGGTTCGATGCCGGCGGCGGCGTCGGTGTCCATCGAGCGTTCGGGCAGCCTGACCACTTCGGTGAGCCTGGGGAAGGCGTCGATCTTGTTGGGGAAGGCCATGGCGTTGACGAAATGCTCCTGGAACTTCGGCTCCAGCGCGGTTTCGATCTTCTCGATGCGGGTGACCGTGTGTTCGATCTCGCGGCGGTGGTTGCGGTTCAAGAGCGCCATGCGGGCGCCGGTGCCTGCGGCGTTGCCGACGGCCTTGACCTTCTCGAGATCGCAATCAGGCACGAGACCCAGCACAAGGGCATATTTCGGATCGATGAAGGAGCCGAAGGCGCCGGCAAGGCCGATGCGGTCGACGCTGGTGATGCCCTGCTTGTCCATCAACAGCTTGACGCCGGCGTAGAGCGCCGCCTTGGCAAGCTGGATGGCGCGGACGTCGGTCTGGGTCACCATCAGCTTCTGCTCGCCGTCGCGCAGGAGATAGGCGAAGGTGCGTCCGGTGCTGACGATGCGCTCGCTTTGGGCTGCGAGATCGCCATTGATGACGCCGTCCTCGGTGATGATGCCGGCGAGATACATCTCGGCGATGATCTCGATGATGCCCGAGCCGCAGACGCCGGTGACGCCGACGGTCTTGGCCAGTTCGTCGAAGCCCGGTTCATCCGACCAGGGCTCGATGCCGATGACGCGGTAGCGCGGCTCGAAGGTGACCGGATCGATGCGGATGCGCTCGATGGCGCCGGGGGCCGCGCGCTGGCCGCAGGAGATCTCGGCGCCCTCGAAGGCTGGACCGGTGGGCGAGGAGGCGGCCACCGTGCGGATGGAATTTCCGAGCACGATCTCGGCATTGGTGCCGACGTCGACGAGCAGCATCATCTCGTCCTGGCGGTGCGGGCCTTCGGTCAGCGTGGCGGCCGCCGCATCGGCGCCGACATGGCCGGCGATGCAGGGCAGCATGTAGACCCGGGCGCCAGGATTGAGCGGAAGGCCGATCTCTGAGGATCTGACATTGACCGCGCCGGAAACGGCGAGGGCAAAGGGTGCGCCGCCGAGTTCGGTCGGATCGATGCCCAGGAAAAGATGGTGCATGATCGGATTGCCGACGAAAACCGCGTCGAGAATGTCGGCGCGGTCGATCTCGCCTTCCTTGCAGACCTTGTCGATCAGCCCGTTGATCGCCTCGCGCACGGCGATGGTCATGCCCTCGCGGCCCTCGGGGTTCATCATCACGTAGGAGACGCGGCTCATCAGATCCTCGCCGAAGCGGATCTGCGGATTGGAGGTGCCGGACGAGGCGAGCGTGCGGCCCGACAGCAGTGAGGACAGATGCATGGCGATGGTGGTGGACCCGATATCGCAGGCGATGCCATAGGCCTCGTTCTTGAGGCCGGGGTAGAGCGCCACAAGTGTTGCCTGGCCGCCATGGACCGGCTCGTGAACGGCCGCGGTGACGGTCCAGTTGCCCTTGCGCAGGATCTGCTGCACCTGGCCGAGCAGATAGGTGTCGATTGCGAGATTCTTGAAGCCCCAGTCGGCCTCGATCGCCAAGAGCAGCCGATCGAGATCGCCCAGCGGCTTGTGCATGTCGGGCTCCTCGACCTCGACATAGCACATGTGGATTGCCGGATTGCGCTCGATGACGCGGCCGTCGGAATCCTTGCGCACAACTTGTGCATTGACCACGGCGTCCTGCGGGATGTCGATGACCAGGTCGCCCAGGATCCTGGCCGAGCAGGACAGCCTGCGGCCGGGCTTCAGGTCGCGCTTCTCTGCGTAGCGAACCTCATTGCCGCCAAAGGGCGTGATGTGGTCGTTGGACGAGGTGATGCCGTGCTTGGCGAAGACGCCTTCCTGCACGTCGACCTGGCAGCGCCCGCAGATGCCGCGGCCGCCGCAGACACTTTCCACATGCACGCCGAGTTGCCGCGCGGCATCGAGTACGGGGGTGTCGGTCGGAAAGCGCCCGCGCTTTCCCGACGGCATGAACAGGACGAGGTGGTCGGTCATTGGGTCACCATTTTGCAATTGAGGCGCGATGCTCTATCCTGACCCTCATCCTGAGGTGTGAGCATGAGCAAAGCGAATGCGAGCCTCGAAGGACGAGGGGCAGGATGGTCGAGGCAACGGTCTACATTTTGCGTTGTGCGGATGGGAGCTATTACACCGGACTCACCAAGCAGGCGGTTGAGGCTCGTGTATGGGAGCATAACAATTTGCCAAGTGAAACCAGTTATACGGCCAAGCGACGGCCGGTTGAGCTGGTGTTTTCCGAGACCTACGATTTGATTACCGACGCGATTGCCCGTGAACGCCAAATCAAGGGATGGTCGAGGCGAAAAAAGGAAGCCTTGATCGCCTTGAACTATGAAGGATTGCCAGAACTTTCGCGGCGCGGCCACCTTATACCAAAACCATAGCGTCCAGTGGCCCACACCCTCGCCCTTCGAGGCTCGCCCCTTCGGAGCTCGCGCCTCAGGATGAGGGTGTGGGAGCGATCTCGGTCCAATCGCAAATCTGAAACAATGGTTTGCCAGATTCATAGTCCAGCTATCTTTGCTCACGCAGTTCCCGAGCGGCCGGCGCGGCCGCCGCGGCGGCGGCTGTCGCTGCCCGAGGGCGCCTGGGACTGCGGGGCGGGGGCGGAGCCCGCCACATGTGGCTGGTAGTCCTTGTAGGTCTTGATCCAGTTGGTGCAGTTGGGATCGGTGCCATTGAGCACATTGGCGGCGCGCACGGCTTCCATTTCCTGCGGACGGCAGGGGTTCATGATCGCGGACGTCATGCCGGCGCCGATCACCATCGGGATGAAGCCGGCATTGATGCCGTGGCGGTGGGGCAGGCCGAAGGAAACGTTGGAGAGGCCGCAGGTGGTGTTGACCTTGAGCTCGTTGCGCAGCCGGTAGAGCAGCGCAAAGACCTGGCGGCCGGCATCGCCCAGCGCGCCGATCGGCATGACCAGCGGGTCGACGACGATGTCATGCGGCTTGATGCCGTAATCCATGGCGCGCTCGACGATCTTCTTGGCGACCGCAAAGCGGACATCGGGGTCCATGGAAATGCCGGTCTCGTCGTTTGAGATCGCCACCACCGGCACGTCGTATTTCTTGCACAGCGGCAGGATCGCCTCGAGCTTTTCTTCCTCGCCGGTCACGGAGTTGACCAGCGGGCGGCCCTTGGCGACCTTAAGTGCGGCTTCGATGGCCGCAGTCACCGAACTGTCGATCGACAGCGGGATGTCGACCAGGCCCTGGACGATTTCCATGGTCTGCACCAAGAGGCCCGGCTCGGTCTCGTTCGGGTTGACCGAGGTCACGCCCGCATTGACGTCGAGCATGGTGGCGCCGGCGGCGACCTGTTCGAGCGCGTCCTTGATCACGGTCTCGAAATTTCCGGCGATCATCTCGGCGGCCAGCTTCTTGCGCCCGGTCGGGTTGATGCGCTCGCCGATCACGCAGAAGGGCTGGTCAAAGCCGATGATGACTTCGCGGGTGGCGGAGGCGACGATAGTGCGGGTCATGTTCGATCCTTGCAGTGAAGACATAAAGACTTGTTTATATCGTTATAGAATTTTGGGCGGAGATGCAAGCCTTTGGGCCTGTCAGGATGTCTCGGAGTCACCGACCGCACCGGCCATCTCATGCGGGATTTGCCTGGGTTCCTCCAGGATTTCCTCCATGCGGGCGGCCACCAGTTCGTCCACCGGATTGGGCTCCTTGCGCCAGGGCCTGCGGCCCTTGAGCACGCCCGATTCGTGCACGATCTCGGCGACGAATTCCTCCTGGCGATAGGCCATGACGTGGATTCCGGAGACGCCGTCGATCTCCTTGACCTCGTTGATGATGTCGATGCAGAGCTGCTTGCCTTCCTTCTTCTGGTCCTGCGCGCCTTCCAAGCGCCTGATGATCTCGTCGGGAATATGCACGCCCGGCACGTTGGCGCGCATCCATTTGGCGGTTCGCGCCGAAGCCAGCGGGCCGACGCCGCACATGATGAAGCACTCCTTGTCGAGCCCCATCTCGCGCACCTGTTGCATGTAGCGCCTGAACATCGGCACGTCGTAGCAATACTGGCTCTGGACGAACTGGGCGCCGGCGGCGATCTTCTTGGCCAGGCGATGCGGCCGGAAATCGTAAGGCGGCGCGAAGGGGTTGATGGCGGCGCCGAGGAACACGGTTGGCGGGCTGGTCAGCTTGCGGCCCGACAGGAACTTCGAATTGTCGCGCATGATCCGGATGGTTTCCAGGAGCGACATGCAGTCGAGATCGAACACCGGCTTGGCGCCGGGCTGGTCGCCGGCCTGCACGCCGTCGCCGGTCAGGCACAGAATGTTCTGCACACCCATGGCCGAGGCGCCGAGCACGTCACCCTGGATGGCGATGCGGTTCCTGTCGCGGCAGGAGATCTGCAGGATCGGCGCATAGCCCATGCGGGTCAGCAGGGCGCAGATGCCGACCGAGGACATGTGGGCGTTGGCGCCCGAGGCGTCGACGGCGTTGATGCCGTCGACCCAGCCGTCGAAGATCGCGGCGCGTTCATAGACATCGTGCGGATTGGCGCTGTCGGGCGGGTTGAGCTCGGCGGTCACGGCGAATTCGCCGCGGCGCAGGATGCGTTCGAGGCGTCCGTGGGACGAGTGCCCGGGCAGCGGCTCCAGCGGGGCCGAGGGATCAAGCGGATTGGCGTCGGCCTGGCTCATTGAGCGGCTCCGGGGTTGGCGGCCGCTTCGCGGCTGGCTGCGGCGCTTGCGGTGACCCGGAGCCAGGAGGAGGTTTCGCGCAGCGACTGATCCACCGGCTTCTGCACATTGAGGATCATGTCGCGGCCGTTCATCTGCTGCGCGCCGGACCAGGCCTGCACCCAGACGCAGGGCATGTCGGGCTCGACCTCGCAATTGCCGTTGGCGCGGACGCCGCCGCAGGGGCCGTTGCGCAACTGCTTCGGGCAGTTCATCGGGCAGGACATGCCGGTGGACGACAGCACGCACTGGCCGCACATGCGGCAGTCGAAGAGGAAGCCCTTGACGTGTTTCTCGACAAATTTCACCGGGCCCTCGGCGCGCTGGTAGCCGATTGCCTTCCACATCGGATGCAGCTTCAGGAACACATCGGCGAAACGGGCGTAAAACCATTCCAGCGCGCGGGAATGGCGCACCGACCAGAGGCGGATGGCGAAGCTGCGGGCGTTGCGGCCGGTGGCCGAAACGCCCGACGGCTTGTAGGCCGTCTTCGCCGCGGCCTTCTTGTTGAGGCTCGCCTGCGTGGTCTTGGTCGGTTCGTCAGCCATGGCTCTCCCTGCCTCCGCCCTTGACCAGCGCCACCAGGCGTTCCTTGTCATAGGCTGCTTCAAGCTCGGCCGCGGCCTTCTCGGCCTCGGCTTCCAGATCGTCGGAGACTTCCACCGGGTCGGCGCGCCGCCATTCGGCGAGGTAGTCATCGGTCTCGGCAGCACCCGTGCGCATGGCGCACATGTCGATCGCCTCGGTGAACCGAAGCGACAGCTCCCGCTTGGCGGTCGCGCGTCCCTTCTTGATGATCACCTGGGCGGGAATGTCGCGCCAGTAGACGATGATGCAGTTGGCCATGGGGGTCTCCTTGGAAGTTACAATGCGCATGGGGATTTCTGGCCGCTTCGCTCACGACGACGCGCGGCGCGTCAAAAACGACCTGAATGCAAACGGAGGTAATCGGCTTGATCGCCGGGGTCAAATCCGGACCGGAAATCGGCTACCAGATGCCCTTGGCGAGACCGGTCGAGAGATAGGTCCAGATTGGCGGATGGAACCGCTGCACGGAGGGCAGGTCGCTCGATTGCGGCTCGATCGTCCCGTTCAGCACGTCTTCCACGGCCTGGGTGACCATCTCGCGCGAGCCCGCGGCCATGGCCAGCGAATCAGTCATGAGCGTTTCGCGCGGATGCGGCGTGAGGAAGGCCTGGCGGAGCGTGGCGCCGGTATCGACGCCGGCGTCGACCAGATGCACGGTGGCGCCGTAGTTTTCAACGTCGCGGGTGGCGCGCGCCCACCAGCCGCCGGCCAGCCCGCGATATTTGGGATTGATCCCGGAATGATAGTTGATCACCCGGCAGGGGATGGCCGAAAGCGTCGCCTTCGACAGCATCCGGCATCCTGCGAGGAAGATGAGATCCGGCTTGCGCGCAGCGATCAGGTCCAGGCAATCGGCGCCATTGGCGGAGGAGACGGGCGTGATGGTGAGCGAAGGCAACGGCTCGGTCTGCAGGCCGTGGGTGGCAATGATCTCGTCGGTCCGCGCACCGGCAAGGCGTTTGCCGAAACGGGAGACGGTCATGGTGACAAACTGCCCGCCGGTCTGGAACCAGCCGACCTTGCGGGCGCGGCGCCTGAGAAAAAGGCTCTTCGGCTCGGGCTGCTCCAGGGCCACCTCGACAGTGCCAAAGCGCGACGCCAGCGCATTGACGATGACCCAGGCATAGGCGCCGCCGGAGGTGATGACGAGGAGTGTCGGTCTCTTGGTCATGCATTTTTCCGCTCGTATCAAAGCTCGACGTTAGCATGGCCGAGGTTAAGAACCGGCTACGGCGCGGTCGGAGTGAACCGGCGAAGGTTGCGGCGACCTGAAGCGGCTCAGAACAGACGGATCAGCACGGCTCCGGTGAAGGCCACGACAAGAGTGGCCACCGTGATCGAGACAATGCCGGAAACGACGCCCAAGAGCAGGCAATTGCCGTCCCGCTCGGTATGGGCGACGCCGAGAACGGCTACCGCAAAGGCCGGCAGCCAGTTCCCGAAGGGAATCGGCAGCACGCAGGTGATGCCCAGCAGCAAGGCGAAAATCCCGAACAACCGTTCGCGGATCGGGCCGTCAAGTGGCCAGTTGCGCGGGCGGACCCAGGTTTCGGCGTTGCGCAACCAGGGCGAGACGCGCGTGACCATGCGCTGGAAGGTGCCCCGGTCGACAGTGTAGTTGGCGAGCGCCCGGGGTAGCCAGACCTTGTGGTAGCCGATCACCATCTGCCAGGCGACAAACACCATGGGCAAACCCAGCACCATGGTTGCGCCTGGCGGCAGCGGAATGAGGTTGGGAATGGCGAAGACCAGGAGGAACGCGCCGAACGAGCGGTCGTCGAGCGCGGTGGCGATCTCGCCCATGCTGATGCGGTCACCCGCGTCGCGAGCCAGGCGGTCGAGCAGCTCGGAGAGTTTTTCGGGGTGTTTGGGGTCGCTAGGGGCGATGGAAGGCTGGTGAGACAAGGCGGACTGCGGATTCACTGGGGTTACCCTGTATTTCGATCTCCCGATATGTAAGCATGGTTTGCTTAAGAATTATGGCTGTCCAAAAATATATTTGGGCGTGTCCAGGAAGCGCCTGTCCGGCAGGCTCACAGCCGCGCCAGGGCGTCCGTCAGATCGCCATATCCGGTCAATCTCCGCTCAAAGCGAAGCCCCAGGCGCTCAGCCGCGGTGCGGGCCTTGTCTTCCAGATCGGGATCGTCGGTCTGGGCCAGATACAGCGCCCGCTCGTAGTGACCGAAATAGGTGTCGCGCAATTCGGGATAGCGGTCGAGGCCCAGCGGCCGGATCAGGAAGGCGTCGAAGTGGCGCGCGAGGAAATCGGTGATGAAAAAGGTCGTCATCATGTCGTCGCCCGCAGCCTCGAAGGCGGCATTGCCCATATAGAAGGAGAAACAGTGCGGGCCGGCAATCCTCTCGACGCCATGGGCGGCGCAGACCTTGTCGAGGTCGCCGCCGGTGCCGCAATCGGCGTAACCGATGAAGATGTGCTCATATCCCTCCTGCCGGGCAGACTCGATGGCGCGCTCCACGGCCGGTGCGATCCGATCGGGATGATGGTGAAAATTGGCGTCGATGCATTTGAGATCGATGTGATCGTGTCCGAGCTGCGCATTGACCGCCAGAACCTCGCGGGCAATCATGCCACAGGCGATGACGCGAACCTTTTCACGGACCTTATCTGTCTGCATTTGCGGCTTGACCATCAAATCGCCTTGTATGCGGTGAACATTCTTTTGGCGTCAATTTCAACGCGAAGGATGAAGACCGATGACACTTACCAAGATTTCCACCGTAATGCTCGTTGCATTGATGCTTGCATCCTGCGCCAATACCATTCGCGGCGTCGGCCGC
The DNA here is from genome assembly GCA_019084245.1 of Hoeflea sp. Taxonomy (GTDB): domain Bacteria; phylum Pseudomonadota; class Alphaproteobacteria; order Rhizobiales; family Rhizobiaceae; genus Hoeflea. Next base: position 136,324 of record JAHRFE010000013.1, read on the forward strand.
GACGTCAACCAGTCTGCGGATGCGGTTCAGGATTCGTTCTGATGCTTTTGTCACTCGAATGAGGCCATTTGAGTGACGCCGCGCCTGAACCCCAAAATGGCCCTTGCGCATCCGATCGGATGCTCGGCGGCAGATCAGGCTGCACACAGGCGCCGAATTCGGCGCCTGTGAATTGCCGGCCTGTTAGGCTCCGGCGGCGAGCCGGTTGTGGCGGCGCTTGATCAGTTCCTTGGCGGTCTCGACGGCCACGGCCGCATCGCGGCAATAGGCGTCGGCGCCCACGGCCTTGCCGAATTCCTCATTGAGCGGCGCCCCGCCGACCAGCACGATGAAATCGTCGCGGATGCCCTTTTCCTTCATCGTGTCGATAACGACCTTCATATAGGGCATGGTCGTGGTCAGGAGCGCCGACATGCCGAGGATATCGGGCTGTTCGCGCTCGATCGCCTCGATGTATTTTTCCACCGGGTTGTTGATCCCGAGGTCGATCACATCGAAGCCGGCGCCTTCCATCATCATGCCGACGAGGTTCTTGCCGATGTCGTGGATGTCGCCCTTGACGGTGCCGATCACCATCTTGCCGAGCTTCGGTGCGCCGGTTTCGATCAGCAGCGGGCGCAGGATGAACATCCCGGCCTTCATCGCATTGGCGCTCATCAGCACTTCGGGAACGAACAGAATGCCGTCGCGGAAATCCTCGCCGACGATTCGCATGCCCTCGACCAGCGCCTCGGTCAGGAGGTCGTAGGGCGTCCAGCCGCGGCTGAGAAGGATGTTGGTGCCTTCCTCGATCTCTTCCTTGAGCCCGTCATACAGGTCGTCATGCATCTGCTGCACAAGTTCATCATCGGAGAGTTCGGAAAGAATGATTTCATCGTCAGACATCGGTGACTCCCTTGATATTACTTGTCCGGCGTTTCGACGCACCAGATTTACCCTGCATAGCGATATAGGCGATTGTTTGCAAAACGTTCCTTGAATGCGACGCGCATGTCGGAAAAAGCGACGGCGTGTCTTTTATGCAATATTCCTTGAGCGCCAAGGCTTGGCGCTCAGAGGAAGGTGCGGGGAGCGGTTTTGGCTAGCATGGCGGAATCGGCGCGATGGTGCGCCATTTCAGAATATGCAGGCTCTTCATGGCTCATCCAGACACGCTTTCCCCCCCAGACCTGGCTCAAGAGGCAGCGCCGGAGGCATCCGCCGGCCGGCGCGGCAAGGGTGCCGCAGGGCGGCGCGCGCTCAGAAGCGGCGGCGGGCCCGGCGTTTCGATGCCGTTCATCCTGCGCAAGCTCGGCGTATACGAGGTGCTGGACGAAGAAGGCCTGAGCCTGATCGAGCGCAATGCCGACACGGTGCTTCAGGAAATCGGCATCGAGTTCCGCGATGACGCCGAAGCGCTTCAGCTGTGGCGCGAAGCCGGCGCCGATGTGACCGGTGAGCGGGTGCGATTCCCTCGCGGGCTGTGCCGCGAACTGCTGAAGACGGCGCCGGAAGTCTTCACCCAGCATGCCCGCAATCCGGCGCGCTCGGTGCAGATCGGCGGCAAGGCCACCGTGTTCGCGCCGGTCTACGGTCCGCCCTTCGTCCGCGATCTCGATGGCGAGCGGCGCTATGCGACAATCGAGGATTTCCGCAATTTCGTCAAACTGGCCTACATGGCGCCGGCGATGCACCATTCCGGCGGCACCGTGTGCGAGCCGGTCGACGTGCCCGTCAACAAGCGGCATTTCGACATGGTCTACAGCCACATGAAATACTCGGACAAGCCGTTCATGGGCTCGGTGACCGCGCCCGAACGGGCCGAGGACACGATCGAGATGTGCAAGATCCTGTTCGGCGCCGAGTTCGTCGACCAGAATTGCGTCACGCTCAACCTGATCAACGCCAATTCGCCGATGGTGTTCGACGAGACCATGCTGGGCGCGCTCAAGGTCTATGCCCGCAACAACCAGGCCTGCGTCGTCTCGCCGTTCATCCTCGCCGGCGCCATGAGCCCGGTGACGGTCGCCGGCACGCTCACGCAGATTCTCGCCGAAGTGCTGGCGGGTGCGGCCCTGACCCAGCTGATCCGGCCCGGCGCGCCGGTGCTGTTCGGCACCTTTGCCGCCTCGATCTCGATGCAATCGGGCGCGCCGACCTTCGGCACCCCCGAGCCTTCGCTGGTCTCCTATGGCGCGGCGCAGTTGGCGCGGCGGCTGAAGATCCCGTTTCGCACCGGCGGTTCGCTCTGCGGCTCCAAGGTTCCCGATGCGCAGGCAGCCCACGAAAGTGCGGCAACGCTCAACATGACGCTGCTGGCGGGCACCAACTTCGCCCTGCATTCGGCCGGCTGGCTTGAGGGCGGGCTGGTCAGTTCCTATGAGAAGTTCATGATCGACATCGATCAGCTCGGCATGCAGCAGCGCTTCGCCGAGGGGATCGACCTGTCGGAAACCGGCCAGGCGCTCGACGCCATCGCCGAGGTCGGGCCTGGCAGCCATTATCTCGGCTGCGCTCATACCCAGGCCAATTTCCAGCAGGCGTTCTACCGCTCTGCGCTGGCCGACAACAATTCCTATGAGCAGTGGCTTGCCGAAGGCGAGAAGCGCATCGAGGAACGTGCCCGCGCCCTTTGCCGGTCGTGGCTCGACAGCTATGTGGCGCCGGACCTCGACCCGGCGATTGACGCCGCTCTGCTCGCGTTCATCGCCCGGCGCAAGGACGAGATGCCCGACGCCTTCACTTGAACACAGCCCGATAAAGCCAGGGAGACAGGCGGTCAGGATAAAGTTGCAGGCCTCATTCACAAGGAGGTCTGGCGCTCTGCGTTCCGCGATGGCGGATCGGGCGGCTGAGGCCGATGGCCGGGGCTGGTGACATCGAAACGCTTGAGGCGGAACTCGCCGGGCACGGGCTTTGTCTGCGCGGATGGGTGTTTCCGGACGCGGAGACGGCACCCCGGCTCAGTACTGGCGGGGCCGCCGCTGCGGTCGGGCTCATCGGCCATCTTGGCGGCGATTTCTGGCCCATCTTCGAGACCTGGCATCACCAGCATTCCGGCGTCGAAAACCCGTTCGACAGCTGGTCCAAGGCGGTGATCACGCCGCTGGCGCTTTCGGCGGGCGGCGAGGCGGTGTTTCCGTCCGACAAGCCGTGGCAACCGTTCCAGCAATGGGCCAGGGCAGCCGAAGGATTAAAGGGGTCGCCTTTGGGGATGCTCATTCACCCGGTCTACGGCCTCTGGCACGGCTATCGCGGCGCGATCCTGTTTGGGCCGGAGGCGCTGGCGCAACTGGGGCTTTCGGCCGCAGCGAACGAGGCCGGCTCGGCTGTCGGAGCGACGATTCACCCTTGCGACACCTGCGTCGATAAGCCGTGTCTCTCCGCCTGTCCGGTTGACGCGTTCAGCCCGAACGGGTTCGATGTTGCATCCTGCCGCGCATATCTCAAGACTGATCCGGGCCGAAAGGGCTGCATGAGCACAGGATGCCTGGCGCGCGACGCCTGTCCTGTCGGGCGCGCGCATCGCTATGACGGTGCACAGATCCGGTTCCATATGACGGCTTATTCATAAATTTGTGTCACAGAACCCAAGGATTGCCGGATCGGTAACGTCAAAGCTTCAATGATGGAGACGCGTGCCTGCATGGAACCGAAGACCCGGAGCGACGAAGAGCCGGCGGATGACACCTTGGCCGAGCGGGCGTCTGTTGGTGACCGTGAAGCTTTCGCCATGCTTGTCGAGCGCCACTATGCCTTCATTCATCGCGTGGCCTGGAAATGGTGTCGCGACAGGTCCGCGGCCGAGGACATTGCGCAGAACGTCTGCCTAAGGCTCGGATTTGCGATCCGCAAATGGCGCAACGAGAGTGCGTTCAGGACCTGGCTTTACCGGATCACCATCAACGCGGCCCATGATCATGCCAGGTTCATTGCCCGCGAGATGCGCAAGGTGGAGGCGCTTGCGGTCCACGCCACGGCTCTCGGCGAGGATATGGCGAGCTACAAGCCGAGCCACAGCGATTATGTGTGGGATGCGGTCCGCACCCTGCCGGACAAGCAGCGCGATGCCGTGCTTCTGGTTTACGGCGAGGAATTGAGCCACGCCGATGCCGCCGCCGTGATGGGCTGCGCCGAATCGACGGTTTCCTACCATCTGCACACCGCGCGGAAGCGGCTGGAAACGCTGCTGCGCGGGTCTGGAGAAGAGCAATGATCGACAAGGATCTCAAAAGACTGGCGCGCAACGCGCCGCCCCCGCTTGAGGATGCCAAGCGCCAGGCGCTGGACGCCGCACTTCAAGCTTTTGACAAGGCGGGGCCGGAAAAAAAACGTCCCGCCCAAGGATCGGCCCCCGTCGGACGTCTTAGCCGTATCGTAACCTCGATACGGAGTGGACTGATGAACCAGCGCTATATGGCGGGCACGGCCCTTGCCACCTTGATGATCCTGCCCGCGGCAGCCTACATGACCTGGCAGATAGCCCGGGACCAGCCCGGCTTTGAGCCGGAACTGCTGGCGCCGCTGGAAACCGGCAGATCCGCCGGCCCGGACATGGCGATGGAGACACCATTGCCGCCTGCGCCACAACAGGAAGAGATGGAGCGGGCGGATGCAGCGCCGCCGCCGATGGCGGCTGCGCCCCGGCCGGCACAACGGGCGCTCAACCCAGTCGGAGCGCTGCAACAGGGCATGCAGCGCAACAGCATCACCCTCCAACCCGGAAGTGAATACGGGCAGGCCAATGCGCAGCGGCATCAGGACGGCATGGTGCGGTCTCCCGATTACCCGGTCCCTCAGATCGAGGTCGGTCGCGACAGGGTGGAGGCGGTCGCGAGCCATGGCGTCAAGTCAGTCCTTGAGGAGCCGGTCTCGACCTTCTCGGCGGATGTCGACACCTCGTCCTATGCCATGGTGCGCCGGGCGCTGAAGCAGGGCGTCGTGCCCGCGCCGGAGACGGTGCGTGTGGAGGAGCTGATCAATTACTTCCCTTATGACTATCCCGGTCCCGACACAGCCAGCATGCCATTCCGCGCCACCGTGACGGTGACTCCGACGCCGTGGAATGCGAACACGAAGCTTCTGCATATCGGCGTGAAGGGCTACGAGATCACGCCAAGCGAGCGGCCGGCCGCCAATCTGGTGTTCCTCCTCGACGTGTCGGGATCGATGAACGAGGCCGACAAGCTGCCACTGCTGAAATCGGCCTTCCGGCTACTCGTCAACACGCTCGATCCGGACGACACGGTGTCGATCGTCACCTATGCGGGCGAGGCGGGCACGGTGCTGGAGCCGACGCCGGTTTCCGACAAGCGCACGATTCTCGACGCCATGGACACATTGCGGCCCGGCGGCTCGACGGCCGGCGCCGCAGGACTTTCAGAAGCCTACCGCCTCGCCGAGAAAGGCTTCAAAGAGGGCGGGGTCAACCGGGTGATGCTTGCCACCGACGGCGACTTCAATGTCGGCCAGAGCGACGATCAATCGCTCACCGCCTTGATCGAAGACAAGCGCGAGAGCGGGGTGTTCCTGTCGGTCTTCGGCTTCGGCCAGGGCAATTACAATGACCAGCTGATGCAGGCGATCGCCCAGAACGGCAATGGCATCGCCGCCTATATCGACACCCTGGCGGAGGCCGAAAAGACGCTGGTGCAGGAAGCTTCGGCGTCGCTGTTCCCGATCGCGTCGGATGTGAAATTCCAGATCGAGTTCAATCCGGCCGTGGTGGCCGAGTATCGCCAGATCGGGTTCGAGACCCGGGCATTGAACCGTGAGGATTTCAACAATGACCTTGTGGATGCGGGCGAGATCGGCTCGGGCCACACCGTGACCGCGATCTACGAGATCACGCCGGTTGGAAGCCCGGCGATCCTCACCAGCGATCTGCGCTATGGCGAGGAAAGACCCGCAACGACCGAACTGGGCGATGAACTGGCGTTCCTCAAGATCCGGGCCAAGACGCCGGGTGAGGCGGAGAGCCAGCTCACGGAAATTCCGGTGATGCCGGAGGCGGAGGCTGAGAGTTTTGCGTCAGCGGCCGACGACGTCCGGTTTTCCATTGCCGTCGCCGCCTTCGGGCAGAAACTGCGCAATACCGGTCAGGTCGCTGCCTTCGGCTATGACGAGATCGAGCGGATCGCCCGCGAGTCGCGCGGCGATGATCCGTTCGGCTACCGGTCGGAGTTTTTGCAACTGGTGCGGCTTGCCGAGGGGCTGGACCGGTAAGGTCCGCTGGGCTCGTGAAAAAACCATGGGATCGGACTGGATGCTCGCTGGGCCGTCCATCCGCTTCCCGTTGGGGCATAATGACCTGATCCACGGATCCGTAATGCCCAAAGTAAGAGATCTGGCAACGTTCGGACAAGCTATCTTTCGAGAAATATCAGCGTGAAATCAATGGTATGCGAATATTCCTATCGGTCGCATCCGTGATGGCTCTTGCAAAAGATATATCTTTACATAGATAATGCGTTATAAAGTGCTATCGAAGTTTAGAAAGGAAATCCAACATGTTTGGAATGCACAGACACAGATGCCATGGCGAAGGCCGCCATTTTGCCGGGACTGAAGGATCAGGCGGACGCGGGCAAGGTGGCGGAGGCGGGCGTGGCGGTGAACATGGCGGTGGACGCGGCGGGCCGTTCGGGCGCCATCGCGGCGGGCCGTTCGGCGGCGGCGGCAAGCGCATGTTCGACGCCGGCGCACTGAGGCTGGTGGTTCTCGGCCTGATCGCCGAGCAGCCGCGCCACGGCTATGACATCATCAAGGCGCTCGAAGCCCGTTTCCAGGGCGCCTACAGCCCGAGCCCCGGCGCGATCTATCCGATGCTGCAGATGCTGGAGGAGGCCGATCTGGTTTCTTCCCAGATGCAGGGCGCCAAGAAGCTGTTCGCGATCACCGCGGAAGGCCAGGCCTATCTTGAGGAAAATCGCGTCGATCTCGACCGGATCAACGCGCAGATCGACGAGGCGTCGGAGGAAATCCAGGGCGTGTCGCTGGGCGCGGAATTCCGCGCATTGCGGCGGACGCTGTTCCAGCAGCTGCGGCGCGGCGAGTTGTCTGCACCCCAGGCGCAGCAGGCGCTCGAGATCCTGAAAAAGGCGCGCGAGGACATTGAACGTCTGCAGGCCGGATCAGACAAGGACTGATCGCAACAGCCTGTTGGTCCTGACGAATCAAGAGAGGCCGGCGCTTGCGCCGGCCTCTGTGTGTTCAACCGTGTCGGGCAGCATCAGCCCCGGCGGCCGCGGCGTTCGCGGGTGGGGGCGGGGTTGTCGGTGGCGACCGTGTTGCGCATCGGGCCGATGCGTTCGACGATCGTCTCCACCGTCGGGCGCTGCGCCTTGATGTGGCTGTCCACGGCCTCGCGCATGGCGGCCAGATGGTCGCAGGAGGTGCCGCAGCAGCCGCCGATGATGCGGGCGCCGGCGTCGATGGCGAGGCGGGCGTAATCGGCCATCAGCGGCGGCGTGCCGGAATAATGGATTTCGGTGCCGCGGAATTCCGGGATGCCGCAATTGCCCTTGACCACCACGATGGCGTTCGGATCAGCTTCGGTCATGTCGAGCAGCGAGGACAGGATGTCCGACGCGCCGACGCCGCAATTGGCGCCCACGGCCAGCGGACCGTCGCCGATGTCCTTGGCCAGCGAATGGATGTCGCGCGGGTGCACGCCCATCATGGTCTTGCCGGCGGTGTCGAAGGAGCCGGTGTAGACATAAGGCAGGCCGGCATCGGTGGCGGCCTGGGCTGCAGCGCGGATTTCGTCGGTGGCCGACATGGTTTCGATCCAGACGACGTCGATGCCGCCAGCCTTGAGGCCTGCGATCTGTTCGGCGAAGGATTCGACCGCCGAGTCGTAGGTCATGGCGCCGAGCGGCACCAGCAGGTCGCCGGTGGGGCCGACGGAGCCGGCGACGATCACCTTGCGCGGCGCCTTGTCGGCGACGGCGCGGGCAATCTCGGCGGCCTTCTTGTTGAGCGCGAACACCCGGTCATCGGCCTGGTGCAGTTTCAGCCGGTTGCGGGTGCCGCCAAAGCTGTTGGTCAGGATGATGTCGGACCCCGCATCGACGAAATCCTGGTGCAGCTTGGTGATCTTCTCCGGCGCCGTCTCCAGCCACATCTCGGGCGCTTCGCCCGATTCCAGACCCATCGCGAACAGATTGGTGCCCGTGGCGCCGTCGGCAAGAAGAATGCCCTTTTCTGACAAGAGGTCGGCGAGCGGATTGGGTGCGGACATGGACGTCTCCTTATGTGTGCAGTATCGTATAAGGATATCTTTATGTCATTGCAACAGCGATCGCCGCCCGGCCAAGCAAAAACCCCGCCGGCGATGGCGCGCCGGCGGGGTTTTCAGGACTTGAGCCGGCCTTTGGCGCCCAAGCCAATGGCCCCGATGTGAGGTCAGCCAGGGATCAGGCCGCGGCCGAATCATGGTCGACCGGGGTCACCATGGCCGAGATCACCTCGTTGATTGCCAGCTTTCCGAGCACAGCGCCGGATGCATCCGTCACATGGGCCTCGGGCACGTTGCTGTCGGTCATCTTCTTGGCGGCAACCTCGAGCACCGTCCCCGATTTGATCGGCATGCCCTTCGGTTCGCCCGTCAGCGGGGCCATGACCATGTCGACCGAAATCACGCGGCCGCGATTGACCTCGCGCACGAAGCTCGAAATGTATTCGTCGGCAGGACGCAGCACGATTTCCTGCTTGGTGCCCTGTTGCACCACTTCGCCATCGCGCAGGATGGCAATGCGGTCGCCCAGGCGCAGCGCCTCGTCGAGGTCGTGGGTGATGAAGACCACGGTCTTGCGGATTTCCTTCTGCAGATCCAGAAGCACCGTCTGCATGTCCATGCGGATCAGCGGATCGAGCGCGGAGAAGGCTTCGTCCATCAGCAGGATCGGAGCGTCATTGGTGAGCGCCCGGGCGAGGCCCACGCGCTGCTGCATGCCGCCCGAGAGCTGGTTGGGATAGTTGTCCTCGAAGCCGTCGAGGCCGACGCGGGTAATCCACCGGCGGGCCTGCTTTTCCTGTTCTTCGCGCGGCAGCCCCTGGATCTCAAGGCCGTAGACCGTGTTTTCCAGCACAGTGCGATGCGGCAGCAGCGCGAATTTCTGAAACACCATCGCGGTCTTGTGGCGGCGGAACTCGCGCAGCTCCGTCTCGTTCATCTTGACCACATCCTCGTCGCCAACGATGACCTCGCCGGCGGTGGGGTCGATCAGCCGGTTGATGTGGCGGATCAGGGTGGACTTGCCCGAGCCCGAAAGCCCCATGACCACCTGGATGCCGCCGCCGGGCATGTCGATGTTGATGTCCTTGAGACCGAGCACGTGATTGTGCTTTTCGTTGAGCTCGGTCTTGCTCATGCCGCCCTTGACGGCGTCGATGTAGGATTCCGGATTGGATCCGAAGATCTTGTAGAGGTTCCGGATCTGGATCCCGATTCCGGTCACTTGCTCAGCCATGAACCACCTCCAGGTGCTTCTGCAGCCGCTTGCCATAGGCCTGGCTGGTGCGGTCAAAGATGATGGCGATGCCGACAATGGCGAGGCCGTTGAAGATGCCAAGCGTGAAATACTGGTTGGCGATGGCCTTGAGCACCGGCAGTCCGAGACCCTGGACACCGATCATCGAGGCGACCACGACCATGGCAAGCGCCATCATGATGGTCTGGTTGACCCCTGCCATGATGGTCGGCAGCGCGAGCGGCATCTGCACGTTCTTGAGCCGCTGCCAGTTGGACGAACCAAAGGCGTCCGCCGCCTCAAGCACATCCTTGTCGACCAGCCTGATGCCGAGATTGGTGAGCCTGATGATCGGCGGAATGGCGTAGACCATCACCGCGATGAGCCCCGGGACGCGGCCGATTCCGAGCAGCATGACCACGGGAATGAGGTACACGAAGCTCGGCATGGTCTGCATCACGTCGAGGATCGGATTGAGCACGGCCTGGACCCGGTTGGACCGGCCCATGAGAATGCCGATCGGAATGCCCAGGATGATGGCCATGATCGTGGCCACAACTGTCATTGCGACGGTCTTCATCGTGTCTTGCCACATGTCGAAATAGCCGATCAGCAGCAGCGTGATGACGACGCCAATGGTAATCTTCCAGCTCCGGCTTGCCAGCCACGCGATCACAGCGAATGCCAGGATCACCAGCGGCCAGGGCGAGGTGGTGAGCAGCTGTTCGACACGGAACATGAACCATTGCACCGGATAGAGGATGGTTTCAAACACGTCCCCATAGGCACGTGTGAAATCGCGAAAACCAAGATCGATCGCCTTTTTCAATGCGGTCAGTCTGTCGGTGTCCATCGCGGGAAATTTTGTGAACCAGTCCATATTCACGCTCCAAATACGGAAATTAGTTTTGGCCGATCGTCAGGCGATCAGCGATTCATCGCTGCCTTTGGCCAGATGAATGCACCTTTGCTGGTGCGTGCCCCCGGTCGCAGCCCAGACCGCTGCGGCTTTGTTTCCCCTGCCGCAGATCACTGGATAAAAGTGTGGCGGACCGAGGCCCGCCACACATAAGCGATGGATTACATCACTGCAGCTTTGACTTTTTCGGCCGCCTCGGGCGACACCCACTGGGTCCAGATGTCCTCATTTTCCTTGAGGAAGTGGCGGGCGCCTGCTTCACCGGTGGCCTGGTTGTCGGCCATCCATGCCAGCAAGCCGTTCACCGTGGAGTTCGGCCAGCTGCGGGTGGCAAGGTAGTCATAGGCCGGGCCTGCGCGGTTCTTGAAGTCGTCTGTCACGACCGTGTAGACTTCCGACTTGGACCAGGCGTTCTTGACGGGATCCGGGCAATCGGTGATCGACGTGCAACGGTCCCATTCTTCCTTGTTGTGCTCCACGCCATGGTCGAGCTTGACCATTTCGTACTTGCCGAGAATGGCGGTCGGAGCCCAGTAATAGCCGAGCCATGGCTCTTCACGCTCGTAAGCCTTGGCGATGGAGCCATCAAGGCCTGCGGCGGAGCCGGTTTCGACTGTCACCCAGCCCTTTTCTTCAGCGCCATAGGCCTTGAAGAGATTGGTGGTGATGATGCGGCAGCCCCAGCCTTCAGGGCAGTTGTAAACGCCGCCCTTGCCGGCATTTTCCATGCCGGGTGCAGGGAACAGTTCCGGGTGAGCCAGGGCATCGTCGATCGACTTGATCTCGGGATGGGCTTCAGCGAAGTATTTGGGGATCCACCAGCCTTCGACGCCGCCATCGCTGAGCGATTCAGATGCGTAGTGCAGCTTGCCTTCCGCGACAGCTGCATCAAGCAGCGTGCGCAGCGAGTTGATCCAGGCTTCCGGCGCGACGTCCGGCTCCTGCTTTTCAACCATGGAGGTGAGCGTCGGCGTGGTGTCGCCGGCAACCAGTTCGGCCTGGCATCCATATCCTGCGGACAAGATGATCTGATCGATGTTTGCGAGAACTTCAGCTGAAGCCCAGTTCATATTGGCTATGGTAACGCGTCCGCAGTCTTGATCTTGAGCGGATGCAGCGCCGGCAAAGCCCATAAGGCCAACGGCGAGAACGGTGGAAGCGAGAAGCTTCTTCATATTTAAGACCTCCCAGTCTTATTTGAGCAGTGGTTTGTTCCGTTGTTCGGCAGACCCGGTCACTGCGTATACCGGGGCCGATGGAATTGAAGGCACTTCGCCTCGTGGTCATTGAAAACCAATTTGCGCCCCGGATAGGACGCAAAGACGACATCAACTAGCGCAGCTGCGTCTTGCGGAACTCTGTCACAAGCCGGACAGCCATTGAAGTGCCAAGCGCTAGGGTAAGGACTTGGCGCAAGAAATCAACCGCGCCATCGGGAATTCGTAAAACTGACGGCCGCTCAGCATTGCTGCCGTTACGTCAGCCTGCGCCGCTCAAATTAATCGCACAATTCATGAATGCTTAGGGTTTCAATAACTCTCCGGTAACGATGTCCGGGTTACACCTTTCTCACGGCGGGGGACAACCGCCGACCCATCCCGGATCAGGTATTGCGTACCGGGGTGTCCGCGACCCTCGTGCGTATTTGCGGGGACGCCAGGCGTATCTTTGGCAGGCCGTTCGAACCGCGAGGTCCGAACGGCCTTCGCATTTCAGTCGTCACGCCTGATATCTGCCGGAGCAATGAAAAAGACCGGGCGTTCTTCACGCCCGGCCGGTTCGTCTTCGCGTTTGTTTCTTGCAGCGGCGCTTAAGCTCGCCTCAGCCTGCGGACAGGGTGCGGATCACGCTGTTCATGATGCCCGTACGGGGCTTCTGGTTGGCCTTCTGGGCCGGAAGAACGCCATTCCATGCGATCTGAACGCGATTGGCGGAATTGAATACATACAGCATGGCTATGTCCTTCTGGTCCGGGGTCGATCGCCATCTGAGCGGCAATCATGATCTGCCGCTGATCTAGGCTCATCACCGGTGTCAAGCTGCATCAATCCCGCCTCGCCATGTCGCAATTCAGATGTCGCAAAAAGAAATGTCGGCTGGGGCGAAAACACGGTTAGCGAAGGGTTAATCCCACTATTGGCCGGTGCGCTGAAACCCCCTTTTGATCGGCGCGTGGCGGTGCTATCGACAGGTCCATGACACGAGCATTGATGTTTCAGGGAACCGGATCGGATGTGGGCAAGACCGTGCTGGTTGCGGGCTTCTGCCGGCTGGCGGCCAATCACGGTCTGAAGGTTCGTCCATTCAAGCCGCAGAACATGTCCAACAACGCCGCGGTCGCCGATGATGGCGGCGAAATCGGCCGGGCGCAATGGCTGCAGGCGCTGGCCTGCCGGGTGCCGGCCAGCGTGCACATGAACCCGGTGCTGCTCAAGCCGCAGTCGGAGACCGGCTCCCAGGTGGTGGTGCAGGGCAGGGTGGTCGGCCATGCGCGAGGGAGGGATTACCAGAAGCTAAAACCCGAGCTGATGGCGGCGGTGATGGACAGTTTCGCCCGGATCAGTGACGGCGCAGACCTGGTTCTGGTCGAGGGCGCGGGCTCGCCGGCGGAAATCAATTTGAGGGCCGGCGACATCGCCAATATGGGATTTGCGACGAAGGCACAGGTTCCGGTCGTGCTCGTCGGCGACATCGACCGCGGCGGGGTGATCGCCTCGGTGGTCGGCACCCACACGATCCTGCCCGACGGAGACCGGGCGATGATCGCAGGCTATCTCATCAACAAGTTCCGCGGCGATGTCAGCCTGTTCGACGACGGCATTTACGCGATCGAAACATTCACCGGATGGCCGTGTCTGGGAGTGGTTCCCTGGCTCAAGGCCGCGGCGCGGCTGCCGGCCGAGGATTCCGTGGCGCTCGAGCGGCTGACGCGGGGAGAGGCGCGGGCGCTCAGGATTGCGGTGCCGGTGCTGTCGCGGATTGCCAATTTCGACGATTTCGATCCGCTCAAGACCGAGCCCGAAGTCGAGCTTGTGTTCGTCAGGCCCGGCGAGCGACTGCCCTCCGATGCAGGGTTGGTGATCCTGCCGGGATCGAAATCCACCATTGCCGACCTCGCCGATTTCCGCCGTCAGGGCTGGGACAAGGATCTTGAGGCGCATCGCCGCCGCGGCGGGATGATCATCGGCATTTGCGGCGGGTTCCAGATGCTGGGGCAAAACGTGCGCGACCCGCAGGGGCTCGAGGGCGGCGAGACCGAGGCCGAGGGGCTGGGATTCCTCGACATCGACACCGAGATGGCGCCGGAAAAGACCGTGCGCAACACCACGGCCCGCTCGGCGGTGCATGATGTCGATCTGTCGGGCTACGAGATCCATCTCGGCGTGAGCCGCGGAGCCGACAGCGTCCGGCCGATGACCATTCTCGATGGCCGCCCGGATGGCGCGGTTTCGGTCGACGGCAAGGTGTCGGGAACTTATCTGCACGGGCTGTTTGCATCTGACGCCTACCGCGCCCGCCTGCTGGCGGAGTTCGGCCTCCGCGGCGGCGAAACCAATTTCCGCGCCGACGTGGACACGGCGCTCGACGAGATTGCCGCGGATCTCGACCGCCTGGTGGGTTTCGAGCGTATCATGGCCGCATCGGGATCGATCGGGCGCGGATAGGCCGAACGATGGCGCTGTCGCGATTGACAGCGCGGGCGCACGTCCCTATCACTTGGGTCTCGAATGGTTCCAGAAAGCCGGTATGGCTTTCAGGATCAAAAGGGAATGCGACGGGATGGACCCAATCAGGGCATTCTTATCGCAGCCGACCCCGCGACTGTAGAGCGGCGAGGTAAATGTCACCGGCCCCGGGAGGCTGGACTTGCGGGGCGGCAATGGTGCCCAGCCGCGGTGCTCGAACCCGGACCGGACAAGCCACTGACGTGGCGGCATGATCAACAGGCGCGGACGCCTCCTTATCTACGAATCGTCCCGTTTTCATGACCGCCGATCACGTTGGGAAGGCCGGCATTTGCCGATGTGCGACGGAAATGTCGCCGCGACCCGTGAGCCAGGAGACCTGCCATTCGCACCGGTTGAGAGCCGGACCTTTGGGAGAGGTTTTCTCCCGAAGCCATTCACGGAGGTTGTCATGGCTGCCAAGACACACACACTTTCCCTCACCGATCGCATCAGTGCGCGCACTGTTGCCGGGCTGATGGCGCTGGTCATCGGCTCGATCCTGGTGTTCGGGGTTGGCCTTTTCAATTCCCAGGCGCTGCACGATGCGGCGCATGACACACGGCATTCCTACGGCTTTCCCTGCCACTAGGGGATTGATGCCATGATTGTCAGGTTGCTCCTGGCGGCTCTCGCCGCCGGGCTCATTGCCGGTATGGCGATGACGCCCGCCCAGTATGTCAAGACCATTCCGCTGATCATGCAGGCCGAAGCCTATGAAGGCGGCGGCCATGATCATGGCGTGGTTGAAACGACTCCTTCCTCGACTGATGCCGAATCGGATGTTGCACAAGGCGCCGATGCTCCGGCCGCGCATGATCATGACGCCCATGACCACGGCGACGAGTCCATGTTCGGCCTCGGCCGGCTAGGGGACACTGTTGTTGCCAATCTGGTCGCCGGTGCGGGCTTTGCCTTGATGCTGGCCGCCGTGGCGTTGATTGCCGGCATCGAGTTTCCCTCCGGACGCGACGGGCTGATGCGCGGCCTGTTGCTGGGCGCCGGGGCATGGTTCTGCGTCCAGCTTGCGCCTTCGTTCGGCCTGCCGCCGGCGGTGCCCGGCTTTCCCCATGCCGATCTCGGCGACCGGCAGGGCTGGTGGATGATCACGGTCGCCTTGTCCGCCCTGGGACTGTGGTTGCTGGCGCTCAGGCCGGAATGGATCGCCAGGGCGCTCGGCATCGCGTTGATCGCGGCGCCGCATGTCTGGGGTGCGCCAGTGCCCGAAGATCTTACCAGCGACGTTCCCGCCTATCTCGCCTCCGCCTATGCCGCCGCATCGTTGGCAACGACGTTGTTTTTCTGGCTCCTGCTCGGCGGTCTGCTTGGTCATATCCTGTCTCGCGTGCCCGAGGAGCAGCGGGCGTGAGCCAACTCAGGCAGATCACGCTGGTGCTCGGCGGCGCACGGTCGGGTAAATCGGCCTTTGCCGAAAGACTGGTCGAGCAGGCCTCGCCAACCCGGCTCTATGTCGCCACCGGCCAAGCCTGGGACGACGAGATGCGCGAGCGGATCGCGTCGCACCAGAGCCGTCGCGGCGAGGGCTGGGAAACCGTCGAGGCGCCGCTGGATCTGAGCCAGGCGCTTTCAGTCCATGCGCGGCCCGACCGGCCGATCCTGGTCGATTGCCTGACCCTCTGGGTCACAAATCTGATGCTGGGCGAGCGCGACATCGCCCAGGCGTTCGACGGGCTCTCCGCAACGCTTCCCGGCCTCAAGGGGGCGGTTGTTTTTGTTTCCAACGAGGTCGGCTTGGGCATCGTCCCCGACAACGCCATGGCGCGGGCTTTTCGCGATCATGCCGGCCGCCTCCACCAGTCCATCGCAGGCCTTGCCGACGAAGTTCATTTCGTCGCCGCCGGCCTGCCGCTCAAGATGAAGGGTTAACCCGATGAATGGCTCGAAAATCCCCGCAACCGTGATCACCGGCTTTCTCGGCGCTGGCAAGACCACGCTGATCCGGCACATGCTGGCAAACGCCAAGGGCAAGCGGATCGCGCTGATCATCAACGAGTTCGGCGATCTCGGCGTCGACGGCGACGTGCTCAAGGGCTGCGGCGACGAGGTCTGCAGCGAGGACGATATCGTCGAACTGACCAATGGCTGCATCTGTTGTACCGTGGCCGACGACTTCATCCCGACCATGGAAAAGCTTCTGGCGCGCGCCAACCGCCCCGACCATATCGTTATCGAGACCTCCGGCCTGGCGCTGCCGCAGCCGCTCGTCGCCGCCTTCAACTGGCCGGGCATCAAGACGCAGGTCACCGTCGACGGCGTCATCACCGTGGTCGACAGCGCGGCTGTCGCCGCCGGCCGCTTCGCCGATGATCACGACAAGCTCGACGCCCAGCGACTGGCCGACGAGGGGCTCGATCACGAAAGCCCGCTCGAGGAATTGTTCGAGGACCAGCTGACCGCCGCCGACCTGATCGTGCTCAACAAGACCGACCTGATCAGCGCGGGAGAACTGACCGGCGTCCGCGACGGCATCCTGGCGCATCTCACCCGCAAGCCGGTGTTCATCGAAGCCCGCCAGGGCGAGGTGGCGCCGGAGGTGCTGCTGGGCCTGGGCGTCGGCACCGAGGACGATATCGTCAACCGCAAGTCGCACCACGAGTTGCACCATGCCGATGGCCACGAGCATGATCATGACGAGTTCGAGAGCTTCGTCGTTGATCTTGGCCCGGTCAGTGACGTGGCCGCCTTCACCGAAGGTCTCAAGAGCCTGATCGTCAGCCACGACATCCTGCGGCTCAAGGGTTTTGCGGATATGGCGGGAAAGCCGATGCGGATGGTGGTGCAGGCGGTGGGCGCGCGCATCGACACGCATTTCGACCGGCCCTGGGGGCATGGCGAGGCGCGGGCGACCCGGCTGGTGGTGATCGGCCTGCACGACATCGACGAGGCGGCAATCCGCGAAAGCCTCGCGGGACTGGCAGGCTGACGCCATGCATCTGCTCGTCGCCCAGAAGGGAAGCCTGAGCGATGGCGACGAGGCCGTCGACCTTGGCCAGACCCCCGGCGACATCCTGTTCCTGAGCGCCGCCGACACCGAGCTTGCGAGCATTGCCGCCGCCCGGCAGACCGCAGGGCGTATGGCCTGGCGGCTCGCGAGCCTTTCCGATCTCAAGCACCCGATGTCGGTCGACACCTTTGTGGTGCAGATGGCGCCGAAGGCCAGGCTGGTGATCGTGCGGGCATTGGGCGGCGCCAGCTACTTTTCCTATGCGCTGGAAAGCCTCTACGCGGCCTCTGTCACCCATGGCTTCAAGATTGCGGCGCTTCCCGGCGACGACCGACCAGATCCGGGCCTTGATACGCTGTCGACGCTGGATAAGGCGTCGCGGGAGCAAATCTGGGCCTATCTGATCGAGGGCGGGGCTGAGAATGCCCGTGCGCTCATCGACTATGCCGAGGCGCTGATGACCGGCGAAGAACAACCGGGACCGGCGGCGCCACTGCTCAAGGCGGGGCTCTGGCATCCGGGGACGAGCAACCCGGCGCTCACTGACCTGCGTAAGGACTGGATCGCGGAAGCGCCGGTGGCGGCGGTCTGCTTTTACCGGGCACTGGTTCAGAGCGGCCAGACCGCGCCGGTGGCAGCACTCTGCGACGCCTTGAGAGAGCAGGGTGTCAATGCGCTGCCGGTGTTCGTCTCCAGCCTCAAGGACCCGGTTTCCATAGGCACCATCGAGGCGATCTTCACTGACGCGGCGCCCGATGTGGTGATCAACGCCACCGGTTTCGCGGTCTCCTCGCCCGGAGGACGGATCAGGGGCACGGTGCTCGAATCGACCGGCGCGCCGGTGTTGCAGGCGGTCTTCGCCGGCGGCGGGCGAGATGCCTGGGCGGCGTCGCACCAGGGGCTGACGTCGCGCGATCTCGCCATGCATGTGGCATTGCCCGAGGTCGACGGAAGGGTGCTGTCGCGCGCCGTCTCGTTCAAGAGCGCGGCGCGGTTTGACGTGACGGTCCAGGCCAACATCGTCACCCATGCGCCCGAGCCCGACCGGGTCGCCTTCGTCGCCGAGCTTGCCGCCCGCTGGGCGCGGCTACGGCGGACGGCGCCCAACGACCGGCGGGTGGCGATCATTCTCGCCAACTACCCCAATCGCGACGGCCGCATCGCCAATGGCGTGGGGCTCGACACGCCCGCCGGCACGGTGGAAGTGCTGCGTGCGATGCAGGCCGCCGGATACGAAACCGGCGCGCTTCCCGCCGACGGCGACGCGTTGGTGACCGCCCTGAAGGCCGGGCCGACCAATGCACGCAAACCGGACAGGGCCGGCGGCGTGCTGCTGCCGATGGACGACTACATCAGCTTTTTCGAGAGCCTCGATCCGTCCATTCAAGACGCCGTCACCGCGCGCTGGGGCGCGCCGGAAGCCGACCCGTTCCATCGCGACGGCGCGTTTCACCTGGCGCTGCTGCGTTACGGCAATGTCGTCGCGGGCATCCAGCCGGCGCGCGGCTACAACATCGACCCGAAGGCGAGCTACCACGCGCCGGACCTGGTGCCGCCGCATGGCTATTTCGCCTTCTACGCCTGGCTGCGCGGCGGCTTCGACGCCCACGCCATTGTGCACATGGGCAAGCACGGCAATCTCGAATGGCTGCCGGGGAAAGCACTCGCACTCTCCCGCGCGTGCTATCCCGAAGCGGTGCTCGGGGCTATCCCGCATGTCTATCCCTTCATCGTCAATGATCCGGGCGAGGGGACGCAGGCCAAGCGCCGAACCTCGGCAGTGATCATCGACCACCTGACGCCGCCGCTCACGCGCGCCGAAAGCTACGGCCCGCTCAAGCATCTCGAGGCGCTGGTCGACGAATATTACGAGGCCTCGGGGCACGATCCGCGGCGCTTGAAGCTGCTCAAGGGCCAGATCCTCGATCTGGTGCGTGACATCGGGCTCGACCAGGACGCGGGCATTGCGCCGGGCGACGAAGACGACCTGGCGCTGGAAAAGCTCGACGCCTGGCTGTGTGACTTGAAAGAAATGCAGATCCGCGACGGGCTGCACATTTTCGGGAAGTCGCCCGAGGGCGGGTTGCTCACCGATCTCGTGGTGGCGCTGGCGCGGATCAAGCGCGGCGAGGGGGCGGGCGAGGACAGCCTGCATCGAGCGATTGCGCGGGATGCTGGGGTATCCAAGAAAGACCCCTCCCCAACCCCTCCCCACAAGGGGGAGGGGCTCGGCTCAGCGGGTGTCGCGCCTTCAGAAAAATCTATCGACAACGTCAAGAGTGGATCTCCTGCCGAAAGGGTGCGGCCGGGTAGCCCCTCCCCCTTGTGGGGAGGGGTTGGGGAGGGGTCTTTGCCAGCCAAAGACGAGCCATCCGTATTCGATCCCCTCGACTGCGCCATGGCAGACCCGTGGGCCGGCTCCAAACCCCCGGAGCTTCAGCACGTTTCCACCGACCCCTGGCGCACCAACGGCGACACGGTCGAACGCATCGAACTCCTCGCCATCGAACTCGTCTCCGGCCGCACCCCCGTGCCCGACAACTGGGTTGATACCCGCGCCGTGATGGAGGACATCGACCTCCGCCTCAAGCCCTCGGTCCAGGACTGCGGCGCGGCGGAACTGGCGGGCCTGCTGACCGCGCTCGACGGCCGGTTCGTCGCGCCTGGGCCGTCGGGCGCGCCGACGCGGGGGCGGCCGGACGTGCTGCCGACGGGGCGGAATTTCTATTCGGTCGACAGCCGCGCGGTGCCCACGCCTGCGGCCTGGGAACTGGGGCAGAAATCGGCGGAGCTGCTGGTCACCCGCCATATTCAGGATCACGGCGAATGGCCGACCTCGATGGCGCTCACCGCCTGGGGCACATCCAACATGCGCACCGGCGGCGACGACATCGCCCAGGCCTTGGCGCTGATTGGGGCGAAACCGGTGTGGGATCCGGCCTCGCGGCGGGTCACCGGCTACGAGATCATCCCGATGGCCAAGATGAAGCGGCCGCGGGTCGACGTGACGCTCAGGATCTCCGGCTTCTTCCGCGATGCCTTCCCCGACCAGATCGCGCTGTTTGACCGCGCCGCGCGCGCGGTGGCGGCGCTGGACGAGGACGAGGGCGACAATCCGCTGGCGGCGCGGGCGCGGACCGAGACCGCCGGGCTGATCGCCAGCGGGTCCTCTCCCGAAGAGGCCGCGCGGCAGGCGTCGTTCCGGGTGTTCGGCTCCAAGCCCGGGGCTTATGGCGCAGGCCTGCAGGCGCTGATGGACGAGGGTGGATGGACAGACCGTGGCGACCTGGCGGAGGCCTTTGTCGTCTGGGGCGGCTATGCCTATGGTGCGGGCGAGGAGGGGCAGGCGGCGCACGCGCTGTTCGAGCAGCGGCTCTCGACAGTGGAAGCCGTGGTGCAGAACCAGGACAACCGCGAACATGATTTGCTCGATTCGGACGACTATTACCAGTTCGAGGGCGGCATGACGGCGGCGGTGGAAGCCGCGCGCGGCACGCGTCCGGCGGTCTATCACAATGACCATTCGCGGCCCGAGCGCCCGGTGATCCGCTCGCTGGAAGAAGAGATCGCCCGCGTCGTGCGCGGCCGCGCCGTCAATCCGAAATGGATCGACGGCGTCAAGCGCCACGGCTACAAGGGCGCCTTCGAAATGGCGGCGACAGTGGACTATCTGTTTGCCTTTGCTGCGACCACGGGGGCGGTACGCGACGCCCATTTCGAGGCAGTCTACCAGGCTTACCTCCAGGACGAGGACACGCTCGCCTTCCTGCGCGAGAAAAACCCGGATGCGCTTCAGGAGATGGCGGAGAAATTCGACGAAGCAATCGAGCGCGGACTGTGGACGCCGAAATCGAATTCGGCCAAATACGCACTGGCCAGACTGGCCGGCGGCTTGCCGGACCCAAAGGAAACAACATGACAATCAAGATTATAGATGTTGACGGCAGCGACGGCATTTTCGCCAACATTGTTGAAACCCTCATCGACGCGACCGCCGCCAAGCTGGGCTATCCGTTCGATCCGGTTCCGTTTCAGATCAAGGCAGTCAATGCCGATGGCAGCCTCGCAGGCGGGCTGGTGGCCTATACAGTGCAGAAATGGCTGTTCATCAAGCTCTTGGGCGTGACTGAGGCCGCGCGCGGTGGCGGCATTGGCCGTGCCCTTCTCGCGCGCGCCGAAGCCCATGCACGGCAGGCAGGGCTGGTCGGCGTCTATCTCGACACGTTCGAGTTCCAGGCGCCGCGCTTTTACCAGGAATTGGGCTATACTGAATGCGGGCGGTTGCCGGCCATTGGCGGCGCGCCGCAGCGGATCTGGTTCGCCAAGACCCTTGACGCGCCGGAGCAGTGACAGGCCCAGGCGAGGGGCATGAATGCAGGTCAGGATGGATGATCAACAGGATGGACAGGCAATGAGCGAACGCGGAAAAATCACCGACGGCATGAGCGAGGAAGATCTCAACGCCCGCCATGCCGACAAGATGGCGAAGAAGAAGGCGGCGCGCGAGAAGATCATGGCCACCAAGACCGGCGAGAAGGGTCTGGTGATCGTCCACACCGGCAAGGGCAAGGGCAAGTCATCGGCCGCCTTCGGCATGATCTTCCGCCACATCGCCCACGGCAAGCCGTGTGCCGTCGTGCAGTTCATCAAGGGCGCGATGTCGACGGGCGAACGCGACCTGATCCTCAAGCATTTTTCCGATATCTGCCAGTTCCACACCATGGGCGAGGGCTTCACCTGGGAGACCCAGGACAAGGCCCGCGACATCGAGATGGCGCAGGCCGCCTGGGAGAAGGCCAAGGAGATGATCCGCGACGAGCGCAACTCGATGGTGCTTTTGGACGAGATCAACATCGCCATCCGCTACGACTATCTCGACGTGAACGACGTCATCGCCTTCCTTGAGGCCGAAAAGCCCGCCATGACCCATGTCGTGCTCACCGGCCGCAACGCCAAGGACGAGCTGATCGAGTTCGCCGACCTTGTCACCGAGATGGAAATGATCAAGCATCCGTTCCGGTCAGGCGTCAAGGCGCAGATCGGGGTGGAATTTTAAGAGCGGGAGCAGGCGATGAGCCTTTCGGCAAGCTGGCAGTTCTGGGCACTGGTGGCGGCGGTGTTTGCGGCATTGACCGCGATCTTCGCCAAGATCGGCGTCAATGACATCGACAGCGATCTCGCCACCTTCATCCGCACCTGCGTGATCATGCTGGTGCTCGGCGCGATCCTGACCGCGATGGGCAAGTGGCGGCAGCCGCAGACGATCCCGCTCAAGACCTGGGTCTTCCTCGGCCTGTCAGGGCTCGCCACCGGCGCCTCGTGGCTCGCCTATTTCCGGGCATTGAAGCTCGGCGATGCGGCGCGGGTGGCGCCGCTCGACAAATTGTCGATCGTGCTGGTGGCGATCTTCGGCGTGCTGTTTCTGGGCGAACACCTCTCCGCGCTCAACTGGCTCGGCGTGGCGCTGATCGGCGCCGGCGCGATCCTGCTCGCGGTGTTCTAGGGCCAGGCGCGTTTAATCGGCCTGTTGCAGGCTTACACGGAATGCGACTTCCGTGCGAGGCATGTCACGCTCAATCGATTTCATTTGAGCGTGACATGGGTTGTTTCAAAGCAGTGCGCAGTGCACCCGGCAGAATTTTTTGCGCCGTATCGGGTTCACAGGCCGAGGGGCTGGCGAGACTCAGGAGTCCTCGTCGCATTCGACGATGACGCAGACGTCGTCGCTGGAGGTGCGTTCCGCGCATTCGTTGAGCGCACGTTCGGCTGCGTCTTCCTGATACTCGAAATTATAGCTGTAGCCGTAGCTGTCGTCTTCTTCGGCCAGTGCTATGCATCCCCAGGCCATCGCAGGGCTCGCCGAAGCGGCAGCGATGGCTGCAGCGAAGAGGACGGCCAGCATATTCTTTTCATATTTTTTCATGATCAATCCTCCAAGGATGTTTCCAACCGGAGGAAGCTATTCTTTTCCTTGGACAAAACAACGAGAATCTTTGTCGCCGCGTCACAGGCCGAACCAGACCCGCACCGGATTGGCCGGATCGGAAATCAGCTTCGCCGCCAGCGCCACGCAGGTGATCACCAGCAACGGCTTGATGATCTTCGCGCCGTTCTTCATGGCGAGCCGCGATCCGGCCTGGGCGCCCGCGAATTGCGCCACGCCCATCATCAGCCCGATCTTCCAGGAGATGACGCCGACGACCGTGAAGATGGCGAAGGCGCCGAGATTGGAGGCGAAGTTCAGGAGCTTCGTGTGCGCCGTGGCCTTGAGCAGGCCGTAGCCGCCAAGCGCGACGAAGGCCAGCATGAAGAACGAGCCCGCACCGGGGCCGAAGACGCCGTCGTAGAAGCCGATCAGCGGTACGATCATCAGTCCGAACAGAAACGGTGACAGCCGCCGGGCGCGGTCGATGTCGCCCATATTGGGCTTGAGCGCGAAATAGAGCGCGATGGCGACCAGCAGGAACGGCAGGACCGCGCGGAAGACATCGCCGGGGATGACGGTCGCAAGCAGGGCGCCAAGGGCCGCGCCCGCGGCCGAGAGCACGGCGGATGGCAATTGCGCCTTGAGGTCGACATGGCCCTTGCGCGCATAGGCGAATGTGGCCGACGCCGAGCCGAACAGGCCCTGCAGCTTGTTGGTGCCGAGCGCCTCGACCGGGGAGAAGCCCGCCAGCAGCAGTGCCGGCACGGCAATCAGCCCGCCGCCACCGGCGATCGAATCGACAAACCCCGCCAGGAAGGCCGCCGCAAGCAGCAGCAGGGTGAGCGTCAGTGTCAGGTCTTCCATGGATCAGCCTGTAGCGGGGAGGGAAGGGCGGGACCGTGGCGGGTGCTATGGCATGCGGCGGCGCTCTGGACAATCGTCGGTTGGGGATTACATTCCGTAGGGTCGGGACTGTCCCGACTCGGAGATGTGATGCACCGGATCTTTGCGTCGATTGCGCAGATGTTTGAGCGGAACCCGCGTATTTCGGGTGCGCTTGCCGACATTTCCGAAGATCCGGTCGCCCTGGCCGAGATCCTGGTGCTGTTCCGGATGGTGTTGGCCGATGGCATCGTGCAGCCGTCTCAGCTCCGCGCCTTCGAGCGCATCTGCAACGAACATTTCGGCATCGACCCGGCGGACATGCCGGAGCTGCACGCGCTTCTCGATTCGCCAAAGGCGCGGGCCTGCGAGGCCGAGGCCTTCATCCTGCTCAGGCAGCTTGACACGGAGGCCCGAACCACCCTTCTTGACGGCATGATGCGGATTGCAAACGCCAACGGCACGCGCGATGCGCTCGACGAGCGGCTGATCCGCAGGACGGCGAGCCTGCTCGGGCTGGACATCGCACACGCGAACCTGCACGGACCGGGCTCCGCAAACCAGAATGTGCAGGAAGAGGACCATCTCATGACCGACGAACCCAAGGCTTCCCTTTCGCTGACCGACCGGGTGCGGGGCTTTCTCGACCAGCATGCCTCGCTGAACAAGGTGGCGCACGATCCCATGCTCACGGCGGAACTGCTGCTGCTGGTCCGGATGTCGTTTGCCGACAAGACCGTCGCGCCGGCGGAAGCCGATGCCTTTGCCGCGATCTGCACCCGGCTCCTTGGGCTGAATGGCGATGAACTCACCGACATTCTGAAATACCTCAATGATTTCAGCTATGAGACCACGGATGCGCAGGCAGCCCAAATGCTGGCCGGGCTCGGGGAGGACCGCAAGCGCGAAATCCTCGATCACCTCGCCACTGTGGCGCGGGCCGACGGCGAGGTCACCGACCGCGAGCGGCGGCTGCTTGAGGCCACGGCGCGCCGGTTCGGCTTCGCCTGAGGCGGGTTGAAGCCCCGCGATATCAGGCTTGACGCAGATCGGCGCGGCAGTGGCGCAATCGGCGTTTGACCTTAAAAAGCCGAACGCCTAAGACAGGCGCAAGTGCGACGGCGCCTGATGACAGGCTGAGAGATATTCCGGTGCGGCCGACTTATTTCAAGGGCCAAATCCGGAGCTGTCCAGTTCGGTAAGACGGATGCTGCCTTCAGGCGGTGCTCCGGTCATCCGGCGTATCGTGCTGTTGTTGTCACGTTGTCCGGAGGTTCCCCGATGCGCACACTAGTCCTTTCTCTCCTTGCCGTGGTTTCGGGGGCGCAGAGCGCTTTTGCCCATGCTGGCCATGTCGGCGATCTGGCGGGGCATTCCCATTGGCTGGGCTGGGCCGCAGCTGCCGCCGCCGGCGCGATTGCCGCCTGGGCGATCAAGCGCAGGACCAAGGCCAAGGACACAGGCAATTCCAAGCCTGAAGCGGCCGGCGCGGAAGCCCGTCCTGAAGCCGCGGAGGCCTGAGCAATGAGCACGTCCGGAATCCCCGCCAACACCGGCATCATGGTCTGCGGCCATGGCAGCCGCAACCAGAACGCAGCGAAGGAATTCGCCACCGTGGCCGAGGGGCTGAAGGCCCGCTATCCCGACATCCCGGTGGAATACGGCTATCTCGAATTCTGCAACCCGGTGATCTCCGAAGGGCTCGATAGGCTGCGCGCCAAGGGCGTCACGCGGGTGCTGGCGGTGCCGGGCATGCTGTTTGCCGCGGGCCACGCCAAGAACGACATTCCCTCGGTGCTCAACACCTACCAGGCCCAGAACCCCGGCACCGTGATCAATTACGGCCGCGAACTCGGCATCGATCTGAAGATGATCCGGGCGGCGGGCGCGCGCATCCAGGCATCGATTGACGCGGCCAATGCCGCCCGAGGCGAGGTGGCACTGCACGACACGCTGCTGATGGTGGTGGGCCGCGGCTCGTCCGATCCCGACGCCAATTCCAATGTGTCGAAAGTCATGCGGATGCTGTGGGAGGGGTTTGGCTTCGGCTGGGCCGAGACCTGCTATTCGGGCGTTACCTTCCCGCTGGTCGGCCCGGGGCTCAGCCACGCGGCGAAGCTCGGCTACAAGCGCATCATCGTGTTTCCCTATTTCCTGTTCACCGGCGTGCTGGTCAAGAGGATCTATTCCGAGACCGATGCGGTGGCGGCCGATCATCCGGAGATCCAGTTCGTCAAGGCATCCTATCTCAGCGACCATCCGCTGGTGCTCGACACCTTCCAGGACCGGGTGCAGGAGATTGTCGACGGCCAGGCGCTGATGAACTGCCAGATGTGCAAATACCGCGAGCAGGTGCTGGGCTTCGAGGCCGAGGTCGGGCTGCCGCAGGCAAGCCATCACCACCATGTCGAGGGCATCGGCGGCGGCCTTGAGAACTGCCCCTGCAAGGGCGATTGCGACGCCTCCTGCCGGGACGAGGATTTTTGCAAGCAGCACGGTCTGCCCTGGACGCCGGTGCACAGCCACGCAAGTCCCGCGCAGCTCGAGCCGGTGCATGATCATTCCCATGGTCACGACCACCCTCACGATGGTGACCATTCCCATGACGGGCACAGCCATGGTCACGATCACGGTCATGGGCACGATCATGGGCACGACCATAATCATGATGGGCACGCGCACAGCCATGATCACCCGCACGATCACAGTCATGACCATGGCCATTCCCATGATCATCACCATCATCCCTATCCGCACGCCGACCATCCTCATGGTCCGCGGTCGATGGACAAGAAGAAGGGCTGAGGCATGACGGCCTCCGCCCCCATCCGCGATCCGGCCGAGATCTATCGGCGCTCCTTCGCCATCATCCGCGCCGAGGCCGATCTCGCGCGCTTCGATGCAGCGTCTGAAGAGGTGGTGGTGCGGATGATCCATGCCTGCGGCATGGTGGACCTGGCGGGTGACATCGTCGTCTCGGATCACTTCGCTGAGGCTGCACGCGCTGCGCTCATGGCCGGCGCGCCGGTGCTCTGCGACGCGGAGATGGTCCGCCACGGAATCATCGCGCGGCTGATGCCAAAGGCCAACGATGTGTTGTGCCTGCTCAATGAGCCGGAAGTCCGCGAGATCGCCGCGCGCGATGCGACGACGCGGTCGGCGGCCCAGGTCGATCTCTGGGCAGATCGCATGGATGGCGCTGTGATCGCCATCGGCAATGCGCCCACCGCACTCTACCGGCTGCTTGAGTTGATCGACGCCGGCGCGCCGCGGCCCGCCGCCATCATCGGCGTGCCGGTCGGGTTTGTCGGCGCCGAGGAAAGCAAGGATGCACTGATCGCCGATTCCCGGGGCGTCGCATTCCTGGCCGTCCGCGGCCGGCGCGGCGGCAGCGCGCTCGCAAGTTCCGCCGTCAATGCGCTTGCCGGGGGGCTCGAAGGCCATGGCTGACACTGCCTGGCTCACCATCCTCGGCATCGGCGACAACGGGCTCGACAGCCTGACCCCGCCGGCCCGCGCGCTGTTCGAGGCGTCCGAGACGATCATTGCGCCCGAGCGGGTGCTGGCGCGGATCGATTGCGGAGGGCGCGAGACCATCCCCTGGACCTTCGGCATCAAGGAAACCATCGCTTATCTGATGGCGCGGCGCGGCCGGCCCACGACCATTCTCGCCACCGGCGACCCGATGTTCTATGGCGTCGGGGCGACGCTGATGCGCTCTCTCGACACCGCCGAGATGCGGGTGATCCCGTCACCCTCGGCGTTCTCGCTCGCCGCCGCCCGGCTCGGCTGGGCGCTGCAGGATGTGGCGATGATCTCGCTGCATGGCCGCTCGGTGCATGGGCTGGCGTCGCATGTGCAGCCGGGCGCGCGCATCATCGCGCTGACGTCGACCGGCCGCACCGTGATCGAGGCGGCACAGATCCTGAGCGCGCGCGGCTACGGCCGGTCCGAGATGCAGGTGCTCGAACATATCGGCGGGCCCGCAGAACGCATCAAGGTGCTGCGGGCCGACCGGATCGCCGCCGACAAGCCAAGCTTTGCCGATTTCAACACGCTGGCGATTGAGTGCGTGGCGGAGCCGGGCGCGGTGCTGTTGCCGGCCGTGCCCGGATTGCAGGACGAAGCCTTCGAGCATGACGGGCAACTGACCAAGCGCGAGGTGCGGGCGGTGACGCTCGCCCGGCTCGGTCCGGTGCCGGGCGGGCTGTTGTGGGATGTCGGCGCAGGCTGCGGCTCGATCGGCATCGAATGGATGCGCGCAGCCCGCGGCGCCCGCGCCATCGCCATTGAATCGAGCGAGAGCCGCCGGACCATGACGGCGCACAACGCCATCGTGCTCGGCGCGCCTGGCCTCGATATCGTCGCTGGCGCGGCGCCCGCAGCCCTTGCCGACCTCGCCATGCCTGACGCGGTGTTCATCGGCGGCGGCATTTCCCATGATGGCGTCTTCGAAGCTGCCTGGGAAGCGCTCAGGCCCTCGGGCCGGCTTGTCGCCAATGCCGTGACCGTGGAGGGCGAGGCCCGGCTGTTCGCCCTGCAATCGGTCCACGGCGGCGAATTGATCCGCCTGCAGGTCAACCGCGCCGAACCCGTCGGCCGCTACCTCGGCTGGAAGCCGCTGATGCCGGTGACGATCTGGTCGGTGACGAAGGACGGATCCTTATGATCTCTTGCTTCAATGACTTCGCAGTTCTGTGCCCGTGGCCTACCCGCGCCCCAACCCAGCCGGGGCGAGCCACGGGTCTCGCCCGTCCTTCGGACCCCCTCAAGGGGGAGGGGCTCAGACGCCGCACCCACTTTTTCCAGCTTCAAGCTCCCGGCTCACAGAGCACCGATGTTGGAAAACAGGGGCTCCGCAAGTTAAGCCCCTCCCCCTTGAGGGGAGGGGTTGGGGTGGGGGTAAGACCCAACTACGAAATCCAAGGTTTGGGCAAAGGACCGAGTTCATGACCGGCAAACTCTACGGCCTTGGCCTCGGCCCGGGCGACCCGGATCTGATCACGCTTAAGGCCCACCGCATCCTGCAAAGTGTCCCGGTGATCGCCTGGCCCGCGCCCGACACCGGACCAAGTTTTGCCCGCGCGATCGCCGCACCGCATCTTCCCGGCGCGCAGGTGGAAATCCCGATCGTGGTGCCGATGCGCACCGAGCGGTTTCCGGCGAAGGACGTCTACGACAAGGCCGCAGGCGAAATTGCCGCGCATCTGGATGCGGGCCGCGACGTCGCCGTGCTGTGCGAGGGCGACCCGTTTTTCTATGGCTCGTTCATGTATGTGTTCGAGCGGCTGGCGGCCTCGTATGAGACCGAAGTGGTGCCGGGCGTCTCCTCGATGATGGCTGCGGCGAGTGCCGCGGGGCGTCCGCTGGCGGCGCGCAACGATGTGCTGACCGTCGTGCCCGGGCCGCTCGACGATGCGGAGCTCACAAATCGAATCAACGCGGCGGATGCATTAGCGATCATTAAGATAGGCAGGCATTTCAAGCGCTTGAGGGCGCTGATTGAAAGATTGAATCTGCTACCTCATGCAATTTATGCGGAACGCGTTTCGCTTGGCGCGGAACGGCTGATGCCACTTGCAGAGGTGCCGGAGGACACGGCGCCCTATTTTTCGATGATCCTCATCTACAAGGGCGGCGAGGACTGGATCCACGCGCTGCCCGGGAGCAAAGCATGACCAAGACGCCGGCGATCATCATTCTTTCCGAAGCCGCCTTGCCGATGGCCAGGCGTATTGCCGAGGCTACGGGCGGGGAGGTTCACGGACTTGACCGACGTATATCCGAAAGGGTTGACGTAACCTTTACGGACACAGGGTCACATTTGGCCTGTCTGTTTTCACAGGGTCGACCGGTCATCGGTTTGATGGCGGCGGGCGCGATGATCCGGCTGCTGGCGCCGCACCTTGCCGACAAGATGACCGAGCCGCCGGTGCTTGCGGTCAGCGAGGACGGTTCCGCCGTCGTTCCGCTGCTCGGCGGCCATCACGGCGCCAATAATCTGGCCCGCGAGATCGCCGCGCTCGTCGACGGTTTCGCGGCGATCACCACTGCCGGCGATCTCAAATTCGGCGTGGCGCTCGATGCGCCGCCGGAGGGGTATGTGCTCGCCAATCCGCATTCAGCCAAGCAGGCGATGGCCGATCTGGTAGCGGGCGGCAGCGTGCGACTCGAGGGCCATGCGCCGTGGCTCGCCCACAGCGGGCTGCCATTGTCATCGGACGGCCGGATTGTGCTCGCAGTCTCGGATGCGGCCGTGGCGCCGCCTGAAAACGGCCTGCTGTATCATCCCAGGACCCTCGTGCTGGGCATCGGCTGCGAGCGCGGTGCGGATGGCGACGAGGCGCTGACACTGGCGCTCGAAAGTCTCGCCGAGGTTGGCCTTGCGCCCCAGTCGGTCGGGCTGGTGGCGTCCATCGACGTGAAGGCCGACGAGGCGGCGGTGCATCATGTGGCCAGGCATTTCGGCTGCCCGGTGCGGTTCTTCGATGCGGCGACGCTGGAATCGGAAACGCCGCGGCTGAAGAATCCCTCCAACATCGTCTTCGCCGAGGTCGGCTGCCACGGCGTGGCCGAGGGCGCGGCGCTGGCAGCGGTCGGGTCATCGGGCGGTCTGGTGGCGGAAAAGCGCAAGAGCCGGCGGGCCACCTGCGCCATCGGCCGGGCGCCCGCGCCTTTCGTGCAAGCCAACCTGCCGGGCAGGGCGCGCGGCAAGCTGATGGTCGTTGGAATCGGGCCGGGCTCGGACGGTTGGCGCTCGCCGGAAGTCTCGGCAATGGTGGCGGCCTCGACGGATCTTGTCGGCTACTCGCTCTATCTCGACCTGCTCGGGCCGCTGGCGGACGGCAAGGCGCGGCATGATTTCGATCTCGGCAAGGAAGAGGCGCGGGTGCGCCATGCCATGGAGCTTGCGGGCGAAGGCCGTGCGGTGGCGCTGGTCTGTTCGGGCGACGCCGGGATCTACGCCATGGCGACGCTGGTGTTCGAATTGCTGGACAAGTCGGACGGCGCCGAAGGCCTGACCGATGCGGCGCGGCGGATCGAGATCGCGGTCTCGCCTGGGATCTCGGCGCTGCAGGCGGCGGCTGCGCGCGCGGGCGCGCCTCTGGGGCATGATTTCTGCACCATCTCGCTGTCGGATCTCTTGACGCCCTGGGAGGACATCAAGCGCCGGGTGACGGCCGCGGGCGAGGGTGATTTCGTCATCGCCTTCTACAATCCGGTCTCGAAGAAACGCCGCACGCAACTGGCCTGGGCGCGCGACAAGCTGCTGGAACATCGCCCGGCCACCACCCCGGTGATCCTCGCCACCAATCTCGGCCGTGACGGTGAGTTGATTCGCATCGTTGAGCTCGGGTCGCTCGATGTCGATGATGTCGACATGCTGACCGTCGTCGTGGTGGGTTCGTCCAATTCCTCGACGGTGACCACCGGCGACGGCCGGACCTGGGTCTACACGCCGCGCGGCTACGCCCGCAAGCAAGGCAGCGCCATGACACACATTCCCACTGGAGACGCGGCATGACCGTCTATTTCATCGGCGCCGGACCCGGCGCGCCAGACCTCATCACCGTGCGCGGACTGAAGCTCATCGAGCGCTGCCCGGTGTGCCTCTATGCCGGCTCTCTGGTGCCCGAGGAAATCGTCAAGGCGGCACCCGAAGGTGCGCTGGTCCGGGACACGGCGCCGATGCATCTCGACGAGATCATCGCCGAGATGAAGACGGCGCATGAAGCAGGCCAGGACGTGGCCCGGGTGCATTCGGGCGATCCGGCGATCTATGGCGCGGTGGCCGAGCAGATGCGCCGGCTCGATGCACTCGGGATCGATTACGAGGTGGTGCCGGGCGTGCCGGCCTTTGCCGGAGCGGCGGCGCGGCTCGCCACCGAACTGACGCTGCCCGAGATCGCCCAGACCGTGATCATCACCCGCACCGGCATGAAGGCCTCGTCGATGCCGGAATTCGAGCAGCTGGAGATCCTCGGCCAGTCGCGCGCGACCCTTGCCATCCATTTGTCGATCCGCAATCTCGACTATGTGCGCCGGGCGCTGGAGCCGTTCTACGGCGCCGACTGTCCGGTGGTGATCGCCTACCGCGCCACCTGGCCGGACGAGCTTTACATCCGCACCACGCTCGAAGGCATGAAGGAAGAAGTCCGCGCCCACAAGATCACCCGCACCGCGCTCATTCTGGTGGGCAAGGTGTTCGGCGAGGTGAGTTTCCGCGACAGCGACCTCTACAATGCGGACTATTCGCATGTGCTGAGGAATGTGGGGAAGAAGAAAGCGAAGGCGAAGGCCGTCTGATTCTTAGTTTTCGGGCGCTTCCGGCAGTTCTGCCTGGCGCTTCTTCGGCAGGTTCGCGCGGACCAGGCGGTAGGACTGAAGGATGCGGCCGCGCAATTCTCCCGGCTCCATGCCCCAGTCGAGCAGCACCCATGAGGCATGAAAATAGGGCGCCTTGGTTCCGGCGCCCATCTCGATGAGCATCGCGGCTGTCTCGACGCTGTCGGTCTTGACCGCCACGCCCGGCGTCACCGCGCCGATCGAGGCAAACATCTTGCCGCCGACCTTCCAGGCGTCGTGCCCGCCGCCCCAGGGATCGGACACCTCGGCGCCCGGCAAGGTCGCGCAGATGGAATTGACGATGTCGCGGCTCATTGGCGTTTTCCTGCAATTCGGTTCCGTTGCTGCCAGTATCTATGCGGCCGCCGTACATGCAATCCCGGCGCACTCCAAAGGGTTTACTTCAGTCTCGACACCATGATCACCGGCAACCCCAGTTGCCTTGCCGCCTCGATCTTGGCGTAGGCCGCCGGGCCGCCGGAATTTCGGCAGACAATATGGGTGATGGAATGGGCCACCAGCAGCATCGCTTCCACCGCCGCCGTGTCGCCGGGCCGTCCCAGCACCAGCGCATGGTCGTGGAGGTCGAGCGGGGTTTCCGGCCGGTCGATCATCCTCACCACGAAATGCACGTCTTCGCGCGAGGCAAACACGCCGATATGCTGGGAGCCGAGCGCCAGCAGTACGCGGGCGCGGGGCGGGATGGCGTCGCGAGCGGCTTCCAGCGTCTCCACCTCGATCCAGTCGTCGCCCGGCTCTCTCGCCCAGGGGTTTCGCGTGCGGATGTCGAGGGCCACGCCAGTGATCCGGGCGGCTTCAACCGCGTTCAGGCTGATCTGGCGGGCGAAGGGGTGCGTGGCGTCGATCAGTCTGGTCACGCCGTTGGCTCGGATGTAGTCGGCCAGTCCCTCCGCACCGCCGAAGCCGCCGGTGCGGACTTCTCCCGCTAGCGGCGCGGGCTCCTTGGTGCGACCGGCGAGCGAGGTGATGATGCGCGCCCCGGGGTTTGCCGAGACGAGGTCCCGGGCAAGCTCCGTCGCTTCCCGCGTGCCGCCGAGGATGAGGATGGTTTCGTTGGTCTTATCGGGCATGGGCCAGCAGCTTTCCGCTCCGGTCGGTAACCATGACATCGACTGTGACCGGCGCGCCGCGCAAGGTGTCAAGCGCCACGGTGCGGGCTTTGGCAGCGATCAGGGCCGGCAGGTCGAGCCCTGCCGCGTGAGTCAATTCAAGCGCTTCGAGTGCGGTGTTGGCAGTCAGAATCCGATGCATTAACTCGGCGTCCGCGCCAAGACTTTCCGCCTGGTCCGAGAGCCAGGCCATGTCGACCTGGCTGCGGCCCGAATGCAGGTCGAGCGCGCCCTGCGCGAGCTTGGTCAGCTTGGCGAAACCGCCGGCGATGGTCAGGCGCTCCACCGGATGAACCCGCAGGTATTTGAGCAACCCGCCGGCGAAATCGCCCATGTCGAGACAGGCGATATCCGGCAGCTCATGAAAGGCTTGCGCGGTCTTCTCGGAGGTCGAGCCGGTGGCGCCCAGCACATGGGGAAGCCGCTCGGCGCGGGCGACGTCGATGCCGCGGTGGATCGAGTGGATCCAGGCCGAGCAGGAAAACGGGTGGACGATGCCGGTGGTGCCCAGCACCGACAGCCCGCCGAGAATGCCGAGCCGCGGGTTCCAGGTCTGAAGCGCGAGCTCCGCGCCGTTCTCGATTGAGATCTCGATCTCGATGTCGGCCGCTATGCCGTGTTCCGCGCAGAGAGCGGTCACAACCGCAGTCATCATCTGACGGGGTACGGGGTTGATCGCCGGTTCACCTGCCGGAATGGGCAGCCCCGCCTTCGTCACCATGCCGACGCCGGCGCCTGCCTTGAAGACAATGCCCGCACCTTCGGGCAGGCGGCGCACGCGCGCCATCACCAGCGCGCCATGTGTGACGTCCGGGTCATCGCCCGCATCCTTGATGATGCCGGCCATGGCATGGGTTTCGCCGAGCGACTCGCGCGCCAGCGCAAAGGCCGGCCGCTCGCCCTTGGGCAGGGTGATCTCGACAGGGTCCGGGAACGCGCCGGTGATGAGCGCGGTCAGTGCCGCCCTGGTCGCAGCCGTTGCGCACGCGCCGGTGGTCCAGCCGCGGCGCAATGCCGTGGCGGGCTTTTCCACCCGGATTTCGTTTTCGCCGGCGTCCATGTCGCAGTTCCCGGTCGTGTCTTGCCTGTTGCCGTTATAGAGTGCGATTGATACGGGTGTAACCCATGGTGTTTGGCAGGAATTGCCGCATGAGGATGAAGCGAAAAGCATGAGCGACTGGCAAGCAAATCTGCCGCAGATGAAGCCGGGCGAAGTCTGGCTGGTGGGCGCCGGTCCGGGCGACCCCGGCCTGTTGACGCTGCATGCCGCCAATGCGCTCGCCCAGGCCGATGTGATCGTCCATGACGCGCTGGTCAATGCCGATTGCCTCAAGCTTGCGCGCCCCGGCGCCCTAGTGGAATATGCGGGAAAACGCGGCGGCAAGCCGTCGGCCAAGCAGCGCGACATTTCACTGCGGCTGGTCGAACTGGCCCGCGCGGGGCACCGCGTGCTCAGGCTCAAGGGCGGCGATCCCTTCGTCTTCGGCCGCGGTGGCGAGGAAGCGCTGACGCTGGTCGAGCATCATGTTCCGTTCCGCATCGTGCCGGGAATCACCGCGGGCATCGGCGGGCTGGCCTACGCCGGCATTCCGGTGACGCATCGCGACACCAATCACACCGTGACCTTCCTCACCGGCCATGATTCCTCGGGCCTGGTGCCGGACCGAGTCGACTGGGACGGCGTGGCGCGCGGCAGCCAGGTGATCGTCATGTACATGGCGATGAAACACATCTCCACCATCGCCGCCCGGCTGATAGGAGCGGGACGCAGCTCCGACGAGCCGGTGGCCTTCGTTACCGACGCGTCGACCGCAACCCAGAACGTGCTTGAAACCACGTTGGCCCGGGCCGCAGACGATGTCACAGCCTCCGGGTTGCAGCCGCCGGCGATCGTCGTGGTCGGCCAGGTGGTGCGGCTGCGCTCGGCGCTCGACTGGCTGGGTGCCGCCCAGGGCAGGGTGCTGACACCCGATCCGCTTGGCAATCGCGCTGACGCGCAGAAGGACAGTGCATGACCGGTTTGATGATTGCCGCGCCGCAATCGGGTTCCGGCAAGACCACGGTGACGCTCGGGCTTCTCAGGGCCTTGAAGCGGCGCGGCGTGCCGCTGGCGCCCGGCAAGGCGGGTCCGGACTATATCGATCCGGCGTTTCATTCCGCGGCGAGCGGCGAGACCTGTCTTAATTATGATCCCTGGGCGATGCGCAGCGATCTGCTGCTCGCCAATGCGTCGCTGCAGAGCCAAGGTGGGCGCATGCTGGTGGTAGAGGCGATGATGGGGCTGTTCGACGGGGCGGCGGACGGGTCGGGGTCGGCCGCCGATCTCGCCGGTCTGCTCGGCCTGCCGGTCATTCTGGTGATCGATTGCTCCAGCATGTCCCATTCGGTGGCGGCGCTGGCGCAGGGTTTTGCCAATTTTCATCCCGATGTGCTGATGCCCGGCGTCATCCTCAACCGGGTGGCAAGCCCGCGGCATGAAGGCATGCTGCGCCAGGCGCTCGAGAAGGCGCGGGTGGATGTGCTTGGCGCATTGCCCAATGACAACAAGCTGGTGATGCCGCAGCGGCATCTGGGACTTGTGCAGGCGGGCGAAAACGCCATGCTCGAAACCCTGATCGACGATGCCGCCCAGCTGATGGAAAGCCGCATCGATCTCGACAAGCTTTTGAAGCTTGCACGGCGCGCCCACGCCAATCCGGCGCCTGCCAATATTCGCCGTCTGCCCCCGCCCGGCCAGAAGATTGCGGTGGCGCGCGACGTGGCCTTTGCCTTTGCCTATGAGCACATGCTCATGGGCTGGCAGCGGCGCGGCGCGGAGATCTCGTTTTTCTCGCCGCTCGCCGATGAAGCCCCGGCGGCTGACTGCGATGCCGTCATCCTGCCCGGGGGCTACCCGGAACTCCATGCCGGCACGATTGCCGCGGCTGCGAGGTTTAGATCCGGCATGAGCGCCGCCATCGCCCGCGGCGTTCCGGTCTATGGCGAATGCGGCGGCTACATGGTGCTGGGCGACGGGCTGATCGACGCGGACGGGACACGCCACGAAATGCTCGGCGCCCTGCCGCTGGTGACGAGTTTTGCCGAGCCGAAGCGGCATCTGGGCTACCGGCGGCTGACGCCGGTGACGGAGTTTTTCTGGGCCATGGATCTCGCGGCGCATGAATTTCACTACGCCGCCACCGTGTCGGAAGGCAAAGCCGACCGGCTGTTCCAGGCGCGCGATGCGCTCGGCGCGGACCTTGGCAGGGTCGGGCTCAAGCGCGGCAATGTCGCGGGATCCTTCATGCATGTCATCGACCGGAATGATTAGACAATGACCCCTGACCCCATTGCCCATGGCGGCGCGCTTGCTGACGCGATGGCGCGCCATGGCGGCGCGCCGTCCGAATGGCTTGACCTCTCGACTGGGATCAGCCCCTTCAGCCTGCCGCTGCTCGAGTTGCCGGCCGACGTCTGGCGCCGCCTGCCGGAGCCTGCCGAAATGCGCCGGGTGTGCGAGTTGGCGCAGCGGCATTATGGCGGCTCGGTGCTGCCGGTCGCGGTTCCGGGCACGCAGGCCGCCATCCAGCTGCTTCCGTGGCTCACGCCGCATGCCAGCCAGGTGGCGATCCTTTCGCCGACCTACGGCGAGTATGAACGGTCCTACCGGCGCATGGATATTGCCGTTGAACCGGTGAAGACACTGGAGGCGTCGGCTGCGACCCAGACGCTGGCGGTAATCCTCGCCAATCCCAACAATCCCGACGGGCGGGAGACCATGCGCGACGATGTCTTCGGCTTCGCCCGGGCGCACCGACACCGGCTGGTGATCATCGACGAGGCCTTCGCCGACATGCGTCAGGATCTGTCGATGACGGGGGCTGCGGGCATGGAGCCCAATCTCGTCGTGATGCGCTCCTTCGGCAAATTCTTTGGCCTTGCAGGCGTACGGCTCGGATTTGTGTTCGCAGAACCGCGCCTGGCGTCAATTCTGACGGAACGGATGGGGCCGTGGGCCGTCTCCGGCCCGGCTTTGGCGATCGCTGCGCATGCTTTTTCGCGCATCGATCTGATTGCGGAGTTGCGCCGGAAGATCGAAGCCGCGCATGCGATGACACGCTCGGCGCTCAACAAGGCTCTCGTGACCATTGTCGGCGAGACGGCGCTGTTCTTCTATTGTGAAGTCGGCGATGGCGCTGCGGTGCGCGAGGCGCTCGCCAGCCACAAGGTGCTGGTCAGGGCGTTTGATCACAGCCCCACAAGGATCCGCATCGGCCTGGCGCCGGATGAACTCGCAGCCGTCAGGCTTCGCGAAACCCTGCGGCTCGCGGGTGCGCGAGCTTCGTGATGGGCCATTTGCCGGTTCTATTCGCAGCACTGGTGCTCGACCGTCTTGTGGGCGATCCCGATTGGCTGTGGCGGCGGATCAGCCATCCGGTCGTGCTGTTTGGCGCGGCCATCGGCTTTGCCGACCGGCGGTACAATCATGTTGACGACAGCCCGGAATTGCGCCGGCGCAAGGGACGCAGTGCGATCATCGTCCTGCTGGCGCTCGCGGCCCTCGGTGGCGGGGTTTTGGCCCATCTGTTCGACCGGCTGGGCGGCGTCGGTGTGATCCTCGAAATTCTCGTGGTAAGCGTCTTTCTGGCCCAGAAGAGCCTTGCCGATCACGTGGCTGCAGTAGCCGACGGGCTTTACCGGGATGGCCTTGCTGGTGGTCGCAAGGCGGTGTCGATGATTGTCGGGCGTGATCCGGACGCGCTCGATGAGGCGGGCGTTTCGCGCGCGGCCATCGAAAGCCTCTCCGAGAATTTCTCCGACGGCATCGTTGCGCCTGCGCTGTGGTTCGCGTTTTTCGGGCTGCCCGGGCTGATGGCCTACAAGATGCTCAACACCGCCGATTCGATGATCGGTCACCTCAATGACCGACATCGGGATTTCGGTCGGGCGGCGGCGAAGCTCGACGATCTTGCCAACTGGCCGGCGTCTCGGCTGTCGGCGCTGCTGGTTGCCGCCGGCGCGGGACTCGTCAGGGGATGGAGCGCGATGAAACGGGCGGCAACCTCGGCCCTGACCGATCAGGGACTGCACCGCTCGCCCAATGCCGGATGGCCGGAAGCGGCGATGGCGGGCGGACTGGATCTGATGCTGGGCGGCCCGCGCCGCTATGGCGGCGAGCTGGTGATGGAGGCCGGCCTGCACGCCTCAGGCCGCCAGAATGCGGGTGCGCGTGACATTGTTGAAGCGCTCGAAATCTTCCGCCGCGCCTGCGACTGCCTCGCCCTGATCGTTCTGGCGGCCGTTGCTGTATCATATTAATTCAGTGAAATCAATGCATTAGAGTGATGCGTAGAATGCAATCATGCATTTTAACTCTAACTCATAAATTCCTCTGTTTAGATTGATCCTGGGTGAGTATAAATCTTGATCAGGGTAACTGGGGAAACACACATGCGTAATCTGTTCTTCGTTGGGCTTCTTGCCCTCGCACTTATGCCGTTCTCGTCAGCCTCGGCGCTTGCCGCCAAGCTTGTGGCGAAAGTCGACATTTCAACGCAAACCATGGTTGTCACCCACAACGGCAAGGTGAAGTACAAGTGGCGGGTGTCGACCGGCCGCAAGGGATATTCCACGCCGACCGGCACCTATTCAGCCAAATGGCTGTCGCGGCATCACCGGTCTCGCAAGTACAACAATGCGCCGATGCCTTACGCGGTGTTCTACCACGGCGGCTATGCCGTGCATGGCACCTACGAGACCAACCGACTCGGCCGCCCGGCCTCGCGTGGCTGCGTGCGTCTGGCGCCGGAGCATGCGGCGAAGTTCTTCTCGCTGGTGCAACAGACCGGCAACAGCAACACCCGCATCGTCATCACGCGCTGACACGTCCGGTGTAGCTCGCGCGGCCTGCAAGGGCCTTTGGCCCGGTAATCGCCGGGCCATATTCATTTCAGCAAATGCTTGATCTCCCAGCGGTCATGGAACCATTGCCATTGACCGGGGTATTCGCGCACCCAATCCTCCACCTTGTCGTTGAGCACCTGGGCGGTGGCGGCGACATCGACGCTGCCATCGGGGCGGCGCGGGATGGCGATGGGCGGTTCGACCACCAGCCGGTGGCGGCCGCCGGGAAGCCGGATGGCGCGCGCCGGATAGACGTCGCATTCATATTGCCGCACCAGCTTGGCGAGCAGCGGATTGGTGTGGGCTTCAAGCCCGAAGAAAATGGTCTTTGCGCCCTTGTGGAATTTCTGGTCGACCAGCATTCCCACGCCGCCGCCGCTTTCCAGCCGACGGGCCAGTGTGAAGGCAGCGCCTGCGCGCGAGGGCACCAGATGCCCCATCGAGGTGCGGCGTGCGGCCAGCACCCTTTTGGCGATGTAGGGATTGTTGGGCGGGCGGAACAAGGCCATCACATCCAGCCCGTAGGCGGCCGCGGCAATTGGCAACAGCTCAAAATTGCCGGTATGGGCGGTGAAGACGATGAACGGCTTGTTGGCGTCGCGGAGCCTGATGAAATGCTCGACACCGCCGATCTCAATGCGTCCGGGTTCAGTGGCCTCGGGATCAAAATCGAACAGCTGGTCGAGAAACACATATTCCGCCGCGAGCCGGGCCATGTTGCCCCACATGTCCAGCGCGATCTCGCGCCGCTCGGCCTCGGATTTCTCCGGATAGGCGCGCGCGAGGTTTTCCATCGCCAGCTTGTGGCGCGGCGTCAGCGGGCCGATCCTTCGGGCCACGGAATCGACGAAGGAAATCGCCCTGGTCGCGGGCAACAGCGAGATCAGCCGTAACAGACTGAAGATTGTTGTCGCAATCAGCCAGTCCCGGGCGCGCCTGAGAGCAATGACGAGGCGCGTCAGCGCCATGCGGAGAGGGCTAGCCATGGGCAGGTTTGTTGACCTTAATCCATCTTCAGGATGATCTTGCCGAAGACATCGCGGCCTTCCATGCGGGCAAGCGCCACGGAGATGTCCTCAAAACCCACTTCCGTGTCGATGACCGGGTGGACGAGGCCCGCGGCCATCTTCTGCATGGCGTTGGCCATGTTTTCCATGCGGCAGCCGAAGGAGCCGATCAGCCTGAGCTGCTGCTGGAACAGCATCATCAGGTTCATCTGGGTGGACACGCCGGAGGTCGAGCCGCAGGTGACCAGCCGTCCGCCACGCTTGAGAGACAGCATCGAGCCCGCCCAGGTGTCGGCGCCGACATGCTCGAACACCACATCGACACCGCGCTTCTTGGTGAGCTTGCGCACCACGCCCTCGAAGCGGTCCTCGCGGTAGTTGATCACGTGATCGGCGCCGAGCGCCTTTGCCGGTTCGATCTTGGCGTCAGAGCCCACCGTGGTGATGACGGTGCAGCCGATCTTCTTGGCGAGCTGGATGGCGGCACTGCCGATGCCCGATCCGCCGGCATGAATGAGGATGGTTTCGCCCGGTTCGAGCTTCGCGTTGTCGAACAGCATGTGCTCGACGGTGCCGAAGGTGACCGGAGCCACGGCAGCGCCGATGGCGGTCACGCCGGGAGGGGCGGGGACCAGGAGACGTGCCGGCAGGTTGACCTTCTCCTGGGCGAAGCCATCGAGATGGAAGCCATGGACGCCGCCCACATGTTCGCACAGATTGTCGCGGCCTTCGCGGCAGGGACGGCACAGGCCGCAGGTGCGCGCGCCATAGATCGAGACCAGTTGTCCGGGCAGCAGGTTTGAGACGCCATGGCCGACCGCGTCGATCACCCCCGAAGCTTCCGCGCCAATGACCAGCGGCATCTTGCGCTTGGCGAAGGCCATGCCGCGCCATCCCCAGACATCGATGTGGTTGAGCGCGACCGCCTTGATCGAGACGGTCACTTCGCCGATGCCGGGCGGCGGGGGCGGGGCCACCTCGACGGTTTCAAGCTTGCGATCTTCAATGAGCTGCAATGCCCGCATGAATAATGTCCTTCGCCGCGCGGCGGCGCCAAGAAGGCCGCCCTTGTACAGATGGCGCCCCGAATGCCGGGGCCCGGGCGGGCGTCACGGTTGTTCGCTCACGCCTGATATGGATGTGTGTCCGGCAATCCCCAAAGGAGCGCCAGAGTGCGACATGCCTTAAGCGGGTTCAGCCGACATGACAAGGCATGCGTTCTGTCCGCCGAACCCGAAGGAGTTGGACAGCACCGAGGTGACCGTGGCGTCGCGCTTGACATTGGGGACCACGTCGAGCGGGATCGCCGGGTCGGGATTGTCGTAGTTGATGGTCGGCGGCAGCGTGCCTGTCGACATGGTCAGCAGCGAAAACACCGCCTCGACAGCGCCTGCGGCGGTCAGCGTGTGGCCGATCATCGACTTGTTGGAGGACACCGGAACGTCCGCCATGCGCTCGCCGAAGACGGTCGACAGCGACAGATATTCCATCTTGTCGTTTTCCGGCGTCGAGGTGCCGTGGGCGTTGATGTAGCCGATCTCATCGGCGGAAATCCCCGCATCGTCGAGGGCCGCGCGAATGGTGGCGATCGCCGGCGCGCCGCCGGGCGAGGAGCGGGTGCGGTGGAAATCGTCGGCCTTTTCGCCGCAGCCGCTGATGATGCCGAGAACCCGCGCGCCGCGCGCCAGCG
The DNA here is from genome assembly GCA_019084245.1 of Hoeflea sp. Lineage (GTDB taxonomy): Bacteria > Pseudomonadota > Alphaproteobacteria > Rhizobiales > Rhizobiaceae > Hoeflea. Next base: position 178,249 of record JAHRFE010000013.1, read on the forward strand.
CGGTTTCGAGCGATTCGAGCACCAGCGTTGCAGCGCCTTCGGCGATGACGAAGCCGTCGCGGTCCTTGGTGAAGGGGCGGGAGGCCTTTTCAGGCTCGTCATTGCTGGTCGACAGTGCCGAGAGCAGCGAGAACCGGATCAGTGCCTCGGCGCTGACCGATCCGTCGGTGGCGACGCTCAATGCCCGGTCCGTGCGTCCCTGGCGGATGGCCTCGACGCCGAGCTGGATGGCGGTTGCCCCTGACGCGCAGGCGGTCGACAGCGTCACCGGCAGGCCGCGGGTGCCGAACATGTCGGCGAGCCGTTCGGAAATCGCGCCGAACAGGGCCGCCTCATGAAAGGCGGGATCGGCCTGTTCGCGCAGCACCGCGAGAAACTGCTCATAGGCGTTGCCGGTCATCTGCTCGGGCTTGACGCGGTCGCCAAGCTCGAAGCGGGCGCCCCATTCGGCTTCGATCGGCGGGGCCGCGAGAAACAGCGGGCCGCCGAAATCGCCGGAAAGCCCGGCCTGCGCCAGCGCTTCGATGGTGGTCTCGCGGGCGAAGGCGAAGGAGCGCTCGACGGCATTGGCAACCGGGATGTCGATGAAATCGACTGTGCCGCAGATCCGCGTCGACAGGCCGTCGGAGGGAAACCTTGTGATGGGATGGATGCCCGATTTGCCGGCGGTCAGCGCCGCCCAGTTGTCCTCGATGCCCTGGCCGAGCGAGGAGACGACGCCCATGCCGGTGACGGCGACCAGCGGACGGCCGAGATGGTCCTTGTAGGCGGCTTTGCTCATGATGCTCTCCGTCTCATGGCATTCTCGACAGGCGGGCAATGCCTTCGCCGCGGATATGGCCGATGGTGGTGACGATGGCCGACTGGGCAGCACCCGTCGCAGCAGCATCTTCGCCGGCGGCAAACGGGCTGATCGCCGCATCGGCGTCGAGCGCCAGGCAGGCAAGCGCCAGTCCGGTCGGGAACTGGGCTTCGAGCGAATGGCCGAACAGGGCGCCGATTGTGCGCACGGGGGCGTCGGGGAACCGGGCCTTGAGGAACGACCGCTCGCGCGCGCTCAGTTCCGGAAACCCGGAGGCACCGCAGAACACAACCGAATCAGCCCCGGTGCCAGTTGCGCCGGCATCCTCGCTCAGGCGGATCAGCCGCTGTTCCAGCCGTTCCCCGTCACGCAGCCCGCGATCGGCGGCCACCGCATCAAGCCGGGCATAGACATGGGCGCCGCGCGCTGTCGCATGCTCAAGTGATTCGAGCACCAGAAACGCGCCGGATGTGCCGAAATTCATGCCGTTTGCGGTACCGTCAGCGTTCCAGAACGGCCGGTCCGGGGTCTTGCCCAGACCCTGGACGGCTTCCAGCACCATCATCATGTCGAGGCGTTCGGCGATATAGGCGCCGCCCACGAGGCTGTGCGTCGACTGTCCGGCGGCAATCCGGGCATGGGCGATCTCGATCGCCGAAATACCTGCGCCTTCCTCGCCCATCACGGTCCGGGAGGACCCGGTGACCTTGTGGACGATGGAAATATTGCCCGCCAGCAGATTGGACAATTGCGCCAGGAACAATGTCGGACGCAGTTCGGTGGTCAGTTTTTCGTTGAGCAACTGCTCCCGGTCGTTGCGCTTGCGGCCTTCCTCGACGATCAGCGTGTCGACGGTGGTGTCGCGTTCGCCGCCGCCGGCCGCCACGATCATGTCCATCGAACTGCAGGCCTCCAGATCGTCCTTGAAGCCTGCATCATCCAGCGCCAGACCCGCGGCATAGACGCCAAGCCTCTGCCAGTTTTCCATCTGGCGCTGATCGCCGCGGCGCGGAATCTGCGCCGACCAGTCGATCTCGGGGAGGGGATGAACAGTGTAGGGCGCAAACCGCTCGCTGTCGGCATTGGCTACGGGGGCAGTGCCACCCATAAGCGCGTCGTGATGGGCCTGGCGTCCGACCCCGAGAGACGTCACCAGGCCGATGCCGGTCACCACCACCTCATGGCGTTTGTCTGTCATTGCCGGTCTCCTGCGGCTTGCGCCATGGTGGTCATGAGGCCCACTTCCGCGGCCCGGTTGCGCACGATGCCGGCAAGCGGCACCTGGTCGAACGGAATGGTGCGGAGCTTGAGCTGGCAGTCGGCCACCTTCTTGCCGCCGCTGGTGATTTTCGCCTTGGTCACCGCGTAGCCGGAGCCCTCATGTTCCAGCGTGGCGGTGATCTCGAGTGCCGCACCGGGTGTAACGAAGTCGCGCATCTTGGCCCCATCCACCGTCATCAGAAACGGCATCGCGGCAAAATCGGTCATGGCGAGGACCAGAAAGCCGCTGGCCTGGGCCATGGTCTCGATCAGCAGGACGCCAGGAACCAACGGCATCCCGGGAAAATGGCCTTCGAACACGGGGCTTTCGGCGGGGACCGTCGCACTTGCGACCAGAATGGAGCGCTCGAGATCAAGCGATTCGATGCGGTCGATCATCTGGAAGTATTCAAGCTGCATGGAAAAGCCCCGCCGCGCCGGGCATCAGCCCTTTGCGGCTCTCAGCTCGTCGATCTTGGCGCAGAGGTTGCCGAGAACAAAATACTCCTCGGTCGAAGCCTTGCCGTCATTGACCTCCTGGGTCCACTTTTCAAGCGGGATCTTGATCCCGAATTCCTTGTCGACGGCAAAAACGATATCGAGGAAATCAAGGCTGTCGATGCCCAAATCATCAATCGTGTGGCTTTCAGGGGTAATGGAATCGCGGTCAATCTCGCTCGTCTCGGCGATGATGTCGGCGACCTTGTCAAATGTTGCGGTCACGCTCATGTCCTCATTGGATAATCGATTGGGCGAACCTATAGAAAAATCCGGCGCAAAAGCCAATGGCTTGTTTGCCCCGCCGCAGGTTGGCCACCCCAGGTGAACTCATCCAATAAAGCCGTCGCGATCAGACTGCAAGGGAATGACGGGCGGCGCCGGTGCCGAAATAACCGTCAAAGGCCGAGGCCACGGAGCGCACGAAGGGTCTGCCCTTCTGTGTGATCTGGAACAGACCGCCGCTGAATTCGATCATGCCCTCGGTGTCGCAGCCCGCCAGATACTCGGCTTCGTCGAGGATGCTCTCCGCGGCTCCGCCGAATTCATGTCTTATGGTGGCAAAGGAAAAGGCGAAGTCGCACATCAACAGCTCGATGATGCGGGCGCGGATGCGGTCCTCGGTCGACAGCTCGAAGCCGCGTACGACCGGAAGCCGGCCGGCATTGACCTGGCGCTGGTATTCGCCGGTCGATGGCTGATTCTGGATGTAGCCCTGCGGCAACTGGCCGATGGAGGAAGCCCCCATGCCGATCAGCGCATCGGCGGTGTCGCTGGTGTAGCCCTGAAAATTGCGGCGCATGGAGCCCGAGGCGGCGGCGATCGCCAGGCTGTCGGCGGGCAGGGCGAAATGATCGATGCCGATGGCGGTGTAGCCCGCCATGGTCAGCGTCGACGCGGCGCGATTCATCTGCGCGAATCGCTCGGTGACATCGGGCAGCGCCGACTCGTCGATCATTTTCTGGTGTGTCTTCATCCATGGAACATGGGCATAGCCAAACAGCGCGATCCGGTCCGGGCGAAGCGTGAGAACCTGCTCGATGGTGCGGTCGACGGATTTGCGGGTCTGGTGCGGCAAGCCATAAAGAACATCGCAATTGACCGAACGGACGCCGCGGGCGCGGACCTGTTCGACAACTTCCCGGGTCTGCTCGAAGGTCTGCTCGCGGTTGATCGCCTTCTGCACCTTCTCGTCGAAATCCTGAACGCCGATGGAGGCGCGCGTCATGCCGATGGCGGCAAGTGCGTCATATCTGTCGGCGGTGAGATCGTTGGGGTCCATCTCGACGCTGATCTCCGCATCGGGATCAAAATGAAACCTGCTGCGCAACGCCTTGTCGAGGGCGATCATGTCTTCGGGGCGCAGCATCGTCGGCGACCCGCCGCCCAGGTGCAGCGCGGTGACGCGGCAGCCGGGATCAATCAGGCCTGCAAGCGTCTCCATCTCGTGTTCAAGCGCTGCGATATAGGTTTTCAGCGGGTCATACTTCAGGGTCTGCTTGGTGTTGCAGCCGCAGAACCAGCAAAGCCGGTCGCAATAGGGGATATGGACATAGAGCGAAAGGGTCTGCCCCGGCTTGAGGTCGCGCAGCCAGCGGGCGTAGACATCGCCGTCAATGCCCGCATGGAAATGCGGGGCTGTCGGATAGCTGGTGTAGCGCGGCGCCGGTCCGCCGTGTTTGCGGAGAAACTCTTTCTGCATATACCAAACTCCCGTGTTCGAGACTGCACATTGCCCGGACGGAGCGCTTGCGCCTTGACTTTGATCAAACCCCGCTGTTCTTTGTCGCCAAACACCGATGCGCACGCAGACAGCGGCTATGCGTTGAGGGCGCAGCCGGGTTTTGCCCCTGCGGGATCGAGGGGCTGATGGACACGCACCGCAAAGACATCCACAGTTCTGACCTTCCCATACTGTGCCGAGCCTGCGAAGCGCGTCACCGGGGTGTGTGTGGCGCATTGTCCGCCAGCCAGTTGATCAGTCTCAACAAGCAATCGACCCGCAAGCATGTCGAAGCGGGGTCGGAACTGATCGGCGAAAGCCAGGAATCAAACAGCTACGCCAACATCATTGCCGGTGTGGTGAAACTCACGAAAATGATGGCGGATGGGCGCCAGCAGATCGTGGGACTGCAATTCGCGCCTGACTTTCTCGGCCGCCCGTTTCGCGCCGACAGCAGCATCACGGCCGATGCGGCGACCGACGTCAATGTCTGCAGCTTCCCCAAGACCGTGATCGACAGGATGATCAAGGAGACGCCGGAACTTGAGCACAAGCTGCTGGAGCAGACGCTCAAGGAACTGGACGAGGCGCGCGACTGGATGCTGACGCTGGGGCGCAAGACGGCATCCGAGAAGGTGGCGAGTTTTCTGTACCTGATCGCTACCCACATCAATCCGGAATCGGACGCTGATTCGGCCAGTTTCGAATTGCCGCTGACACGATCCGACATCGCCGATTTCCTCGGTCTGACCATCGAGACGGTGAGCCGGCAGATGACCAAGCTGCGCAAGGACGGGGTCATCCTGATCCGCAACAACCGTCACGTGGAAGTGCCCGATCTGGCCAAGCTGGCGGAACGGGCGTCGCACTGAAAACGGCTCGCTTGACGCCCCCGGACCTTGCATTCCCGGACGCCTTTGATTGGAGACAAGTGATGGCGCTCGATCGCGCCGGTACCTGTTGATTCCAATAGCCTGTTGATCCTATTACCTACGTGTTTGTTGAAAGAACGGTTCGATTTGGATACAATTCATGCGTATCAAATTGGTCTTCCGGCATTCATATTTTCACGCCGATTTGCGTTTCTCATTAAATATGAAACAATATGGCATCAGGCTGGTTCAGGAAAGCTTGGCTGTTTGCCGGCCGTTTGGATCTCTTTGTGAAGAGCCACTCCCGACCGGGAATTGGAACGAGAGGGTTGGAGTTTAGATGCTGTCTGGACTTATCCAGCAATTTGAACGCCTTGCGAACGAACTCGTGGCAGCGGCCTATCACGAGGATGAAGCCAGGGTTGACCGGATCGATGCCCGGATCCAGGAGTTGATTGACCGGCTGTTCCGGATGCGTGTTCACAGCCGCAATGATATTTCTGCGCAGATCGGCTTTTTCAAGAGACTTGCCGAGCGGAACTGCGAGGATGGCAGCAGTGTCCGGCGCTATACGGATGCGATGACGGCGTTGTTTGAGCGCTACATGGATTTGAACGCAGGCTTGGTCCCGCGCGATGACGGGCTGATGGTGCTCCCCCTGCAGGAAGGGTATGACCCGTCCGTGCAGGAAATGGCGCTGGATTGCCTGCAGGAACGTGTGGCGATCATCGGGCTCGACTATCGCTACATCTATTGCAACAAGCGCAATGCCGATTTTCACGAGAAGCGGCCGTCCGATTTCATCGGCAGGCATCTGTCTGAAATGATCGATATGAAACGCTTTCAGACGCGGGCCAAGCCGCGCCTCGATCAGTGTTTTGACGGCGCCTGCATCTCCTATGATTATGAAATCGCCGATGCCGGCGGACAGATGTTTGACGTCAACTGCCGGATGACGCCCTTTCCCGGCGCGGATGGAACCATCATCGGCGCCGTACTGATCCTGTCCATGCAATCGATGTTCGCCCGCGTCAGCTGAGACGGTCTCCGCTTCCGGGCGGAATCGTATCGCCCGAAGCAGCGCGGATCCTTGACTGCCTGCCACCGGTGAAGCCCGCACCGAAAGTCTCCGGTGTTCCTTTCAATTGTTTGCTGTTTCGGCCCGCGTCCGATGCCGGCATCACCACTTCCGAGCCCGCAACGCTCTCCGCCAGAAAGGCTTTCGCGAACCAAGTCATTGACGTTTACGTGAACGTCAATATTTGATAGACAGCAAAACAGAACCTGTCGCATTCCGGCTCGACTTCGCTCGTGTCATTTGCCATGACAGGAGGAACCGGCCGCAAGGCCAATTGGTGCGCCTGGACCCTGAAACGGAGGTCCTGGCTATGTGGGAGCATCAATGTCCGGTGGTGGAGCGGTCTGGCGCGCCAGGCTTGACCAGTGCCGGTCTGATCAGGAGATGAGGATGACCGATGACTGAAGTTGCTGAGATTGCCGAACGCGAAAGCATGGAATTTGACGTGGTGATCGTCGGCGCCGGACCGGCAGGCCTGTCTTCGGCCATAAGGCTCAAGCAGATCAACCCGGATCTGACGGTCGTCGTGCTGGAAAAGGGCGGCGAAGTCGGCGCCCATATTCTCTCCGGCGCCGTGGTCGATCCGATCGGCATCGACAAGCTCATCCCCGACTGGCGCGACGATCCCGACCATCCGTTCAAGACGCCGGTCACCGCCGACCACTTCCTGGTGCTGGGGCCGGCCGGCTCGGTGCGGCTTCCCAATTTCATGATGCCGCCCTTGATGGGCAATCACGGCAATTTCATTGTTTCGCTGTCCAACGTCACCAAGTGGCTTGCCGGCCGCGCCGAGGCGCTGGGCGTGGAGATCTATCCCGGCTTTGCCGCCACCGAAGTGCTGACCGATGACGAGGGCGCGGTGATCGGTGTGGCCACCGGCGACATGGGCATCGAGCGCAATGGCGAACCCGGCCCCGGCTACGCCCGCGGCATGGCGCTGCTCGGCAAATATGTGCTGATCGGCGAGGGCGTGCGCGGTTCGCTCGCCAAGCAGCTGATTTCCCGCTTCAAGCTCGACGCGGACAGCGAACCGCAGAAATACGGCATCGGGCTGAAGGAATTGTGGGAGGTCAAGCCCGAGCACCATCGCCCCGGCCTGGTGCAGCATTCGTTCGGCTGGCCGCTCGATCTCAAGACAGGCGGCGGCTCGTTCCTCTATCATCTCGAGGACAACAAGGTGGCGGTCGGCTTCGTCGTTCACTTGAACTACAAGAACCCCTATGTCTCGCCGTTCGAGGAGTTCCAGCGCTTCAAGACCCATCCGTCGATTGCCCCGGTCTTCGAGGGCGGCAAGCGGATCGGCTATGGCGCGCGGGCCATTTCCGAGGGCGGCTGGCAGTCGGTCCCCAGGCTCGCCTTCCCCGGCGGCGCGCTGATCGGCTGCTCGGCCGGCTTCGTCAATGTCGCCCGCATCAAGGGCTCGCACAATGCCATGCTGTCGGGGATCCTGGCTGCCGAGCACGCGGCCGAAGCCATCGCAGCAGGCCGGGCGCAGGACACGCTCGAGAGCTATGACGCCGCCTGGCGCACATCCGAGATCGGCGCGGACCTGAAGAAGGTGCGCAACGTCAAGCCGCTGTGGTCGAAACTCGGCACCATCGGCGGCGTGGCGCTGGGCGGGCTCGACATGTGGCTCAACACCCTGTTCGGGGTCTCGCCGTTCGGCACGATGAAGCACGGCAAGACCGATTACGCCTCGCTGGAGCCCGCATCGCAGCACAAGAAGATCGACTACCCCAGGCCCGACGGCGTGCTCGCCTTCGACCGGCTCTCCTCGGTGTTCCTGTCCAACACCAACCACGAGGAAGACCAGCCGGTGCACCTGCAGGTCAAGGACCTCGCGCTGCAGAAGAACTCCGAGCTCGACGTCTATGCCGGCCCGTCGACCCGCTATTGCCCGGCGGGCGTCTATGAGTGGGTCGAAACCGATGGCCAGCCCACCTTCGTCATCAACGCCCAGAACTGCGTCCACTGCAAGACCTGCGACATCAAGGACCCCAACCAGAACATCAACTGGGTCCCGCCCCAGGGCGGCGAAGGGCCGGTGTATACGAATATGTGAGGGTGGGGCAGGGCGCGGGGATGCGCCCTGCCTGAAACCGCACCTTGTGGTGCCGGATTTGAGAGAGCGCAAGGAGCGATGGGGCGCTTAGCGCCCTCGCGGGATCTCCTGCCTTTATGGCCGACTGTCACTCGCGCCCGAAGCGACTGTTTGCGTGGGCTCTGCCGCTGCGGCGCAGCTTCTTGAATGCGGGCAGTGGGTAGCCACATCCGATCATGATGGGTGCAACCGAGCCACTTGAGCCCCTTTTGCGCCGGAAACACGTGCGTTATGCGGCACTCTTCCATTTTTGCGGGGTGACGTAAACGATGCTGTCGCCGACACTGACCATCACGTCGCCATCCTGAATATTGACCTGAAGCTTCATCACCCGGCTTGCCAGTTTTGCCATCTCCCGCGTGTCTTTCTCGGAAAAACTGGTCACTTGAAGATTGTCAAAACGGGAGATGCTGCTTTTCGTCTTGTCCCACCACATCTCGGCCGTCCGGCCGCCGTAAGGATAGACGATCACCTTTTTGGCTTTGCCGCAGGATTGCCGCATCAGTTTTTCGCTGGGACACCCAAGCGCCACCCACACATCAAGTTCGCCGGTCAGGCTCTTCTGCCAGATGTCCGGCTCGTCGTCGGTCGAAAGGCCCTTGGTCATTTCGAGATGCTCATGGGCATTGAGCGCAAAGGCCAAAATGCGCACCATCAGCCGTTCATCTGTCTCTGAGGGATGTTTTGCAACGGTCAATTTATGGGTGTCGTAATAGTGACGATCCATGTCTGAGACTGAAAGTTCGACCTTATAGATAGTGGCATTTTGCGCCATGAGATGTCCCGGAAATTCAAAGATCAGGATGCTTACTGCGTCTGATGCGATTGTGAAAGCAGATAAAAAGGGCACAGATCAACGGGGCGAGCGGGTGTTGCCAAGCTGTGTGAGCTGACTTCGCATGATGCGTGGCCGGTAGCAGGCGAACGCCTTCGAGCCGGGGTCTGAGCCGCATTAAAACATTGCGTAGGGCATCTCCCCTGGCGTTACGCGGTTTCCGCGACTGGCAAAGCCTTCACCTAGGCAGGGCGGGCTTCCCGGTCGGTCATAGTCGAAGCGGCAAAGGCGTGGAGAAAAGGGGCGTTTCATCGACCCGAGCGGGTATGATGCGGGACAAAGATCAGGGCCAGAAAACGGGCTAAAGCGGACGTTGACTCCACGCCCAAAGTTCTGCGGAGTCATTCGTAATAGGAGCTACTCGCGTGACATTTGTTTTGTATAATGAATTAATGCAGATGATGATTGCTGGGGGCTGGTAAATCACGTTGCGCCAATATATTCGTATTGAATTACTATTTAACTCCAAGGTAGATTTGGAAATGACGAAATTTAACAGAATTACTATGGACTCGGTGTAAAAATATGAATGAGACGACATCGGACGCAAGCTACAGGTATGATGAATCTGTTGTTCGGCAGCTTTCACGCATCTGGGGGGTGCAGCGGGTTTTAGATGATTTTGGAATCTTGCAATTTTTCGCAAAAGAGCTCCAGGAAGACAGCAACTCCTATAAAAAAGCTACGTCATCTATATTCCATAGCTTGGAACGTTTCGAAATTGTGGACGCGGCCACTCTCTTCAAGTTGCGCACGGCGAACGCCAACGAAATCGAAACTCTTCTTGATAGCTACAAAGACTTCCTCGTGAACGAGCACGACAAAGCCTTTGATGCATTAAGATGCAAGGAACCATCTGTGAAAAAGGCTTGCTCATGGTTGGAGGCAGAGTGCCGATTCGACCCTTTGCCTTGGGAAGGCGTAATTTGGAACGGCTTCGAGAATCAAGAGGCAGTTTCTAAAGCGTGTCGCATCTATTGTGCCTCATAGCCTGCAGCCTTGAAGAAGTTTCGGCATTCGGTGACAGAGAAGAGGTCCACGATTTCGCCGAGCGCCGTGCTGATGGCGTCGAAGCTGCGGGCAGCGTGCTTTCGCAGC
>JAHRFE010000035.1 GCA_019084245.1 Hoeflea sp.
CGCAACCAAAATCAAAACACCAGGCAGAACTCACAACCAGCGTCACTGGCGCGAAAGCTTCGCTTCCCCTGGCGAGGTAGCTCCTCGTCCTCACGGACCATAACCTGAAGGTCGCAGGTTCAAATCCTGCCCCCGCAACCAAAGATCCTTCTGAAAATACAGCCAAAATCCAAAAGCCCTGATCCTAACGGACAGGGCTTTTTGACGTTCAGGGGCACTTTGGGGGCATCTCATCTCAACCCTTCACAACATTGACCTGAGACCCAAAGCGGCTGGAGCGAACAGGCCCCGGATGACTGGTGGGCGGTTCATCCTCGATCGCCGCGGCGATGATGAGCCTGGAAAATGACTAGCCGCGCCTTACCGAAGACGCGGTCGTGATCCTGATGCTCTGGGTATCTAAAGGCTTTCCGGAGTCTCCCTCATTCCTGGAGCCCCTTCGTCCCGCAGGAAATCGAAATCGCAGCCCAGCGTCGCCGGAAGCACGTTTTCGCGGTAGAGCTTCGCATAGCCGCGACGAGGCGACGGGCCGGTCGTTGCGGTTACGGCTTGCCGCTCGGCAAGTTCCTCCGCCGGCACCAGGAGATCAATGCTCTTGCGCGATGCCGACAGCCGGATCCGATCGCCGTTCCTGACCAGCGCTAGCGGCCCGCCCGCATCCGCTTCCGGGGTCACATGCAACACGATGGTGCCGAAGGCCGTGCCGCTCATTCTGGCATCGGAAATCCGCACCATGTCCTTGACGCCGGCGCGCGCCAGCTTCTTCGGGATTGGAAGATATCCGGCTTCCGGCATGCCCGAGGCGCTTCGGGGTCCGGCGTTCTGCAGCACCAGGATATCGTCGGCGGTCACATCGAGATCCGGATCGTCGATCCTGAGCCCCAGATCCTCCAGCGAGGAGAACACCACGGCGCGCCCTTCGTGCTCCAACAGCGCAGGCGTTGCAGCGGCGCGCTTCAGGATGGCGCCTTGCGGGGCGAGCGAACCGTGAAGCGCGATCAGGCCGCCGACCGGGTTGACCGGATCTTCGGCGGTGCGGATCACCGCCCTGTCGATCGGGTCCGTCAGTAGCCGGGCGAGCCGCTCGCTCATGGTCTGGCCGGTCACGTCCAGGCAGTCTCCGCGCAGGCTGCCGGCGATGCCGCGCAACACGCCGTCGAGACCGCCCGCTGCATGGAAGTCCTCCATGTAGCCCGTCCCGACCGGCTTGAGGTCGACCAGAACAGGGGTAGCGTCGCTCAGCGCGTTGAACTCCTCGAGGTCGATTTCGATGCCGACCCGTCCGGCAATAGCCGTGAGGTGAATGATCGCGTTGGTCGAACCGGAAACGGCCAACAGGACCCGGATCGCGTTCTCGGCCGACCCGCGCGTGATCAGCTGCCTGGGCGTCGGTCCGCCGGACACCGCCATGCGGACGGCCAGGGTTCCGGTCTCCTCCGAGGCGCGCAGCCGATCGGCATGGACGGCGGGGATCGCCGCCGTGCCGGGCAGCATCATGCCGAGGGTCTCGCCGATCAGCGCCATGGTGCTTGCCGTGCCCATCACCGCGCAGGTTCCCGAGGTGACCGCGAGCCGGCCCTCGACCTGATTGATCTCTTCCTCGCCTACCGTGCCGGCGCGATAATTCCCCCAGAAACGGCGGCAATCGGTGCAGGCGCCCAGCCTTTCGCCACGGTGGCGGCCGGTCATCATCGGTCCGCCGACGAGAAGCACGGCCGGCTTGTCGGCCGAGGCGGCCCCCATCAGCAGCGCCGGAACCGTCTTGTCGCATCCGCCCATCAGCACGACGGAATCCATCGGCTGGGCGCGGATCATCTCCTCCACGGTCATCGCCATCAGGTTGCGATAGACCATCGAGGTCGGGCTCAGGAACACCTCGCCAAGCGAGATCACCGGGAAGGGGACCGGCAGACCGCCTTCGGCCAGGACGCCGCGCTTGACCGCTTCCAGCATTTCCGGGAAATGCCGGTGGCAATTGTTGAAGCCGCTCTCGGTGGTGCAGATGCCGACGATCGGCCGGTCCAGCGCCTTGTCCGTATAGCCCATCGACTTGGCGAAGGAACGTCGCAGGTAGCGTGCGAAATCCCGGTCGCCATAATTGGTCAGTCCGTTGTCCAGCCCCTTGGTCTTGTCAGGCATCGACGTCTCCACGAACCAGCTTGTGACGGATGTATTTGGGCGTCAGATAATCAAGAATGCCGAGGCTGCCTCCCTCACGCCCAAAACCGCTCTGCTTGACGCCGCCGAAGGGCGCTTCCGCGGTCGCCAGCAGGGTTTCGTTGATGCCGACCATGCCAGTTTCCAGCGCCTCGGCCGTTTCCGCCGCGAGCGCGCCGTCATGGGTGAAGACATAGGCGGCGAGCCCGAAGGGCGTGGAATTGGCACGGGCGATCACCTCGTCGAAGCTGGCGAAGGACGCAATCGGCGCGACCGGCGCGAACGGTTCCTCGATCATGATGGCCGCCGTGTCGGGGACATCGGCAAGCACGGTCGGCTCAAGAAAAAGTCCCTTGTCCATGCCGGCCGGGCGATTGCCGCCGGCAATCAGCCTGGCGCCCTTGGCCTGCGCATCATCGATCAGCCGCAAGGCATTGTCGAGCGCTCTCCGCCGGATCATCGGACCGGTGGTGATCCCGTCCATGAGACCATCGCCGATGACGAGCTTTCGCGCATAGGCGGCGAATGCGTCCTCGAATTCGCGGCGGATCGAGTGGTGAACATAGAACCGGCTTGGCGAAATGCAGACCTGGCCGCAATTGCGGAACTTCGTGGCAGCAAGCTTCTCCGCCGCCGCCACCGGATCGAAATCGGCATGCACGATGACGGGCGCGTGACCGCCCAGTTCCAGCGAAACCTTCTTGATGCCGTCCGCGCACTGCCGCAGGATCAATTGGCCGACCGGAACCGATCCGGTCAGCGACACCTTGGCGATGATCGGCGAGGCGATCAGTTGCCTGACCATCGGGCCGGACGCGCCCGTCAGCACCGTCAGGGCGCCGGCCGGCAGGCCCGCGTCGACCAGGGCCTGGGCGATTATCATGCACGAGCCCGGCGCCTCCGAGGCCGGTCGGGCGATAACCGAACAACCGGCGGCGAGTGCCGCGGAAATCTTGCGCGCCGGCAACAGTGCCGGAAAATTCCAGGCCGAGAGCGCCAGGCACACGCCGACCGGCTGGTAGGTGACGGAGAGCCGCTCATCGCGGGCGCGGCCGGGGATCGTCTGCCCGTAGATCCGCTTTGCCTCCTCGGCATGCCATTCGAACTGGTCGGCGGCCGCGTTGATCTCCGCGCGTGCCTCGGCCAGCGGCTTGCCGGTTTCCGTGCTCATGATGCGCGCGCCGGCCTCGTTGCGCTCGCGCAGCAGATCGGCCGCCTTGCGAAGGATCGCCGCGCGCGACCATGCGGCCACCGCGGACCAGTCGGAAAACCCCCGATTGGCGATCTGAAGCGCGCGATCGATGTCGGCTTCGGTGGCGGCGGGCACGGTGCCGATGATCTCCTCGGTCACGGGGCTGAATACGCTCAGTTGCCCGCCATCCGAAGCCGGGCGCCACTCGCCGTCGATCAACAGGCCAAATTTCTCGTACATGTCTTCTCCTTTGGAGATTTCGGCGGCCCGGCGGTCAGACCGGCATGCGTTCGTAGAGTTTTTGGACGTCGCCGCACCAGTTTCCGACGTTCCAGCGGCCGTAGACGCCCATACCGCCACCGGGCGAAGCTGATGGACGGATCGGCGTCCTACAATGATCCGGAGGTCCAAAAGGCGATGGGGTTGTGGAAGGATCTGGTCGACAAGGGCTATTTCGTCGCCAACGCCAATGCCGACGACTGGACCGATGCCGGTGACAAGGTGGCGCGTGGCGATGCCGCGATGACGCTGATGGGCACATGGATCACCGGATACTGGAATGGCATCGACCTGAAGCCGGAGACCGACTACAACTTCTTCGAGTTTCCCCAGATCACCGAGGGCCTGCCCAACGCCGTGGTCGGGCCAGTCGACGGGTTCGTGATTTCCGCCAATGCGGCCAATCCGGAAGGGGCTGAAAAGTTCCTCAACTTCGTTGTCTCCGATACCGGCATCCAGACCAAGTGGGCCAGCAGCCGCGGTGCGCTCTCGGCCAATGTGGGGATTGATCCGTCGATCTACACGCCGGTCATGCAGAAGGCCGCCAAGGCCGTCGCCGATGCGGACGCCTTTGTCTTCAACTACGATCTGTCGACGCCGCCTCCGGTGGCAGAAGTCGGACTTTCCATGTTCTCGCGCTTCATGGATGATCCGTCCAAAGTGGACGCCATTCTTGACCAGACAGCTGAAGATACGAAGAAAGCGTTCACCGAATAACACTTGGGATGCAACCGGTCCGGCTGCCGCTCTGGCGGCCGGACATTTCAATCGGAGTAAGCGGCCATGGAGCGCGAAACCGGCGTCTGGCGCCTTGTCTTTCTTGCCCTGCCGCTCGGCGTTTTCACTGTCCTGGTGATATGGCCGCTCGCCAGTTCTTTCTACTACTCGTTCACCAACTGGAACGGGTTCAGTGACAATTTTGAGTTTGTCGGCTTTTCGAATTTCAACAAGCTGTGGACCGACAAGCTGTTCTTCAACGCCGCGGTCAACACCGCGATCTGGATGGTTGCGGCGGTGCTGATCCCCACGCTGCTCGGCCTCGGCCTGGCCTTGCTGATCGACAGCCGCATCCCCGGCGGACCGGTGTTCAAGTCGATCTTCTATTTCCCGATCTGCCTGTCGGCCGTCGTCGTCGGACAGATCTGGATCTGGATCTACCAGCCAGACTGGGGGTTGCTCAATGTCGCCATCGGCGCGGTGACCGGCTCGTCGCCGGACTTCGCCTGGCTTGCCAAGCCGGACACCGCGCTCGGCTCGGTGATCGCGGCCTGGGCCTGGCAGCACACCGGTCTTGCCATGGTGATCTACCTGGCCGGACTGACCTCCATTCCCGAGGACCTGCTGGAGGTCTGCGAAATCGAGGGCGCTTCAACATGGCAGCGGCTGCGCGTTGTCATCATCCCGCTGCTAACCCCGGCGACCGTCGTTGTCGTCGCGCTCAACGTCATCAACTCGCTCAAGGGCTTCGAGATCCTCTACATCATGACCGGGGGCGGGCCGTTCAACTCGTCGGACACGCTGGCCATGCACATGTACAACGAATCCTTCAAGAAATACCTGATGGGCTATGGCAGCGCGATCTCGGTGGTGCTCTTCATCGTTGCGTTGACCATCATCGGCATCTATTTCCGCGAACTCAAGAAGGTCGACGAGATCTATGGCTAACGCGCATTCAGCCGCGCCGGCGGGGCGGGAATTCAACCCCTGGCCAGCGGTCATTTTCATCGTGCTAGTCTGCCTCGCCGTGCTTTTTCTGGCGCCCACGGCCGGCGTGCTCCTGTCATCGGTCAAGACCACGCGCGAGATCGCGCTCGGGGACCTCTGGTCGTTCCCGACACGGCTCTACCTCGGGAATTTCATCGAGGTCTTGAACAAGCCGGCGGTCCACCAGTACCTCATCAACACGCTGATGGTGACGGTGCCCGCGACGGCGGCGTCGATCGCGCTCGGGGTGCTCGCCGGCTATGTCTTCGCCAAGCTGCCGTTTCGTGGCAGCGAGGCGTTGTTCCTGGTCATCGTCGCCGGCATGTTCTTCCCGCCGCAGGTCATCCTGATCCCGCTCTACCGGCTCTTCAATGCGGTCGGACTGATAGATACGCTCTATCCGGTCATCCTCATTCACATCGCCATGGGCATGCCGATCTGCACGCTGCTGATGCGGAATTTCTTCGCCACAGTCCCCAATGCGCTGCGGGAAGCGGCGATCCTCGAGGGCGCCAGCGAATGGCAGGTGCTGACCAGGGTGGCGCTGCCGCTCAGCCTGCCGGCGCTGGCGGTGCTGGCGACCCTGCAATTCACCTGGATCTGGAACGACTTCCTCTGGCCGCTGATCTTCACCCAGTCCGATGAGAAGCGCACCATCATGCTGGGTATCGTCAACCTGAAGGGCCAGTATTCGGTGGCCTGGGGCATCCAGGGCGCATTGTCGCTCGTCGCCAGCCTGCCGACGCTGATCGTCTTCCTGTTCTTTCAGCGGTACTTCATCAAGGGAATGACCATGGGCGCGGTCAAGGGATAGAAAATGGCAAGACTTGTTCTCGACAACATCACCAAATCTTTCGGCACAGTGCAGGTGATCAACGGCATCGACCTTGCCATCGCGCATCGTGAATTCGTGGTCTTCGTCGGCCCGTCCGGTTGCGGCAAGTCGACCATGCTGCGCATGATCGCGGGCCTGGAGAGCGTCTCGGGCGGCCGCATTGTCATCGGTGACAGGGACGTGACCCATGTCGCGCCGTCCAAGCGCGAGATTGCCATGGTGTTCCAGTCTTATGCGTTGTTCCCGCATCTGACGGTGGCGGAGAACATCGGTTTCGGCCTGCGGCTTGCCAACACGCCCAAGGCGGAGATCGACCGGCAGGTGGGGGAGGTCGCACGCACCCTGCAGATCGAGCAATTGCTTGAGCGCAAGCCGCGCCATCTCTCAGGCGGCCAGCGCCAGCGTGTCGCCATCGGCCGCTCGATCATCCGCAATCCCAAGGTTTTCCTGTTCGACGAACCTCTGTCGAATCTGGACGCCTCTCTGCGCGTGCAGATGCGCCTGGAAATCGCGCGGCTGCACCAGCGTCTCGATGCGACGATGGTCTATGTGACGCACGACCAGACGGAGGCGATGTCGCTCGCCGACCGCATTGTCGTCTTCAATGCCGGGCGGATTGAGCAGGTCGGTACGCCGATCGAACTCTATGAGAAACCGGCCAACACCTTCGTTGCGGGCTTCATTGGCGCGCCGTCGATGAATTTCATCGAAGCCCGCATCGATTCCTCCGGCGGCGCGCCGATCGCCCGTTTCGGGCCGGCATCAATACCATTGGCAGACGCCGAAAGGCGGTTTCAGCCGGGCGGCGTGACGCTTGGGGTGCGCCCCGAGCACATCCTGATCGCGGAAGGCCGGACGCCGGATTTTACGGCTACCGTCGAGATCGTGGAAAAGCTCGGCGCGGAATCGCTGGTCTATCTCCAGACCGGCTTTTCCCCGGACCCCGTCACCATGCGCGTCTCACCGGAGCATCCGGTCAAACCGGGCGACAGTCTTCCGCTGTGCCTGGACCAGAACCGCGTCCACTGCTTTGCGAGCGACGGGGCTGCCATCTGACAACACTGCGGATCGGGAAAAGCACAAGGCTACGAGCGGCGCCTGTTACGGCTCCAGAAACAGAGGGTCGCTTACCAGCTTCTCATCATTGATGAGCTGGGCTTAATGCATGTCGCGCTCAAATGTATTCATTTGAGCGATATCTAGCATCACAAGTTTAAAAGCCACTCGTGTTCCTTCTGGTTGTGGAACTTCCAGATCCGCTTCGGACCCGCCATGACATTCAGATAATAGAGGTCGTAACCATGTATGGTGGCGCAGGGATGATAACCTTTCGGCACCAGCACGACATCGCCGTCCTCGACCGCCATCGCCTCGTCGAGCGAACGGTCGTCGGTATAGACACGCTGGAAGGCGAAACCCTGGGGTGGGTTGAGCCGGTGATAATAGGTTTCCTCGAGCTGGCTCTCATTGGGGAGATCGTCCCGGTCGTGCTTGTGCGACGGGTAGGACGATGTGTTGCCGCTGGGCGTGACAACTTCGACCACCAGCAGGGAATGCGCGGCGCCGTCGGTCTCGGGCATGATGTTGTGGACATGGCGGACATTGGCGCCCTTGCCGCGAATCTCCAGCGGATGCGTGTCCGGCGGAATCAGCTTGGCCTGATAGTCTCCGCCGCCCGGCCCCGAGCAGACGGCCAGTTCAAGGTCTGTCTCAGCTGTTGCCGACCAGTTCGACCCGGCAGGGACATAGAGCGCCCATGGCGGTCCGTCGAATGGGTTTTGGCGTTCGCCGACAGAACCGAACTTCGTGCCGCCAGCCTCGGCTGAGCTCCTGCCGCTGATCCAGACAAGGCACACTTCGCGATCCCCGGTTTCGGCGGAAACCATCTCGCCCGGCTTCAATCGGTAAAGATCAAAGCCGACATAGGTCCAGGCGGCGCTTTCGGGGGTTACATGGGTGACATGGCCCTCGGTTGCCTTTGGTTTGACCAGCAGGTTAGCCATTGTCCTGTCCTTCGCTTGTTTCGTCCGATTTCGGTTCGCGCGGTTCAAAGGTGATGAAAAGTCCGTGGAAGGCGATCGCGGCGATGCCACCGAACAAGACGCCCCAGAATGGCGCGCCCGACACAAACTCGAAAACGCTCCACAGCGTGCAAATCGCCACCACCGCGATACGGAGCGCGAGCGGTTTGAAAAAAGGGTTGTTGAAATCGAAGAGCTTCAAGTGTGCGGTTCCCTCACGGTTTGTCTGTGATCAGCAACCCAGCCTGCGCGCAGACCTTCCGGATCTCCTCATATCCCATCCGGGAATACTCATATGGCGGCGCCTTGGCCGGATCCTGTTCGGCTTCGACCACAATCCAGCCATCATAGCCTATTTTCTTCAGATGGTCGGCGACCGCCTGAAAATCGATGCAACCGTCGCCCGGCACGGTGAAGGCGCCGGCAATCACTGCGTCGAGAAAGGAGCGGTTGTTTTCGCGAACATCCTTGACAATCTCGGGGCGGATATCCTTGAAATGGACATGATGCACGCGGTCGCTCCAGCGCTTGAGCACTGCCAATACGTCGCCGCCGCCGAACAGCAGATGTCCGGTGTCAAAGCACAGCGTCACCTCCGGCGTGGAGGACTCCATCAGCCAGTCGATCTCCTCCTCTGCCTCGATGAAGGAGCCCATGTGATGGTGATAGGCGAGCACCATGCCCTGATCCGCCATCCACTTGGCGATTTCGCTCAGCTTACGGCCATAGGCGAACACCTCGTCACGGCTGAGCCGCGGCCGGTTGTTGACAGGGATCGAGATGTCGCCCTGAACCGTGTTGGAGCATTCCGCATAGACGAGGCAAGGCGAGTTGAGAGCCGCAAACTGCTCTACCTGTTTGGCGATTGCCGCGCGCTCGGTTGCCAAATCGTTGACCAGAAGGTTGCCGGAACACCAGCCGCCGCAAAGTGCCAAGTCATATTGCTCGAGATATTTGCGAAGCCCGTCTGTGTCCTGCGGCATGCGGCGGCCGCGCTCGACGCCGATATATCCGATCTCGCGCGCTTCCCTGAGGCACTGCTCCATCGTGTATCCGGCCGTCATCTCGGGCAAGTCGTCGTTTTGCCAGGCAATTGGGGAAATGCCGATCTTTATGTTCATCTATGTCCTCGGGATTATTCGGCGCGCTGCGCCTTGAGGTTGGATTCGTAGATTTTGCGGGCGGCGCGCACCTGTTCGCGCTCCGAGACCTCCGGCACCGCCACATCCCACCAATGGCCGCCGGCTTCGGTGGAGGGGTATGGATCGGTGTCGATGACGATAACAGCCGGCCCCTCAAGGTTGCGCGCTTCGGCGAGCGCGGCTTCCAGTTCGCCGATGGCCCCTGCTTTTCTCGCGTCAGCCCCCATCGACCCGGCGTGGGCGACGAAATCAATCTGCGACGGCTTCACATGTTGGGAATGGTCGAAAAGGTTGTTGAACTCAGCGCCGCCGGTCGCCATCTGCAGCCGGTTGATGCAGCCATAGCCCCGGTTGTCGGTGATGACGACGGTAATCTTGATACCCATCGTCACGGCCGTCGCCAGTTCGGAGTTGGCCATCATGTAGGATCCGTCGCCGAGCATCACGATGACGTCGCGCTCGGGCTCGGCCATCTTGATGCCGATGCCGGCGGCGATCTCGTAGCCCATGCAGGAATAGCCGTATTCCATATGATAGGACATCGGCCGGCCGGCTTTCCAGAGCTTGTGCAATTCGCCCGGCATCGTGCCTGCCGCGCCCATGACGACCGTATTCTCCCGGGCGGCGCGCTGGACTGCGCCGATCACCTGCATGTCGGTGGGCAGCGCGTTTTCGTCCGGCTGCGGGGCGGCGGTCACGGCGTCCACTGCCGCGAACCAGCCTTGCTTCAACGAGGCGGAGGGCGCTTCGAAACTGTGACCTTTCAATCCGTCAGTTAGCGCCTGCAGGCCGGTGAGCGCATCGGCGATCAGCGGCAGCGCATCGTGCTTGCAGCCGTCGAAGGGCTGGACGTTGAGCGAGAGGATCCTTCGGTCCGGGTTCTTAAACAGCGCCCAGGAGCCGGTGGTGAAATCCTGAAACCGGGTGCCGACGCCGATGACCAGATCGGCCTTCCCCGCGACTTCGTTGGCGCTGCCAGCACCGGTGACGCCGATCGGCCCTAGATTGAGCGGATGGTCCCATGGCAGCGCCGATTTGCCGGCCTGGGTTTCCGTTACCGGGATCGTCAGTGTTTCCGCGAAGAGTTTCAGCGCCTCGCATGCGCCTGAATAATGCACGCCGCCGCCTGCGACGATGATGGGATTCCGGGCTGTCCGGATTGCCTCCACCGCGGCCGCCAGCTCGTGCTTATCGGGTTCGGGGCGGCGCTGGCGCCAGGTCTTTGTCTCGAAGAAGCTCGCGGGCCAGTCGAAGGCTTCGGCTTGCACATCCTGGCACATGGCCAGTGTGACGGGACCGCAATCAGCCGGATCGGTCATGATGCGCATCGCGCGGGGCAGGGCCGCGAGCAACTGCTCGGGGCGGGTGATGCGGTCGAAATAGCGGCTGACCGGCTTGAAGCAATCATTGACTGAGACAGTGCCGTCGTTGAAATCCTCGACCTGCTGCAGCACCGGGTCCGGTCCGCGGCCCGCGAAAATATCGCCGGGGATCAGCAGGACCGGCAGGCGATTCACATGGGCCAGCGCGGCTGCCGTCACCATGTTGGTTGCGCCGGGTCCGATGGACGAGGTTACCGCCATCGCGCGGCGTCTTCCGAGCTGCTTGGCATAGGCGATGGCCGCATGCGCCATTGTCTGTTCGTTGTGGCCGCGCCATGTCGGGAACGTGTCGCGGACACTGTAAAGCGCCTCGCCGATGCCCGCGACATTGCCGTGGCCGAAGATGGCCCAGCAGCCGGCGATGAAGCGTTCGCCATCTTCGTTGAACTGGCTGGATAGATAGCGCACAAGCGCCTGCGCGGCTGTCAGCCGTACCGTCTTCATTGTTTCATCCTCCCGTCAGGAACGCACCCTGTCCCAGACATCGCAAAGCGAGCGGTAGTTTGTCACCATCAAAGCGACCGCATCTTCATCACCGATGCGTCCGGCAAGCCAGCTCTTCGCCGCCTCGCCGAAAATCGTGCGGCCGACTGCAAAACCCTTGACCAGATCGTGCCGCGCGGCGCTGGCGAGGCTCTTCTCCAGTTCGGCGGCCGGGGCGTCGAGCCCGAGCACGACAACCCCCCGCGTGTGGCGGTCATGGCGTTCGATCGCCGCGCAGGCGTTATCCCAGTCGGCGTCGGTCTTCATCGGCTCCAGCTTCCACCAGTCGGGGTAGATGCCGATCTCATAAAACCTGTCGATAACCGCCGCTGTCGTGGTCTTGTCAACCGGGCCGACCTTGGAGGGGATCACCTCCAACAGCATTTCGAGGCGGTTGCGCCGCGTCGAGGCAAAAAGCCGTTTGACCACGTCTTCCTGCATGGTCCGGGTCGCCGCGTCATCGCCCGGGTGATAGAAGCAGAGCACCTTGACTACGTGCTGCAACGGCCATTCGGCAAGGCCACCGAAATCCGGGCCGATCTCCGGCTCAAGTGTCAAGGGCCGGGACCCGGGCCATTCGACCGGCCGTCCGATCCAGAGGCCCGTGCCCGCCGCTTCATAGAGCGCCTGGCGGCCGAGGCGGCTGTCGCACAAGATACCGTAGCCGGGCTTGCCGCCGGCAACTTCCAGCGCCGCCTTAAGGCAGAGCCGCTTGAAATCGCCTATGCTCTCATGGGGAACGTCTGCTTCGTCGGCCATCGCCTCGAGTTGCATGCGGTGGTCGAAGGCGAACACGCGCATCGTCGACCAGTCGCCCTTGCGGTTGGTCGACCAGTGGATCTGTTCGAGCGCCTCGTCCTTGCGCAGCACCGGGTTGCGGATGCCGGTTTCCAGGAAATATTGCAGTTCCGTCCAGGACGGATAGGCAGGCGTGCAGCCGTGCCGCGAGACGGCAAATGCGCCACAGGCATTGGCGTATTTCAGCGATGTCGGCCAGTTCTCGCCGGTAAGCCAGCCCTTGAGCAGGCCGCTCATGAAACCGTCGCCTGCACCCAAGACGTTGAAGACCTCGATCGGGAAGCCGGGTCCGGTCTGGCCATCATCAAGGCAAGCCGGGATGGCGCCCTCGAATGCGACTGCGCCTTGCGCGCCGCGCTTGCAGACGAGGGTTGCGTCCGATACGGCGCGAACGGTTTTCAGCGCTTCCAGCGTGTCGGTCGAGCCGCCGGCAATATGGAATTCCTCCTCGGTGCCGACGATGAGGTCAAACAGGTGTAGCGTCGATTGCAGTTTCCGGGTCACCGCATCCGACGCGATGAAACGGCTTTCCCCGGCGCCATGTCCGGCGAGCCCCCAGAGGTTGGGTCGGAAATCAATGTCGAGAGCTGTCTTCGCACCGTTCTCACGTGCCAGGCGCAGCGCCTTGAGAACGGCGGCCTCGGTCTGCGGATGGGAAAGATGCGTACCGGTGGCGCAGATTGCGCGCGCGCGCGCAATGAAGGCCGGATCGATATCGTCTTCACACAACGCCATATCCGCACAGTTCTCGCGGTAGAAGATCAGCGGAAACTGATCGAGGTCGCGGATACCGAGCAGCACCAGGGCGGTGAGGCGCTCGGGATCGGTGACGATTCCACCTGTGTCCACACCCTCCTTTTCCAGCTGTTCGCGGATGAAGCGGCCCATGTGTTCATCGCCAACGCGGGTGATGAGTGCGGATTTCAGACCTAGCCGCGCGCTACCGGCCGCGATATTTGTCGGAGAGCCGCCGATATACTTGGCAAAGGAGGCCATGTCCTCCAGCCGGCCGCCGACCTGCTGACCGTAAAGATCGACCGAGGAACGGCCGATCGTGATAACGTCAAGCCTGTCATCTTCAAGTGTGGGCATCTGGCACCTCCGGCAACGTCAATGGGCGCTGCCTAACAGGCAAAATGAAACATACATTCCATTTCATTGTCAATACGAAACAAAATTGTTTCATTGAGTGTTACACGCCTAGTCAGCCGCGCAGGCGGCGACGTTCCGCCACCGCGACGGGCAGCGCCATGGTCAGCGCCATGCTGGCGGACAGCGATCGAAACCCGGCGAAATCATGCTCCGAGACTTCCAGCCAGTGTTTGGTGCAGGAGGCGAGCGGTGAAAGTGCTGTATCGGTGATCGCCACCAGTGGAACGCCGCCTCGGGTGAGCGCCAGCGCCTGCTCGACCGTGGCCGGCGCGTAAGGCGCGAAAGAACAGGCGATGGCGGCGTCTTTCGGTGTAGCCATCTGCACGATTTCCTGGTCGATGCCGTTGGCGGAATCGACCGTGACGGTCCTGATGCCGAGCTTGCCGAATGTATAAGACATCAGCACTGCGAGCGGATAGGCGCGGCGCTTGGCAACGATGTAGATGGTCTCGGCCTCCGCCAAAACGCTGATGCACCGCGCAAAATCGGCTGGATTGATGGCTTCGGACAGGCTGTCGATGGATTGCCGCGCTGATGAGAGGAATCCGTTCAGGAGCGCGCCTTCGTAGGAATCGCCGGTGATGCTCTTTTCGATGCTCTGCAGCCGTTCCTCGTAGGAAGAGGCGCGATCCTTGAGCCTGTCGCGGAAAACCGTTTGGAAATCCGTAAATCCGTCATAGCCGAGGTGGCGGGCCAGCCGCACCAGCGTCGAGGGTTGCACAGCGGCGGCGTCAGCCAGGCTGGCGGCGGTGCCGAGCGCGATCTCGTCCGGGTGAGCAAGGGCGTAGTGGGCTGCCTGGGCAAGCCGTTTGGGAAGGCTCGTTTGGCTGGCAGCGACGTGGTTGCGCAATGCCTCGAAATCGCGTGGTGCCTTCCGGCCGCCAGATGTACCGTCCGCCTGTTTTGCCGCTTTAACCATTCTTGACCCGTTTTCCATTTGATGAAACAAATATTCCACATATTGGCGACAGCCGCAACATGTGTGCCTTTCGAGGCCCCGGAGACACGAGGGAATCACGATGCCGTCGATTGGAATCGGTCTAATCGGGACCGGCTATATGGGCAAATGCCATGCGCTTGCATGGAACGCGGTCGGGCCTGTGTTCGGGGACTGCCCGATTGTCCGGCTCGTCCACCTCGCCGACGTGGACGCGACACTCGCGAACCAAAAGGCGGCGGCGTTCGGGTTTTCGAGATCGACGGGCAACTGGCGCGATCTGCTGTCCGACCCCGACGTGGAGGTGATCTCGATCACCGCCCCCAACGCCTTCCATCCGGAAATGGCCATCGAGGCACTCAACGCGGGAAAGCACATCTGGTGCGAAAAACCCATGGCGCCGAAATTCGCCGACGCGCTGGCCATGCGCGAAGCGGCGCGGAAATCGGGCAGGGCAGCGGTGCTCGGCTACAACTACATCCAGAACCCGATGGTCCGACAAATCGAGAAATTCCTGGCCGAAGACGCGATCGGAGAGGTCAATCATGTCCGGATCGAAATGGACGAGGATTTCATGGCCGATCCGGCCGAGTTCTTCTACTGGAAGAGCGACGCGAGTTCGGGCTACGGCGCACTGGACGACTTCGCCGTTCATCCGCTGTCGCTGATCCGGATGCTGTTCGGCCGGATAGCCAGCGTGACCACGGACATGGCGAGGCCTTATTCGGACCGGCCTGTCCGCGGCGGCGGCCGGCGCGCGGTCGAGACGCATGACATCGCCAGCGTGCTGTTCCGCCTTGAGCAGGGCGCTTCGGGAGTTCTCATGACCAACCGCGCGGCTTGGGGCCGCAAGGGACGCCTTGCCTTGCAGGTTTTCGGTTCGAAGGGCTCCATCGTCTACGACCAGGAGCGGATGAACGAAGTCCAGATCTACCGGACCGGCACTGCGGCCGGCGAGGCCGGATACACCAGCATTCTCGCGGCCCCGTCGCATCCGCCCTACGGAATGTTCGTCCCCGCGCCCGGGCACGGGCTGGGTTTCAATGACCTGAAGGTGATCGAGTGCCGTCACCTGCTGGCGCGGATCGCGGGCGAGCCGGCGCATGTAATCGATTTCGAGAAAGGCGTCGACATCGAGCGCGCGGTGCATGCGATGGCAGCCGCGCATGAGAAGCGCGGCTGGGTCGATATCGAATACGATTGAAGTACGCCGCCGTTTGCGGCGGCGTATTGGTCAATTCAGGATTTCATCGACGCGTACTGTTCGCCCCTGCTCAACCGACCTGAGCGCGGCGTCTGCGAGCGCAAGCGCAAGCAGTCCGTCACGACCGTCGGGCGAGGGCGCCTTGCCATCCAGGATGACGGCGATGAAGGCTGCGATCTCGGCGGCATAGGCCTCGGTGTAGCGGGTCATGAAGAAATCGTGCAGCGGCGGACGGGTGTAGCCGTCGCCGTTGGCAACCTCGATGGAAACCGGCCGCTGGTTCTCGATCGCCACCGAGCCTTTCGACCCATGCACCTCCAGACGCTGGTCGTAGCCATAGGTGGCGCGCCGCGAATTGGAGATGGTGGCGTGCTTACCCGACCCCGTCGTCAGGATGACGGAAACGCTGTCGAAATCGCCCAGCCCGGCAATCTCCGGGTCGGTCAGCACCGAGGCGGCTGCGGCGACGGTGACCGGCTCCTCTCCAAGCACGAAGCGAGCCATGTCGAAGTCGTGAATGGTCATGTCGCGAAAGATGCCGCCCGAGGATCGGATGTAGTCCGCGGGCGGAGCGCCGGGATCGCGGGAGACGATCTGCACCATTTCCACATCACCGACGTGTCCTGCGTCAATCGCCTGTTTCACCGCCGCGAAATGGGGATCGAAACGGCGATTGAAGCCGACCATCAGCCTGGCGCCGGTTTCATCGACCACCTTCAGGCAGTCCTTGACACGGGCAAGCGAGAGGTCGATCGGCTTCTCGCAGAAGATGGCCTTGCCGGCACGCGCGAAACGCTCGATCAGGTCGGCATGGGTGTTCGTCGGCGTGCAGATGACGACCGCGTCGATGTCCTTGGTTGCCTCGATCTCGTCAATGGTTCTGATGTCGCATCCATACTGCTTGGCGATCGAGGTCGCCGCCGCCTCGAACGCGTCGGCGACAGCGACGAGCCTGGCGTCGGGATTGGAGGTGACTGCGCGGGCGTGAACTTTGCCGATACGGCCGGCGCCGAGAAGCGCGAAGTTGATTGTCATGTTCGGGTTTCCGTTTGAGTTGGATTATGTTTGAGGCGCCGCCTGGTCGCGACAGGCGCGCATCCCAAGCCCTGGGTTCCCCCGACGCCGAGAGCCCGTGTCTGCTGATTGATCACGTCAGGTGTTCTCCACTGTCAGGCCGCGTCCTGGTATTCTTCCCCGGTCTTGGCGCCGGTGATGTAGGCAACAACGTCCTGTCCATCGGTTTCGTTCTTGTTCAGATTGGCGACGATGCGGCCGCGCCGGAACACCACGATCCTGTCGACCAGGTCGAACACCTGGCGCATGTTGTGGCTGACCAGGATCAGTGGTTCGCCCTGATCCTTCAGGGTACGGACGATGTTCTCCACCTGCGCGGTTTCCTGCACGCCAAGCGCCGCCGTCGGCTCGTCCATGATGGTGAGTTTCGAATGGAAGGTCGCCGTGCGGGCGATCGCAACACACTGCCGCTGGCCGCCGGACATGTGGCGGATCGTGTTGCGCAGGTTCGGGATCTTGACGCCGGTCTTCTCAAGCGCCTGCCGGGTGCGTTCGCGCATCGCCTTGTAGTCAAGGATGGAGAACGGACCGAGCCTGAACTTCACCAGTTCGCGACCGAGGAAAAGATTGTCGGGCACGTCGAGCTCGTCCGCCAGCGCCAATGTCTGGAACACGGTCTCAATGCCGGCCTGGCGCGCATCCATCGGATTTTCGAACCGAACCGTCTTGCCGTTGAAGATGATCTCGCCGCGGGTATGCTGCTCGACGCCGGTGATCTGGCGCACGAATGTCGATTTGCCGGCGCCGTTGTCGCCCATGATGGCGACATGCTCGCCCTTGCGCAGGATAAAATTGGCGCCTTCAAGCGCGTGGATGCCGCCATAGCGCTTGGTCAGATCCCGTGTCTCGAGAATGATGTCGCCGTTGTCGTGAAGCTTGAGTTCGCTCATCTTCTCCTCCTAGGATCTTGATGCAGACGGGCGTTGCCGCCACTGGTCGAGCACGACCGCGCCGACGATGATGCCGCCCTTGACCATCTCCTGATAATAGGCGTCGAGGCGCAGGAAGGTGAAGCCGGAGATGATCACACCGAAGATCAGCGCGCCGAGCACGGTTCCGATGATGGACCCGCGTCCGCCCGACAGCGACACACCGCCGATGACGGCCATGGCTATGGCGTCGAGTTCGTACATGATGCCCATGCCGGCCTGAGCGGTCAGGTTCTTGGAACTCAGCACCAGTGCGGCGATCGCAGCAAGCGAACCGGCGATGGTGTAGACCAGCACCTTGTGGCGGGCAACCTTGATGCCAGACATGCGCGCCGCTTCCTCGTTGGAGCCTATGGCATAGGTGTGCTTGCCGTAGACCGTGTATTTGAGGATGAACTGGAACAGGATCGCTAGTGCGATGAAGATGACCACCGGCATCCAGCCGCCGAGCCCGTTGCCGATGACGGCGTAGTCCTGCGTGGGAAAGGAGATCGGCTGGCCCTTGGACCACCATTTGGCGACTCCGCGTGCAGTGACCATCATGCCGAGCGTCGCGATAAAGGGCGGTATGCGCGTATAAGCAATCAACATACCATTGACGAGACCCGCAAATAGCCCGCAGCTAAGTCCGACCATGATGGGAATGATCACCGGCAGGTCCATCAGCGTAGGCCCAAAAATGGCCTTCGGATTGGGATTGCCATTGACTAGCTCTGTCTGGGCGAAACTCATTGCGATCATTGCTGTAGCGCCGACAATCGAGCCGGACGACAAGTCAATTCCGCCCAAAATGATCACCTGCGTCACGCCAATCGCGATTATGCCAACGATCGAGACCTGCAGGATGATGATGTAGAGCCGTGCTTCATTAAAGATGCTGTCGAAGCGCCCGGCGGAGTCAAATAACAGGCTCTGGCCCAGCAACAGCGCGCCGAGTGCCTCGAAGACCAGAATGATCAGCACAAGTGCCGCGAATATGTTCAGTTCATTGGGCCAGGTTCTTTTGGATGCGTCGAATTTCAGCCCGCCGATGCCGTGAGACACCTCAGCCATGTTAGCTCCTCCCGATTACAGCGCCGGTGATTCCGCTTTTTCAGCATTGTATGGGGGCGGCGCTGAACACCGCCCACCATATCACACGGTCGAAGGTCAGTTCTTCGACAGGAAGTTATCGATGTTCTGCGGTGTCACCAGCTGGAAGGGAATGTAGACCTTCTGGTCGACGTCTTCTCCCTTGGCGAGTTTCAGCGCCGCATCGAGCGCACCGGAGCCCTGGCCGTGTGCATCCTGGAACACGGTGACATCGAGGTCGCCGGCCTGCATGGCGACGAGCGCGTCCTGGGTGGCGTCGATGCCGCCGACAATGACATCGGCCATACTGATGCCATTGGCCTTCAAGGCCTGAATGGCGCCGATCGCCATCTCATCATTGTTCGAGATCACCGCATCGAACTGCGTACCGGTTGACAACCAGTTGGTCATCAGGTCCTGCGCCTCGTCACGCGACCAGTTGGCGGTCTGTTCGTCGACGATGTTCAGCGTTACGCCGCAATTGCCCGAGGCCATCACGTCGTGAATGTCCTTGGTCCGCTGAACGGCGGCCTGGTTCGAGAGTTCGCCCATCATCACATAGATGTCGGCTTCTGTCTTGCCGGCTTCCTTCAGGAGGCGGCAGACTTCAAGGGTCTGCAATGTGCCGGATTCCACCTCATTGGAAGCGACGAATGCCTGGTTGTTGGGTAGTGTGTCGACGTTGATCGGCTCCCGGTTCACATAGACCAGCGGTACGCCCGCGGCTTCGGCAGCGGCTGACATCGCCTGCGTCGCCGAAGTGTCCACCGGGTTGACGACGATGGCGTCGACGCCCGACGCGATGAAGTTGTTGATCTGGTCGAGCTGTTTGGCGACGTCGTTCTGGGCGTCTTCGATCTGGACGTCCACACCGTCCATGCCATCGGCCAGATCCTGGATACCGTTGCGCAAAACGGTCAGGAAGTTGTCGTCGAACAGCGCCATGGTGACGCCGATGTTCTCGGCATGCGCTGCAGTGCTCATCAAGACGGCAACTGCTGCGCCTAGAATTGTTTTCTTCATTTCACGCTCCTCCGCGATTTCGGGTGTCCGGTGTCACCCTTCCTCCTGAACCGGATGCCCCGTCTTCGGGACACTGAACTCGGCTGCCTTTGCTGCCGGTATTGGGGGGGTCTGATGATTTCCGCAATGGAATGTATCTGGCATTATCCTCCAATAATGAAATATATATTCCATTTATTTTCGAACCGTCAAGTATGATTCTGCGCCGGGAGCGCGAGTCGTCTCCTTTTCACAGGCGGGACCGGATAAACGACATGCTTTCCTGCAACGCCCAGGCAATGTCGTCGTGCGTATGGACCGCCCGCGAAAATGGCTCGTAAGAGAAGGCGCCTGTGTAGCCCGCTGCACTAAGCGCCCGGATCTGCTCTATATTTCTCAAGCGGTCGTTCTCGTCGACCAAAATGCGGTGGCCATCCTGCATGGCTTCGGGCGCCAGCGACGGATCAACAACGCCCGAGATGTGGACGATGCCGGTATGGTTGGGGAAGATCGGGCCGCTGCCGGCAAGGTGATGATGGAACGTGTCGTGGACCAGCCTGTAGCGCGTCGCTCCGCCCACCGCCTCGATCGCTTCCACTGCTTCCGATTTCAAGCGCAAAGACGAGGTGGTGAAGCCAAGCGGTTCGATCAGGGCAATCATGTCCGCTTCCTCCAGCATCGGCAGGATTTCCCGGAGCGCGCCGCGAAGTTTGCCCAGTCGGTCTTCGTCATTCATCCGCGCGCCGTCATTGCTGGGTATGAGGCTGATCGATTCCGCACCGCTCTCTTTCGCCTGAGCGATGAGGAGATCGACCTTCACGCGCATCGCGTCGGACCAGACATTGAAGCCAT
This sequence comes from Hoeflea sp., assembly GCA_019084245.1. GTDB lineage: Bacteria > Pseudomonadota > Alphaproteobacteria > Rhizobiales > Rhizobiaceae > Hoeflea. Next base: position 20,215 of record JAHRFE010000035.1, read on the forward strand.
AGGCTTCCGACAGGCCTAACAGCCTGAGCCCCTTGTCGCGGGCATAGGCGCCGATTGTCGCTGGCGCCTCGCCGTCAAAGAATGGCCGCTCCGTCAGTTTCTTGTCGGCGAGGTCGTTGCGCAACTCGATGCCGATACATCCGAGCGAGGCGGCGAGGTCGATGAAGCTGCGGCAATCGAGGCGCGGCGCACTCATGTGATTGAGCGCGAAATTCAGGTTGGTGGCCATGTGGAATTCTCCCCGTCGCACCGGCCGCATGGCCGGCTCTGTCAACATCAAGAATGGTCAGCGCTGGGTTCCGCGGTCAATGCCGATGTGCAAGAATATCCCTCATTGCTGATAGGAAAACGATCCAGCGCGCGGGATTTCCATCTTTCTCCTCATACGCTTTCCGGGACGAAGATATCGAAGGGCAGGAAGATCTGGCCTGGCGTTTCGGAGGGTCCATCGTGTACGGCGTGGATCATCAAATCGATCAGCGAGGTGCACAGCTTTTCGAGCGGGGTGCCGATCACGGCAGTGACGATTCGGTCCTGCAGGGCGGCACGGGAATCGTCGGTCAGTTCGTTGACGACAACGGTGGGCACGGGGTCGGGGTCGGCCTCGCGCAGCGCCTTGATCGCGCCCTCCATGCCGCCGCCGGCGACATAGAGTCCGGTGATGTCGGGATGCCGGTCGAGCAGGCTCAGCGTCGCCTCATAGGTAACCTGCCGCGTTTCCAGATTGACGAGCGTGTCGAGGTGCACAAACCCCGGAGCATGTTCACGGAAATACGAGCGGAAACCGGTCTCGCGCAATTCATGACCATGCCATCGGTGGCTGCCGACGAAGAGAGCGACCTTGCCCGGCCGCGGGGCGGTGCGCGCGATGAACCAGGCTGCGGTGCGTCCGACGCGCATGTTGTGCGTGCCGACATAGCTTTCGCGCACGCCCTGGGCGCAGTCGGACAGCACCGAAAACACCGGAATCCCGGATTTCTTCAGGTCGAGAACAGCTTCGGTCACGAGGTGATGATCGATACTGACGAGGGCCACGGCGTCACAGTGGCGCTTCAGACGGGCAAGTCCTGTCGCCACATCCTCCGCCGACTGGTTACGCAGGAATTCGATACGCGCATGGCCGCGGATCTTTGGTGTTTTTTCGACAACTGCGGTCAGTTCGCGGGCCAGAGCCTGGTAGAAGGCCTGATGCTGCTTTTGCAGAAGAAAGCCGAACGTCATCTCCGGCAGGCTGGCGATCATGCGTTGGCGGATCAGGGAGGCGGCGTGATAGCCGATCTCGCTGGCAGCCTCGTAGACGCGGCGCGCTGTCTCCTCGCGGACGCGGTGGCGGCCGTTCAGCACCCGGTCAACAGTGGCGACGCTGACACCCGCCTTTGCCGCCACGTCAGTGATGGTCGGTCTCGATCCCATCATTTCCTCCTGTGAGGCAAAGCTATCATTGGATTCGCAAGAAATTGCAAGCTGATGATAGAAAACCTTTCATTGACATTGATCGCAATCGTTTCCTGCCCGTATCTAGGGGAACTGCAGGAGGAGGACACGCCATGTCCCAGGGAAAACGTGACTACAGCCTGACCGGTCGTGACGCCCAGATGGCGGTCGAGACCGGCCTCGCTTCGGCCGAGTGGTACCACACCGACGTACCGCGAAAGGCCATGAAGGAATTGATGAAGCGCAAGGACGGCCCGGCGATCCGGGACACCGTCATCTGGCTCGGCTCCATGATCGTGCTGGCGGGCGTTGGGGTGGCATTGTGGCCGAGCTGGTGGTCGGCGCCGTTCTTCCTTGCCTATGGCGTACTCTACGGGTCGGCGACGGATTCCCGCTGGCATGAATGCGGCCACGGCACTGCATTCAAGACGCGCTGGATGAATGATGTGGTCTACCAGATCGCGTCCTTCATGATCATGCGCAATCCTGTTACCTGGCGCTGGAGCCATACGCGCCACCATACCGACACGATCATTGTCGGGCGCGATCCGGAAATCGTCTTCATGCGTCCGCCGGACCTCGCGCCCATCTTTCTCAATTTTTTCGGCGTCATCGATGCCTTCAACGCCATGAGCGCGATGGTGAGGAATGCACTGGGCATCATCAGCGCGGAGGAAAAAACCTTCGTTCCCGACAGCGAGCAGCCGAAAGTGATGTTCATCGCCCGCGTCTGGTTGGCGATCTATGCCACGGTGATCGCGCTTGCCATCTCCACGGGGTCGATCCTGCCGCTGATGCTGGTCGGGCTGCCGCGTCTCTATGGCGCCTGGCATCATGTCATGACTGGTCTGCTGCAGCACGGCGGGCTGGCCGAGAACGTCATCGACCACCGGCTGAACAGCCGTACGGTCTATATGAACCCGATCAGCCGCTTCATCTACTGGAACATGAACTACCACGTCGAGCATCACATGTTCCCGATGATCCCATATCATGCGCTTCCGAAGCTGCATGCGCTGATCAAGGACGACCTGCCGGCTCCGAACACATCCATACTCGACGGCTATCGCGAGATGTGGCCTGCTGTGCTGCGCCAGCTGAGATATGAGGACTACTTCGTCAGGCGCGAATTGCCGCCGACGGCAAAGCCCTACAAGGCCGAGTATCACCAGCTCGCGCCATCCATGCTCGCGGCGGAATAACACCAACAATACAAGGGAGAGACCGATGACCCAGTGGATCGAGGCATGCGGCGCCGGTGATATCGAAGAGGAAGACCTGATCCGCTTCGATCATGACGGCAAGACATATGCGATCTACCGCAGTCCGAGCGACGAGTTTTTCGCCACCGACGGATTGTGCACGCATGAGAAGGTGCATCTTGAGGGCGGTCTGGTCATGGATTATGTGATCGAGTGTCCCAAGCATAATGGTCGCTTCGATTACCGAACCGGCGAAGCCCTCGCCGCACCGGTTTGCGTCAACCTAACCACCTATCCGGTGAAGGTGGAAGGCGGCAGCGTCTTCATCGGGATCGACTGAAATGGCGGGCATGGTCATCATCGGGGCAGGCGAGTGCGGCGTGCGCGCCGCCTTCGCCCTTCGGGAAGCAGGCTATGAGGGGAAATTGACGCTGATCGGCAACGAACCGCATCTGCCTTACGAGCGGCCACCGCTGTCGAAGAGCTTTCCTGTCGAGATGAAACCGATCGCGGCGGAGCAGGCATTCGCGGAGATCGGCATCAAACTGCTGCGCGGCGTGACAGTTGCGCAGATTGATCCGGAAGCGCGGAACGTTCTGCTTGGTGACGACCGGACGCTTGCCTACGACAAACTGCTGATCGCGACCGGCGCGCGGGCCCGTCTGTTTCCGGGTATGGAAAAAGCCCTGACATTGCGAACGGTGGACGATGCCAAGGCGCTTCTGGGGGCAATCACGGGGCAAACGCATCTGGCGATTGTCGGCGGCGGCTTCATCGGCCTGGAACTGGCGGCAACGGCGAGGGGGCTGGGTGCGAAGGTTACAGTGGTCGAAGCGGCGGACCGGCTTATGGCACGCGCCGTGCCAGTGGAGATTGCTGCTGTCGCCGCCGAGCGCCACCGCGCCGAAGGTGTTGACCTCATCCTTGGCGAGCAGGTGGTGAAGGCCAACGAAAACTCCGTCGAACTGGCCGATGGCCGGGTTATCAGATGTGATCTTGTTGTCGCTGGTGTCGGCGCGGTGCCGAACACAGGCCTGGCGGAGGCGGCGGGTGCCGGGATTGCTAATGGCATCATCGTCGATCACGCCTTTCGCACGGTGGTGCCGAATGTGTTTGCAGCTGGCGATTGCTGTGCATTTCCCTATCGGGGCAGGAACGTGCGGCTGGAAAGCTGGCGCGCCGCGCAGGATCACGCCAATCATGTGGCCCGCGCCATGCTGGGCGACGAAACTGCTTATGCCAAATCGCCATGGTTCTGGTCAGATCAATACGAACTGACCTTGCAGGTCGTCGGCCTTCTGGAGACAGACAAGCCCTTCCATCGGCGCGAACTTGGTGATGGCGGATTCATCCTGTTCCAGACGGACGAAAATGGCCGTCTTGCCGCGGCCGCAGGCATCGGCACAGGCAATGCAGTGGCCAAGGATATACGTCTCGCCGAAATGATGATCGAGCGTGGCAGCGCGCCCGATCCGGCGAAGCTCGCCGATGCATCCGTCAATCTGAAGGCTCTGCTCAAGGGCTGAACCGCTCCAGGAAGGGGAGGGGAGACATGAACCGCAATCGCAGGACCGTCGCCGACATGCAGGCGATGAAGGGCAAGCGGCAATTGTGCAAGCTCAATGTCAGAACACCGGACGAGGCGAGCGGGGCCGCCGAGGCAGGCATGGGCGGGGTCTGGCGGTGACGCGCGATATCTCTTCGGCGAAGACGCGCTTGGATATATGCGTGGCCATCGTCCGCCCCACGCCCGGGTCTATGGCGATTTCCGCGCCGAATACGACCGGCTGCAGCGTGAGCGTGTCGCCGGACATTGACAAAGAGCTGGCGCGTGGCGGACCCTGAAGAGTTACAAGTCTCTGTGCAAACAGGCCCGCGCAATCAAATAAAGTGCTGCTTTAAAAACACTATCTGCTGTTCAGGGACAGATTGGGGTGCAGGTCCCACCATGTTCGACCTCGGCTGGCTGGCCTGTATCATTGGTATCTTCGCCGGGTTTATCAGAAAGGCTCGGGAAGCGCAGCTTCCGGATCCGCCAAAACAACCGTCATCAGCGATTCCGGCCATTGATCGAATTGGTCGGTTTACGTTGCACGGATGGCCTTTGTGACCTTGGTTTTCGCTTCAAGAAGGGCAGCCTGCACGCGTTGCCGTTGTCCCGGGGCGGACGGATCATTGGGGAATAGCCCCGCCGAAATCCGAGGAGTGCAAAGCGGCGCAGCTGGCAATTCCGTTCAGTCAGATACACATCCATTGTCTGCTTCTAACTGTTCTCATCAGGCACTTCCTGCCGATGCGATCTGAGGCCCAGCATCCTGAACTGGAATACCGGTCACACCAGTTGTTGGCGGGCAAGTCTGCGGAACCAGCGGATGGAGAGGACGATGCCGGCAGCAACATAGGTCAGCGGACAAAGTGCAAGCATCAGGAGGCCGGCCCGCTGTTGATGCGCGACAGCGGCATCCAGGGACGCGATGGAGCCATGAGCAGGGTAGAGGGACGAATTGCTGAAAACGAGCAAGGCTCCCAACAGGCAGAAAAGCTTTCCTGTCAGAAGCAAGGCAACGAGCGCCCGCCATGAGCCGCGTTCGCTTGTCGTCACGACAGCACCCCAAAACCACAAGGCTGAGAGGAACAGCGATATATGCATGGCGATGCCGGCAACGGGGTACTGCATGGCGGCTTCCAGTGCTGCAGGACTATGCCACCCCCAGAGCAGCCCGATCTGCAACGCCGTTGCAAGGAAGATGGACGTCTCAAGCGAGGCGGGAAGGCGCGTGCGCAGACTGTAGGCGATCGCAGGTGCGAGCGCATTCATCAACGCGATATGCCAGAGCATCATGGCGTCAATGGTCCCCATCATCGCGTGCGCTTGCATCTCCATTCCGGCTCCTGACTGTTGAAACTATCGCCTGCAAGGAGGCCTGACAATGATCCTGACATGTGCAACGCTTGCCTGACCAGAGTGTTCCAGCAAAAAGCTGCTCCGGTAATCGCGGTGCTCGAAGGAAGGGCACCGTCACCCGATTGCCAGCCACGGTCGAAAACCGATTGAGCACCGGTCCCCACTTATTCCTGCGCTGGCAGCTTCGCGCCTTGGTCCACCGGGTGAACAGCCCGAGCGGCACATTTCTCGGGCCGATTTTTCGTTTTGGCGGAACCATTTGTGTTCTCGCGGGTTAATCATGCTTGTCGATGCGGTGAGGGGAACGCCATTTGGTCGCAATCCTGAAATTGATTCACATTGCGACGGTCGCGATCTGGATGGCTGGACTGGTGGGGCTGCCGGGCCTTTATGTGCAGCGGGCCAAGACCTCCAGCGACGGTGAACTGCTGCGTCTGCAACGCATGGTTCGCTACGCCTATCTCGTGCTGATGTCGCCGGCGGCCTTCGTCGCCATTGCAAGCGGCACCATTCTCATTTTCCTGCGCGAGGCTTTCGAGCCGTGGCTCTCGGCAAAACTGGGGCTGGTGGGACTGTTGGCCCTCATCCACATCCTGACCGGTCTGGTCATCATTCGCCTGTTTGATGAAGGCGAAATCTACACCGCCTGGCGCTTCGTCGTCGTGACGATTGTTTCCCTTCTCCTCATGCTCTGTGTGTTCTTCCTCGTTCTGGCAAAGCCGGAATTCAGCGCCGCGCCTTCGGTCCTTACCGAACCGGGCGGGCTTGCCCGGCTGTTCGACGAGCTTAATCCTTGGCGGAAACCATGAGGCCGATGCCGTGATGAAAGATCAGTTTGCCACCGTGCCAGCCCGCCAGTCCTGCGAGCGCGGCTGCGAGCGCGGAAAGGAAGAGACCGTGCGGAAGGACGGACTCCGGATAGTTCAGCCTGACACCCCAGTTCAATCCCATCACGGCGATCAGCGTCATCGCCGCGACGCCGTGCGCCCAACTCGCGACCCTGCCGCGAATGCCGGCAACCAGAAGCAGTTCGGCGGTTCCCACCAGCCCGGCGACGACGCCCGCGGCAAAGGCTCCTCCGGCAGACCAGATCCCGACGCGCACCCAGAACGGATCGCCCGTCCACCAGTACAAAATGTCGATGCCGAATGTCGCAAACGTCAAGGCAATCGGGAAATGGACGCTCATGGCGTGAAGGGGATGACCGGCAACCGCAACCGCGGACGTGACATCCTGATGCTGGATCAGCTTTTCTACCGGGTTGGAGCCGTCGCTTTCAGATGCCATCGCATGGTTCCTTTTCACTCTATAAGCCGGTTAACCCGTATTTTGTTCCATTCCGGCGCTGCCGGCTCGGCTCTGCTTCTTGCGGGATGCTCCGGCACCTATTCGGCGCTCGATCCGGCGGGTCCCCATGCTCATACAATCGCGCAGCTGTGGTGGGCAATGCTTCTTGGCGCCGCCATCCTGTTTGTCCTGGTGATGGGGCTGTTCGTCCTGACCTTGTTCCGGCCTGGTTTCGGCTCCGGCGTCTCGATCAAAGGCTGGATCGTTGCGGGAGGTCTGCTACTGCCGATCCCGGTCCTGGTGGCGCTGAACTTCTATGCCCTGTTTCAGGGCGAGCGGCTGCTGCCCGGTGACGTTGCATCTGCCTACCGCATTGAAGCCCATGCGCGCCAGTGGCAATGGGAATTCCGGTATCTCGATGAACCCGGCGCGCCCTCCACCGTCGATGTCCTGCACATTCCGGCAGGCCTGCCGATTGAGGTCGTGGCCACAAGCGAAGACGTCATCCACAGTTTCTGGGTGCCGCGGCTCGGCGGCAAGATCGACGCGACGCCGGGGCACGCCGCGCGTATCCGCATCGAGGCTGATCGTCCGGGGATCTTTGGCGGGGTCTGCGCCGAATATTGCGGAACCGGCCATTCACGCATGCGATTCCGGGTCGAGGCGCATGAGGGACCCGATTTCAGATCGCTGGTGGAAAGAGGGTTTGAACAATGAAGAAAGCCGCCGAACCCGGTTCCCTGACGTTGCACAAGGCGCTTTCCGAGGTGTGGGGCACAAAGCCTGGCCTCGGCCAGCTGGCTGCCGTCAACCACTCCACGATCGGCAAGCGCTTCATGATCACGGCGGCGGTCTTCTTTGCCATTGGCGGCCTGCTGGCGATGCTGATCCGGACGCAGCTTGCGACGTCGAGCAGTCCGTTCATGGAAGAGGGCGTCTATGCCCAGGTCTTCACCATGCATGGAACGATCATGATGTTCCTGTTCGCCATCCCGATGCTGGAAGGCGCCGCCATCTATCTGCTTCCCAAGATGCTCGGCGCACGCGACCTGGCCTTCCCGCGCCTCACCGCCTACGGTTACTGGTGCTACCTGTTCGGCGGGACGATGCTGCTGATGGCTCTGCTCTTCGGCGTGGCGCCGGATTCGGGCTGGTTCATGTACACGCCTCTGTCGAGCAGCACCTATTCACCCGGCATCAATGCGGATGTCTGGCTGCTCGGCGTGACCTTTGTCGAGATTTCCGCCTTATGCGCCGCCGTCGAGCTGATTGTCTCGATCCTGAAGCTCCGCGCTCCGGGCATGTCGCTGGAGCGCATGCCGATCTTTGCCTGGTACATGCTGGTGGTTGCGGGCATGATGCTGGTCGGCTTTCCGCCGCTGATCCTCGGCTCGATCCTGCTCGAGGCCGAGCGCGCCTTCGACCTGCCGTTCTTCGATCCAACCCGCGGCGGCGATCCGCTGCTGTGGCAACATCTGTTCTGGCTGTTCGGCCATCCCGAGGTCTACATCATTTTCCTGCCCGCCGCCGGCATGGTCTCGACCTTCCTGCCGGTCTTTGCCGGCCGGCCGCTCGCAGGCTATCGCGCCGTCGTAGTGTCGGTGATCGCCATGGGGTTCATCTCCTTCGGGCTCTGGGTGCATCACATGTACACCGTCGGCATCCCGCACCTGGCGCTCGGCATCTTCTCCGCCGCCAGCGCGCTGGTGACAATCCCCACGGCAATCCAGATTTTTGCCTGGCTTGCAACGCTCGCCCATGGACGGCCGCGCTTCAGCATACCGATGCTCTATGTGTTCGGCTTCCTGTTCGTGTTCGTCCTGGGTGGGCTCACGGGCGTGATGCTGGCGATGGTTCCCTTCGACTGGCAGGCGCATGACACGCATTTTGTCGTGGCACACCTTCACTATGTGCTTGTAGGCGGTTTCGTCTTCCCGCTGCTTGGGGCTGCCTATTACTGGCTGCCGCATTTGACCGGCCGCTTCCCGCTCCTGCAACTGTCGAAGGCGGCGTTCTGGCTGATCTTCATCGGCTTCAACGTGACGTTCTTCATCATGCATCTGACCGGACTGCGCGGGATGCCGCGCCGGGTGCATGTCTATCCGCAGGAGCCGGGAATGGAGCTGTTCAACCTGATCTCCTCGCTCGGCTCCTTTGTCATGACCATCGGCTTCGCCCTGGTGCTGCTTGATTTCGTGCTTCAGATCCGTTTCGGCCGCCTTGCCGGACGGAACCCCTGGAAGGCCGGAACGCTGGAATGGGCGATGCCGACGCCGCCGGCCCCTTACAATTTTGCCTCGCTGCCGAAGATAACGGGTCGGGCCGACCAGTTGGACCCTGACGCGCTCGGGCCCCAGCTTGCCGCAGGCAAGGGCTATCTCGGGTTCGTGCGCAATGGCCAGATGGAGACGCTCGCCGTCGATGCCGTCAGCGGGCGGCTTGAGCAGATCATCGTGTTGCCGCGGTCAACCTTCCTGCCGCTCCTGACCGCCCTGATGACAGGTGTGTTCTTTCTGCTGATGCTGTTCAAGCTTTATGCCTTGGCCCCGTTTGCGCTCATCGGCGTGGCGGGGATGTTCCTCGTATGGACGCGCGCCACCGGAGCCAGGCAGGATCTGGATACTCTCGACGCCGGATGTGGAGAAACGGCGCCGGTCCATTTCCAGAGCCGTGGCGCGCCGTCGGAATGGGCGATGGCGCTGACGCTTGTCGCCAACGGCACATTGTATGCGTCGTTGCTGTTCGGCGGGCTCTTCCTCTGGGTTTCCGCGCCAAACTGGCCGGTTGCGCAGACTACCTTCCATAATGACCGTCTGGTTCAGATCATCACGCTCTTTGTGCTGGCAGTCGCGCTGTTTGCCTCAAGGCAGAGCGTCCGAACCGGGGCCCAGGGGCGCATTGGCTGGCTGGCAGCGCTCGCTGCCTCGCATCTCGTGGCCGCAGCACTGTTTGGCTGGATGGCCTATGGCATTGTGCCGCTCAACACCCAGCACGCGCTGTTTGCGGTCATCTTCGCAGTCCACTTCTATGCCGGGTTCCATGCCCTGCTCGGTGTGGTCTTCGCGCTCTATGGGATCTGGCACGTCCTTGGCGGCTACGTCTCCCCGATGCGCGACCTTGATCTTCGCATCGGGGCGCGGTTCCATGCCTATGCCGCCAGCGCAGGCATTCTGGCGCTGGTGTTTGTGTGGCAACTCGCGATGCTTGGCTCAGGGGGCGATCCGGCATGATCGTTCTGGGCAAGGAAACCAAAGCCTTGGCGATGCTTCTGTCCGGGTTCCTGCTCTGGGCGGGGGCTTTCCTGCTGATCTACTTCACGCAGGCGACCGGTTGCAGCCTTGGCTGGCAGGAGATCGAGGTTTTCGGGCCGCTGAGCCTGCAGCGCGGTGCCCTTATTGTTTTGTACCTCCTGGCCTGCGGCATGCATCTGGGTCTCATTTATGCTTTCGGGCGCAGCGATACGCGGGCCGAAAGTGCTTTCGCCCATCAAACCGGCCGGGCACTTGCATTTGCCGCGCTCGCCGCCAGCCTGTTCTGCTTTGCCGGCATCCTCTGGCTCACGGCCTGTTGAAAGCCTCGATCGGAAGACGGAGGTGGTAGTGTTCGACAGTCTCATGGAGTGGATGCACTGGTTTGCGCGCCCGGCGCACATCGTGGCGCCTGAGCTTGTCGGCATGTCCCTGGAGGTCGATGGAACCGGCGGGCTCATCGTGGAAGTGGAGGCCTATGAGCGCGATGATCCTGCCTCGCACAGCTTCCGTGGCCGCACGACCCGCAACAGCGTCATGTTCGGTCCTCCTGCACGCGCCTATGTCTACCGTTCCTACGGGCTGCACTGGTGCTTCAACATCGTGTGCGAGGAAGGCAGCGCGGTGCTGCTGCGGGCGCTGGAGCCGCGCAGCGGGGTTGCGACGATGCGCATTCGCCGACGCGGCATCAGCGACCGGTTGCTGTGTGCCGGACCCGGCCGGCTGGCCGAAGCGCTCGCCATCGACGCTGACCTGAACGGCGTCGCTCTGTTTGATGCTCCGTTTTCGCTTCGTCCGGCGATCGGCAGAGTGGACATTGTGAGCGGGCCGCGCATCGGGATAAAGAAGGCTCCGGACGTACCATGGCGCTTTGGCGCCGCGAACTCGATCTTTCTCAGCCGGCCTTTCTGAGCGTCTTAGCCATCAAAGGCGATGCGGTTGAGGTCATGCGTCATCGGAAGCTTATGGCCCGGAGAGTTGCTGGATGAACATGGCGAACAACTCGGACTGGCTGGAGACATCGAGCTTCTGGTAAATGCTCTTGCGGTGGTTCTTGACGGTGCCGGGCGCGATGCTGAGATGTCGTGAAATCGAACCGCTGGAGTGCCCTTGCAGGACGAGCGACGTGATTTCGATTTCGCGGGGTGTCAGAATACCGTCCGTCATCCGGTTCAGGGGTTCACCGATCGGATCTCGCGATGATCCTGCATTCCATCCGTCAGGCGAGGCGGATGAAGAACTCTGATGCCAGTGGCGCTCGGCAAGCGTCTGTATGACCGGCACAGATGCGCGGACCGCGGCGATATCCTGACGCCCGAAAGCCGAGGCGGTCACTGGCCGGGTGAAGCTGATGACGACGCCGGTCCAGTCGCCAGGCCGGCAAATGATGCCGACTTCATCGCGAATCCCTGTCAGCTTGTAATGCCGCCGGAAATATTCCGATTTGTGGAACTGGTCAGGCGCCATGTCGCGCAGACGTTTCACTCCTGCGGCCTGCGGATCGATTGCCGTGTTGTAGAACGGATCGAGAATGTAGGGCCCGGACACGTAAGCATTCACTACAGTCTGAGCCCTTAGTGAATCCATGTTGTGGTAGAGGCAAACCGGCTTATCTGTCCCTGAATATGCAAACACCATCAGGATATCGAAATCGACAATACTCCCCAAGGCTGCTTCGAGCCTGTGGGTGAAATCAGGCGTGCCCACCGCATTGATCGCCCTTGCGATCGCTTCGTTCCATGCGGCAAACCCTTTGTCCAACAGAGTCCCTTTCTTCTCATTCAGCTCCAAGCGGAGCATGATAAAATACGCTCGTCTATCCCCATCGGGCTATTTTCTTGCACTGGAACCGGTCCTAACCTTGATCTTCCGTTGAAATGAGAACCATGCCGAGATCAAGCAAAATGCCGGTCAGTCTGCAAGCTGCATTAGAGAAGATCAACGCCAGCTCGGTTCACATCGGCATGGTCGACCCGGAAGGCGAGTTCCGCGACAAGCTGGTCTCCGCGGAAAAGGCCGTCAAGCTGGATCAGTCCGGCTATCCCTTCTGCGAAGTGCTGTATTTCTGGGATATTGCAGAGAAGACCTACAAGGATGGCGCCTTTGTTGACCGCCCCGCCAAGCTCTTTGCCGATACGGTACGCAAATATCCGTTCGCCGAGGACAGCGCGATCTGCCTTGCAGACTTCATCGGCGATTTCGGGCAACGTTCGCCGCGCAATGTCTGCAAGGAACTGATCACCCAGGCGGCAGACATGGGTTTTGATGTCCTTTCCGCGTTTGAGTTCGAGTTTTTTGTTTTCGACGAGACACCCGAAAGCCTGCGCGCCAAGTCCTATCGCGATCTCAAGCAGTTTGCGCCCGGCAACCGCACCTATTCGCTGCAGACCTCCGCGATGCATGGCGCCCTGCTCGAGGGGCTCGATGCCACCATGACAACCCTGGGCATCGGGCTGGACGCGATCCATACAGAACTCGGGCCGGGATGCTTTGAAGCACCGCTCACCTATGCCAAGGGCATGAAGTCGCCCGACGATGCGATGCTGTTCAAGAATTTCGCCAAGGCCTATTTCTCCCGCAATGACCTGACGGCGAGCTTCATGTCCAAGCTTTCGCCATCGCTGTCGGGGCAATCCGGGCATCTGCATGTCTCGCTGCGCGACCGGGATGGCAATCCGGTGTTCTCCAGGCCCGATGCGCCTGACGGGCTGAGCAGGACGGCGCGGCATTTCATCGGCGGCCTCATCCAGCTGATGCCCGAGCTGCTGGCGCTTTGCTCCTCCACGGTCAATGCCTACAAGAGGCTGGTGCCCGGCGCCTGGGCGCCGACATCTTCCAATTGGGGCGTTCAGAACCGGACCGCCGCTGTTCGTGTCATAAATGACGTTCCCGAGGCGACGCGCGTGGAATTCCGCGTGCCCTCGGCCGACACCAACTCCTATCTGGCGCTGGCGCTTTGCCTGGGTGCGGGACTTTACGGCATCCGCAACGAAATCGCGCCGCCGGCCGGCAGCGACGAGAATTTCTATGCCTCCACACCCTCCACCGAGACCGCCTTTCCGCGCGACCTCGGCGAGGCGGCGGCGCGGCTCGACCGCAGTGCTGCCGCCCGTGACATCTTCGGGGCCGATTTCGTCGACTGGTTCGTCGGCGCCCGGCAGTTCGAATATGCCGAGTATCAGCGGCATGTGAGTGAATGGGAAATCAGGCGCTACCTGGGCGTCGTCTGATGCCTTCGATCTTTGTGTTTGACGACAGAAAGGAACGGAAATGAAAAAGGGAACAGTTGAGATGAACAAGCTACTGAATGATTTGAACCGCCGGTCGGTTCTCAAGGGCATGGGCGGGATGGGACTCGCCGCGGCCGGCGCCAGCTTCCTCGGAATGCCGCGCGGCGCACAGGCCGCCGAAAGCCTGAACTACATGTGCTGGGAAGGCTACAACGCGCCTTCGATCCTCGAGCCGTTCCAGGCGGCCAACAATGCGACCATATCCATCGACCTGATCACCGACTCGGCCGGTGGCTTTGCCAAGCTCGCCGCTGGCGCCTCGCGCGACTTTGATCTCGTCTCCTCCGACAGTCCCTGGATCCAGCGTATGGGCCCCGCCGGCTTCTGCCGCTTCATCGACGACGCTGATTTCGCCGAACAATATGCCGACTTCTATCCGCAGTTCGCCGCACCCTTCGAGCCACTGCAGTTCGAAGGCAAGGCCACCGGTCTTCCGACGCGCTGGGGCTGGGTCGGCCCGACGGTCAACACCAAGTTCGACACACTGGAAGCCTGGTCGAGCTATGCGCCGGTCTTCGACAGCGCCTACAAGGACAAGATCTGCCTGCTCGACTGGGGCGATTGGCCGATCATGCCGCTCGCCCTCTATGCCGGCGTCAATCCCTATGAGGAACTCGATGAGGCAGCTCTTGGCGAAGTCCGCAAGGTGCTTCGCGCCGCCTTCAAGAACACGCGGGCCATCGTCGGCGACCTGGCCATTGCCCAGAAGGGCCTGCTCGACGGCTCGTTCCGTGCCCTGATCGGCGGCGGCACCTATTGCACCTCGTCGCTGCGACTGAAGGGCCACGACTATATCCAGTCGATCGTGCCGGAGCCGAAGGACGGGCTGAAGCAGGGCATCATCTGGATGGAGGCGACGGGCCTTGTCGACAATGGCAAGAATTCCGCCATCGCGGCTGACTTCCTGAAATATATCGTCTCGCCGGAAGTGGCCAAGCAACTGGCGATTACCGAAGCGACATGCAATCTCGTTCCAAACAGCAAGGCCGAGGCGCTGTTCTCCGAGGAAGAGAAGAAGGCGCTGCAGATGGACTACATGTGGACGGCCTGGGAAAACAGCCAGTTCCACACGGTCGCGCCGAATATCGACGACATGCTGGCCATCTGGCAGGAAGAACTCGCCGCCCGCTGACCCGGCGCACATCGCAAAGCAAGCCGCCCGCTTTCGAGCGGGCGGAGCCCCGACTGAATGGACTTTACGGCGAGGAAGGCTGGCATTGGCAACCCCGATCATCGATGCGTCTCACATCATCAAGGATTACGGCCGGGTCCGCGCGCTGCACGGCGTCTCGCTTGAGGTGGGCGCCGGCGAGTTCGTCGCTCTCGTCGGTCCGTCCGGTTGCGGCAAGACAACGCTGCTGAAAATCCTGGCCGGATTCGAGGAAACGACCGAAGGGCGGCTCGACATCGAGGGCAAGGACATGCGCGGCGTTCCGGCGGCAAGCCGCCCGACCCGCATGGTGTTCCAGAAGCTGGCGCTGTTCCCGCACAAGACCGTCGCCCAGAACATCGGCTTTGCCTTGAAGTTGCAGAAATTCGACAAGGCCGAGATCGACCGGCGGGTCGTGGCCATGCTCGAGCTGATGCACCTGAACCTCGACTATCTGGATCGCTTTCCGGCGCAGCTCTCCGGTGGAGAACAGCAGCGTGTCGCACTGGCGCGCGCGCTGGTTTCGCAGCCGGGCGTTCTTCTGCTCGACGAGCCGATGAGCGCACTTGACGCGAAACTGAAGAAGTCGCTGCAGGCCGAACTCAAGAAACTGCACCGAGAACTCGGCACCAGCTTCGTTCTGGTGACCCATGATCTGGAGGAGGCGATGATGCTGGCCGACAGGATCTGCGTGATGCGTGCCGGTCGTGTTGTCCAGATCGGCACCCCCACCCAAATTTATTACCGCCCGGCCAACATGTTTGTCGCCGGCTTCATCGGCGAGACCAACTTCCTGCCGGTCGACGTCTCCGGTTCGCAGGATGGTGGATTGATCGTGGGATCACCGCTTGTGACGGGCGAGCCGGCGGTCATGGAAGCCGGCAATGTCTCCGAGTTCCTGGGCGAGGGCAACAAGGCGCTGTTGATCCGTCCGGAATCCATCGGCTTCCTCAAGGGCGAGCCGAGCCCCGGCCAATGGATGCTGACCGGCGTGGTCGACGAGTACTTCATCAAGGGATCCTCGACGCAATACAGGATCCGCGTGGCTGGCCTCGAGGCTCCCGTGGTCATGGATCTGCCCGGCTCGTTCGAACTGCCGGCCGAGGTCGGTGAAGAGGTTCGCATCGGATTTGAGCCGACACGCACCTTCTTGTTGTCGGAGTGAGCATGAAAAGCCAGCCAAAGAGATGGAACGATCCGATCCTGGTGGCGGCCGTCGCGCCGCTGGCGATCGTCATGCTGGTCTTCTTCCTCATCCCGCTGGCGATGACGGTTCTCCTGACGTTCCAGACGACGCAATACTACCGCTTGCACTGGACCTGGGATCTGAAGATCTGGACCGAGATCTTTTCCAAGCCGCACTACTGGACGATCATGCTGCGCACCGTGGGAATGGCCGTGATCTGCGTGGTCATTTCGATATTAATCGCCTTTCCGACGGCCTATGCGCTGACGACACGGTTGAAGACCTACAGCGCGCAGATCCAGATCCTGATCATCTTTGCCTTCCTGACCGATGCGGTGCTGAAGACCTTCGGCTGGATTCTCGTTCTTGACAGGCAAGGCGTGGCCAACTGGCTTCTGTCCTATCTGGGGCTGGGTCCGGAGGCGATGGACATCCTCTTCACGCCGACCGGAACAATGATCGGCATGGTTTACAATCTCGCCGTCTACCCGATGTTCACAATCTATCTGTCGCTGGCGCGGATCGACCGGGATCTTGTGCTGGCCTCCTATGATGCGGGTGCGTCTCGCATCCGCACCTTCTTCGAGGTGACGCTGCCGCTGTCGCGGCCCGGACTCTATTCCGGCGCGGTGCTTGTCTTCGTCCTCAGTCTCGGCGCCTTCCTGGAGCCCAAAGTTCTGGGTGGCGGCACGTCGCCGCTTGCCTCGGAACTGATCCGGCAAAGCTTCGAGACGCGGGTCAACTGGCCGCTCGGCGCTGCGCTTACGATCGTGCTGATTGCCATTGGAGCGCTGACGCTGGCGCTCGCCGCGGCCTTCGTGTTTCGCCGTAGCCCGGCGGCTGCAGGGGGGCAGGCATGATGTCGCAACGCTTCAAGAATGCCCTTGTTGACACAGCGCTTGTCGGCAGCGTCGTGCTGCTGCTCCTGTTCTTCTATGCGCCAATCCTGACGCTTGTGGCCTTCTCGTTCACCTCGAGCCGCGTGTTGACATTCCCGATCGACGGGTTCTCGCTGCAATGGTACGGCGAGCTGATCCGCAAGCCGGACTTCTTCCCCGCCGTCATCAATTCCGCCACGGTGGCTGCGGTCGCGACGATCTTCGCCACAGTGCTCGGAACGGCCGGTGCGATCGCCTGGATCCGCTACCAGTTCCGCTTCCAGAACCTTTTCCGCGTCGTGACCTTCGCGCCGCTGCTTTTCCCGCAGCTTCTGCTGGGCGTAGTCATGCTGCTGTGGTTTTCGGTGCTGGGCAACTGGCTCAATTTCTCGACTGGCCTGGTGACGGTGATCATCGGCCATGTGGTCTACATCACCCCCTTTGCCCTGGTGATCGTTGCCGTGCAGGTCTACGGCTTTGACGAAACGCTGGAAGATGCGGCGCGGGATGCGGGCGCCAGCCGGTGGGACGTCTTCCGCGAGGTGACGTTCCCGCTGTTGTGGCCCGGCATATTTTCCGCCGCCATCTTCGCCTTCCTGTTGTCATGGGGCAATTTCTACGTCTCGTACTCGCTGTCCGGAACAGCCCGTACATTGCCGGTCTTTGTCTACAGCGGCATTGCTGTCGGCTCGTCTCCGATCTATCCGGCGCTTGCGACCCTGAATTTCGTTCCGGCGCTGCTGCTGGTCGGCCTGGCCGAGTTCATGCGTCGCCGTGCTCTCAAAAGGCAGAGTTCTGCTCAACCCACCTCCTGAAGTTTCGCAACAAGGCAACCCTCATGTCCTTCGATACCAAAGCTGTATCCAGCAACTGGAGCTTCCCAACCGCGGTGCGTTTCGGAAATGGCCGGATTTCTGAACTTCATGCCATCGCCCGGGAACTCGGCTCCAGCCGGCCGCTGGTCGTGACCGACACCGGGTTGAAGGATCTTTACCCGGTGCAGCGCGCACTGGAGGCGCTGCGTGCAGGAGGGTTCGAGGCCGCCCTGTTCCACAGCGTCAAGCCGAACCCGACCGGAACCAATGTCGCGGACGGCGTTGATGTTCTCCGTTCGGGCGGGCACGATCTCGTTGTCGCTGTCGGCGGCGGCAGCGCGCTCGATGCGGCCAAGGCGATTGCCTTGATGGCAAGCCAGACCATCCCGATGTGGGACCTGGAAGATATTGGCGACAACTGGAAGCGCGCGGACACCTCCCGCCTTGTTCCCGTGATCGCCGTTCCCACAACCGCCGGCACCGGCTCCGAACTCGGCCGGTCCTCGGTGATCACTCATGAGGCGGAGAAGCGCAAGGTCATCGTCTTCCATCCGAGGATGATGCCGAATGTGGTGGTGATGGATCCTGAACTGACAACCGGGCTGCCCGCGCATATTACCGCTGCCACCGGCATGGACGCGTTGTCCCATGCGCTGGAGGCCTATTGCGCACCTTCTTTTCATCCGATGGCGGAAGGCGTCGCTCTCAATGCGGTGAGGCTCATCAAACAGTGGTTGCCCGTTGCGACGCTGGAAGGCAGCAATCTGGAAGCGCGCGGCCAGATGCTGGTTGCCTCCGGCATGGGATGCGTCGCGCTGCAGAAGGGGCTCGGCGCAATGCACGCGCTCGCCCATCCGCTGGGCGCTCTCCATGACGCCCATCACGGGCTGCTCAATGCCGTGCTGATGCCCTATGTGCTTGAATTCAATGCGCCGGCAATCACGGATAAATTGAATTTCCTCGGGCGCTTTCTCGACTTGCCGAGCCCGACCGCGGCCGGCGTGATCGACTGGATCTTCGAATTGCGCGAAACACTGGATATGCCGCACACTCTGTCCCAAATGGGAGTGCAAAATATCGACTTCGAGAAGGTCGCGAGTATGGGGGCAGTTGATCCGTGCGCCGGAGGAAACCCGGTGCCGCTCGACCAGGCAGCGTTGAGGGCGATTCTGATGGCTGCGAAAGGCTGAAAGGCCGGGACGTGCGCTTATCAGGCAAGGTGTTTCTCAGCCTTAGAAAAATTTTGCATTATCACCGTCCGAGGGGACAATAATGATCCGGATATCCGCCTTGCAGATGCAGACCGCAGGCCCAGACACGGCAGCCAATCTCACACGCATCGAGAAGGCCGCGCGCCAGGCCGAAGAAGTGGGAGCGACGCTTCTGGTGACGCCCGAACTTGGCGTGACCAGCTATGGCGGCGGCGGTGCAATTCTCGATTTGGCCGAGCCTGCCGACGGACCGATCGTCAACAGGCTAAGCGAAATTGCTCGTCAAACCGGGGTAGCTGTCGTGGCCGGATTTGCTGAGAAGGCGGACAGGACGGTCTTTAATTCAGCCGTCTATACGGATGGCATGGGCACGCCGTCGGTCTATCGCAAATCTCATCTTTATGGCGACTATGAGCGCGACCTATTCACGCCCGCAACGCCCGGGACCTGCCTGTTCAGCCATCACGGCATGACGTTCGGTATGCTGATTTGTTACGATGTAGAGTTTCCGGAAAATGTGCGGCGTCTGGCGCTGGCCGGCGCCGACGTGATCCTGGTGCCCACTGCGACACCGCAAGGGGATTCGGGAACATTCATTGCCGAAAAAATGATCCCGGTGCGCGCCTTCGAGAACCAGATTTTTATTGCCTATGTCAACAACAGCGGCGGCGACGGCGCATTTAACTACGCCGGCCGGTCAATCATCGCCGCTCCGGACGGCTCAGCGCTGGCGTCAGCGGGCCTGTCCGAGGCGTTCCTGACAGCGGAAATTACGCCAGCGCTTTACGCCCTTTCCCGCAGCGAAAACACTTATCTCAAGGATCTGTAGGCAAACGACACAAAACCGCTTCAGGTTTTGTGTCGTCCATCCGCCAGGGTCTGTTGACATTTAGGATTCCCATTTGGGCTGAGTTCTGATGCAAAGGAGCAAACGGAGGAGAGCAGCCTTGACCCGACGTGTCCTGACCGATGCCCATTGGGTGATCATCGATGGCCATGGTTTCCCGCCGAGCCGCGGACAACGCCGGATATCTCTGTGAGCTGTTTGGACAACGGGCTGGTCTTGCGCCAGATCATGCCGATGGTTCGCGCCGGCTCGGGTGCGGCAAAGCGGGAAATGGAGACCGGTGCAGCGCGCGTTTCGACCGCGATCGCCATTTCCGGGATCAAGGTAACACCCAATCCGGCGCCGACCATCTGGACAAGAGTGGCCAGCGAGCTCGCATCCAGGATTTCGCGTGGACGGGTGGACTGGATGTTGCAGAACGACAAGGCCTGATCACGAAAGCAGTGGCCTTCTTCCAGCAGGAGCAGCTTCATTTCGCGCAGATCCTCGTGATCAGGCACTGGTTTGCCTGCGTCTCTTTCCGGTCTGACCAGAACGAAGTTCTCATCAAACAACGCAATCTCGGTGAGCGATGGTTCGGACACCGGAAGCGCCACGATGGCTGCGTCAAGCCGTCCCTCGGACAGTTCCTCGACCAATGTCGGAGTCATGGTTTCACGCACCTGGATATCGATGTCGGAATTCATCCGGGTCAGATTGCTGATGATCGCCGGAAGAAGATAAGGCGCAATTGTCGGAATGATGCCGATGCGAAGCCGGCCGACCAGGCGGTCCGTGGATGCGCGCGCTAGTTCGCCAAGTTCCTCGACGGACTGGAGGATCGGGCGCACGCGAGAAGCGAACTCCTCTCCAAAATTGGTCAGCCTTACCTGTCGGCGGCCGCGCTCAAACAGATCCGTCCCGAGCGATTTCTCCAGTTCCATGATCTGCACCGACAAAGCGGGTTGGGAGATAGCGCAGGCGCTGGCGGCACGGCCGAAGTGGCCGTGCTGAGCAAGGGCTTCGAAGTAGCGAAGCTGTTTGAGTGTCATGTTTCTCATAAGACCAGATTATCAATCTGATCAATAAAAACAACTTAAACCAATGACACAGGTTTGTTATGGTGCTTGCCTATAGGGGAGATCATCCAGTTTCACCGCGTCGCTTCCGCACGGACAGCGACGCGCAACTTGGTTTTCAGAACCGGCCGGGACAGGCTTTGGCCTGCCGGGGGCCGGTTTTGTCCCGGATGAATAAATGGCTTTGGCCATGAGAACATGACGAAAACAGTCAGCATCGGAGAGAGTTATGAATGTAGTCGCAAAAGTGGGAAAATGCCCGGTGGCGCACGGCGCCACAAACATGAGCATGCGGCAGAACCGCGACTGGTGGCCAAACCAGCTCAATGTCAGCATGCTCCACCAGAATTCCCCGTCCGCAAACCCGATGGACAAGGATTTCAACTACATCGAGGAATTCAAGAAGCTCGATCTGGCAGCGGTCAAGCAGGACCTTCACGCCCTGATGACCGATTCAAAAGAGTGGTGGCCGGCGGACTTCGGTCACTATGGCCCGTTCTTCATCCGTATGGCCTGGCACAGCGCCGGTACCTACCGCACCGCTGACGGCCGCGGCGGGTCGACCTCCGGCGCGCAGCGGTTTGCGCCGCTCAACAGCTGGCCTGACAACGTCAATCTC
This sequence comes from Hoeflea sp., assembly GCA_019084245.1. Taxonomy (GTDB): domain Bacteria; phylum Pseudomonadota; class Alphaproteobacteria; order Rhizobiales; family Rhizobiaceae; genus Hoeflea. The sequence goes on from JAHRFE010000035.1 coordinate 41,345, forward strand.
GACAAGGCGCGCCGGCTGATCTGGCCGATCAAGCAAAAATACGGCAACAAGATTTCCTGGGCGGATCTGATGATCCTGACCGGAAACGTGGCGCTCGAATCGATGGGCTTCAAGACGTTCGGTTTCGCCGGTGGCCGCCGCGACGTGTGGGAGCCGGAAGAGGACATCTATTGGGGTTCGGAAGACTCTTGGCTCGATGACAAGAACCGTTACGACCCGAACCGTCCCGAGCGCGAGCTGGAAAACCCGCTGGCGGCCGTGCAGATGGGCCTGATCTACGTGAACCCCGAAGGCCCCGGCGGCCAGCCGGACCCGCTGGCCTCGGCTCGCGATATCCGCGACACCTTTGGCCGCATGGCCATGAACGACTATGAAACCGTTGCGCTGATCGCCGGTGGCCACACCTTTGGCAAGACCCATGGTGCCGGCGATGCCGGTCTGGTGGGCGCAGATCCGGAAGCAGCCGGTATCGCCGAACAGGGCCTGGGCTGGACCAGCAAGCATGGAACCGGCTTTGGCGCCGACGCCATCGGCAGCGGCCTTGAGGTGACCTGGACCGAGACGCCAACCCAATGGGGTAACAATTTCTTCGAAAACCTGTTCGGCTACGAATGGGAACTGACCAAGAGCCCGGCTGGCGCCTGGCAGTGGCAGCCGAAGGATGGCGCCGGCGAGGGCAAGGTCCCGCATGCGCATGATCCCTCAAAGCGCATTGCGCCGGCCATGCTGACCTCCGATCTGGCGCTGCGGTTCGACCCGATCTACGAGCCGATCTCGCGTCATTTCCTTGAGAACCCGGATGAGTTTGCCGATGCATTCGCGCGGGCGTGGTTCAAGCTCACCCACCGCGACATGGGCCCCAAGACCTGCTATTTCGGCCCTGAAGTGCCTGAAGAAGACCTGTTGTGGCAGGACCCGATCCCTGCGGTTGACCATCCGCTGGTCGACGCTCAGGACATTGCGGATCTGAAGTCAAGGATCGCCGCTTCCGGGCTGTCGATTGCCCAGCTTGTTGCCACCGCCTGGTCCGCAGCCTCGAATTTCCGCATCTCCGACAAGCGCGGCGGCGCCAATGGCGCGCGCGTCCGACTTGAGCCGGCCAGGAACTGGCCGGTCAATGAGCCGGAGAAGCTGGCCAAGGCGCTTGCCGCTCTGGAAAAGGTTCAGATGGAGTTCAACAGCGCCCAGACGAACGGCAAGAAGGTCTCGATCGCGGATCTGATTGTGCTGGCAGGCTCAGTCGGTATCGAGCACGCAGCGAAGGCTGCGGGTAAGGCCATCGAGGTTCCATTCACTCCGGGCCGCATGGACGCGTCGCAGGAACAGACTGATGTCGAATCCTACAGCGTTCTCGAACCGGTGGCTGACGGGTTCAGGAACTTCCTCAAGACCCGCTATACCAGTGCGGCCGAGGAATTGTTGATCGACAGGGCCCAGTTGCTGGGGCTCACCGCCCCCGAGATGACGGCGCTGCTTGGCGGCCTGCGGGTGATCGGGGTCAACCATGGCGAAGTCAAGCACGGCGTTCTGACCGACAGGCCGGGCACGCTGACCAACGACTTCTTCGTCAACCTGATGAGCATGGACACCAAGTGGTCGGCGCTCGATGAGGATGAGGAGGAGTTCGAAGGCCGCGATCGCGCGACGGGCGAGCTGAAATGGACAGCCACCCGCGTCGATCTGGTGTTCGGATCGAACTCGCAGCTGCGCGCCATTGCCGAGGTCTATGCCCAGGATGACGCCAAGGACAAGTTCGTCAGGGATTTCGTCGCGGCCTGGACCAAGGTGATGAACGCCGATCGTTTCGATCTCGCAGCCTGATCTGGACTGGCACTGATAGAAGCTCACAAAACTCTCGGGCGCGGGTGGTCCCACTCGCGCCCGAAACTTGTCCAGCACTTGAAATGACCGGTTACTGGCTCGCGCTATCAGCCGCGACCGCTTCATGCAGATTGCGCAGGAGATCCGGATTGGCGGACTGGATCCGGCTCCAGTTCGGGATGAACGGCGTTTCCATCGGATTTTCCAGGAATATCTGGCCGGCGATGACGATGTTTGCTGCGAACAGTTCCACCGCCTCTTCTTCCTGGTGGCGGTCGGTGTGGAGCCCGTTCATCAAGGCGTCGTTGTGATACATCTCAATGAGATCGAGCGCTGTGCGATAGTAGGTGGCCTTGATTGTCCGGAAGGTTTCCTGATTGAAGACCACCCCGTCTGTCGCCAGCTTGCGGAACAGGGCCTTGGAGATGTCGACCGACATGCGCGACAGGCCCTGGGTCGCATCGGACTTTGAAAGCTCTTGATGCTTGTGGTCATAGGCGTCGGAGATATCCACCTGGCAGACTGAGCGGTTTGACAGGTTGCGCCAGACTTCTGACAGTACCCCGATCTCCAAGCCCCAGTCCGATGGGATTCGCATGTCGGGCAGCATGCTGACCCGCATGGCGAATTCGCCCGCCAGCGGATAGCGGAAACCCTTGAGATACTCGATGTAATCGAGATGACCGCATACTTTCTGGATGGACAGAAGCAACGGGGAGACAAGCAGCCTGGAGACACGCCCGTTCAGTTTCCCGTCGGCTATGCGTGGATAGTAGCCCTTGCAGAACTGGTAGGGGAACGCCGGGTTTGTGACCGGGTAGACCAGGCGCGCCAGCATCTCGCGCGAATAGGTGGTGATGTCGCAATCGTGCAGCGCCACAACATCGGAGTTCTGGGACGCGAGCGCGTAACCGATGCAGTACCAGACATTGCGGCCCTTGCCGGGCTCCGCTGGTGCAAGTCCGGCCTCGGCGAGGCTGGTGTGGATCGCCTGCAGCCTCGGGCCATCATTCCAGAGAATATCGTGTTTTTGCGGAAGGCGCGAAAAATACGCCTTGGCAAAGCGATACTGGTCCTCATTCGCCTGATCAAGCCCAATGATGATGTGGTTGATATAGGTCGCGCCGCTCAATTCATCGAGAATGTTGGAAAGCGCGTCGCGCCCCAGTTCGGAAAACAGCGAGGGCAGGATCAGGGTGATCTTGCGGGTGGCGGCAAACTGCCGAAGCTGTCCTTCCATTACCTCCAAGGGCATTCGCGAGAGATTGTGGAGAGTCGCCACGCTGCCATTCTGATGAAAATCAGCCAAACTCTTTCTCCTGGATACCTTGCCACTGGTCCAGCAGCGATGTGATGACCTGGTTCCAGCCTTCGGGACCAGAAGATGGGGCCCGGATGACCCGGCCGGTTGCTTCGCCGTCAAGTCGCGGAATGCCGCCATGGGCGGGGTTGGGGATGATGATGCCCAGCCTGGCCGCTTCAATCATCGCCACATCATTTTCGGCGTCGCCAAGCGCCACGGTGAAGGGCTCCGCACCGGCTGTGGAGTAGCGCTTTGCAATTTCCACCAGACGCTCTGCCTTGTTGCCTCCGAATGACAGTGTCATGAAACGTCCGCCCTGAAGGACGGTCAGGCCCTCGGCCTTGATAGAAGTGACAAATTCTCCCCGGCTTGCCTCGTTTCCGAGCCACAGTCCGGGCTCTGAGAACCGGCGTTGCTTGGCTCTTGACGCCTCAGCCAGCGACAGGCCGGTCCGTACGGACACCTCCTCGGCGCTCCAGTCCGAAAATCCCTGATACTGGCGGCGCAACCTGGGAGGTAGCCTGTCGAGGATTTGCTGGATGCGTTGATATCCCTCCCCGGACCCTTGATCGTCACTGCCGGCTTCAAGGATGCCGGATCCATTCTCAACAATGGCTTCGCAGTGAGAAAACCCCAGCTCCGCCCGCAGCGGAATGATCTCCGCCGCGGTCTTGCTGGACGCCAGGATCAAGGGGATTTTCGACTGCTTCAGACGGCTGAGGGCCGGAAGCGCCTCGGCATAGGAATAGGTTTCGTGATCGAGAATCGTGCCGTCGAGATCGGTGAAGATGATCAGGTTCTCTTTGGCGGGAGCGGTCACACTCGCATCGCTCAGTTGGTGATCCAGCGGCACTGGTAGGGCGCGAAGCTGATCTCTCCACCAAGTTCGCGAATGTCCTCGCCCGACAGAACATCGTGCCAGGTCTCGCCGCCGATGAGATTGAGCGACATGGCCGGAATCGAGACCTCCTCACGGGTGAGATTGTGGATGGCGAACATGCTTTGCGACCGGTCGATGCTCTGTCTCCAGAAGCCGAACAGCTGTTCGCCCAGTTGCAGGGTGAATTGCGTGGCGTTGGGATGAAACGTGGCCTGCTTTGTCCGCAGTTTCAAAATGCGTGTGAGCGTGGTGAAAACCTTCGAATGGGTGCTGTCCGGATTGTCCAGGTGCTCCAGGAGGTCGGGATAATGCCAGCGGTGCCGGTTGATCGCGCGATTGTGGCCGGTCTTCTCGACCCCCTCATGGTCATTTTGCGTGGCCAGCAGCGAGTGAATGTAGAAACCGGGAATGCCCTCAAGGCCCATGGCGATGATCTGGCTGCACAGGAATCGCTCGATGTTCCAGGCGTCCACGCCATCAATCGTTCCCTTCAACGCATCAAACAGCGCGATATTGATCTCATAGGGCCGGGTGCCGCCATCGGGCATCTTGCGCATGGAGAGCAGGCCGCCGAAACTCTGGACGGTTTCGATGACGCGGGAAATGTCTTCTTCGCTCAGCAACCCTTCGGCTGGGCGCATGCCGATCCCATCATGCGATGCGGTGAAATTGAAATAGGCGCAGCCGAGTTGCGCCGGCGGCATCGACATCTGCCAGCCGTTGAGATGCTTGGAGGTGCCGTTTAGCAGCGCGTGGAGAAGAAGCGGCGGCAACGAAAAATTGTAGATCATGTGGGCTTCGTTGCGATTGCCGAAATAGCTGAGGTTTTCCGTGTTGGGCACGTTGGTCTCGGTCAGCAGGACCAGCGGTTCTTTGGTGTAGTCGGCCAGCAGGCGGATCAGGCGGACGATGTCGTGCGTCTGCCTCATATGGATGGATGGCGTCCCGGGTTCCTTCCACAAGAACGCGATTGCATCGAGCCTGAGGGTTCGCACGCCTCTCGCAATATGGAAGCGAAGGATGCGCAGGAATTCGAGCAGCACCTCCGGGTTCGAGAAATCAAAATCCACCTGATCATGGCTGAAGGTGCACCAGACATGCTTGATGCCGCCTGCAGTCTCGAACTGCCTGAGGAGCGGGTGGGCGCGGGGCCTGACCACCATGGACAGATCATCTTCGGGCGAGGCTTCGAAGAAGAACTTGTCGTAGGGCGGGTGGCCCAGACGATACTCGTTGAAAAAGGTGCTCTGGCTCGAGCAGTGATTGATCACAAGGTCCGACATGAGCCGGAAGTTATTCGCGATCCGACCGATATCCTCCCAGGCGCCGAGCCCGCTGTCGACCGCGTAGTAATCGGTAATCGCAAAGCCGTCGTCCGATGTGTAGGGAAAATACGGGAGGATATGAACACCTGTGGCGATGTTCTTCAGGCGGGTCTGGAGGAAATCGAACAGCAGGTCGAGCGGCTTGTGTTCCCCGTTGACGAAGCTGTTGCCGTAGGTGATGACATAGCTGTCTCTCTCATTCCAAAGCGTGTTGCCGGGTGCCCGGCCGCGCCTCTTGGGCTGTTCGTCATCCGGCCAGAACGCGCTGACCGCCTGCTCCAGCAAGGCGTCGTGATCATGATCGGGATAGACCGAGTGCAACAGCATGCGCAGGCCATCGCGCAGTCTTTTCGGAACCCGCTTGGCAGGCGGGTTCAACGGCGCTGGTGAATCTGCATAAAAATTCTCCATGACTAAATTTTTAGCAGCAAAGCTGTTGATGGCAAGCGGGATCATGAAAATTCATGAGACATGACTGGAACGCGATGGTCCGGCGCGAATGCACCAACCTGTTTTGCATTGTGATTTCAGGGGATCGGTGTTCATCTTGCGCGCGCCGGATCTCCTGGCAGCGGGGCGGTGGAGACATGTAGGCTGCATGTTGAAAGATGGTGGGGGAATCGATGCGATTGAGCTGGAACGCGGGACTTGGCTTGCTGGCGCTGGTGGCAATCGGCTTGTCCCTTTTCAACCTCGAACGCGGCCGGTCCGGGCTCGAGATCATGCAGATGACGGTTGGCACCACACCGGTCACGCTCACCCGGACGGACGGCGCCAGCGGCCCGTTGGTGGTGATCGCGCATGGATTTGCCGGATCGCGCCAGCTGATGCAGGCCTATTCGCTCACTCTGGCGCAATCGGGATACAGCGTGATTGCCTTCGATTTCGAAGGGCATGGGCGAAATCCGATGCCGATGTCGGGCGATGTCACCGCAATCGATGGCACGACACGGCTGCTGGTCGAAGAGACCCGGCGCGTCATTGCCTACGGGCGGGGATTGCCGGCCGCGGAAAGCGGCATTGCGCTGTTGGGGCACTCGATGGCGACCGACATTCTGGTGCGCGCGGCGATTGCTGAGGAGGGACAAGGCACACCGGTCGATGCAGTGGTGGCGATTTCGATGTTTTCCGAGGCTGTGAGCGCGCAAGAGCCGCGCCGGCTGCTGGTAATCAGCGGAGAATGGGAAAGCAGACTGCGGGAGGCTGCGCTTTCCGCCGTGCGATTGCTGGAGCCGGATGCAGGAGAAGGGCAGACGGTCGAGGCCAACGGCGTTGTGCGCCGCGCCGCCGTCGCCCCCCATGTCGAGCATGTCGGCGTTCTCTACAGTGCCACGGCATTGCACGAAGCAAGGGACTGGCTGGACGGCGCCTTTGGCAGGCTAAGCGAAGTTCCAATCGTCGAGCCGGGTCTCTGGATCCTGCTGCTGATGGGCGGGATTGTCCTGCTGCTACGTCCGCTGGTCGGCCTGCTTCCGGAGAGCCATGACATCCATGCCCCGGTTTCGGCAGGCCGGTTCTGGCTGGCGACAGCCTTGCCTGCATTGGTGGTGCCACTGGTTGTCACGACGCTTTATGTTCCGTTTCTGCCGGTGCTCGTCGCCGATTACCTGATGATCCACCTCGCACTCTATGCGCTCCTGCAATGGCTCATCCTGCGGGGCGGAACATTTCATGGTTCCGGACTATCGTTTGCCGCTGTGCTTCTTCTCGTCATATGGGGCATCCTGGTCTTCGGAGCTGCCATGGACCGCTATGCGGCCAGTTTCATGCCGAATGCCGAGCGGCTGATGATCATTGCAGTCCTGGCGATCGGCACGGTGCCGTTCATGATCAGCGACAGCCTTGTCTCGGGAGCGGGCAGGGGCGCGGTTTGGCGACGGATCGGCGCGCGCGCGGCCATACTCATCTCACTGGGTGGTGCCGCCCTGATCGATCCCCATCGGCTGATGTTCCTGTTCATCATACTGCCGGTGCTGATGCTGTTTTTTTGCGTTCACGGCCTGATGGGTCGATGGGTGGCGCAACGATCGGGGCCGCTCTCGGCCGGCCTTGGCCTGGGGCTGTGCCTTGCCTGGGCGCTGGGGGTGAGCTTTCCGCTGTTCAGCGCCGGATGATCCCGATCCGTCAACAATAGCCTTCCACTCCCATCGCCTGGTCGGCGGAGTAACGATCACCATGGGCGAAGCCTGCAGGGAGAATTTTCTCGATCTCGGCGAGGTGAGATGGCGTGAGTTGCAGGGACACACCATCTGCGCAGTCTTGCAGGTGAAAGGCAGACCGCGTGCCGGGAATGGGAATCACATGCGGACCGCGCGAAAGCAGCCAGGCTATGGCCAGCGCTATCGGCGTGGTTTCCAGGCTGCGGGCGTAGGCCTTGAAAGGTTCGATTGCCGCCATGTTGCGGGAAAAATTGGGGTCGACAAAGCGCGGATTGGCCTTGCGGAAATCGCCCTCACCAAAGCTCGCGGGATCAGGCGCCTGTGCTCCAAAAACGCCGCGTCCGAGGGGGGAGAAGGCAACGAACGCCACGCCGAGATGCTGGCAGGCCTGCACCATTCCAAGATCCGGTTGCCGGGACCAGAGCGAATATTCGCTTTGCACCGCGCTCACGGGAGAAACGGCATGGGCCAGCCTGAGCGACGCGGGCGAGATCTCGGAGAAGCCGATGCCGCCGATCTTGCCTTCCTGCTTGAAGCGCTGAAGCGTGTCCATGACCTCTTCGATCGGCCGGTCAGCCTCGCGCCTGTGAATATAGAACAGGTCAATATGATCGATGCCGAGATTGCGGAGAGAGTTTTCGAGCTCGCCTCTGAGATGTTCAGGGGAATTGTCGAAATAGCGCACGCCGGTGGAGGGATCGCGGCGGATGCCTGCTTTCGTGGCGATCCGGAATTCGGCCTTGTGTTTCCTGAGGTAGCTGCCGATGACTTTTTCGGACACGCCCATGCCGTAGACATTGGCGGTGTCGATCAGTGTGATCCCGAGATCCTTGGCCGCGGCCAGCGTCTCATGGCTTTCCGTCTCGGAAGTCGGCCCGTAAGGCCCTGCGAAGTTCCAGCACCCGAGCCCGAGGGCGGATACGTCGGGGCCGGATGATCCCAATGGTCGCTGTTTCATTCGCTCTTTCTAGCCGGACAGCAATGGTTCGACAATTCGCCGCCTTCACTTTTCGAAGGAACTGATCCGATGGGTGGACTGTTCAAGCCATGCGGGACTGATCTCCACACCCCAACCGGGCGCGTTCGTCACCGTCGCCTTGCCATCGACGATGTCGTAGGGCGATTTAACGAAGAGGCCGTCCTGCCAGGGATAATAGTCTTCGCCCTCGATTGAAAATTCGAGATATTTTCCCGCATTCGGGATGGCGCGCAGCAGATGCATGGTGAACAGCGTCACCATCGACCAGTTGGCGCAATGGGGCGTGCAGGGCAGCCCTGCCTTGTGCGCCATGTCGGCGACGCGCAGTGTGCGCGTCAGGCCGCCCAAATAGCAGATGTCGGGCTGGACAACATCGACGGCTTTCATCTCGATCATCCAGCGCCAGTTCGTTAGCTCGCAATCCTGCTCGCCACCGGTGACGTCGATGGACAATGCCTCGGTCACCTGCCGGGTCTGCTCATACTCCCAATAGGGGCAGGGCTCCTCGAAATGGCTGATGCCGTTCTGCTCGAGCATCTTGCCGATCTCGATGGCCTGGCCCGGCGCATAGCAGGAATTGGCGTCGACCAGCAGCGCAACGCTGTCATCCATGGCCTTGCGCATGGTCGGCACGATTTCCTCGGTCCGGCCCGGCCACTCGTCCTTGCCGCGGCCAACCTCGGCGCCGATGCGGAACTTGAAGGCATCGAAGCCGAATTCATCGCGCAGGCGGCTCAATCGGGCGGCTTCGTCCTTCGGCGTGATGTCACGCTTCATCGATGAGGCATAGGCGCGAATGGATCCCGGCGTTCCGCCGATCAGTTCGCAGACCGGCTTGCCTTCCAGACGTCCGCGCAGATCCCAGAGCGCCGTATCGAGGCCGCCGAGCGCGCGCTTAAGATAGGAGCCCGGAAACTTGTGTTCTTTCTCGGGAATGAGATCGACGAGGTGATCTATATCGAGAGCCGATTGGCCCAGCGCGTAGGGCGCCACCTGGCGGTGGACAACCTGCGCCGTGATATCGGCATAATAGGGCGCGACCTGGCCCCAGCCGATTGCGCCGCTGTCGGTCGTCACTTTGACAAAACAGACAAACTCGTTGGTAAAAGTCTCGATGTGGGCAATTTTCATGTTGTGCGATTCCATGCCGATGTCGGGGCAGACCGTAGCGGCTGGATTGGACTTACGATAAGGTCCAATCTGGCAAAGCTTGCAAACCAATTTGACCACAGGCGGGAAAACACTGATGAAAACCAAGGCGGGCGCGATCCTCTCCTCGATCCGTATCGACAGGTCACAGGACCGGAAAATCAGCGTGCAGCTCTACATGGGACTGCGTGACATCATCCTGTCGGGCGGATTGAGTGGCGGAGAGCGGCTTCCGGCGACACGCACGCTGGCCAGCGAAGTTGGCGTATCGCGCACCACCGCGCTGGATGCGGTGAGCCGGCTGATTTCGGAAGGCCTGCTTGAATCGCGCATCGGGGCTGGAACCTTCGTCAGCCACACAATGACGGGCAGGGTCCGGATCAAGCCGGAGCCGGCCAAAGCCGGAGCCCAGAAGCAGCCGCGCCTGTCGCAATCAACCCTCAAGGCATACAAACTGTTTGCGGAGCGGCGGAGGTTGCCGAACAAGTCTCAGGCTTTTGTGACAGCTCTTCCCGCGCTCAACACCTTCCCGATGGCGCAATGGGCGCGGCTGTCGGCCCGGCATCTGAGAACCGACCGGGACGCGGTGATGGGTTACGGAAATCCGTTCGGGTTGCAGCGGCTCCGCGCGGCCATTTCGGCCCACCTCAATGCCAGCCGCGGCATCCAGTGCGATCCGGAGCAGGTTTTCATCGTCGGCGGGGCCCAGCAGGCCTTCTCCCTGATCGGCGGCATGCTGCTGGATCAGGGTGAGAAGGTCTGGTTTGAAAACCCCGGCGCCATCGGCGCGCGCAATGCCTTTGTCTCGCAAGGCGCCGACCTTGTCCCTGTGGCTGTCGACGATGAAGGAATCGTGGTTGATGACGGGCTCGCAAAGGCGCCCGACTTCAGGCTGGCGTTCGTCACGCCGTCGCATCAGCAGCCATTGAGCAAGGTCTTGAGCCTGTCCCGACGCCTGGCGCTTCTGGATGCGGCGGACCGGGCCGACGCCTTCATCGTCGAGGATGATTACGACGGTGATTTCTATTTCGGCGATCAGCCGCTACCGACGCTCAAGAGCATCGATACCCATGGCCGCGTCATCTATGTCGGCACCTTCTCCAAGACGCTGTTTCCATCCCTGCGGCTGGGGTTTCTGGTGGCGCCGGCCAGCATGGTCGAGGCGATGATGACGGTATTTTCGTCCGCACTGAGTGGTGTGCCAACATGGCCGCAAGCCGTGGTCGCGGATTTCATCGACGAAGGGCATTTCGCCACCCATATCCGGACCATGCGGCAGCACTATAAAAGGCGCCATGAAGTCCTTCATCACAATGCCAGGCAGCTAGAGCCGCATCTGCTTGTGCAGCGCGCATCGGCGGGATTTCACACGGTCGGCTATTTTTCGGATCCCCAACGTGACGAAGGCGAGTTCATCAAGGCCGCCGGAGCCGCAGGCCTCACTCTGTCCGGCATCGGTCGTTATTGCCTGGCCCCGATCGAAAAGAAGGGCGTCGTCATTGGCTACGGCGCTGCCAGCGAGAGTGAAATCAAGCAGGGCATGGAGGTCATGGCGCAACTGTTGGCCTGATTGCGAAGTTCCGCTAGCCTGCGTCGTGACCGGCTCTTAATCGCGAGGCCGGAGGTGCCATCTTCTCGTACAGCCGTAGTCGGGCCTACGCGAGAGTGTCACAGAATTGGTATGGAAAAATATCTACAATGGATATGCGGTGCAGTCCAATGAGCGGCTACGCTTCATGGTGTCCGCGCGGGTTATAAGCAATAAAGCGCTGATTTTCAGAGGGTTCAAAGGGAGTCGAACATGATCATGAAATTAGCAATGGCCGGGCTTCTGGCCACAACCGTCATGGCAGCCGTACCAGCGCAGGCAGAAACGCTGCGTCTTTTGACGTGGGGCTCTTATGCTCCTGATGAGCTGGTCAAGAAATTCGAAGAAAAATATCCTGACATCACCGTCGAAGTGACATTTTCCAACAACGAGGAAATGATCGCCAAGCTGCGGGCAACCGGCGGCGCCGGTTTCGATCTGGCGCAGCCGAGCCACGACCGTATCTATGCGGTGCAGCAGGAATACAACATCTACAAGCCGCTGGATCTTTCCAAGATCAACACCGATGTCATGCAGGCCAATCTCCTGGATGGCGTCAAGGCCAACACGACCATTGATGGCGAAGTCTATGCTGTGCCGCATCAGTGGGGCACATCCGGCCTGATGGCCAACAAGTCGCTCGCGCCAGACGTTGCAGCCTGGGGAGACCTGTGCGACCCGCAGTATCAGGGCAAGACCTCCATGCGCCTGCGGCGGACCATTCTTCTCGGGATGGCCTTTGACATGGGCGAGGATCCGTTCGCGGCTTACGCCGATCTCGACAAGTACCAGGAGATCCTCGACAAGGTCGCCGACAAGCTGATCGCCTGCAAGGACAACCTCAAGGCCTACTGGAAGGGCGGCGACGACCTTTCGGCCATGATGATGTCGGGTGAAATCGTTGCGTCGGAAACCTGGGATTCGACAGCCTACAAGCTCTATGGCGAGAACAAGGATATCGTGTTCGTGCCGCCGAAGACCGGCGCGCTTGCCTGGATCGACACATTCGCGATCCCGCGGAAGGGCGAAGCCGACGATGCCGCCTACAAGTGGATCAACTTCGTGCTCGAGCCGGAAAACGTCATGATCATGTCTGCCAGCACCGGCGCCATTGCGGCGGTTGAAGGCGGCAAGGACATGCTGCCCGACGACAAGAAGGAAGCGGTCAATGCGGCCTTTTCCGACGAGGCGATGAGCAACCTGAAGTTCTTCGCCAATATCCCGGCAGGTGTCGAGGACATGGAAGGCAAGACACTCGAAAAGATCAAGGCTGCCACCGGCGCTGAATAAGCCCGGTTGAGCTTTTCGCCTCTTGACTAGAAACGGAACCGCGCAATCCGATTTGCGCGGTTCCGCCAGACTTTTCCTTCACCTGACGACACGGCACTGGGTACTCGATGCAATCAACGACCGAGAACGATCTGGAATGTATCGAGATCAAGAAGCACTTCGGTTCTGTGCGGGCCGTTGATGATGTCTCCTTCGATATTCCGAAGGGCTCGTTCTTTTCGATCCTAGGTCCGTCTGGGTGCGGCAAGACGACCCTGATGCGGATGATCGCCGGATTCGAGCAGCCCAATTCCGGCGATATCAGGATCAAGGGGAAGTCGGTGATCGGGACACCGCCGAACCGGCGCAATGTGAAGATGGTGTTTCAGCACCTGGCATTGTTTCCGATGATGAATGTCTATGAGAACATCGCCTATGGCCTGCGCTGTGCGGGGGCTTCCAAGGATGTCATTCGCACCAAGGTGCATGATGTTCTCGCGCGCATTTCGCTGCCCGATGTGGCCAACCGCGAAATCAGCCAGCTGTCCGGCGGCCAGAAACAGCGCATTGCGATTGCTCGCTGCATGGTGCTCGACCCCGACGTGCTGCTTCTGGACGAGCCGCTCGGCGCGCTGGATCTGAAGTTGCGCGAGGCCATGAAGATCGAGCTGAAACTGCTGCAGCACCAGTTCGACACGACCTTTGTCTACATCACCCACGATCAGTCCGAAGCCCTGGTCATGTCCGATCACGTGGCGATCATGGACAAGGGAAAGTTCGTGCAGATCGGCACGCCGCAGGAGCTGTATCACAAGCCCAAGGCGGCCTTTGTCGCAGGCTTCGTGGGGGACACCAACCGCTGGGCGGGCCGGGTCACCCGTGTCGAGGACGGCGCCGTCGAGGTTGAGACCGAAGCTGGCCTCACCATGCGCGGATCGGTTCGCGGCGCGGGTGCTCCCAGCGTTGGCGACGCTGTCCACGTCTTCGTGCGGCCGGAGTTCATCAAGGCGGAGAAATCCGGCGCAGATGCGCAGAAGATCGATGCCGGCCACAATGTCATTGAAGGCAAGATCGACAGCATCCTGTTCAACGGCGCCAACAGCCGGGTTCTGGTCCGCGGCCGGGCGGGCGAACTCATCGAAGCCGATGTCGTGCTGACCGGCGGGACGGAGGATTTGAAACCCAAGGATGACGTCACGCTCTCGTGGTCGGCGGAACAGACCATGAGTTTCAAGGTTTGAGGGCGCCCCGATGATGCAGAAGGACATCAAGCGTCTGTCGCTTTATCTGCTCTTCGCCCCGTTCGCGATGTGGATCACGCTGCTCATCATCTTGCCGCATCTGGGCATGTTCTACATTTCCATGCGGGAGAAAGTCGCGCCGCGGGTCTACGAATTCGGGTTCGATAACTACATCAATTTCTTCAACGAGCCGATCTACTGGAACACGCTGCTGCGCACCGGGTCGATGTCGCTGCTGGTGACCGTTCTGGCGCTGCTGCTCGGATTTCCGATTGCCTATTACATCGCCAAGATTGCCGGCAACCGGACGCGTGGCGCCTTGTTCCTGATGTGCCTGATTCCCTTGTGGGTCAGCGACCTGATCCGCGCCTTCGGGTGGATCCTGCTTCTGAGGGAAACCGGCATCATCTCGAGCAGCCTGCAATGGGCCGGATTGATCAACACCCCGATCGAGTTCCTCTACAACGACGCCACCGTCATCGTCGGTCTGGTCTACACCGTGATCCTGTTCATGATCGTTCCGCTGGTCTCGACGCTGGACGGCATGGATGATGCGATGATCGAGGCGGGCTACAATCTGGGCGGAAACGGCCCGACGGTGCTGCGCCGGATCATCATTCCCTACGCCATGCCCGGCATCGTGTCGGGATGCATCGTCGTGTTCATGCTGACGGCGGGAAGCTATCTGACGCCGATCCTGCTCGGCGGCAAGAACTCGAGTTGGTTCACCGAGCAGATCTACGACCAGTTCATCACCCGCTACAATTGGGAATCCGGTGCCGCCTTCGGCTTCGTGCTACTGGCCTTCACCTCCCTTGTGATCTGGATCGGCCTGAAACTTTCCGGCCAGACGCTCAACAGCACAGTGGCGAGAAGCTGATGGCGATCAAACCCAACGCGGCCTTTCTCACCGGCTACCAGCTCTACATCGTGGTGTTCTTCGTGTTTCTCGCGGCGCCGCTTGTTGCCGCCGGCATGTTCGCCTTCAACGATTCGCTATTTCCCTCGTTGCCGTGGCGTGGCTTCACGCTTGACTGGTTCTTCAATGATACGGAGCCGAAGCTCGGGATGTTTCATGACCGGCGATTGTTGCGCGGTCTCTACTATTCCTTCGTCATCGCAAGCTTCGTTTCGCTGCTTTCGGTCTTCGTGGGCACCTGCAACGCTTTCCTGTTTGTGCGTTGCAAATTTCCGGCGAAGGACTTTTTCTACATCATGATGGTGCTTCCGCTGGTCATTCCCGGCGTCATTCTTGGCATCTCGATCCTGTTGCTGGCCAGCAATATCGCCAACAGCGCGGAAGAAGCCTTTTCGCTGGATCTCGGGTTCCTGCGTCCGGGGATCATTCTGGTGGTGCTCGGTCAGTTCTCCTTCATCACCACCATCACCTCGCTGGTGATCATCGCCCGATTGAAGAAGTTCGATGAATCGATGGAGGAAGCCGCCTACAATCTTGGCGCCAGTCGCGTTCGCGTTCTCAGGACGATCACACTGCCGTTCCTGTTCCCGGCGATGGCGGCCGCGGGCATCGTGGCCTTCCTGGTGTCGTTCGAGAATTTCAACACCACCCTGTTCCTGGTCGGCTCCGAAGCGCCGTTGACGATCACCATGTATGACCGGATGGTCAAGGTCGGTTCGACGCCGGTGCTCAATGCGGTGTCGTTCTTCCTCATGGTGGGGTCCGCACTGCTGGCGCTGGTTTCCGTCCTGGTCCAGCGCGACAAGCCCCAGACCTGAGCCCCCAACCCGAGATTGGCGCGTCCCGTGCAAACCTATGACTTTGTGATCGTTGGCGCAGGTTCGGCCGGCTGCGTGCTTGCCAACCGGTTGACCGAGAACGGCAGATACTCGGTGCTGCTGCTCGAGGCGGGTGGCCATGACAGGAACTTCAAGATCTGGATGCCGATCGGCTACGGCATGGCGTTTTACGACAAGCGGATCAACTGGATGTACACTTCCGAAGCCGATCCCAACACCAACAATCGCGTCAGCTACTGGCCGCGCGGCAAGGTGATCGGCGGATCCTCCTCGATCAACGCCATGGTCTATATCCGCGGTCATCCAGGCGATTTCGACGACTGGCAGGCAATGGGCAATCCGGGTTGGGGCTGGAAAGAAGTGCTCCCCTATTTCAAGAAGAGCGAGACCAGTGACCAGGGTGCGAGCGAGTTTCGCGGCGGAGACGGGCCGCTCTGGGTCTCGACCATGGAACGCGATCTGCACCCGACCTGCCAGAACTTCATTCGGGCCGGGGTGGAATGCGGGCTTGCCTACAATCCGGATTTCAATGCCGCCACCAATGAGGGCATCGGGTTGTACCAGAACACGGCCAGGGGCGGCTTCCGCATGTCGACCGCGCGGGCCTATCTGCATCCCGCGCGCAGGCGATCCAATCTGACGGTCCTGTCGCAGGCGCACGCGACACGGATCCTGTTCGAGGGGCAGCGCGCCACCGGTGTCGAATATGTCCGGCATGGCAAGACCGAGCAGGTCCATGCCGGACGTGAAGTCATTGTCTCCGGCGGATCGGTGAATTCGCCGCAGCTGCTGATGCTGTCCGGGGTCGGTCCGTCGGATGTACTCAAGCGCCACGGCATCGATGTCGTGCGCCAGCAGCCCAATGTCGGCCGGCATCTCCAGGACCATCTGTGCATAGACCACACATGGAGGGCGAAGGTTCGGACGCTCAATGACCAGCTCCGCCCGCTTCACGGCAAGCTGTGGCACGGTCTGAACTATGTCTTGCGACGTCGCGGACCCTTGTCGCTCGGGGTCAATCAGGCCGGCGGCTTCATCCGGACACGGCCAGAGCTCGAGCGCCCCAACATGCAGCTTTATTTTTCACCGGTGAGCTACACCAAGGCGCCGCCCGGCAAGCGCCCGCTGATGAGTCCGGATCCGTTTTCGGGCGTCATCATGGGCACGCAGCCGACCCGGCCCACCAGCCGTGGTCATCTGGAGTTGAGGTCTTCCGATCCCTTCGATGCGCCGGCGATCCATCCCAACTATCTGTCGACCAATCACGATGTGGCGGAGCAGCTCGAAGGTGCGCGGTTTCTGCGCAAGCTTGCCGCCGCCCCGGCATTTGCCGAGATCCTGGATCAGGAGATCCGCCCCGGACGGCAGGTCGAGACGGATGAAGAGATGATTGCCGATATAAGGGCGCGGGCCGGAACCGTGTTTCATCCGGTCAGCACCTGTCGGATGGGCGAGAGCGAGCGCGACAATGTCGTCAACGCCCGGCTTCAGGTACATGGCCTGGCAAATCTGCGGGTAATCGACGCCTCGGTGTTCCCGACAGTGACCTCCGGCAACACCAATGCCCCGACGATCATGGTCGCCGAAAAGGGCGCAGACATGATCCTTGCCGACCACGCGGGAGTTTAACATGACAGGTTCAGACGATTGCTTCAGTCCCGAATTCAAGCCCGCGCCCTACTGGTGGGATGCGAGCCCGCAAGAAGCGGACACATCCGGTGCGCTGCCATCCACCGCGGATGTCGTAGTCATCGGCGCCGGTTATACCGGCCTGCATGCAGCAGTGCAGACCGCACGCGCGGGACTGGAGACGGTCGTCGTCGACGCGGAAGCGGCTGGCTTCGGATGCTCCACCCGCAATGGCGGGCAAATCTCGACAAGCGTCAAGCCGTCTTTCTCGACGCTCAGGAAACGGTATGGCGAAGCCCTGGCCGTCAGTATCCTGAAAGAGGGGCAGGCGTCGCTCGATCATGTCACGGGGTTTGTCAGCGAAGAGCAGATCCCTTGCGACTTTGGCGTGGTTGGGCGCTTCCACGGCGCGCACACAGCCGGACAATATGACAAGCTGGCGCGCGATTGCGACGTCCGCAATCCGGGATTTGACACCGGCGCCTTCATGGTGCCGCGCGACAAGCAGCACTTAGAACTCGGCACCGATGCCTATCACGGTGGCATCGTGTTCCCGCGCCATGCCAGTCTTGATCCGGGCAAATATCATGCGGGGCTTTTGGATGTTGCGCGATCGGCGGGTGCAACCATAATCAGCCATTGCCGGGTGAACGACCTCGCGCGCAGCGCCAAAGGCTTCGAGGTCTCCACCGGCAAGGGCCGGATTCGCGCCAACAAGGTGATCATCGCGACCAACGGCTACACCGGGCCGCTGACGCCCTGGCAGCAGCGGCGGGTGATCCCGATCGGGTCCTATGTGATCGCGACCGAGGAAATTCCGGCGGAGACGATGGACCGCTTGTTTCCCACAAACCGCATTCTTTCCGACACCAGGAAGCTGGTCTATTACTACCGGCCGTCGCCCGACCGTAAGCGAATCTTGTTCGGCGGCCGCGTGTCGCTTCAGGAAACCGATCCGCGCAAGAGCGGCCCGAAACTGCTCGCCGAACTTGTCAGGCTGTTTCCCGAGCTTGCGCAAATCCGCATCAGCCATTCCTGGGCCGGCATTGTGGCCTTCACCTTCGACACGCTGATGCACTGCGGCGAAGATGCCGGTCTCTATTATGCCATGGGCTATTGCGGCTCGGGCGTGGGCATGGCTGGATATCTGGGATCGAGAGTCGGAAGGGCCGCTGCAGGCGTGGACAGCGATCTTGGCGCATTTTCCAGAATCCCGTTTGAAACCCGGCCCTTCTATACCGGGCGCCCCTGGTTCCTTGGGCCGTCCGTGGCGGTCTACCGGTTGCGCGACCGCCTCGGCATCTGACCTCAGCCGCGTTTTTGTGTCACGACCGCCTCGGCTTCGATCTCCACGCGAAAATCCCCGATCAGGTTGCCGACCAAAAATGTAGTGTTGGCCGGCGGGTTTGTGACGAAGCGCAGTCCGTGGGCGCGGGCGGCGGCTTCGACATCCTCATCGCCGCGCAGATACATGCGGGTGCGCAGGATGTCCTTCGGATCGCCGCCAAGCGCGCGCACCGAGGCTGCGATCTTGTCGAGAATGTAGGTCGTCTGCGCGCCGGCATCGCCGAGCGCGACCGTGCGGTCGACCCCGTGCGTGGCGGTGGTGCCCGAGACCACGATCCGGTCGCCGTCGCGCAACGCGCGACAATAGCCCGCGATAGGTTCCCACAGCGAGCCCGAGAAAACCCGCGCCCGGTCCGGATTGTCCGGATCTGTGACGGCCTGCATGGCGCTGGGCATTTCGGCCAGATGATGGCTCAGATCGCCCGACGCTGTGAGGAACGGCGGCTGGCGGTATTCATCGCCGCAATCGCCCGGGATCATCGTGGTCGCCGCGAAGGCCTGATGGAGCAGGGCATGGTCCTCTGCATCAAGCTCGAATTGGAACAGCCGCAGATTGTCGCTGCGATGCTGGTTTTCGCCGAGCCGCGCGCCGATGATGACGCCAGCGACATGGGCATGTTCGAGCACCCAGCGCGTGGCCACATTGGAGATGGAGACGCCATGTTTGCGGGCGATCGTATCGGTTGCGGCAAGGATGCCCTTATAGGCGTCCCAGCCGCCGGCGGCGTGGATGAACCTGAGGTACTTCGAGCCGCTCCAGTCCTTCACCGCTTCCGGTTCCGGCTTGCCGAGCCAGCGTTCAGACAGGAAGCCGCCGCACAGGGTGCCATAGGCCAGCAATTGCACCTTGTGCTTGCGGCAGGTCTCGGCGAGATGACCCGCCGCGCGCCGGTCGATCAGCGAGAAGGACACCTGGTTGGAAACCAGCGGAATGCCGTCCGCCAGCGCGAGGTTAAGATGCGCGGCGTCAAAATTGGTCACGCCGACTTCGCCGATCAGCCCTTCCTGCTTGAGGCGCGTGATCTCATGCAGGGCATCGAGCCAGGCCGGATGCTCGAATGTCCACCAGTGAAACTGCAGCAGATCGATCCGTTCGACGCCGAGACGGTCAAGACGCGCCTGAATTCCGGTGCGAACGATGTCTGCCGTCATCGGACCGGGTTCCGGGCACCATTTGGTGAACGCCCGCGGGCGCGGTGAATCAGTCCAGGTGCGCAGCATTTCGCCGGTGATCAGCTCGGACGTGCCGTAGTGATCGGCCATGTCAAAAGTGTCGAATCCATCGGCTGCATAATCCGCCAGTGCCTTGGCACCTGCCACGGGGTCGAGCGTGGTGCCGTCCTTCTCCTGATCGGCAACCTGCCAGAGACCGGTCAGGATGCGGCTGATAGAAAGGCCCGGAGCGAGATCTCTGCGGTCAGGTATCATGGATCACTTGTCCTTGGTTCGACGGCCGAGATGGCGCGACACGGAGCGGACTTCGGGCAGTATGCCCTGAGGCCGCCAGAGAAGAATGACGCAGAGCATGACACCAATCACGACAATCTGCAGCGATGCGGCGCGCGCCTGTTGTCCGGCGGGGAAGATTTCAGAGATTAGTGCGCCTGACAGGGCCCAGATTGCCCAGACAAGCACTGCGCCCAGAACGGCGCCGCGATTGTTGCCGGAGCCGCCGACGATCAGCATCGCCCAGACCTGGAACGTCATCATCGGCAGGTAATTGCCCGGCGCGATGAAGCCGATGAAATGGGCTTGCACCGCCCCTGCCAGGGCCATGATGGAGCCACCCAGGGCGAAGGCCTGGAGGCGCAACAGCACCGGATTCTTGCCGAGCGCCTGGGCCGCGACCTCATCCTCGCGAACCGCCCGCAGCGCCCGGCCCCAGGGGCTGCGCAGCAGGTGCTCGAGCAGCAGATACACTGCACCCACGACGGCGGCGGTCAGAACAAGATTGACCATGTTGAAGGCAAAAGCCTGTCCTTGCAGCCCGGCAAAGGGACGCGGGATGAAGGCCATGCCGAAGGCGCCGCCGGTCAGGCTCTCGGCATTCTGGAAGACGAGCTGCAAGGCGACGGCGATACCGAAGGTGGTGATCGCCAGA
Organism: Hoeflea sp.; assembly: GCA_019084245.1. Classification (GTDB taxonomy): domain Bacteria; phylum Pseudomonadota; class Alphaproteobacteria; order Rhizobiales; family Rhizobiaceae; genus Hoeflea. The sequence goes on from JAHRFE010000035.1 coordinate 61,894, forward strand.
TAATCGGACCGCATCCTGAGCGTCAGCAGACCAACGCCCAGGGCCAGTACTCCGCCGGCAACAAGTGCTGCCAGCCAACCCACGGCGATCGGCAATTCAAAACCGCCGATGCGCTCCACCGCATCCGGGGTGGTCAATGCGGCGGAGACATAGGCGCCCAGGCCAACGAAGCCGGCGATGCCGACATTGAACAGGCCGGTCTGGCCCCATTGCACGTTCAGTCCCAGACTGATGATCGCATAGGTCATGGCGATCGTCAGGAAAAAGGCGGCATAGGCGACGAGTTCCATCTAAGCCCCCCTTTGCCCGAAGATGCCCTGCGGGCGCAGCATCAACACCAGCACGAGAATGACAAAGGAGATCGCCGCGCGCCATTCGGCGCCGATGATCTGGACCGCGAAGGCCTCGGCAAGGCCGATAATCAATCCCCCCAGCATGGCCCCGGGGATGGAGCCGATGCCACCCAGAATGGCGGCGGCGAACAGCGGCAGCAGCAGGTCAAATCCCATGTAAGGCCGGATCTGCACCAGAAGGCCCGCCATGACGCCGGCGATACAGGCCATGCCCGCGCCGATGATCCAGGTGACCCGGATGACCTTGCCGACATCAATGCCATAGACGCCGGCGAGGCTGGGGTTTTCCGAGACGGCGCGCATGGCGCGGCCGGTGGCGCTATGGGTGACCACGAGATGCAGGGCCAGGACAAGGAGCAGGGTGAGTCCGATCACCAGAAGCTGATCCGGCGTGGCGCGCATCCCGAAGCCCAGCGGGTTGGCGATCTGCAGAGCCTTGGTGAAATAGGCAGGCTTGGCGGTGAAGATGAATTCCAGAAGCGAGCGCAGCGCCATGGAGGCGCCGAAGCTTGCCATCACAATGATGATCGCATCCGCGCCGCGGGCCCTGAGCCTTCCGAACAGGATCCGGTCGAGTCCGAGCGCCAGGGTGACTGTCAGGACCACGCCGCCCAGAATCGCCAAGGGCAGGCCCCAGCCAAAGCTGAAGGGATAGACCGGAGCACCCAGCCCTGCCGCCAGTCCGCCCAGGACGCCGGCGACCGTGAGGGTGAGATAGGCGCCCCAGGCGAGGAAATCGCCATGGGTGAAATTGGCGAACCGCAGGATCGAATAGGTGAGCGTCAGGCCGATGGCGCCCAGGCCGATGGTCGAGCCTGAAACCAGCCCGTCGATGATGGCTTGCGGGTTCATGCGCCTGCCTCCGCGGCGCGGTGGCCGAGGAACAAGTCGCCCAGCAATTTTCCGTCATGCAGGTCCGCGGCCGGTCCGTCATGGGCCAGGCGCCCATCGACGAGCACCAGTGCGCGATCGGTCAGCCCGAGTGCCGCCCGGACATTCTGTTCCACCAGCACCAGCGTCACGCCTGCATCCGAAATGCGGCGCAGGGTATCGAAGACCTGAGCGACAAGTTTGGGTGAAAGGCCGGCAGAAGGCTCGTCCAGCATCAGCACCCGGGGCTCGTTGAGAAGCGCGCGCGCCGCCGCCAGCATCTGGCGCTGCCCGCCGGAGAGGGCTCCGGCCAGTTCCCGGGGCCGGCTGCCGAGATCCGGAAACATCTCGAGCATGGCTTCAATCCGTCCGGCGCGGGCCTGCCTGGGGAGCAGTTGCGCCGCGATCTGGAGGTTCTCCAGGATGGTCAGCCGGGTGAAGATGTTTTCGGTCTGGGGCACGAAGCCCATGCCCTTGCGGACCAGTGTGTGGGAGGGAAGGCCGGTAATATCCATGTCATCAAGCTGCACCTGCCCGCCAAAACAGGGCACCAACCCGGCGATCGCCTTGATCATCGTCGATTTGCCGGCGCCATTGGGTCCGAGAATGCAGACGGCTTCGCCTTCTTCGATGGTGAAGCTCACGCCCTTGACGATGGGCAGATCGCGGTCATAGCCGGCGCGAAGATCCGTCAGCGACAGCGCGGTCATGCTGGCATGCCTTCGAGATAGACGTCGATCACGTCGGCACGTTTGGTGATTTCGGCCGGCGCACCTTCCGCGAGCGCCTTGCCCGCCGCCATGACGATCACGCGCGGGCAGAGCCGGGCGATCATTTCCATGTTGTGCTCGATCAGCAGGATCGCGATGCCGAGCTTGTTGATTGCGAGGATCCTGTCGATGATCAGGTCGAGGAGCGCCGGATTGACCCCGGCTGCTGGCTCGTCAAGCAGGATCACCCGCGGATCCGCCATCATCACGCGGGCCAGTTCCAGAAGTTTCCGCTGTCCGCCGGAGAGAACCGAGGCCGGCTGATCCTCGAGATGCGCCAGCGAGACGAAATCGAGGATCTCGCGAGCGCGGCTGGCATTGGCGCGCTCTTGGGCCGCCACCTGGCGTGGCGCCATCAGGGCAGAGAACAGGCTTTCGCCCCGCTGGCCTTGCGCCGACGTCATGACGTTCTCGAGAACAGTCATGCGGGGAAACGGCCGTGGAATCTGGAAAGTGCGTCCGAGGCCGGCCTTGATCCGCGCTTCAGGACGCGCACGGCTGAGGTCGGTGCCTGCAAGTTCGATGGTGCCTGAATCTACCGGGAGTGCGCCGGCCAGAAGATTGAACAGGGTGGATTTCCCGGCCCCGTTCGGCCCGATCACCCCCAGAATGTCGCTCGCGCCCAGGTCCAGCGAAATGTCGTTGACGGCGCGAAACCCGCCGAAGGCCTTGGTCAGGCCGCGGGCTTTGAGAATCGGGGGCTGACTGGATCCGGTCATTCACCTGGCCAAAGTTGATCAACTATCATTTATCATTTACAGGATCATGTTTGAGGCCTAAAGTAAAGTCCGGAACAAAATGTTGGATAGCGAGCGAATGAACATTCAAGCCAGCTCACCGATGGATGGACCCGGTCTGGACCGGCTGTCTCCGGTCGAGCGCGAGACTGTTCAGGACCGCATCTACAGGCAGCTTCGCGACGCACTGATTCAGGGACGCTTTGACGCCGGGGAGATTTTCCTGGCGGGCGACGTTGCGCAGCGCATGTCGGTCAGCTCGATGCCGGTGCGCGAGGCGCTGGCGCGCCTGGTGTCCGAACGAGCGCTTGAAGCGATGCCGAACCGCCGAGTGAGGGTGCCGCTTCTGACACTCGAACGGGCGCGCGACATCGCTCAGGCCCGGTCCCTGATCGAGGGCGAGCTGGCGGCGCGGGCGATGGAAAACCTGTCGGCCGCCGACATCGCCCGGCTGGAAGCGCTGACGGGCGAATACGAGAGAACCCGCGAACCCCGGGACATCGCCACCCTCAATCACGCATTCCATTTCCAGCTTTACCACGCCGCAGGATCGTCGGTGCTCATGCCGATCATCGAAAGCCTGTGGATGCAGGCCGGGCCTTATGTTCGTGCAGCGGCAAAACTGCACCGGCCGCTCACCGACAGGGCAGCCACGCTGCATCACCGCGGTATTCTTTCGGCGGTTGCGGCTGGCGACAGGGCATTGGTTGCGAGCGAACTCAAGGCCGACATCAACCAGGCTTTCGCCATTCTGGAAAGAGCCGATCCGGACTTCTGGGTGACTGAAAACGGAGCCGCAGCATGATCAGGAACGAGGGGTTCGATCTCTGGGATCTCAAGGTGGAGGTTGTCGCGCCTGAGGGGGCGAAGATATGGTGCGGCGCTAATGTCGGCGACTATTTCGAATTGCGCGGCGAGATGCTGCACCTGCCACCCGGCCAGGGGATGTCGATCTATTCGCTCGCTTCGGTGTTGCCGCTGCTGGCGGCCAAGCAACGCCAGACCGATCCGAACGACTGGATGTCGACCGATGCCGAGATCGCCTGCCCGGATCCGAACTGCCCTTCGCGGCTGAGGATCACGCGCACCAAACTGCGCCGCTTCAATCATTCCGACACGACCGCGGTGCCGCTGGGAGACGACAATGCAGACCTATGACCTAGCGCCCGGGCACCGCATTTCCCGGGTGATAAAGGGCGGCTGGCAATTGGCTGGCGGCCATGGCGAGATCAACCGGGAAACCGTCATCGAAGATATGATCGCCTTTGCCGATGCCGGCATCACCACGTTCGATTGTGCCGATATCTACACGGGCGTCGAAGCCCTGATCGGCGCCTTTCGCGCAGAATATGCGCGGGTCCGGGGCGCGGAAGCGCTGGACCGGATCAAGGTGCACACGAAATTCGTGCCGGATCTGGGCAAGCTTGCGACGCTCAGCAAGGCCGATGTCGCCGCGGCCATCGAAACATCGCTGTCGCGTCTCGGCATGGAACAGCTCAATCTGGTGCAGTTTCACTGGTGGGATTACGAGATCGACCGGCAGGTCGAAGTCGCCACCTGGCTCGCCGATCTGCGCCGGGAAGGCAAGATCGCCAATATCGGTGGAACCAATTTTGACACGGCGCAGATGAGCCGCATTCTCGATGCCGGGGTGCCGCTGGTGTCGATGCAGGTGCAATACTCGCTGATCGACGACCGGCCGTCGCGATCGATGGTCGAGGCGGCGATGGCGGCGGGGATCAGCCTGCTGTGCTACGGCTCGGTCGGCGGTGGGCTGTTTTCCGAGCGGTCGCTGGGCGCGCCGGAGCCGCAGGCCCCTTTCGAAAACAGGTCGCTGATCAAGTACAAGCTGATCGTTGATGAGTTCGGCGGCTGGTCGCTGTTCCAGGACCTGCTTGAGGTACTTGCCGATATTGCCGCGCATCACGACAGCGACATTGCGTCGATTGCCAGCCGCGCGGTTCTCGAGCGTCCGGGTGTGGCTGCGGTGATTGTCGGCGCACGAAACCGCGATCATCTGGAGCGCAATCTCGCCATCCCTGACATTGCCCTGACCGAGCAGGATTTCGCGCGCATCAACGCGGTTCTGGCGCGGGCCAATCCGGTGCCGGGTGACGTCTACACCCTGGAACGTGATCGCAACGGCAAGCACGGCTCCGTCATGAAATACAATCTCAACAAAGAAGGACATTGAGCCGGTGGATCTGATTTCCTGCGCCAAGGCTGAAGTGATCAAGCGGCACGCGTTTTTCGTGGAGTGGTTCACAGGCCGCGCAGCCGAGGAAGAGATGGAGATCTCGCTTCGCGCCTTTGCCCCGGACATGACGATGGTTGAACCAGACGCCAGCATGATTGGCCAGGCGGAGGTCATTGCGATGCTCAGATCGGCCCGCGGCAAGCGCCCGGCTGATTTTGCTATCAGAGTGGAATTGGTCGGGGCGCGTCAGATCGGCAATGACGCCGCGCTTGTGATCTACGACGAGCATCAGGTGATCGATGGCGTCAAATCCGCTCGTCGCTCCTCTGCTTTGTTCACCGCTGACGCCGACGCGCCTGAAGGTGTGGTCTGGCGCCAGCTTCAGGAAACCTGGATTGCCAACGAATAACAGCGGGCGGGAGAGGCCCCATAACAAGGAGAACGTGAATGAACATGATCAGGAAATCCGGCCTTGCCATGGCCTTGCTGTGCGGGTCAGTGCTTAGCGCGCAGGCCTGCGACATCACCATCGGACTGGTGATGGAACTGACCGGTCCGGCCGGCGCCTACGGGCAGGCCGGCGCCAAGTCTGTGGAAATGGCCTTCCGCGATATTAATGAAGCGGGCGGCGTTTTGGGCTGCCAGCTGGTGACGGATACCCGCGACAGCCAGAGCCAGGGCAATGTCGCCGTTGACCAGGCGACGCAGCTGGTCAACATCCGGGAAGTGCCGGTTGTGATCGGCGGCATCATTTCGTCGGTCTCGATTCCGATCCTGACTTCGGTAACGGCAGCGGCCGGCGTCGTGCAGGTCTCGCCCGCCTCTTCCAGCCCGACGCTGACGCAGCTCAGCCGGGACGGCAAGACCGGCGGCTATTTCTTCCGCACCATCACGTCCGATGCGCTGCAGGGAATTGCCGCGGCCAAATACGCCATGGATTCCGGCCTTACCAAACTCGCCATCATTCATGTGAACAATGATTTCGGCGTCAATCTGATGCGCGAGTTCACCGCGTCCTACGAGGCGCTTGGCGGTGAGATTACCTCTGCTACGCCCTATAACGAGAACCAGCCCAACTACAGCGCCGAAGTGACTGCCGCCATGGCAGGCGAACCGGAAGCCTTATATCTGATCAGCTATCCGGTCGATGGCGCCACCGTGGCGCGAGCCTGGATCAGCCAGGGCGGGCCGCAGAAATTTCTGCTCAATGACGGCATGAACTCCACCGACTTCATCGAGGCGGTTGGCGCTGAATATCTTGAGGGCGCCTATGGCACCTCTTCGGGGACGACGGAAACGGAATCGACCAAATATTTCTACGCCAATTACGAAGCCTTCTCCGATGGAATTGCCCCATCGGCGCCGGCAGCGGACCGGTCCTATGATGCGGGTGCGATTGTCGGGCTGGCGGTGGCCAAGGCCGGCGCGGCGGAATCCGACGCCATCCGCGACGCCATCCGTTCGGTGGTCGATCCGGAAGGTGAGGTGATCTACGCCGGGCCGGAAGAGTTCAAGAAGGCCCTGGCGCTGATAAGCGAAGGCAAGCCGATCAACTACCAGGGTGTGATCGGCAACGTCTCGTTCGACCAGTATGGGGACATTTCCGGCCCGTTCCGCCTCTGGCAGATCAAGGACGGCGAAGTCGTTACCAACGGGCAGATGACCGCCGATGACGTGGCAGACGTCAAGGCCTCCATGCAATAGGTCACAAAGGCCAAACAGGGCCGAACAATAGGGAAGGGGCGTCATGTGTGGCGCCCCTTTGGAGTTTTTGGTGCGGCCATGGCGGTCGAGGTCGGGACCGCAAGGCGATCGGCTCCCTTGTGCATCAAAGTGGACTGAGGACGCCCTAGGACAGGAGCCGTGACATCCAGTTTGAATAGAGGCTTGCCTGCAAGTTGCCGAGTTCGGTGTCGAGGGACGCCAGGTCGTCAAAGACCCGATCCACAGCATCATGCCCGATTTCCTGGCGCAGGATCTCCTCGCAGCCTTCAATATCATACCAGTCGCGAAGGGTATGGGCGTCCATTTCGGCGTGAAACTGGACAGAACTAGCGGTGGAGCCCCATTGCATGGCCTGAATGCCGCATCGTCCGGACGCGGCCAGGATTTCTGCACCTTCCGGCAATTGGCTGATCTCGGCGCTGTGCCACTGGAAGCAGGGGAACCGGCCGGACACGCCGCTGAGCAATTCTGGGCTCCCGGTCTTGTCTACATGCAGAAAGCCGATTTCTGATTCAGCCGCCTGACTGACTTTCCCTCCAAGTACGCTCGCCAGCAGTTGATGGCCAAGGCAAATGCCGAAATAGGGCATCTTGCGATCAATCACGGCGTGGCGGATCACTTCGATTTCTCTGGCAAGCCACGGCAATTCGTCGGTTTGCCAGACCTGCATCGGTCCACCCAGCACCCACAGACCATCAATGCCGTTCAGGTCCACGGTGTCGATCTGTTCCGGCGCGTTGCAGGTGACGAGTTGGTGACCGTCGCGCGCAAACAGGCTCCTGAAAGCGCCTGCGTGTTCTTTCTCCGAATGCTGTATGACGAGGAAGCGCATTGAATTGTCCATGGTCGAGGGGCGTTTTCGCTATCCAGTCGATGGGGTGACAGCGACGACAGTGAAAGCGCAGTTAGGCGGTTTGCAGGGTTTTCAGGCAGCGTGAGAATTCCTCGGTGGCCATCAGCGATCTGCAGCGGGCGAAACGGCAGTCGGCATAGGCGCGGAAATCTTCTGCGGGATTGTCGTTGGCGAGCTGGATCAGGCCCCACAGCGTCCACAACAGGTCGCACATCGCCTTGTAGATCACCATCCGGGCATAGTCGGAGGCATCCGGTTCGCCTCCGCAATAGGCTTCCATGAGCACCCGGTCCTGTTCCGCGTCAAAGCCGGCTTCGACGGAAAGGTCGCCAAGGTCCCACATCGGATCGTTCATTCCCGAATATTCCCAGTCGACGATGAAGATGCGTTCGCCGGTATCGAGGAAATTCTCGCACAGGGGATCGCAGTGACAGGCCACCAGTTTGGCCGGATTGCGCGCCAGTGCCGCCCGCACGGTCTGCGCCTCGCGGACCACATCATGATAGCCCTCGGGCAGGGCGACATCCTTGGTCGACAGAATCCGGAGATAGTCGTCGATCATGGCGAACAGCTCGAAGGTGAAGGGGAACCGGGCACCGGATGTATGCAATTGCCGAAAGGCTTCGCCGGCCCTGCGCACGGAGCCGATATCGGCGCGAAAGCCCACCGGGGTCATGGTCTCGGCGCCTTCGATGAAGCGGGTGGCCATGATGCCCGATAGGGGATCCGCGTGGATCACTTCAGGGCTCACGCCAGCTTCTGCGGCGGCACGGGCGGCTTCGGCTTCATGGGTACGGTTGATGTATTCCTCTGTGCCGGCGCCAGGCAGGCGCACGCAGGCGTCTCCGACGCGGAAAACCAGATTTGTCATGCCGCCAAGTCGCTCGACGGGACCGGTATAGTCCGAGAGGCCCGGGATGGCGGAGAGGCTCGCGCGAAGCCGGGTTTCAGTTTCATTCGACATGGCGGTGCGCCTTCTTTTCCTGGTTTCCGGTTCCGCTACAGTTCCACAAAGCCATTGAAAATTCTATGGTAACAGGCAAATGTTTGAAAAGGAGCAGGACATGAGCGCAGAAAACAAGACGTCGCGGCTGGGGGCTGTCTACAACGCGGAAAGCTCCGAGGAGGTCTCGCGCGTCTACGATGCCTGGGCGGAGAAGTACGATGAGGACATGTCTCTGGCCGGATACCGGCACCCTGCGGTTTCCCTGGCAATTCTATCCCGGCATGTTCCCCGCGGCGCAAAGCCCCTGCTGGATGCGGGCGCCGGGACAGGCCTGATCGGCGAATGGCTGGCGATCATCGGCTTTGAACATGTTGAAGCCGTCGATATCTCCGCCGGCATGCTGTCCGTGGCCGGGCGCAAGGGGATCTACAAGCAATTGCATCAGGCAGCCCTGGGCGCGCGCCTGCCGTTTTCCGACAACCAGTTTGCCGCAATCATATCCGCTGGCGTGTTCACCACCGGCCATGTCGGCGTCGAGGGACTCGATGAGCTCTTCCGCATCTGCACCCCCGGTGGAACCATTGTTCTGACGGTCAAGGACGTGCTGTGGCAATCAGGTTTCAGCGACCGGATCAAGGAACTTGAATCGAATGGCGTCTGCGTCCTGATTGACGATACCGGCCCCTACGTGTCGATGCCCGGCGAGCAAGGAACAAAGCCGAGCCGCTGCATTGCGCTCAAGGTCAGCTGAGGCCGCCGGGGATCAGGCCTTCACGCGTGTGTTGGCCGGATCGAAGAACGGCTTCAGTCCGATTTTTGCGGGCACCCGATCAAGCGCGATGACCAGCTCGTACTCGCCCTCCTCAAGGAACGCATCGGTGACCCCGTCCAGATTGCGCACATAGCCGTAGCCGATCGACTTGCCGATGGTGTACCCGTAGCCGCCGGAGGTGAGGTATCCCACCGGTTCTCCGTTGCGCAGAATCGTCTCGCGGCCCACCAGCAGCGCGTCGGAACCGTCGATGACGAAACCGGCGAAGCGCTTGGTCAGGGGAAGGCCCGCGACCGCAGCCAGAGCGGCGTCGCCGATGAAGCCGGTGTTCGAGGTGCGCTTGACCGCCCAGCCAAGGCCCGCCTCGAAGGGCGTGTCGTTGGGGGTGATGTCGGAGCCCCAGGCGCGATAGCCTTTTTCAAGCCGCAGTGATTCCAGCGCGCGGTAGCCGATGGGACGGATTTCCCAAGGCTTCCCGGCCTCCATCAGGGCGTCGAAGACATCGCCTGTCGCCTCGATCGGGATGTGCAGTTCCCAGCCCAGTTCCCCGACATAGGTGACGCGCAAGGCGCGCACCTTGGCTCCGGCGATTTCAATCTCGCGCACATGCGCGAAAGGGAATGCTTCATTGGAAACGTCGGCGTCAGTGACCTTTGAAAGAACGTCACGGGCATGCGGTCCCATCAGCGAGAGGGTGCCGTAGGCCTCGGTGATGTCGTCGATCCGGACATCGGCGCCCTCAGGCACATGTTCGCGGATCCACGCCAGGTCATGGGTTCTGAAGCCGGTGCCGGTGACCAGGTAGAAGCGATCGTCCGACAGGCGGGCGACCGTCAGGTCGGCCTCTATGCCGCCGCGGGTGTTGAGAAGCTGGGTATAGGTCAGGCGGCCTTCCGGCTTGCTCACGTCATTGGCGCAGATCCGGCTCAAAGCCGAGAGCGCGTCACTTCCGCTGATCTCGTATTTGGCGAAGGAGGACTGGTCGAAGATGCCGACCTTCTCGCGCACATGGCGGTGTTCGTCGCCCACCGCGCCGAACCAGTTTGGCTGCCCCATGGTGGGCACGTCGCGCGGCTCCATGCCTTCGGGCGCGAACCAGTTGGGGCGTTCCCAACCGAGCTTGGAGCCGAAGACGGCGCTGTGCGACTTGAGCCGCTTATAGAGCGGCGAGACGATGAGCGGCCGGCCCGATTCATACTCCACATGCGGAAAGCCGATGGCATAGTGCTTGCCATAGGCCTCGAGCGTGCGGTCGTTGACCCATTGCCTGTCCTTGTGCATCTCGGAGAACCGGCGGATATCGACGACCCAGAGATCGAGTGGCGCTTCGCCGTCGATCACCCATTGAGCCAGCACCCAGCCCGCTCCGCCACCCGAGGCTATGCCGAAGGCATTGAAGCCGGCGCCGACGAACATGTTGACGCATTCAGGTGCCGCTCCAAGGATGAAGTTGCCATCCGGGGTGAAGCTCTCGGGGCCGTTGATCATCTGCTTGACGCCCACCGAGTTGAGCGCGGGGACACGCTCGATGGCCTGCATCATGTGCTGCTCGAAATGGTCGTAGTCATCGTCGAAAAGCTGGAACTGAAACTGATCGGGCACGTCGTCCATGGTCCAGCCCTGCGGATCGGGCTCGTAGCCGCCGAAGCAGAGGCCGCCAACCTCCTCCTTGAAATAGGTGCGGCGGTCGGGGTCGCGGATGGTCGGCGCGTCGCTCGACAGGCCCTCGATCTTTTCGGTGATGACATACTGGTGCTTGACCGGTTGCAGCGGCACGTTGATGCCCGCCATCGCGCCCAACTGGCGCGCCCATTGCCCGGCGCAGTTGACCACCTTCTCGCAGGCGATGTCGCCCTTGCTGGTCTTGACCGCAAGAATCCGGCTGTCCTTCATCTCGAAGCCGGTGACCCGGACATTCTCGAAGATCCTGGCACCATGCATGCGCGCGCCCTTGGCCAGCGACTGGGTGATGTCCGACGGGCTCGCCTGGCCGTCGGTCGGCAGCCAGCTCGCGCCCACCAGGTCGTCGACCTGCATCAGCGGGAACATCGCCTTTGCCTCCTGCGGGGAGAGGAGCTGCATGTCCATGCCAAAGCTCTGGGCGGTTGTCGCGAGCCTGCGGTATTCAATCCAGCGGTCCTGGTTGGTGGCGAGCCTCAGGCAGCCCGACATCTTCCAGCCAGTCTCGAGCCCCGTCTCCTGGTCGAGCCGCTTGTAGAGGTCGACCGAGTATTTGAGCACCTTGGTGATGGACGCCGACGAGCGCAGCTGTCCCACCAGACCTGCGGCGTGCCAGGTCGAGCCCGAGGTCAGCTGACCCTGCTCGAGCAGGATGACGTCGGCCTTGTGATCGCGCGCGAGATGATAGGCCGTGGAGCAGCCGATGATGCCGCCGCCGATGACGACGATCTGGGCTCTGTCGGGGAGTGTCATGATGATGTCTTTCCGTAGGTGGAATGATAGTGCTCAAGCGCCGCATCCAGGCGAGCGAGGTTTTCGGCGGTGTAGGCTTGGTAGTCGACGCCCGGCGCATCAAGGTGCAGTTCCGAGACGAGGCTCCAGAGCGTCTCGCGCAGCAGCGAGGCGCATTGCATGGCGTGAAAGGTCCGGGTCATTGCCGGGTCGGGCGCCGATCCCAGCGCCGCCTCCAGCAGGAGGGCGGCTTCGTCTGCAGTCATTTCCGCGTTCGACGCGGCGCCGGCAATGTCGAACATGGCGGTGGAGAAGCCGGCATACTCAAAATCGATGAGCCAGAGCTTGTGCCCGTCATCGAGGAAGTTGGCCGGCAGCAGGTCGTTGTGGCCGAAGACGATCGGCAGCGGGCGTTGTGCCGCTTCAAGCGTTTCTGAAAGCTCGAGCCAGGCGGGAAGCCGGTCGGCCATGCGCGAGCCGCCTGATCCCAGCGTCCGGGCATAGTCGCGGATGACATGGAACACCCAGAACATGAACCCCGCGCCCGCCACGTGATGCGGCATCGTGGCGTGGAAGTCGCGGAGAAGGCGGCCGATCCGCTCGGCGTTGGCGCGGACATCCGCCGCGCCGAAGGTTTTCGCATTGAGAAAGGCTGTGACCATGATGCCGGGCTCGGAATATTCGACGCAGGGGCCAAACCCGGCTGCATGGGCCGCGCGGGCGGTCATCACTTCCCGGGCGCGGTCGACATGGTGGAAGGGAAAGTCCCGGCCCAGCCGCACCACATGCTTGCCTGCTGCATCGGTGACCAGCCAGTTCTCGTTGCTCAGGCCGCCCGAGAGCGGCGCGATGTCGACGCTGCCCGAGAAACAGGGCAGGGCGCGGATACGATCGAGCGTGGCGGGATCTGTCATGGTCTACTCAAGCCCCAGGCGGCGTCTGGCATGGATGGCGCCGGCCGAGATCAGACGGTCGGCGATAATGGCAATGGCGGCGATCGACAGGCCGGCAACGAGACCGCGGCCGGTGTCGGCCTTGGTGAGCGCGATATAGACTTCCTGGCCGAGATCGCGGGTGCCGACCAGCGCGGTGATGACCAGCATCGACAGCGCGAACATGATGGTCTGGTTGAGGCCGAGAAGGATTTCGGGGAGCGCCAGCTTCAGCCTTATGCGGGTGAGGATCTGCCATTCGGTGCAGCCCATGGCGCGGCCGGCTTCGATCAGCTTTGGATCGACCTTGCGGATGCCCAATGCGGTGTAGCGGATAGCGGGTGCGATCGCGAAGGCCACGACGGCGATCATGGCGGTAAAATCACCGACCCGGAACAGCATCACCGCGGGCATCAGATAGACGAAGCTCGGAAGCGTCTGGAGGGTGTCGATGGCCACCTGTACCCAGGACCAGACCCGGTCGCGGGTGGCGGCGAAGATCCCGATCGGCAGGCCGATCAATGCGGCGAGCACCGCGGAGATACCGCATAGGTAGACCGTGATCATGGCCTTTTCCCACTGGCCGGTGGCGGCGATGAACAGCGCCAGGCCTGCAGTCAGAAGCCCCAGCCGCCAGCCGCCCAGGCGGTATCCGGCAAAGGCCAGGAGCGCGGTGACGCCCAGCCAGGGAAGATCGCCGAGGAAGCGCTTGAACGGGATCAGCACGTTGAGCAGCATCGCGTTCTTGATGGCTTCGAGCGTGTCGAAAAAATTAATGTTGATCCAGGCAACGACTTCCGACCAGAAGGTGCCGGTCGACAGCTGCAGCGTCTGAGGATAGGTGTGGATGCCCGGGACGACATAGCCCAGGACGGTCGTTACCAGCACCAGGATCAGCGCCGCAACGATGTAGGGGTGACGCGCGACCAGTCCGGAATTTCGAACTTCGGGAGACGGGGCCGAGAGTTTCTCCGCGGCCGCCTGGCTCAGCCGGTCCATGGCGATGGCGAGGGCCACGATGGCGAAGCCCGCCTCGAGCCCGGCGCCGAAATCGAGCCGTCTCAGCGCCGCCAGCACGTCGAAGCCAAGTCCGCCAGCGCCGATCATCGAGGCGATGATGACCATGTTGAGCGACAGCATGATGACTTGGTTCATGCCGACCATCAGGCTTTCGCGGGCGGCGGGCACCATGACCCGCCAGGTCATCTGCCGCTCGGTGCAGCCGACCATGTGTCCCAGATCGATGATCTCGCCCGGCACGGCGCGGAGCGCCAGGATGGCGATGCGGGTCATTGGCGGCGTGGCGAAGATCAGGGTGGCGATCACCGCAGCCGTCGGGCCGAAGCCGAACAGGAAGAGCACCGGAACCAGATAGGCGAAGACCGGGATGGTCTGCATCAGATCGAGCAGCGGCGTGACCAGGCGCTCGATCCATCGCCAGCGCCAGGCGGCGATGCCGAACAGCAATCCGAGTAGAACGCCAAGCGGAGCGGCGACCAGGATCGAGGCCAGGGTGATCATGGCGCTGGTCCATTGCCCGAACACCGCCAGGAACAGAAAGCAGCCGCCCGCCAGCAGGGCGAGCCGTGTGCCGCCGAGCCAGTGGCCAAGCAGCATGACCAGGCCGATGACGGCGATCCACGGCAGAGGCGGGACGATCTGGATCGCCGACGAGCCGCTGCCTTCGAGAAAGCCGGTGGACAAGAGGCTCGAGGCGAGCGTGTAGGGGACATCGAGAACCGCCGAGACAAAGCGGGTCAGGTCGGTGAAGCTGAACAGGCCGAAGCTGGCCTCGTCGATCAGCCATTTCATGGCGGTGCTGATCCACTTGGCCAAAGGCACATACCAGGCCTTCGGAAACTCGAAGGCTGCGGGCAGAAGCGGTTTAGCGAAAAGCCAGAACGCCACGAAGGCAGCAAGCGCGATGATCCAGGCGATCGGCAGCCTTATCTGCTGCGGCGAAGCCTGCGCTGCATCGGTTGCCGCCATCGGAGCGCCTTGCATCGCCATGGTCAGCCCTGCAGCATCAGTTTGACGACGGCGTCGCGGTCGAGGCGACCGATGATCTGTCCTGCCTCGTCCGCGACACCTATCTGGGTCACCCCGTCGAGGAACAACGGCGCTGCTTCGGCAATATTGGTGCGGGCGGAGACTGTCGGGGCGCCTTGTTCTGTCACGTCTGCAGCGACCATCAGGCTTTGGGTGCGGATCACCTTGGCGCGGGCGACATTCTTGGTGAATTCGGCGACATAGGATGTGGCCGGCGTCAGCACGATCTCTTCCGGCGTGCCGGCCTGGACGATCTCGCCGTCCTTCATGATGGCAATCCGGTCGGCGAGACGGATGGCTTCGTCGAAATCATGGGTGATGAAGACGATAGTCTTGTGCAGCACGGTCTGCAGCCGCATGAACTCGTCCTGCATCTCCCGGCGGATCAGCGGATCGAGCGCGGAGAACGGCTCGTCGAGAAACCAGATTTCGGGTTCGACCGCCAGCGAGCGGGCGATGCCCACGCGCTGCTGCTGGCCGCCGGACAGCTGGCGCGGGAACGCGTTTTCCCGGCCGGCGAGGCCGACCAGTTCAATCATTTCGCGCGCCCGCGCTTCCCGCTTGGCGCGGCTCATGCCCTGGATGTCGAGCGGGAAGGCGACGTTGTCCAAAACGGTGAGATGCGGCAGAAGCGCAAAATGTTGGAATACCATGCCCATCTGGTGTCGACGGATTTCAATCATCCGCGCCTGCGAGGCTTGCAGGAGGTTCTCGCCCTTGAACAGCACGTCGCCGCCCGATGGCTCGATCAGCCGCGACATCAGCCGGACCAATGTCGACTTGCCTGATCCGGACAGTCCCATGATGACGAAGATCTCGCCCTCCCGCACGTCGAGATCAACCTGCCGGACGGCGCCGACGAAACCGGCCTCGCTGATCGCAGCCGCGTCGGGACGGCCATTGTGCTGGGCCAGAAAACCGGCGGCGCCGGGGCCGAACAGTTTCCACACATTGCGGCAGACAAGCTTGGCTTCAGGAGAGGTCATGAACAACCCGGTCGGAGACATATGAGATCTTGATGAATTCCGGAGCTGCGCCGGTCGCGCTGGTTCGCACGCGAGGGTCAGGGAGCCGGCTGCAACCGGGCCCGAAGGTCCGGTTGCCGATAGTCCCGGCAGCGGGCGCATCAGGCCCGGTGCGGTTTACTTCTTGATCCAGCCCGACCAGCGGGCCTCGTTGGCGCCCATCCAGTCGGCAACCACGGCGGACACCGTCTTGCCGTCGAGGTCGACCTCGGTGATCATCTTGCCCATCTCGTCATTGTCGATGGTGAAGGCCTTGATCGCCTCATAGGCGCTTGGCCACTTGTCCTTCACGCCGGCCCAGCCGACCTTCCAGATCTCGCCGAACGGCTTGCCGCAGTCATAGGCGGCATCGGGATTGATGCCGGCTGAAGGGTCATTGTAACACTCGGCGGAATATTCGGGGAACTCGACCCATGCGCCTTCATACTTGGCGGGCGCCCAATGCGGGGCATAGATCCACAGCATGATCGGGGCCTGGCGCTGATAGGCGCTTTCAAGTTCCGCGAACAGGGCCGCGTCGGTGCCGGCATGGATGACTTCGAACGGCAGGTCGAGCGCTTCGACGCGCTCGTCGTCAAACCCGCCCCAGGTCACGGGGCCGCCAAGATACCGGCCCTTGGGTGCGGTCTCGGCGGTCGAGAAGGCTTCGGCGCAGGCCTCGTCCTTAAGCGCTTCCCAATTGGGCAGGCCCGGGCATTTCTCCGTCATGTAGGAGGGGTACCACCACTCCTCCTTGGCCTTCATGCCGGTCGGGCCGAAATTCTCGACCTTGCCGGTGGCGGTGGCGGCGTCCATGGCCTCGCGGCCTGTGGTTTCCCACATTTCCATCGCCACATGCAGGTCGCCGGTTTCCAGCCCTGCGAACTGGGCGAGGTAGTCGGCTTGGACATATTCGATCGAATAGCCGGCCTTCTTGAGCACTTCGCCCATGATTTCGGTGGTGATCAGCTGACCGGTCCAGTCATGGAGCGTCAGCTTGATCGGGTCTGTGGATTCCTGCGCGATTGCCGGAACGGACAAGCCAAGGCACGAAGCGCCCGATATGACGAGCGCCGCGGTCAATCGCCTGAATATGCTGCCGGAAAAGATATTGGCTGAATGCATGTCGAGCCTCCTGTTCACCCTGTTGGATCCCGCATCCCGGCACTTTTTCCGCAGGTAGCAAACAGACCCCACGGCAGCGCACCCGTGCGCGGCTTGTTAACCTCTCAATCCCACACCACGCCCCGGCCCTTGTCAATCAATTCTGTGGCAATTTTCGGCTTTGATGCCCGGTTGGGTTTGTTTTGATTGATAAGCTGGCGGAGATCGCCTAGAAAACAGGCAGCACAAAAGGTGTATGCAGATGCTCTCCAAACGTCATGCCGAGATCCTTCGGATGCTTGCCGACGAAGGCACCGTGACCATCTCAGAGCTTGCCGCGCGGCTCGGCGTGTCGCTCGAGACCGTGCGGCGGGACGTGCGACCGCTCACGGAAAACGGGTCCGTGCTGAAAATCCACGGCGCGGTGGGGCTCGCGGGCCAGGTGGGCGAGGCGCCGTTCCAGCGGCGGATGCGCGAGAACGCCGACGCCAAGCGCCGCATTGCGCGGGAAATGGCGCAGCTCATCCGTGACGGGGACTCGGTGATGCTCGACACCGGCACCACCACGAGCTTCGTGGCGCGCGAACTGCTCGGGCACCGGCGCCTGACGGTCGTGACCAACTCCTCCGACATCGCCCGCACGCTGGCCACGGTCAACGGCAACAAGGTCTACATGGCCGGTGGCGAACTCAGGAGCGATTCAGGCGCTGCATTCGGGGTTTCGGCAATCGAGTTCATCGCGAAATTCTCCGTCACCCACGCCATCATTTCTGCCGGCGCCATCGATGCCCCCTCAGGTGTCATGGACTTCGACCTCGAGGAGGCCGAATTCGCCCGGATGATGCTGTCGCGCGGTGAGCAGAGCTACGTCGTCACGGACCACACCAAGTTCGGCCGCCGCGGGCTCGTATCGGTCGCGGGCTTCGACGCCATCGGCCATCTGGTGACCGATGCGCCTGTGGGGGATGATCTTGCCATGCTGCTCGAGGGGCACGGCACACGGCTGATTATCGCCGGGTCCGTTTAGCAGGATCAATTGGCCAGATATCCGGCCAGCACTTCCCGGGTCGAAGTCCGCTGCAGCCGTTCCAGCGCCTTGGCGAAGGCGCACACGAAGTCCGGCGATTGGGCGATCGCGCCGAAGATATCCGGCATCGCCAAGAATTCCCGCGGATCCTTGCGCGCGGCCAGCGCCCGCTCGGTCAGCCGTGCGGCATTCGGATCATCGACCGCGACAGCCGCGCCATCATGTGCCGCAGCGCAATAATGCGCCCAGAGGGCGACTTCGAGCGCCAGGCCGTTGACCGGCTGGCCGGCCGCCAGTCGGTCGGCGATGGTTGGCAGGATGAATTTGGGCTGACGGTTGGAGCCATCGAGGCAGAGCCGCGGAATGGTGTCGCCCAGCGCCGAGTTGGAAAACCGACTGGCCACAACGGTGACATAATCGGTGAGGCTGACCCCTTCGATCTCAGGCACTGTCGGCAAGATTTCCTCGACGGTCAGCTTGCTGAGAAATCCGGCGATCAGCGGATCGGCCATGGCGTCATGGACAAAGTGATGGCCAAGCAGGGCGGAGGAGTAGGCTATGGCTGCGTGGCCGCCATTGAGTATCCTGAGCTTCATCAGCTCATAAGGCGCGACATCGCGCACGAATTCGACGCCGACCTTTTCCAGCGCCGGCCGGCCTTGCGGGAAATTGTCCTCCATCACCCATTGCCGGAACGGCTCGCAGACCACGGGTGCTGCGTCCTCGATCCCGAACCGTGCGCGCACGAGATCGATCTCACGCGCGCCGGTCGCCGGCGTGATGCAGTCCACCATCGAGTTCGGGAAGGCGACATTGTCAGCGATCCAGTCGGCCAGGTCCGGATCGACCAATCGTGCCAGGCCCAGAACGGTGGCGCGCGCCACATGGCCGTTTTCGGGAAGATTGTCGCAGGACATGATGGTGAACGGCGGATGCCCCCTGGCCCGCCGCGCCTTCAGTGCGGCGATGATGACGCCAAAAACGGTCTGGGGCGGGTGGCCGGCGCCCGTCTCGCGAACAATGGCAGGATGGGTCGGATCGAAGCCGCCGGTTTCGGCGCTGAGAAAGTAGCCGCCTTCGGTTACCGTCAGGGAGACAATCCGGATCTGCGGATCCTGCATGGCGTCGATCAGCGCGACGGGATCGACGGCGACAAAGTCGATCATCGATCCGATCACGCTGGCGCGATAACCCTTGGGATCGAGCTCGACGATGGTGGTCAGCCAGTCCTGGGGTCCAAGCTTGTCCCGCATGGCCTCATCAAAGTGCATCATGCCGGCGCCGATGATCGCCCAATCGAAATCCTCGCCCAGTTCGAACAGGCGATGGAAGTAATTGGCCTGGTGGGCGCGGTGAAAATTGCCGACGCCCACATGCAGCACCCCGGGCGTCAATGCCCGTCGGTCATAGCCGGGCGTGCTCACGTCTTCAGGCAGCATGGTCAGGGTTTCTGAGCGAAGCGCGGTGGCGTCGACGGCCTCCGCTTGTTGGGGGGGATGGGAGTCTTGCATCAGTTCATCCAGTTCCCGCCGTCGACATTGTATGTCTGGGCGACGATGTAGTCGGCATCCTTGGTGGCGAGAAACACCGCCATTCCGGTCAGGTCATCGGCGGTGCCCATGCGGCCAAAGGGAACCGCCTTGCCCACAAGCCGCTTCTTCTCACCCGGCGCCAGGTTCTCGTGGCGGGCAAACAGCGCGTCGACATGGTCCCAGTGCTCGCCGTCGACCACGCCCGGGGCGATCGCGTTGACGTTGATGCCGTGCCTGATCAGATCGAGCCCGGCCGATTGGGTGAGGCTGATGACGGCGGCCTTGGTGGCGCAATAGACGCCGACCAGGGCCTCGCCGCGCCGCCCCGCCTGGCTTGCCATGTTGATGATCTTGCCGCCCTTGCCGCGGGCGATCATGGATTTGGCGACCGCCTGCAGCGTGAACAGCGTGCCCGCGACATTGATCGAAAACAGCTTCTCAAAACTCTCGCGGCGGATCTCGATGATCGGGGCGAGATCGAACAGCGCCGCATTGTTGATCAGGATGTCGATGCCGCCCGTGCGGTCGGCCACGGCCTTGACGGCGGCGTCGATCGAGGCCTGGTCGCTGACATCGAGATGCACCGCGAAGGCCTGCTCGCCGATCCGGGACGCGGTCGCCGTCGCCCGCTCGAGGTCAATGTCGGCGATGGCGACGGTCGCCCCTTCCGCGACATAGCGCTCGGCAAAAGCCTGGCCAATGCCGCGGGCCGCACCGGTGATGATGGCGGTTTTCCCTGCAAGACGCGACATCAGACGGCCAGTCCCGCGGCGTCGAAGCGGTAGATCCTGTTGGGATCGGGCGTGAGCCAGACGGTGTCGCCATGACTGACCTGGATTTCGCCGCTGGCGCGAACATTGACCGTGCCGAGTGCATCGGTGTGAACATGAAGGAAAGTGTCGGAGCCAAGATGCTCGGCAACGCCGACGGTGCCCTTCCATTCGCCATCGGTCTTGGAGATCGCGATGTGCTCGGGGCGGAAACCGATGGTCTTGGCGCCAAGCTTCTCGGCGGGCGCGCCGGCGACAAGATTCATCTTCGGCGAACCGATGAAGCCTGCGACGAAGAGGTTTTTGGGGGAATTGTAGAGCTCCATCGGCGAGCCGACCTGCTCGATATTGCCCGCATTGAGGACCACGATCTTGTCCGCCATGGTCATGGCTTCGATCTGGTCATGGGTGACATAGACCATGGTCGTCTTGAGCTGGTGATGCAGTTCGCTGATCTCCAGCCGCATGGTGCCACGGAGGGCCGCATCGAGATTGGACAGCGGCTCGTCGAAGAGGAAGGCCGAGGGCTGCCGTACGATGGCGCGGCCGATGGCGACGCGCTGGCGCTGGCCGCCGGAAAGCTGGCCGGGGCGGCGTTCCAGATAGTCGGTCAGATTGAGGATGCGCGCCGCATCACCGACCTTTTTCTCTATCGTCGCCTTGTCCTCGCCGGCCATCTTCAACGGAAAGGCGATGTTCTTGGCCACTGTCATGTGCGGGTAGAGCGCGTAGGACTGGAACACCATCGCCAGCTTGCGCTTGGCCGGCGCCTCGCCTGTGACATCGCGGCCATCGATGGAGATCACGCCCGAGGTCGTATCCTCAAGGCCGGCGATAAGGCGCAGAAGCGTGGATTTTCCGCATCCCGAAGGGCCGACGAAGACCACGAACTCGCCATCCTCGATGTCGAGGTTGATGTCGGGAATAATGACGACATTGCCAAAGGACTTCTTGACGTTGCGAAGTGTGATGTTGCCCATGACGGTTCCCCCGGTTTCTACTTCACGGCGCCGAAGGTCAGGCCGCGGACAAGTTGCTTCTGGCTGAACCAGCCCATGATCAGGATCGGCGCGATGGCCAGCGTGGAGGCCGCCGAAAGCTTGGCCCAGAACAGGCCCTGCGGGCTCGAGAACGAGGCGATGAAGGCGGTGAGCGGCGCCGCGTTGGTGGTGGTGAGCTGGATGGTCCAGAAGGATTCGTTCCAAGCAAGGATGATGTTGAGCAGCATGGTGGAAGCTATGCCCGGGATAGCCATCGGCGTGAGGATGTAAACGATCTCGTTCCACAGCGACGCGCCGTCCATCCGCGCGGCTTCGAGGATCTCTCCCGGGATCTCGCGGAAGTAGGTGTAGAGCATCCAGACCACGATCGGCAGGTTGATCAGCATCAGCATCACGGTCAGGCCTATGCGGGTGTCCATGAGGCCTGTGCGCAGGAAGATGAGATAGATCGGCACCAGCACCGCGACCGCCGGCATCATCTTTGTGGAAAGCATCCACATCAGAATGTCCTTGGTGTGTTTGGTTGGCGAGAAGGCCATGGCCCAGGCTGCCGGGATCGCCACGATCAGCGCCAGGACAGTCGAGCCGAGCGCCAGGATGACCGAGTTCATGAACGGCTTGAAATAGTCGTTCTGGGTCTGGACGGCGATGTAGCTCTCGATGGTGAAGGACGGGATCAGGTTGAAGCCGGCGATCGCCTCGGATTCGGTCTTCAGGCTTGTGATGATCGTGTAGAGGATCGGGAAGAAGATCACGAGGGCTATCGTCCAGGCGACCGCCGTGTTGATGGCCTTTGTGCGTGTGGTGACTGCGCGCGCCATTGTTCTCTCCTAATCCAGGTTCTTGCCGACAGCGCGCATCAGGAAGATGGCGACGAAGTTGGCGAGGACGACGGCGATGATTCCGCCTGCGGCGCCCCCGCCGATGTCGAAATTGAGACGGGCTGCGCGATAGATGAGGAACACCAGATTGGTCGAGGCATAACCCGGACCGCCGTTGGTCGTGACCAGGATCTCGGCATAGACGGCGAGCAGGAAGATGGTCTGGATCAGGATGACCACGGTGATGGCGCGCGCCATGTGCGGCAATGTCAGATAGATGAAGCGGCTGACGAAACCCGCGCCGTCCATTTCGGCGGCTTCCTTCTGTTCGCCGTCAAGCGACTGCAGCGAGGTGAGCAGGATCAGCGTGGCGAAGGGCAGCCATTGCCAGGCGACGATGATGATGATCGAAAACAGCGGATATTGCGCAAACCAGTCGACCGGATCAGCGCCGAAGAAATTCGCGATGTCGGCGAACACCCCGTAGCTCGGGTTCATGATCATGTTCTTCCACACCAGGGCTGCAACCGGCGGCATGACGAAGAAGGGCGAGATCACCAGAATTCTCACGATGCCCTGGCCGAACATGGGCTGGTCGATCAGCAAGGCGATGGCAATGCCGCCGACCACGGTGATCAGCAGCACGCCCAGGACCAGCACGAGCGTGTTCCAGATCGACTGGAAAAAGGCCGGATCGGTGTAGAAATATCTGTAATTGAAGAAACCGGCCCAGCTTGTGTTTGCAGGGTTGAGCAGGTTGTAGTTCAGGAAGGAGAAATAGAGGGTCATTCCCAGTGGCACGACCATCCAGATCAGCAGCAGGATGATCGCCGGCGCCCGCATGATATTTGCAAGACCTTGGGTTTGACGGGTGGCCATGACGCTCTCCCTGCGTTCGGTCGCGAACAGGTTCTGGAGGTGAAATCGGCCGCCCGGTTTGAACGGGCGGCCAGGTGCCCCGGGAGGGTGGTGCTACTTGATGTAGCCGGCGCGCGTCATTTCGCGCGTTGCAACCGATTGAGCCTGTGCCAGCGCATCGTCAACCGACATCTGTCCGGCCAGTGCTGCGGAGAACAGCTGTCCGACGGTGGTGCCCAGGCCCTGGAATTCGGGAATAGCGACGAATTGCACGCCGACATAAGGCACCTCATCGACGGTCGGCTTGGTGGGGTCGGCCGCGTTGATCGAGTCGAGCGTCATCTTGGCGAACGGCACCTTGGCGTATTCCGGGTTCTCGTAGAGCGAGGTGCGGGTGCCTGGGGGCACGTTTGCCCAGCCTTCCTTCGAGGCGACCAGTTCCAGATAGGCCTTGGACGTTGCCCAGGAGACAAAGGTCTGCGCCGCTTCGGCGTTCTTGGTGCCGGCGGGCACTGCGAGCGACCATGCCCACAGCCAGTTGCCACGCTTGCCCAGGCCCGTGTCGGGGGCCAGCGCGTAGCTTACCTTGTCGGCGACGGTGGAGTCGGTCGGGTTGGAGACGAAGGACGCGGCGACGGTGGCGTCGATCCACATGCCGCATTTGCCCTGCTGGAAGAGTGCGAGGTTCTCGTTGAACCCGTTCGACGATGCGCCGGTCGGTCCGGCCTCGTTCATCAGGTCGAC
The DNA here is from genome assembly GCA_019084245.1 of Hoeflea sp. Taxonomy (GTDB): domain Bacteria; phylum Pseudomonadota; class Alphaproteobacteria; order Rhizobiales; family Rhizobiaceae; genus Hoeflea. The sequence goes on from JAHRFE010000035.1 coordinate 85,371, forward strand.
ATACGACTGCAGAGTGTTCTTCCAGGCCGGCTGGTCGAACTGGGGCTTCCAGTCCATGTCGAACCAGCGGGCGCCGAAGGAGTTTGACAGGGCCGTCAGGAAGGCCATGTTCTCGCCCCAGCCGGCCTTGCCGCGCAGGCAGATGCCGTTGATGCCGTTTTCGCGGTCGGTCATCTTGCGCGCGGCGTCGGCGATGAAGTCCCATGTCGGGGCGTCGGGCATTTCAAGGCCGGCCTTTTCCATCAGGTCGGTGCGGTACATCACGAACGAGCTCTCGCCGTAGAACGGCGCAGCATACAGCTTGCCCTCGTAGGAAAGGCCACCGGCAATAGCCGGGATGATGTCTTCGGCGTCATAGTCGTCCCCGAGACCATCGAGCGGCAGCAGCCAGCCCTGCTTGGCCCAGATCGGAACCTCATAGGTGCCGATGGTCATGACGTCATACTGACCGCCCTGGGTGGCGATGTCGGTGGTGACGCGTTCGCGAAGGATGTTCTCCTCCAGCGTCACCCAGTTCAGCTCGATGTCCGGGTGCTTCGCGGTGAAATCGTCGGTCAGTGCCTGCATGCGGATCATGTCACCGTTGTTGACGGTGGCGATGGTCAGTGTTTCGGCAAGCGCCGCCGTGCCAAGCATGGACAACGCCGACGCGCACAGAAGCGCGTTTGCAAATCTCTTCATGAATTCCTCCCAATGCCCAGTATGGGCAAATGCCAATTAGACGGGCAAATATTCATTCAGACTCTTGCGCGAGTCAATGCAGAATCGATGCTGCACCTGCACAGAAAACGGATATCTTGAAATTATGACAATGATATCAACGGTTTAAAAAGCTGATGTTCTGCTCAATGGTTGAGCAAATGCTCTGCTGTGGCCTCGTCGGTGATGAGCCCGTTGATCAGTCTGCCGCGCATTGCGGCAAGGATGGCGTCGGTCTTGAGGGTGCCGACCGCAATCGCAATCACCGGTTTGGACGGAGAAACATGCAGGATGGCGCTCGCCACCCTGTCATTGGTCAGTCCGTCGATCAGCTTGCCGGAGCGGTCGAAGACCCACGACGTGATCTCGCCCACGGCGCCCGCCTTGATCAGGGCGCGGGTCTCCTCGCGGCTGACAAAGCCGTCGATCAGCAAGGGCGCATTGTCTCCGATATTGCCGATGCCGACATAGGTGACATCGGCCTGCCGGGCCAGTTCGAGAATGTTGTGCACCGCTTCCTGCTGCTGCAGCAGCTGCTTTTCCTCCACCGACCGGGCAAAGACAGGCAGCGGCATCGGATAGTGACGCGCGTTGACCCGGTCCGCCATGCGGATGACGACGTTGTAGGGGGTAGCGGCGCCATCCGACATCATGTTGCCAAGCAGCGAGACGATCCGGTGTTGCGGGCAATCCATTTTCGGCAGTTGTTCGACACAGGCGCGCAGGGCTCGCCCCGTGCCCAGCGCGATGATCTTCGGATGGTCGGATTTGAGCAGCCGCTCTATTTCACCCGCCGCCAGTTGCGCGACGCCGGTCAGCGCCGCCGGCGCATCGGGATCGCTCGGTGCCACTTCGCAGGAGACGAGGCCGAATTTTTCCGACAGGCCATGGGCGAGTTCCATACATCTGGCGATCGGATGATCCAGCCGAACCTTGACGAGCTTCTCGCTGACAGCGAGGGAAACCAGGCGTTGTGCGGATTGTCGCGAGACGCCGAGCTTTCGGGCTATTTCGTCTTGCGTGTTGCCGGCCACATAATAGAGCCAGCCGGCGCGGGCAGCGTCGTCAAGACGGCTTGTTTCGTGATCGCCCGCATTGCTCATGTGCCCATCCGTCCGTCCAATTGCCGTTTGGCCTGAGGCACCATTTCAAAGAAAAGCTCCCAATTGTCAAAGCATCGCACTTTTCCGCCAAGGCTGAGCGTCTCTTCGCTCAACCCCTTCAGATGACTTCCGCCGGTGAAGCGCAGCACCTGCATGCCGGCATTGTTCGCCGCCTCGATGCCGGGCAGGGAATCCTCGATGACAAGGCACCTGGCCGGATCGGCCTGCATCTGCCTGGCGGCATGCAGGAACAAATCGGGCGCCGGTTTGCCTCTTTCGACTTCGGAGGCGGTGAAGATCCGCTTAGCAAAAAAATCGGACAATCCGGTCAGTTCGAGCGACCGCGAAGCCCGCTTCGGCGAACTGCTTGTCGCCACGCAGGCCCTGGTCGCCAATTGTGGCAGCAGCACCTCGATGCCCGATGTCGTGACCAACTCCAGTTCAAAGCGAGCAAGAAGCTCGGTACGGTATTTCTCCTCGAAATCCGTACCGGGGTGATAACCGTGGGAGTGGCGGATTTCGGCTGCGACCTTGGCCCAGCTGCGGCCGAGAAAATGGGTTTGCACATGGGCGGTATCGACCTTGACCCCGATGCTTGCCAGCGCATCGATCAGCACACGCGCGCTGATGACCTCACTATCGATGAGGACTCCATCGCAGTCAAAAATGATCAATTCGGGAGCGAGCGGAATTAGCTTCAGGCCTTGTTTGGTTGCTGGCCAGATCCGATAGCACGGCTGGCGCCTCAAAGGCAGCCCAACCCTGCGCGGTCGCCGCCAGGGAACAGTGTGAGCGCGAGCGCGGCAGCATCAGGCGGTCTGCATGGGGATCGTCGCTTGCTGCCAGTGGCTTTCGAGGCCTTGAGTGAAGTCATCGATCAGCGATCGCACGACCTCTTTCTGGGCTTCTCTGGCGCTGGCTCCGGCTGCAATCGCCCTTGCATGGATCGAGCGTTGCCGATCGGCGCTGGTGCCGTTTTCAACAATCCGCCGTGCTGATAGCAGCTGTTCGGAACATCCGAGTGCCTCCGCATCCTCTGAAACGAGCTCGATAAGCTCCTCAAGCAGGACGGGAAAGGCAACGACCTCGCCCCTGGCGAAATCGATCAGGCCGTTGGAGACGCCGTAGCGTTGGGCGCGCCAGCGGTTTTCTCCGACCAGAAACCTGTCATAGATGCGCCAGCGCTGATTGTTGCTGCGCAGGCGCCACAGCATGTGCATGATCGATTGGGTCAGAGCGACGATCGCCAGGGTGTCGTCGAGCCGTGGAGATACATCACAAATCCTGGATTCGAGCGTCGGAAACCGGGCCGAAGGTCGAAGGTCCCACCAGATCTTGGTGCTGTCATCGATCAATCCGCTGTCGATGATGATCTGAACGGATCGCTGGTATTCCGACCAGGATGAAAACCTCGGTGGCAGTCCTGTTCTGGGAAGGTTGTCGAAGACCGTGAGCCGGTAGGAATTAAGCCCCGTATCGTCCCCTTTCCAATAGGGGGACGATGTCGACAAGGCCAGCAGATGCGGCAGGAAATAGGGAAACTGCGCCATCAGGTCGATGCGGGTTTCGTCGTCGTCCAGTCCGACATGCACATGCATGCCGCAGATCAGCATGCGCCGCGCGACGCCGCCGAGATCGTGCTCGAGTTCGCGGTAGCGCTGCTTGTCGGTGAAGTGCTGCTTGTGCCAGTCGGCAAAGGGATGACAGGAGACGGCCAGCGGCGCCAGGCCGTGGTTTGAGGCAATGCGGGCGATGACGGAGCGCAGGCGGGCGAGATCGGAGCCGGCTTCCACCACGGTCCTGCACACAGTGGTGCCGACCTCAATCTGGCACTGCAGGAATTCAGGACTGACCTGGCCTTCCAGTTCCTCGATGCATTCGGCCATCAGCGATTCCGGAGCCGCGGCGAGATCCAGACTGTCGCGGTCGACAAGCAGATATTCCTCCTCGACGCCGAGGGTAAAGCTGGGCTGACGGTAGCTCATGGCAGGATTTGAGCCTGAAAAACGTCGCTGCGCAAGCCTGCTCTTGCAGAAGTGCCAGGCCTACCCGGCGAGCGCTTGCGCCACCGCCCTGGCAATCACCAGTTCCTCATCGGCCTTGACGATGAAAGCGTGGCGCGCACTGTTGCTGGCAGTCAGGCGCTCGGCCTGTGCCGCGTTGGCGTCGGGATCGAGCGCGAAGCCGAGCCATTCGAGCTTGACCAGGGCGCTGGCGCGGATGGGCGCGGAGTTTTCGCCGATACCTCCAGAGAATACCAGAGCATCGATGCCTTCCAGACTGGCCGCCGCGGCACCGATTTCCGCGACAAGCCGGTCGACATACATCTCGATGGCGAAGGCGGCATCGGGCTCGTGGCTCGCCAGAAGAGCCCGCATGTCGCCGGAGATCCCTGAAACGCCGGACAAGCCGCTTTGATGATAAAGCAACTTGCTGAGTTTTTCCGCATCACCTCCGAAGTGATCCAGCAGCCAGAGCACCGCACCGGGATCGAGCCGTCCCGGCCGCTGACCCATCATCAGCCCGTCAAGTGGCGTGAACCCCATTGATGTCCAACGGCTCGTGCCGTCGATCATGCCGCAGATCGAGCTGCCATTTCCCAAGTGGCAGGCCACGACGCGTCCCTTCGACACCCCAAGGCGCGACAGGGAGGTGGCAACATGCTCGTAGGACAGGCCGTGAAATCCGTAGCGGATCAGGCCTTGACGGGCATAGGCGCGGGGCAGGGGCATCTCGCGCCGGACCGGGGGCACGCTTGCGTGGAATGCCGTGTCGAAGCAGGCGACCTGCAGGACGCCGGGAAGCGCCGTCATGGCGGCGTTTATTCCGGCCAGATTGTGCGGCTGATGACCGGGAGCCAGCGGCGCGAGGGTCGCAATGCCCGACCGGACGGAGGCATCAATGGCGATCGGGGTGGTGAACAGCTCGCCGCCGTGAACGACACGATGACCGATACCACCTATGGCGCCGGCGCGGGGCAGGATGATCTCTTCGATCAGCCTTGGCAGCAGGTCCGCGTGGCCCTGATCCTGGGTCCCGAAAGGCGCGGCCTCTGCTCCCGCAAGGATCAGCCTTGGCGTCTGGCCGTGTCCGATGGCTTCGACCAGTCCGGACAGGGTGCGCTCCATGTCGGGCGTGAACAGGGCGAACTTGATCGAGGATGAACCGCAATTGAGGGCCAGCAGGCTGTCATAGGCGCCATCGGGCATTTTGGTCGGGTCCTTTACAATCGAGGAATTGGTACGTCGGCCGACGCCGAAGGGATCGAAACATATACGTATCTCCGTTGTGCCGGATTGGACGCGTTACGCAACCCGAATCCGCCACTGGTCTGTCGGATGTGGCGCAAGTGGTCTGGTCTGGATTTGTGTTGATCCACCGTGTCCAGGCCCGAGATTGCAATGTTTAGTAATAAATGTTTCAGTGAACAAATGACTTAACATTTGCGATGCGTCATCTGCATGGTTTGGTAGCGCAGGATTCAGGCGTTTCTGCAAAAAAGTCCGGCAAGGGTCTGGCTTTTTTTGGGAGGAAAGCATGCAGGGTCTGCGATGACATCCGGTGACTTCCGAGCCCTCGTCGGCGCGATGGCGGCGGCGATTGCGGAGAATGCCGACCATCTCACCGATCTCGACAGCGCCATCGGCGATGGCGATCACGGCGCCAACATGAAACGCGGCTTTCAGGCGGTTTTGGGCGAACTTGATCAGCTTGTCGCCAACCCTGTGCCGAATGCGATCAAGGCTGCAGGCATGAAGCTGGTGATGACAGTCGGGGGCGCCTCGGGGCCGCTGGTGGGAACGTTTTTCATGACCCTTGGCAAGGAACTTCCGGCAGATTTCGATCGTGACGCGTTAGTTACGGCTTACGAAAAGGCGGTGGATGCCGTTGCTGCGCGCGGGAAATCACAGGCAGGACAGAAGACCATGCTCGACGTGCTCTATCCGATCCTGGATGCCGCGAAACACGGCGCTGATCTCAACCAGATCGCCGCACGCGCCAAAGCCGCTGCGGAAGCCACGATTCCTATGCTTGCCACGCGCGGCCGGGCTTCCTTTCTCGGCGAACGCTCCATCGGGCACATGGACCCCGGTGCTGCGTCGGTTGCCTTGCTGGCGGGTGTCGTTGCCCGGACGCTGCCAACCCATGAAGGAGCTTGAGTGATGAATGTCGGCATCGTCATTGTTTCCCATTCACCGCTGGTCGCTGAGGGTGTCGCCGACATGGTGCGGCAAATGGTGGGCGACGAGGTGGGGCTCGCGTGGTGCGGCGGCGATCCGGCAGGCGGGCTTGGCACCAGCATCGAGGCCATTACAAATGCAATTGACAAGGCCTGGTCCGATGCGGGCGTGGCCATTCTGGTCGATCTGGGCGGAGCTGAGACCAATACGGAAATGGCGATCGAGTTTATCGGCGAGCCGCGCGCGTCGATGATCGCCATCTGCAATGCGCCGATCGTCGAGGGCGCGATCATGGCGGCAACCGAGGCCTCGGGCGGCGCTTCGCTTGCCACCGTCGTGGCGACGGCCGAAGAACTGTCGCCGCTGTGAGCATGTCAGAAGGACACCAGAAATGACTGCCAGGGCGATTTCCGAGGTGATCATCACCAATGAGGTCGGGCTTCACGCCCGGCCTTCGGTGAAATTCACAAAGCTTGCCAAGACGTTCCCCTGCACGGTGGAGTTTGCCACCAGCGAAGAGGGGCCGTGGATCGACGCCAAGAGCATCGTCAAGGTGATGGGCGCCAAGGCGCCGAAGGGAACGCGGCTGCTGTTACGAGCCCAGGGCGAACAGTCGACCACGGCGATCGCAGAACTTATTGCGCTTGTCGAACGTGGATTTGATGAAGGCGGCGGGCATGGCGAGCCCCGGTAGAATTTTCGGTCAAGCAGCCAGCGCGGGCTTTGCCCATGGCCCGGTACACCTGGCGCGCAGGCAGGGCCGCGCCTATGTCGCCAAATCAACGCCGGAACGGGAACTGCAGGCGCTGCAGCTGGCGGTCGAGGCGGCGGCAGGCGAGATTGCATCCGCGATGAGCCAACTGTCCGGTGACGCGGCTGATATCCTGGAATTCCACCTGGCGATGCTGGAGGACGGTTCCTTCTCCGCCACGGCTGCCGAGGCGATTGGCGCAGGCGCGACGGCCTATGATGCATGGAAAGCTGCCCTTGATGCCGAGATCGAGAGTTACCAGGCCTCAGGCGATGCGTATTTCAAGGCCCGCTCGGCGGATCTGTCCGACATCCGCGATACTGTCTTGTCGGTGCTGACGGGCGACACGGCGCATGCCATTCGGCCGGGCGCCATCCATGTCGATGAAGATATCGCGCCGAGCCGGTTTCTGGCGCATGACTGGAGCAAGGGCGGCGGCCTGGCGCTGCGCAAGGGCAGCGTCACCAGCCATGTGGCGATGCTGGCGCGCGCGCGCGGCGTACCGATGATCGTTGGCATCGGCGACAGCGCGATTGAGGATGCAGCGGAGGCGTTGCTGGACGCGCAATCGGGCGAGTTGCTGGTTTCTCCGTATCCGGCGCAGATTGCCGACTTCAATGATCGCCGCACCGCCAGCCAGGCACAGCAGCGCGAAGCGGATGCGCTCGCACCTCACCCCGCTATCACGCGAGATGGCGAGAGCGTCCAGGTGCTCGTCAATATTGCCGACCCGGGCGACGTCGACCGGATTTCGGTCGATCATGTCGACGGTATCGGCTTGATGCGGACCGAGTTTCTCTTTGGCGGCGACCGCGGTCTTCCCGATGAGGAAATGCAGCTTGCCGCCTATCGCAAGGTGCTCGATTGGGCGGGCGGCAAACCCGTGACCATCCGCACCATCGACGCGGGCGGCGACAAACCGATCGAAGGCTATACGATTGCCGAGGACAACTCCTTTCTCGGCGTGCGGGGCATTCGCTTGTCACTGGCAAAGCCGGAGATATTCCGTGTCCAGATCAGGGCATTGTTGCGGGCAGCGCCTCATGGGTCGCTCAAGGTGATGCTGCCGATGGTATCGGTCCCGGGAGAAATCGATGCGGCGCGGGCGATGTTTGCCAAAGAGGCGGCTGATCTTGCCAGTGCGGATGTCATCCACCAGATGCCCGAGATCGGCATCATGGTCGAGGTGCCGTCGGTGGCCATCACGCCCGCGCGGTTTGCGGCAGCTGCGTTTTTTTCGATCGGATCGAATGATCTGACGCAATATGTCCTGGCGGCGTCACGCGACAATGCCAGGCTCAGCGCGCTGGGCTCAGCCGATGACCCGGCAGTCCTCAGCCTGATTGCCAATGTGGCGAGCTTCGGAAAGGCCAGGGCAATTGAAACCAGCCTGTGCGGTGATGCGGCGAGCGACCCGGAGATGATCGGCCTGCTGCTCGGCACGGGACTTCGCCGGTTTTCAGTGGCGCCTGCACGTGTGGCTGTAATCAAGGCTGCGGTTCGGCTTTGGTCCGGCGAGGGCTCAGTTAAATGAAGCCGCAAACTGGTGAAGCGGCGATCCGCGCCTACAAGCAGAAACTTGGAGCGATCGTTGATAAGCGTCCTTCGGGGATGCGCCAAAGGCTTGCCGATGCGCTGGGCAAGAATCGCAGCTTTGTAACCCAGATCACCAGTCCCAGCTATCTCACGCCCTTGCCGGCACGGCATATCTCGGTGATATTTTCGGTTTGTCATTTCAGCCGGGCGGAACAGAAGGATTTCCTGGCGCTCTACCATGCGGCCCATCCCGGACGCGTGGCCCGATCACCAGCGGGCAAACGAACCCGGCATCTGACCATGACTGCGCCGGATCTGGGCAGTGAAGAGCGCAACCGTTTATTCGATCATGCGGTCGCGGATTTCATCAACCGTATGGGAGTGGTTTTCGGAAGCGATCCGGACGAGGGGGCCTGAGGGCCGCGAAGGGAGGACAGCATGAAAAAGTTGATGAACGGCGCCGATACAATACTGGCGGAAAGCCTTGCCGGTTTCGCCGCCGCGCATGCCGATATTGTCGTGCTGGATCCATCCGGGAAGTTCATCCGCCGCAAGGACATCATTTCTGGCAAAGTCGCGCTGATTTCTGGTGGCGGTTCCGGTCACGAGCCGTTGCATGCGGGTTTTGTCGGGATGGGCATGCTGGATGCGGCGTGTCCGGGGCAAGTCTTTACCTCGCCCACGCCCGACCAGATGCTGGAAGCCGCCCAGGCAGTTGATGGCGGCGCAGGCGTTCTGTTCATCGTCAAGAACTACGAAGGCGATGTGATGAATTTCGACATGGCCGCTGAGATGCTCAAGGACATGGCAGGCATTGCGGTCATGCAACTCATCACCAATGACGACATTGCGGTGGAGGATTCGCTCTTTACCACAGGGCGCCGCGGCGTTGCCGGGACGCTGGTGGTCGAGAGGATTGTAGGTGCGGCGGCGGAAAAGGGAATGAGCCTTGCGGATCTCATGGCGCTCGGAGAGCGGGTCAACCGGCAATCAAAGTCCTTTGGCGTGGCGCTGACCAGTTGCACGGTGCCTGCCGCCGGCAAGCCGACCTTTGATCTGGGCCCTGGCGACATGGAGTTTGGTGTCGGCATCCATGGCGAACCGGGCCGCCGCCGCGCTGCCCTTGCAAGCGCCGACGAGATCGCAGCCGAAATCTGCGAAGGAATCGCCAAGGAGTTCGGCGATGTCAGGGGCCGCAACGCCCTCCTGTTCGTCAACGGCTTTGGCGGCACACCGCTGATGGAGCTTTATGTCATGCACAATAGCGCCCGGCGGATTTTCGAGCGACACGGAATTGAGATCGCCCGGTCGCTGACCGGGTCCTATGTCACCTCGCTCGACATGGCCGGCTGTTCGATCACTCTAACGCTATTGGACGACGACATGCTGTCCCTGTGGGATGCGCCGGTGCACACCGCCGCCCTGCGATGGGGTGCTTAGCCAAAGGCGAGTTCAGCAATTGCCACCTGCACACGATTTGCAAGGATCAGAAGTGTGCGCTGTTCGTCTGCGGGGCGCGGGCAGCAAAGACCATCCAGCTTGAAATCCGTTCAATAAATCATTGTGCACAGGGCATTCAACGCCAGTTGCCAAGGCTGCCCGCGCGTTTTATCATTTGGTAAAAAATAAAGCGGGTTCAGTTCACATCATCGTCCAACAGGAGCGTCAGCTATGACCAGAATGACCACTACAGGCAGCCTCAACCTTCTCAGTCGTCGCCAGATTCTTGCCGGAACGGCGGCAGGCGCTGCAGCCCTTTCAATGCCAGGGTTCCTCGTAAAAGCCCGCGCCGAGGGGCCGGTGAAGGTGGCCGCCATCTACACCGTTCCGGTGGAGCAGCAATGGGTGAGCCGCATCCACAAGGCGGCCAATGCGGCCGTGGTGCGTGGCGATATCGAGTATGTGTTTTCCGAAAACACCTCGAACAATGATTACGAGCGGGTCATGCGCGAATATGCCGAGGCCGGTCACGACCTGATCGTCGGCGAAGTGTTCGGCGTCGAGGATGCGGCACGTCAGGTGGCGGCGGACTATCCGGAAACCGCATTTCTGATGGGATCGAGCTTCCTGCCCAAGGACGATGCGCCGAATTTTGCGGTGTTCGACAACTATATCCAGGACGCATCCTATCTGTCGGGCATCATCGCCGGCGCCATGACCCAGTCGAAGAACATCGGCATGGTCGGCGGGTTCCCGATTCCGGAAGTCAACCGGCTGATGCATGCCTTCATGGCGGGCGTCAAGGAAACTGCGCCCGATGCCAAGTTCCAGGTGGCCTTCATCGGATCCTGGTTCGATCCGCCCAAGGCCAAGGAAACCGCCTTCGCCCAGATCGATGGCGGCGCAGACATTCTCTATGCGGAACGATTTGGCGTGTCCGACGCCGCCAAGGAAAAGGGCGTGCTGGCTATCGGCAATGTGATCGACACCCAGGCCGATTATCCCGAGACGGTTGTCGCCTCGGCGCTGTGGCATTTCGAGCCGACGCTCGATCACGCCATCGAGATGGTCAAGGCCGGAACCTTCAAGGCCGACAATTACGGCGTCTATTCCTTCATGAAGGAAGGCGGTTGCACGCTGGCGCCGCTTGGAACCTTCGAGGGCAAGATCCCCGAAGCAGCAATGGCGCTGGTCACGGAACGTGAGGCTGCGATCAAGGATGGCTCCTTTGTCGTCGAAATCAACGACGAAGAACCCAAGTCCAACTGATGGACCATGCTGAAGGCCCGGAGGCGGAGATTGTTCTCCGCCTCGCGGGCATGACCAAGAGATTTGGTCCCCTTGTCGCCAATGACGCCATTTCGCTGTCGCTCGCGCGCGGCGAAGTCGTGGCCTTGCTTGGCGAGAACGGCGCGGGCAAGACCACGCTGATGAATATCCTTTTTGGCCATTATACCGCCGACGAGGGACAGATCGAAGCTTTCGGCAAGGCGCTGCCACCCGGAGATCCGAACGCGGCGCTGGCGGCAGGCATCGGCATGGTGCATCAGCACTTCACCCTTGCCGATCAGATGACGGTGCTTGAGAACATTGTGCTGGGCACCCGGCCGCTCTGGTCGTTCAATCTGGGCAAGGCCGAGGCGCGCCGCAGGATCCGCGAACTTGCGACCGGCTACGGGCTTGACGTCGATCCCGACCGGATGATCACGGAGCTCTCGGTGGGCGAGCGGCAGCGGGTTGAGATCCTCAAGGCGCTCTACCGCGAGGCGCGCATTCTCATCCTTGACGAACCCACAGCAGTGCTGACGCCGATGGAGACGGACGCGCTGTTCGCCACGCTCAAGAAACTGGTGGCGGCGGGACTGTCGGTGATCTTCATCTCGCACAAGCTTGGCGAGGTGCAATCCGTCTCCGATCGTGTCGTGGTCTTGCGCGGCGGCAAGCTCGCTGGAGAACGCGTGACGTCCGATGCGACGCGGCGGGAGCTCGCGGAACTGATGGTGGGCGGACAATTGCCGGTCAACGAGATCGGGCCGCCCACGCCGGGCGCAACCCTGTTCGAGCTCAGGGGTGTTGCCACGCGCACCATGGGTGGCGCGGCGCTCAAGCAGGTGTCGATGCAGCTGCGCGGCGGCGAGATCACCGGCCTAGCCGGGATTTCCGGCAATGGCCAGGCGGCGCTGGCGGCGCTGATCGCGGGCACGCTGGAGGCCAGCGAGGGTAATATCATCGTTCATGGCGAGACGGCGCGGCACTGGTCGCCGCGCACGGCGCTGGACAAGGGGCTGGGGCGCATTCCCGAGGACCGTCATGCAACCGGCATGATCGGCGACATGAGCGTGGCCGAAAACGTGATCTCGGAAGCCTATCGCAGTCCGCGGTTTTCCCGGTTCGGATTTCTGGACTGGACTGCTGCCGCCTCTTTTGCCGGTGACATTATCAAGGCCTACGATGTCAAATGTCCGTCACCCGAGGCGCGCGTGCGGCTCCTGTCCGGCGGCAACATGCAGAAGCTTATTCTGGGCCGGGCGCTGGATGGCAATCCGGATATCATTCTCGCCAGCCAGCCGACGCGCGGCCTCGATGTGGGCGCCGTGGCCTATGTGCATGCGCGGCTGATCGAGGCCCGCGACCGTGGCGCGGCGGTGCTCCTGATCTCCGAGGATCTCGATGAAATCCAGACCCTGTCGGACAGGATCCTGGTGATTCATCGCGGACACCTGTCCAAGCCGTCGCTGCGTGGCGAGCTTAGCGTCATGGAACTGGGTGAATTGATGGCCGGCCACGGCGTCGCGGAAGGGGCAGAACATGCGGCTTGAACCGCGAACCGTGACCTCGGGAGCCGCCACCATCCTGTGGCCGGCAGGCGCGATCCTGGCAACGATCGTATTTTCCTCGGTCCTGGTGATGATCGCCGGCGCGTCGCCGCTCACGGTGTTCTGGCTGGTGGTCAAGGGGGCGGCCGGATCGCAGTTTGCAGCACTCGAGACCCTGACCCGCGCCACGCCGCTGATCTTCACCGGGCTCGCGGTGGCCGTCGCCTTCCGGGCGCGGCTCTGGAACATCGGCGCCGAAGCGCAGCTCTATCTCGGCGCGGTGATGACCGTGGTGCTGGGCACCGGCGCGGTGACGCTGCCCTCGGCGGGGCTGATCCCGCTGATCATGATCGCCGCCATGCTGACCGGCGCGTTGACGCTGCTCGGACCTGCCATTCTCAAGACGCGGTTCGGGGTGGACGAGGTGGTGACCACGCTGCTGCTGAACTTCATCGTCCTGCTGTTTGTGTCGATGCTGCTTGAGGGGCCTTTGAAAGACCCGATGGGATTGGGCTGGCCGCAATCGAAGCGCGTGATCGCGGACGCGCAACTGCCGCGTCTGATCCAGGGCAAGCGGCTGCATTTCGGCTTTGTCCTGGCCGTCGTCTCGGCCATCGTGGTCTGGGTGATCATGAAGAAGACGGTGCTCGGCTACGAGATGCGTGCGGTCGGCCACAATGCGGAAGCCGCGCGCTTCGCGGGCATCCCCGTCAACCGGGTCATCGTCAAGACGGCGCTTCTGTCGGGCGGGCTTGCGGCGCTCGCGGGCTTCTCGGAAGTCGCCGGGCTCAAGGGCAATCTGACGCTCGATCTGTCGCCGGGCTATGGCTACACCGGCATCGTCGTGGCCATGCTCGCCATGCTCAATCCGCTCGGCGTCATTGCTGCGGCAATCTTCGTGGCCGGCATCTTTGTCGGCGCCGACGCCATGAGCCGCAGCGCCAATGTGCCGAGCTACATTGCCGAGGTGATGGTGGCGACCTCGCTTCTGACCATGGTCGCGGCGATCATGCTGATGCGCTACCGCGTGCGCTGGAGATGACACGATGACCGAGGCATTCGAGATCCTGTTCACCGCCAGCTTCTGGGTCGCCGCCATCCGCATCGCCTCGCCGCTGATCTTCGCCACCATGGGCGAACTCATCTGCGAGCGCGCCGGCGTGCTCAATCTCGGCATCGAAGGCATCATGGTGGCTGGCGCGTTCACCGGCTGGTTCACGGTCTATATGGGCGGGGACCTGTGGACCGGCGTGTTCGTGGCGGCGATGACCGGCGCGATGTTCGGGCTGCTGCACGGCTTCCTGACGGTGCCACTCGGACTGTCGCAGCATGTCACCGGCATCGGGATCACGCTGCTGGCGTCAAGCCTCACCTATTTTACCTATCGCATCCTGCTGCCCGAGGTGACCTCTCCGCCGAAGATCGAGCCGTTCCAACCTTTCGCGGTTCCGGTGCTGTCGGATATTCCCGTGCTCGGACCGGCGCTCTTCAACCAGACGCCGCTCACCTATCTCGCCTATGTCACGGTGGCGGCTGTCGCCTTCGTGCTTTACCGCACGCCGGTCGGCGTTGCAGTGCGGGCGGTGGGCGAAAATCCGTCGGCCGTCGAGGCGCAGGGCATTTCGGTGACGGCGGTGCGCATCGGCGCGGTGATGGCGGGCTCGGCGCTGATGGCGATCGGCGGCGCGTTCCTGACCATGTCGGCATTCAATTCGTTCTTCTTCGAGATGATCAACGGGCGCGGCTGGATTGCCATCGCGCTGGTGGTGTTCGGCTCATGGAGGCCTGGCAAGGCGCTGATCGGGGCAATCCTGTTTGCGGCCTTCGACGCCTATCAGGTCCGGCTTCAGCAGATCACGGGCGGCATCATTCCCTACCAGATCTTCCTGATGATGCCCTTCGTGCTGTCGATCGTGGCGCTTGTCGTCGTCGCCAGGCGCGCGACCTATCCCAAGGCGCTGATGATCCCCTACCAGAAAGGCGAGAGATGAGCTTTGACATGCTACTCAAAGGCGGGGTGCTGCCCGACGGGACCACCACGGATATCGCCATCCTTGACGGACGGATCGCGGCGATCGCGCCCGGCATCGTGGCGGAAGCCGGAGAGACGATCGACATTTCCGGCCATCTTGTCTCACCGCCTTTTGTCGACCCACATTTCCACATGGATGCGACCCTGTCCTACGGGTTGCCGCGGATCAATGCGTCGGGCACGCTGCTTGAAGGCATCGGATTGTGGGGGGAACTCAAGCCACTTCTGACGCATGAGGCGGTGAAGAGCCGCGCACTTGCCTATTGCGACTGGGCAGCCTCCATGGGCCTGCTTGCGATCCGCACCCATGTGGATGTCTGCGACGACCGGCTTCTCGCCGTCGAGGCGCTGCTTGAGGTCAAACAGGAGATTTCCCACTACATCGACCTGCAGCTTGTAGCCTTTCCGCAGGATGGGCTCTACCGCTCACCCACGGCGCGCGAAAACACCATCCGGGCGCTGGATCTCGGCGTCGACGTGGTCGGCGGCATCCCGCATTTCGAGCGCACCATGGCGGATGGCCGGGCGTCCGTGACCGAACTTTGCGAAATAGCGGCGCAACGCGGGCTGATGGTCGACATGCATTGCGACGAGACGGATGACCCGCTGTCGCGGCATATCGAGCAACTGGCCTACGAGACGCAGCGGCTCGGTCTGCAGGGCAGGGTGGCGGGATCGCACCTGACATCGATGCATTCGATGGACAATTACTACGTCTCAAAGCTATTGCCGCTGATGGCGGAAGCGCAAGTGGCGGCCATCCCCAATCCGCTCATCAACATCACTCTGCAGGGCCGCCACGACACCTATCCCAAACGCCGCGGCATGACCCGGGTCCCCGAGATGCTCGCCCATGGCATCCGCGTCGGCTTCGGACAGGATTGTGTGCTTGATCCGTGGTATTCGCTGGGGACGGCAGACATGCTGGACGTGGCCTTCATGGGACTGCACGTGGCGCAGATGACGAGCCCTGCCGCGATGCGCCGTTGCTACGACATGGTCACCAAGGAAAGTGCGGTGATCATGGGGCTTGACGACTACGGCCTTGAAGTAGGCAAGCGGGCCGATCTGGTGGTTCTCGACGCCGGCGACCCGGTCGAGGCGATCCGCCTGCGCGCGACGCGGCTCCTGGTGATGGCGCGTGGCAAAGTGATTGCCCGCCGGGCGCGCTCGCCGATGCAACTCGCAATTCCGGGACGTGAAGCTGAGATCGACCGGCGTTTTAGGGTTCCTGCTCCAGATTGAAGCGACCCCCGCCGTCAAACGTGCCGAGGGTTAACAATTGTGAAAGCGCGCGGGCTTATAGTGCGAGGATATAGTTATGCGTAAAAGGGTGTTCCTCGTATGGCCGCTGCAAGGCGCCGATTGTTTCACGCGTTCAAGATCTCCCGGAAGCTTGCGCTTCTGGCGGGTGGATTTTTGCTTGTCCTCGGGGCTTCAGGAACTGCCGCACTCGTCTTCGCGCCTGCGAGCATGATGTCCGGCTTCTCAAATACACCCGGTGGGCACTGCAAGACACTCTACCAATCCGAATTCAAGCGCGATAATGAAAAGCGTCTGATCGCCGTCATCTCCACCGACGATGTCGAGCCCCTGGCCAGGGTTCGGACCGGGGTCCGGATCGCCCGCCATCTGGCTGAGACGCTGCATCCCGATCTGGTCATCGTTCAGGTTGCCGATCATCGCGGGCCGACGACCCGGGCCGACCTTCGAGGCCAGGCGATTGGCGCCGAAATTGTTCATGCGCCGCATCCTGCCAAAACACTGGCCACGACGAAACCTTGGGAAGCGCGCTACATCGATGCCCTTTCCACGGAAGCAGGGTACTACTTCGGAACCCGCGTCGACATGCGTTTGACCGAGCTTGAAGCCGTCAATCAGCAGATCGAGCTGGTTGAGGGATGTGACGGCGATGTGGTTGACGAAGAGCCGAAGACGGCCTCCGCAGGGGGAACAGCCGAACCGGCAGGCGGGCATGACAAGCCGGCTAAAGCACCCAGTCACTGAAGCTGCGTGCGTCCATCTGCACCAATGTGATCGGCAAACCCTGGTAGGGGTTAATCCGAGCGGGCCTTTCGCGCCGGGAAGAGAATGACGTCGCGGATTGACGGCGCATTGGTGAGCAGCATGATCAGGCGGTCGACGCCGATGCCGAGGCCGCCCGCTGGCGGCATGCCCTGGTCGATGGCATCGAGAAACTCGTCGTCGAGCTGCTTTTCGCTTTCGCCGCGGGCATGGGCCTGCTCCAGCTGCTCGACCATGCGCTTGCGCTGTTCCTCGGGATCGTTGAGTTCGGAGAAGGCGTTGCCGAGCTCCCAGGCATTGCAATAGGTCTCGAAGCGCTCGACCAGGCGCGGCTCGCCGGGAACCTCCTTGGCAAAGGGTGAAATGTCCTTCGGGAAATCAATCACATGGGTGGGTTGAATGAGCGTGGATTCGACCTTTTCCTCGAAGATGAAGGCCAGGCATTCGCCCCAGGTCCAGTCCTCCTCGATCTCGAAACCCGCCCCCTTGGTTGCAGAGCGAGCTTCTTCATCGGTCGCCATCGCGCGAAAGTCGATGCCCGTTGCATCCTTCACCGCATCGGGCATGGCGATCCGCTTGAAGGGGCCCTTGAAGGAGAGTTCCTTTTCGCCATACATGATCTCGGTGGTGCCATGGATCGCCATGGCCAGGCGCTCGAACAGCCGTTCGACGAGACCCATGATGTCCTCATAATCGGCATAGGCCCAGTAGCATTCGAGCATGGTGAATTCGGGATTGTGCCGGGTCGACACGCCCTCGTTGCGGAAGTTGCGGTTGACCTCGAACACCTTGTCGGTGAGGCCTGAAACCAGCGCCCGCTTGAGATACAGTTCCGGCGCGATGCGCAGATACATGTCGAGCTTGAGCGTGTTGTGATGGGTCTTGAAGGGTTCGGCCGTGGCGCCGCCATAGACCGAATGCAGCATCGGGGTTTCGATCTCCATGAAACCCTCGTCTTCCATGAACCGCCTAATGCCGGAGACAATCCTCGATCGCTGCTGGAAACGCAGCTTGGAATCCTCATTGGTCATGATGTCGAGGTGGCGCTTGCGGTAGCGCAATTCGATATCCGTCAGGCCATGCCATTTTTCCGGCATCGGCAGCAGCGCCTTGGTCAGCATGGTGATTTCATGGGCGTTGACAGTCAGTTCGCCGCGCTTGGTGCGGCGGACTTCGCCGGTGACGCCGATGATGTCGCCAAGGTCGATCAGCGGCAAAAGCGCGCGCGCCTCTTCGGGCGTGGTGTCCTTGTGGCTGAAGATCTGAACCTTGCCCGAGGCGTCGTGGATGTCCATGAACATGCCGGAATTGCGCGACGAATAGACCCGGCCGGCAACGGTGACGATGTCACCGGTCAGGGTGTCGGGTTCAATGTCGGCGTATTTCTCCGCCAGTTCCGAATTGGTCAGGGTGCGGTGGAAATGCGCCGGATAGACCTCGGCCACGGTTTCGCGCAATTTCGCGAGCTTCTGCGCGCGGACCTCGGTGACATCGGATGACAGGCCGGGTTCGGTTGTGGTGTCGGTCATTGGATTATCCGTTGTTTGCTTTTGCTGCGTCCACCCCGGCCTTGACGGCAACTTCCGCCTGCTTGAGACGCTGGCGTACGACGGAGCGGCCGAGAATGGCCATGGAATCAAACAGCGGCAGCGACCGTGAGGAGCCCGAAACCGCGATGAAAAGCGGGGCGAGCAAGTTTCGCAACTTGATCTCGGTCCGCTCGGAGATGGCGCGCAGTTCCGCTTCGATGCTGTCGGCATTCCATTCAAAGATGGTTTCGAGATCGGGCTGGACTGCCTGCAGGATCTGGAGGACGTCTTCGAGCGAGACTTTCTTGATGCCCGCGAAATCCGATGCGGTCAGTCCCAGGTCGCCCTTGAGCAGGAAGCCTGTGAGGTCCGGCAGGTCGGAGAGCTTGGTGATGCGCGACTGCGCCAGTTTCATGCCTTCGCCGAAGCGATTGTTCTCGCGCGCCCAGTCAAGCACACGTGCGACGAATTCGGCTTCCGAGATGCCTTCGCGCAGCCAGCGGCCGTTGAGCCAGTCGAGCTTCTGAAGATCGAAGATCGCACCGGCCTTGGACAGGTTCTCCGGATCGAACTTGCCGGCGAGCTGATCCATCGTCAGCATTTCCTCGCCCTCCTCGATCTGGATGAAGAACAGGCCGAGGAAGTTCATCAGCGCTTCGGGCAGATAGCCGAGTGCTGCGTAGTAGGAAATCGATGTCGGGTTCTTGCGCTTGGACAGCTTGGACTTGTCGGCGTTGCGCATCAGCGACAGGTGCATGAATACCGGTGGCTCGAGGCCCAGATATTGATAGATCAGAATGTGCTTGGGCACAGAGGACAGCCATTCCTCGCCGCGGGCCACATGGGTGATCTTCATCAGGTGATCGTCGACCACATTGGCCATGTGATAGGTCGGCATGCCGTCTGCCTTGAGCAGCACCTGCATGTCGACGGCTTCCCAGGGAATGTCGACCTCGCCATAGACGCCATCGACAAATTTGCAGGAGCCTTCGGTGGGGATCTTCATGCGCACCACGGAAGGCTCGCCGGCCTGCATGCGGGTCGTGACTTCCTCGGCTTTCAGAGACAGGCAGCGTCCGTCATATTTTGGCGGCTTGCCGGCGGCTCGCTGGGCAGCGCGCATTTCATCGAGACGCGCCGGCGTGCAGAAGCAGCGGAAGCCGTGGCCGTTCTCGACGATCTTCTCGACATAGGGCAGGTAGAGGTCCTTGCGCTCGGACTGCCGGTAGGGGCCGTAGGGGCCACCGATATCGGGGCCTTCCGACCAGGTCAGGCCGCACCATTTGAGCGCGTCCAGCACCTTCTGCTCGAATTCGGGCGTCGAACGGGTGGCGTCGGTGTCTTCGATGCGCAGGATGAACTCGCCGCCGTGCTTCTTGGCGAACAGGTAGTTGAATAGCGCGATGTAGGCGGTGCCCACATGCGGCTCGCCGGTAGGAGACGGTGCGATGCGCACCCGCGTTGGGTTGTTGGCCATCTTGTCTTCGCCCGCTTTCAGGTCCGGTTGAATGGTGCGCGCGGCGACTGTTGCCGGCTGCGATCGCCCGCTGGCGACGCTGCGGCCAGGCAAGGCGCGGCGGTGAACGGCAGGCGCTGCCTTAGGCCATATTGCGCCCGTTGCGTCAAGTATAGGGGTCCAAGGCGGGGCGGGCGCCTTTATCATTGCGCAAACAGCATCCGCATCCGACCGGATTTCTGATTTACGTACCTCAAATATTGGTCTAGAACCCGACCAGGAGGAGTTGATGCGGCCAACCGTGCATGACATTGCTGCAGAGGCAGGCGTCAGCCTGGCGACCGTTGACCGGGTGCTCAACGGCCGGCCGGGGGTGCGCAGGCAGACGGTCGAGAAGGTCGAGACCGCAGTCAGTCGGCTTGGCTATGTCCGCGATGTCATGGCCGCGAACCTTGCCCGCCGACGGATCTATCCCCTTGTGTTCGTCATCCCTGCCGGACCGAACAGCTTCATGCGGGTGCTCGAGGCGGAAATTGCCGCAGCTATGGGTCGTTCTTCCGTGGAGCGGACATCAATCCGGATCGAAACCGTTCCGCCGTTTGATTCCGGCGCCATCGTGCGTGTTCTGGATGCGCTTGACCCGCAGTCTGTCTCAGGAGTGGCGCTGGTTGCCACCGACACCGAAGAGGTGCGGATTGCGGTCGACCGGCTGATCGATCAGGGCGTTCAGGTGGCGACACTCGTTTCGGACCTGCCAGGCTCCCGGCGGGTGCATTTTTGCGGCATCGACAATATCGCGGCCGGCCGCACCGCCGGAAATCTGATTGGACGGTTTTGTGCCGGACGCCCGGGCAAGGTGCTGGTGGTGGCGGGCTCGCTGAAGCTGTCCGATCACATGGACCGGGCCTCCGGCTTCGCGGCGGTTCTGAAAAGCGAGTTCCCCGAGCTCGAGATCATCGGACCGGTGGAAACCAATGATGACGCCGATGCCGTCCGATCGGCTGTCGGGGCGGCGCTTGATGCGGACCCGCACATTATCGCGATCTACAATCTGGGCGCAGGCAATCGCGGACTGATCGAGGCGATAGCGGCGCGCAAGCCGCGCAGGCCCGCCGTAATTGCCCATGAAGTGACCCGGCATTCCCGCCAGGCGCTGGCCGATGGTGTTTTTGACGCGGTCATCAATCAGGATTGCGGCCACGAGGTGCGCAGTGCAATCCGCGTGCTCAAGGCCTATGCTGACGGGCTCAATCCATTGAGCGCCCAGGAGCGGATCCGCATAGATGTTTTTCTCAAGGACAATTTGCCATGACCTGTTGCTCAATTCGCGTCCACCAGATTTCTGAAAGGATTTGCCGCCATGTATCTCGGGCTTGATCTCGGAACCTCGTCGCTCAAGGCGTTGCTGATCGATGGCAACCAGCGCATCCTTGGTTCGGCAAGCGCGCCATTGAGCGTGCAGCGGCTGCATCCCGGGTGGTCGGAACAGGATCCCGACAGCTGGATAGCGGCCACGCGGGCGGCCTTGGCCAAACTTGCAAAGACCCATGCGGCGGATCTTGCCAAGGTGCGCGGCATCGGCTTGTCGGGCCACATGCATGGCGCCACGACGATAGACCGCAGCGGCAAGGTGATCCGGCCCTGCATCCTGTGGAACGACACGCGGAGTCACAAGGAAGCGGCCGTACTCGATGCCGATCCGCAGTTCCGGCGGCTGACCGGCAACATCGTGTTCCCCGGCTTCACTGCACCGAAACTGAAATGGATGGCTGAGAATGAACCCGAGGCCTTCGCCCGCGTGGCAAAGGTTCTGCTGCCCAAGGATTATCTGCGGCTCTGGCTGACCGGCGAGGCAATCTCGGAGATGTCGGATTCCGCCGGAACCTCCTGGCTCGATGTCGGCAAACGCGCCTGGGACGATGGCCTGCTCGCGGCCACCGGTCTTGACCGCAGCCACATGCCGGCGCTGGTCGAGGGCACGGAGCGTGCCGGCGCATTGCGTGCCGACGTGGCTTCTGAACTGGGACTTCCGGCCGGCATTCCCGTCGCCGGCGGAGCGGGCGACAACGCCGCGTCGGCCTGCGGCATGGGAACGGTGGGCGACAATCACGCCTTTGCCTCGCTCGGCACCTCGGGGGTGCTGTTTGCCGCCAACAACCGCTATCTGCCAAATCCCGACAGCGCGGTGCACGCGTTCTGTCACGCGCTGCCGGGAACCTGGCACCAGATGGGGGTGATCCTGTCGGCGACAGATTCGCTCAACTGGCTTTCGGGCGTGACCTCGACCGAACCTGCAGTGCTTACCTCCGAGCTCGGCGAGACATTGGAAGCGCCGGGGTCGGTCCTATTCCTGCCCTATCTGTCCGGCGAGCGCACGCCGCACAATGACGCTGCCATTCGTGGCTGCTTTGCCGGTCTCGGGCATGAATCAGACCGCGTGGCTTTGACCCGCGCGGTGGTGGAGGGCGTCAGTTTTGCATTCCGCGACAGTCTGGAGGCCTTGGCGCAGGCCGGCACCTCGCTCACGCGGGTGACCGCCATCGGTGGCGGATCGCGGTCCATGTACTGGCTCGAAGCGCTGGCCACGGTGCTGAACCTGCCGGTCGACATTCCCGAGGGTGGTGATTTCGGCGCGGCGTTCGGCGCTGCCCGGCTTGGCCTTATTGCTGCGGAGAACGCCGATCCTTTCTCGGTCTGCACACAGCCCGCAACCGATTCCACCATCGAACCCAATCGCGATCTCGCTTCAGCCTTTGACGAGGCCTATGGGCGGTATCGCTCCGTCTATCCTGCAATCAAAGGAGCCATGTCATGAGCACTGGATTTTTCGGCGACGTCACCAAGATCAAATATGAAGGCCCGGACAGCACCAATCCGCTCGCCTTCCGCCATTACAACGCCGACGAGACCGTCATGGGCAAGCGGATGGAAGACCATCTGCGTTTCGCCGTCGCCTACTGGCATTCCTTTGCCTGGGAAGGCGGCGACCCGTTTGGCGGACGCACCTTCGAACGTCCCTGGTATCCCCAGGACTCGATGGAACTGGCCAAGCTGAAGGCTGACGTCGCCTTCGAAATGTTCTCCGCTCTCGGAAGCCCATTCTATTGCTTCCACGATGCGGATGTCCGTCCCGAAGGGGCGAACTTTGCCGAGAACACGAAGAATCTCGACGAGATTGTCGACTATTTCGCCCGCAAGCAGGAAGCGACCGGCGTCAAGCTGTTGTGGGGCACCGCCAATCTGTTTTCGCACCGACGCTACATGTCGGGGGCGGCGACCAATCCTGACCCGGACGTTTTCGCCTTCGCCGCGGCGACGGTGAAGTCGTGCATCGACGCCACCCACAAGTTGGGCGGCGAGAACTATGTTCTGTGGGGCGGGCGCGAAGGCTACGAGACGCTGCTCAACACCGATCTCAAGCGCGAGGATAACCAGCTCGGCCGGTTCCTCAACCTGGTGGTCGAGTACAAGCACAAGATCGGTTTCAAGGGCACGATCCTGATCGAGCCGAAGCCGCAGGAGCCGACCAAGCACCAGTACGACTACGATGTCGCCACAGTCTACGGCTTCCTCAAGCGGCACGGGCTGGAGAACGAGGTCAAGGTCAACATCGAACAGGGCCATGCGATTCTCGCCGGTCATTCCTTCGAGCATGAACTGGAACTGGCGCAGGCGCTCGGGATCTTCGGCTCCATCGACATGAACCGCAACGATTACCAGTCCGGCTGGGACACCGATCAGTTCCCCAACAATGTGCCGGAGATGACGCTCGCCTACTATGCCATCCTGAAGGGCGGCGGCTTCTCGACCGGCGGCACCAATTTCGATGCCAAGCTGCGCCGCCAGTCGCTCGATGCGGAAGACCTGCTTTATGCCCATATCGGCGGCATGGACACCTGCGCGCGGGCATTGAAAGCGGCAGCGAAGATGGTCGAGGACGGGGTGCTGACACGGTTCGTCGAAAAGCGCTATGCCGGCTGGGATTCGCCTGAGGCAAAGAAGATGCTCGACGGCTCCCATACGCTCTCCGACATCGCAGATTATGTTGCACAGGCCGATATCAACCCGCAGCCGAGATCCGGCCGCCAGGAATATCTGGAAAACGCCGTCAACCGGTATGTGTGAGAGGTTTGAGGTACATGCGGCGGTCCATTTGATGGGTCGCCGCATTCGCTGAACCGTGATTGGTTTGCACGCGGGCCTTGGGTGGCGTAAATCAGGCCTCCACTCAGACAGATCATTCCGGAAGGAAGCCTCATCATGCAATTTGCCCGCCTGAACGGTATCGTCATCCATCATCAGGTGATCGGTGCGGCTCCGGACCGGCCGACCATCGTGTTTGCCAATTCGCTGGGCACCGATTACCGCATCTGGCGCGACGTGATCGTTCGGCTTGCGGGAGATTTTGGCATCATCGCTTATGACAAGCGCGGCCATGGCCTGTCCGAATGTGGTGAGGGCAGGATCACCATGGACGATCACGTCAATGATCTCGCCGCGCTGCTCGATCATTTCGAAGCCAGGAACGTGATCGTCTGCGGATTGTCGGTGGGCGGCATGATCGCGCAGGGACTGGCCGCGAGCCGGCCCGAACTGGTGCGGGCGCTGATCCTGTGCGACACCGGCCACAAGATCGGCACGCCGGACATGTGGGATGCGCGGATCTCGGCGATCACCGAGCAGGGGATCGCCGGCATTTCCGATGCGATCCTGGAGCGCTGGTTCACAAAGTCGTATCGCAGCGCCGACAATGCCGAATTTACCGGTTATCGGATGATGCTGGAGCGAACTCCGCTGGAAGGCTATCTCGGCACCTGCGCGGCGATCCGCGACAGCGATTTCACCCAGTCGAGTGCCGCGCTCAAGTTACCGGTCATCTGCGTGGTCGGAACCGAGGACGGCTCGACCCCGCCGGCGCTGGTGGGCGAACTGGCGCGGCTCATCCCCGGCGCGATGTACCAGGAAATCCCCGGCGCCGCGCACCTGCCCTGCATCGAAAAGCCGGTGGAACTGACCGAGATCATCCGGGCCTTCGTCGACCGGATTCCCGCCAACTGAAACCTGTTTTCCTCCCACTTCTCGCAGGACCGCAATGACACACGACACTTCGCCCCAGACGCTAGCCCGCCGCTTTCCCGAAAGTTTCGTTTTCGGCGTGGCGACCGCGTCCTACCAGATCGAGGGGGCCGTCCAGACCGATGGCCGCAAGCCCTCGATCTGGGATGCGTTTTCCCATATGCCGGGACGGGTCAGGGGCGGCGACAGCGGCGACGTGGCCTGTGACCACTACAACCGGCTCGAGGCCGACCTGGATCTGATGTCGGACCTTGGGGCGCAGGCCTATCGCTTCTCGATTGCCTGGCCGCGGATCCTGCCGGACGGCGTCGGCGCCCTCAATGAAAAGGGCCTCGATTTCTACGAGAGACTGGTCGACGGGCTGAAGGCGCGCGGCATCAAGGCGTTCGCGACGCTCTATCACTGGGACCTGCCGCTGGCGCTGATGGGGCGCGGCGGCTGGACCGACCGCGAGACCGCATCGGCTTTCGCGCAATATGCCGGGATCGTGACCCGCCGCCTGGGCGACAGGCTCGATACGATCGTTACCTTCAACGAGCCGTGGTGCTCGGTCTATCTCGGCCACCTGATGGGCGTTCACGCGCCGGGCGAGCGGTCCATGGAAGCGGCGATGGCTGCCCTTCACGTGACCAATCTCGCCCATGGCCTCGGCGTGCAGGCGATCCGGGCCGAGCGACCCGAGATTCCCACCGGCATCGTGCTCAATGCCATGAGCGTGATGGCCGGCAGTGACAGCGATGCCGACCGGAAGGCCGAGGGGCGCGCCAACGACTTCCACAATGGCGCCTTCTTCGGCCCCTTGTTCCAGGGTGCCTATCCGCAGTCCGTGCTCGAGGGGTGCCCGGACCTCCTGCGTCACATCAAGGCGGGAGACCTTGAGACCATCAGGCAGCCGCTCGATTTCTGGGGGCTGAACTATTACACGCCGATGCGGGTCCGCGACGATCCGTCTTCGCCGTTCCCGCATGTCGCGGCTGCGCCCGCGGTCAGGCTGGAGAAGACGGATATCGGCTGGGAGATCGAACCCTCCGGGCTTTCCCATATCGTCAAGGATCTTTACGGCCGCTACACGCTGCCCGAATTCTACATCACCGAGAATGGGGCGGCCGACAACACCGGGGTGGAAAATGGCGCGGTCAGCGACACGATGCGGCTCGACTACATCTCCACCCATATGTCCGTGGCGGCCGATTTGATTGCCGACAACTACCCGCTCAAGGGCTATTTCGCCTGGAGCCTGATGGACAATTTCGAATGGGCCGAAGGCTATTCGATGCGCTTCGGCATCGTCCATGTGGACTACGAGACCCAGGTCCGCACCATCAAGCAGTCCGGCTACTGGTACCGCGACCTGATCGCGGCGCATCGCGGCGGCTGAGCGGATTTCCTCCAGAGTCGGGGAACCACGATCGCAGCCCGGCGTTGTCGCGCAGATAACCAGCCGGAGCCGGAGCCCATGGACCAAGCCGTCATCCCGTTTGACTGGGCGCGCATGCTGCTGGGCGAAGAGCCGCCGACATTCCTGCTGGAAATCCTGCTCCGAACCATCGTCATCTATATCTACACCTTCGGTCTGATCCGTTGGATCGGCGGGCGCAGCATCTCGCAATTGTCGATGGTGGAATTCCTGCTGGTGATCGCGCTCGGGTCGGCGGTCGGGGATTCGCTGTTCTACCCGGATGTGCCGCTGCTGCATGCCATGCTGGTGATCACGGTGATCGTGCTGATCAACAAGGGTCTCGACTACCTGATCCTTTGGTCGGACAAGGCGCAGACCGCGATCAACGGGATCCCGAACTGGATCGTCCGGTCGGGACGGCTCAACCCCGACCAGACATCGGACCGCGGCATCGGCAAGGCCGAGGTTCTGGCGCTGCTCAGGATCGAAGGCATCAGCAATCTGGGCGAGGTCGAGCACGCGTTCCTGGAAGCCAATGGCGACCTCAGCGTCTTCCGCGCCAGGGAGCCGATTGCCGGAATGCCGATCGTGCCCCCGCATGAGATTTGTCCGCTGCCGCACGTCGAGCCGTCGTTAAGAGAAGGGGAGCCCTCGCCGAAGCTGTGTTGCTTC
This sequence comes from Hoeflea sp., assembly GCA_019084245.1. Classification (GTDB taxonomy): domain Bacteria; phylum Pseudomonadota; class Alphaproteobacteria; order Rhizobiales; family Rhizobiaceae; genus Hoeflea. Next base: position 112,086 of record JAHRFE010000035.1, read on the forward strand.
GACTGCGGGATGCTGCAGTCTCGTGCGGAAACCGCCTGCCTGCATTGCAAGGGCGAAGTCTGGACAGAGGCAAAAATGCCGGACAGCAGGCTGGCCTGAAACCGTCCGCCTGCACCTGATCAGCGGACGACAAACCCGTGGGCGAAAGGGTCTTCCTCGTCGTCGATGGTGATGGTGTTCAGGCCGGTTTCCACCGCCCAGCCGGCGATGGAGGGGATGATTGCCGGCTTGCCCGCCACTTCTGTTGCTGCCTCGACGCGGCCGTGGAAGAGCGAGCCAATGATGCTTTCATGCACGAATTCATCACCCGGCTTGAGCTTGCCCTGGGCGGCCCATTGCGCCATCCGTGCAGATGTTCCGGTGCCGCAGGGTGAGCGGTCGATGGCCTTGTCGCCATAGAAAACGGCGTTGCGGGCAATCGCCTCGGGCCGCGTTGGCGCCCCGGTCCAGAGGATATGGCTCAATCCGCGGATATCGGGTTTTTCCGGATGGATGAATTCATGCTCTGCGTTGAGGCGGTCCCGCAGCGCCGGGCTCATGCGGACGAGATCGGCGGCTGAGTAGTCCGCCATGTCGGAAAAATTCTCCTGGGCGTCGACGATGGCGTAGAAATTTCCGCCGTAGGCGACATCGACGGTCAGGTCGCCCAGGCCCTCGCACCAGGTCTTGATCCCGCTGGAATGCAGGAAGGCCGGCACGTTGGTCAACCGCACCTCGGTGACCTTGCGGCCGGTCTGCTGGTAGCGGGCGACGATGCGGCCGGCTGGCGTGTCGATGGCAAGCACTCCGGGCTCGCGCGGGCTGACCAGGCCGTTTTCGATCGCCATGGTGACGGTGCCGATGGTGCCGTGGCCGCACATTGGCAGGCATCCCGACGTTTCGATAAACAGGAAGGCGATGTCGCAGTCGTCGCGCGTCGGCGGATAGAGAATGGCGCCCGACATCATGTCGTGGCCGCGCGGCTCGAACATCAGCCCGGTGCGAATCCAGTCGTACTCCGCGAGAAAATGCGCCCGGCGTTCCAGCATGGTGTCGCCCGCAAGCTGCGGGCCACCGCCGGTAACGACGCGGACCGGATTGCCGCAGGTGTGGCCGTCGATGCAGAAGAAACGATTGCGCGCCATGGCTTGCTCTCAATAGGGTTTCAGAAACGGTCGGGCCGGCAGGCGGCAATGTCAATGCTTGGAGCTTTGTCAGCGACGAGATCGGCGACCAAGCGGCCCATCGCTGCGGACTGGGTCAGGCCGAGATGACCGTTGCCGAAGGCGAGCAGGATGGAGCGGTCTCCTGGCAAGGCGCCAATCACCGGCAGGCTGTCAGGCAGCGAAGGCCGGAAACCCATCCATTCGACGCCGCCCGAGGTTTTCAGCCCCGGCAGGAATTCGGCGGCCTTGCCGAGCATGGATCTGGACCGCGCGTAATTTGGCGGCAAGTCGAGCCCGCCGAGTTCCACGGCACCACCGACGCGCACGCCGGTGTCAAGCGGCGTGACGACGAAACCATGATTGCCGAAGATCAGCTGGCGCTTGAGATCGAAGGCGCCCGGCGGCAGCGTGGTGTTGTAGCCACGCTCGGTGTCGAGCGGAATGCGAAGCCGGGTCAACGGATTGATCAGCCGCGTCGACCAGGCCCCGGCGCAGACGACGATCCGGTCGGCATGTCGTGCTGTTCCATCAGCCAGCCTGACGGCGGGCCCCTGTTCCGGCCGTTCCAGCGCCCGGACTTCGGCCTTCTCGAACACAGCGCCATGGCGCTCCGAATGGGCCCACAGCGCCAGCGCGAAACGTTGCGGCTCGCTCACGGTCTTCCAGCCCGGCACGAAGGTGCCGATTTCGAAGCGTGGAGAAAGGCCGGGCTGGAGGTCCGCCAAACGGTTGCCGCGGACATGTTCGAAACCGATGCCGGCCTTTGCGCGCCGCGCCCAGCCATCGGCCGAGGCCTTGAACTCCGCTTCGCTTTCATACAGCTCGAGCGACCCGTCGTGGCGCACCATGCTGCCGATGCCGGCGCGTTCGACCAGCGCCATCATTTCGGCTTCGGCCAGCCGCATAAGCGCGGTCTGCGTTGCGATCGAGGTCTGCAGGCGGGCGGGAAGGCTCGCCTTCCAGAACTGCCAGAGCCAGGGCGCAAGCCTCGGCAGATAGGATGGGCGGATCGAGAGAGGACCCAGCGGATCGAGCAGCCATTTCGGCGCCTTGAGCAGGATCTTCGGCGACGCCAGCGGCATGATGTCGGAGAAGGCCAGCGCGGCGGCGTTGCCCTTGCTGGTTTCCTCGGCAATGCCGGTGCGGTCGATGACGGTGACGGCATGGCCCTGCTCGGACAAGAGTGCGGACGTCGCGATCCCGACAATCCCGGCCCCGACGATCAGGATCCGCTGGGTGGGCCTGCTCATGCGGATTCCGTATCGGCAAGAGCCTTCTTGCGTTCAGCCAGCATCTGCTTGTGGCGCATGCGGAACCGGGCGCGGTCGTCCTCGCTGCGGCTGTCATGGCAATGCGGGCAGGAAACACCTTCCTCGAAAAGCTCCGAGGCCTGGTCTTCTGGCGACACCGGGTTGCGGCAGGCGCGGCAGAGGATTTCATCGCTTTCGCGCAGGCCGTGGGTGATGGCGACGCGCTCATCAAAGACGAAGCAGGAGCCCTGCCACAGGCTTTCCTCTTCCGGCACGTTTTCGAGATACTTCAGAATGCCGCCCTTGAGGTGATAGACATTTTCATAGCCCTTTGCGCGCATGAAGGCGGTGGCTTTCTCGCAGCGGATGCCGCCGGTGCAGAACATGGCGATCGGCTTGGTCTTGTCATCGAGCCCCGCCGTTTCCACCCAGCCCGGAAATTCGCGGAACGTGCCGGTTTCCGGATTGATCGCGCCCTTGAACGTGCCGATCCCGACCTCATAGTCGTTGCGGGTGTCGATCAGGATCGTATCCGGATCGGAGATGAGCCTGTTCCAGTCCTGCGGATCCACATAGGCGCCGACGCCCTCGAGCGGGTCGATGTCGGGAACGCCCATGGTGACGATCTCCTTTTTCAAGCGCACCTTCATGCGTCTGAACGGCATCTTGTGCGCGCTGCTTTCCTTGTGCTCCAGCGGTTCAAGTCCCGGGATTGCGCGAAGATGCGCCAGCACGGCGTCGATCGCTGAACGCGACCCGGCGATGGTTCCGTTGATGCCTTCGCGGGCCAGCAACAGCGTGCCCTTGACGCCCTCTCTGTCACACAACTCGGCAAGGGGGTGCTGCAACGCCTCATGGCCGGAAAGCCGGGCGAAATGGTAGAGCGCTGCGACAATGACCGGCTGGTTGGATACGGGAGTTTTTTCATGTGTCTTCATGATCGCGGAATAGCGCGTCCGTGCGTTTCAGGCAATCGGCCAGTAAGCCACACATGAGCCCGTGAAGCTGGGGCAACATGGACAATCCCGGGACGAAAGGCTATTCGGTGCGCTCCGATTGATGACGCGAAAGGACAAGCGACATGGGTGACAAGACCCAAGCCCTCATTTCCATTCTGAAATTGCAGCCTGTCGTGCCCGTGCTCGTCATCAAGGATCTCGCCCATGCGGTGCCGTTGGCCCGCGCGCTGGTTGCCGGAGGGCTCAAGGCGATCGAGATCACACTGAGATCCCCCGTGGCGCTTGAAGCGATACGGGCGGTCGCTGATGAGGTCGAGGGAGCGGTTCCGGGCGCCGGCACGGTGCTGAATGCGCGTCAGTATCACCAGGCGGTTGAAGCCGGATCGCAATTCATCGTGTCCCCCGGCACCACCCTGGAGCTTCTTGACGTGGCGCGCAAATCAGCGGTGCCGATGTTGCCGGGAGCTGCGACCCCGAGCGAAGTCATGGCGCTGAGGGAAGAAGGCTACGAGGTGCTGAAGTTCTTTCCGGCCGAACAGGCAGGCGGCGCCGCCTATCTCAAGTCCCTCTCCTCGCCCCTGGCCGGTACCATGTTCTGCCCGACCGGTGGAATAACACCTGACAATGCCCGCGACTACCTTTCGCTGCCCAATGTGATCTGTGTCGGCGGATCCTGGGTCGCGCCTCAGGCCCTGGTCGAGGCCGGTGATTGGGATGGCATAACACGGCTTGCCACCGAGGCCTCGTGGCTGTCGGCCTAGTCTGTAGCACATTCGGCGAACACGGTTTGAAAGAGGCTCCTGGCCTTCCTATCTGAGCATATAGGTGGCGGAAGAAATCCGCCACACTCTGAAAGACAAGGACCAGGTTTTATGTTCGATCCCAAAACGCTGCTCGACCAATTTCTCGGCTCCAACGTTCCCGGCACCCAGGGGACTTTCCGTGACAAGGCCGCTCAGGTCACGCAACTCGCCAAGAATAACCCTCTTGCCGCCACCGGAATAGTCGCCGTGCTGCTGGGAACGGGCACCGGGCGGGCGCTTGGCGGATCAGCTTTGAAGCTTGGCGGCATGGCTGCGATCGCCGGCTTGGGGTACCAGGCCTGGAAAAACTACCAGGCCGGCAAGGATCCGATGAGCGGCCAGACCGTCGGCGAGCCCGAATTGCTACCACCGCCGTCCGATTCCGAATTTTCGGCCGACCCTGCAGCGGTCACCGACGATTTCGCGCTGTCGCTGGTTCGCGTGATGATCGCCGCGGCCCGCGCCGACGGCCATGTCGACGATGCGGAGCGCGTCCGCATTCACGACAAACTGGCTCTTTCGGGGCTGGGCGGAGATGCGATGGCTTTTCTTGACGAAGAGCTCGCCAAGCCGGTTGATCTGGATGGCATCGTGAGATCGGCCTCGACCGAGGTGCAGAAGGTGGAGTTGTTCACCGCGGCACGTCTCACGATCGAACCCGACTCAAGGGCCGAACGCGGCTTTCTTGACCTGCTGGCCGGACGCCTCGGCTTGCCGGATCCGCTTGTCGACCACATCGAGGCGACGGTGGCGGCTGCAAAGGTCTGATTTCTCAGGGCCGTCCCGCCAGCCCCGTCGCCTGGACACATTCTGATCCCGGACCTCGTCCCGCGTCGATCTCCGCACCCGCAGGTTTTACGGCGCCCGCACAGCCGCGTTGCAGGAGGACCTCCCCGCAGTTAAGGTCGGTCTGAGTGAGGGGAGAAGCTATGGCATCGGGAACGGTCCGGCATTGGTTGTGGATTGCAGCAGTGCTGGTGGCCTGTGTTTCGGTGCTGGCGGGATGGGTGACGTGGCGCGCGACGCTTGACCGCGTGATGGAGGAAACCGCCCGCCGCGGGGACAATGTGCTGCAACTGGCAAGCTCGTCGCTAACCGGCCAGCTTGATCGTTTTGAACGCCTGCCGGCGCTGATCGCCGAACAGGCGCTGATCCGGCAATTGGCCGCCGACCCCGGCAACCAGGCACTCGTCGCTGAGGCAAACCAGTATCTGGAGCGCATCCAGCGCATGCTGGATGCCTCGGACATCTATCTCATGGTTGCGGACGGGTTGACCATTGCCGCATCCAATCACCTGCAGGAGAAATCCTTTGTCGGCGAGAACTTCGCCTTCCGGCCGTACTTCTCCGAAGCCATGCTGGGGCGGACGGGGCGTTTCTTTGCGCTGGGCACGACCAGCCTCAAGCGCGGATACTATTTCGGCGCTCCCGTGCGGGGTGAAGGCGACATCATCGGCGTGCTTGTCTTCAAGGTTGATCTGGACGCCATAGAGCAGACCTGGCTGAGCGGCGATTATGCGGTCCTCGTCACGGATCCTGACGGCGTGATCTTTCTGTCCAGTCGCGCCGAGTGGCTGTTTCACGTGCTGCGTCCGCTTGATGCGGCTGCAAGCGCGCGCATCGCCGCGACGCGACGCTACGCCGACACGCCGATCGGACTGCTGGACGTGGCAGACGACCATGACGACGGGACGCGCCATCTGCTTCGGATCGGGTCCAGCGAATTCGTCCAGCGGGACATGTCGATGCCGCGTGCCGACTGGCAGGTTCATGTGTTGATCGACACGGTCGCCGCGCGTCGCGAGGCGATGACGGCCGCGGTGGTGGCCCTGCTCTCGGTCGGCGTCATGGCGCTACTGGGCGCCATGCTCTGGCAGCGGCGCCTGCGCCTGACCGAGCGGTTCCAGCTGCAGGCCGAGGCGCAGGCCAATCTGGAGCGGCGTGTCGAGATGCGGACGGCCGAGCTCAAGCAGGCGCAGGCGGATCTCGTCCAGGCGGGCAAGCTTGCCGCCCTGGGGCAGATGTCCGCGGCGCTCAGCCACGAGTTCAACCAGCCTCTGGCTGCAGCCAGGACCTATGCCGACAATGCGCTCGTCCTGCTCGACCGCGGACGCTCGGGCGAGGCCCGGGCCAATATCGACCGCATCATCAACCTGATCAGCCGCCTTGGGACGCTGAGTGGCCATTTGCGCAGTTTCGCGCGGAAGCCGGGCCAGAAGCTTGGGGCCGTCGCTCTGCCCGATGTGATCGAGGCAGCCGTCGAAATCGCCACGCTGCGGCTCAAGGCCGCCAAGGCCGAGCTTACGCTGCGGATCGCCCCCGATCTCCCCCTGGCCATCGCGGGTCCAGTCCGATTGCAGCAGGTTTTGGTCAACATCCTCTCCAATGCCGCCGACGCCGCGGAAGGCGAAGACGTTCCGCGGATCACGCTCGACGCCCTGGCCGGGGGCGATCATGTCGTCATTCGCGTCTCGGACAACGGGCCGGGTGTCAGCGAGGCATTGAGGCCGCGCATCTTCGATCCCTTCTTCTCCACCAAGGGTGTGGGCAAGGGACTGGGCCTCGGCCTGTCGATCTCCTACAACATCATCAAGGATTTCGGGGGCGACATCGAGGTCGCTTCGTCGCAGGCCGGTGGCGCCGTCTTCACGATCCGGCTTCTCACGGCCTCGGACGAAAATGCTGTTCAGATCTCCCCCGCCATGCCAAGTGCTGCCGAATGACGTCCATGCGTGTCCTTCTTGTCGATGATGAACCCGATCTGCGCGCCGCCACTGCGCAGGCGCTCGATCTGGCCGGATTCCAGGTGGTGGAGTTCTCCGCGGCCGAGCGGGTCGTGGAAATGGTCAGCTTCGGCTTCCCGGGCATTGTCCTGACGGACATCCGCATGCCGGGAATGGACGGGCTGACGCTGATGAGCCGCGTGCACGAGATCGACCGGGATATTCCCGTCATTCTGATCACGGGCCATGGGGATGTTCAGCTGGCCGTGCGGGCGATGCGGGACGGGGCCCATGATTTTGTCGAAAAGCCCTTCGCCGCAAGCCAATTGTCCGACATCGTGGCGCGTGCCGTCGATCACCGGCGGCTGGTGCTGGAAAATCGGGTGCTCAGGGCGGCCGCCGGGCAGGTGGACGATCTCGAACAGCGCCTGATCGGTCGCTCCAATATGATGATCGACCTGCGCCGGCGCATCCGGACCATCGGACCCACCGAGGCGGATGTGCTGATCGAAGGTGCGACCGGGGCCGGAAAGGAAGTCGTGGCGCGGGCGCTGCACGACCTGTCGTCGCGGGCCAATCGACCTCTGGTCACGATCGATTGCGCCGCCCTGCCAGCGACACTGATCGAAAGCGAATTGTTTGGCCATGAGCCCGGGGCCTTTGCTGGCGCGCTGCGCGCGCGCTACGGCAAATTCGAACATGCCCGCGGGGGCACGATCCTGCTTGACGATATTGCCTCGGTTCCGCTCGATCTCCAGGGAAAGCTGGTCCGGGTGATCGAAGAAAGGACGGTGACGCGGCTTGGCGCCAACGAGCCGATCGATCTCGATGTCCGGTTCATGGCGACCGCGCGCGTGCCGCTGCAAGCCGAGGTGCAGGCGGGCCGGTTCCGCGCCGACCTGCTCTATCGCCTCAACGTGGTGACCCTGCATGTGCCGCCGCTGTCAGCCCGGCGCGAGGATGTGCCGCTGCTGTTCCTGAGGCTTCTGGTCGAGGCGGCGCGCCGGCACCGCGTCGCGGCGCCGGAGGTTCCGCCGGCGGTCATTTCCCAGCTTGCGGCCAGAGACTGGCCGGGCAATGTGCGCGAACTCCGCAATGCCGCCGACCGCTATGCCCTTGGTCTTGGCGAGGGACTGGTGCCGGAAGATCCGCCGGGGCGGCTGGCCGAGAGGGTGGCCGAGTTCGAACGCCGCGAAATCGAGGCTGCACTGGCCGCCCACAGGGGCAATCTGAAGCCCGTCTACGAATCCCTCGGGCTGTCGCGCAAGACCTTGTGGGAGAAGATGCAGAAACACGGACTGGACAAGGCGCAGTTTGGCGCGGCCAGCGACGACGGAGACCAATAGCGTACCTTTTCCCCCCATGATTCCCCCCGCAATGTTACGATTTCCACCCATCTGGCCGCCCGAACTATGAAACCCGGCCCAAAAAAGGTAGTATTCGGTTGAGCCCGAGCCTGGGAGGCGATTGAAATCGGGCGCGAGCGGGAGCAGGAGGCTCCCGCAGCTACTTGGGAGGTTACATGTTTATCAAGACCATCACCGCAGCCGCTGTCGCGGCCGTGATCGCGACCGGCGCGTACGCGCAGGACAAGACCGGCTGGCCATCGGAACTCACCATCGGCACCGCCTCGCAGGGCGGCACCTATTTCGTCTACGGCAATGGCTTTGGCGGCTATATCTCTGAAGCGCTCGGCGTGAACGCGACCGGCGAGGTCACCGGCGGCCCTGTCCAGAACGTGACTCTGGTGCAGACGGGCGATCACCTGATGGGCCTCGTCACCATGGGCCCCGCCTATGATGCCTGGAACGGCAAGTCGGAACTCGCTCCGGGCCTGGAGCACAAGGACATCCGCGCCCTTTTCCCGATGTACCAGACGCCCTTCCAGGTGGTGGCTCTGAAATCATCGGGCATCACGTCCGTGTCCGATCTTGCCGGCAAGCGCGTCTCGGTCGGCCCTGCCGGCGGCACGCCCGGCACCTACTGGCCGCAGTTCATCACTGCACTGGGCATCGAGGCAAATGTCTCCAATGCCGGCGCCGCCGATGCCGCGGGACAATTGTCGGACGGCCTGATCGACGCCTTCGCCTTTGCGGCGGGCGTGCCGATCGCCGCGTTTTCGGAACTGGCAGCCCAGCAGGACGTGGTGATGTTCGGGTTGACGCCGGAAGAACAGGCCAAGGTGCTTGAAGCCTATCCTGCCATGGCGCCGTTCGTCATCCCGTCGGGCACCTATGCCGGCCATGACTATGACCAGAATACGGTCGCGCTGTGGAACTTCGCCATTGCACACAAGGACATGCCGGACAGTCTTGCCTACGAGATCACCAAGCTCGCGCTCGACAACAATGAGCGCATGCTTCAGATCCACGCCACGGCATCTGAGACCATTCCTGAGAACTGGGACAAGAACACCTTCATGCCGTTCCACCCCGGCGCGGTGAAATACTTCGAGGAAAAAGGGATCACCATCCCCGACACCCTCAAGTAAACGGGTCTCGGACACCGTGACCTGCGGGCGCCCCTGCACAAGGGGCGCCCTTTCACAAAGCCGTTCCGGGGGGAGGAATGCATGACAACGCCAGCACCTAACGAGGCCGATGCAGCAATCGCGGCAGGCGTCGACAATGAAATCTTCTCAGCCAACCAGCGCAAGCCCGCCGGGACAACCGGACTGATCCTGTCGGCGCTGTGCGTTCTTTACACAGCCTTCCACATCGGGGTGATGAACCTCTATCCGCTCGAGACATGGACCTATCGCCTAATCCATGTCGGCGGCGGATTGGTCATCGGCTTCCTGCTGTTTTCGTCGCTGACATTTACCGAGGTTGACGGGGAAAACCGGCGCCGCCGCGACCTGCTGATCCTGCCGGGAGTTGGCCTCATCCTTGTGGCCCTGGTGCAGGTGCTGCTGCCCTGGTTTGGCTTGGCGCCCAGCATAGATCAGGCGGCCAATGCTTTGGCCTGGCGCTGGACTTTCGGTGTCCCGCTGGCCTTGGGAACTGTCTGGATCCTGCTGGTCGGCTGGTTCATGCCTGACGCTCGGCGCGCGCATATTGACCTTGCCGACATCGCCCTTGCGCTTGCGGCCATCGCCACCACCCTCTACATCATCCACCATGCGCCTTTCCTGCGGCTGCGCGCGGGTACGGCCCTGGCCAAGGAAGCCGACATGTGGGCGGCGCTGATCGGCGTGGTGCTCATTCTTGAATTGACCCGCCGCATGGCGGGCATGGCGCTGGTCATCATCGCCTCGATCTTCGTGATCTACAGCTTCGTCGGACCGTGGTTGCCGGGCATACTCTATCACAAGGGCTACAGCGTCACGCGCTTCTTCACCTATATCTTCACCGACCAGGGCATCCTGGGGCCGACAACGGCGATCTCGTCCACCTACATCATCCTGTTCGTGGCCTTTGCCGCTTTCCTGCAGGCCAGCCGCGTCGGCGAGTATTTCGTCAACTTCGCCTTTGCCGTTGCGGGTGACCGGCGGGGCGGCCCGGCCAAGGTGGCTGTCTTCGGCTCCGGCCTGATGGGAATGATCAACGGCACCTCGGCGGGCAATGTCGTGGCCACCGGTTCGCTAACCATCCCGCTGATGAAGAAAGTGGGGTACAAACCGCAAACCGCCGCAGCGATCGAGGCGGCGGCCTCCTCTGGCGGGCAGATTCTGCCGCCGATCATGGGAGCGGGCGCCTTCATCATGTCGGAAATAACCGGCATCGCCTATTCCGAGATCGTGGTTGCGGCGATCATCCCGGCGCTGCTTTATTTCGTTTCGGTCTATTTCAACGTCGATCTGGCGGCGCAAAAATACAACATGAAGGGACTGCCGCGCGACGAGCTGCCGAAATTCAGCCGTCTGGCACGCCAAGTCTTCCTGTTTATCCCGATCATCATCCTGATCGGTGCGCTGTTCATGGGCTATTCGGTGATCCGCGCCGGTACTCTCGCAATGGGGGCAGCCGTCGTGGTGTCCTGGTTGACGCCCTACAAGATGGGTGTGAAGGAAATCCTCTTCGCGCTTGAGATCTCCACAAAGATGACACTGCAATTGGTCGCGGTTTGTGCCGCGGCAGGCATCATTGTTGGTGTGATCGCTCTGACTGGGCTTGGAACCCGCTTCTCCTCGCTGTTGCTCGGCCTCGCCTCCAACACCCAACTCCTCGCGCTGTTCTTCGCCATGATCGTTTCGATCATCCTGGGTATGGGTATGCCCACGACCGCCGCCTATGCCGTGGCGGCAAGTGTCATCGCACCAGGGTTGATCACCATGGGAATTCAACCGCTGACGGCGCATTTCTTCATCTTCTACTTCGCGGTGATGTCGGCCATTACGCCGCCGGTGGCCCTTGCCGCCTATGCGGGAGCGGCCATCGCACGATCGGATCCGATGAAGACGAGCGTCGAGAGCTTCAAGATGGGTCTGGCAGCCTTCATCGTGCCCTTCATGTTTTTCTCCTCGCCCGAGTTGCTAATGCAGGGAGAACCGCTGGACATCATTCACGTTGTCCTGGGCGCGCTTCTCGGCGTCTACCTGCTGTCTTCAGCGGTACAGGGGTGGTACTTCGGCAATCTGAACATCGTGCTCAGAGGCGTACTCATCGTGGCAGCAATCTCGATGATCCACTCAGGCTTCCTCACCGATGCCATCGGGCTGGGAACCGCCGTGCTCGTCTGGGCAATCCAGAAACGGCTCGTGAAGCCCGGAGCGGTTGTCAGAGGCGCCGACTGAGATCGTCCTGAGCGGTACGATGAGTGTCCGCCCATCCACGCGGATCCCGCTCAAGCCCGGATGGAGAGCACCATGCCAATGGCTTCTCTTGAAGCTACGCGTTCCATCACTATCGGGAATGATGGACTGCAGAAAGTATCATGGTTGGCCGCGTTGCTCGGCTGCATCCGGGGTGGCATCGTCACCGCATCATGTTCGAGCACATCAACTATACCCTGATCATCACTGCAGCATTCCTGGGGGCAGGTAGTCCCGGACCTTCCACGCTGGCAATCGCCGGCACCGCTATGGCGCATGGGCGTGGGCAGGCTCTTGCCCTGGTGGCAGGCATTTCCTCTGGATCCTGGATCTGGTCGATTGCTGCCGCTCTGGGTTTGAGCGCTCTCATGTTCGCCAATGCGTGGGTGTTTGAGCTGTTGAGGTACCTTGGCGCCGGATATTTGCTGTTTCTTGCCTACAGGAGCGCCCGCAGCGCCCTGTCGCCAACACGGACCCAACTCCGTTCCGTGACGGCGCGAAGCCATCGAAGCGCCTATGGCAAGGGGCTGGCGATGCATCTGACCAATCCGAAAGCCATCTTGTTTTTTGGCGCCCTCTACTCGGTCGGCGTGCCGGTCACGGCAACAAGGTGGGAGATAGCGTCCGTGGTGCTTCTTGTCGGTTTGCAGAGCATGGGCATATTCATCGCCTATGCCGTACTTTTCTCCAATCCGAGGGTTGTAGGAGTCTATATACGCCTCAGGCGCTGGTTCGAGGGCGCATTCGCAGTGGCGTTCGGCTTTGCCGGACTGAAGCTGCTGACGGCCCGGCTCTGACCGGCCGCATTGGCGGCAGGGCTAAAACACATCATTCCTGGTTAACGCCGCATTAACTGTTTTAGCTCAGTCTAATGATCAGACATGCCTCTCCACTCCTCCCAAGAAGAACGGCATGACGATGAGGGCGGCGAAAGCCGCCCTCGACCCGTTCAGGGCTTCCGCTTTTCCAGAAATTCCCCGACCCGCACAATTGCTTTTTCGATGTTGTCATCGGAATTGGCGCAGGAGACGCGGATATAGCCTTCGCCCAGCACCCCGAAATCAGGCCCGCCGATCAGCGCGACGCCGGCTTCATCCAGCAATGTGCTGGCAAGCGGCTTGGCTTTCCAGCCGGTGGCCGAGATGTTCGGAAACGCGTAGAACGCGCCCTTGGGCAGCACGCAGGAGACGCCGGGCAAGGCATTGAGCAGGTCGGTGACAAGCTTGCGGCGGCGATCAAAGGCCGTGAGCATCTCGGTAACTGTGTCCTGAGGGCCATCGATAGCGGCAATTCCGGCAAATTGCGATGGCGCATTGACGCAGGACCAGCAATTGACGGCGAGCTTGCGGGCGTAACCGATCAGGCTATTGGGCCAGATCGACCAGCCCATGCGCCAACCGGTCATGGCCCAGGTCTTTGACCAGCCGTTGAGTACGATCAGCCGATCGCGAATATCGGGATAGGTGAGAAGTGAGGTGTGGCTCTCGCCGTCATAGGTCATGACGTCGTAGATCTCGTCGGACAGAATGGCGACCTGCGGATGGGCGGCAAGGCCCGCCACCAGCTTGTCGATTTCGGCCTTCGGGGTGACGCCGCCGGTCGGGTTGGCCGGCGAATTGAGGATCAGCAACCGGGTCTCAGGCGTGATCAGGGCGAGCGTCTCCTCCGCTGAAAAGGCAAAGCCGTTTTCCTCGCGCATGGGTACCGGAATCGGACGCGCGCCGACATGCTCGATCATCGAGCGGTAGATCGGAAAGCCCGGGTCGGGGTAGAGAATGTCGACACCGGGTTCGCCCAGCATCCGGATCGCGGCATACATGGTGGGCTTGCCGCCAGGCATGATCATTACCGAGTCCGGAGAGATCTCCACCCCAGTCATGGTGAGGGTCCTGCGGCACACCGCCTCGCGCGTCTGCAGCAGACCGTTGGCGGGTGTGTAGCCATGATGGCCGTCGCGCAAAGCCTTCACCGCCGCCTCAACGATATGCGCCGGCGTCTTGAAGTCCGGCTGGCCGATGCCGAGATTGATGATATCGCGGCCCTGGTTGGCGAGGTCGGTGGCGCGGGCGAGCACGGCAAAGGCGTTTTCCTCACCTATGCGATCAAAAGCTGCGACTGGCTGTATCATGGGCGTTTTTTCCTCTCCCGGCAGTTGTTTTGTCGAGGCAACTCATGTCCTATCCCGGCGCGAAATTCAATTCAGGCAACACAAATGAGCGATTTAAGCAACTGGACATCCCGCCCGGCACCCGAGGGCTTCTCGGTTACCGGGCGGTATGTGATGATCGAGCCGTTCCGCCGCGATGTGCATGAAGCCGCGCTGTGGGAAGCCATGGGCGGCCCAGGCATCAACGAGCTCATTCGTTATTTCCCGAATGGACCCTACGATGCCCCCGGACAGCTCTCCGATTGGCTCGACGCCAATATCCGGGCCGGCATGGTGGTAAGTATCTTCCGCAGCCGCCGCACTGGAGAGATTGTCGGGATGGCGTCCCTCATGCGCGCCGATCCCGCCAACGGTGTGGTCGAGGTCGGATCGGTTGCGCACGGCGCCGCGATGGCCCGGACGCCGATGTCGACGGAAGCGCATTATCTGATGGCGCGGCACGTGTTCGAGGCTCTCGGCTATCGCCGCTACGAATGGAAATGTCACAACGACAATGCGCCATCCAAGGTCACGGCGGTCCGTCTCGGGTTCACGTTGGAGGGCGTGTTCCGCCAGCATATCGTCTCCAAGGGCGCCAACCGCGACACGGCCTGGTTTTCGATGATCGATGGTGAGTGGCCGGCACTCAAACGGGCATTTGAAGCTTGGCTAGATCCCTTCAATTTTGGTCCCGACGGACAGCAAGTGGTTCGGCTGGAAGATATGAGGCAGGCAGCACCATGATGGGCCTCCGGCGCGCAATGGCTGATGAACGCCAGTTGCTTGAGGATTTCCAGCACGCTGCTTATACGCGTACCGAGGTTGCGGTGGGGGCGCGGGCGATCCCGCTTGAATGGGACTACGGCGCGATTCTGGATGAGTGCGAGGTCTGGTTTGATGAGGATGCGAAGGTGCTCATTGGCGTGCTGATCCTGCGGATCATGCCGGACCGGCTGTTTCTCGAATCGATTGCCACCGCGCCACAAGCGGGAGGATCAGGTCGCGGCCGCTTGTTGCTTGAGGCAACGTTCGAACGGGCGCGGGAGTTGGGATTAAATAGGGTTGGGCTGATCACTAACAGTCTCAATCCCGCTCTGGCGTGGTACAAGAGGGTGGGCTTTACGATCGACCATGAAGAACAAAAGGCCGGTCGTGTCGTGGTTCACATGTCGGCGAGAGTGCCGGAAACCGGACATGATCCGGAGAGGGAAGATTGATGAAAGTTGAGTGCAAGGCCATGGCTCATTCCATAACCCGTCAGTCGCAGGGTCCCGCGATCGCTGCAGATGGAGCCATGAACCATGAGTGAGCGCGGGACTTCAAACCGATCTTCCGCCATTGCGGCTGCCGTCATTCTCGGCGTCACTGGGCTGATCTTCTATTACATGCCGGCGATGATGATGTCGCTGTCCGAAGTGTCGCCATGGCTGTCCTATGCACTGGGAATCTTCTTCGTGCTGGCGTTTTTTGCCGTGTTCTGGCTGCGCGGAAAGCGCCAGCAGAAACGCGAGGAACACCGGGACTAGCTTCCGCTCAGGTCTGCAGCGATGCGGCCAGAAGAAGCAGTCCGAGAGCCATAACGGTGGTCGCGCCGAGGATCTCGATCATCGTGCCGACATGGCCGCCCATCGAGGCGCCGGCCAGGCGTACGGCTGCACCCTTCGCCATGACCGCCATCGTGGCCAGTGCCGACACGGTGATCGCGGTGCCGATCGCCATGGCGAACGCCGACATGATTCCCGCCAGCCAGAGCCCGTTCAACATTGAAAATGTCAGCACGATCAGGGCGCCCGAACAGGGCCTGAGCCCGACCGCCACAACAGCGCCCCAGGCTTCGCGCAGACTGAAGTCCCGGCCGGAGATCAGGCTGGGATCGGGGAGGTGAGCATGGCCGCAGCTGGAGCAGGCGTCGCCGTGGGAATGATGGTGATCATGTCCATGGGCATGATGATCGTGCTCGTGGTGATGTTGATGAGGAGCGTGATGATGCTCGTGGTGGGCGTGCGGTTGCGCTAATGCTAACACCGCCAAAGGCTGGCTGCTTCTCAAGGAAACGAGCTTTCGGCTGAGCAGCCAGAAGCCAAAGGCAGCGATCAGCGCGTAACTGGCGACTTCCATGAAATGCGTCGCCTGTGTCATCGAAATCGCCAGGCCGCGCAGAAGGTAATAGGCGGCGCCCACCACCGCCACTGCGGTTACAGCCTGCAGCATGGAGGACAAAAACGCCAGCAACACGCCACGCCTGAGCGCCACTTCATTGGCAATCATGTAGGAGGAGATTACCGCCTTGCCGTGGCCGGGGCCTGCGGCGTGGAACACGCCATAAAGAAACGACAGGCCGATCAGTCCCCACATCTGCCAGGGATCGGTCCGCATGGCTTTCAGGTACCCTGTCAGGGATCTGTAGAACGCTTGCTGATGCTGATTGATCCAATTCAGGAACGAGCCGCCAAAGCCGTTCGGTGAAAAAGACGGCTCGGCAGAGCCGATTCCGAGCGAGGATTGCGCATGCGCCGCCCCGGCCATGAGCACAAAGCCAATGGCCGTGGCCAGGATCAAACGACCGGCCAACTTGCTCATTTGCATTCCAGTTCCAGCCGGGTCGCGAGCAGCTTGGAAAGGTCGCCGCTCTCAGTTGTTTCAAAAAAGGCTTCGGTCAAGGACGCCTGGTTCTGCGCAATGATTTCATCGGGATCCGGGCGGACGACCGTGCGGGTGCACTGCCCGACGGCGCCACCCGTCACCGCCATGTCCTCATCATTGATGAAATCAAGAGCCGCATACATGGTTGGATCAAACACGCCGACAGTAATCTTGCCCCTGAGCGGCATGCTCATTTCGGGGACCAAGGCGAAGAACATCAGCAATTGCCCGTCCTGATAATCAACCTTAATCGTCTCGGGAAGCGAGGTTTTGATGTCTTTCCCATTGACCGTGACGGTGGTGTAATAGTCGAACTCGGCCAAGGACTGGGTGACCATATCGCCGATGCTGGCGAGTTCCTCAGCGTCGAGTTGCAGATCCGAATTCATGTCGAAATCCATGATGACGCTGGACGAGAAAACCTCATCAAACCGCCAGACATTGCGCAATTCAGTGATATGGCCATCGGCCGAGGTCTCGATCTCCAGCCGTGCATCGGCGAAGACATGCGGATGCGCCAAGGCGGGGGCCGGAGCCAGCAAGACTGCAAGAGCCGCGAGGGCAGGCAGTCGCGGCATCAGGTAAGGGGTCATGGTGCGCCGATCTGTTGGTCTCGAATGGATGTTTCCCTTGGCAGCAAATATGGACGAAATTTCGACAAGCGCCAGATCCCGCGACAATAGGAATCACCCTCCAATTCAAGGATTGGTTTTGAACCACTGGCTCAGAAAATCGACAAAAGCGCGAACCTTGGCCGGAAGATAGCGCCGATGCGGGTAAATCGCATAAATCCCACGGTCGGTCAGAAGATAGTCTGCAAGGATCGGCACCAGCTTTCCCTGGTCCTGACGCTCCTTGAAAATAAAATCCGGCAAGACGGCGACGCCGAGGCCGGCTTCAGCCGCGCGCATGGCAGTCAGCGGGCTGTTGACCTCAAGCCGGCCATGCACAGACACCGAGAAAACGGATCCATCCTTGTTTTCGAAAGGCCAGTTGTTCAGCGTCCGGCCATTGGTATCGACAATGCAGGGCATGCCGGCCAGTTGGGAAGGATGCGTGATCGGCCCGTGCTGTTCGAGAAACTCAGGCGAGGCGCAGGCGATCAGCGAGAACGCCGAGAGTTTTCGGGCGATCAAACCCGAATCCTCAAGCCGTGTGATGCGGATTGCCACGTCGTATCCTTCCTCGACGAGATCGACAAAGCGGTCGTCTGAAATGATCTCCAGCGTCACGTCCGGATGGGCTGCGGCAAAATCAATCAGCGAGCGGCCGATGTCGGCGTCAGCGAAGGTTCGTGGCGCCGACACCCGGATGCGGCCCTTGAGATCCTTCGAGCCTTCGCGGACAAGATCGGCGAGGTTGTCGATTTCCTTGAGAATGTCCGAGGCGGTCCGGTAATAGGTATGACCGGCTTCTGTGAGTGAAAATTGACGTGTGGTGCGGTTGAGCAGCAAGGCGCCGAGATCATCTTCAAGCTCGCGGACATATTTCGACAAGAGCGCCTTGGAGCGGCCGACCTTGCGGGCGGCTGCAGAAAATCCTTCGGCCTCGACCACATCGATAAAGGCGCGAATGCGGGTCAAAGTGTCCATGTAAGGCAGATCCCTGAGTTTCGCGCCGGAGGCGGCGCAGGCATTGTCATCGTACAGCGAACAGTTAACCGATATTCGTTCAAGGAAACTGTTTTTCAAGGAGTGGCCGAGAAAACTCTTGATTGCGACACCTGTACCTCATATTTGCATTCTGCCCAAAGTCGCACGTGCCTGTGGGTGTCCGCCGACCCTCGATATGGTGAGGATTCGGTAAGGTACCTGGAATTAACCCCTCCAGTCGTTTCTCCGGCCAACCGGTGGAGCGAGGACATCTTGAAGCAACGACGGTGCGGGCCTTTCTGGTGTCTGCCGGCTTTCCAACAGCCGGGGTTACTGAAGAGGCACACCTTCATTGCCGAACGTGCGGTCGGGTCTTCCCTCCAATCCAAGGCAGACATGAGCGGATCATCGCCTGGCAAGGCATGGTCCATCGACGCATCAAGCGTCCGCACCGTTGTCCGGTTCCTCCAAAGGCCGGATTCTGTGAGTGGCCGTACGATGCTCTGTCTTAATTTGGCCCTGACGGCAGGGCCGGGAACGGAGCACCCGATGACTGCACAACTCACGATTCTCAGTGAAGCGGGCTTTGCCATTGACGAGGAACTGGGCTCGGATGCGAACGCACGGGAAGCTCTGCTCGACCGTGCCATGGGCGAGGGTCGCAAGCGCAAGAGCTCGGAGAAGCTCCGTCGCGGCAGGCTGCCATCAGCCGGGCTTGCCTTTGTCGCTCGCAGCGGCTCTGGGGCCGTCACCGGAAGCGTTCGTTTGTGGGATGTTGCTTGCGGGGAAAAGTCCCTGCTGCTGCTCGGGCCGCTGGCGGTTGAACCTTCGGCGTCTGGGCAGGGCATTGGGTCCGCCCTGATGCGACATGCCATGGCGCAGGCTGCTGAACTGGGGCATAGCGCGATAATTCTTGTCGGCGACGCGCCCTACTATGCCCGTTTTGGATTCTCAGCCGAAAAGACCGGTGGAGTGCTGATGCCGGGGCCTGTGGAGCGCGACCGTTTGCTCGGCTGCGAACTCCTGGATGGTCATCTCGACGACGCCAGCGGCCTTCTGATTGCACGTGGTCGGCGGGCGGACCGGCGGCAATCGTCCAGCGATGCAATGTCGCCCCACATCTCCTCAGGGCTCGTCCGGGTCGCTTAGCTGATCTGAATAGTTGCCCTGCATCAAAAGGAATGCGCCGGAGCGGAGGGGCGTCCGGCGCATTCGCAGCGACAGGGATCGACGCGGTTAGAATACGACCCCGTTGCCGAAATTGACGGGACCCGCCGGATATTTCTTGGCGGCCTTGTCCTGAACGTTGAGGATTCCGGACGTCGTGGTGCAATCGATGCCTGCCTTGGCGGCCTTGGCCGGGGCTTTTGCGCAGAGAGAAGCTTGCGTCTCGACTGTTTCAGCGAATGCCGGCGCCGAGGCGAAAGACAGCAGCGCGGCCAGTGCGAGAGTTGCCGTAAGGGTCATCTTGTTCATGATCGTCTCCTTTGAGAACGTTTGGAAATTGACGTGCCGCTTCGGTTGGGGGGTTGGTGTAGTTCAACCGAACCGGCGATGACCGTAATCTGGGGCCTGGATGACCGGCGCGCCGCGCAACTTTGAAATCCGGGGCGGAAGTTTCAGTTTCGGCGCATGATTTCCGGAATCGATTGGACTTGCATCAAGCCATTACCTATCTGGGGTAAGCTGTCTGAGGCGGGCCAGGTTGGCCGTGCGCAAAATGCGGACTTGACGATGTCATTTGAATTGACCCTGGCTGGTTTTATCGACCTCATCCTGCGCGGCGGGACATTCGGCATATTGTTGCTCGTCATTGTTCATCTGGTGAGGCGACCGGAGTTCAATCTGCTGTGCGGGACAGGCTTTCTGTTTTGCGTCACGGGATTGGTGGAGATCATCCTCAACTCACCTCCGGTCGTGGCGATGTTGGCGCCAGCTGATGCCATAACTCTCGCAACGGAACAGTTCCATTTCATCGCGATGTGGTGGTTTGTCCTGGCATTGTTCGATGACAGGTTCTCCTGGCGCTTGCGCCATTTCTGGCCGGTCGCGGTCGCGATTCCGCTGGTGGCCGGTGGGTCACTTTTCCCTGAAGCCTGGCGCTGGTGGTTCAATATTGCCCTGGTTCTGCTCAATGCCACGCTGCTCGCGATGATCATCCATCGCGCCCTGCGCCACCGGAGCAGCGACCTTGTCAATGAGCGTCGCAGTTTCAGCCTGGCGCTCGCATTCTCCGTTCCTCCGTTCACCTTGTTTGTTTTCTTCACCAATCTGATGGGCAATGGCGGGCCGCTCAATGACTTGCTCTGCGCTATCTATGCCGCTGTCTATTTCGTTCTGGCTCTCGGATTTTCCTACTGGTTGACCACGCTCACCGAAGAATTGTTCCAACGCTCCGGAGACGTTTCGGTGCCAACTGTTGCGCGCGGGGGACTGTCAGCAGCGGACAGGCTTGAGCTTGACCGGGTGGTCAAGGCGGTCGAGGCGGGCCTCTATCTCGAGCCGGGCCTGACCATAGGAGGGCTTGCCGCTGCCCTGCATATTCCGGAGCATCGTCTCCGGCGGCTGATCAACAGCGGCCTTGGCCACCGCAATTTCGCAGCCTTCGTGAACGACTACCGGATCGATGAAGCCAAGCGGCGGCTGTCGAATCCGGAGATGGCCCGCGAACAGATCATCCAACATGCGTTTTCGCTAGGCTATGCCTCGCTTGCCCCGTTCAACCGGGCTTTCCGTGAGCGGGTTGGCGTGAGCCCGACTGAGTTCCGGGAAGAGGCGCTGACACGGATGGCGGCTGAATAGCCCGATTCTAAGCCTCCGACCCTCTTCTTGACATGGCGATTGCGCGCACCTATCTGACCGTCTTCGGGTCTGGAGCCCCGGCCGTCCGCAGGCATAGTGCCATGGTGAAGTCTCCGGCTTTCGAGCAGTCAGCCTTTTTGATGACATGCCAGATGGTGGAATGCGGGCGCCCCTTGCATACGGCATGTCATGACAGGAGAACTGCCATGCGTGATCACACGCCTTTACCATCTTTGAGAACACTGAAGGATCAGGCCCGACGCCTGAGAAGCCGTCTTGAAGCCAATGGTGAAACCATCGGCCATTCGAAGGCGCTTGAACTCATTGCGGCCCAGCACGGCTTCAATGACTGGAACACCTTGCACGCGGCCCTGGGCAACAGGTCCGGGCCTGAAAGCCTTGCGCCCGGCGCCCGTGTGACCGGCGCCTATCTCGGACAGCCTTTTGCTGCCCGCGTCGTGGGAATTCAGGCCATCACTTCCGCGCCGGGGAATTTCCGGGTCTCGCTGGATCTCGATGAAGCCGTCGATGTGGTTACATTCGACAGCTTCTCGGCCTTCCGCAAGCGGGTCAACGGGATCATCGGCAAGGATGGCGCCAGCCGCGAACGGACCTCGAACGGCCGCCCGCAGCTTGAACTGTCCTGGACCTGACCGGGTGAGCTAGCCCGCGATGTCGACAACACCACAGTCGCCTGCTTGCGATCCGAACGCCAGCAGGCGACCTGGCTTGTTCCAGGCCATGGCGGTGATCGGGCCCTGGCCCGGTCGCCTGAGCAGGGCTTCCTTGCTGTCGGTGATACGGACGGCCAGCACCATGCCGTCGCCGAAACCGATGGCGATCAGATCCTCCACCGGATGGCATGCCACGCAGGTCACCATGGTGTCGGCGCGCTGGCCGAGCTCAAGTGGCGCCTTGCCCATGGGGCCGTCCTTGCCCGAGAACGGCCAGACGATTGCCGAGGGCGCGCCGGATGATGCGAGCCATTTGCCCTTGTTGGACCATGAGAGGGATTTGACCTTGGCGGGATAGCCGGTCATGCGCATATGACGTTGCTCACCACCCGGCTTGCCGTCGAGCTTCCAGCCGTGGAGGGCATTTTCCTGCATGGCCGTCACCAGAAAGCGTCCATCGGGGCTGAACATCACCTGATTGTGGGCGCCCTTCCATTCGAAATCCAGCGCCGGCGCGCTGCCCTGCACAAAGGCGAGGGAGACGCCGTTGTAGCGCGCCATGGCAATCCGAAGACCTTTCGGTGCAAAGGCGAGGCCCTCGATGGTGCGCGCTTCCTCGAACGTCCGTTCATTTCCGTCGGCAAGCAGCACGGTCGCCTGGCGGCCCTCGGAGAAGGCGATCGCGCCTTGCGGACCGGCGGCAACAACGCCGACCCATTTGCGGGCGGCAGCGCGTAGCGTGGTTTCGGTTCCGTCGGCGTCAAGCCGCATCACCTTGCCGTCCTCGCCGCCGGTGATCAGGCTCTGGCCGTCCCATGTCACGCTTGCAGCCAGCAATCCGTCATGAAGTTCATGACGGATGGTTCCATGATCGAGGCGGACAACCAAGCCGGAGGCCAAGGCAAAGGCCGGGACCTCCCCCAGGAAGGCAACCGAAAGGCAATGGTCGTCGAGATCTATCGGCGCGACAGTTGGCATGATCGATCGTCCTCAGGCCTGGCAGGCCAGGAAGGTCCGCTCGAGTTTTTCGCGGTCCAGGTTGCGGCCGATGAAGACGAGGCGGCTTTCGCGTTTTTCCCCATCTTTCCAGGGCCGCTGGTGATCGCCCTCGACAATCATGTGCACGCCCTGGATGACATAGCGGTCAGCGTCGCCCTCAAAGGCAATGATGCCCTTGAGCCTCAAGATATTGGGCCCCTCGAGCTGGGTGATTTTCTCGATCCAGGGGAAGAACCGCTTCGGATTGACGGGACCTCCGCGCAGCGACACCGACTCGATCGTTAGATCATGGATGGCCGAGGGGGCTGTGTGTTCATGGTGTTCGTGCCCGTGATGATGATGCCCATGGTGATCGTGTCCATGGTGGTGATCATGATCGTGATCGCAATCCGGCCCGCAGGCGTGGTCCGGATCATCGTGATCGAGGAAATGCGGATCGTTGTCGAGCGCCCGGCTGAGATCGAAGGCGCCCCGGTCAAGCACCGCGTCGAGCGGCACGGCGGCGCGTTCGGTGCGGTGGATCCGGGCCGATGGATTGATCGCGCGCACGGTGCGTTCGACGGCTTCGAGTTCCTCAGGGGTGACCAGATCGGTCTTGTTCAGGATGACCACATCGGCAAAGGCAATCTGGTCTTCGGCCTCGCGGCTGTCCTTGAGACGCAGCGGCAGATGACGCGCGTCGACGAGAGCGACAACGGCATCGAGCCGGGTCTTGGCGCGCACGTCCTCGTCCATGAAGAACGTCTGGGCGACGGGCACCGGATCTGCGAGGCCGGTTGTCTCGACAATGATGGCGTCAAAGCGCCCGGGCCGGCGCATCAGGCCTTCCACGACGCGGATCAGGTCGCCGCGCACGGTGCAGCAGACGCAGCCATTGTTCATCTCGTAGATTTCCTCGTCGGATTCCACGATCAGGTCATTGTCGATGCCGATTTCCCCGAATTCATTGACGATCACCGCATAGCGCTTGCCGTGCGGTTCGGAGAGGATGCGGTTGAGCAACGTGGTCTTGCCGGCGCCAAGATAGCCGGTCAGTACGGTCACGGGGATCGGGGCAACGGGGGTGAGGGCGGGCGCTTCGCTCATGAGGGCTCTCAGTCAGAATGGAGTGATTGACCCCCCATATAGGCGCTTCGCCTACCTTATGCCACTCACAAGGAGATGATGTGATCCGCCAATGCCAAACCCGACTGATGCGCGGCTTCGGCGCGGGCTTCCAAGCACCAGTCGCCACAGGCAAACAGCGTGTTGTCCGCATTGCCGATGAACGGGCGATCGAGCGGCGTTTCCACGAGGGCGTGGAGCCAGCGATGCAGATCGACATGAACCGGAACAGGCAAGTCCGCGCCAAGTCCGGTCTGGGCGCGCAGGGCGTCCAGCATCGCCGAGGCTACGCTTTCCCGGTCGCTTCCGAGGCGGGCGCGGCTCCAGTCTGGGGCTGCGTGCAGCACAAAGGTTTCGCCGCTCCGCCCCGGCTTCGAGCCGTTTCGGGCAATCAGCGCCAGCGCATCACCGTCATGGCCACGGATCAGATCCTGCACCTCATCGCCAAGCGGCGTTTCGAAAGCCAGCATGGCCGTCCAGCAGGGCGCCATGCGAACCTTTTCCAGGGCCGTGAAGACAGGGTCAAGCGAGCCAAGCAGTTCCAGAGCCTGGGGCGCGGGGATTGCCGCAACAACCCGGCGTGCGGAGAAATGGGTCTGCGTTCCGTCGCTGTGTTCGACCTGCACATCACAGCGTCCGTCCCGGCAGGAGATCCCTGTCGCCCGTACCCCAAATCTTGGCCCGAGGTCCCGCGCCAGCACCTTGCCGATTGTCGACATGCCGGGTTGGCCCACCCACCATGGCCGTGCGCTGTCCTTGCCCCTGGGCTTCCATGCCGCGATGTCGCCGTCTTGTGCGAGGTGGTTGATCAAGGCGGTGAAGGCAGGCGTGCGACCGGTCAGATACTGGGCGCCGTGATCGAAACTGCCGAAGTCGCTCCTGCGCGTGGACAGCCGTCCCCCTGGCGCCCCGGATTTTTCGATCAGGGTGACGTGTGCTCCATGGTCTACCAAGTGATGAGACAAGGTCAATCCGGCGAGTCCTGCGCCGATGACGAGTACATCCGTGCCAATCATTGTAATGTCTCTATGTGTTTGAACAATTCTTATCAGAAACCTGATCAATAAGGCAGATTCACTTTGGAAGAACAAGTCCAACTGCGCGCCAGCTGGACCGGTTTGATGGCCAAACAATAGACCTTTTCGCGAGCACCTTGTTCACACCAGCTCGTTTACATCGAAGGCCGCCATGTCTGTAATCAATTCGCTGAGCCCGTGCACGGCGTGGGCCAGAATGGCTTCGCCTTTCTCCGCGCTCGCCCGACTGGCGTTGCCTGCGGCGCCTTCCTTGTTGATGTCGGACATCTTCCAGCCGAAGGCATGCGGGCCATAGGCGCGCAGATGCGTGAACCGTTCGGCATATTCCGCCTGCCGCGACGGAAAATCCCGAACGGCGTCGAGACGGACCAGATCCGGCCGTATCGCCATCATCACCGAAGTTTCGATGTCGCCGGCATGGATGTCGAGAGCCTTGTCGGCGGGGCTGATGAGACCCTCCGGAATTCCAAACCGGGTCCAACTGGTTGCAACCGCAAGCATGTTGAAGCGCACCCGGGCTTCCGTGGCCACGATGGTGAGCAGCGGCGAGTTTCCGCCGTGCGCATTGAGCAGCAACAGACGGCGCACGTCACGGGCGGCGCAATCGGCGGCGATGCCGATCCAGCGGTTTATGGCTTCGTCAAACTCAAGTGTTCGCGTTCCTGACACATCCATATGCTCGATAGAGTAACCAACTGATTCGACAGGCAGGAGGTCGATCTTGATTGGGTCCTGAACGGCATCGCGAAGCCTGTGCGCAATGGCCTGGGCGATCAGCGTATCGGTCTCGAACGGAAGATGCGGACCATGCTGTTCATGGGCTCCCAGGGGCAGGACTGCAATCGGCACGGATTGTGTGGGCATGTGGTGGTTTTTCCGCTCAGGCTTGGATAGGCTGGAAGAGCCTAGGGTGATGGAACTAAGGCCGCAAGAAGGAGCTGTCCATGTCCGGTAAAAAGAAAAACAAGACCAAGAAGGCGAAGAGAACCGCCCAGGCAGAAGCACTTTCATTGATCAACCAGGTCGCGCGAAACGCCCGAACGGCCTTGTCGCGTCACTTGCTCGATCTGGGGCTCTATGCCGGGCAGGATGGCGTGATGCTGGCGCTCGACGGAAATGACGGCCAGACGCCGGGCGCCATCGCAGCCTCCCTCGGCGTCAAGGCGCCGACGATCACCAAGACTATCGGTCGTCTCGCGGCCCAGGGTTTCGTGCGGCGCGAGGGATCGAAGGAAGACGGCCGAATGATGCTGGTGTTCCTTACCGATGCCGGGCGGGACCAGATCAAGTCGGTCCGCAAGTCGCAACGGCGGACTGAAAAAGCTGCTTTTGCTGATCTGAAAGAGAAGGATGTCGCGCACCTCCTGGATCTCCTGGCCAAGGTCGACGCCGGCATTGCCGCTGATCTAAGGTCCGGAAACGCGGTTCCCAACGACCGAACGCTGGATCCGGAAACGCTGGAGCCGCAGGAAAGCGATCTCCCCATTGGCAATTCACCCGTTCCGGAAACTGATTGATTGCCAGCCCGGTTTAAACCTTTTAGATTTGTTTAAACGTTTGAATCGGGGCGGGGCGCCTCGCCAGTGGGAATCGGGTTTTGGCGCAAAAAATTAAACTCTCTACAATTGCGGAGGCCCTGGGCCTTTCCACCGCAACCGTTTCCCTGGCGTTGCGCGACAGCCCACTCGTCGCCGATGTCACGCGTGACCGCATCAAGGAAAAGGCGATCGAACTCGGCTACATCTACAACCGGCGTGCGGCTTCTCTCAGGACGTCGCGGTCGGGCATTATCGGTGTGGTGGTTCATGATATCATGAACCCGTTTTACGCCGAGATCCTGAAGGCGATCGAGACGGAACTCGACCGCAGCCGGCAGACCTTCATTCTTTCCAACCACTATGATTCAGTCGAGAAACAGCGCCATTTCATTGAGACCCTGCTGCAATTGGGTGGCGATGGCGTGATCATGTCGCCGGCCATTGGAACGCCAGCTTCCGATATCCGGCTCGCCGAGGACAATGGCATGCCGGCCATTCTGATCGCGCGGTCCGTGCCGGAGATCGATGTGCCGACCTTCCGCGGCGATGACGCCTATGGAACCGCGCTCGCGACCAATCATCTGATCAGCCTGGGACATACCCGCATCGCCATGATTGGCGGCACCGATCACACATCGACAGGTCGCGACAGATATGCCGGCTACGCCAATGCGATGAAGAAGGCCGGGCTCCCTCTGGATCCGGCGCTGAGAATACCCGGACCGCGCACCAAGCAGAGCGGCTTCGAGGCGGCGGTGAATTTTCTCGCCAACCCACTCAAGCCGACGGCCGCGGTGTGCTGGAACGATCTGGTGGCGATCGGCCTGATGAACGGAATCGCACGCGCCGGACTGGTGCCCGGAAAAGACATCTCGGTCACCGGTTATGACGATCTCGAGGAAGCGGCGATTGCCACGCCGGCACTGACGACAGTCTGGAACGGGCAATCCGAAGTCGGTCGCTTCGCCGCCCGCGCGCTCCTTGACAAACTCAACGGATCAAGCGAAGCCGATGGTCTCCATCTGATCAAGCCGGAAATGCGAATCCGGCAATCCACGACACCGCTCAACCCGGGAGCAGGACGATGAACGCCAACAAAGCAACCATTCTCATTCCAGGCCGGATCAATCAGCGCGTCCGGGAACGCGTCGAGGCTGAGTTCGACGCCATCGTGATAGGTTCGGCCGATGCCGCGCTGCTGGACGCCGAAACCAGAGCGCAGGTAAGCGGCATTGCCAGCGCAACCACCATTGACGCTGGTTTTATCGATGCATTTCCCAATCTGGCGATCATCGCCAATTTCGGGGTCGGTTATGATGTGGTGGACGCCAGGCATGCTGCCACGCGTGGCGTTATGGTCACCAATACGCCGGATGTTCTCTCCGACGAGGTTGCAGACACGGCCGTCGGGCTGCTGCTCAACACTGTGCGTGAGTTTCCGAAAGCGGAGACTTACCTTCGTGCCGGGCGATGGGTCGCGGAAGGTGCTTATCCATTAACGTCGCTGACGTTGAGGGGGCGGACTGTCGGGATATTCGGGCTTGGCCGGATCGGATTGGCCATTGCCCGGCGTCTGGAGGCCTTTGGTCTGCCGATCCATTATCATACGCGAACCAAAAGAGATGATGTCGACTATCCCTGGCACGACGGTCTCGCCGGATTGGCAAAGGCTGTGGACACGCTGATTGTGGTGGTCCCCGGCGGTGCGGCGACAGAAAAGGCGGTCAATGCCGGAATTCTTGATGCGCTGGGACCCCAGGGCGTGCTGATCAGCATCGGCCGCGGCTCGACGATCGATGAAGATGCGTTGATCGCGGCACTTGCAGAGCGGCGTATTGCCGCCGCCGGGCTTGACGTCTTCGCGGATGAGCCGAATGTGCCGCAGGCGCTGATGGATCTGCCGAATGCATGCCTGTTGCCACATGTGGCTTCAGCGTCGGTCTCGACACGCAATGCAATGGCGGATCTGGTGGTGGACAATCTTGCAGCCTGGCTTGATGGCCGCCCGGCGATCACGCCCGTTCCTGAATGCGCCGGTCTCGACAGAAGTAAAGACTGAGCGGATTTCCGTCAGAGGTCCGGCGGGCGGGTGCAGGCGTGCCTGAAGTCTATTCGGCGGCTTGCGCTGGGCGGACATGGCGGGCTCTGACGGCGTCGCCGAAGGCCGCGAAGATCTTGTCGGAAATTGCGTCGCTGCCGACCCAGTATTCGGGATGCCATTGCACGCCGATTGCAAAGCCCGGCGCGTCGATGACACTGACGGCCTCGACGGTGCCGTCTTCGGCGACCGCTTCTACTGCGAGCCGCGGCGCCAGTTTGGAAATGGCCTGCCGATGCAGCGAGTTCACCTGCACCTGGCCGCCGCCGACTATCGAAGCTAGGCAACTGCCCTCTTTCACCTGGATGGAATGACGGATCGCGAAAGCCTCATCGCGGTCTTCGGTCTGAGGCTTGCGGTGGTCGAGCCGTCCGGGAAGTTCCTGGATCTCCGTCGCCAGCGAACCGCCAAGCGCGACGTTCAATTCCTGGATGCCGCGGCAGATGGCAAGCAGCGGAATGCCGCGGTCGATGGCGCGGCGAATGAGCGCCATGCTGAGACGGTCGCGAGCGGGATCAAACGGGCCGTGGCTTTCGGTCTCCGCCTCTCCATAATTGGAGGGATGCACATTCGTGCGCGACCCGCTGATGAGAACGCCATCGACCCGGTCGAGGACCATGTCGACATCGGTCCCATCGGTCAAAGCCGGAACGATCAGCGGCAACACGTTTGAGCCATTGACGGCCGCCATGATGTATTGGTCGGGTGAGGCATGCCATGTGTATCCATCGAAGCTGCGGATATCGGCTGGTACGGCAACAAGTCCACTGTGCATCGTCTCATGTCCCTGGTTTGCGGAGCTGCCTGAACGCAGTGTGGTCCGGATGGTTTTCCCGTTTCACGACGGCTTTGTCAATTCCGCATGACCACCGGAAAAATGTGCAGAAACTATGACTTTTTCAGGCCAAAGCGAGTGAAGTAACAACTGGCAAAAAATCTTGACCAATGCCTTCGAAATTGCAGCCCTGTGCTTGAAAGGCCTGCCGCAACATGGTTAGGTTCTTTGCATGTCGCTCGGGTTAGAAAATGACGGGCAAGTCATTTACCTCGCGGCTTTGGTTCAACTGGGAGGTTTTCATGGATCGTCGTTCCTTTATCAAAAAGGCCGGGGTGACTGGTGCAGGTGCCGCAGCAGCGACCGCACTGGCCGCTCCGGCCATCGCACAGACAATGCCGAAAGTGACATGGCGCTGTTCTTCGGGTTTCCCGAAGGCGCTCGATACCATCTATGGTGCGGCCGAGGTGTTCGCTCAGGCCGTTTCCGAGGCCACTGACGGCAATTTCGAGATCCAGGTCTATGGTGCTGGCGAAATCGTCGGGGCGCTTGAAGGCGCTGACGCGGTCCGCGACGGCACCATCGAAGTTGCACACACCGCCTCCTACTACTTCTTCGGCAAGGACCCGACCTGGGCCTTCGGTACCGGCGTTCCTTTCGGTCTCAACCAGCGCATGACCAATGGTTGGCTCTACGAGGGCGGCGGGATGGACTTGCTCAATGAATTCTATGCCGGCAACAACATGATTGCTTTCCCCGCCGGCAACACCGGCGCCCAGATGGGCGGCTGGTTCCGCAAAGAGATCAACACTGTTGCCGACATGCAGGGCCTCAAGTTCCGCATCGGCGGCTTCGGCGGACGGATCATCCAGGAACTCGGCGTCGTGCCGCAGAACATTCCGGGCGGTGATATCTATGCGGCGCTTGAGAAGGGAACGATCGATGCGGCCGAGTTCGTCGGCCCGTATGACGATTCCAAGCTGGGCTTCAACAAGGTGGCGCCGTACTACTACTATCCCGGCTGGTGGGAAGGCGGCGTGACGCTGATGAACCTGATCAACCTCGACAAGTGGAACGAGTTGCCCAGCGCCTACAAGGGCGTGGTCAAGTCAGCCTCGGCTCTCGCCAACAGTGTGATGATGGCGCGGTACGACACCTTGAACCCGTCTGCGCTCAAGACGCTTGTCTCCGAAGGCACCAAGCTCCGGCCGTTCAGCCTCGAGATCCTGGAATCCTGCTTTGCTGCTGCCAACAAGGTCTATGCCGAAATCAACGCCGAGAACGCCGGGTTCAAGAAGATCCATGACAGCTACATGAGCTACCGCGGCGATGGATATCTCTGGTTCCAGCTATCCGAATACAACATGGACACATTCATGATGATCCAGCAACGCGGCGGCAAGCTCTAAATAGAGCTCCAATCAAGGATCAAAAAAATTCATGGCCCTGGAACCGGTAAGGCTCCAGGGCTTTTTAATGGCCGGTTCAATCTGTCACAGCGGAACCATAGAAGGCCAGGGATCGACGGGTTGGCAGTGCCGGAGTCCGGCTGAACATCCCGACGACAATGCCCACCGGGTGAATGGTGCCGGTATCTGCGCCTCTCAGTTGAAATTCGGCAGCCCGGTTGCACCGCCGGGTGCTGGCAATCCGCCAGGGGCGGGCAGTCCTCCAGGGGGCGGCAAAGCGCCACCGGGCGACGCTGGCTCGGCGGGTTCGCCGAAGCTTGGCACCGACGGCATGCCGTTGCCTGGCTCTCCCAGGCTGGGAGCCCCGGGCAAGCTCAGGCCGGAGCCGGGCAGGCCAAAGCCGCCACCGCCGATACTGTTGATCTCCTGATTGATGTCGCCTTGGTCCATCATGACCGGGGCCTTCTTGTAGTGGGTGACGAGCCCTGGGAAGGCAATCAGAATGCCAAGCATCGCGATCTGTATGATGATGAAGGGCAGGGTTCCTGTGTAGATATCCTTGGTCGAAATCGGCTCGATCATCCGATCCGTCGTTTTGTCATACCAGGCTTTGATCGGTGCGACCGATCGCAGGTAGAACAGTGCAAAGCCGAAAGGCGGCGTCAGGAAACTGGCCTGCAGGTTGAACCCGAGCAGCACGCCGAACCAGATCAGGTCGATGCCGAGTTTATCAGCTACCGGGGCAAGCAGCGGCACCATGATGAAGGCGATCTCGAAGAAATCAAGGAAGCATCCGAGGATGAAAATGATGACCGAGACGGTGATCAGGAAACCGATCTCGCCGCCTGGCAAGGCCAGCATGAGTTCCTCGACCCAGCGATCACCGGAAATGCCATAGAAGGTGAGGGCGAAGACCCGGGCGCCGATCAGGATGAACATCACGAAGGTTGCGAGTTTCGCAGTGGAATCCAGTGCCTGCATGAGTGTCTTCAGGTCCAGCCGGCGCTTCATCAAGGACATGATCAATGCGCCGGTTGCGCCCATGGCGCCGCCTTCCGTGGGCGTGGCGATACCCAGGAAGATGGTGCCGAGGACCAGGAAGATCAGTGCAAGCGGGGGGATCAGGACGATCACCACCTGCTCGGCCATCTTGGACAAATAGCCAAGGCTCATCCCGCGGTTGATCAGGGCAAAACCGTAGGGGATGATGGTCGCTGCAAGAGCAGACCAGACCACCCGAATTTCATAACGCAAGCCTTCGAAAACGAGATAATAGCCAGCCATGAACAAGGCGCCGGCAAGCGCCAGGATCACGAACAGTGATCGGCCGCCATTGCCTAGCGGCCGTGCTTCGGGCGGCAGGGCGGGCACCCATTGCGGCTTGATCAGGGTTATGGCGAAGATATAGGCGCAATACATGACCACGATGATCATTGCCGGGAAAAAGGCGCCGACATACATGTCGCCAACCGAGCGGCCCAGTTGGTCAGCCATGACGATCAGAACCAGTGATGGCGGAATGATCTGGGCCAGCGTTCCGGATGCCGCGATGGTGCCGGCTGCGAGGCCCGGGTTATAATTGTAGCGCATCATGATCGGCAGGGAGATCAGCCCCATGGCTATCACGGAAGCGGCGACGACGCCGGTCGTGGCGGCAAGCAGCGCGCCGACAAGGACGACTGCAAAGGCAAGGCCGCCGCGAAGGGTTCCGAAAAGCTGACCGATTGTATCGAGCAGATCTTCCGCCATGCGGGAGCGTTCGAGAATCAGCCCCATGAAGGTGAAAAACGGAATCGCCAGCAGCGTGTCATTGCGCATGATGTCGAAGACACGGTTCATGTTGGCCTGCGCGAGAGGCCAGAAAAGCCGGATTTCCGGGGAAATATGGCTGAGCTCCACGCCAACGACGAAAAAATACATGCCGCCTGCTGCCAGGGTGAAGGCCACCGGATATCCAAGCAGAAGCATCGCCATCACGGTGATAAACATGATTGGCGCGAGATTGTGGGCGATCAGATCAAGCATCGGAGCCGCCCTTCATCTGAGCGGCAGCTTCCACTTGCGGCGGCATGGAATGATCATGGCCGGGTTCCTCGTCAATCAGGCCGCGAATAATGGCGATGCGCTTTATGATCTCGGATACGGCCTGCAAGCTCAGCAGAATGAAACCGGCAAGAATGGTGGCTTTGGCCGGCCAGATGATGAGGCCGCCGGCATTGCTGGACATCTCGCCACTCTGGAATGAGCGCCAGAAAAACGGCCAGGCGAGATAAGTCATCATCGCGCAGAACGGCAAGAGAAAAAAGAAGTGGCCAAACAGGTCGATCCAGTCACGTGTGCGCTTGGAAAGATTGCCGGCCAACACGTCGATGCGGACATGCTCGTTCTTGCGCAGCGTGTATCCGGCGGCGAGCATGAAAACTGCGCCGAACAAGTACCACTGGACCTCCAGCCAGGCATTTGAGGACATGTCGAAGGCCTTGCGGATCGAAGCGTTTCCGGCGCTGATCAAGACCGCAGCCAGCACCAGCCAAGACACATTGCGCCCGACAAATTCATTGATCCGGTCAATAAACCGGCTCAACCCCAAAAGAGTTCTCATATTGTCCTCCGGTCACGTCACCTCCTGTTTTCAGGAGTGTGAATAACCATGGTTCCCACGGCCGCATCATTACCACCAATGCTGCGGCTTGCCAGTCCATATCAGCAAAAAAGCATGTGCCGCAACAAGTGGTGCATTAATATTACCAGTGGTGGATCTGGTGCGATGTGGCCTTCGGCGATGGTTGCCGCTATATCCCTTGCAAGCAGGTCGGAAAGGGGATTGAAGTGCGCGCAGTCGAGTTGTTCGATGTTTCAGGGGAAATCGCACTGGTCACTGGTGGGGGCACCGGAATCGGCTTTGCGATTGCGCGCGTGCTGGCTGTAAATGGTGCCAAGGTCGTGCTGGCCGGTAAGGATCAAAAAACCCTTGAAGCTGCGGTTGCCGCCCTTACCGATCTTGGCGGACAGGCCGCGGCAATTCCGATTGATGTCCGCCGGGACGATATGATCGCCCCATCCTTTGATCGCATCGAAACGCTGTTCGGGCCAGTGAGCGTGCTCGTCAACAATGCCGGCATTGCCCATCGTGACAAAGCGGTGCATCTCTCTCGCGAGACTCTTCGCGATGTGATGGCGGTCAATGTCGATGGAGCCTTCATGATGGCGCAAGAAGCAGCCAGACGCATGATCCGCGATAAAAGCGGCGGATCCATCATTAACGTCTCCAGCGTCCTGTCCGGTCTGCCCATGCGTCAGGTTGCCGCTTACAGCACATCGAAGGCCGCCATTAGCCAGATGACCCGCTGCCTCGCATTGGAATGGGCCAAACACAAGATTCGCGTCAATGAAATCCGGCCCGGCTGGTTTGAGACCAGTCTCACAGACAGGTTTCTCAAGGGCCCTGGCGCCAATGTCATGGCTGGCCAAAATCCTCTGGGGCGGCTTGGTGCAACTCATGATCTGGATGGGGCTGTGCTGTTGCTTGCGTCCAAAGCGGGCATTTACATGACCGGCAGCGCCATTACCGTGGACGGCGGCCATTCCCTGGGGCGCTGATTCGGTCGTCCCGGCCTTGCAGGGCGACAGATAGTTTCGTTTGTCAGCTATCGCCGGTGGCCTGATTGCGGAGTTGGCTTCGGCATGGGAATTCGATTGACGGTTGCCCTGCATGGCCCAAGTATCAGGGTTCAAGTCATGAGCATGGAAGAGGGTTCATGACTGTCCGTAGATCGTGCGCGATCCGGATCCGACTGGTTTGAGGAGGCCGTACATGACCGTCCACGATGTTTCACTCGACGACAAATTCGACCTGGAAAAGGAGCGGATTTTTGTCACCGGTTCTCAGGCTGTGGTCCGAATGTTGATGATGCAGCATGAACGTGACCGCCGCGCGGGTCTTAACACCGCAGGTTTCGTGTCCGGGTATCGCGGTTCGCCATTGGGCGGGCTTGACCAGCAGATCAGTCGCGCCGCAAGGCACCTTGCCCCGCGCAACATCGTGTTTCAGCCCGGTCTGAACGAGGAACTGGCGGCGACTGCCTGCTGGGGATCACAACAGGCGGGTCTGGACGGGACCGGCAGATATGACGGCGTGTTTTCGCTTTGGTACGGCAAGGGACCTGGGGTCGACCGTTCCGGCGATGTGTTTCGCCACGCCAATCTTGCGGGATCGGCGCAGCATGGCGGCGTTCTGGCGCTGATGGGAGATGATCATACCGCGGAAAGTTCCACCAACGCCCATCAGACCGAGTTCAATTTCGTTGACACCATGATCCCGATCCTCAACCCGGCGGGCGTTCAGGAAATGATCGACTACGGGCTTCACGGATTTGCGATGTCGCGGTTCGCGGGAACCTGGGCGGCGTTGAAATGCGTCAAGGACAATGTCGAATCCACGGCTTCGGTTGATGCCGGACTTGATCGGCTGAAAATCGTGCTGCCCGAGTTCGCGATGCCCCCGGGCGGGCTCAACATTCGCGCCCATGATCTCGATTTCCTCGGGCAGGAAATTCGGCTTCACGAGTACAAGCGTGACGCCGCGAGCGCCTATATCCGGGCCAACGGGCTCAACCGGATCATCTATTCGGGCGGCGCCAACGCCAAGGTCGGCATTCTGACGGTCGGCAAGAATTATCTTGATGTGCGTCAGGCGCTCGATGATCTCGGGATCGACGAGGCGCGCGCCAACCAGATCGGGGTGCGGCTGTTCAAGGTTGCCTGTCCGTGGCCGTTTGATCTGGCTGACATGGCCGAGTTTGTCGACGGTCTCGACATGGTGATCGTTGTCGAGGAAAAGCGTTCGCTGCTCGAGAGCCAGTTGCGCGAGGCGCTGTACGGAACCGCCCGCCAGCCTGTGGTTGTCGGCAAGCGCGACGAACGCGGCGACTGGCTGTTTCCGGTCAAGGGCGCGCTCGATCCCAATGACATTGCCGTGGCAGTGGGAGAGCGGCTGCTCAAGGTCATCGGCTACTCCGAGGACATAGACGCCAAGGTCAAGCGGATCCGTCAGTTCCAGAGCATGCTCGCAAGTGTCTCGGACGTGGCGTCCCGTACGCCCTATTTCTGCTCGGGCTGTCCGCACAACACCTCGACCAGGGTCCCGGAAGGCTCGATCGCGGCCGCGGGCATCGGATGCCATTTCATGTCGCTGTGGATGGATCGCGACACCACCGGTTTTACCCAGATGGGCGGCGAAGGCGCGCAATGGGTCGGCCAGGCGCCGTTCACCACTCGCGAGCATATCTTTCAGAACCTCGGCGACGGGACCTACAATCATTCCGGTGTCCTGGCGTTGCGCTTCGCCATCGCCGCCGGCACCAACATCACCTACAAGATCCTTTACAACGATGCCGTGGCGATGACCGGCGGGCAGCCCCACGAGGGCAGCCTGACGGCCGATGCGATTGCCCGCCAGGTTCGCGCCGAGGGCGTCGAGCGCATCGCGCTGGTCAGCGACGATCCGGACCGCTATCCGGCAGGAACCGCCTGGCCATCGGCGATGAGTGTGCATCATCGCTCCGAACTGGATGCGGTACAGCGTGAATTGCGCGAAGTGCCGGGGGTGACGGTGCTGATCTACGATCAGACATGTGCCGCCGAAAAGCGCCGTCGCAGAAAGCGCGGCAGCTATCCCGATCCGGACAAGCGGGTGATCATCAACGAACTGGTCTGCGAAGGCTGCGGGGATTGCGGCGTCAAGTCGAACTGCGTGTCCATCCAGCCGGTCGAAACGGAATTCGGCCGCAAGCGGCGCATCGATCAATCGAGCTGCAATAAGGATTTTTCCTGCATCGAGGGATTCTGTCCGTCCTTCGTCACGGTCCACGGTGGTCAGATCCGGAAATCCGACAGTTCGGTGCTCAAATCTGCCCCGGATCCGCTCGAAGGGTTGCCGGCGCCGGCCGTCGCCTCCCTGGACAATGGCTGGGCGTCCATCATTGACGGCATCGGTGGCACCGGTGTTGTAACCATTGGTGCCATCCTCGGCATGGCCGCCCATCTTGAAGGCAAGGGATGCGGCATGATCGACATGGCGGGCCTGGCGCAGAAGGGCGGCGCCGTCTTCTCGCATGTCCGCATCGCCAGAACGCCTGGAGATATTCACGCCATCCGGATTTCGGCCGGCAAGGCGGATCTGATCCTGGGCTGTGATCTGGTGGTGTCCGGCTCGCGGAAGGTCCTGACCTCCGTGCGCGAGGGCGAGACGGCCTTTCTGGTCAACACCAGTGAGGTGATGCCGGGCGATTTCGCCCGCAATGCGGATTTCTCCTTGCCGACGGAACGGCTCAGAAGGGCGATCGTCAAGGCGGCAGGCGTCGAACAGGCGAGCTTCTTTGATGCAACGCTTGCAGCCACGCGGCTGTTCGGCAATGCGATCGCGGCCAACATGTTCATGCTGGGCATGGCGTCGCAGAAGGGCGCGTTGCCGCTGACGCCGGAATCCGTGGAGGAAGCCATTCGCCTCAATGGTCAGGCTGTTGCCATGAACATTGCGGCGTTCCGCTGGGGGCGCAAGGCCGGGCACGATCCTCAGTCGGTGCAGGCCCTCGTTTCCGACACACTGCCTGCCAATGATACGGCCGAGCAATCCGTGGCCGATCTCATCGACCGTCGCGCTGATTTTCTCCGCGACTATCAGAACGACGCATGGGCAACCAGGTACCGGGAGACCCTCAGGCCGCTTGTCGAGGCCGAGACGCTCGCCGTTGGCAGGCCAGGAGCTGCCTCGGCAGCCGCGGCGCGGTCGCTGTTCAAATTGATGGCGATCAAGGATGAGTATGAAGTGGCGCGGCTTTACAGCGACGGCAGCTTCAAGCGCCAGCTTGCCCGGCAGTTCGAGAGTTTCGACAGGCTGGAATACCATATGGCGCCACCTGCGCTTGGCCGTAAGGACAACGAAGGCCATCCCGTGAAAACATCATTTGGCAGGGGGATGTCTGCGTTTTTCCCGGTCCTCGCATCGCTCAGGTTTTTGAGGGGAACCCCGCTGGATCTGTTCGGCTACAGCGACGAACGACGCATGGAACGCCATGTTCTTTCAGAATTCATTGGGGAACTGGGGCAGATGACCGACGTTCTGCGGGCGAAAAATCTGGTTCAGGTCGCAGAATTCCTTTCTTATCCTATGGGCATTAGGGGGTATGGTCATGTGAAAATAAGAAATAAAGATAGAATATATATAGAAAAAGAAATTATTAAGCAATCTATACTAAATCAAGATAGTATAGGACACGCTGAGGCTGCAGAGTAAAAGAGCATCCTTCCCCTTCAAAGGGATGGATGAATCCCGCAATAAATTATGGGAATGAATCATGATTTGTGAGGGCAGGGGCGCTGCAATCCCTCCGCGATAATGTGTTCTTAATTTCCGTTTGCTAGCCTGTCGTCATGAATTCAGGAATCGGTGTTCATGAAAGCGGCTAACAGCACAGCGTTTGCGGATGATGTCCGTCTTTCTTTCGTAACCTCGCTTTACCAGAAGCGGGGCACGTTGTTTGCGGGCATGATCGCGCATGTGGTTACCACAATTGCTGTGTATATGCGCATAGATGATCCGTTTTATCTCTATGCCGCCTTGGCCCTTTTCATCATCTGGAACGGCCGAAATATCGACATGATGGCCTTCGACAGGCTGGACAAGACGAAATTCAAGCTTGCCGAGACGCTGCACTGGGAAAAACGCTACGTGGCGGGATCGCTGATTGCCGCCTTCGTTCTGGGGACAGTTTGCGGTCATGCTCTAGTCGTGGCGCAAGATCCGTTTGCGGAACTGGTGACAATCTCGGTGACTCTGGCAACGATGATTTCCGTTGTCGGGCGGAATTTCGGGTCGCGGCTGAATGTTGATATGATCATTCTGGCTGCCTGCCTTCCGATCATGGCCGGGCTGATTATGGCGCGCGATCCCTATATGGCGCTGATGGCGGTTCTGCTGCTGCCGCTGTTTTTGACCACGCGCTCCATGGCAAATGGCGTTCGGGATTTTCTGTTCAATGCCGTGACCTCCGAACGGAAAGCCTCCGAGATTGCTGACCGGTTTGATACCGCGCTCAACAACATGTCGCACGGCTTGTTCATGCTAGATGGAGACGGGCGCATCGAAGTGGCCAACCGCAAGGCCCGCGAGTTTTTCAATTTAGATGCGAATGTCGACCTCAGCGGCCGGATTCTCAAGGCCGCCTTGAGACTCGGCACCCGCAACGGTGTGATCGCACGGGAGAACTTTGCTCAGATCAACGAGCACCTCGACCGCCTGATCAGCGGGCGGGAAGACCGCTCGCTTGTGCGCCTCGACAAGAACTCCTGGCTTGAATTCAGTGCGCGCCATCGCGGTGAAAAGGGCGTCGTTCTCATTTTCGAAGACGTATCGGCCCGCATTCAGTCAGAGAAGCGTATTCTGCACATGGCGCGCTTTGATAATTTGACAGGCTTGCCAAACCGCTCCTGGTTCAAGGATGTCGTTGCAGCAAAGATGGCAAAAGCCAGGCCGGACCAGCTGCTGGCGCTTGCGGTTCTGGATATCGATGACTTCAAGCACGTCAACGACACCATGGGGCACGTCAGCGGCGACAAACTGCTGAGCGCCATTGCCAACAGGCTACGCTCGCTTTCGCGGCAAAAATTCGTGATTTCGCGTTTCGGCGGCGATGAGTTCGTTCTGTTTCTTCCAGATGTGGAAGATCTGTCGGATCTGAACCGAACCATGGACCACGTGATTGATACGTTACGCGGCACCTATATGATTGATGGCCACAAGCTTTTCATCAGCCTGTCCGGTGGGGCGTCCATGGCGCCGGTGGCGGGGGCGCAGATCGAGGATCTGCACATCCAGGCGGACCTGGCTTTGTACGAGGCGAAGCGTCGGGACAAGAACCGCTGGACCCTGTTCGAAGAATCGATGAACCAGCTGTATACCGAGCGGCAACGGATGAAGTCCGACCTTCGCGAAGCGATCCGCACCAACTCGATGGACCTATTCTATCAGCCGATGTTCAATCCCGAGGGGAAACGGATCGCGGGCGCGGAGGCTTTGTCGCGCTGGAACCATCCGCAGCTCGGGCCAATCTCGCCGGCTGTCTATATCCCCCTGGCCGAAGAAATGGGAATCATCGGTGATCTGACACGGTGCGTGATTGATAAGGCGGCGCAGGAATGCGCCACTTGGCCTGACAACTTGTTTGTCTCCGTCAATCTATCCGCTTTCGACCTTGGAGACCGCGCGATAATTTCGGTGATTTCCGATGCGCTTGACAGAAACAACCTGGCGCCGGAGCGGTTGCAACTGGAAATCACCGAGAGCGGCTTGATGAATGACCTGGAAACAGCCCAGGTGATCCTGACGGAACTGAGGGCCATGGGGCTTTCAATCGCCATTGACGATTTTGGGACCGGCTATTCCAGCCTCAGCTACCTCGATATGCTGCCGCTCAACAAGGTCAAGATCGACCGTTCCTTCGTCAGCAACGTCACCACTGATATGCGGAAGCTCA
This sequence comes from Hoeflea sp., assembly GCA_019084245.1. Classification (GTDB taxonomy): domain Bacteria; phylum Pseudomonadota; class Alphaproteobacteria; order Rhizobiales; family Rhizobiaceae; genus Hoeflea. Next base: position 152,069 of record JAHRFE010000035.1, read on the forward strand.
AGCTACTGCGCGGGGTCGTCCATCTGGCGCGCGAACTCGGATTGGAAGTCGTGGTTGAGGGGGTGGAGACCGAAGCCCAGCTGGTGTTGATCCGTGAGAATGATTGCGCCGATCTAATCCAGGGCTTTATTTTTGGAACTCCAATGCCAAAGGGCGCCTTCAGCGAGCTCGCGACCAAACTGTCCAAGCAGCAGGTCGCCGCGCGGGAACAACTCCAGCTGCCCAACTCGGCAAAATCGGCTCGCTAAAAACTTCTCCATGAAAATCAATCGCTGAACTTGAGCGTGAAATGTCCCCGGTATTTTCTGATAGGACTGCTGTTTTCCCTCGACTTTTAACGTTTTCGTTAACCATAATAAACAGTTAATGGGCTCTGTGCATTGCCCTGCGATTGATTAGTAGAAATTTAACGTTAACATTCCCTTGTGTTCAACCACGGGGACTTGTCATCAATGACGGCGGCGGCAGTAGACAGAGTGTCGGGCTTCAGCGCTGGCGTGATGCGCTTGCTCGAGAGCATCGAATACCGCCGGATCGACAATGCGGACGATCTCGAGGATGTTGCGCGTATTCGCTACAAGGCCTTCTCGATGGTTGGATTGGCGCCTCAGAACGGTTCGCTGCTGATTGATGAGCTGGATTTCAAGCCGAATGCTCATGTGATGGGCATCTTTTTTGATGAGCAACTGGTCTCAACCATCCGTGTGCATCACGTGACCGGCGCGCAGCGCGACAGTGTAGCCGTGGCGCATTTTCCCGATGTCATGAATCCGCTCCTTGATGCGGGCAAGTCATTCATTGATCCTGTAAGGTTCGCCGCTGATCCAGAGATCATGCGTGAATACCCGGCGTTGCCATATTTGACTCTCCGAGTTGCAACCATGGCGACTGTGTATTTCGATGTCGACTATTGCCTTTCGGTGATCAAGCCAAACCATCGTGCTTTTTACAAACGGGTTTTTCAGTCCATTGAGCTCACTCAACCTCGCTATTTTGAGCGCTATAACAGCAATATTGAGCTTCACGCCGCCAATGCGGACGAGCTCAAGAGGACGCTTTTCAAACGGTTTCCGTTCTTCGACTCGCAGCCCTACGAGCGCAAATTGATGTTTGCACCGCGTGAAACGCTGGGGCAAACGCCGTTGACCATTCTTCCGACGGCGAGATACGCGCTTCAGCGTTCGAGCTGAGTGATGTGATGCTTTTCACGGGGTTTGCGATCATCCGCGCATAAGCGCGGTCATGTTTGCGACAGCTTGTCCATTGCACAACGGGGGCGGTTTGTGTAATCCCTCGTTGAATTGTCAATTGGGGAGATACAGCATGGCTGATCAGACGAACGGTCCTGTCGAAACCGGTGCTGCGATGGATTATTCCGAGCACGACAAAACCTATGCAATGTTTCTTGCCGGAACCAAGTACACCACCATCGTCATCGTCGCGCTGATGATCGCCATGGCGGTCTACTTCTTTACGGGCGCCGGCGCGATCCTCAGCTTCGTGCTGTTTCTGATCCTCAGCATTGGCGGCAGCATCCTCGCCCGCTGATATCCCTGCCACATTTCGGGCCGGTTCCTGAATGTCCGCCCCGACCCGTATTATCCGCTTTTCCAGAGGAGGGGCTCTCGTGGGCGCCACCGTTTTCGTAGCAAAAGAGTCCGATCCGCTAGAATCACGCGTCGCCGCTTCGCCGGAGACCGTGAAGAAGATGACAGCACTCGGGCTGGACGTCATTGTGCAAAAGGGCGCGGGTGAGAGATCCCGGATCGCCGACGCCGATTTTGAAGCCGCGGGAGCGAAAACCGGAACTGCGGTTGATGCCAAGAAGGCCGACATCGTGTTGCGTGTGCGTCGTCCTTCGAGTGCAGAGATCAAGTCGCTCAAAACCGGCGCGATCGTGCTCGCACAGATGGACCCCTACGGCAATGAGAAAGCCCTGGCGGAGCTGGCGAAGGCCGGGGTCACGAGCTTCGCCATGGAACTGATGCCGCGGATCACCCGGGCGCAGTCGATGGATGTGCTGTCATCCCAGGCCAACCTCGCCGGTTATCAGGCCGTTATCGAGGCCGCGCACGCCTTTGACCGGGCGATGCCGATGATGATGACCGCAGCTGGCACCGTGGCTGCCGCAAAGGTGTTCGTCATGGGCGCGGGTGTCGCCGGCTTGCAGGCGATCGCCACGGCTCGTCGTCTTGGTGCAGCCGTTTCTGCTACCGATGTGCGCCCTGCCGCCAAGGAGCAAGTGGCCTCGCTTGGCGCCAAGTTCATTGCGGTTGAAGACGATGAGTTCAAGGCTGCCGAGACATCCGGTGGCTATGCCAAGGAAATGTCGAAGGAATACCAGGCAAAGCAGGCGGCGCTGGTGGCCGATCACATCGCCAAGCAGGACATCGTCATCACCACCGCGCTTATCCCGGGCCGTCCAGCGCCGAAGCTGATTTCCCGTGACATGCTCAAGAGCATGCGCTTGGGGTCGGTAGCTGTAGACCTTGCGGTTGAACGCGGCGGCAATATCGAGGGCTCGAAGCCCGGACAAACAGTGACCGTCGATGGCGTTACCGTGATAGGCATTCTCAACATGCCCGGTGAAATCGCGGCCAGCGCCTCGCTGCTTTACGCAAAGAATCTTCTCACCTTTCTCGACACCATGATCGACAAGGAAACCAAGGCGGTTTCAGTCAAGATGGATGACGAACTGGTCAAAGCAACGGCATTGACCCATGGCGGCGCAGTCATTCATCCTGCGTTTGGCGGCGAACCCAGCAAGGGAGCAGCGTGATGGCAGGATCCGCACTCGATACCGCTCTTGAAAATCTTGAGCAGGCTGTGGCCGCGGTTCGCGCAGCGGCCGAAAATGCTGGTCCAGCCGGCGATGGCGTTGCCGCCGCGGTGCATGCCGCAAGCGGCGGGGCGATCGATCCGTTCGTGTTCCGCCTGGCGATTTTCGTGCTGGCGATTTTCGTCGGCTACTACGTGGTCTGGTCAGTGACACCGGCTTTGCACACGCCCTTGATGGCTGTGACCAACGCCATCTCCTCAGTGATCGTGGTTGGCGCGCTGCTTGCCGTCGGTGCGTCGCTGTCAGGCTGGGCGACCGGGTTTGGATTTGTTGCGCTGGTGCTTGCTTCGGTCAATATCTTCGGCGGCTTCCTCGTCACCCAGCGCATGCTGGCCATGTACAAGAAAAAAGAGAAGTGAGGGCCGGCTGATGTCAGAAAATTTTGCCGCATTCGCCTACCTCGTTTCAGGCGTCCTTTTCATCATGGCGCTCAGGGGCCTGTCGCACCCGACCACCAGCCGGCAGGGAAACACCTACGGCATGGTCGGCATGGCGATCGCCATTGTTACGACTCTGCTCCTGGCCAAACCGTCATTTGGCGGTTTCGTGCTGATTATCGCCGGTCTCGCCATTGGCGGGGGCGCTGGCGCCTATATTGCCCGCAAGATCGCCATGACCTCGATGCCGCAACTCGTTGCGGGATTTCACAGCCTGGTCGGCCTCGCCGCCGTTCTGGTGGCTGCGGCAGCCCTCTATTCCCCGCACGCGTTCGGCATCGGCGAAGTGGGTGAGATCCACGCCCAGGCGCTGATCGAGATGTCATTGGGCGTAGCCATCGGCGCGGTCACCTTCACCGGATCGATCATCGCCTTTCTCAAGCTGGACGGGCGGATGTCGGGCAAGCCGATCATGCTTCCGATGCGCCATGTCATCAACGCGGGCCTGGCAATCGGTATCGTCGTGCTTGTGGGCGTGCTGGTGGCAACAGAAAGCTACACCGTCTTCTGGCTGGTCGTCGTGCTGTCGCTGGCGCTTGGGGTCCTGCTCATCGTGCCGATCGGGGGGGCAGACATGCCGGTCGTGGTGTCCATGCTCAACTCCTATTCTGGTTGGGCTGCGGCGGGCATCGGCTTTACGCTCGGCAATCTCGCGCTGATTATCACCGGCGCGCTGGTCGGCTCATCCGGCGCCATCCTGTCCTACATCATGTGCAAGGGGATGAACCGCTCCTTCGTGTCGGTGATCCTCGGCGGCTTTGGCGGGGAAACCACCGCAGTTGCAGATGACGGCATCGACCGCTCGGTCAAGCTTGGCTCGGCTGATGACGCCGCCTTCCTGATGGCCAATGCATCCAAGGTCATCATCGTGCCGGGATACGGCATGGCAGTGGCTCAGGCGCAACATGCCACGCGCGAACTTGCCGACAAGCTCAAAGAACATGGCGTCGAGGTCAAATACGCCATTCATCCGGTTGCGGGCCGCATGCCGGGCCACATGAACGTGCTGCTGGCTGAAGCCAATGTGCCCTATGACGAGGTCTTCGAACTCGAGGACATCAACTCCGAATTCGCGCAGGCCGACGTGGCCTATGTGATCGGGGCCAATGATGTGACCAATCCGGCTGCGCGCGACGACAAATCCTCGCCGATCTACGGCATGCCGATCCTGGATGTCGACAAGGCGCGGACCTGTCTGTTCGTCAAGCGCTCGCTCGGTTCCGGCTATGCTGGAATCGACAACACGCTGTTCTACAAGGAAGGCACGATGATGCTGCTCGGCGACGCCAAGAAGATGACCGACGATATCGTCAAGGCCATCGATCACTGATTGAAGTCCGCTCATGCAACGCAATAAGGCCCGGAAATTCCGGGCCTTATCTGTTAGATTGCCTTGAGCAGTTTGGTCTGGATCAGTTGGCGGTCGATCGCAGTTCGATTTCGGCAATCCCGACAGCGATGTTCACGCCTTCCTGAGCCTGAACGCTCAGCGGCTGAAGCGAGAAGGTCTCATCGGATCCGCCAACCAGAAGATTGACGCCTGCACCTGCTACGGCCGATGCCTCGGCGGACACTCCGCGATAATTACCAGCAAGCGAGCCGGGCTGATATTCAAAGTCGGTGGTCGGCGCCAGAACGGCCCAGGCGATCACAGTCGTTCCAGTAAATCCAATGTCGATGCCAAATTTGTTGATGACGCCGAAATAGGCTTCGCTGGAAGCCTCCGCATTTGCCGGTGTGTATTCACAAGCCAAATCCTTTGAGGAGCCGAAAATAAACCCGGCGCCGCCTTCGACGACGCATTGAAGCATACCCAGTTCAACGCTGTCTGCCTTGGCAGGTAGGGTTGCCGCGCCAAATGCGACCGTTGCGACGAGGGCAGCGGCAGCGGAGATTTTTATTGTGTTGATCATGATGAACTCGCTTTCGGTTTGGTTCGCCATGACAACTGATCGGAGCGTCAATGGTTCCGTTGTGGCGGGTGTTCATCGCATATATGATGGATTTACATCTGGAATGGATAATGACAGTGGCGCTACCTCAAACGCACGAAGGCGGCTTTGGACCTCGCGGATGGTGCCGGGGCGCTTGACGAGTCGCCAGATTCAGCCGCCGCGGACGCGGGCAAGGCCATCGATAGCCGGACGATACTTGGGATCGAGTTGCGCTGCACGCGCATAGGATTTCGATGCACGTGCCTTGTCGCCCCGGCGCTCATAGATCAGGGCCTGGTTCGTCCAGGATTCTGCATTGCGCTGATTGAGTTCAACGGCGCGATTGAAATCGGCGAAGGCATTGTCGTCATCATTGAGCGCGACATAGGAAAGGCCGCGGCCATTATAGGGTTCCGGTGAATTGGGCGCCAGCGAGATGGCGGTCGAGAAATCCTCGATCGCCTGCGGATGCTGACCGCGCACCTGCTTGATCAAGCCGCGATTGTGGAATGCGCGGGGATCGGTGGTCTGCAGGTTGATGGCGCGATTGTAATCCGTCATCGCCTCGTTCAACCGGCCGGCCTGGCGGTACAGATTGCCGCGCCCGATATAGGCCACGTCATAGCGCGGATTGATCTGCAGTGCGCGATTGTAGTCATTGGCTGCGTCGGCAACATTGCCCATCGACCGGTGGATCAGCGCGCGATTGGCATAAGCCTGAAAAAATGAAGGATTGAGCTGGAGGGCGCGGTTGAAATCATCCAGCGCATTGCGAAACTGTCCGGACCGCCCATAAGCCGAGCCGCGCACATTGTAACCCTCGGGATCATTCGGGTTGCGGCGGATCACATCTGTGAGCGACGAAATGTTTTCGTCCGTGCCCTGGGTCTTGTCGATCGAGATGGCATCAACAGGCGAGGTGGTGGTGCAGCCCGACACGGCGATGGCGAAGGCAGACAGAGCGGCAAGCACCAGGGTGCGTGCTGGACCTGTTGCCCGGTCTTTTGTGTCCAAAGCAGCACTCAAACGCATTACCTGTGTCCCAATTCGTTCTTTCGGGAAGAGCCCGATCAGCCACATTAAAAAAGGCGGAGGCGAATCATCGCCTCCGCCTCACATTCATGCAACCCCAAAAGGGCGAAAAAACGACCG
>JAHRFE010000041.1 GCA_019084245.1 Hoeflea sp.
GACGGGTTCGCCGAACCGGTAGCGGCCCTCGCAGAACTGAATCCGAGGGGGCTGGCGCAGCACTTCGAAGCGATCATAGCCGGCCTTGAGATCCATCCAGAAGTCGAAATTCGGATTGTTATTGTGCGCCGCAAGATTTTGGGGGGTCATCCGAAACGGATAGGACTGGACCTGAAAATCCTGCTGGCCGCCCTTCAATGCTTCTCTCACAACGGCGTAGACTTCCGCGACATATTCGTCAGAAATCGCAAAGCAACCCGACGACGAGCATGCGCCATGAACCATCAGGGCGGAACCGGTGTAGCCTTTTGCGCGCTCCAGCCTGTTCGGATAGCCGAGATCGAAGGAAAGATAATATTGCGATCTCGGGTTCAATCTGCCGGAATTGACCGTGTAGAACCCTTCAGGGGCTTGGCGGTCGCCTTCGAATTTTTTCGGACCCAAAACGCCTGACCATCGGCACATCGGATAGGTTTTCATCAGAGCATACTTGCCGGATGAATCCCGTTTCCAAACCTCCAGTTCGCTCTCCTGCTTGAAAATGCGAACCAGCACCGGGTCTGCTGGCCTCATCCCCATCTCCCGCATTTTGGCGACAGTCTTTTGCGGGATCGGAACGTCGCCGCGGCCATCAAGCTCCAGCGTGCTCGTCACACATCCGGACACAACCAGACCTGCCATGAGGATGCCGATCACACTTGATCGAAACCCCTGGCTTGCACGGCGCTTCTTTTCGATAATCGGCAGCATCATTTTCCGTTTTCTGTCCTTGGCGTCATATTGAATCAGCCTGAACTCGTTGGTCGCGCGGCCCTAGAGATCGACAACAACCTGGTGGATTACTCCCACGCAGCCGCTCGAAACCGACTTGCCGATAGTCCTGTATTCCAGCGACTCGCGGAAGCGATATAGCGTATCCCCAAACTATTAAAAGATGTAGAAGGCGCCCCCGCCGACGGGATTGTCGAGGCTTGGCGACATACCACCAGGAATGGCGGTCTATTCTGCCAAATCCGGTCGCCGCACGATCATTTCGTCGGGCGGCGTTCATTTCTGCCAGTCTTGCTTCCACTGGATCACGCCTTCACCCGACCATTCGAAACCCTGGCGGCCGAGCCCGACGCCAATACGTATGGCCTTTCCGCCTTCCCATATCAGATAAAGGAAATATGTCTTTGTGTTGACGATGACCGTTTCGATTGGATACGGACTGGAGAGATTCAACTGCCGCCACCAGAATTTGGACGGCACCTTGTTTATGTCGATAGCGGGCAGGGGGAACCGTTCTCCGGGCATCGGCTCATACATGGCCCGGACCGCGGCTAACTTCGGATTGGTTGGATTCTTGTCTCCGGTTATTCGGACAAAGGAATTGGCACCTGCGCTGCTGACGTCGGTTCCATCCGGACCAAGCATGCGGAAAATATTCCCGCATGCTTGGTCGTCAGCACTGCCGCTGGCCGGGCAAGAATGTCTGCCGTGACTGTCGGTCCGGACTGTCTTGCCCCGATAGCTGGTGAATTTGATTTCGCTGCCTTAACAAAAGCTTGATGAAGGGTTGATTCCTTGGCCGGGACTCCAGGCGCTCCAATTGATTCAGCGATCTTCTCCAACCGTTTGAACTGGATTTCGGAAAACACGACGCGCCAACCGTGAGTCGAACAGCTCGTGCAGGCTGCCCCCGATGAACCTGTGGAAAATCGAGAAAGAGATTCAGGGTGGCCCCAAGGTGGCCCTGAATCAAAAACGCCACATTCTCGAATTTCAGAAAATGTAGCGTTTTCAACTGAATTGGTGGTGCCCCCGGCAGGATTCGAACCCGCGACCCCCTGATTACAAATCAGGTGCTCTACCAACTGAGCTACAAGGGCAGCGGGGATGCGGATAGCATATCTGTCGCTGCTGTAAAGCAAAAACCTCGGGATCAGGCCTTGCAGAGGATTATGGTCAATGCCGGCCCGCAATCGGGGCACGCTCAATCGGCGCCGGATTTACCCAGGTATTGCTGCGCCGCGTAGAGCGCGATCGCGGTGGCGTTGGAGACATTCAGGGACTTGATTGCCCCGGGCATGTCGAGCCGCACCAGCGTGTCGACCGTTTCGCGGGTCTTCTGGCGCAGGCCCTTGCCTTCGGCGCCCAGCACCAGCGCGATCCGGCTGCCCGTAAGCCCGGTTTCGATCGGCACCGGGCCTTCCGAATCAAGCCCGATGGTGACGAAGCCTTGCGCCTTGATCTCTTCAATGGCTGCAGCCAGGTTGCGCACCTCGATATGATCGATCATCTCGAGCGCGCCGGAGGCGGCCTTGGCGAGCACGCCCGATTCCTGCGGGCTGTGGCGCTGCGTGGTGACCAGCGCGCCCGCACCGAAGGCCACCGCCGAGCGCATGATCGCGCCGGCATTGTGCGGATCGGTGACCTGGTCGAGGATGACCAGCAGCGTTGCATCGCCGAGATCGCTGAGCGGCCGCGGCTTGAGCGGCGCCGCCTCCAGCAGCACGCCCTGATGCACCGCGTCATCGCCGAGCAGCCGGTCGATCTCCTGCGGCGTCACCAGTTCGAGCGGGAAGGGCAGGGTGGCGTCCTCGGCGATCTCCAGCCGCATCAGCGCATTGCGCGTGGCCTTCATCAAGGTGATGCGTCGCTGCGGATTGTCGAGCGCTGCGCGCACCGTGTGCAGGCCGTAGAGATAGACCGTGTCCGGGGCGACCTTGTCCGAATACAGCGCGCCCTTTCGCGCCGGCAGGTCGCGTTTCGAGCGCGGCTGGGCCGGCGGCAGTCCCTGCTGATCGCGCTTGACGTCGCGGTGGGCGCGGCGAAGCTTGGCGTAATGGGTGTCGCGGTTTGAACCGGTCGCACCGGCGTCGTCATCTTTGCTCATGGCGCGCTTATACGCCGATTGTTCCGCCGTGCAACAGGATCCCCGGTGCGCCGCCTATCCGACAGCCGCAGGCGCACCGTTGCGACGGCTGCGCCGGCCTTGCCAGGGCCACTTTGAGGGCAATGCACAAAGGCCTGCCGGAACCGGTTGATTTTGTGGCCAAGCTTGTTGACACGCGACCCATGCGCCGTCATAACGCCGACCGCGGAACGAGGTTTGCAGATTGCTGGCCCGGACCGCGAAACCCGGCACTACGGGTTGTCCATCTTGGATGCATGACCCTGGCGGCTGGACCGGAGGGATGCCCGAGTGGTTAAAGGGGACGGACTGTAAATCCGTTGGCTTCGCCTACGTTGGTTCAAATCCAACTCCCTCCACCACCGCCGGCGGGTCATGAATGCGGGTATAGCTCAATGGTAGAGCAGCAGCCTTCCAAGCTGAATACGAGGGTTCGATTCCCTCTACCCGCTCCAAGTGACCGTCGATAATATCATTTCATTTGGGCTGCTGGCCGCGTCAGCGGCACTTTCGCACAAGCGCGTTTCCTATTTTCACGCAGGATAGCCGGGCCGGGAGCGTCGCATGAGCAGGAATGCCGCCGCGCCTGCGCCGCCCAGCGTCCAGAAGGCCATATAGGCTACAGGCAGCGGCTTGCCTGCCGCCCAATTCGCTGCGCCGGCAAGGCAGGCACCCACGCCGTAGACAAGAATGCTCGCCATCACGGTCTCGCGCACTCGGGAGGAGCCGCGCGATGCCCACACCGCCGCGGCAATTGTAAGAAACATGGAGGCAATGAGGCGGCTCGTCAGCGCGTCGGTCGGCCATAGCCAGAGATATGCCGCCGGGCCTGACGGCCAGATGAAAAGGGCGATGCCCCAGATTGCTGCGGCGATCCCGAAGACCGCGGCCATCGGCTGCGCGGCAGTTTGTGGTGTTTCTGGCAACGCCGCCTCCGGCGGCAACCCGGGGTCCGGCCGCAGGAGCCAGACGGAGCCCGCAAGCAAAAGCAGCACGATGACGAAGAACCCCCAAGTTACCGGCCGTGCCGGGTCGAACCGGTTCAGATGCAGGGAAAGAATGGCGGCGGTCAAGGGTCCCAGATAGGTGGCCAGCATCACGCCGATCAGCCGGAACTGTGCGGCGCCGGGGCGCAACAGGGCGATGAGGCAGGCGACAGCGAAGGCCCAGCCCGCAGCAGCTAGCATGCGGCCGGCAAGCGGCGGCAGGATCCAGGCAAACGCGTCCGGATCGCCGCGCCACCAGAAGGGCGCGCCGAGAAACCCGCCCGCAAGCGTGAGAAGCACGATCCGCTCCGCCGCCACACGGCGCTCGGACCCACAGCGCCGCGCCAGAAGCCATTCGCCCATGCCCACGGCGCCAGCCAGCAGCGCCAGCGCGACACCCATCCACCACGGACCCGGCATTGAAGTTCCCCCTGGCCTCTTTTTGCGCATGATGATTTGCCGCAATGAATTACGCAAACACCTTTCTGGGCCCCAAGGCCGGCTTTGGCCGGCTCCAACGGCCCGGCGATCCTTTCTCAGCGTGCGCGCACGTCAATTTTCTGCGCGTAATCCTTGAGCCACTGGTATTGCCGTTCATTCTCCACGGTTTCCGGGAACTGGTTGCGCAGCCTGGAGACGGCTTCAGACGGGGATTCACCCGTCTCGACCAGACACATCACCGCGGCGACACCGCTGCGGCCCGCGCCGTGATGGCAGCACAATCCGATGGCGCCATTGTCGGCGAAGATGGTTTCAAACAGCGGCCGCAACCGGCGCCAGGCCTGCAGGAAAGCTTCCCCGGGGACGCTGTAGTCCTCAATCGGCAGGGCGATCATGCGCAGGCGCCGTGTTTCGGTCGCCTGCCGCAGCAGGGCCATGGCGCCGTCGGGCAATTCGGTGCGGCTTGCGAGCACGATCAGGAGCCGCAGTCCCGCATTTGCGGCTTCGTTCAAGGTTGCATCCAGCAGGTCCGGATTGAGCCATGGGGCGCCGCGCGGATCCATGTCGAGGCCCGGAAAGCCCATGGTAATGACACGGCCGCCGCCGCGGCGGGCACTGATGGTGCGCACCGAATGGGTTTCGCAGGTCTTTGAAGTGTCAGAGAGCATTGCAAGTCCTGGTGGCCTGACCGAAACCGAGGGTAACCGCCTGGTTCGGTCCGACCAAGTTGTTGATGTGGAGAAATATCCTGACAGATGGCGATCATCTGTCAGGGTCGTGCCGCGAGGGTGAATGCGCGCCCCGTAAGAAAGAGCGCGCAGGATCTGCAGTCAGCGGATCGGGAAGGGATACATCAGGCCGCCATCGGCCGCGTGGGCGTTCGGGGTCTTGGCGCGATCCAATCCGAAGGGCGTGTCCGTGCCGAGGTGACGGTCAAACACTTCGCCATAGGAGCCCACCTGCTTGATCACCTGATAGGCCCAGTCATTGGGCAGGCCGAGCTTGGCGGCCATGTCGGTGGTGGCCGCATCTGCTCCGAACATGCGCTGCACGGTCGGGGATTGCTGGCCGAGGTCGGCCACGATCGCATCGATATTGGCGGACGTGACGCCATGGCTGTCGGCATTCAGCATGACCTGAAAGCTCCAGAACAGCGCTGCTTCGAAAGCCTGGTCCGGGCGCGCGACAAGCGTCAGCGGTTCGTTGGAGATGATTTCGGGCAGGATGATGTAATCGCCCGGCGCGCTCGCCAACTGCCGGTCGGCCGACAGCGCGGTGACGTCCGAGGCATAGACGTCGCACTTGCCCGAGAAGAAGGCTTCCAGACGGGCGGTCTTGTCGGCGATGTTTTCGACCCGGTAGCTCATGCCCTTGGCGCCGAACCAGTCGGCGATGTTGAGAAGGGTGGTCGAGCCGTCTTCCGCACAGACGCTTGCGCCATCGAGTTCCAGCGCATGGCTGACACCAAGCGCGCTCGGCACCATGAAGCCCTGGCCGTCAAAGAAGGTGGTTGCGACAAAGGCCAGGCCTTCATCGGCATCACGCGTTCCTGTCCGGGTGATCGAGCGCGATCCCATATGCGCCTCGCCGGCGACGATGGTCTTCATCGAATCGGAAAAGCCGACGCCGCGGATATCGGCCTTGGACGCGTCGCCAAGAATGGCGGCGGCCGCCATGCGGCAGAAATCTGCATTGAAGCCCTGGAACACGCCCTTGCTGTCGGGCACCGAGAAGCCCGGGGCGGTCGGGCTCACCAGGCAGACCAGGCTGCCCTTGGCCTTGATGTCATCCATGACGGGACCGGCCGTGGCGGGGGCAATGCCAACGGCAATGGCGATGGCGGATGTGGACAGGGAAATGAGGGTTTTGAAAATGGTCATGATGCTCTCCTTCAGAGGGTGAAAATTCCGAATGCAATACATGTATACAGGTATACTATATCAGCTTCGTGACACTTTCAATGGTTCCGGCCGCTTTGCCCGCGGTGCAATTCGCGCCCCACCCAGGACAAGAAGGCGCACGACAAAAGGAACCAGATCCCAACAAAGGCGTAGGCCTCCAGCGCGTATTGCCCCCATCCGGGCTCACTGAAGGCCATGCGGGCGGTTGACGTCAGGTCGTGGATGCCAAGAACCACGACCAGGGACGTGTCCTTGTAGGCGCCGATCACCGAATTGACCAAGGCGGGCAGGCTGCGCGACAGCGCCTGCGGCAGCAACACAAGCCGCATCGCCTGACCCCAGTTGAGCCCCAGCGAATGGGCGGCTTCGGCCTGGGTGTCGGGCAGGGATTGCAACCCGCCGCGCACATCCTCGGCGAAATAGGAGGCATGAAAGAAGACCAGTGCGATCAGGGTCGCCAGCACCGGGCTGATACGGGTATCCGGCGGCAGCGTCAGCGGCAACACGAAGACGCCGACGAACAGGACAGTCACCATCGGCACGCCGCGCACCGCCTCGATGTAAACGGTCGCTGCCCTGCGCAACACCGGCCAGCGGTCCTGATAGCGCAGAACGGCCAGCATCACGCCGAGCGGAAACGCCAGCGCTATGGCAATGACCGAGAGGATCAGGAGCACCGGCAAACCGTTCCATCGCGACATGTCCACCGGCGCGAGCCCGGCCCAGCCGCCCCCCATCAGCGCGAAGGCCAACGGGATCACCAGGATCCAGAGGGCGACGAGCACCCGCGGTCCGATGACGCGGAGCCGGCCGGTGATGCGCAGCCCGACAATACCAGAGAGCGCCAGCAACAGAAGCGAGACCAGCGCTGGGCGCCAGTGCTCGGCGTAAGGGTAGGTGCCAAACAGCATGAAGCGGCTTTTCTCGACATAGAACCGCCAGCAGGCCCCGTCGGTTTCCGCGCAGGCCTGCATCGGCCGGTGCGGCAGCGTGGCGGAGAGCACCGCCCAATCCAGCACCGCCCAGGCGGCCCAGATGGCGAACGCCGCACTCAGGGCCGAGATCAGAGCTGTTACCGGCGTGCCGGCCCATCGCTGCCAGACATCGTTCTGCCGTGCCGGCGGCGGCGATGCGGGGATCATGACCCGCGCCTCGCGCCGCGGCTGCGCAGAGTGTCGTTCAGCCGGTTCATCAGCGTCGATGCGATCAGGCTCAGGCCGAGATAAAGCCCCATGGTGACGAGCATCATCTCAAGCGGACGGAAGGTCTGGTTGATGATCGTGCCGCTGACCGACATCAGGTCGGAATAGCCCACGGCAATGGCGATCGAGGTGTTCTTGATCAGGTTGACGAACTGGTTGATCATCGGCGGGATGACGATGCGCAGGACCTGCGGCAGCACCACGAACCGGGTCACGTGCCCTCGTGACAGGCCCAGCGCCAGTGCGCCCTCGACCTGGCCGGACGGAACAGCCAGAATGCCGCCGCGCACCACCTCGGCGATCTGCGCGCCGTGATAGAGCCCCAGAGTGAGCATGACGACGAGGAACTGAACCGAAAGCCGCGCGCCGCCTTCATAGTCGAACCGTTCGAAGCTTGGTGCACTGATCTCCAGCGGCACATCCGCCAGCAGGGCAAATCCCAGCGGGACGCAAAGGAGCAGGGCGATGACGATGATTGCCACGGGGCTTTCGCGGCCCGTCGCCGCCTTGATCCGCCGGGCCCGGCGCACCCACCAGACTGCCGCCAGGGCCGATGCTGCCAACGGCGCCAGCAACCAGACTTGACCGGCGTCGGGCACAATAGTTGGGATATAGATCGAGCGGTTGGACAAATAGACCGGACCCAGCGACAGCGCCTCGCGCGATGGCGGAAGGCCGCGCACGGCCAGCACGTAGAGCACAAGCAACACCAGGATCTTGGGCAGGTTTCGAAACAGCTCCACATAGAGAGTGGCAACCATGCGGCCGGCCGGGCTAGGCGTCACGCTCACCAGTCCCATCATGACCCCGACAAAAGTTGCCAACATTAGAGAGACGACTGCAAGAAGGATCGTATTGAGCAGGCCTGCCACAATGACACGCCCATAGCTGTCGCCCGCCGTGTAGGGGATCAGGCTTTCGCTGAGGTCAAACCCGGCAGTCTGCGCCAGAAATCCATACCCGGGCGTCATGCCGGCTGCCTGCATGTTGACGAAAATATTGACGATCAGTACGCCCACACCGGCGAGCACCAGCCCGACAACGCCGATCCCCAGCCAGTCGGGCCGTTTGCCATCAATTTGGGACCGGAAATCTTGCATCATTCGTCACCATCGGATATGATTGCGCACATGTATACAGGTGTTTTCTAAACACACCCTATGTCACCCCTGTGACAAGCCGTGAAAAAGGCCTCAGCGTTCATGACATTTCAATCCGCCAAGCCGCGCGCCGATGATATCGCTGATGTGATCCGCAAGCGCATCTGCCTGCAGCCGCTCAATGAACAGACCACGCTGCTCGAAGGAGCGCTTGCCACCGAGTTCGGTGTGTCGCGAACGCCTGTCCGCCAGGCCTTGCAGCGGCTGGCCTATGAGGGGTTGATCGAAGTCCGCACAGGGGTGGGCTCGATCGCCAATCCGCTTGATCCGGCCGCGCGCGGGCAGCACATTATCGTGCATGGCGGTCTGTTGCGGCTGGTGGGCAATTTGCCGGATGCGCCGGTGCCGCACGACGTCATGCGGCGGCTGAGCGGCCTTGCCGAGCAGACGCGCCAGTGGCAGCCGACGGACGCCACGACGATCTTCGACCTGTTCTCCGAACTCAACGAGAACCTGTCGAGACTGATCCAGGAACAGGTGATCGCCGACGCCCATCTGGTCAGCGGCTGGCGCATCGTGCGCTGGTTCCTGGCGGACCTGCAGAACAATGAAGGCGCGCCGGTTGAGACGCTGGTCCGCCTCTGCCACGCGGTGCACAATGAGACCGGCAATGGACGCGCGGCGCTGTTCCGGGCGGCCGCGGATGTTGTCGATCCCGGAGGCAGCGCTCCGTCATCATGATGGCCGGCAATCGGTTCCCGATGCGCGTTGCACGGCCTCGGCGCTGTCGCAGCTGCGTCATGCCGCCCATCCGTCACGCTCTGGCTCTGGTGTTGGCTCGGGCGAGGGGATTTGGATGGAATCCGCAGTTTTGCCGCGTTTCCAGTGTCGAGATTTGCTCTTGCGAAAGCCGGTCTAAAGCCTTATGTCGCGGTAACTTCTCGCGGGACCCGGCGCAGACGCTTCAGGTTCCACAGTCTGCCAACAGAATTACAGGATACATGACGATGGCAAAGGGTAAGTTCGAGCGCAATAAGCCGCATGTGAACATCGGCACGATCGGTCACGTTGACCACGGCAAGACGTCGTTGACGGCTGCGATCACCAAGTATTTCGGTGAGTACAAGGCCTACGACCAGATCGACGC
>JAHRFE010000027.1 GCA_019084245.1 Hoeflea sp.
AGCCGAAGAACGACATCACCCGCACTTGGCCTACCCTCTGCAACCCCGGCCAGCGCCGGGCAGGCCAAGTGCTGATCCGCAAAATGTGGGGGGTCAAAATTGGACGCCGACAAGGGGTCAATATTCAATGCCGTTTGACAGGCTAGCCCAAGGCCCGCGGATCTGTTGTCATATTGATCGAGCAAGTCTCGCAAGTTCTGTTGGCACCCTACTATATCCGAGGCAAGCGCGGCTTGCGGGACCTCGAACCGGCTCATTGCCTCGCCGAAGCGTACCAAGTCCTGTTCCATACTGTCGACAAGAACCTTGGAATTGCAAAGCGTCGTAATAACAAAGGGATGTATGTGGTCTACTTTCGTGAGCATAGTCTGGAGGGCCATGGACGACGTCAATGCTCGCTGGCGCCACGACCTGATCCTGTCTCCATCTACCAGCTCGTCGTTGTGCGACAGTTCGAAGGCAGTGATTTGCGCATCGTATTGCGCTTGCGCGATTATGAAGCGAGCATGCCAGGCAGCTTCCTCGCCTTGATCGCGCCGCCAGCGCCTGTTGCGTCGCGCATCTCCCCTTGCAATCCATGCCGCCGCCGCGATTGCCAATACAGAGCCCGACGCCTGCGCCCAGGCGGCAGAGTTTGAGTCCCAGCCCGAGGCCAAGACGTTTTTGTAGACTGCCCATCCGGTTGCGGTGACCAGTGTGAGCGTCAGGCCAAGGAACGCGATCTCGCCAGCGTGTCGCGTAATTCGTCTTAAGAACATTGCCATTGCCCGCCTCTGTATTCCAGTTCATGGTCCATACACTACGCGTGTGCCGTCCAGATACGAGGGTGTTTCATGGAAATATCGAACCGCAGCAAGCTCTCGCTTTGCCAACTGCTTGAAGAGTTGAATCGAACAGACGCAAGGTTGCTCTTGGAGAAGCACACGATCGCCACGCAAGACGATCAGGGCACGTGGGAGCACCAGCCGTGGATCATAACAGTTCGGGATCACCTACTGGCGGCCCCTGCGAAACGCGTAGGCGACCTCTTGCAGGAGCTTGTTCGAACCAACGCGTCCTGGCGAAACAACGTCTCCCCTCGCTATCTCTTCGATGAACGCTGGGAAGACCTGACCATGTGCCTCGAGCTCGATGGATTTGCCATCCTGCTGGATGACTACGGCAGGTCGCAAAAGCACTTTTCTCCCGTCGAGCCGCAACTCGAAGGAGTCAGGCCCTTCGACGACGAGCTTTCCCTGGAAATCCGCAGGTCAGGAATACCCGCAGCCCAGGAAATTTTGGATCGCCTGGAGGCTTCTGCAAATGCGTTCCGAAGCTCTGAGCTCAACAATTGCCTTGCCAATGCTCGTATCGCCCTGGAGACCCTTGTCAAATCTGTGGCTGTCGAAATCGGTGCAATGGGCGATCAGGCCGACCGATTTGGTGCTGCGCTTGCGTTTCTCACGGGCAGCCAGTTCATAGAGAGGGGAGAGGAAAAATCGCTGTCTGGCAATTACATGCTAGTTAGCCCAGGCGTCCATCGGCCTGTTGGCTTCTCGGAGCAGGAATATGTACGGTTCGGTCGGTATTTAGCGCTTTCATCCTGCTACTTTGTCATCAAGAAATGGAATGGCTCTCGCCACGATTGACGATTGCCCTGACGGCATATTATCCGAGCATGCGCTGATCCATTGTTGCATCCGTGTCGGATTCCGCAGTCTGGTCTGACGAGGGATCTGTCGAAGATTTACACCTCCGAAGTAGATCCAGCTGCGGGAGACAGATCCGGAGACCGAAGTCGTCCCGCTATATCCAGTCGCAATCCTGGTCTGACCAGATTAAGTATGACCCCTTGGCACCTCCCGTGAGGAGATGGATGTGGAGGTAGGCACGCTCGATGTTTCGGATGTCATGCGCGTCGGCTCGGCTTGCGTTCGGAGCTGGCCTTGAACAGCTTCCGCTTGAACGGGCGGGCGAGGTCAATATGGATATCGAGGATGGCCGGCACAGGCTTCGTGCCGCGATCCTGTCGCAGGTCAAAGAATTCGAAAAGCTGCTGGAGTTGTTCTGAGAAGCAGGTAAGTTTTTCGACATGTGCGAGGCATCACCGCTAACGAACTCCTAGTACCAGACCTTGCCCAGGAGGGCGAATGGTTCGAGGGAAGTGTCGTCGGCGATCGGAAAGCCCGAAGATCTTCACCCTACATCTTGAGAAAGCTCTGAATTCATCAATTTAATTCATGCGGCAGACGAGAGTGGCTCGATCCTCGCTGCGCTACTTAGCGAAAGCGATCCTGACCGAGGGCGAAGTTCGTTCGAAGGCGTGTTGATCATAAGCAAAGTGCGTTCTACGGTCGCCTTGACGGCGAGAGCAGGGGTTTCTCTTGAAAGGCATTTTCGATACAAAGCGGGATTCTGGTTACAAGGACGAAATCGCGTTCCGATACCATTTCCCGAAGCAATACCGAGCTATCGCTGAAACATTGGTTGGTGATCGGATCATTTATAGGGAGCCGCAGCGGAACGGCGGTCGCAGGGCGTATGTAGCAAGTGCAAAGGTCGTGGCTATGGAGGATGATCCTATCAATCCCGGTCACGCCTATGCAGTCATGGCGGAATATCGGGAGTTTGACGAACCGGTACCCTTTGTCCGTGACGGCCGCTATTGGGAAACGTCCTTGCTGTCTGTCACAGACCCAGCACGCGTTGGCGCCTTCCTCCAGGGGAAATCCATTCGCGCTATTCCCGAGTCCGATTTCGCGGCCATCGTGCGAGCGGGGCTTTCTGAGACTCTGGCGGCCGAAAACGCAATCCGGCTGGAACTCGACCCGAAGCATGTTGACGGTCCCACTCAGGAGCTTCTCGATCTCCCACAAATTGAACAGGAACGTCGCATCGAACAGATCTTGATGAACCGCAAGATACGGGAGGCTAGCTTCCGGCGTAAGGTTTGCGATGCTTATGACAGCCGCTGCGCGATAACCGGGTTGCGGATTGTCAATGGTGGCGGAAAGTCTGAAGCACAGGCAGCCCACATATGGTCGGTAGCCCACGGCGGTCCGGACGTATTGCAGAATGGCATCGCACTTTCAGCGACAGTGCATTGGCTCTTCGACAGACATCTCATCTCGCTAACTGATGATTACCGGATCCTCGTTTCACACAATAAGGTGCCGTCGGAGTTGCGGACATTGTTCGCCAAGCAGATGGATCGGATCCATTTGCCTGCGGATGTCCGGCTATGGCCGCATCCTGCGTATGTGGCGCGGCATCGCGACCGGTTCAGTTCAGTGTGACGATAGTCCTTCCACCACCGCAGGCTCATTTTATCATCGTAAACCAGCAAGGGAAGGCCAAGCGTCCCGTTGATTGGATTTGTCCAGTCAATCGTCATAAAGAAACCATCCGTGGGGGCACGTCGAAGATTCTCCTTGTCCAACTCCCCGCCCACAAGTGAGACTTTTCAATAACTAAGATCATCGTTTGAGGCTTCTGTGGTTCGATTCCGTTCAAGACCTTGGACACTCTCCCCCGGGGCGAAAGCAAATGCCCCGGGGGAGTATGCGACACCTGCAATCACGCTGCCTGCTTTTCACCGAACGCCCCGGCCTCGACCAGAGCCGAGACGATGACGCCAGCGAGGAGGGCCCAGAAGGGTGCGCTGATGCCTAGCAACGAGATGTTCGACATGGCGACGGCGAGCGCCACGAAGGCGCCCGTCTGGTTGCCGAGCGACTTGCCGAAGGCGTTCTGGAAGGCCGACAGCAGCACGCCGATCATGGCGAGGCCGGCGACGGTGCCGATGAGAGCGGACGGCAGGCTGAGCACGATCGGAACTGCAGCGCCGGCGAGGAGGCCGAAGGCGGCGAAGAGCACCCCGTTGACGACGGTCGCGGCATAACGCCCCTCCTTGTTCTCGCCCGCCTGCTCGGACGAGCAGATCGCCGTCATCGGGCCTGCAATATTGGCATTGTGGCCGCCGAGGAAACCGGCCGCGACACCGCCGATGCCGGAAATGATCGTCATCGCATTGACCGGTGGCCTGTAGTCCTCGGCCATGAGCACGCCGGTCGCCTGCGCGTTCTCGGCGCCGATCACCAGAAGGGCGAGCGGGATGGCAATTGCAAAGAAGGCATCGACGGAAAATACCGGCATCGTGAATTCGGGCACGGCGAAGGCAATGTTGGCCGCGCCGCCGCCGACCGCACCCGTCGCAAGTGCAACGAGCAGGCCTGCGACAAGGGCCGCCAGGACCGGCGGAATGGATTTGGTCAACCGCATCGAGACAAAGAAGGCGAGGATTGCCGCACCGGCAATCAGCGGCGCCGAGTTGAGCGCCGTCACCGTGCCGATAGCGAACCGAATCAGCGCACCGGCAATCATCGCCATGACGATCGGCATCGGCAGCCAGCGCATCACCTTGCCGATGAGCCCGCTCACGCCGAGCAGCAGAACCAGCAGGCCCGCCATGATGAAGCCGCCGACGGCCTCGTTGAACGGAATGGTCGCAAGCGAGCCGGCGACAAGGGCAGCGCCGGGGATCGAATAGGCGCCGTTGATCGGCTGCTTGTAGTAGAGCGCGAGAGCCAGGCTGATGAGCCCACCGAGCACATAGATCGCAAAGAGCCAGGCGACGGTCTGCCCGTTGCTGAGATGGCCCGCCTCGGCGGCCCCGATGACGATCAGGGCCGGACCGGAGCAGCCGAAGATGGCGGCGACGAGCCCGGCGCTCATCGTCTTGATGCCGAGATGTTTCGGCAGGTCTCTGAGACCCGACGCAAAGCCGGGTCCCCGTTCGACAAGGCGTCTTTCCTGTGTTTTCTGCTGGGTCGTATCCATTCTCAGTCCTCCCGAAGCGGATCCGAGGCCGCTCCCTCCTCGTGGAAATGAAGCCGGGGTCCGCCCGGCCGTTATGTCAGCGCCCGACGAAGGACGGCGCGCGCTTTTCGTGGAAGGCGAGCACGCCTTCGCGGAAATCCTCCGATGTCCGAAGCCGGCTGTAGCAATGGCCCTCGAGCTCGATGGCCGTCGACAGCAGCGCGTCGTCCGTGTCGTTCAGGAGCTTCTTCGCCGTGCGCTGGGCCAGTGGAGAGAAGCCGATCAGTTCCTCGACAAGCGCGTCGATAGCCTTTTCCAGATCGGCATCCGCAACGATCTCCGACGCGATTCCCCAGTCGTAGGCTTCCTGTCCGGTGATCCGCTTCGAGCGCATTACAATGTTCTTGGTGCGGGTGACGCCGACCATCTTCTGCAGGCGGGCCGAGCCGCCGGAGCCCGGGATCTGGCCGAGCTTCTGCTCAGGCAGCGCGTAGCGCGTGGTGTCGGTGGCGATACGGAAGTCGCAGGCAAGCGACAGTTCGAAGCCGACGCCGAAGCAATAGCCGCGGTTGGCGGCGATGACCGGCTTGGAGCAGCGGGCCGGCGCCGCGATGTTCCAGGCGAGGTGCGAGACATGCTCCGGGCTCGCCTCGAGGAAGCCCTTGATGTTGCCGCCGGACGAGAAGTGCTCGCCCTTGCCCGCAACGACGATGATGCGGACGCGCTCGTCCTCGTCGAGCGCCTCGAAGACGAGGCGCAACTGGTCGCGGGCCAGCATCGAGACCACGTTGTAAGGCGGATGGTCGAGCGTGATGTCGGCGCGCTGTCGGGCCGTATCTATCGTGACGGTGAAGCCGTTGAGTTCGGCCAGGCGCGGGTCCTGGAATGTGGCGTGTTCGGCCATGGAATGTCCTTTCGTTGGTCTGGCGGCGGAGTGCCGCTCACTGATTTTCGGGGATGCGTTCCTCGGAGTAGTCGCCGGCTACCAGAAGGCGGCGCAGCAGCTTGCCGACGGGAGATTTCGGGATTTCATCGACGAAGACGAAGCGGCGTGGGCGGCGGAAATTGGCGAGACCGGAATCCCGGCAATGGCGGTCGAGATCCTCGGCCGTGACATCGCCGCGCCGTTTGATGAAGGCGACAACGATCTTGCCCCAGCGCTCGTCGGGGAGGCCGACGACCGCGACTTCGGCAACGCCGTCGTGCAGCGACAGGCAGCTTTCCACCTCGACCGGCGACACGTTCTCGCCGCCGGTGATGATCATGTCGTCGGCGCGGCCGGTTACGAAGAGATCACCGTCCGAATCGAAGAAGCCGGTGTCACCGGTGAAGTACCAGCCGCCGTGAAGCGCCTTGGCATTCGCGTCAGGCCGGTTCCAGTAACCCTCGAAGGCCTCGTCGCTCTTCATCAGCGCGATGATTTCGCCTTCCTCGCCGACGGCCGCCCGCCCGTCCGGATCGCGGCTGCCCAGCTTGACGACCCGGATCGTCTGGTTGATGCCGGCGCGGCCGGCGGAGCCGGGTTTCGCGGCTGCCGTCTGCTCGATCGTGAAGGTGTAGATTTCCGACGAACCATAGTGGTTGACGAAGAGCTCGGGCCGGAAGGTCTGCTCCAGCCGCTTCAGCAGTCCGTCCGTCATCGAGGCGCCGGCGTAACCGAGCTTGCTGACGGAGGCGACGCGCTCGGGCGAAAACGCCTCGTGATGCAAGAGGTCGTGGTAAAGCGTCGGCACCAGATAAAGATTGGTGATCTTTTCCTGTTCGATCAGGTCAAGCGCCTTTGCCGCGTCGAAGCGCGGCAGGCAGACGAAGGTGCCGCCGATCAGCGAGGATGCGATCAGGGAGCGCACGCCCATCGTGTGATAGAGCGGCATGACGCCGAGTGTACGCTCGCCATGCCGGTAGAGGTTCTGGGCGACATGGGCGACGGCACCGGCGCGTTCGGCCAGGTGACGGCGCGGCACACCCTTCGGCTTCGACGTCGTGCCGGACGTGTAGAGCATCAGCGACCAGTCCACGGCGTCCGCGACAGGCGCCGCATCGGGGGCTCTGCCGTTCATGATGTCGGCCAGCGCTTCTGCCGAGAATTGCGGCAAGTGCTGCGCGAGGCGCGACAGGTGCACGGCCTCTTCCGTCGACGCATCGTAGAACACGGCCTTCGTGCCGGCATCCTCGATGCCGAAGTCGATTTCGTCGGCCTTTGCCCGCCAGTTGAGCGGCGTGATGACCAGGCCGAGAAATTGGCAGGCCCAATGCAGCGTCGCGTTTTCCCAGCGGTTCTGCATGGCGGTGAGCACATGGTCTCCGCGCTTCAGGCCGGTCTCGTCGAGCGCAGCGGCAAGCGCCGAAACCTTGTCGTACCATTGGCGATAGGTCAGTCGCATCTCCCCGTCGACGATCGCGAGCGCGTCCGGGTCGCGTTCGACGCTCGCGAGGAAGCTCGTTCCAAGATCAAGCATTGGTTGTCTCCTCCTTCCGTTGTTCCTCCGCGGCGGCGAGCGCCGCCTCGACGATGGTCGCGTAGCCCGTGCACCGGCAGAGATGGCCGGAGAGGTGCTCGCGAATGTCTTCCCGGCCCGCATCCGGCTGCTCGCGCAATAGGGCGTCGAGCGACATCAGGATGCCGGGCGTGCAGAAGCCGCACTGCAGGCCGTGATGGCGGCGAAAGGCCGCCTGAAGCGGCGAGAGCTCGGCCGGATCGGGAGCCAGCGCTTCGACGGTCCGCACGTCGCTGCCGCGCACCTGCTGGGCAAGCGTCAGGCAGGCGCGTGCCGGCTTTCCGTCGATCTGCACGGTGCATGCCCCGCAGACGCCGTGCTCGCAGCCGACATGGGTGCCGGTCAGCCCGATCTCGTGGCGCAGCAGATCCGAGAGCAGCATCCGGTTTTCGGCCTCTGCGCGGACTCTCCGGCCGTTCAGCGTGAAATCGACCCCATGCCTCTGAGCAGCGTTCATGCGCGGCATCGGCTTGCCTCCTTGAGGGTCTCGCGGCCAAGATTGCGGACCAGTTCGCGCCGGTAGCGGGCGCTTGCGTGAATGTCTTCCCGGGCGTTCAGTGACCAGGCGATGTCGTTCAGCGCATCCTCGAACTGGTCGTCGTCGAGCGCCGGCAGCGCGAACACACGCGGCCGGTCATCGACCCCGGCAATGCCGAGCCGCAATCCCTTGTCGTCGGCCACGGCAGCGCAGGCGACGATGGCGAAATCGCCATGCCGGCGGCCGACCTCGCGGAAGGCATAGCCGCTGCCGGGCCGGGCCTTCGGGAAATGCACCGCTTCGATCATCTCGCCCTCGGCGAGATCGGTCGCCATCATGCCGATGAAGAAGTCGTCCGCCGTGACCTTGCGCTTCTGCTTGCGGCTGCGCAGGCTGACGGCGCCGCCGAGTGTCACGAGAGACAGCGGCAGCTCGGCGCTCGGGTCTGCATGGGCGACCGAGCCACAGACCGTGCCCCGCGCCCGCGTCTGCACATGACCGATCCAGGGGAAGGCCGCGGTCAGCAGAGGCAGGTCGCGCAAGAGGTTCGGCCAGGCTTCCAGTTCCGCCTGGCGCACGGCCGCGCCGACGGTGATCCCGTCGCCGGACGTCTCGATCCGGCGCAGCGCTTCAAGCCGCATGATGTCGATGAGCACGCCGGGGCGGGCCAGGCGCATGTTGAGCATTGGCACCAGCGACTGCCCGCCGGCGATGATGCGCCCGTCCCCGCCTGCTTCGGAGAGGGCTGAAAGAGCTTCGTCCAGCGTGTCCGGACAGATGAAGTCGAAGGATGCGGGCTTCATCCGCGCCCCCTGAAGAGGTTCGAAAGCCGCTGGATGAGGCCGGCGGCGCCGCTGGGAGGCGCGGAGCCGCCGGCATGACGGGCGAGCGCCTGGAAGAATTGTCCGATCACCACGCGCGCTGCGCCGTCGAGAAGGCGGCCGCCGACCGAGGCGACCTTTCCGCCGATCGCTGCCTCGTAGCGATAGTCGATGCGGGTGCCGGTCGCCGTTTCGGTCAGCGTCACACGGCCCGTGCCGCGGCCGGACCCGAGCGCGCCCTCCGTGCCGCCCGAGAGCGTGACCGCTTCCGGCGCGATCATGTCGGACAGGCGGATGTCGGCGCGGTATCGGCCCTTGACCGGACCGATGCCGAGCGTGACCTCGGCGCGGAAATGCGTGTCGGAGACCTTTCGGACCTCGTGCGCGCCGGGAATGATGGCTTTCAGCGTGTTCGGGTCGAGCAGCATCGTCCAGACGGAGTCGCGGGTAGCGACGACATCGGCCGAGCCCGCGCCCGTCAGCATCCGTTCGCCGGAGGCGCCGGTGGCGACCGGGGCCACGTCCTGCGGCTTCGACGACGGTCGCTCCTCGGCATAGAGCCATTCGCTGACCCGGCTCGGCAACAGCGGCAGCCGGATGTCCTCGACGCCGAGCGCATCGGCGACGGCGTTGGCGATGCAGACCGGCGTCGACATGCAATTGCCCTCGCCGACGCCCTTGGCGCCAAGCGGCGTGAAGGGCGATGGCGTTTCGTGATGGAGGATCAGCGGCTCCGGCGTCTCCATCACGGTCGGGATCAGGTAGTCGGCGAGCGTGCCGGTCAGGAAACTGCCGTCGCTGCCATAGGCATATTCCTCGTAGAGTGCGGCGCCGACGGCCTGGGCGAAGCCGCCGCGCACCTGGCCGTCGACCATGCCGGGGTGCAGGATGCGGCCGCAATCATGCATCGTCACGTAGCGGTCGATACGCACCTGGCCGGTCGCCCGGTAGATCTCCACGCCGCAGATGTCGAATATGAAGCCATGGCAAAGCGACGAATTGATCCCGCCGGTTGCCGTCGGCGCCTCGAGTTGCTCCGGCGTCCAGAAGACAGTCTCGCGGATCGTCTGACCGGTTCCATCCGGCAGGGTGCCGGGCGCCCAGTGGCTTGCGGCCGCCACACGCCCGAAGGAAATGGCATTGTCCGGGTTGTCGCGATCGAAGAGCTTTCCGGCCCTGAAGTCTATCCGATCCGCCGTGACATTGAGTTGCGCGGCGGCGATTGCTGCAAGACGCTCCCTGATACGGTCGGCGGCAAGGGAAGCGGCGCCGGCGACGGCAGCGGCAAACCGGCTTGCATAATTGCCCGACGCGATCGACCAGGCGTCGCGCGCCGTGTCGAGTTCGGTGTTGACGCGCACGTCCTCCAGCCGCAGCCCGAGCCGCTCGGCGACCACCTGCGCCAGAACGGTGCGGTGGCCCTGGCCCTGCGGCACCGAGGCGACCTTGACGGTGACGGAGCCGAGCGGATCGATGGCCACCGTCGCGACGGACTGGGCGCCGTTCTTCGGCCCTGCCTTCGTCCGTTCCTCCGGCGTGAGGACCGTCGTGATGTAGCCCATGTTGGAGACGCTCGGCTCGACCACCGCCGCATAGCCGATGCCGTAGAGGCGCCCTTCGGCACGCGCACTGTCCCTTCGCAGCCTCAGAGCCTCCAAGCCGCCTTCGGCACAGGCGCGATCGATTGCGGTTTGGTAATCGCCCGAATCCAGGAGCCCGCCGGTCGCCGTGCGATAGGGAAAGGCGCCGGCCGGCACGAGGTTGCGGCGGATAACATCTAGCCGGTCAAGGCCGAGTTCGTCGGCGATCTTGTGGACGAGCCGCTCAAGCGCGAAATAGACCTGCGGCCCGCCGAAACCGCGGTTGAGCCCCGTCGGCGTCTTGTTGGTGAGCACGACGCGATTGCGGATGGCGACGTTCTCGATCGCATAGGCGCCGGTCATGTTGCCGTGCATGCGGTAGAGCGTCGCCGGTTCGGGTGCACGCAGGTGGGCGCCGCAATCCTCCAGTTGATCCCAGCAGAGCGCGGTGATGCGGCCGTCGGCGGCAACGGCCGCCTCCAGCGTCGTGACGCGATTGGTTGCAGAGACGGAGGCCGTCAGGTGTTCGAGCCGGTCCTCGATCCACTTAACCGGCCGTCCGGCGACGCGGGCGGCGACGGCGGCGAGGATGACATAGGGAAACACGCCCTGCTTGATGCCGAAGGAGCCGCCGGAATCGGGCGGCGTGCGCAGCCGCATGCGGTTGCCGGGCACGTTCATCGCGCGGGAAATCACGGCATGGATCGAGAACGGTCCCTGGAAATTCGCCGTGACGTCATAGGCGTCCTCGCCGGGATCGTATTCGGCGATGACGCCGTAGGTCTCGATCGGCGTGCAGGAATTGCGCGGATAGGCGATGCGGATGGAGATGCGGTGGTCGGCAGTCGCAAGCGCTGCTTCCGGGTCGCCGTAGCGAAAGCTGCGCTCGTTGATGAGGTTGGTGCCGAGCGAGGGATGCAGGACCGGTGCATCTGCGGCGAGCGCATTCTCGGGATCGACAATGGCGATAAGCCGCTCGTACTCGACCTCGATCAGATCGAGCGCGTCCTCGGCGACATAGCGGTTCTCGGCAACGACAAGCGCGACGGGTTCGCCGACATAGCGCACCCGGTCGCGGGCGATCGGCCAGCATTCGACATTGGCCTTGACCCCGACCGTCATGCTGCGGGTGAGCCTTGCCACGTCTTCGCCGTTGAGCACGGCGAAGACGCCGGGCAGCGCAAGGGCGGCAGTCGTATCGATCGAAGAGATCTCGGCATGGCCGTGCGGCGAGCGCAGGATCGCCAGATGCGCGGTGTCGCGCCGAACCGGCAGGTCGTCGATGTAGCGGCCGCGGCCGGTCAGAAGTCCGGCGTCCTCGACCCGTTCGACGGTACGACCGATCAGGCCTCCCGCCGTTTCCAATCTCGTCATTCGCTCCTCCCGCACCCGTTGGTGAAGGGGTGCCGTAGTGGGAAGAGTGAAGAAGGGGGCGCGATCGGGCGATACCGCCGCGTATCAGACCTTACCGAGGAGTCTCAAAATCCTCGGCCGAGAGGCGGCTTACATTGCGGAAGATGCTCGGCGAGGAACCGGCATGATCGTGGAAGAAGCGCGAGAAATGTGCCGGCACGGAAAAGCCGAGCTGGTCGCCGATTGCCGCGAAGCTCTGCGTTCCGTCGGCGACGGCCGCAACCGCCTGTTCCAGCCGCTGCACGTTGAGGAACACGCGCGGCGTCACCCCGATCGAGGTCTCGAACAGCCGGAAGAAATGCGCCCGCGACAGGCCCACGTCGGTCGCGAGAAGATCGAGATCGGCGATCTCGCCCGGTGCCGCCTTCATGCGCTCGACAGCCTTTCGGATGCGGAAATCAATACGGTGGCGCGAGGCGAGGTCACGGATCGAATTCGGCACCGCTCGCCAGTCGGCGAAGCGTTCGATGACGGCGACCATCAGTTCGCCGAGAAGAACCTCGTGCATGTTGGCACTGTTGGGCTCCTGCACCATGGCCTCCGCAAGCATGCTGGCGCGCGAACGGATGTCGGGGGTGATGGAGCCGACGTTGGAGGCGAAGAAGTCGGGCGCGTGGCTGGCCGTCCAATTCGGCCGGAAATGACCGAGCCACTGCGGTTCAATATAGAGCGCAAGGATGACTGTCTTCGGCCGCGTCGGGTCATGCGCATAGGCATGCGGTTCCCAGGCGTTGATGAGAACAGCGCTTTCGTCCGTGAGCGGTACGAGCTTGTCGCGCACCGAAAACTGCGTGTCGGCGCCCTCGACCTTCAACAGGACATGGCAATGCGGATGCGCGTGCCGCACCAGGGGCCGATCCATATCCAGCAGCGCCACCCTCCCGAAGCGGCCACGTGCGATGCGAAGTGCATTCGACATCGCTCACATATTAATCAATTTTAAAAAATTACAAGCCCGGGACAGATCAGCCGTTAAGGCCCGTGCCTGTCAGTTCTGTTTAGACAGACGAGACTGTGCTTGCAAAGAAATACAGATGGCGCGGACATGAGCCATATTGCGCCCAGGCATTCATCGACTATCGCGCAAAGGGCCAAGCGCCTCCCGCAATCCGCGACCTGCTGTCGAGTATAGGGCTTTGCAAGCAGTCGGAATCGTGAGACCGCACTGATATGTTCGATATCGGCATAATCGATCTACAGATAAAGTCGGGTTAGCTAGGCTCCGGTCTGCGAACTCCGTACCCAGTTTCCGCCCCTTTTTACCCGGCCAATCCAAGCGACCATTGCCCTATTTGGATGACACTTGGGGTCACAATTAGCGAAGGACGCAGTATGTGGCCAATGTGACAACAGAAGGTCAGCTGTTCTGGCCAGCGTGAAATATTAAATTGCTGTAACCAGCCAATTCTTGGTGAGTTAATGGTCGCGTGAGGCGTGTCCGTGCCCAGCTAAGCGTTTGAATTTATTGGCGCACCCGACAGGATTCGAACCTGTGGCCTTCGCCTTCGGAGGGCGACGCTCTATCCAGCTGAGCTACGGGTGCTTGCCGTGTCGCAACTGCTTACGCAGTGCTTACGTGAACTTTTCGCGAGTTGAAAGGTCAGAACGAGGGCCTCGCAAATCCTTGTTCTTACAGCCTCTTTTCGTCTCCTCTCATTTCGCTAGCCCCTTGACATGAGCCTTCGGAGGGCAGCACTCTATCCAGCTGAGCTACGGGTGCATCCGTGGCGCCTGGCGGGGAGGGGTGATGATCCGGAACCGGTGCATCAAACCCGCCGCGAAGCAGCTGACAGGCGGACTTCTAGCCCATCATGCGCGGCGCATCAATGCAATTTTCATGGAGTTGCTGGCGACTTGGCAGGCGGGGATGAAAGGCGAAAATCCTGGCAGGTGCGCGGGAATGACCGGATGTCCGTGTGCGGGGGTATCGGGCGCTGCCGGGTTTGCGTTGACTCGTCGAGCCATTCGGAATGAGGATGGGTCAGGAAACAAGCGCTCTGATGTGAATGACAGGAGCCCAACGGACATTCAATGGCACCCGGCAAGACACTCAACGCGAAAAACCTCGAGGCACTCGGCGCGCCGCGATTGGCGGAGCTTCTCATCGAGATCAGCACCGGGAGCGCTGCCAGCAAGAGACGATTGCGTCTTGAACTTGCCGGAAGCCAGGGCAGCAAGGAAGTTGCTTTGGTCGTCCGCAAGCGGCTCGCGAGCATTGCCAGGGCTCGCACCTTCATCAATTGGCGCAAGGTCAAGGCGCTCAGGAAGGACCTCGAAACGCAGAGAACGACGATTGTCGATGCTCTCGCACCCGAGGATCCGTCGGCGGCCTTCGAGCTTATCTGGCAGTTCCTTGCACTGGGAGATTCAATCTTCGCCCGGTCTGATGACGGCAGCGGCGCCTTGATTGAGAGTTTCCGCCAGGCCTGCATCGATGCTGGCGTGATCGCCAGGCTGGCCAGGATAAATGCCGATGTCCTTGCCGACAAGGTGTTCACGGCGATGCAGAATGACGAGTATGGCCAGTATGACGGGCTGAGCACAGCCATGGCCCCTGCGCTTGGCAAGGAAGGATTGGAACGGTTGAAGACCCTGTTCGTGCAGTGGTCGAGGGAGCCACAGGAAACGCCAGCCCCGCAGGACCGGCAGGTCATCGGCTGGGGCCCTAGTGGGCCGATGTATGAGGACGAGATCTACGGCAATTATCGGGACCTGACCGTTCGTATCGCCCTGCAGGACATCGCCGATGCCATGGGGGACGTTGATGCCTATGTCGCTCAGCAATCGGAGAACAGTCTCAGGGCGCCAGGGGTCGCCACGGAGATTGCCAACCGCCTGCTTGCGGCGGGACGCGCGGATGAGGCGCTTGAAGTGCTCGACGCCGCTGATGCGCCGGGCACGTTCGGGCCCGTGTTTGGTTGGCAGCAGGCCCGCGCAGAAACCCTCGAAGCTCTGGACCGCACTGAAGAGGCGCAGGCCTACAGATGGTCGTGCTTCGAGCAGTCCTTGAACGATGAGCACCTGCGGGCCTACCTGCGCCGGCTGCCGGACTTCGATGACATGGAAGCGGAGGAAAGAGCCTGCAGCTACGCCCTTGCGTTTTCGGATGTCCATCAGGCTCTCGACTTCCTGCTGCGCTGGCCGGCGCTGGAAAAGGCGGCTCAGCTCGTCATCAACCGGCAGAGCGAGCTCGACGGCAATCTCTATGGGCTGCTGACGCCGGCCGCCGAGATGTTGCAGGAGAAGCATCCGCTTGCGGCAACCCTTGTGTTGCGGTCCATGATCGACTTCACCCTCGGTCATGCGCGATCCAGCCGCTACAGGCACGCCGCGCGGCATCTAAGCGATTGCCAGGCTCTTGCGCACCACATTGAGGATTTTGGCGATACCGAATCCCACGATGTCTACGTGGCCGGGCTCAAATCCAGTCACGGCAAGAAGCAGGGATTCTGGAAGTTCCTGGATTAGAAGGTTCAACCCGTGAAGCCGCTCACGCGACCTCACGCCAGTCTTCTCTGCGCACGAATTCCATCAGGTTTTCCGAGGACATCGGGCGGGCCAGCGCATAGCCCTGAAGCGTATCGCAGCCGAGATCGCGAAGAATGACGGCGTGATCCATGGTCTCGACCCCTTCGGCAATCACCTTGATGCCCAGGGACTGGCCGATCTCGATAATGGAGGCGACCAGGCGCCGTCGGCTTTCCGAGTTGACGATCGGCAAGATCAGTTGCCTGTCGATCTTCAACCGGTCCGGGCGGACCTGGATCAGGCTCACGATGGACGCGAATCCGGTGCCGAAATCATCGATCTCGATCTCGATGCCGCGCGCCTTGAGGCGGTCGATATTGGCGACGATGGTTTCGTTCTTGTCGTCGAGGAAAATCGATTCGAGGAGTTCGAACGATAGAGTTCCACGTTCAATGTCGAGGCCGTCGAGACTGTCGATCAGGTCGGTCTCGTAGAGCCGGCCCGCCGATACATTGACCGACATCTTGGGAATGGACAGGCCGGCCGCCTTCCACCTTGTGGATTGCCACAGCGTCTCTTCGAGGATGGAGCGGTCGATGAGCGGCACGACATTGAGTTCGCCCGCGGTCTTGAGAAAGACGTCGGGCGTGAGAATGCCCTCTGTCGGGTGTTCCCACCGCGCCAGGGCCTCGACGCCGACGATATCAAGGGTTTTCGCGTCGAATTGCGGCTGGAAATAGGGCCGGAATTCCTTCCGCTCGAGGCCGTTGAGAATGTCATCGGCAACGCGCTTGTTGCGGATGATCTCGGCCTTGAGGGAGGCCGTGAAGAACTCGTAGCGATTGCGGCCGCTGCTCTTGGCCCGGTACAGTGCAATGTCG
The DNA here is from genome assembly GCA_019084245.1 of Hoeflea sp. Classification (GTDB taxonomy): domain Bacteria; phylum Pseudomonadota; class Alphaproteobacteria; order Rhizobiales; family Rhizobiaceae; genus Hoeflea. The sequence goes on from JAHRFE010000027.1 coordinate 15,937, forward strand.
GCATCGATCAGCAGGCGTTTTCCGCAATTGTCTTCGTCCGGATTGGCAATCGCTATGCCGATGCTGACGCCAAACCGGCACTCGTGGTTCTCGTAGGGAACCGGCTGACGCATTTGCACGATGATGCGGCCGGCAAGGGCAGACAACCGCTCTTCGCTGGGCTGGGAAGTTGTCGCGATGACAAATTCATCACCGCCAATCCGGGCGATGAAGTCGCCCGCGCGCGTGCTCGACTTCAAAATGTTTGCGGCATGGACGAGCATCGCGTCGCCCGCGGCGTGACCCAACGTGTCATTGATCTGCTTGAACCGGTCAAGGTCGATGTGAAGCAGCGCGGTCACTTTCCGTCCGGCATGGCCGTTCAGAAGCCTGTCGTCGAGGAACCGCCGGTTGGGCAGCCCAGTGAGGCTGTCGTGCAGCGAATTGCGCTCCATCTGGGCGCGGGCGTCTTCAAGTTCCCGGTTCCTGAGTTCTGCATTCCGCTTGGAGGCAAGCAAGCCTGTCTTGAGTTCGATATCGGCTGACACATCCCAGTTCACGCCCACGACATATCGCTGGCCGTCGAGATCGTGGTGCATGGCGCCGATCGCCCGGATCCAGCGTATTGTTCCGTCGCTGGTCAGAACACGGAATTCGGAGAGATAAGAGCCTCCCGTCAGGGTCGCCCGGTGGAATTCCTCCTCGGCTTGCGCCCTGTCCTCGGGATGCAGGGCCGATGACCAGGACTCGACCCCAAGCCTGGCGCCATCATTTGCAACGCGATAGAGCTCGCGCATCCGGTCGTCCCAGGTCAGTTCGGATGTATCGAGATTATACTCCCACACGCCGATCTTGGAGGTGGTGAGGGCAAGTTTGAGCCTGTGCGAAAGCCTTTCCATCTCGATTTGTCGACGATTGAGTTCCCGCACGTTTACCCGGCGCTGGTCATACAGGTGACCGGCGATGGAAATAGGCAGAATAACCAGCAAGCCGCCAAACAGAATGACCAACCGTATCCGCCAGACATTGTCAGGCGTGTCGGACCAGCCGCCTTTTGGTACGGCGGCAAGCTTCCAGCTGCCACTGGGCAACGACACCTCGGTGATCACCGGGTTATTGTCCAGAGCCACCGGTGTTCCAAAAAAGATTGCGCCACCCGCCGCGTCGTCGCCTGAAATCGAAACCTCAAGCGGCAGGTCGGCTGAGAAAAGCCCGCTTTCAGCATAAAGACGCTGGGCGTCGATAACTGCGGATACAATGCCCCACAATTGTCTCTCGCCCCTGGCATGATCAACAAAGACCGGGAAGCGGCTGATAAACCCCTGTCCGCCCTGGACCAGATCCACGGGCCCTGTCAGCACCATGTCCTGTGTATCGACAGCTTCAAGAGCCGCTTCCCGCTGTCGTTCGTTTTTCCTGTAGTCGAGGCCGATGGCCTGTTCGTTGCCCTCCATCGGATACATCAGCCTGATCACCAGATCCGGAGCGCCGGCAATGTTGCGCAATTGCGAGTGGCTGCCCACAAGCCCGGCGGCAATCCTGCTGAAATGAGGTTGTTCGATATCGGGTTGCGATTCGATGACAGCCACCAGTCCGCGAACCAGCTGAATATTGCTGTTGATGTTGCCTTCCAGTTTCGCCCGCACCAGCCCGAGTTGCTCAGAGACCTTGGCGCGCGCGCTCTGGTCGTAGAGGATGCGGTTCTGGTTCTCTGCAAAGATGCCTGCGGCCAGAGTAACCGCAAGTGCTATCCCGGCGGAAAGGATGCTTGGCCGTCGCAGAAAATGGCAGTGATGAAGTCTGGTCAAGCGCATGTTGATTCCTGCGAGACCCAGCAACCCTTGAAAGCACATTGGTCATTGCCACGATCTCAATTCGCAAATCATCTTAAGGTGCAAATGCGAAAAAAGCCTAAAGCTGCGGCTCAGCTTTATGGTTGATCAAGGCGTTACCTTCCAAACGATCTGCGTTGTGGTAAAGAAAACGCAAAGAAATCTATGCAACACCTGGAAAAACCAAGTCTGATCAACGCTTTCTGAATAAGCAATCGGCCAGATATCAGGGGCATGGAGTTCGATTGTTCATGCGCTCCGCGCCTGCAGGATGCGCAACGGCGAATACGTGGCCGTTGCATCGGGATCGAGCGGTGGTTGCAAACCGCCGCTCTGTACCACTATTTTTGCCCTTGCCCTGAGCAAGGGCTATTTCACATGCTTGCGCCAGTTGTGCTCTTCAGTGAAGCCGAGCATCTCGCGGATCTTGCGGTTTGAATAGAGCGCCTCGTGCTCGCCCATCTCGCGGGTGAAGGGAACGCCAGGGAAGAAGCGTTCGGCGATCTTGGCTGTCGGCATGTCGACCGAATTGGTGTCGTTGCCGGCATTGAAGACCTGGAACCCAAGCCCGTCGGTGGCAAGGCACCGCTCGACGATCTGGCCCAGATCTCGCGCGTCGATGTAGCAGAAGATGTTGCGCCGGCGGACGCCGGGATCGGTGAAGAAGCCCGGAAACCGGTCATATTCCTGCGGCTCCATCACATTGCCGATCCGTAGCGCATAGATATCGAAGCCCGAGCGCCGCTGGAAACTGCGCGCCGTCTGCTCGTTGACGACTTTCGACAGGCCGTAGGAATCCATCGGATTGACGTCCATGTCCTCTTCCACCGGCAGGGACGCGGGGCTGACCTCGCCATCGGCGAAGCAGACGCCATAGGTGGTTTCCGACGAGGCGATGATGATCTTGCGGATGCCGAGCTTCACTGCCGCCTCGATCACATTGTAGGTGCCGACAGTGTTGATCCGGAAGGTCTCGTTGTCCGGCCGGATCAGGATTCGCGGCACGGCGGCGAAATGCACCACGGCATCGAATTTCGGCACGCCGGTGCCGGGTTCCAATTCGTCGAAATTGGCGTAGCTGGTCATCACGTTGAACATTTGGCCGGAATCGGTGATGTCCGCGGTCAGATTGTCGACGCCAGGATGATCGAGCGGCGTCAGATCGACATTGACCACCCGGTGGCCGCGGTCGATCAGATAGGGAACGACATGCTTGCCGGCCTTGCCGGAACCGCCGGTGAACAATATGCGCATCTTAGTCTCCTTCATGTCATGTGAACTGGATTGAAACTTCGCCTCAGGCCTCAAACCGACCGACCCGCGGCAACGCCGGACGACCAGGCCCATTGAAAATTGTGCCCGCCAAGATGGCCCGTCACATCCACCACCTCGCCGATGAAATGCAGGCCCGGAACCAGCCGGCTTCCCATGGTCTTCTGGTCGATCCCGGCCGTGTCGACGCCGCCCAGCGTCACTTCCGCCGTGCGATAGCCTTCGGTGCCGCCGGGCACGACTTCAAATGTGCGAATGCCCGTTACGATCCGGTCGATTTCGTCATTGCTCAGATCCGCCAGCCGTGGCGCCACGGCGCCTGTATCGGTGCTGAACTGGTGCGCCAGCCGCTTCGGCAGCACATCGGCCAAAACGGTCCAGACAGACGCCTTCGGTCGCACCTGGCGTTCGGCCTTGATGTGGGCAGCGACGTCAATTGCCGGGGCGAGATCGATCGTGACCGTATCGCCCTCCCGCCAGTAGGACGACACCTGCAGCATCGCCGGACCCGACAGTCCGCGGTGGGTGAACAGCATCGCCTCGTCAAAGGCTGCACCATTACAGGCGGCGTGCACATCGAGCGACACCCCCGACAGGGCGCCCCAGCTTTCATGCATGTTCGAGGCCCAGGTGAACGGCACAAGCCCGGCCCGGGTCTCGGTGACGTCATGACCGAATTGACGGGCAATCTCATAGCCAAGCCCGGTTGCCCCCATCTTGGGGATCGATTTGCCGCCTGTGGCGACGACCAGCCGCTGCGCGTGAAAGGTGCCGGCGCTGGTGCGGACCTCGAACCCCGCCGCTATCTGACTGATGCCGGTGATGGTGGTCGCGAGCTCCAGCCGGGCACCGGCCTCGGCCATGTCGTCGGTCAGCATGGTGATGATCTCGCGGGCCGATCCGTCGCAGAACAGCTGGCCCAGGGTCTTCTCGTGATAGGCGATGCCGTGGGCTTTGACCCGGTCGATGAAGTCCTGCTGGGTGAAGGATGTGAGCGCCGATATGGCGAAATGCCGGTTGCTGGAGAGAAAGTTGGCCGGCTTGCAATAGAGATTGGTGAAATTGCAGCGGCCACCGCCGGAAATACGGATCTTCTCGCCCGGCGCGCGGGCATGATCGATGACCGTGACCGAGCGGCCGCGCCGCCCAGCTTCGACGGCGCAGATCATGCCGGCCGCACCTGCGCCAAGCACAACCACATCGGTTTTGGTCACTGTCGTCATTCGATCTCCGCATCAAGGATCACCGGCACAGGATGTCCGGCTCGCCAGCGCTCCGCACGCAATATCAGATCGGCCCAGATGCAACAAACCCTGTGCGTGACCTCCGGGTTGGCCGTTGGCGTTGTTGCAGCTGTCGTGGCAGCTCCTGTAGAGGGGAGATAAGCCAATAGCTGGATCTGATTATGACGACACATTCCCTCGACCTTGATCCCATCGCCCTGAAGATTGATGCAAGCGTCGGCCATATCGCCGACCTGAAGATCCGCGACGGCGACCGGATCCTGTCGCCGCTGCACCGGGCGCCATGGGTGGATGATCCGCAGGCGGAGTTCCCAGCCGGGACCGCCCCGAACGTGAAACGCCTTTCGGGCGATTTCTTCTGTGCCCCGTTTGGCCGCAACGACGTCGAGGACGCACCCTCCCATGGCTGGCCCGCCAATAGCGCCTGGGATCATCTTGAGACCATCAGACAAGATGATCGCGTCACAATCGCCTTCCGGCTCAAAAGGCGAGTCATGGGCGCCACGGTCGACAAACGGATCACCCTGATTGCCGGTCACCCTTTTGTCTATCAGGAGCATGTTCTCGTAGGCGGCGCGGGCGCAGTATCCGCAGCCCACCACGTCATGGTGCATATGGCCGACGGCGGCGATCTGGCGTTCTCTCCCAAACAGAGCGCATGGACACCGCCCGAGGCGCTTGAACCAGATTCCTCGCGCGGCCGGTCGATCCTTGCCTACCCGGCGCAGACATCGGATCTGACCGCGTTTCCCCTGGCGGGCGGCGGTTTTGCCGATCTGACCCGGTATCCGCCCGGTGAGCGCCATGAGGATTTTCTCACTTTGGTCGAAGAGGTTCAGGTGGAGGCTAGCGGCAATAAAGCGCCCGGCGGCTCGCTGGGCTGGAGCGCAGTCAGCCGCAACGCAGAACAGGATCATGTGATCGTGCTCAAGCGTCCCGAGCTTCTGCCGGTCACCATGCTCTGGATGAGCAATGGCGGGCGCGACTACGCGCCCTGGTCAGGACGGCACACAGGCGTGCTCGGCATCGAGGACGCGCGGGCGTCCCCGTTGGGTCATGCCGATTCCTGTGGTGAGAACGAATATTCCCGGTCTGGCGTGCCGACAGCTTTTGCTCTTGGTCCGGATAACACCATCATCGTCCGTCAGGTGATCGGCGCCTGCGCGGCGCGGGCCGGGTATGGGAAAGTGACCGGGATAGAAGTCGAGTCTGATTTTCTGGTGCTGCAATTCGTGAACGGCGGCAAGCGTTCAGTCAATTACGCCCCGGACTTCCTTGCGGTCTGATCCAGACGCATCCGGTTTTCTCAGAAAAAAAGCTTCACACCCGGGCAGGGCTCGGATGTGAAGCTTCGGTGTGATGCAGCGTCTGATCAGCAGCGGGCTTCGTAGACGTATGGATTTCCGTTGCGGTCGTAGGCGCGGTAGCGGCACATGCCCGGAGTGGTTGCTGCGCCGATCAGCGCGCCTGCGGCTCCGCCGATCAGCGCGCCAGCGGCAATCCCGCTGCCGCGGCTGCCGGTCGCTGCTGCGACAAGTGCGCCGGTGCCGGCGCCGACGACTGCGCCGGTGCCAGCGCGTTGTTCGGTTGTTGTACAACCTGCCGCGGCCACAAGGGCGATCGCTGCAAGCGTGGAAAGGACGAGTCTGGTCATCAAAGGCTCCATTGTGGTGCGGCAAAAACGGACGCAAACTCACTCGAATGAGGTCGGGTGCTTCCGGGCCAAGGTTTCATTATAGAGTATGACGATGGCCGAAGCCATCATGGCGATGCTCATCGCAAGTGCAAGCATAGAAATTAACATCGTTACTCCTTTCGGTGCATTCTCGACGTGTCGGCCCATTCCGAGTGTGTCTGATGGAGATAACGCACATGCGACGATTTGGTTTCATCACTCTGGATCAATGTTGATGAACCTGCGATGAACCGGACCGTGTCTTCCGTCCTTGATCCAAAACGACAGCAAGTCTGGTGCGCACAAATATTCGGCACAGTGCCCATAAATCGGCCAGGCGTTCGCCAATTCGCGCCCATTTCAGGCGGCCCTGCTGAAACACCTTGCGCGTGGCGGAAGCTTTTCCGATGATCAGGCCGGATGAATTTGACGGACGCTGATGATTTCCTTGTTTCCCCTTCCGACGCCGCAATCGAGCGTCAGTCTGCAGCGCACGCGCGGCAGCGGACGGCTGTCGGTCAAGCTTTCAGCAGCAGAGAGCCGAATCGACCGGTTGTTTCAGGAAGGCTCCGCGCGCATCCGGATCCCGCGTGTTCAGCCGGGGTCACCGCTCGAAGCGGTGCTCATCAACACAGCCGGCGGTCTGACCGGCGGCGATATCATGGACTGGGTTTTCGAGGCGGGCGAGGGTGCGGCGATGGTGCTCGCCACCCAGGCCTGCGAAAAGACCTACAAGGCGCAGGGTACAAGCGAAGCCGTCGTTTCGGTGCGGCTCAAGCTCGGCCCGGCAAGTTCGCTTGCCTGGCTGCCGCAGGAAACCATCCTGTTTGACCGGGCGCGATTGACGCGTTCCATCGAGGTGGACATGGCCGCCGGATCCCGGCTGCTGATGGTCGAGCCGGTCGTCTTCGGCCGTCTCGCCATGAAGGAAGCAGTCATCGAAGGCCAGTTCCGCGATCGCTGGCGCATCCGTCATGGCGGGCACTTGCTGCATGCCGAGGACATGCGGCTTGGCCCGAATATTGCCGATACCTTGACTAGGGGCGCGGTGACCGGAGGCGGCCTGGCGATAGCGACGGTTCTGATGATTGCGCCCGACGCCGAGGCAAAGCTCGCAGCTGTCCGGGCGCTGATCGGTGCTTCCGGCGGTGTAAGCTTTGTGACGGCGCGCCGGTCAAACCCCACAAGGGACGAAACTGGCAAGCTTCTTGCGAGGATTGTTGCAAGCGACAGCTATGAGCTGCGCAAGATTCTGGTCCCATTGATCCGCCTGCTCAATCCATCGGGCGGCGTGCCGAAAGTCTGGTCGATATGAAAGAGACGCCATGAACCTGACCCCGAGGGAAAAAGACAAGCTGCTCGTCGCCATGGCGGCAATCGTCGCGCGCAAGCGGCTGGAGCGGGGCGTCAAGCTCAACCATCCCGAAGCCATTGCGCTGATCACCGATTTCGTCGTCGAAGGCGCTCGCGACGGCCGCGCGGTGGCCGATCTGATGGAGGCCGGGGCCCATGTGATCACCCGCGACCAGGTGATGGAGGGTATCGCCGAAATGATCCATGACATCCAGGTCGAGGCCACGTTCCCCGATGGCACCAAGCTCGTGACCGTGCATGAACCGATCCGCTAGAAATGTGTGGTGTGAACATGATTTGCCCCCTCGACATCGGTAACCTGGAGAGCGCAATATCTGCCGGCACATCTCGTGCATTCATCCAGACGGCGCGACCAATTGCGGGCGCCGCGTAGACCAAAGAAGGACCTTCTCGATGATCCGACGACTTTTGATGACAGCCGCCGCTCTTGGCCTGGCCACAGCGCCTGCGCTTGCCCATCTCGACCCCTCAGAACACGGCTCGTTCGCCGCCGGCTTCTCGCACCCGCTCTTCGGCCTCGACCATATTCTGGTCATGGTGGCTGTCGGTCTCTGGGCCGCCTCTCTCAAGGGCCGCGCGATGCTTGCAGTGCCTGCGGCCTTCGTTGGCACCATGGGCCTGGGTTTCATTGCCGCGATCGCCGGCGTGCCGCTGCCTTTTGTCGAGCCGGTGATTCTGGCCTCGATCATCTTCATCGGCATCATGGTTGCCTTGGCGCTGCCGTTTTCGACCGCCGGCATGGCCGCAGCGGTGGCATTCTTTGCCTTTTTCCACGGTCACGCCCATGGCGGCGAGCTGGGCGAAGCGGGGGCTGCGAGCTTTGCCTTGGGCTTCATGATCGCCACGGCGCTCCTGCATGCCGCAGGCATCGGTCTCGGCCTTGCCTTTGCCAAGCTGCAGCGCCGTGACGGCAAGTCCTGGATCACGCGGGCCGCGGGTGCGGCGACCGCTGTCGCCGGTGTGGTGCTGGCTGTCGCCGGTTGATTTGAAATGAAACGATGGAGGGCGTTCCCATGATCCCAGGTGAAGTCATCACGAAGGACGGCGACATAGAGATCAATGCCGGCGCGCCCTCCATCACGCTCAAGGTCGCCAACACCGGCGACCGGCCGGTGCAGGTCGGCAGTCACTATCATTTCTACGAGGCCAATGCGGCGCTCAGTTTTGACCGCGACCAGGCGCGCGGCCAAAGGCTCAACATTGCCGCGGGCACCGCGGTGCGGTTCGAGCCTGGCCAGGAACGCGATGTGACCCTTGTGCCGCTATCGGGCGGACGCGAGGTCTATGGATTTCAACAGAAGGTGATGGGAAAACTTTAGGGACGCGGTCCTGACGGATGATCCCCATCAGTCAGCTCAGATCACCCCGCCAACTAGGGTTTTTGCAGCGCCATAGCAGGGGGAAGGAGAGCCCATATGTGCAATGTATGTGTGATCAACAACGTCAAGTCGTCAATGTTGTCGCGTCGTGATTTCTTCCGCAAGTCGGCTGCGGCCGGCATTGCCGCCACGGCGGCAGGCGCCGTGTCAGCCAGGCCGGCCCTGGCGCAGGCGAGCGGCAAGGTGGTTGACCTGACCCATGTGTTCGACGGCGATTTCCCGACATTCGACGGCAAGCCTGGCATCCTCTACACCGAGAACGTCAATTTCGACGCATCCGGCTACCAGATCTGGGAATTGACGATTTTCGAACATTCCGGCACCCATATCGATGCGCCGCTGCATTTTTCCAAGGACGGAACCTCGGTCGCTGAACTCGACCCGCAGAACCTGATCTGCCCCTTGTGCATCGTCGACATCAAGGCCAAGGCGGCTGACGAGCCCAATGCCATGGTCGAGCCCGAGGACATCGAGGCCTTCACCAGCGCCCATGGCGCCATTCCGCAAGGCGCCTGCGTGGCGATGAATTCGGGCTGGCAGGACAAGGTGGGCGAGGCGAACTACCGCAACGACGCGGACGGGAACTTTGCCTTCCCCGGCTTTTCCAAGGCTGCGACCGATCTGCTGATCGAGATGGGCGCAGGCTCGATCGGCGTCGACACGCTGTCGCTCGATCCGGGCAATTCGGCCGATTTTGCCGTCCACTATTCCTGGCTGCCCTCCGGCCGCTTCGGTATCGAAAACCTCGCCAATCTCGATGCACTGCCCGCCACCGGCGCCACGCTGTTCGTTGGTGCGCCGAAGCACCGCAACGGCACCGGTGGCCCCGCTCGCGTCATGGCGATGATCTGAAGCCTGACACTGCTCCATGCGGTTTGATGGCGCGACAGCTTGAAAATCGCATGGAGTTCCTCCCGAAGCACCGAAACCTGAGGCAGTCCGTGAGTACCACTCGAATCATGTTGGGCTTTTTTGCAGTTCTGTTGCTGGACGCACCGGCGCGCGCCCAGGATCTGCCCGATTGCATCGATCCGCAAACGCAGATGGAGATGAGCTATTGCGCTCACGCTGATTACGAAGACGCCGACAAGGAACTGAATGAATTGTGGCCGGATGTGGTGGCGGCGGCCAGGCAAAGTGACGAATATGTCGCCGAGCAAGCCAAATCCATGGGTGTCCCGACCACACTCGAAGCGCTTCGTACCGCCCAGCGCGCCTGGATCAGCTTCCGTGATGCCCAATGCGAGTATGAAGCCTATGAGATGTTCGGCGGGACCGGCCAGCCGATGGTCGGCAGTCTGTGCTTGGCTCGCCTCACCCGCGAACGCATCGAGGTGCTGAAAAGGGCATTGGAGGCGCGGTAATGGCCCGATTCTTGCGTTGTCCAAACGCAAGAGCTTGAACGACCCGAGGATCGCCGATGCCCGCCAGGATACTATCCGAAAACTACTGCGCCGGCTTGGCGGCCGCAAAGATGACCAGGTTCTTGTCGCCATCGAATTCGACGGCCAGGACATCCTGGATCAGGACATTCTTGGAGTTGATCGCGTGGTAGAGCAGGGCGTTGCCTTCCAGTTCCCGTCGCAGACTGTCGACCGTCTCACTGTGTTCGGTCAGCTTGTCCGCGATCTTCGCCGGAGGCCCACCTTCGATCTGCGAGGAATCCGGCATATACACGATGTCGACACGGTCCAGCGTGGTAAGCTTGCGGATGGTGTCGATGTTTTCGCTCAGGTTTTCGATGGCGACGATCACCCGGTCGTCACCGGCTTGGGAGCGCACCTGCTCTTCGTTGACTTCGGAACCGACGATCCGGTTGACTGCCTCCTGTTCGGCGACACCTTGGGCGCCGAGCGGCAGGCTATAGCCCGAAATGGCGAGGAAGGCCGTGGCCGCCAGTCCATGCGCCAACTTCCTCGAAATTGTGCGGTTCGTCGTCATGCGGTATCCCTTTCGGTCGGAGGCGAATCTGCTTCAGACGTTCGTTATAAAGCCAAACGGAGGAAATTGGTTCCCCCGCTTGTTGTTTCAGATGGGCATTCGCCGCGAAAGGCCGCGCACTCAACTCTCCTTGCGCGTCACGATCGTCAGGTCGCCGGCCTGACTGAGACTGGCAGCCACCACATCGTCGGGCGTAGCGCCCTGCCGTTCAAGCGCCTGGAGAAGCTCCGGCGAGGCTTCGATGGACTGTCGCAGATTCGCAAGATCCTGATCGGTGCGCTGTTCCTCAATCTGCGCAACCTGAGCCTGCGACTGGGCCGGAAGCTCGGAAACATCGATAACGCTTACGGTCTGCACGGCCGGCTGTTGAGCCTGGGTCTGGGTTTGGGGAGCGGGAGCGTTTTGCTGGGCCTGGGCAAGCGCTGGCGCGGTGGTCAGCGCGAGCGCTGCGGCGAGGATCATACCGGTTTTCATGATTGGTCCCTTCGTTGGAAGTTCGGGTTCGGCCTTCCGCATGGCGCAAGGCACCCCAAGAACAACGCCGCAATGTGGCGTGAGGCTGCCCCCCGCAAGGCAATCGCTGGGCCATTGTGTGGCGGCACCATGATACAAAATCAACAAATCCGGGGGATGACCTGATGACGAAACTGTCGCGCCACACCTATGCGGCCATGTATGGCCCGACCACCGGCGACAAGGTGCGGCTTGCCGACACCGAGCTGTTCATCGAGGTGGAAAAGGATTTCACCACTTATGGCGAGGAGGTCAAGTTCGGCGGCGGCAAGGTGATCCGCGACGGCATGGGCCAGAGCCAGGTCACCCGCGCCGACGGCGCCGTTGACACCGTCATCACCAACGCGCTGGTGGTTGACCACACCGGCATCTACAAGGCCGATATCGGCTTGAAGGATGGCCGCATCGCCGCGATAGGCAAGGCCGGCAATCCCGACACGCAGCCCGGAGTGACCATCATTGTCGGTCCCGGCACCGAGGCGATTGCCGGCGAAGGCAAGATCCTGACCGCCGGCGGCTTTGACAGCCACATCCATTTCATCTGCCCGCAGCAGATCGAGGAAGCGCTGATGAGCGGGCTTACCACCATGCTCGGCGGCGGCACCGGACCGGCCCACGGCACGCTCGCCACCACCTGTACGCCCGGCCCCTGGCATCTGGGACGGATGATCCAGGCCATGGACGCGTTTCCGATGAATATCGGGCTCTCGGGCAAGGGCAACGCCTCGATGCCCGCCGCGCTCGAGGAAATGATCCTGGGCGGCGCCTGCGCGCTCAAGCTGCACGAGGACTGGGGCACAACGCCCGCGGCCATCGACAATTGCCTCTCGGTGGCTGACCGCTACGACATCCAGGTGATGATCCATACCGACACATTGAACGAGAGCGGCTTTGTCGAAACCACCGTCGACGCCATCAAGGGCCGCACCATCCACGCCTTCCACACCGAAGGAGCGGGAGGCGGCCATGCGCCCGACATCATCAAGGTCTGTGGCCTGGCGAATGTCATCCCGTCGTCCACCAACCCGACACGGCCCTACACGGTCAACACCATCGCCGAGCATCTCGACATGCTGATGGTCTGTCATCATCTCGATGCCTCGATCCCCGAGGACATCGCCTTCGCCGAAAGCCGGATCCGCAAGGAAACCATCGCGGCGGAAGACATCCTGCATGATATCGGCGCCTTCTCGATCATCGCTTCCGACAGCCAGGCCATGGGTCGCGTCGGAGAAGTCATCATCCGCACCTGGCAGACGGCGGACAAGATGAAGCGCCAGCGCGGCCGCCTGCCCGAGGAGACCGGTGAGAACGACAATTTCCGCGTCCGCCGCTATATCGCCAAATACACCATCAATCCCGCCATCGCCCAGGGCATTTCAAAGCACATAGGCTCGATCGAGGTCGGCAAGCGCGCCGATCTGGTGCTGTGGAACCCGGCGTTTTTCGGCGTCAAGCCCGACATGGTGCTCCTGGGCGGCATGATCGCCGCGGCCCCCATGGGCGACCCCAATGCCTCGATCCCGACGCCGCAGCCGGTGCATTACCGCATGATGTTTGGCGCCTATGGCAAGGCGCGGACCGAAACCTCCGTGACTTTCGTGAGCCAGGCGGCGATCGAGGACGGGCTCGCGCACAAGCTCGGAACCGCCAAGCACATGCTCGCCGTGGAGAATACCCGCGGCGGGATTTCCAAGGCGTCGATGGTGCACAACGACGCGCTGCCGCATATCGAGGTCGATCCGGAAACCTACGAGGTCCGCGCCGACGGCGAACTGCTGACCTGCGAACCGGCGACGGTGCTGCCGATGGCGCAGCGGTATTTCATGTTCTAGCCGGGACTTCTCCGGGGCCGGCTACCCATGCCCATGGCGCATGGCTGCATTTCTCAATTGTCGGTATGCTGCGATGCAGTATCCCGTATTGTTGCACTGCATCCAAGGAGCCATGCCATGACAACTGCCAAGACAAACCCGGTCAGCCGTTTTTTCAGCGGCGTTGCGCGATCCATCAGCTTTGCAACCCAGGCGGACCGCCTTGCCAACACGCCCGACCACGTATTCCAGGCCCGCGGCACCACAAGGCAGCGGGAAATCCGGAACCTGCTCGACCGGCTTTGATCAGCCGAGCCTGATGCGAAGCCAAGGCCGCCTCCGGATTCAGCGCCGGCCCGTCACGGTGACGGGTCGCGTGCGGCCGGGCTGACAAGGCTCACCGGTCATCTGCGTATTTTCTGCTGGGTCTTGATCCCGATCAGTCACTCTTGCCGCATTTCGTGGTTAGATTGATTGTTTGATGGATACAGATGGAGGGTGAGATGTCCGGAATCAGATTGAAACACAAGGGTTGGGTCGTCGTCGCCGACGGCGAGAAGGCGCTGTTCCTGTCCAATGCCGGCACGCCGGATCGCCCCGCGCTGGAAGTGTTCACAGGGTTTGAGCAGCCTAACCCAAGAACCGCGGACCAGGGCGTGGACCGGCCGGGACGGCTGGCGGACGGCGCGGGCAGCGCCCATCGCAGCGCCGTGCAGGAAACCGATTGGCACCGCCTGGCCAAGCATGAATTCGCCCACCAGATCGCATCGCTGCTGGAACAGAATGCCCTTGCCGACAGGTTCGAGCAGCTGGTCATCGTCGCGCCGGCCGTGATCATGGGCGAATTGCGCAAGTCGTGGTCCAAATCCGTCTCGGGCCGGATTATCGCCGAAGTCGCCAAGGATCTCACCAAGCATCCCGTGCCGGAGATGGAGAAGATCCTTTTCGGCTAGGACAAGCTTGTCCTGGACCACATCATCGCGCGCCGAGCTTGCCGGGCCCGCCACCATGCCGCTGCAAAGGCTCGCCTTTTGGCTGTTTTCGGTGCTGGCGGGATCGATACAGTTTGGTGTAGACTTCGTCCATGTTGACAGCGACCTCCGTTACCCGCCAGTTCCGCGATCCGGCCGCCACCATCACGCTGGATGAAACCGCGCGGCACCGGCGGCGTATGATGATGACCTCGGATCGTCTGCCAAGCGGCGCCACCATTTCGTTCCTGCTCGATCTCCCCGCGGCCCGGCTGTTGCGCCACGGCGACGGGCTGGTGCTCGACGACGGCCGCGTTATCGAGGTCTGCGCGGAGCCCGAACCTCTGATCGAGGTCAGGGGCCGGGATGCGGCGCATCTCCTGGCGCTTGCCTGGCAGATCGGCAACCGGCATCTGGCCGCCGAAATCGCCGCGGAGACCATCCGCATCAGGCGCGACCATGTGATCCGCGCCATGCTCATGGGCCTGGGCGCGACGGTTGCCGACATCGAGGCGCCGTTCGATCCCGAAGGCGGCGCCTATGGCGGCGCGCATGCCGGCCATCATGAGCATGGCCATGGCGATCATGACCATCACGATCACGATCACGATCATGAACGTGGGCACGGGCACGGCCATGACTGAGCCGCATGACTGGCACAGCACCCTGATCACGGGCGACACGCGGATCGACGCGCATTACCGCAACACCCAGAATGTCCGCCGCTTCTTCAAGGTCGAGATCGGCGACCGGTTCCGCTTCGACCGGCCGTTCATGGCCTGGATGAAAGCCCATGCCGGATCGACCATGCGCGACGCGGTCGACGAATGGCTGCGGCGCGAGGCAGGCCGGTGAGCGACACGGCGGCGCTACTCAAGCTGATGAGCTGGCTCTCGCCGGTGTTCCCGATCGGCGGCTTCGCCTATTCGGCCGGGCTGGAGCAGGCCGTGCAGTCCGGCCGTGTCACCGACCACGCGGCGCTCGCGGACTGGATCGCGGTGCAGATCACCCAAGGCGCGCTGTGGAACGACACGGTGATCCTGATGGAAGCCCACTGCGCCGCCGCAGACCGCGCGACGCTCTCCGAGCTGTCGGGGCTGTGTCTCGCGTTGTGTATTGGTCAGGAGCGTCTCGACGAGACGCTGAACCAGGGGACGTCATTCTTCGACGCGGTGTCGCATTGGGTCGAGCCTGCGCGCCTGGCGGAGAGGGGCGCGCCGCTGCCGGTGGCGCTCGGCGCCGCGGCCGGCCTCGAGCGGATCGGCCCGCTTCTCACGGCCAGCGCCTATCTGCACGCCTTCGTCTCCAACCAGCTGCAATGCGCGATCCGGCTTTCGGTGGTTGGGCAGGACGCGGCGGCCAGGCTCCTCGCCGGCCTCGAGCCGGTGATTGCGGAGACCGCCGATCGCGGCGCCAGGTCAACCCTGGATGATCTTGGCGGCGCCGCCTTCATCTGTGATAGTGCCGCGATGACCCACGAAACGCTGCAGCCAAGGTTGTTCCTGTCATGACCTCACCCAACGGTCCTTTGCGCATCGGCATCGGCGGCCCCGTCGGCTCCGGCAAGACCGCGCTCACCGACAAGCTCTGCAAGGCGATGCGCGACGCCTGGTCGATCGGCGTCATCACCAATGACATCTACACCCGCGAGGATGCCGAGGCGCTGGTCCGGATGCAGGCGCTGCCGTCGGACCGGGTCATCGGGGTTGAGACCGGCGGCTGCCCGCACACGGCCATCCGCGAAGATGCCTCGCTCAATCTGCGCGCCATCGATGCGCTCAACGCACGTCACCCCGATCTCGACATCATCTTCATTGAATCGGGCGGCGACAATCTCGCCGCCACCTTCTCGCCGGATCTCGCCGACCTGACGATCTACGTGATCTCGGTCTGCCAGGGTGAGGAGATCCCGCGCAAGGGCGGGCCGGCGATCACCCGGTCGGATCTGCTGGTCATCAACAAGATGGATCTTGCCCCCCATGTCGGCGCCGATCTCGCGGTCATGGAGCGCGATGCATCGGCCGGCCGCAAGGGCCGCCCGCATCTGTTCACGGACATGCGCCGCGGCGCAGGCGTGCAGGATGTCGTCGCATTTATCGAGGAAGCCGGCGGATTGCGCGCTGCTTCAGCTGCGCAGTAGCGCTCTAGTCCCGCTCGAAATCCGGCAGGCTGTTGAACGCGGCCCGCAAGGCATCCGACCAGCCGTCCGAGATCTTGCGGTAATAGGGATCGCTGGCCTGGATCCGCTTCTCGTAGCCCTTGGTCAGGCTGTCGCGCTCGTAAATCTTCATGTATGGCGGCACGCCCACCGAGAGGTTGGATTTCAGCGTCGAATCAAACGAGACATAGAGCAGCTTCGTCGCCATTTCGAAGCTCATCTCCGGATCATAGGCGCGCACCAGGATCGGCTTGCCATATTTGTGCTCGCCGATCTGGAAGAATGGATTGTCCTCGGTCGCCTCGATGAAATTGCCTTCCGGATAGATCAGGAACATCCGCATGGCGCCGCCCTCGACCTGCCCGCCGAGAATGAAGGTGGCGCTGAAGGTGGATTCGCTTTGAAGCCCCCCATCCGTTGCGGTCTTGATGACGTCGCGCACCGTCTCGCCGACCAGCCGCGCCACTTCAAACATCGAGGGCGCTTCCATGATGTCGGGATGCCGGTCGTGGGCGGCCTTTGTGTGCTCTTCCAGCATGCTGACCACGGTCTGCGTGGTCGCCAAATTGCCTGCTGACAACAGCGTGATGAGACGGTTGCCGGGTTTGCACCAGGTGTACATCTTGCGGAATGTTGAAATGTTATCGACGCCCGCATTCGTGCGCGTGTCGGACATGAAGATCATGCCCCTGTTGAGGCGCAGCCCGACGCAATAAGTCATGATTCGCGAATCCGCCCTCTATGAGTCCGGATTCTTATTGCTCCACTGTGATGTGGACTGCAAGCTGTTCTTCACCGGTCCCGGTGCGAATACCAGAAATAGGGGCAGCGTCCTTGTAGTCGAGGCCGTAGGCGATGTGCACATAGCGGTCGTCCGGCGACATGTCGTTGGCGGGATCGAAGCCAACCCAGCCTAAGCCCTCGACATGGGCTTCCGCCCAGGCGTGGCTCGCGGCCTGATTGACCGTTTCCTCCATCATCAGATATCCCGAGACATAGCGCGCCGGAAACCCCATCACCCGGGCCGCGGCGGCAAAGGCCTGGGCGTGATCCTGGCAGACGCCTTGACCCGCCGCCAGGGCATCTTCGGCCGCAGTGTGGGTTTGGGTTGCGCCCGGAACATAGGCCATGGCCTGATGCAGCTTGGTCTTGAGGCTGTGAAGCTGGTCGAGCGGCTTGCCCTTTTCGATGCTGCGGGCCAGTTCGCGGATCATCTTGCCGGGTTTGGTCAGCGCCGTGTCCCGTTGATACAGCCACAGCGGCATATAGGCCCGGTGCGGGCCGCAAACGCCGATCTTGTCATGGGTTTCGACGATTCCGGACGCCACCACCTTGATCGCTTCGGTGTCGCGGCTGGCGCTCACCAGTTCCACCACATTGCCGAAATGGTCGATATAGCGTGCCTCGACCGCACCGCCCTCGACCTCTGTCGACCAGGAGTGCACGGTCTGCAACGGACTGTCCTGCGGCGTCAGCCTGAGACGCTGCAAGGCGTAGCGAACCGGATCCGCATAGGCATAGTCTGTCACATGGGAAATTTTAAGCTGCATCGGGTCAGTCCTGGTAGAACCGGTAGACGTCGGCGATCTCGGCAGCAACCCGGCTGTTCTGGCTGATGAAATCCTGGAGAAATTCGTGCAGGCCGGAATCCATGATCGACTGGATTTCCCGCTCGCGCAGCATCCCCTGTGTCGCCGCCGCGGTCTCGTGGCAGGAGGTCCGTTCGCCATATTCCCGTTCGAGATAGGACAGGTTCGCGTTGATCTTGTCATAGCAATAGGCCAGCGATCGCGGCATTCGGCCATTGAGGATCAGGAAGTCGGCGATATTGGAAGGCTTGTAGTCATCATCATAGACCCAGCCATAGGACCGGTGCGCCGAAACTGACCTGAGGATCGATTCCCACTGTACATTGTCGAGCGATGAGCCGACATAGGACACCGCCGGCAGCAACACATAATATTTCACATCGAGAATGCGCGACGTGTTGTCGGCCCGCTCGATGAAGGTGCCGATGCGCGAGAAATTATAGAGCTCGTTGCGCAGCATGGTGCCGTGAAATGCGCCGCGGATCAGGCCGGTTCGCTGCTTGATGTTGTTGATGATCTCCGGCATGTCGGCGCCCGAAACCTTGCGCGCCAGCTGCGCCTTGATGTCGAGATAGCACTCGTTGGTGGCCTCCCACGCCTCGCGCGTCAGGGCCGTGCGCACCATGCGGCCATTGTTGCGGGCCGCTTCGATGGCCGAAAGAATGCTTGACGGGTTGGATTTGTCGCGCAGCAGATAGTTGACGGCATCGGCGCCGGTGACCTCGGCGTTGCTCGCCGAATAGGCGCTGAACACGCCCGAGCTGCGCAGCACCGATTCCCATTCCTCCTCATGCCCATGCATGCGGGTGAGCGACATGCGCAGGCCGGCATCGATCAGGCGCGCCGTGTTCTCCGCGCGCTCGATATAGCGAAACATCCAGAACAGGCCGTTTGCGGTTCTTCCCAGCATATCAGTCCTCCAGCACCCAAGTGTCCTTGGTGCCGCCTCCCTGGCTGGAATTGACGACAAGCGAGCCTTCCTTGAGCGCCACGCGGGTCAGGCCGCCGGGAATGATCTGGACCTTGTTAGACACCAGCACGAACGGCCTGAGATCGACATGCCGCGGAGCCAGTCCCTTCTTGACGAGAATCGGCACGGTTGACAGCGAAAGCGTCGGTTGCGCGATGTAGTTGCCGGGTCTTGCCTTGAGCTTTGCCGCGAATTCCGTGCATTCGCGCTTGCTCGCAGCCGGTCCCACCAGCATGCCGTAGCCGCCCGAGCCGTGCACTTCCTTCACAACCAGTTCAGCAAGATGCTCGAGCACATATTGCAGCGTGTCCGGCTCCGAACAGCGGTAGGTCGGCACATTCTCGAGGATCGGCTTCTGGCCCGTGTAGAATTCGACGATGTCGGGCATGTAGGAATAGATCGCCTTGTCATCGGCGATTCCGGTGCCGGGCGCGTTGGCGATGGTGATGTTGCCGGCGCGATAGACATCCATGATGCCCGGCACGCCAAGGGTCGAATCCGGGCGGAAGCTCAGCGGATCAAGATAATCATCGTCGACACGCCGGTAGAGCACATCGATCGCCTCATAGCCCCGGGTCGTGCGCATCGCCACCTTGCCATTGATGACGCGCAGATCGGAACCTTCCACCAGTTCGACGCCCATCTGGTCGGCCAGGTAGGCGTGTTCATAGAAGGCGGAATTGAAGATGCCGGGCGTCAGCACCGCAATCCGCGGCTTGCCGGTGCAGCCGGGAGGCGCGACCGCGGCCAGGCTCTGGCGCAGCAGCTTGGGGTAGTTCTCGACCGGCCGCACCTTGTTCAGATGAAACAGCTCGGGAAACATCTGCATCATGGTTTCGCGGTTTTCGAGCATGTAGGACACGCCCGACGGAGTGCGGGCATTGTCTTCCAGAACGTAAAACTCGCCTTCGCCGGTACGGACGATGTCGGTTCCGATGATGTGGGTGTAGACACCGCCCGGCGGACGCATGCCGATCATTTCGGGCAGGAACGCATCGTTCTTCTCGATGAGTGCGCGCGGCACCCGTCCGGCCTTGATGATTTCCTGCTTGTGATAGATGTCGTCAAGAAAGGCGTTGAGCGCCATCACGCGCTGTTCGATGCCCTGCGCAAGCTTGCGCCATTCGGAGCCGGAGATGATGCGTGGAACGATATCGAACGGAATGAGCCGTTCCGATGAATCTTCCTTGCCATAGACTGCAAAGGTGATGCCGGTCTTGCGGAAAATGTTTTCCGCGTCCCTGGATTTCTTGATCAGGTCGGAGGTCTTTTGTTCCGAGTGCCAGTTGAAGTACCCCTTGTAGGGCGCTCGCGGAAGGTTGTCCGAAGTCAGCATTTCATCGAAAGGCACGTGTTTGTCGCTCCCTTTTGACCGCATAAGATCGTATCAGCTTTCAGAAAGCAAGAACCGTGCAGGATTTCTCTGGTTTGAGGCGCGCGCTGTTTTTTCCGGACCAATGTTGCGATCAGGTCGCAATTAAGCGGTGCCAGACAATTGATTTCCCTGGCTGGCGGGCAACAGGCTTGCGCACCGTCGGGGTAGGGGGCTAACGCTTCCGGGCGCCGCGCTCTTTGAAAGCGGTCTGTCTGGCGCACCGGTAACAAGGCCCCAACTCATGACGCTTGATCGTATCGCACCAGCCCTGTTCGTTCTGCTCTGGTCGACAGGCTGGATCGTCGCCAAATATGCGAGCCCTCATGCTGATCCGCTGACCTTTCTGAGCTTGCGCTTTGCCATTGCCGCCGCGTTGTTTGCCGTCATCACCATTGCGAGCCACGCAGCCTGGCCCAGGACGCGCGCCGGCTGGGTCCATGGAGTTGCCTCGGGCGTGTTTCTGCACGGTCTCTATTTGGGCGGTGTCTGGTGGGCGATATCGCAAGGCGTGCCGGCGTCCGTGTCCGGGCTCATTGCGGCCTTGCAGCCACTGCTGACAGCAATCGTGGCACCCTATATCGTGGGCGAGCGCTTGAGCGGGCCGCAGAAACTGGGCGTCGTCCTCGGGTTTGCCGGTCTCGCCGTCGCCATTCTGCCCAGGATTCTCGCTCTTGATGCGGCCATGATGCAGGTCGCGTTGGTGCCGCTGCTGGTCAATATTGTCGCCATGGGGTCCGTGACTGCCGGCACTCTCTACCAGAAACGCCATCTGCAGGAAGGCGACCTTCGGGCGATAGCGGCGCTGCAGTACGTCGGAGGCTTTGCCGTGGTGATGCCGCTGGCGCTGCTGTTCGAGCCGATGCGGGTGGAATGGAACCTGGAATTCGCCCTCGCCATGGGCTGGTCCGTGTTCGGCCTTTCCCTGGTCTCGATCATGCTGCTTCTCTACCTGATCCGGCGCGGTCAGGTGTCGCGTGCCGCGTCCCTGACCTATCTGGTGCCGCCTGCCGTGGCGATCGAAAGCTGGTTTCTGTTCGGCGAAGCGTTGACGGTGCCAATGGTCATCGGCACCTTGATTGTTGTCACCGGCGTCTGGCTCACCAACCGCAAGACAAGGGTGATCGTCTGATCAGAAATCCGTCGGCACGCCGCCCTCGCTCTTGCGTCGGGCGACAAAGGCGTCGAGTTCCTCCGCAATCGCTTCATCCAGCGGCGGAGCCTCGTAATTGGCCAGTGTTTCCTTCCAGACACGATTGGCATGATCGTAGCTGGTCGGTTGTCCGGCGAGGCTCCAGCTTTCGAAATTGCGCCAGTCTGACAGGATCGGCGAATAAAACGCGGTCTCATAGCGCGACAGCGTGTGCGCGGTGCCGAAATAATGCCCGCCGGGACCGACTTCGGCGATCGCATCCATGGCCAGCGCTTCGGG
Source organism: Hoeflea sp. (assembly GCA_019084245.1). GTDB lineage: Bacteria > Pseudomonadota > Alphaproteobacteria > Rhizobiales > Rhizobiaceae > Hoeflea. The sequence goes on from JAHRFE010000027.1 coordinate 37,452, forward strand.
GCTGGTATCGAGCGGCGCCAGGAACTCGGCCACCATCTGCAGCATGTCGACATCGAGGATGAACTTCTCGAACGAGGCTGTCAGCCCGCCCTCCATCCAGCCGGCCGCATGCATGATGAAATTGCCGCCGCCCTGGATCACGGCCCACAGCGACATCATCGATTCGTATGCCGACTGGGCGTCGAGCGTGTTGGCGGCACAGGTGTTGGAGGTGCGGTAAGGCACGCCGTAGCGCCGCGCCAGCTGGCCGCCCGCCATCACCGCCTTCATGTATTCCGGCGTCCCGAAGGCGGGTGCGCCCGACTTCATGTCGACATTGGAGGTGAAGCCGCCATAGATCACCGGTGCGCCGGGGCGGACCAACTGCGTGAACGCGATTCCTGCCAGCGCCTCGGCGTTCTGCTGCACCAGCGCGCCGGCGATGGTGACCGGCGCCATCGCGCCCGCCAGCGTGAACGGGGTGATCACCACCACCTGGTTGCGCGCCGACATCTCTATGATGCCCTGCAGCATCGGCGCATCGTAGCGCAGCGGCGACGACGCGTTGATGATGGTGAACAGCGACGGCTCGGCATCCAGCTGCTCGGCGCTGATGCCGCGGCCGATGCGGACGATCTCCAGTGCATCAAGATTGCGCTCCCTGCCCAGCGAATAGGCATGGAATGGCTTGTCCGTCAGCTTGACCAGGTCCGACAGGCAATCGATGTGGCGCACCGAGGCGTGCAGGTCGGTCGGCTCCACCGGGTAGCCGCCGGTCATGTGGATGATGTCGAAGGATTGCGCCAGCTTGATCAGGTTGCGGAAGTCTTCCTGGGTGCCGGTCCTGCGGCCATTGTCGCGATCCGAGCAATAGGGCGCCGACGCCACCTGCGCGAACGCGATGTTGCGTCCGCCGATCTCGATTTTGCGTTCGGGATTGCGGGCATGCAACGTGAAAGGTCCAGGCGCCTTGGCGACCAGATCCATGATCAGGCCGCGATCAAGCCGCACCCGCTCGGTCCCGGCCACGACATCGGCGCCGCCGGCCTTCAATCGGTCGCGGGCCTCAGTCAGCATGAAATCCATGCCGATCTGTTCAAGTACCGTGAGCGAGGCCTCGTGAATGGCCTCCAGGCCCTCTTCCGACAGCAGCAGCGAAGGGTCCTGGTTGTTGAGGATCGACCGGTAGCGAAGGGTCGCGGGGCTCTTGCGGCCCTTGCCCCTGTCTCCTCCGCGGCCGCCGCCGACGCGCCTGCGCCGCTCGGGGGCGCCGGCGGTGTTCTCGATGGCTGCCGGTACGATGTCGTCAAAGCTGCTCATTTGAACCTGGCCCCCGTCACTTTCCTGTTTCGCCCGCCGGCCCCGGTTTGACCGGTGACTACCTGCAATGGAGCGAGACGCTATGCCGGACCGGGCGTTCCTGCAAGACGTCCTGGTAGGCATATTTTTGCTTTGCGGAACACGTGTGTCGGAGACAAGTCTCGCGTAAGCGGGCGTGTCTAGTCTGTAACCCATGGTTAACGTTTTCTTTAAGGCCGGCATGCAAGGTAAAAGGCTGTGAAACAAGCCAGAACGTGCATCAGCGGGGGGTTGCCGGGTGGGTGATGTGGAAAGTATCGATAGCGACGATGTGCTTGCGGAGGCATGTGCGCGGGTTGGAAGCGACCCGAACCCGGCGTTCGTCAAGGATTCCGAGCTCCGATACGTAGCCGTCAACTCGGCCTATGCAGGATTGTGGGATTGCGAACCTGCCTCGCTCATCGGTCAGCAAAGCCATCAGCATTTTGATTCGATCGAACAGAACGACCGTGACGAGAAGGAGCGTCGCAGCCTGGTCTTTGGAAAAGATCAGGTCGCCCTGTTCGCGCATCCCCTGAAGGGCGGGCGCTACCGCGTGCGCATCCACCGGAAGCGTCAATCGTCCGGAAAAATCTTCATCGTCGGACATTTCGAACCGATTGCCGGCGTTCGTTTCGAAACCGGACAGGAAAGCAAGGTGAAGCCGGACGCTGTCCATCCGGTGACCCCGAAAACGGTCGCCCCGACTTCGGACAGCCACACGTCTGAAGTGGCCATGCGCGGCGATTACCGGCTGCTTCAGGCGGCGATTGAAGCTGCGGCCCAGCCGATCGCGGTCTTTGACGCAAACGGCAGGATCGTGGCGGAAAGCCTTCCCCACAAGATCGCCACAGGTCCCTGGCGCGAAACTCAGCTGCCTGATGGTGGAAAGATGCGCTGGGCCGCCATGGATCAGTCAGCCGAGCGTCCCGATCGCTCGGAGCCGCAACGCGGCGGTTCCGATATCACCATGCTCAACCGGTTCAATGAAATCTTCGACCGGCTCGAAGTCGGCATCGTGCTTTACGACCCGGACGATGTCCTGCTCTACGTCAATCCGGCGATGGATGCGATCACCGCACCGCACTACAGGCTCGAAGTCGGGCAACCCCTGCGGTCGGTGCTGGAGATCACCTGCAACATCAAGGCCGAAGAAGATGCCGACGCCCGCAAAGCCTGGATCGAGAAGCGGCTCTCCGAGCATCGCGAATTCGGCAAGGCAACCGTCGAGCGGCTGAAGAATGGCCGTTGGATTCGCATCATCAACAAGGAACTCAACGACGGCTGCACCCTGGGCCTGCGGATCGATGTCACCGACCTCAAGCAGCGCGAGGGGGACCTGGAAAGCAAGGTCGCGGAGAATGAGCTGTTCCGCGCCATCCTGGATGAAATGCCGGTGTCGAGCTTCGTCAAGGACGAGCAATACCGCTATACCTATGTCAACCGGGCCCATGGAGAGCTCACCGGAATCTCCAGCGCCGAGATGATCGGCCGGGATGATTTTGCGATCTTTGGCGAACATGGCCAGGCCTTGCGGGATGCCGATGTCGAGGTCATGAACGGACAAGGGGTGATCGAGCGCGATGCGGACATCACCAACGCCAGGGGCGAGCCGCTCAAGCTGATTGACCGGAAAGTCGGGTTCACCGACCCCACGGGTCGGCGCTACCTGTTGGGCACCACGCTCGATGTGAGCGACATGAAGCGCCGCGAGGAAGAAGTCTTCGAGGCGCGGCGGCTGGCCGAGATCAACCGGTCGGACCTCGAGAGCGCCATCGACGCCATGCACATGGGCGTCGTGGTTGTCGACAGGGATCACAATGTCGAACTGGTCAACGATGCGTTCTTCCGGATCTGGAAAATCAAGGCGGACGACGCCTATCTCGGCGCACCTTTCCGGCGGCTGATAGACATCAACCGGCACAACGGAATCTATCAGGTCGCCGAAGACAAGTTCGAGGATTACGTCACCAACCGGCTTGAGGAAATTCGTGGCGGGTATGTCGAACCGCGGGAATTTGCCCGCGCTGATGGCAGGACAATGATCTATTCGGTTCGTGCTCTTTCCGAGGGCAAACGGATGATCTCCTATTTTGATGTCACCGAGCTCAAGCAGCGTGAGCAGGACCTTGTTCTTGCGCGGGCCGAGGTTGAGCGTGCCAGTGAACTGCTCAGCGGCGCTGCGGGCGCCATGGCCCAGGGCCTGCTGGTGACAAGCCAGGACACGATCCAGTTTACCAATGATGCCTTCTTCGAGATGCTTGACGTGCCGAAGGACTTGGCCGCACCCGGCTGCAGCATGGAACGATATTTTGATTTCTGCCATGCCCGTGGCGATTACGGACCGGATGAAGTCGCCAGGGAGGCGCGGGCAAAAATCACCGCGAGCCACCGAAACGGGATCGCCCATTCGCTGGAGCGCCAGGCCGGGGGGCGCTGGCTCAAGATTGACGCGAAACCATCATCGAACAACACGATGATCATCACCTATTCGGACATCACCGAAGCCAAGCAGCGCGAAGCCGAACTGAAGGAACTGCTTGGCAAGGCCGAGATCGCCGATCGCGCCAAGTCGGAATTTCTCGCCAATATGAGCCACGAGATCCGCACGCCGATGAACGGCGTTCTGGGCATGGCGGAACTGCTGTCGAGGACCGAGCTTGATACCCGCCAGCGCACGTTTACGGACATCATCGTCAAGTCCGGCAATGCGCTGCTGACCATCATCAACGACATTCTGGATTTCTCCAAGATCGACGCCGGACAATTGGTTCTTGATGAAGCGCCGTTCGACATGCGCGAGGCCGTCGAAGATGTTGCCGCATTGATCTCCAGCCGGGCCGCGGAACGCGACATTGAGCTGATTGTCCGCATTGATCCCGAGCTTCCCGCGCGTGTCATCGGCGACATGGGCCGCGTGCGCCAGATCATCACGAACCTGGCAGGCAATGCCATCAAATTCACGGAAACCGGCCATGTTCTGATTGAACTTATCGGATCGGTGAATGCAGCCAATTTGCTCGATATGCAACTCCGGGTCCGGGACACCGGGATTGGCATTCCGCAGGACAAGCTGGAAGCGGTGTTTGACAAGTTCTCGCAGGTGGACAATTCCTCGACCCGCCGCCATGAAGGGACCGGGCTTGGGCTGGCAATCACCTCGAGGTTGGTGAGCTTGATGAATGGCCGGATCCGGGCGGAAAGTTCGGTTGGCGAAGGCTCGGTGTTCACGGTCGAACTGACCATGCCGGTTGACGAGAATGCCGCCAAGGCCCGCATCGCCCCCATTGATGTCACGGGATCGAGGATCCTGGTGATCGACGACAATCCCGTCAATCGCGCCATTCTGAATGAACAACTGACCGCCTGGGGATTTGATGCCTGCGCGGCCGTTTCCGGCCAGGAGGGTCTTGATGTGCTCGAGGCGGCCATTCGCCTGGATGTGCCGGTCGATGCCGTCATTCTCGATTATCACATGCCTGAGATGGACGGGGTGATGACCGCCCGCGCCATCCGCAAGACATTCGGCCCGGACAATCCGCCGATCATCATGTTGACCTCGATGGATCTCAAATCGTCTGATGCCGACATTCGAAAAGGCATTGTTCAAGAGACGCTGATGAAGCCTGCCCGCTCCTCGCTGCTGCTCGAAACCATTGTCGAGGTTCTGCAGATCGCCGGGCAGCGCCATGGCAAGGCAGCAGGCGGTAATACTCAGGTTCTCCCTCCAAAGCGCGGTCGGATGGCCCCCGCTTCGATGCCGCCCAAGCTGGTCCATTCGTCAGCTGGCGGCCCCCGCGCGACCGCGACTGCGGCCGCATCACCCCACAGCCGTCTTGACCTTCTCGTGGCTGAAGACAACGAGGTCAATCAGATCGTCTTCACGCAGATCCTCGAGGAACTCGGTGTGCGCTATCAGATTGCCGACAATGGCGGCACCGCTTTCGAGCTGTGGAAAAGCCATCGCCCGGCGCTTGTGCTTATGGATGTGTCGATGCCGGTGATGAACGGCCATCAGGCCACCCAGGCGATCCGCGAGGCGGAAGCCGCAGATCCAGAGCTTGGCCATACGCCTGTCATCGGCGTGACCGCCCATGCCCTGACCGGTGACCGCGAGCGCTGCATGGAAGCCGGCATGGATGATTACCTGTCCAAGCCGATCAGCCCGGAGAAGCTCGAGGCAAAGATCCGGGAATGGCTGCCGGCCGACATCGCAGCGAAGATCAATCAGAGTTGATATCAGGCCTGCCGAGAACGCCCGCGCTCATGTCGCGCTTGCCCACATGGCCCGGGCGTTTTTCCACGCTGAAACCGGCGGCCTGCAAATTCCGACGCACCCAGCCGGCTGCCGAATAGGTGGCGAAGGTTCCGCCCTCCGCCGTTCGGCCCGCCACCAGGCGCATCAGCTCCGCTGACCACATCTCAGGATTGCGTGCGGGCGAAAATCCATCGAGGTACCAGGCGTCCGCCTCAAAGCGCGTCTTTTCCAGCATGTCCAGCGCCAGGCCAACATGAACATGGAGGCGGACCGATCCTCCGGTGCCTTCAAAGTCAATGCTTATGCCTGCCGCCGGATCCTCAGGCCATGCCGCCGCCAGCCTTGAGGATTTCTGAGCCAGATCCGGCCAGGCGGACAGGGCGCGGACCATGTCCCTGCGTTCGAGCGGGTGCAGTTCGAACGAATGAAAATCCAGCGATGCGCCTTCCACAACGGTCGTTTCCCAGGCCGACCAGGTCTCGAGAAAATTGAGCCCGGTGCCAAATCCAAGTTCGCCGATGATGAAATGCGACCTGCCGGCAAAGCGTCCGGGCAGGCCGTTGCCGCCCAGAAACACGTGCCGGCATTCGGCCCGGCCATCGGCGCGGGAATAATAGAAGTCGCCAAATTCCTCCGAATAGGGCATATCGCCTTCGTGCCAGGACAGCTCTGCGGGCTGTCCGGCCGTGTCATTATCCGGGGCAGAAGGATCGATCATGGCTGTTGCCGATAGCGGCGTGGGGCGCAGCGGTCAAGCGCCCGATCTCCTGATCGCCGGCGCCGGCGTGGCGGGACTGTGGCTGACGGTGAAGGCTGCGCGCGCCGGTCTGTCGGTCCTGCTGGTCGAGCCCGGCAATCCCGGCTGCGGCGCCAGCGGCGGCTTCCTGGGCGCACTGATGCCGCACAGCCCCGAACGCTGGAACGGAAAGAAGGACTTCCAGTTCAAGGCGCTGGTGGACCTTGAAGAGGAAGTGGCGCGGCTCGAATCGGAAACTGGCGCGCTGTGCGGCTATCGCCGTGTCGGGCGGATCCTGCCACTGACTTCGGAGCGCGGGCGGGCCGCAGCACTCGATCAGATTGCAGACGCCCGCACCAATTGGGGAGATCGTTTCAGCTATGAGGTGCATCACGCACCTGAAAGGAGCGGCTGGCCGGACATGCTGCGCGCACCGCACGGGGTTGTTCATGAAAGGCTGTCGGCCAGGCTGTCTCCGCCGGGACTGATCGGGGCGCTGCTGTCGAGCCTTGCCGTGACGCCCAATGTCGAGCTGCGCCTGGGCGTCGGTGTGATGGATGTCATCCCCGGTGAGCACAAGGCGCGCCTGTCTGACGGCTCGATGGTGAACTACGGGCATATCGCACTTGCCAACGGTGTGGATGCATTTCCCCTGATCGCCCGCGCGGCAGGGCTGCCAGCCAATTCTCTGGGCGGCGGCGTCAAGGGCCAGGCGGCGCTGCTGGACGCCAGGGCGTCGCCCGATCTGCCGCTGGTCTATGACGACGGCATCTATGTGATTGTCCATGAGAACGGTCACGTTGCCGTAGGCTCGACAAGCGAACGGGAATTCGACGACCCGGTCAGCACGGACGGTCAACTCGATGAAATCGTCAAACGGGCGCGCAAGCTCTGCCCGGTTATCAAGCACGCGCCTGTCATCCGTCGCTGGGCCGGGGTGCGGCCCCGCGCCATCGGCCGCGATCCGATGCTTGGTCCTGTTCCGGGCGCGCCAAATGTTCTGGCCATGGCCGGCGGCTTCAAGATCAGCTTCGGCATCGCCCATCGGATGGCCGATTGCCTGGTCGCCGGCATCACCGGGTCGGCGGGACCGGCAATTCCGCAGAGCTTTGCCGTGGAATATCATGCCGCCAAGGCGGCCGGTAAAACGGCGGCGAACTGAATTCGCCGCAACAGTTTGCGGTTTTTCTTTGAAGTCGAGGTCTCGACTTTTGAAGCTGTGCTGGTACCGTTCGCCGCATTGCAAATGGATGAATTCATGAGTGATACACAATATCCCCGCGACCTGATCGGCTATGGCCGGACGCCGCCGGACCCTGAGTGGCCGGGCGGCACCCATTGCGCCGTCCAGTTCGTGGTTAATTACGAAGAGGGCGGTGAAAGCTCGATCCTCGATGGCGATCCGGCATCGGAATCGCTGCTGTCGGAGATCGTCGGCGCGCAGCCCTGGCCCGGCCAGCGCAACACCAACATGGAATCGCTTTACGAGTACGGCTCGCGTGCCGGTTTCTGGCGGCTCTGGCGGATGTTTACCGAGCGCGAGATGCCTGTCACGGTCTACGGCGTGGCGCTCGCCATGCAGCGCAATCCCGAAGCCGTTGCGGCGATGAAGGAAGCCGGTTGGGAGATCGCTAGCCACGGCCTGCGCTGGCTCGAATACAAGGATTTCTCCGAAGAAGAAGAGCGCCGCCACATCGCGGATTGCGTCCGCATCCACACCGAAGTGACGGGATCGCGCCCCTTGGGCATCTATCAGGGCAAGCCCTCGGTCAACACCTTGCGGCTCGTGATGGAGGAGGGCGGCTTCGTCTATTCCGCCGATTCCTATGCCGATGAATTGCCCTATTGGGTCGACGGACCCAAAGGCCCGCATCTGATCGTGCCCTATACGCTCGACGCCAACGACATGCGTTTCGCCACGCCGCAGGGTTTCAACTCCGGCGATCAGTTTTTCAGCTACCTCAAGGATACGTTCGATGTGCTGATGGCCGAAGGCGCCGCGGGCAGCCCGAAGATGATGTCGGTGGGCCTCCATTGCCGCCTGGTGGGCAGGCCCGGCCGCGCCGCGGCTCTGGCGCGGTTTCTCGATTATGTCGCCTCGCACGATAAGGCCTGGGTCACGCGCCGCATCGATATCGCCAATCACTGGCATGCCCATCACCATCCGGAGAGCAGTCGATGACCCGCAGTGAATTTGTCGACCTGTTTGGCGGCGTGTTCGAGCATTCGCCCTTCATTGCCGAGCGGGCCTATGATCATGGCCGCATCGTGCCGCCGCTGAAGGCCGGTCCGGTGCATGAAGCGCTCTGCGCCGAGTTCCGCTCCACGACCCACGACGAGCGCCTGGGCGTGCTGCTTGCGCATCCGGATCTGGCGGGCAAGCTGGCGATCGCGGGCGAACTGACCGCCCAATCGAAATCCGAGCAGGCGGGCGCCGGGCTCGACCGGCTGAGTGAGGAAGAATACGCCCGCTTCACCGAACTCAACACGCATTATGTGCGCGATTTCGGCTTTCCCTTCATCATCGCGGTCAAGGGGCTGACCAAGGAGGATATTCTTGGCAACTTCGAGGCCCGGATCATCAATGATCGAGCCACCGAGTTTGAAACCGCTTGCACGGAAGTCGAAAAGATCGCCGGCTTTCGCGTGGCCGCGATTCTGCCGGATGCGTGACGCGTGATGCAAAAGCTTGAACTCGAACCGCTGACAGCCGAAGCCTTCGCCCCGTTTGGAACAGTGATGGATATCGGCGCCGCCGAAAAACGCATGATCAATGGCGGCACCACCGAACGCTTTCACGCGCTCGCCCTGGCCGACACGGAAAGCGAGGGCGGCCGCACCATCCTGTCGCTGTTTCGTGGGCAACCCCGCGCGTTTCCCTACGCAGTCGCCATGATGGAGCGCCATCCGCTCGGTAGCCAGGCTTTCTTTCCGGTGACGCCGCGGCCCTGGATCGCGATTGTGGCGCCCGATGCGGGCGGCAAGCCGGGACAGCCGCGCGCATTCATGGTTCCGGAGGATGTGGGCGTGCAGTACGCCGTCAATGTCTGGCATCATCCGCTGATCGCGGTGGGTGAGGTGAGCGATTTTCTGGTGATGGATCGCGAAGGCGGCGTCAATCTCGAAGAAGCAAGCTATGAGCAGCCGTTTCTCATCCTAGAACCGGCCAACTGACCGCCAACTGACCAGGGAGACGCCAATGTCCGCTCAACCGCTTCCAACCGGACGCCTCACCACCCACGTGCTTGACACCGCCCGCGGCGCTCCCGCAGCCGGAATGGTGATCGAACTCCTTCGGGTCGAAGGCCTTGAGCATCATCTGCTCAAGACTGTGCGCACCAACGATGACGGCCGGGTCGATGCACCGCTGCTTGGCGGCATGGACATCGCCACGGGTGTTTACGAGTTGCGGTTTCACGCAGGCGATTATCTGCGCTCCGCCGGAACGGCCTTGCCGGACCCGGCATTTCTCGACGTGATCCCGATCCGCTTCGGCATCGCCGACGCCAATGCGCATTATCATGTGCCGCTACTGATCTCCCCCTACAGCTATTCGACCTATCGCGGCAGCTGATGCGGCGCGATGCGCGTCTTTGCTGCGAGCGAGAGGTCATTGGGAAAAAGCCGCGGGGGAGAAAAAGCAAAAGCCGCGTGGCAGTACATCCGTGCTCACGCGACTTTAAAAGCAACCCTTGAAAGGATCGCTGCTGACAAACAGCTTGCAGCAAGAGAGTTAACGAAAAGTTAAGACGGAAATATGACGGCGATTCAATTTGTTGCCGATCTCGTCTGAACCGCCTTTCCGGCCACATAGACATGCCGCACAGCGCGGTCGTCTCCCATCGTCTGCAGCAGGAACAACTCCTCTTCCAGCGTTTCCACCGTCTCCATGCGGATGGCCATCGCCGGTGTCGCGCCCGCGTCAAGCGCGATGATGTCGGCGTCGGTGCCCGGTTCCAGCGTTCCGATCTGGTTCACCAGCCCCAGGGCCTCGGCATTGCCGCGGGTGGCCTGCCAGAAACTCTCGAGTGGCGGCAGCCGGTTGTTGCGCAATTGCTGGATCTTGTAGGCCTCGTCCATCGTCCTGAGCATCGAGTAGCTCGACCCGCCGCCGATATCGGTGGCGATCGCGGTGCGTACCCCATGCTCCTTGAGCCGCTTGAGATCAAAGAGGCCCGACCCCAGAAACAGGTTGGACGTCGGGCAATGCACCGCCACGGCTCCTGCATCGGCGATGGCATCCATCTCCCGGTCCGACAGATGGATGGCGTGGCCCAGCAGCATCTTGCGGGTCAACAGGCCATGGCGCGCATAGACATCGGTATAGTCCTGCGCCTCCGGGAAGAGCTCCATCGTGTAGGCGATCTCGGCGTTGTTCTCCGACAGGTGCGTCTGGATCAAGAGGTCCGGATGCTCGCGCGCAAGCGTGCCTGCGGCTTCCAGTTGCGCGGGGCTTGATGTGATGGCGAAACGCGGCGTGATCGCGACATGATTGCGGCCCTTGCCGTGCCAGGCCGCGATCACCGCCTTGGTGTCGTCATAGCCCGATTGTGCGGTGTCGGTCAGGGCGGCGGGAGCATTGCGGTCCATCATCACCTTGCTGCCGACCATCAGCAGGTTGCGGCGTGTAGCTTCCGTGAAGAAGGCATCCGCCGAGCCCTTGTGCACCGAGCAATAGGCCGCAGCGGTGGTCGTGCCGTGGCGCAGCAGCTCGTCAAAAAACAGCCTGGCGAAACGGGCCGCGTGAGCCGCGTCGGCGAATTTCTGTTCCTCGACAAAAGTGTAGGTGTTGAGCCATTCCAGCAGATTTGCGGCGTAGCTCGCCGTCACCTGCATCTGCGGGAAATGAATATGCGGATCGATGAAGCCTGCCATCAGAATGAGCGGCCGGTGATCGATCACCTCGACGCCCAACGGAGAGTTGAGCCGGATCTCGTCATAGACCCCGCACGCCGAAATCCGCCCGTTCTCGACAAGCACCGCGCCGTCTTCCTCGAACAAGTAGCTTTTATGGTCATCGCGTGCCTGCGGCCGCGATCTGAAACTGAGCACCCGCCCGCGCAACAGTCGTGCGCTCATTGACCGGCCTCGCCGGCAATCGCGGATTCGTACCAGGCGACGATCAGCGCCCGCTCTTCCGGTTCGACGAAGGTTATGTTGCCCGGCGGCATGGCATGGCTGCGGCCCGCCTGAATGTAGATGTCGCGGGCGTAGCGGGCGATCTCCGCGGGCGTTTCGAGCTTGATATTCTTGGGCGCATGGCTCATCCCGGGCCAGCCCGGTTCAGCGGCATGGCACATCGCGCACCGCCCCATCACGGTGTCCGTCACAGCCTCGAAATGGACATTGGCGGCAAACCGCTGATGCACCGGCGCAATCGATGCCTCCTCCATCACTTCGCCCGACCGCGGCAGGCTCGACAGCCAGATGATGGCGATGAACAGCGCGAGCGTGCCGGCCCAGGTCCAGTGCGGCTTGCCCTTGCGGGCATGCACCGTGTTGAACCAGTGCCGGATCGTCACGCCCATCAGGAACACCAGCGACGCGATCAGCCAGTTCCACTCGGTGGCGAACGCCAGCGGATAATGGTTGGACAGCATCAGGAAGATCACCGGAAGGGTGAGGTAGTTGTTGTGCAGCGAGCGCTGCTTGGCGATGCGGCCATATTTCGGATCGGGCTTGCGGCCCGCCTTGAGGTCGGCCACCACCACCTTCTGGTTGGGAATGATGATCATTGCCACGTTGGCCGTCATGATGGTCGCGGTGAAGGCGCCCAAATGCAGAAGCGCTGCCCGGCCGGAAAACACCTGCGTATAGCCCCAGGCCATCGCCACCAGCACGGCGAACAGCACCAGCATCAGGCCGGTGGTGCTCTTTCCGATCGGCGATTTGCAGAGCAGATCGTAGATGATCCACCCGGCCACGATGGAAGCGAGCGAGATGCCGATCGCCACCGGTGCGGTGACATCGAGCACATTGACGTCGATCAAGTAGAGCTCGGCCCCGGCATAATAGACCACCCACAACAGGGCAAAACCGGAGAGCCAGGTGGCGTAGCTTTCCCATTTGAACCAGGTCAGGTGCTCGGGCATGTTCGGCGGCGCCACCAGGTATTTCTGGATGTGATAGAAGCCGCCGCCATGGACCTGCCACTCCTCGCCATAGGCGCCTTCAGGCAGCCCTGGTCGCTGCACGAGGCCCAGATCGAGCGCGATGAAATAGAACGAGGATCCGATCCAGGCAATGGCGGTGATCACATGCAGCCAGCGGATGGCGAAGCTGAGCCATTCCCACAGCAGTGGATAGTCGTACATCGGTGCCCCTCGCACTTTGGTGTCTTTTTGCAGTGCACATGATGCGCAATGCGAAGCGGAATGGAAAGCCCGGTTTCGGTCCCGGGGCAATGAATCAGTTCACGGATTATCCTGATAATCGGTCTCGGTCTTCACAGTTTGAAGTGCAATCGGTGTCTGACCGAGGCAACACGATTTCTGTCGCGGCCCGGCGCCATCCGGTTTGTGGGCTCATCGCCTTTGTGGATTGTCATCGAAATGCAGCAAAAGCTTCACCGAATTGAATCATCACCGTTCTATCCCGCTCCGGGGACGCTTCCAATCCCGGAACCTAACGGAGCTAACAGATGTCAAAAAAGAACCTTCTTGCTGTCGCCTCGATGGCGCTGGGGCTGACCCTCAGCTCCTCGGCTTTCGCCGAAACCCAGATCACCTGGTGGCATGGAATGGGCGGCGCGCTTGGCGATTCCGTCAACGAGATCGCCAATGACTTCAATGCAAGCCAGAGCGAATTCAAGATCACGCCGGTCTTCAAGGGCACCTATGAAGAAACGCTCACCGCAGGCATCGCCGCCTTCCGCGCTGGCGAGCAGCCCAACGTCATGCAGGTGTTCGACGCAGGTGCGGCCACCGTGATCGGCGCCAAGGGCGCCACCATCGCCGTGCAGGATCTGCTGTCCGAAAACGGCATCGATTTCAACATCGAAGACTACATTCCAGGCGTGCGCTACTTCTACGCCGATGCCGCCGGCAAGATGATTGGCATGCCGTTCAATTCCTCCACGCCGATCATGTACTACAACATCGAAGCCCTTGAGAAGGCCGGCATGACGCCGCCCAAGACCTGGGAAGAGTTCGAAAGCGTGACCGCACCGGCGCTCAAGGAAGCCGGTTACATTCCGCTCGCACAGTCCCACCTGCCGTGGATCTTCACCGAGAACTTCTTCTCGCGCCACAACCTGCCTTTCGCCACCAATGACAATGGCTACGGCGATGGCGAAACCAAGATCCTGGTCAATACGCCAGAGATCAAGGCCAACTTCACCGCCATGAAGAAGTGGAAGGACGAAGGCCTGTTCGAATGGTACGGCGCTGGCTGGAACGACAACCAGAAGCCTTTCGAAGAAGGCAAGGTCGCCATCTGGCTCGGCTCGTCAGGCTCGTTCGGCGGTCTCCAGAAGACAGCCACCATGCCGTTCTCGGCTGAGATCCTGCCCTATTGGGAAACTGTCACCAAGGAGCCGAAGCAGACCTTCATCGGCGGCGCCGCGCTGTTTGCAATGGCGGGCAAGTCGGCTGAGGAAAACAAGGCGACAGCCGAGTTCTTCCGCTTCCTCGCGTCGCCTGAAGTCCAGCTCAAGTGGCACAAGCAGACCGGCTATGTGCCGATCACCAACGCTGCCTACGAGCTTGCCAAGACCCAAGGCTACTACGAGGAATCGCCTGCTGCCGAAACCGGCATCCTGCAGCTCCTGCTGCCGGCCGGCGACAACACCAAGGGTTACCGCATGGGCTTCTATGTCCAGATCCGTGACGTGATGAACCGCGAATATGGTCGCATCCTCACCGGCGAAACGTCGGTTGATGACGCCTTCGCCACGATCGAAAAGGAAGCCAACGAGCTTCTGGCGCGCTTCACCAAGACCCAGGGCTGAGCCTCGCGCTTAACCTGTCCACATTGCGCCCGGCGGCCGTCACCAGATGACGGCCGCTGGTTCGGTCTTCGAAAGGACATGACCCATGAAACGCGCCAGTTTCAATCAGCTCGGACTGCCGGTTTGGCTGTTGCTGCCACAACTCGTCATCATCGGCGTGTTCTTCTACTGGCCGGCGGCTCACGCGGTGCGCTCTTCGTTCTACCTCGAGGATCCCTTCGGTTTCGGGTCAACCTTCGTAGGCTGGGACAATTACGCGGGCCTGCTTGCTTCCGCGCAATATGTAAAAGTGGCGGTCTTCACGCTCGGCTTCACCTTTCTGGTGACTTTTTTCTCGCTGTCGATCGCTCTGGTTCTGGCGGTCAAGGCCGACAAGGTCATCCGCGGCACGCGCACCTATCGCACGCTTCTGATGTGGGTCTACGCCGTGGCGCCGCCGGTCGCGGGCTTTCTCGGCGTGATGGTGTTCTATCAGGGCAATGGCCCGATGACCGAGTTCCTGGCCCTGTTTGGCTATGAGTTCCGCCTCGGCGTGAACTATTACGATACCGCAGCCGCCATGGTCGCGGTTGCGACCTGGAACCATATCCCGGTCAATTTCATCTTCTTTCTCTCGGGCCTTCAGTCCATCCCGCAATCGGTCAAGGAAGCGGCGATGATCGACAATCGCTCCGGCACGAGACGGTTCTGGGACATTACCTTCCCGCTGCTGGCGCCGACTGCGTTCTTCCTGCTGATCATCAACATCACCTACGCGCTGTTCGATACGTTCGGGATGATCGACGCCCTGGTCAAGGGCGAGCCGGGCAACAACCCGATGACGCTCGTCTACAAGGTCTATGTCGACGGCTTCCGCGGCAATGACCTTGGCGGGTCTTCGGCCCAATCGGTCATTCTGATGGTGCTTGTCCTGGTTCTGACCGTGTTTCAGTTCCGCGTCATGGACCGCCGCATCCACTATACCTGAGGAGAATGCCGTGACTGTTGCCGCAGCCCCCGTACTGGTCTCCCGATCCCGCGCCCGGCGCAAGATCAGCTGGCAGACCATCTCCGATCACGCCATCCTGATCGCCGGATCATTGCTGATGATCCTGCCGGTCTTCGCCGCGTTCATGACCATTGGCGCCAGCGACGTCGAAATATCCCGGCACGGAATGCAATTCACGGATGGCTCGCATCTGGCCGAGAATTTCGACAAGGCGCTTTTCACCCAAGGCGGCTTCACCGGCGCCATCACCGGCAGCACGATGCTGCTCAACTCCTTCATTCTGGGCATCGGCTTCGCCATCGGCAAGATCATTTTCGGCATGATGGCGGCCTATGCGATTGTCTATTTCCGGCTTCGCTTCGCCACCTTCGCCTTCTGGGTCATCTTCACCACGCTGCTCTTGCCGCTCGAAGTCCGCATTCTGCCGACCTATGAGGTCGTTCACGGCATGGGGCTTATCAACACCTATACCGGCTTGATCCTGCCGCTGGTGGCGTCGGCCACCGCCACTTTCTTCTTCCGCCAGTTCTTTCTCTCGATCCCCGAGGAACTGGTGGAGGCCGCCCGCATCGATGGGGCCGGTCCGGTCAAATTCTTCTTCGACATTCTTGTGCCGCTGTCGCGCACCATGATCGCGGCGATTTTCATCATCATGTTTGTCTATGGCTGGAACCAGTATCTCTGGCCGACGCTGATCACCACCGACGAGGCCATGTTCACCCTGGTCCGCGGCATCAAGCAGATCTACCAGTCCATCGACGGTGGATCGGACATTCCCGAATTCGGCCGCGCGCTTGCGCTGGCTTTCATCGCCATCCTGCCGCCAGTGCTGGTGGTTGTCATTTTCCAGTCCTGGTTCGTCAAGGGACTGGTTGAATCCGACAAATAGAGGTCCCGCCATGGTTCACGTTGCCTTGAAGAGCATTTCAAAGGTCTATCCGAACGGCGTCCGCGCGGTTCACCCGACCAGTTTTGACATCCAACAGGGCGAGTTCATCGTCCTTGTCGGCCCCTCCGGATGCGGAAAATCCACATTGTTGCGGATGATTGCCGGGCTTGAGGAAATCACCGAGGGCGAGCTCTCCATTGCCGGACGGGTGGTCAATGACATCGACCCCGCCGAGCGCGATATCGCCATGGTGTTCCAGAATTACGCGCTCTATCCGCACATGACCGTCTACAACAACATGGCTTACGGCCTGCGCAATCGCGGCATGGCCAAGGCCGATATCGATGCGGCTGTCTCGACTGCCGCGACCATGCTCAATCTCACGGAGTTCCTGACCCGCCGACCCAGCCAGTTGTCGGGCGGCCAGCGCCAGCGTGTCGCCATGGGCCGCGCCATCGTGCGCAACCCGGCGCTGTTCCTGTTCGATGAACCGCTGTCCAATCTCGACGCCAAGCTGCGCGGCCAGATGCGCATCGAGATCAAGGCCCTGCAGCGTCGGCTGGGCGTCACCTCGGTCTATGTGACGCATGACCAGGTCGAAGCCATGACCATGGCCGACCGGATCATCGTTCTCAACGGCGGACGCATCGAGCAGATCGGCACGCCGGCCGAGGTCTATCACCAGCCCGCCAGCACCTTTGTCGCAAGCTTCATGGGCGCCCCGCCGATGAACCTGCTGCCGGCGCACTACAATGGCAACGGCCGGGTGCATCTCTCCGAGACCATTCACATCGAGGCCCCGGTGTCTGCCGATTATTCCGGTCAGGTCAAGCTTGGCGTCCGGCCGGAAAATGTCGGGATCGTCGATTCCTCGCATCCCGATGCGTTGCGCTTCGATCTCGAATTCGTCGAGGAGCTGGGCGCCGGGCGGCTGCTCCACGGCAAGCTCGGCGACAGCGGGCTTATCGTTCATATTCCCCACACCGATCCGATCCCCGGCGGCGAGGTCTATGTCGGACTGCCCAAGTCGGCGCTGGTGATGTTCAATCACGAAACCGGAATGCGGCTGTGAGCGCGGCTTGGGAACCCGTCGAGCCGGTGGATCGTCTGCCGCACGTTACGCCAGATCAACGCCAGGCCATTCTCGCCGCGCCGCGCACCACCGAGGCGCACCGGGCTTTCATGGCCGAGATTGCGGCGATGCGCATGGTGGAAACCGGTGGGGCGCCGAGTGAGGCGACCGTGCCGCAGATCTTCACGGTCGCGGCCTGGAACATCGAGCGCTGCCTGTTTCCTGAAAAGAGCGCGGCCCTTCTGGCTGCACAGACGCCCGATGTGGTGCTGCTCAGCGAGGTGGATTGCGGCATGGCGCGAACCGCCCAGCGCCACCCCACCGCCGAAATCGCCGCCGCCCTGGGCATGCATTACGCCTATGGGGTCGAGTTCTTTGAACTCGGGCTTGGCGGCGAAACCGAGCGTCCTTTTTGCGTCGACGATCACAACGAAGCCGGCTGGCACGGCAATGCGGTGCTGAGCCGTGCGGCGCCGATCGCCACAACCCTGATCCGGCTCGATGATCACGGCCATTGGTACATCGACGGTCCGTTCTCCTGGGACCGTGATCAGCCGCGCATCGGCGGACGGATGGCGATCGCCACCATCATCCCGACTGTCGCGGGCAATCTGTGCGTCGTCTCCGTGCATCTCGAAAGCAATGCCGATTCAGCCCATCGCGGCCGGCAGATGGAACGGCTGATCGAGGCCATCGACAGCTTCGCCCCCGACCTGCCGGTGATCATCGGCGGTGACTTGAACACCGGCAACAGCAAGGACGCGCCAGACTGGCGCGACGAGAGCCTATTCGACATCGCCCGGGAGAATGGCTATTCCTGGGACAACAATGCCGACGGCATGACCACGCGCCGGAGTTTTCTCACGCCGCACCCGACCCGCTCCATGAAGCTGGACTGGTTCGCGGCCCGCGGCCTGTCGATGGATGGCGCGGCGATCGTTCCGGCGCTCGACCCGGCCGGTGAACCCTTGTCCGATCACGAATTGATCGTCGGGCATTTCGCCATCCCGTAAGCTTGGCCTTGGCTGCCTGCCTCATGTCGTTACCGGCATGGAAATCCCGCTGCAACCCCGTTGAATCCGGCACGGGAATGTGACAACGCTTCAGCCTCAATCGTGGTGGCGCTGCGGGCATTTCATGGACAATCCGGACTTCATCATCATCGGCGCGGGCTCGTCGGGCTGCGTCATGGCCGAGCGCCTGTCGGCCTCCGGCCGTCACCGCGTTCTGGTGCTCGAGGCGGGCGGCGACGACCGGCGGTTCTTCGTGCAGATGCCGCTCGGCTACGGCAAGACCTTCTTCGATCCGAAGGTGAACTGGATGTACCGCGCCGAGCCCGATCCGGGGCTTGCCGGCAATGTCGACCACTGGCCGCGCGGCCGGGTGCTGGGCGGCTCCTCCTCGATCAACGCCATGGTCTGGGTGCGCGGCGCGCGCGCCGATTTTGATGACTGGCGCGACGCCGGCAATCCCGGCTGGGGCGCCGACGAGATGTGCAAGGCCTTCCGCGAGGTCGAATGCGCGGTGGTGGGTGATGAAGCGCTCCGCGGCCGCAAGGGCCCGCTCAACCTGTTCGTGCCCGACAAGACCACCCATGAGCTGACCCGCAAGTGGTTCCAGTCGGCCCAGGCCATCGGCCTGCCGCTCAACCCCGATTTCAACGGCGCCGACCAGGAAGGCGTCGGCCAGTTCGAGTTCACCATCCATGGCGGCCGGCGGCTGTCGGCGGCGCGCGCCTTCCTGCGCCCGGCGATGAAGCGGCCCAATTTGCGTGTCATCACCAACGCCCATGTGACTGGTTTTACCTTCGAGGGAACCCGCGTCACCGGCGTCACCTACACGAAGGGCGGCAGGACGGTGACCGTCAAGGCCGGGCGCGAGGTGATCCTGAGCGGCGGCTCGGTCAACTCGCCGCAACTGCTGCAGCTTTCCGGCATCGGCCCGGCCGACCATCTCAAGGGCCTCGGCATCGAGGTGCGTCTCGACAACGCCCATGTCGGCCGCAATCTCGAGGACCATATCGGCATCAACTACACCTACCGGGCCAATTGCCCGACCATCAACCAGCAGCTCGGCCCTTGGTGGGGCAAGCTGAACGCCGGCCTGCGCTATCTTCTGCTGCGCGACGGCCCCCTGTCGGTGAGCTTGAACCAGGCCGGCGGCTTCATCCGCTCGTCGCCCGATCGCCCAAGGCCCAATATCCAGCTCTATTTCCAGGCCTTCTCCACCGTCATTCCACGTCCCGGCGAACGCCCGATCCTGAGCCCCGATCCATGGCCGGGCTTTTCCATCGGCTGGTCGAACTGCCGCCCGAAGAGCCGCGGCGAAATCATGATCCGCTCGTCCGATCCGATGGACGCGCCGCGAATTACCCCCAACGCGCTGTCGCATGAGGATGATGTGGCCGAGATGCTGGAGACCGGCCGCTTCGTGCGCCGGATGGCGGCCGCCGGCCCACTCGCCCAGTGCATCGAGGCCGAACTGCTGCCGGGACCTGAGATCACCGACGACGCGGCGATGATCGACGACATCCGCCGCCGCTCTGGCACCGTCTATCATCCCGTCGCCACCTGCCGCATGGGGCCGGATTCATCCAGATCGGTCGTGGACTCACGCTTGCGCGTCCACGGGGTCTCAGGCCTGCGGGTGGTCGATTGCTCGATCTTCCCCAACATCGTCACCGGCAACACCAATGCCGCGGCCATCGCCACCGGATGGCGGGCGTCCGAGCTGGTGCTTCAGGACGCGTCCTGACGCCTGGCCTCGCGCCAGTCCGCCAGCGCCGCGATGATATCCGCTGCGACAGTGGCCGCGATCACCTCGGGTCGCTTGTCCGCAACCTTGCGTCCGATCGGGCAGGTAAGCTTGGAAAGCCTCGTCCGGTCGCCGCCCTCGCGCACATATTGATGCTCGAAGGTCATGCGCTTGGTGTCCGAGCCGATCATGCCCACCTGGGCGAGATCGTCGCGCGCAAGCGCCGCCGAAACGATCAGGAAATCGAGCGCATGGTCATGGGTGAGCACGATCACGGCGCTGCCGGGCGCGATGGATTCGACCAGGCTCTCGGGCAGGGCGGTGAGATGCCGGTCGGCGCCCGCCGGAGTCAGCGCCAGTTCATCCTCGCGCGTCTCGGCCACATGCACCTTGACCGGCAGCAGCAGCAGTGCCGCCGCCAGCGCGCGGCCGACATGGCCGCCGCCAAACAGCCAGACTTCGGGATCGGACGCGTCCTCGGCCTCGACCATGGCCCGGGTCTCGTTAAAGCGGGCCGGCGGCATGATCTCAAACGACAACGTCACATGCCCGCCGCAGCACTGGCCGATGGCCGGTCCAAGAGGCAGGGCAAGTGACGCGGCACCGGTGCCTGCGAAAACTGCTCGCGCTTGGTCGATGGCTTCGAGCTCGAGCCGGCCGCCGCCAATGGTGCCGAAGGTCGCACTCGTTGACACCAGCATCCAGGCGTCCGTGTCGCGCGGCGTCGAGCCCTTGGCCTCCACCACCCGGACCAGCACGAAGCCGGCACCACCGGTCTCTTGTGAAAAATCCTCGTAGGCGGCGAGCCGTCGCATGGCTCAGATCCGGTTCATGTCGTCGTCGCCCGCCGCCAGCGCCTTGAGCCGCTCCACCGCCATCAGCACCCGTTCCGGCGTCGCCGGCGCATCGAGCCGCGGCGAAACCTGATAGTCGGCGATCGAGGCCACTGCCATGCCGAGCGCTTCCAGCACCGAGATCGGCAGCATGAACGGTGGCTCGCCCACCGCCTTCGAGCGCCGGATCGTCGGCTCGCGGTTCTCCGACCACTCGGCGAGCCGGACATTGAAGATCGGCGGCCGGTCCGACGCCAGCGGGATCTTATAGGTCGAGGGCGCGTGGGTCCTCAGCCGGCCCTTGTCGTCCCACCACAATTCCTCGGTCGTCAGCCAGCCCATGCCCTGGATGAAGGCGCCTTCGATCTGGCCGATGTCGAGCGCCGGATTGAGCGAGCGCCCGGCGTCGTGCAGCACGTCCACCCGGTCGACCTGGTATTCGCCGGTCAGCGTGTCGACCGAGACTTCCGACACAGCCGCGCCATAGGCGAAATAGTAGAACGGCCGGCCCTTTCCCTCCGCGCGGTTCCAGTGGATGTCAGGCGTCTTGTAAAACCCCGCCGCCGAGAGCTGGACGCGCGCCTGGTAGGCCATCTTGATGAAATCGCCGAACGCCAGCAATTCGTTGCCGATGCGCACATGGTTGGGGATGAACTCCACCTGCTCGGGCGGCACCGAGAATTTCTCCGACGCGAAGCCGATCAGCCGCGTCTTGATCTGCTGCGCCGCATTGGCAGCCGCCATGCCGTTGAGATCGGTGCCCGACGAGGCCGCCGTGGCGGACGTGTTGGGCACCTTGCCGGTGGTGGTGGCAGTGATGCGGATGGTGTCGAGATCGACCTGGAACTCCTCGGCCAGCACCTGCGCCACCTTGGTGTTGAGCCCTTGGCCCATTTCCGTGCCGCCATGGTTCAAGTGGATCGACCCGTCCTGGTAGACATGCACCAGGGCACCGGCCTGGTTGTAGAAGGTCGCGGTGAACGAGATGCCGAACTTGACTGGCGTCAGCGCGATGCCGCGCCGCACCACCGGGCTCGTTTCGTTGAAGGCGAGGATCTCGGCGCGCCGCGCCTGGTAGTCCGACGAGGCTTCCAGATCCTCGACGATGCGGGCGATGATGTTGTCTTCGACGGTCTGGTGATAGGGGGTGACATCGCGTCCCGGGCCGCCATAGAAATTGGCCTTGCGGATCTCCAGCGGATCCCGCCCCAGCGCATAGGCGACCTCCTCGATCACCCGCTCGCCGCCGAGCATGCCCTGCGGACCGCCAAAGCCGCGAAACGCGGTGTTGGAGACCGTGTTGGTCATCATCGGCCTCGATGCGAGCCGCACATTTTGATAGAAATAACAGTTGTCGGCATGAAACAGCGCCCGGTCGGTTACCGGTCCGGACAGGTCCGACGAGAACCCGCAGCGCGCCGCAAATGTCGCGTCGAGCGCGTGGATGACCCCGCTCTCGTCATAGCCGACATCGTAATCGACGACGAAATCATGCCGCTTGCCGGTGATGATCATGTCGTCGTCGCGGTCGGGCCTGATCTTGACCGCGCGGTTCAATCTCTTGGCGGCGATCGCGGCGATGGCCGCAAACTGGTTGGACTGGGTTTCCTTGCCGCCGAAGCCGCCGCCCATGCGCCGCACATGCACGGTCACGGCGTTCGACACTGTGCCAAGCGCATGCGCCACCATGTGCTGCACCTCGCTCGGATGCTGCGTCGAGGACCAGACGGTGACTTCGTCATCCTCGCCGGGAATGGCCATGGCGATATGGCCCTCGAGATAGAAGTGATCCTGTCCGCCGATGCTCATCTGACCCTTGAGCCGCAGCGGGGCAGTGGCAAGTGCTGTGTCGACATCGCCGCGTTCAAGCTTCAGCGGATCGGTGACATGCGGATAGCCGGCATCGACCGCCGCGCGCACATCGGTCACATGCGGCAGGTCCTCATAGACGAAGACCGCTTTCTTGGCCGCCCGGCGGGCCTTGTCGCGGGTCTCGGCGATGACGGCGAACACCGGCTGGCCGTGAAACTTGACCTCGCCGGTGCAAAGCACCGGTTCGTCATTGCGTCCGGTCGGCGAAATGTCGTTGCTGCCCGGAACATCCGCGCCGGTCAGCACCAGCACCACGCCCTCGGAGGTGCGGACCGCGTCGAGATCGAGCGAGACGATCTTCGCATGCGCCCGGTCGGAAAGGCCGAGATAGCCGTGCAGCGTGCCCGCGGGCTCGGCCATGTCGTCGATATAGTCGGCGCTGCCGGTGACATGCTTGTGGGCGGAATCATGCTGGCGCGTGATATGGGCGCCGCCTGTGATCTCGGTCTTGCTGCGGGAGATCGGGTGCGTCATCGTCAGGCCTCCGCCAGCGCCGGGCGGCGCGCGATGCGCACGGGCGCACCGCAGGTTTCAAGGAAGAAGCGGATCATCAGGTTCTGCGCCGACAACATCCGGTACTGAGCACTCGCGCGCCAGTCCGACAGCGGCTGGTAGTCCGTTGCAAGCGATTGTCGCGCCTGGCTCACCGTGTCCCAGGTCCAGGCCTGGCCGAGAAGGGCTGCTTCCGCAGCCTTCGCCCGTTTCGGCGTGCCGGCCATGCCGCCAAAGGCTATCCGCGCAGACGCCACCAGGCCTTCGCCATCCAGCGTCACGCGAAACGCCGCGCAGAGCGCCGAGATATCCTCGTCCCGGCGCTTGGAAATCTTGTAGACAGCGAAGAACGCATCGTCATCGAGCGCCGGCACGGACACGCTCTCGACGAATTCGCCGGGCCGCCGGTCCTGCTTGCCGTACTCAATGAAGAACGCCTCCAGCGGCAGCGTGCGGCGGCTTGAGCCCTTGCGCAGCGTCACAGTGGCATCCAGCGCGATCAGCGGCGGCGGGGTGTCGCCGATCGGCGAGCCGTTGGCGATATTGCCGCCGATGGTGCCCATGTTGCGCACCTGCTCGCCGCCGATCCGGTCCCACAGTTCCGCCATCTGCGGATAGGCCGCCACCAGAGCGCCGCGCGCCGCGGTGTAGGAGACGCCCGCGCCGAGGGTAAGTCCGCTCTCGTCGAGCGAGATCTGCTTGAGCCCGTCGAGATGACCGATGAGGATCACCGGCGCGATGTCGCGCAGGTGCTTGGTCACCCAAAGCCCGACATCGGTGGAGCCGGCGACGATCGTGGCCTCGGGATGGGCATCATAGAGCTCCGCCAGATCGTCGACGTCGGCGGGCAGGAATGTCACGCCACGGTCGCTCTCGATCGTCACCCGCGCGCCATCGGCAAAGGCGGTCAGGGTTTCGATTGTCTCGCCATAGGCCTGGACCAGCCGGTCATTGTCTTCCGACGGAATCGTCTTCGCGGCAGCGATGGCCGCCTTGACGATCGGCTCGTAGCCGGTGCAGCGGCACAGGTTGCCCTGCAACTGCCGTTCGATATCGGACTCCGTCGGTTCTGGATCGGAAAGCCACAAGGCATGCAGAGAGGCGACGATGCCCGGCGTACAGAAGCCGCATTGCGAGCCGTGATGGTCCACCATGGCCTGTTGTACGGCGCTGAGCGCCCCGTCGGGACGGTTGAGATGCTCGATGGTCACCACATGGGTGGCGTCAAGCGAGCCGACAAAGCGGATGCAGGCATTGACCGATTCGTAAGTCAGCACGCCGTTGTCCATGCGCCCGACCAGCACCGTGCAGGCGCCGCAATCGCCCTCGGCGCATCCTTCCTTGGTTCCGGTCAGCCGCCGGTCGATCCTGAGCCAGTCGAGCAGCGTCAGGTCAGGGGCAAAGCCAGCGAGTTCGACCGTCTGGTCGTTGAGCAGGAATCGGATGAAGGAGCGGTGGGTCTCTGCCATGGGGCCTCTTGATTTTGAACCATTTGGACAAAACCTATCCCAGCCTGTCACCGTGCGAAAGACCGGTAGCAGGATAAGACAGTTTCAGGCAAACCCGGTCAATGGCCTGGATCTTCCGTCAAAGCCGGAGAAACTCGTGTCTGGCTGCCATCGGCTTGCCGCTTTCCGGGCAACCCGAGATACTGGCTCTCAAGATCAACCGTGGAGGTGTTGCCGATCGCGTCGCGGTTGGCCTTGAGCCAGGCGTCGGCCTCGCTGCGGCCGCGATCGCGCAGTTTGGTGAGGAACGACCAGTTCACATCGAATTTCGAGGAGACCGGAAGGTCCCGCAGGGCATCGTCGGCATGCACCGAATGCACCAGAATGTGCCTCAGCCGGTCCTTGTACTCTTCTTTCAGCCATTCCTGGTCGATCAGCCGGGAGACGAAATTGATCGCCCGCAATTCATCGAGCAGCGACGAGTTGAACGAGATTTCATTGATCCGGTTGAGGATGTCGGGCGCGGTCTTGGGCACCTCGTCGCGGACCATCGGATTGATGTGGACAATCATCACATCGCGGCTTTCGCAATTGTAGAAGAACGGAAACAGCGCCGGATTGCCGACATAGCCGCCGTCCCAGTAATGCTCGCCATCGATCTCGACAGCCTGGAACAGGAACGGCAGGCAGGCCGAGGCCATGACAACGTCGGCGCTGACATCCTTGGATTCGAACACGCGCACCCTGCCGCTGCGCACATTGGTGGCGCTCAGGAACAGTTTGGTGCTGCAATGGCTCCGCAGTCCCTCGAAATCCACGCTTTGGGTGAGAAGATCATGCAGCGGATTGATGTTGAGCGGATTGAACTCGTAGGGCGAGAAGGTCCGCGTCATGGTGTCGAACGCGGCGTAATGCGCGGCCTTCAGCATGTCCATGCCGGGAAGCGTCACTTGCGGCAGCGCATTGACAGGCGACCAGACCGAACCGCCCCGGCTCGACCTGCGCCAGAAATCCTCGAGCGCCGCCTGTCCGCCCTTGCGCCCGCCATCCATCAGCCCATGTGCCAGAACCACAGCATTGACGGCGCCGGCGCTGGTGCCCGACAGTCCTTCGAAGCCGATATCCGGTTCATCGAGCAACCGGTCGAGCACGCCCCAGGTGAAGGCGCCGTGCGCCCCGCCGCCCTGCAGCGCCAGATTGATCATGCGCACCGTGTCGTTGGAGCGGGCCTTGCCGTTTGTCTTTGCAGAGCTCATTGCGCGGTCCAGCCGCCATCCATCGGCAGCGCCGCACCGGTGATCTGCGCCGCCTGGTCGGAGGCGAGAAACAGCGCCAGTGAAGCAATCTGCTCGACGGTGACGAACTGCTTGGTCGGCTGCGCCTTGAGGATCACATCGCTGATGACGTCCTCCTCGCTCATGCCGCGCGCCTTGGCGGTATCGGCGATCTGGCCCGAAACCAGCGGCGTCTCGACATAGCCGGGGCAGATGGCGTTGGCGGTGACGCCGAATTCGGCGCCTTCCAGCGCAACGGTCTTCATCAGGCCGACAATGCCGTGCTTGGCGGCCACATAGGAGCTCTTGAACGGCGAGGCGACCAGCCCATGCGCCGAGGCGATGGCGATGATCCGGCCAAATTCCTGTTGCTTCATGATCGGCATGGCGGCGCGGATCAGGTGAAACGCCGAACTCAGGTTGATCGCGATGATCGCATCCCATTTCTCGAGCGGGAAATCCTCGATCTTCTCGACATGCTGGATGCCCGCATTGGGAATGATCACATCGACGCTGCCGAACTTGTCTCGGGTGGTCTTGACCAGGTCGGTGATTTCATCGGGCTTGAGCATGTTGGCGCCGTGAAAGATCACTTCGCCTGCGCCAAGATCTGCCACCCGCGCCCGGGTTGCTTCGATCTCGTCGGGCTTGCCCAGACCATTGAGAACGACATTGTATCCGGCCGAGGCAAAATTCTCGGCGATTCCGAGGCCGATGCCGCTGGTCGACCCGGTGATGATAATGGTTTTCATGACAATATCCTTTCTTCAATGCTGCATTGCACAAATAGAGCCTCGCGACCGATAATCCAATCAAAAATCAGCGAACTGCGGACAAGGCCTTGAAATGAACCGGGTCTCGGCTTGTCTCAAAGTCAATTCGGGTCCATTGAAGATCGTCCCTGGAACCCGCCCCGAAACAATTTCCACACCTGTCACAACGATGTCCCAGCAGTTCCGTTCCCTAGCTCCCAGTGCGGACCCAAATGTGGTGCGCACAGCGCTTGCCGGCGCCGTGGCGATGGCCGTGGCCATGGGCCTGGGACGGTTTTTCTACACGCCGGTGCTGCCGGCCATGATGGCGGACCTCGGACTTGGCCCGGCGGAAGCCGGGTGGATCGCCTCGGCCAATTACGTTGGCTATCTGCTCGGCGCGATTCTCGCGGCTTATGGCTGGGCGGAGGGCATCGAGCGCAAGGTTGCGCTTGCGAGTCTGGTTGCCACGGCGGCTCTTCTGCTCGCCATGGGCCTGTCGAGCGATGTGGCGGTTCTGGCCGCTATCCGGTTTCTCGCCGGCCTCGCCAGCGCATTCGCCATGATCTTCACCACGGCAATCGTGCTCTCGCACGGTCTGGTGTCGGGAAAGTCTTGGGTGCAGGCCACCCATTTCGGCGGCGTCGGCGCCGGGATCGCCATCTCGGCGATCATGTTCGGCTTGCTGGTCCTGGCCGATGGCGGTTGGCGGATGGCCTGGATCGCGGCGGCGGCGCTGGCCTTTGCCGGTCTCGCCGTGGTGATGCGGCATTTGCCGCAGGACGTGGCGCGTTCAGGTCCGGCCAAAAAGGAGCCGCCGCTGGTCTGGACCGGGCCGCTCCTGGGCTTGACTGTCGCCTACGGAATTTTCGGCTTCGGCTACATCGTCACCGCAACCTTTCTGGTCGCCATCGTGCGCGATGGCGGCGGCTCATCCCTGTTTGAAGCCGGCGTCTGGCTTGTCACCGGGCTCGCCGCCGCGCCCTCGGTCGCCTACTGGCTGCCCGCTGTCAGACGCTTGGGCCTCGTCAATGTGTTCGCGCTCGGCTGCCTGGTCGAGGCCCTTGGCGTGGCGGCGAGCGTGCTGGTACCGCTGCCTGCCGGGCCGGTCATCGGCGGCCTGCTCCTGGGCGCAACCTTCATCATGGTCACCGCCTTCGGACTTCAAGCCGGACGGCAACTCGCAGGCGACAGCCCCCGCCGCGCCCTGGCGCTGATGACGGCCGCGTTCGGCACCGGCCAGATCATCGGCCCGGTGGTGGCCGGATATCTCGCCGACTGGACGGGAACCTACACCTGGGCGAGCCTGGCGGCCGCCGCAGCCTTGCTGGCTTCCGGCGCCATCGCCCTGGCCTTCTGCCGGACCCGGCCCGGGGCGACTTGAAAGCGCCGACGGCCGGCGTGGACGCAGCGGATCCGTGCCGGACCCTCAAGCCAGGATGGTATTTTAGCACAATGGCGTGAACACGGGCCGGCCCGGATTGCCGTGTCAGTCCCGGTGTCCTAGGTATTTGCCCGACTTACGACGAATCACGTCCCGCCAGCCGGGATATTTCCGAGGATCCGCGCCCCGTGTTTGAATCGTTTTTTCCCAGACCAAAAGTCTTCTTCCTGTCGGTCATGCTCTGGGCGGGACTGGGCATCCTCATCTGGTACGGGGCGGGGGATTCGATCGGCGCCGCGCTGGGCTTTGCGCTTCCCGAGCCTGCTGGCGAGCCAATTGTCGGGCTGCACTACTTCTATTCGTCCTCGTTTCTCTGGTTCTATCTCTTCTACACCGTCTGGTCCCTGGCCTTCGCGGCCTTCTGGTTCTATTATTCGCCGCACGAATGGCAGATGTGGTCGATCCTTGGGTCGATCTTCATCCTGTTCACCACCTATTTCGGCGTGCAGGTTTCCGTTGCGATCAACAACTGGCGGCGGCCGTTCTTCGACCAGTTCCAGCAGGCGCTGACGGGCGATGGCTCGGTCTCGCAGGCCGATCTTTACGGCCTCATTCTCATCTTCGTCCAGATCGCCTTCGTCGCCACCGGCGTCTTCGTCGTCACCCGCTTCTTCGTCAGCCACTACATCTTCCGCTGGCGTACGGCGATGAACAATTTCTACATGGCGCGCTGGCCCAGGGTCCGCAACATCGAAGGCGCTTCCCAGCGCGTGCAGGAAGACACCATGCGCTTCGCCTCGATCATGGAGGGCCTGGGCGTGGCCTTTGTCGATGCGGTCATGACGCTGGTGGCGTTCCTGCCCATCCTCTGGGCGCTGTCGCAATATGTCACCGAACTTCCGGTGGTCGGCGCGATCCCCCATGCGCTGTTCATCGCGCTGCTGTTCTGGGCGGCCTTCGGCACCGGCCTGCTGGCGCTGATCGGCATCAGGCTTCCCGGCCTCGAGTTCCGCAACCAGCGGGTGGAGGCGGCCTACCGCAAGGAACTGGTCTATGGCGAGGACGATCCCGACCGCGCCCAGCCGCCCACGGTCGTTGAGCTGTTCGAGAATGTCCGGAAAAACTATTTCCGGCTCTATTTCCACTATATGTACTTCAACATCGCGCGCGGCTTCTACATGCAGGCCGACAACATCTATGTGCATGTCCTGCTGGTGCCGACGATCGTAGCCGGCAAGATCACGCTGGGGATCTGGCAGCAGATCCTCACCGCCTTCGGCCAGGTCTCGAGTTCGTTCCAGTTTCTGATCAGTTCCTGGACGACGATCGTTGAGTTGATCTCCATCTACAAGCGCCTGCATGCCTTCGAAGCCGTGTTCCGCGGCCAGGAGCTTGATGAGATCGAATTGAAGTATCTTGCCGACCGGGACGGCGGAATTGTGCCGCCGATGGCCGACCCGTCGCCGGGCTCAGGCGGGCCCGATCCGCTGCAGACGATCCAGGATCCGAAACGCTGAGCATTCCGGCGTCCGGGAAATGACCTAGCTCGCCGAGCCTTCCCCGCGCTCAAGCCTACGCAGCGCGTCCTGATAGGTCACGCAGGCGACCTCGGGACGCCCGCAGGTCTCCGCGGCAAAGCGTTCGAGCGCGTTCCAGTAGGCGCCGCCATTCATTTCGACAAAATGGAAGCCGAGCTGCAGCGGACGCCTCTTGCCCGTGTACTCCGCCTCGAAGGCAGAGCGGAATGCGTCAAGCGTCCGCTCCTCGAATTCCTGCGCCTTCGACGGGGTCTCGAACGCGGCGGAGTGCCGGACGAACAGATTGTAATCCATCGCGATGATCCGCCGGCCTTGCGGTCCTTCGGGGATCAGGGGCAGGGCGAACCGCGCGGTTAGCCTTGAAAGATCCGGCATCACCGGACCGCGGGACACGGTGCTCGCATCATAGCTCAAGCCATGCGCGGCAAGGGCTGCGAAGAGCCCGTCACCCGCCGACAGATACGGCGCCCGAAACCCGGTCACGCCGGATCTGGCGAACCCTGCCCAGCCTGCCGGCGCCTCGGCGCCATTGCTGCTCCAGGCGCTCGCCAATGCGCTGTCGAACTGGTCGAATTCGCTCAGCCAGTCGGATTTGCTCCAGTCCTTGCCGTCGAAATGGCCGCAGCCATGGCTGCCGATTTCGTGACCTGTCTGATTGGCGGCCCAGATGTGGCCGAGCCGCGTCAGCACATCGGTATTGTCTTGCGCGAAACCCACATTGGAGCGCCCGGCCGAGTGCCCGGGCGCCTTGTAGCTCTTGCGGTCATCCTTGGTCATGAGAAAGGTGCAGGAGAGAAAATAGGTGAACCGCGCTCCGGTACTGTCGCCAAGCTTCAGGCTGCGCTCCCACAGGGCGTTGTCATGGGCGCCATCGAAGGAAATCAGCACCAGTTGTGCGGGCCGTTCCTCGGCCAGCGCCGTGGTGGATGGCGTTGTTGCGATCAGGCCGGAAAAGGCGAGGGCCGTGGCAAAGTGGCGCGCTGAAAAAGTTAGACGCGACGGGACAGGGGAGTTCACGGGGGCAATCATGAGGCTTGGCAATCCGATGCGACGCTGGACAGGAGACTTGGCCGTGAATTGCTGAAGGGTAATTGCGGCAGCGGTATGGAAACCCCGAGGGGACGATCCTGACAGGCGGAACCGGCGCGTTTGCTCAGAGCATCACCCCGAGGCGCAGCGAACGCATTTCTCCGCCATCGGATCGATCTCAAGGCGCTTGTCGGGAATGGCTTCGCCGCAGTCGATGCACCAGCCATAGTCCCCACTCGTCAACCGCCGTTCGGCCATTTCGATGCGCACCAGGTCGCGTTTGCGCGCGCGTTCCTGCGCCTCGGCCATGGCCTGCTGCTGCAGGGCGTCCATCCGCGACAGACGGCCCACCGATTGCTGGTCGAGTTCCACCGGCGCGCGCGCCTCATGGCTCAGCGCCGACATGTTTTCGAGATCCGACTTTCTTTCTTCGAGCCGCCGTCGCGCGGCCTTGAGATCAGGTTCCATGGCGCCATGTTGAACCAGGTCGCGCCGCAAGACAATTGCGGTCCTGTGCACCTTCTCATCCGGATTGGTCCGGGCTATGGTCGCCGCACCATGCGGACGGGACATGCCCGGACGCCGTAAAGGAGACTGAAGAATGATCTGGCTGATTATCGGACTGGTGCTGTTCCTGGGTGTTCACTCGGTCCGGATCGCTGCGCCCGAGTTCCGGCAGGCGCAAATCGAAGCCCGGGGACTGAATGCCTGGAAGGGGATCTATTCGGTTCTCTCGATCGTGGGCTTCGTGATTCTCGTCTGGGGATACGGCGTGGCGCGCCAGGACCCGGTGGTGTTCTGGTTTGCCCCCGCCTGGATGAGCCATGTCGTGGCGCTCCTGATGGTTCCGGTCATGATCCTGCTGGTCGCGTCACAAGTGCCTGCAGGCAAGATCAAGGCAGCGGTCAAACACCCAATGCTGCTTGCCGTCAAAATCTGGGCGCTGGCCCATCTTCTGGTCAATGGCGACCTGGCGTCACTGGTCCTGTTTGGCGGATTTCTGGCATGGGCGGTGGTCGACCGGATTTCCGAGAAGAAGCGGCTGCGGGCAGGCATCACCCGCAATCCCGTGGCGGGGCCGGTCAAATGGGATATTATCTCGGTCGCGGGCGGGCTGGTGCTCTATGTGCTGTTCATCCTGTTCCTGCACCAGTGGCTTATTGGCGTTCCGCCGATCATCGGACTGTAATCGGGCCGGCCGGGCGCTTTGGCGCTTTCGACGCCTCACCCCCTTACAGAATGCGTAAAATCGGCTAGAAGGCCCCACACAACGCCGCTTGCGGCAAAATCTTGAGAGGACCGGCAACGGCCGGTGACGCCATGGCTGACGACAATTCCACATTCATCCGCGAAGTCAATGACGACATTCGCTCGGATTACATGAAGGCGCTGTGGCGACGGTTCCGCTATCTCATCTTCGGCGTCGCGATCGGCATAGTCGCCTTCACCGCGGGTCTGCGCGGCTGGCAGTACTGGCAGGAAACCACCGCCGCCAGATCCGGCGACGTGTTCCTGGCGGCCCTCGAAAAGGCCCGCACGGGCGACGCCGATGCGGCGCTTGCGGAATTCCAGGAACTGGAGCAGACCGGTTACGGCTCCTATCCGGTGCTGGCGCGGATGCGCGCCGCCACGGTCATGGCCGACAAGGGCGACACCGCCGCTGCCATCGCCGCCTTCTCCGCAATCGGCAGGGACACCTCCCAGCCTGTCGCCATCCGCGATGCGGCGCGGCTGCGCGCGGCCTATCTTCTGGTTGACCATGGCAGCTATGCCGACGTCTCGGCGGAAGTCGAAGTGCTGGCCGTGCCCGGAAACCCGGCCCGCCACTCCGCCCGCGATGCGCTCGGGATCGCCGCCTTCAAGGCCGGTGAACTGAGCCAGGCGTCGCAATGGTTCGGTGACATCGCCGCTGACAATGAGGCCCCGAACGGCGTCAAGACACGCGCCGGCCTTATGCTCGACATGATTGCCGCCCAGGGCGGCGCATCCTGATCGTTTCGGCGCCCCGGACGATGACGCCGCCTGCGGGCAAGGACCAACCATGAGCATTACCCTCGCTATTGTCGGACGCCCCAATGTCGGCAAGTCGACCCTGTTCAACCGTCTGGCCGGCCGCAAGCTGGCGCTGGTCGACGACACGCCGGGTGTGACCCGCGACCGGCGTCCGGGCGACGCCAAGCTGGTCGACCTGCGCTTCCGCATGATCGACACCGCCGGCCTTGAAGTGGCCGGCCCCGACACGCTCGAGGGCCGCATGCGCGCCCAGAGCGAAATGGCGATGGACGAGGCCGACGGCGCGCTGTTCCTGATCGACGCCAAGTCCGGGCTGACGCCGGCGGATGAATTGCTGGCCGAAATCCTGAGAAAACGCGGCAAGCCGGTGGTGCTGGTCGCCAACAAGGCCGAATCCAAGGGCGCGGAATCGGGCATGTACGATGCCTACCGCCTGGGCCTGGGCGAACCCTGCCCGATTTCCGCCGAACATGGCGGCGGCATGCTCGATCTGCGCGACGCCATTGTCGCGGCCTTCGGCGAAGAGCGATGTTTTCCGGCCAAGGACGACCCGTCCTCCGAAGCCGTCACCGATATCGACGTCTCCACGCCCGACGAGGAGGATGAAGGCCCCGACTATGACGAGACCAAGCCGCTTCGCGTCGCCATCGTCGGCCGCCCCAATGCCGGCAAGTCGACGCTGATCAATCGTTTCCTCGGCCAGGACCGGTTGCTGACTGGTCCCGAAGCCGGCATCACCCGCGATTCCATCGCCGTTGATTTCGAATGGCATGGCCGCAAGATCAAGCTGTTCGACACCGCCGGCCTGCGCCGCAAGGCCCGCGTTCAGGAAAAGCTCGAGAAACTCTCTGTCGCCGATGCGCTCCGCGCCATCCGCTTCGCCGAAGTCGTGGTGGTGGTGTTTGATTCGACCATCCCCTTCGAGAAGCAGGATTTGCAGATCGCCGATCTGATCGTCCGCGAGGGCAGGGCGCCGGTGATCGCCTTCAACAAGTGGGACCTGATCGACAACCGCCAGGAGAAGCTCGCCGAACTGCGTGAAATGACCGAACGGCTGCTGCCGCAGATTCGCGGCATCCGCGCCGTCACCGTGGCCGGCCAGACCGGCGACGGCCTCGAACGGCTGATGGAAAATATCGCGATGGTCCACAAGACGTGGAACAAGCGCATTTCCACCGCCAAGCTCAACCGCTGGCTCGATCATGTCCAGGGCCATCACCCGCCGCCCGCCGTCTCCGGGCGCCGGCTGAAGCTCAAATACATGACGCAGATCAAGTCGCGCCCGCCGGGCTTCATGATCTCGTGCACAAGGCCCGAAGCCGTGCCCGAATCCTACACGCGGTATCTGATCAATTCGCTCCGCACGGATTTCGATATGCCGGGGATTCCCCTGCGCGTGGTCTACCGCAGCGGCGACAACCCGTATGCGCCCAAGGACGGCAAGACCAAGCGGGCTTCGGTGATGCCGAAGAAGTCGGCGCGGCGCACCGTGTCGGGCAAGCTGGCGCCGAAAAAGCGCAGCAGCTGAGTTCCCGCTCCGACCCTCCATATTGAACTTCTGCCGGGAGGAGCGCACGAGTCCTTAAATCGGACATGATCCGAAGCGACACACCCGCCGTGGCTTTGACCTGCCGGGGCTGGTTTTCGGCGTTCGGCGCAAAACGGGCGTTTCAGGGATGTTGCAGTTCTTGCCGATATCACCCCGAACATTCGGGTGCGCTCATTAACGCTCCATCAAGGTTAATCCTTCATTCTCGCGCTCTGTACCGTTTATGCGTCCCGAGTTCCGGAGTTATTGTTTTGCGTCAGAAGCGTCGTTTGCCCGGCAGCGGTCACACCCTGCCCAGCCGCCTGTCAGCGCCCGTGATTTTGGGCCTTGCCGGCTTTCTCCTGACCCCGACCATTACCTCGCATGCCGACATGGCCACCATGCTGGCCGGCAGCGATGGCGCCGACGCACGGTGGAAAACAGTGCTGACCGCGTCGCCTGCCGGGTCGATCCAGGCAGCCGAGCTCGAATTCACCGACCCGGTGATGACCTCGTCCATCACATCGGGCGCGGGCGTCACCCTGCCCAATGGCGACAAGATCGCCTTCATGGGCAAGATCGGCGCCACCGATCCGCGTCCCGACGCCGAGCGCGTGACCCGCAGCCTCAAGAAGGGCCGGGTGATGACTGTCGCCCCGGTGCAGCCGCCCAAGGATTTCTCCGCGGGCTCGGTGCTGGAGCGCCAATCCAACCTTCTGCAGCCGGCGCTCGATCCCGAGAACGCCATGGCTTTCCTCATGCCCGCCATTCGCGGCAAGGAACTCAAGATCGCCAACGCATTCTACACCGCCGGCAAGCAGAAGAGCGCGCCGCAGGTGCCGGCGATGCTGGCGAGCCTGGTGACCAACGACAATCCCGACATTCTCGCCACCGCCTATGCCCCGCCCGCGCCGGACTATGCCAGGCAGTCGCCCTTCAGTTCGATTCTGCGCGAGGAAACCCAGCGCGGCCGTTTTCTGCCGCCGGTGGACAAGGACGATCATGGCTGGGCAGGCACGGCGTTGCCACCGTCGGCGTTCTCGGAAGCTGAACAGAGGTGCCTGGCGGCCGGGATCTATTTCGAAGCCCGCGGCGAAACAGTCAAGGGCCAGGCCGCCGTCGCCCAGGTGATTCTCAACCGGGTGCGCAATCCGACCTACCCGGACACGGTTTGCGGCGTGGTCTACCAGAACTCCACATGGCGCAACCGCTGCCAGTTTTCCTTTGCCTGCGACGGCATCAAGGATCGCGTCAGGTCCCAGAAGCACTGGAACATGGCCGAGGAAATCGCGCTGGCGACCACTGCGGGCAAGATCTGGCTCACTGAAGTCGGGTCCTCGACCCACTATCATGCCACCTATGTGAGCCCCCCATGGGCCCGCAAAATGCGCAAGGTCGGCAAGATCGGGCTGCATGTTTTCTACGTGACCTATGGCGGCGGCTGGTCCTGAGCCGGGTCGCGGGCTTCGCGCCGCAAGCCGTGTGAGTCTGGCGCAGGCCGCCAAGTTTTTCTGATACTTCCGTAGCGGACCCCGGATGGGGCATCTCAAGCTATTGATAAAAATGAAGAAAAACGTCTCGCGCTTAAGCCTTTCCGCGCCTTGACTATAACCTGACCTAAAACTATGTTGCGCCCGACTTCGAAGCGGCTTTTTCCAAGTCGTCGCTCGCGTGTCAGGAGTGCGCATCCATGGATGAAAAGCGCGGGACAGGCGGCTCGGACAATCCGGGCGCAGGCGGCGGAATGGAAGATGACGGATCGGAAAGCCTGAAGGCCCGTCGTCAGCGCCTGGATACCGAACTTCTCGCCCGCCGTAAGGTGGAGCCGAAAGGAGGGTCCAACAGGGAGGCTGCGCAGGGCTATGCGCTTGCGGTCAAGCTGTCGAGCGAGTTCATCGCCGGCGTGATCGTTGGAGCGCTGCTGGGCTATCTGTTTGATCGGTTTTTGGGCACGTCGCCCTGGGGCCTGATCGTGTTTCTGATCCTCGGATTTTGCGCCGGGGTGCTGAATATCCTGCGCTCGACCGGCGCGGTCGCCCAGCCTGGTCCGGCCGGGTGGAGCCAGACCGGAGAACGCGGGAAAGACGACGGGAAATAATGTCCGGTTTGACCGGAGTGCGAGAAAGAGGCGTGTAAGTGGCCAACGATCCGATCCACCAGTTCCAGATCACCCGGCTCGTCCCTATCGAGATCGGCGGTCTGGACTTGTCGTTCACCAATTCCTCGCTGTTCATGGTGGCGACAGTCGCTGCCGCCGCAGGGTTCCTGTTCCTGACCACCGCCAACCGGGGCCTGATCCCGTCGCGTCTGCAGTCGGTCTCGGAAATGTCCTACGAATTCGTGGCGTCGATGCTGCGGGACGGGGCCGGGTCGCAGGGCATGCGCTTCTTCCCGATGGTGTTCTCTCTGTTCATGTTCGTGCTTGTCGCCAACCTGATCGGCATGTTCCCCTATTTCTTCACCGTCACCAGCCATCTGATCGTCACCTTCGCGCTGTCCATGCTCGTCGTTGGCACGGTCGTGGTCTATGGTTTCTGGAAGCACGGCTTGCACTTCCTCAATTTGTTCGTTCCCTCCGGCGTGCCCGGCATCCTGATGCCGCTGGTGGTGATGATCGAAGTCATCTCCTTCCTGTCGCGTCCGATCAGCCTTTCGGTTCGTCTGTTCGCCAACATGCTGGCCGGCCACATCACGCTCAAGGTTTTTGCCGGCTTCGTGGTCTCGCTGGGCGGCATGGGCGCGCTCGGCATCGGCGGCGCAATCCTGCCGCTCGCCATGACGGTGGCGTTGACCGGTCTTGAATTTCTCGTTGCCTTCCTGCAGGCCTATGTCTTTGCGGTGCTGACTTGCATGTACCTCAACGACGCCCTGCACCCCGGCCACTAGGATCCCTTCACCGGCGGTTCGCCGCCAGCAAAATCGCATCCATCCCATTCCAAAGGAGTTTTATCATGGAAGCAGAAGCAGCAAAGTACATCGGCGCCGGCATCGCTTGTCTCGGCATGGGCGGCGCAGGCATCGGCCTGGGCAACATCTTCGGCAGCTACCTGTCAGGCGCCCTGCGCAATCCGTCGGCAGCTGACGGCCAGTTCGGCCGTTTGATCTTCGGCTTTGCCGTGACCGAAGCTCTGGGCATCTTCTCGCTGCTCGTCGCCCTCCTTCTCCTCTTCGCCGTCTAATCGTCGAACGAGTGTCAGGCTTGCCACGCCGGATCACCGGCGTGGCATTTCATCTGGAGGCGACCATGTTTGTTGTGACCCCGGCCTATGCCCAGTCCAACCCCACCGAAGGGACCAATTCGGAAACCGGCGCACCGGGTGGCGAAACCCACGGTGGCGGCTCTTTTCCACCCTTCGATTCCTCAACCTATGCCTCGCAGCTGCTGTGGCTGGCGATTACGTTCGGCCTGTTCTATCTGTTCATGTCGAGGGTCATCGTGCCGCGCATCGGCGGCATTCTGGAGCACCGGCGCGACCGGATTGCGCAGGATCTCGATGAAGCCAATCGTCTGAAGGAAGAAGCCGACGAGGCCATTGCCGCTTACGAGCAGGAACTGGCTGACGCGCGCAAGAAGGCCTCGGCCATCGCCGATACCGCGCGTGACAAGGCCAAGTCTGCGGCTGAAGCCGAGCGGACCAAGACCGAAGCCGAACTGAGCGCCAAGATGGCCGAAGCCGAGAAGAGCATCGCCGCCATCAAGCAAAAAGCGCTGGCCGAAGTTGATACCATCGCCGAGGAAACCGCCACGGATGTGGTCAAGCATCTCCTGGGTGGTTCCGTGACCAAAGCCGAGGTCGCCGCCGCGATCCGTGCTGCATCCGGCAAGTAAGCGGAGACGACGATCATGGACGCATCATTCTTTGCCTTAGTCGGCCTTATCATCTTCCTGGGCATTCTGGCCTACGTGAAGGTGCCTGCGATGATCACTGGTGCGCTCGACAAGCGTTCCGACCAGATCCGCAATGAACTCGAACAGGCCAAGCAGCTGCGCGAGGAAGCCCAGCAACTTCTCGCCGAGTATCAGCGCAAGCGCAAGGAAGCCGAATCCGAAGCCAAGGGCATTCTGAGTGCCGCCGAGCGGGAAGCCGCCGTGCTGCGCGAAGAAGCCAAGGCCAAGACCGAGGAATATGTCAGCCGCCGCACCGCGATGGCCGAGCAGAAGATCCGCCAGGCCGAATCGGACGCCATCAACGAGGTTCGCGCTTCCGCCGTGGATCTGGCGATTGCAGCGGCCGAAAAGCTGATCGGCTCGAAGGTCGACAGCAAGGCGTCAGACGAGTTGTTCAAGTCTTCGCTGGGCGAGATGAAGACCCGGCTCAACTGAGCCTTTCAAGCATGAATGTGAAACGGAGGCCGGGATCAATTCCCGGCCTTTTTGTTTTGACAAAGTCCTGCCTGGTATGGGCGGTGACCTGTCCTCCGTCATTCCGGCCCCCGCGCCGTGAAAGAGTCTCTTGCGATCAAGGACTTGATCGCGCTGGATGCCCGCCTGCGCTGGCATGACGGGTGTTGACGGACTGCCAACAGAAACGAAAGAAGCTGGACTTGCCGGGCTTGTCAGCAGTCTGAGGTCGGGATCACTCCCGACCTCGGTCGTTTGGGGATGCCGGAGGCCGTCATCGGGCGGAGCGGAAGCTTTCCCGCCGGCGTCCAGCAGGCTCGGGAATTGCTTGCTGCAAGGGCGTGCGGGCCACTCGTTCGCCCCCCGGTTCATGGGTGGCGCGGGGCGTCAGTCCCTGCGCAGGGGGCGGAAGGTCATGCGGTGCAGCGGGCAGGGGCCGTGCTCGGCGATTGCCGTGAGATGCCTGGGCGCGCCATAGCCCATGTGGCTTTCGAAGCCATAGAAGGGATGGACCAGGGCGGCGCGGATCATCATCCGGTCGCGCACCACCTTGGCGACGATCGAGGCGGCGGCGATGGAGAGCGAGCGCGCATCGCCCTTGATCAGCGCCTGGCCGTGGCAAGACAGGCCCGAGGGGACGTCGCGGCCGTCGACCAGCGCGTAATCGGCCTTCACCGGCAGCGCTGCCAGCGCCCGGCACATGGCGGCAAGGCTTGCCGCGCGGATGTCCGTCCGCTCGATCTCGCGCGCCGAGGCGCTGGCGATGCCGACATGGCACGACGCCATGATCAGCTCGAACAGTTCCTCGCGCCGCGCGGGCCTGAGCGCCTTCGAATCGTTCAATCCGTCCGGAATGCAGGCAGGGTCGAGGATGACGGCCGCGGCCACGACGGGGCCCGCG
This sequence comes from Hoeflea sp., assembly GCA_019084245.1. Lineage (GTDB taxonomy): Bacteria > Pseudomonadota > Alphaproteobacteria > Rhizobiales > Rhizobiaceae > Hoeflea. The sequence continues at coordinate 76,820 of JAHRFE010000027.1, forward strand.
AGCGGTCCACGCCCGGCCTCGTCGAGGCCTGCGACAAGGCGGAAGCCGCTCCGGGCGGCATGCCGCTCGAAGTAATCGTCCGGCGTGACCGGACAGTCGGGAAACAGGGAATCGGGCGGGGTGCAAGACATGTTGCGGCGAAACTTGCACACCCGCCCGATCCTCTGCAAGGCCCGGCGGCTGGGGACGGGATGCCGCTCGGGCGCCGGACAGCCCTTGATGGGGCGGTGGGCGGTCCGGGTTGGGTCGCCGCGCATCTGATTTGGCTGCGCGGCAATCTTTCAGACGTCCTGTGGCTCGGACGTCTTGAGGCTACAGCAGGCTCAACTGAACCCCTTCGCCATGCGGCGGGACGAACTGGTCCACGCGCAACGGCGCTTTCCTGATGTTCAGGCCAAGCCGCTTGGCGGTCATGTCGAAACGGCGGGAGATCTGCCAGGCATAGGGCCCGGTTCCACGCATACGTTTGCCGAATTCGGCGTCGTAATCCTTGCCGCCGCGCATCGAGCGGATCAGCGACATCACATGCCGGTAGCGATCCGGATAATGCCTGAGCAGCCAGTCGCGGAACAGCGGGCTGACCTCGATCGGCAGGCGCAGCAGGACATAGCCCGCCGCATCCGCGCCGGCGGCCTTGGCGGAATCGAGAATCCGCTCGATCTCGTGGTCGTTGAGGCCCGGAATGACCGGCGCCGCCATCACCGACACCGGAATGCCGGCATCGGACAATGCCCGCATCGCTTCAAGCCGCTTTTCCGGCGTCGCCGCCCGCGGCTCCATGGTGCGCGCCAGCTTCCGGTCGAGCGTCGTCACCGACAAGGCCACCCGCGCCAGACCCTTCGACGCCATGCGTGACAGGATATCGATGTCGCGGACCACAAGCGCCGATTTGGTGACGATGCCGACCGGATGGCCTGCGGCTTCCAGCACTTCGAGCAGTTGCCGCATGATCCGCCATTGCTTCTCGATCGGCTGATAGGGATCGGTGTTGGTGCCGATGGCGATCGGCTGCACCTTGTAGTCCGGCCGTGACAGTTCCCGCTCCAGAAGCCGCGGTGCATCGGGCTTGGCAAACAGCCGCGCCTCGAAGTCGACGCCCGCCGACAGGCCCATATAGGCGTGGGTCGGCCGCGCGAAACAATAGACGCAGCCATGCTCGCAGCCCCGGTAGGGATTGATCGAACGGTCAAAGGAAAGATCGGGGGACTGGTTCTTGGTGATGACGGTGCGCGGTTTTTCGATCTGCACCTCGGTCTTGAACGGCGCCAGGTCCTCGAGGCTGCTCCAGCCGTCGTCAAACACCTCGCGGGTGCTGATCTCATAGCGGCCCGACATGTTGAGCCCGGCACCGCGGCCGCGCACGCGGTCGTCGTTCACACGCATGCCGCTCGCCGCCACAAGCGCATTGGCTTCAGCCGCCTGCAGGCCCGGCGCGAAGGCGGTTTGTTTCAACGCTGAAAGACTTGGCATAAGACCTCCATACGACCCCGATGGGACCGGCAATTTGGCAGGGCAAGGCCTCTCGCCCTGTTCGTGATTATTTTCCTATCGCAAAATCCGGAACATAGCAAGAACAAAAACCCAGATCCGAACTGAATGAGGGTCGCCTATGCGCCATAGGGCTGTCTGGCATATCGCCCGCGCATGATTTAAAAGGGGAAATGATCAGTGTTTTCATCGAATGCAAGGACCAGGAAAAGGCGCTGGCGGTGACGCTCGCGGCCCTTGTCCACGGCGCAGTCGAAGGGCTCGTCGCCGAGGTGGTGATCCTCGACCGGGGCTCGCGCGACGGCACGGCGCTGCTCGCCGATGCGGCAGGGTGCAGGTTTCTCACGGATCCTGATCTGCGCGAGGTGGTCCGTTCGGCGCGCGCCGACTGGCTGTTGCTGGTCGAGCCCGGCGCCCGGCCGCTGCTGGGTTGGACCGACCATATCGGCCAGCATATTGCCGCGGGACGTCAGGCGGCGCGGTTCGCGCCCTCGCGGGAATACAGGCTGCCGTTCATGGACCGGTTGCGCCGTCGCGTGTCGGCGCTCGAGCATGGCGTCCTGCTCCCCAAGTCCCAGGCGATCGCCAATTCGGGGTCAGCCGAGTCGCTGGAAGGTCTAGGCCGTGGCCTGGCCATGACCCGGCTCAAATGCGAGATCGTGCCGGCCGCCGTGCTGGCCATGCCCTGAGGCAGGGCGCTGTTTTTTCAGGCAGAAGCCACTGTCCGCGTCGCTGAGACGTACCAGCTAGGGTGTTCCTTCCCAAGGCGGTTTGCGGCGTCACGGGCGGCCTCTGGGTTCTCGAACAGCCCGAAGCAGCTTGCGCCCGATCCCGACATGCGGACGAACAGCGCGCCCGCGTCGGTGAGTGCCGACAGACATGCCCCGATTTCGGGAACCAGCTGAAGCGCCGGCGGTTCAAGGTCATTGCGCGTGCCCGCAAGCCAGGTGATGAACTGATCCCTGTCGCCGAGGCCGGGCAGTGCGGGAAGGGGGGCGTTTTCACGGGCTTCCAGAGCCGAGAAGACCGCCGGCGTGGACACGCCGATCCTTGGATTGACGATCACCAGATCGAGCGCGAAGCCAAGCCCTGCCGGTTCCAGCGCCTCGCCGATGCCGCGTGCGATCAGCGGCTGCCCGTTCAGGCACATCGGCACATCCGCCCCGAGCCCGAGCGCGATGCGCGACAGGTCTTCCGGCGCCGGCCGGAAATCCCACAGGTCGCACAGCAGCCTGAGCGTCGCCGCGGCGTCCGCGGAGCCACCGCCAATGCCCGACGCCACGGGAAGCTGCTTGTCGAGGGTGATGTGCACAGGTTCACGCACGCGGCCCGATTGCGGCGCGGCCTCGCGCAGCGCATCACGCGCCCGGACAACCAGATTGCTCCTGGCGTCCTCCGCCGACAGCGCCCGGGCTTCGGGCCCTTCGAGAGAAAATCCGTCATGATCCGCCAGTCTGGCCGACACGCGGTCGCCAAGCTCGGTGAAGACAACGAAGCTCTCGATCAGGTGGTAGCCGTCAGCCCGCCGGCCCGTGACATGCAGCGCCAGATTGATTTTTGCCGGCGCGTCACGCGTTTGCATCGCACCGCTGGCTCACAGGGACGTATCGCCGGCTTTGATCGCACCATTGGCGGCGGCCGGAATATCAGGGTCGTCGACCGGCAAGCCTTCGCTCAGCTTGAGTTCGATCTTCGGCTTGAGATCCGCCTCGGGCTCATTGGCCAGCGCCCGTTTCCACTGAAACGTGGCTTCAAGCTCCCGCCCGACGCGCCAATAGGCGTCGCCGAGGTGGTCATTGATGGTCGGATCAGCCGGCCTGAGTTCCACGGCGCGCTCCAGTTCACGCACCGCATCCTCATATTGACCGAGCCGGTAATGCGCCCAGCCGAGCGAGTCGACGATATAGCCGTCATTTGGCCTCAGATCGACGGCGGCCCGGATCAGGTCCATGCCTTCCTTGAGGTTCATGTTCATGTCGATCCAGGAATAGCCCAGGTAGTTCATCACCTGCGGCTGGTCCGGATAAAGCTCCAGCGCCCGCTTGAAATGGGCTTCCGCCTTCGGCCATTGCTTCAGGCGCTCATTGGCGATGCCGGCCTGGAAAAACAGGTTCCAGTCATTCTGGGTCGGCGTCGGCCCGATGACGGAAATGGCTCGCTCGTAGGTCAGCGCCATTTCGGCGTAGTCCTTGTTCATCGACAAGACACTGCCATAGGCGAGATAGCTGCGGATATCCTTTGGATCAGCCGCAATCAGCGCCTTGAGATGCTCCTTGGCTTCGTCGGTGCGTTCGAGGTCGGCCAGCGCAAGCCCGAGCTGAAGTTCCGAAACCCGGCGCATCGGCGAGGTTTCCGGGACAGCCTCATAGATGGCAATCGCGTCTTCGATCTTGCCGAGCCTCTCCTTCAGGCCGCCCAGGATCACCAGTGTTGAGGCGTCAGCCGGGTCCAGCACCCGGGCGAATTGAAGATAGACGGCCACGGTCTCTTCGGCGCCCTCGCGGTTCAAGGCGCTGCCAAGCGTAAAGAAGGCCGCTGCCGCGCCCTGCTGCGCGGTCTTCACCCCGGCTTCGGGCTTGCCGCCCTCGTCGATCAGCTGCCTGAGTGCCGCCAGCGGTGCGTAGCCGGGAGAAAAATCCTCGCCCTTGGCCAGGGCATCGAGGGCCGCGCGGGTGTTTCCGTCCCGCGCTTCCATTCCGGCCAGCGCCATCACGCCGCGAATATAGGTGTCGGGCGCCGCACCCCCGCCCTGGGGGTCGGCAATCAGGTCGGTGAAGTGCTTTCTCGCCTCGGCCTTGTTGCCCATGGCCCAAGCCATTGCCCCGGCATGGTAGCGTGTAAACACTGGATACCAGGGCGGCCCCTCGAGCGCGAGAATCGACCTGATCCCTTCGCTGCCCTTGCTGTCGCCATACTCTGTCCAGGCTTTCAGGAGCGTATTGAGCAGGTTGTCGATCGGATTGCTGTCATCGGGCTTGATCAGGCTCGCGGCCTTGCGGTATTCGCGCTTGGTCGTGGCCTCGACCAACAATGCCAGGTTCGAAACCTGGGCCACCGCCGGATCTTCCTTGAGTTCGCGCGCCAAGACGACGCCTTCCTCAAAACGCCCGTCGGTGAGCAGCGCCACCATCAGCCGCTGCTTGATATCGGCGTTCTCCGGATCGAACTCGAGTGCCTTGCGGTAGAATTCGATGGCGCGACCGGTGTCATTGTCGACATCCGCGGTGCGTCCGGCCAAAAATGCTCCGGCAAACCCGAGAAAGTTGGGCTGAATTTCCGTTTCCTGCTCAGGCGCCTTTTCCTGGGCCGCTGCAGCCGCCGGGCTGATCAGGGGCCCAGCCGACCCGCTCATGGAAAGAAAAACACCCAGCGCAACACTGGCCGCAAACCGGGCTGTCAAATTTCGCCGCATCAAGTTCTGCCTCATGTTCGAATTGGCCGCGCGCCGGCCAGTTGCCGAAGCACATTTATCCAACACAATGGCTTTTTTGGAGCAGGGCGGCAAGGCCCGGGCGCAGCCGCCGGTCCAGTCCGGCAGTCAATTCGCCCGATTGACGCAAAATGCGATGACTTCCATGAGCGCCGACTTTTCCTCTGAATCCGGCAGCGGCGCCAGCGCGTCCCGCGCAATCGAGGCATAATGCTCGGCACGCGCGGTGGTGTCCTTCAGGCTGCCATATTTGGTGATCAGCCCCATAGCCTTTTCCAGCGCATGTTCGTCGGTCTTACCGCCTTCGATCGCCTCGCGCCAGAATGCCCGTTCCGATTCGGAGCCGCGACGGTAGGCCAGGACCACCGGCAATGTGATCTTGCCTTCCCGGAAGTCGTCGCCGACATTCTTGCCCAGGTCGTGGGCGGACCCGCCATAATCGAGCACATCGTCGATCAGCTGAAACGCCAGTCCGAGATTCATGCCGTAGGACCTCAGCGCATTGCGCTCCGCCTTGCCGACGCCGGCGATGATGGGACCGACTTCGCACGCCGCCGAGAACAGCGCCGCCGTCTTAGCCCGGATCACCGAGAGATAATCGTCTTCGGTGGTTTCCATGTTCTTGGCGACGGAAAGCTGCAGCACTTCGCCCTCGGCGATCACTGCGGCTGCGGAGGACAGCACGTCCAGCGCCTCGAGCGAACCGACTTCCACCATCATCTTGAAGGACTGGCCGAGCAGGAAATCGCCCACCAGCACGCTCGCCTGGTTGCCCCAGATCATGCGGGCGGTCGACCGGCCGCGCCTGAGGTCGCTTTCATCCACCACGTCATCATGCAGAAGCGTCGCCGTGTGCATGAATTCGACGGAGGTGGCGAGCTTGACATGGGCTTCGCCGGCGTAGCCGAACATGGTGGCCGAGGCCAGCGTCAGCATCGGCCTCAGCCGCTTGCCGCCCGACGTGATCAGGTGGTTGGCCACTTCCGGGATAAGGGCGACATTCGATCCGGCCTTCGACAGGATCAGCTGGTTGACGCGGTCCATGTCGGCGCGGGTCTTGTCGACCAGCGGCTTGACCGATGCGTCCCTGTGCTTTCCTTCTTCCAGTGAAATGACGACACCCAATGCTACAGACTCCTGATTTGACTTTCCCGGCACAATATTCAGCACCACTCACCACGGCAAGCGGCGAATTGGCGCGGATGGGGCTTGATTGCTGATACAATGGGATGAAACAAAGGGATCAGAGGGAGACCCCATGCACGATCTTATCCGCACCAATGACCCGGTGCTCATTTCATTTGTGGAAAGCCTGATGCGCGACGCCGGCATCGGCTGCATGGTGGCCGATGCCGGCATGAGCATTCTGGAAGGGTCAGTGGGCGTCATCCCGAGACGAATCCTGGTGGACCCGGCGATGGCTGGCCAGGCCCGGCGCATCATCACCGATGCCGGGCTGGAAGCCGAACTCCGGCCCTGGACTGACAGTGAAGCCCGAAGCTGACCGGAGCGGGCACTCCGCTTCTGAGATCCAGGCTGACCGGCGAGGCGCAACCCCGCCGGGCGAAGATGCCTCGTCGTCCGGCTTTACCGTGGACGCCTTCCACAATGGCGGGTTTTTCCTGGTGCAGCCCGAGGGCTCCGGCCATCGCGCCGGAATGGACGCGATGCTGCTGGCGGCCACGGTTCCGGAAAGCGCCAGGGGGTTGCTGGCCGATCTCGGCGCCGGTGCGGGCGCCGCGGGCCTTGCCGCCGCCGCCCGGCTGCCGGATCTGGAGGTGGTCCTGATCGAGCGGGCCTCCGTCATGGCCGATTGCGCTCGCCGCACGCTCCAGCTTGCCGAAAATGCCCATCTGGCGGCCCGCGCCCGTGTAATCGAGGCCGATGTCGCGCTTCAGGGCGACCGGCGCCGCGCCGCCGGCCTTGAGGATTGCCGCTATGACTATGTGATCATGAACCCGCCGTTCAATTCCGGCCGCGACCGCAAGACGCCCGATCCGCTGAAGTCTGAAGCCCACGCCATGGAATTTGGCGATCTGTTCGAACGCTGGCTGCGCACCGCAAGCGCCATTCTCAAGCCCGGCGGCCAGGTGTCGCTGATCGCGCGGCCCGAATCCCTGTCCGATATCCTGATCGCCATGGGCAAGCGCTTTGGCGGCGCCGAGATCACGCCGATCTGCCCGCGCCCCGGCGACGACGCGATCCGCATCCTGGTCACCGCCATCAAGGGCAGCCGGGCGCGGCTCGGCCTGCGCGACCGCATTCTGATCCATGAGGGGGCCGGAAACGACTTTTCAACCCAGATGAACGATCTCGCCAATGGCCGCACCGCCTGGCCGAGGCGGGTGAAAACCCGGTCATCAAAATAGGCTGATCGGCTCACGCGCCATTGCACTGGAACGGAAAAGACATACATGGCTTGAAGCTAGGTAAACGCCCGCCAGAGCGGGGGGCACAACAGGAACAGTCCGCAATGATCTCTTTGAAGTCCTTTGTCCCCGCCCGCTTCCGCAAGGATGTCACCACCATTCCGGTGGTCCGGCTGCACGGGGCGATCATGGCCGGCGGCAACCAGTTTCGCCAGAACCTCAACATTGCCACCGTCGCGCCGCTCCTGGCCCGCGCCTTCGCCGACAAGCAGGCGCCAGCCGTGGCGATCATGCTCAACTCTCCCGGCGGTTCACCGGTGCAGTCGCGGCTGATCTACAAGCGCATTCGCGATCTGGCTGTGGAAAAGAACAAGAAGGTGCTGATCTTTGTCGAGGATGTGGCGGCCTCGGGCGGCTACATGATCGCCTGCGCCGGCGACGAGATCTTCGCCGATCCGTCGTCTGTCGTCGGTTCCATCGGCGTAATTTCTGCCGGTTTCGGCTTTACCGGCCTGATCGACAAGATCGGCGTCGAGCGCCGGGTCTACACCGCGGGCCAGAACAAGTCGCTGCTCGACCCGTTCCAGCCGGAAAAACCCGAGGACGTTGCCCGCCTGAAGGAATTGCAGCTCGAGATCCACAAGGTCTTCATCGATCTGGTCAAGGAAAGCCGCGGCGCCAGGCTGAAAGACGATCCCGAGCTGTTCACCGGACAGTTCTGGACCGGGATACGCGGCAAGGAATTGGGCCTTGTTGACGATTTGGGCGATCTGCGCGCGACCTTGCAGGCCCGCTACGGCGACAAGGTCAAGATGCGGCTGATTACGGCCCAGCGCGGGCTGTTCGGCCGCCGCGTGCCGGGCGTCAACGTCGGTCTCCTGGGCGGCGCGCTTGCGGGGATCGGCGAAGCAGGGTTGAATGCGCTGGATGAGCGCGGGCTTTGGGCGCGCTACGGGTTGTGAGGCAGCCCGGCATCGTTTGAACCGGGTGGAGTGGCAAGGCCATAACCCGGCGTGAGGAAAGGACTGCACCAATGCCGCAACTTATCCTGCTCGCCGCCGTGGGTGCGGTCGCCTGGTTCGGCTACCGGCGTTTCATCGCCGAAGCCGAGCGGGTCAATGCCAGGGTCCGGGACGCCGAAAAGGAAACCCGCACCGGCGCGCAAGGCACCCTGATCGAAGACCCCGAGACCGGCGAGTACCGGTTGCGCAAGCCCGACGAGTAAGGGCCGGAACCCGGCTTCGCGAAGGCTACAGGCTGCACCTCGCCCTTGACCCTGATGAAGAGCCGTGGCACCTGTCGCCACACTTTCAGGACCGCTTGATCGCGGCCTGATGCGACCGCCTTTCCATCCGGACAATAGCCATGACCGCAGACCTTCCCGACCACATGTTGCCCACCCGTTCGTTTCAGGCGCTGATCCTCGCCCTGCATCGCTATTGGGCGGATTACGGCTGCGTGGTGCTGCAGCCCTATGACATGGAAGTGGGCGCGGGCACCTTCCACCCGGCCACGACCTTGCGTGCGCTCGGGCCAAAACCGTGGAACGCGGCCTATGTGCAGCCTTCGCGCCGCCCCAAGGATGGCCGTTACGGCGAAAACCCCAACCGCCTGCAGCATTATTACCAGTACCAGGTGATTTTGAAGCCCAACCCGTCCAACCTGCAGGAGCTCTATCTCGGCTCGCTCGCCGCCATCGGCATCGATCCGCTGCTGCACGACATCCGCTTCGTCGAGGACGACTGGGAAAGCCCGACGCTCGGCGCCTGGGGGCTCGGCTGGGAATGCTGGTGCGACGGCATGGAAGTCAGCCAGTTCACCTATTTCCAGCAGGTCTGCGGCATTGAATGCGCGCCGGTGGCGGGCGAACTGACCTACGGGCTCGAGCGGCTGGCGATGTATGTCCAGGGCGTCGACAATGTCTATGACCTCAATTTCAACGGCCGCGAAGGCACTGAAAAGGTGACCTATGGCGATGTCTTCCTGCAGTCCGAGCAGGAATATTCGCGCTACAATTTTGAAGTTGCCGACACCGCGATGCTGCTCAAGCATTTCGAGGACGCCGAAAAGGAATGCGAGGCGATCCTCAAGGCAGGAGCGCCGCACGAGCCAGGCGCGCTGCACAAATGCGTGCTGCCTGCCTATGACCAGTGCATCAAGGCGTCACACGTGTTCAACCTGCTTGATGCGCGCGGCGTGATTTCGGTGACCGAGCGTCAGGGCTACATCCTCAGGGTGCGCAACCTGTCGCGCCAGTGCGGCGAGGCGTTTCTGCTCACCGACGCCGGCGGCGCGAATTTCCTGCAGGCGGCCGAGTAGCGTCCGAAGGCTCAGGCGGCTGAAACCGATTTTGCCGAAGCAGCGCCGATCAGGCTCGTCTTGTCGGAAATCGCGCCATTGTGATGGGCGCGCTTGTCCTCGTACATCGCGAAATCGGCCCGCTTGACCACGCTTTCCATGGATTCGCCCTCGCGGCTCGTGGCGATGCCGATCGCGACGCTGAGCGGCGCGTTGGAATAGAACTGGTTGTTGATGTGCAGCAGCTCGCTGATCGTATCGACCATGGCCGCGGCCGCCTTCTGATCTGCTCCCGGCATCAGAATGGCGAACTCGTCGCCGCCGATGCGCGCGGCATGGTAGGGCCGCGTGACGACGCCGCCGAGCACTTCGCCGAACCGGCGCAGCAACGCGTCGCCGGCATCGTGCCCGAGCTGGTCATTGGCTTCCTTGAGACCATTGAGATCCATGATGATGGCCGACACCGGGCGCAGCGACTTGCGCTCCAGGCGGTTGAGTTCGTCCTTGTAGAAGGCGCGGTTGTGCAGCTTGGTCAGCACATCGTGCTTGCCCAGGTATTCGAGATAGGCTTCGGCCTTCTTGCGCGCGGTGATGTCGGTCAGCGCCACCTGAACGCGTGACCAGTCCTCTTCGTGGCCCGGCAGGACCGCGAAATGCAAAAGGATGTGGCGCACGGTGCCGTCGAGCGCGTAATTGACCACTTCGCGATGGTGGAACAGCTTGCCCTCCCACAGGTCCATCAGCTGCTCGCGGAAGGGCTTCTCCATCTCGTCGCGGAAGATCTCCACCTGGCGCTGCAGCAGGGTCTGGACATCGGGCGCGCAGAACAGATCGAGCGTCGCCTGATTGACGTCGATGATACGGATTTCGCTCATGCACTGGCGCACGAATTCCGGATGCACATCCATGAACACGCGGAAATCCACGATGCCGCGATAGCGCACGTCTTCGATCAATCCGTGGATCGCGCTGAAATCCTCGACCCACAGCGACACCGGCGAATGCTTGAACAGGCCTTCGGCATGCAGGCGGCTGGAAATCTCGTTGCGCCGTGCGTCCTCGCGCGCGGTCACGTCCTCGGTGGTCAGCAGAATCCGGTCGAGCGTTGCCTCATGGCCGGGCAGCACCGTGCCCTTGAGCTGGATGTCCATCCGCTTGCCCGACAGCGAGTAATTGACCGCATTGCTGCAGAACTCGGTCTTGCCATCCCAAAGTTCGGAAAGCTCGTTGATATGGTTCTGCAGCATCTCATCGCGAAACACGACCGACAGATTGTCGACAAGGTGCTCCAAATTGTCCGCTTCGAAAAGCTCCAGCGTCTTGTCGTTGACCTTCAGCACCCTGATCCGGCTCGAGCACGCCGCCACCCGCGTCAGATCCTGCGTGAGGAACGCGCGGAGGTCGGTCACGCCCTCGGCCCGCCACTGGTCGAACTGCTGCTTGACCCCGCTGAAATCCTCGATCCACATGGCGACCGGGGCAAGCTCGAAAATGGTGGCGTCAACAATCGTCATCTCTATGGGTCCCGCAAATATGAAATCGTCAGCGCCTGAAAATCCGCCAGGCATGATTGAGGCAGTCCCATCATTTATGAGCCCGGAAAGGTAAAACTTTACTTATGACGGTCAAAAAATCGCGAGCCGCAGAAACACATCGGTCATCCTCGAAATTTTCGCGATGCCTGCTGCGGTGTCCGGCCTTCATCCACCACAGTCTCGCCTCTGCTTAAGCCGTGGATTTTTGCGGTGAGTCTGGGTAAGGTCACAACGCTGTCAGGTCGGGCCTGCGCACAGGATCAATGATGGGTTTAACGCCGGGGGTGAAGCATGGGTGTCTGGATTTTGGTTGCGGTGCTGGTCGCCGTCGCGCTGTATGCGGTGTCGCTGTACAACACGCTGGTCAAGAACCGCCAGATGGCGGGCGAGGGCTGGAGCGGCATTGATGTTCAATTGAAACGCCGCGCCGATCTGATTCCCAACCTGCTGGAAACCGTCAAGGGTTACATGACCCATGAGCGGGAGCTGCTGGAGGAAGTCACCAGGCTGCGCAGCCAGGCGGTGGCCGGCAGCAACGCCTCGCCCGAACAGCGGGCCACCCTGGAAGGCGCGCTCAGCGGCGCACTGGGACGGCTGATGGCAGTCGCCGAGAACTATCCCGACCTCAAGGCCAACGAGAACTTCATGGCGTTTCAGCAGGCGCTCGAGGAAACCGAGAACGAGATCTCGATGTCGCGGCGCTATTACAACGGCGCCGTGCGCAACCTCAATGTCTCGGTCGAATCCTTCCCCTCGAACCTGGTCGCCAACCAGTTCGGCTTCGTCAAGGCCGAGTATTTCGAACTCGAGGATGAAGCCGACCGCGCGGTTCCGAAGGTTTCATTTCAATAATACCGACGTCTCGGGAGGGATGGAGCGATGAAGCGTTGGCTTGCAGCCGTGCTCTTGTGCCTGGTGGCGTTCGCCCCGCAGGCAGCTTCGGCGCGCGAGGAAATCCGCTCGTTCATCGCCGATATCCAGGTCAATGCGGATTCCTCGCTCGAGGTGACCGAGACCATCACGGTCAATGCCGAGGGCAACGCCATCCGTCGCGGCATTTTTCGCGACATTCCGCTGCGCGCGCTCGACGAATGGGGCCTGTGGGCAAGCAACGGCTTCGACCTCGTCGAGGTCCTGCACAATGGCCGGAACACGCCCCACAGCACCGAGTGGCAGGGACGGTTTCTCAGGATCCTGATCGGCGATCCGGAAGTGTTCATTCCGCGTGGGGAGCACACCTACACGATCCGCTACGTGACCACCCGGCAATTGCGCTATTTCGCCAATTATGACGAGCTCTACTGGAACGTCACCGGCAATTTCTGGAGCTTCCCGATCCTTTCGGCCGAGGCCAGGGTTGAACTGCCCGAGGGCGCCCGCGCCGAACAGCTTGCCGCCTATACCGGCCCGTTCGGCGCCGAGGGCAAGGATTATACCGCCTCCGGTGAAGGCCGCTCCGAAGTCCGGTTCGAGACGACCCGGCCGCTCGGGCCCGAGGAAGGCATGACCATCGCCGTGGGCTTCACCCCAGGCGTTGTGGAGCCGGAAGCTGACGGCATCTCCGCCTTGCTTGGCGCCAATGCCGGCATCTTTCTCATGATCCTCGGCTGGCTCGCGGTTCCGGTCTATTTCCTCTATGCCTGGAACAAGGTCGGGCGCGATCCGCCGTCGCCGCCGGTCATTCCGCTGTTTCACCCGCCTGAAAAGCTCTCACCCGCGGCCCTGTCCTTCGCGCATTTCAACGGGTTCCGCACCGGCAAGAAAGGCATCGACCTGCCGTTCATCGCCGCATTGCTCTCGCTGGGCGTCAAGCGCTTCCTGGTGATTGACGAGGACGCCCATGGCACGGTGACGCTGCAGCGCGGCCCGAAGGCCAATGCGGCCAGCGCGCCGGCCCTGCCAGCGGGTGAAGCGGCGCTTTATTCGGGCCTTCTCAAGAACCGCCCGGAGATGGTGCTGGACAAGCACAATGGTCCGGCGCTGCAAAGCGCCGGCGCCAATCTGCGCTCGGCCATCTCGAAGGAATATGCAGGCCGTTACTACAATTCCAATCTCGGCTGGCTGATACTCGGCGCGGTTTTTGCAATTGCAGCATTCATCATCGGGCTAGTGCTGCAGAGCCCGCCGGATGAAGGCCTTCTCTACCTGATCCCGGTGCTGATGACCTCGCTGTTTGGCGGCGGCATGTGGGTGGCCGGGCGATCGATGTTCAAGGAACAGGGTCTGGGCAGCCGTATCATCGGGGCCTTGCTGTTCCTGCTGGGCGCCGGTGTATTCCTGATTGGCGTCCTGGTCGTCGTGGTTCCGGATGGTATGGCGATCTACCGGTTTGCCGGCGCGCTTTTGATCCTCGGCATGGCGGTCATGATCGCCATGGTCTGGCTCCTCGGCGCGCCGACGGCGATCGGCGCCAAGGTGCTCACCGACATCAAGGGCTTCAAGCTCTATCTGGAAACGGCGGAGACCAACCGGCTCAACATGCGTGACGCGCCGGAGATGTCGGAAGAGCTGTTCGAGCGCTTCCTGCCCTATGCCGCGGGCCTCGGCGTCGAAAAGCCCTGGTCCGAAGCCTGGGCGGCGCAACTCGCGCGCATCGCGCCGGAACGGGCGAAGACCTACCGGCCGCAATGGTATCACGGCAATTCCTGGTCGCCGGGCAATATCGGCACTGCTGCGGCGTCCTCGGTTGCCGCCGTGTCGGCGGCGATGGCGGCCTCGATGCCCGCGCCCAAGAGTTCGTCGGGCTCGTCGGGCGGCGGCTCCTCGGGCGGCGGCGGCGGCGGTGGCGGCGGCGGCGGCTGGTAGACAGAAGCTGCCGTCCGATCATTGTTTTTGCGGCAAGGGAAGGTGACTTTTGGCGCGGCCCTTGCTAAGCCGCGCTCACCATTCCAATGACCGCGTGTGACCCGATGCCCGACCTGTTGATTGAACTTCGTTCAGAAGAGATTCCTGCGCGCCCGCTCGCCCGCAACGGCGAAGCCGTGAGGACAGGCAAACTCAGAACAGGCATGCGCGCCTTGCCGATTGCGGAGGTGAAGTGATGCCCGATCTTCTGATTGAACTCCGCTCCGAAGAGATACCCGCGCGCATGCAGCGCAAGGCGGCGGGCGATCTGCGCAAGTCGGTGACCGATGCGCTGGTCGAGGCGGGACTGACCTATGAGGCCGCGCGCGAATACTGGACGCCGCGGCGGCTGGCGCTCGACATTCGCGGCCTGACCGCACGGTCGAGAGACGAGCGCGAGGAGATCAAGGGACCTTCGACCAAGGCGCCCGAGCAGGCGCTGGCGGGCTTCATGCGCAAGGCCGGATTGAACGACATCTCCGAAGCCCATGTGCATTCGGACCCGAAAAAGGGCGATTTCTACGTGGCCCACATCTCCAAACCGGGCCGCGACGCGGAGACCATCATCGCCGACGTGATGCCCGGCATCATCCGCGGCTTCTCCTGGCCCAAATCCATGCGCTGGGGCAAGGCGTCGGCCAAACCCGGTTCGCTCAGATGGGTGCGGCCGCTGCAATCGATCATCTGCACCTTCGGCCCGGAAACCGAGGAGCCGACGGTGATCGGCTTCGAGATCGACGGGCTCATCGCCTCCAACACCACCTCGGGCCACCGCTTCCATGCGCCCGAGACCTTCACCGTGCGCCGTTTCGACGATTACGTCGACAAGCTCGAACGCGCCAAGGTCGTGCTCGACGCCGAGCGGCGCAAGGAGATCATCCTGGCGGACGCCCGCAACCTGGCCTTCGCCTCCGGGCTTGAACTGGTCGAGGACGAGGCCCTGCTCGACGAGGTCTCGGGCCTTGTCGAATGGCCGGTGGTTCTGATGGGCGAATTCGAGGAGGATTTCCTCGCCATCCCCGACGACATCATCCGGCTGACCATCAAGACCAACCAGAAATGCTTCGTGCTGAGACGGCCCGGCCGCGGGCTGTCGAACAAGTTCATTCTGGTGGCCAATATCGAGGCCAGCGACGGCGGCCACGAAATCGCCCACGGCAACGCCAAGGTGGTGCGCGCCCGGCTCTCCGACGCGCTCTACTTCTGGAAGACCGACCAAGCCGATCTGCCCGATCTCGCGGGCCTGCAACCCTCGGCCGAGAAATTCGGCCTCGATCTCAAAAAACCGCTCGACCAGCGCATGGCCAAGCTCGACCATCTCGGCGTCACCTTCCACGCCAAGCTCGGCACGCAAGGCGAGCGGGTGAGCCGGATTGCGAAACTGGCCGAGGAACTGGCGCCGGTCGTCTGGGACAGCCTTTCTGCCACCTCCCCCTTGAGGGGAGATCAATCAGCTGTGGCTCCTCCTGCCGGCTTTGCCGGGGGTGCGGCGTCAGCTGCGATCGACGGCGCTCAAAAGGAGCAGATTGTCCATCTCGCCCGCCGCGCGGCCCTGCTCGCCAAGGCGGACCTGACCACCGAAGTCGTCGGCGAATTTCCCGAACTGCAGGGCGTCATGGGCCGCATCTATGCCGGGCTCCAGGGCGAGGACGCGAGCGTCGCGCGCGCCGCCGAGGAACACTACAAGCCGCAGGGCCCGTCCGACCAGGTGCCAACCGACCCGGTGTCGATCACTGTCGCGCTGGCCGACAAGCTCGACACGCTGGTCGGATTCTGGGCCATCAACGAAAAGCCGACCGGCTCGAAGGACCCCTATGCGCTAAGGCGCGCTGCGCTCGGCGTGATCCGGATCCTGGTGGAGAATGGAGTAGGAATTTCACTTAACAAGGGTGTTCTCGATAGAGCTCAAGATTCTGTTTGGGAGGACATAATAAGCAATAGCGAGTTGAATGAGGTCCAAGCTGCCGAAGCTTTCAGGAAAAATACTGGAAAGAAAATCGAAAGCATTAGAGATCCTAATGAATATAGTATCGAAATTTCGGATATTATTTCAGTTTCCGAAATCCCGCTCCATGATCTCATATTTTTCTTCCACGACCGCCTGAAGGTCTATCTCCGCGACCAGGGCGCCCGCCACGATCTGATCGACGCGGTGATCACGCCTGCCTCCGACGACCTGCTCGACATCACCCGCCGGGTCGCAGCGCTTGGCGCGTTTCTCGACACCGAGGACGGCAAGAACCTGCTGGCCGGCGCCAAGCGCGCCGCCAACATTCTCGCCGCCGAGGAAAAGAAGGGAACGCGGGTGGCCGAGACGGTCGATCCGGCGCTGTTCGAGCTCGACGCGGAGCGGAGCCTGCATGATGCGGTGACGCAGTCTGTCGCCCAGGCCTCGCAGGCCATCGAGGCGGAAGACTACGCCGCCGCCATGGGCGCGCTTGCGGGTTTGCGCGCACCGGTGGACACATTCTTCGAAGCGGTGCTGGTCAATGCCGAGGACGAGGCTGTCAGAGCCAACCGGCTGGCTCTGCTCGCCATGATCCGGCAGGCCACCGGCGCGGTCGCCGATTTCTCCAAGATCGCCGGCTGAAACCTGAGATCGTGTATCCGGCCTCAGGCCGGATACACGGCCTAATTTGAGATCTGCTCGCTGCTGATCAACATGGTGACCAGCGCGCCGCTTTTCGACCATTCATAGCTCAGCGATCCGCCAAGCTGGCCTTCGATGGTCTTGCGCACAAGCTTGCTTCCAAAGCCGGTCAGGTCCGGCGGTGACGCCACTTCCGGGCCTCCCTGTTCCGCCCACACGATCCTGACATTTTCGCCCTCCATCGATCCGGACACGTCCAGTGTGCCTTCGAGCGAGAGCGAGCCGTATTTGACCGAGTTGGTCGCCAGTTCATGCACGACAAGAGCCAGCGCGGTGGCCGTGACCTGGCCCACGCCGAGCCGCGGCACCGCCACCCTGATGCGTCCCGCAAACTCTTCCTCGTCATCATAGGGCGCCAGCAGCACGGTGAAGATGTCGCCGAGCAGGGCCGACCTGCCTTCGTCGCCCGGCAGCGGCCGCACCAAATCATGGGCGCGGTCGAGCGCCGTCAGGCGGTTCATCAGCTGCTTGGTCATGTCCTCGATCGAGGACGACGAGCGCGATGTGATGCGGGTCAGGCTGGTGGCGATGGCGAGCAGGTTCTTGACCCGGTGGCTCATCTCGCCCGCCAACAACTCATGGCCCTCTTCGGCCTGCTTGCGATCGGTGATGTCGAGAAAGATGCCGGTGACCACGTTGTTGACGATTCCAGCGTCATCGCCTTGCCCGCGCGCGGAAATCCATCTGACATAGGGGCCCGACTTGGTGCGGAAATCGATCTCGTAGGAGCCCACGGTCGCCCTTGTGGCGGCAAAGGCCGCACTCACCCGGTCTCGGTCCGCTGGATGGATCTTTGCAGACAGGTGCGCGAAGGAAAGGTCAGGTCTGGGGGTTACTTCCCAGAGTTCGTATCCCCGGTCATCCATGGAAAATTCGTCGGTCTCGACGTTCCATTTCCACAAGGAAACGCCGGCCGCATCTATGGCGCGCCGCAATACGTCATAACCCCAGTCGGGGGCGCCATTTTGGTTTTTCGACACATTGCCTCGCATAGCCGGAATTTTGGCGATCCACGACAAATCATGCAATGCGCCTTCAAAACATTAACCGCCGACCGTGTCTGCATTAAGGCCCGCGCGGACACCGGGTCTCGGCCCTGTCCAGGGCTGAAGTGAAGGACCGGCAGGCCACAATACCCGAAGCCGGCGACCCCTGGAGGTGGGCGCCGGCTGGGTGCCATCGCGGACCCGGACGAGGGCTTGCGCGGCAGGGACGGGGGTGGGGCCCGTCCGATCTCTAAAGCCTCAGTTGAGCCGAAGCTCGAAGTGCGAAACATCCAGCGGAACGACGGTCTTTTCGCCGAGCGCCGATGTCTTGGTGTCCTTGTCGATCCCGGGCGCCGTGTTGGCGATGACCGGTACGAACAGCGTCGGCTCGGCCTTTGTCTCGACGGTGACCGGCTGCTCGGCTTCGCCGACGGCTGGCTTGTCGGTCTCGGCCGTCAGGGTGTCTTTCGGCGCCGCGACGCCCAGCGCAATCAGGTCCAGTTCGGTGGCCTTGCTGACCATGGTGACGGGCGAGCCGCCGAGCCAGTTTTCGGTCCGGTAGATCATCATCTGGCCGTCAACATTGCGCACCTCGATGATCTGCTGGCCGGGGGCGAGCTTGATCTGGGCCTCTTCGGCGGCTTTTTCCTTGGCTTCACGCGCGCAGGCCGGGCAGCCCACCTCGACAATGCTGGTCCGGGTGCTCGTTGTCGCCTTGAACGGTTCGATGGAGCCGGCGCTGGCCGCTCCGGCGCCGGCGCACAAGATGGCGGCAATCATCACTCTCAGCATGGCGCATACTCCCGTTTTCGCCGGAAATCTCCGGGTCTGGAGCATGCATATTAGCAACGGGCCGTTACGATCCGGTTTTTGGAAGCGGTAAACGCCGGGTTAATTTTTTCCCTCGCGCTCGACTGCCCGCCAGCCGATGTCTCGGCGGCAGAATCCGCCCGGCCAGTCGATCGCGTCAATCGCTGCATAGGCTCTGGCTTGCGCCGTGGTGACATCGGGTCCGAGCGCAGTCACATTGAGCACCCGCCCGCCCTGGGCCACCAACTGGTCCCCCTGCAGCGCCGTGCCGGCATGGAACACCTTGGCGCCGGTTGCCTCCGCCGCATCAAGGCCTGAGATCGGTGTGCCCTTCTTCGGCGTGCCGGGATAGCCCTCCGCCGCCATCACCACGGTCAAGGCGGCGTCATCGCTCCAGCTGGCCGAGAGATCCGCCAGACCGCCCTCGGCCGCCGCCTTGAGCAGCGTGAGCACATCATCCTTGAGCCGCATCATCAGCACCTGGCATTCCGGATCGCCAAAGCGCGCATTGTATTCGATCAGCCTCGGGCCGGTCTCGTCGATCATCAGCCCGGCATAGAGCACGCCGGTGAACGGCGCGCCCATCGCCGCCATGCCGCGCATGGTGGGCTCAATGATCTCTTCCATGGTGCGGGCGATCAGCTCCGGCGTCATCACCGGCGCGGGCGAATAGGCCCCCATGCCGCCGGTGTTGGGGCCGGTGTCTCCGTCGCCGACCCGCTTGTGGTCCTGCGCCGTGCCGAAGGGCAGGGCGGTGGTGCCATCGCACAGGCAGAAGAAGCTCGCCTCCTCGCCACCCAGGAATTCCTCGACCACCACCTCGGCGCCGGCCTCGCCGAACGCGCCTTCGAAACAGTCGTCGATCGCGCTGAGCGCCTCATCGAGCGTCATCGCCACGGTCACGCCCTTGCCGGCCGCGAGCCCGTCGGCCTTGATCACGATCGGTGCGCCCTGCGCCCGCGCATAGGCCTTGGCCTTGGGCGCGTTGTTGAACCGCTGATAGGCCCCGGTGGGAATATTCTCGCGCGCGCACAGATCCTTTGTGAAACCCTTGGAGCCTTCCAGCTGCGCCGCAGCGGCTGATGGCCCGAACACCGAGATCCCGGCGTCGTTCAGCGCGTCGGCGACCCCCGCCACCAGCGGCGCTTCGGGCCCGACCACCACCAGGTCAATGGCCTTGTCTTTGCAGAAGGCGACCACGGCTGAATGGTCGAACGGGTCAAGCGCGCTCAGCACCGCATGCTTGGCAATGCCGGGATTGCCCGGCGCCGCATACAGCGTGCCAAGCAACGGAGACTGGGCGATCTTCCAAGCCAGCGCATGTTCGCGGCCACCGGACCCGATCAACAGCACATTCATCATCGGTGATCTCCATCTTCCGTCGCGCCCACGGCCTCCGGCCGGTTGCGGACGGGGTAGGCAATACCGGCCCCAGCGTCAAGACGGCAGGCGATCGCCGTGCGGCGATGTTGCCGGCGAGAATTGGCAAGCCGCAACTTGACCTGTCCTGTTTCGGGTGGCAACAGTCGGAGCATGTCCGCTGCACGTGATCCGATCCCTGAACACAACGCCCGGGTTGCCGATGCGCCCTCGGGTAATTGGGTCTACCGGATCCTGCCCAGGGCATTGTGGCCCCACGCCCAGCTCGCCCGCTGGGACCGCCCGATCGGATGGCAGCTCCTGATGTGGCCGTGCTTCTGGTCCGCGGCGCTTGCCGCCAATGTCGCAAGCGCGCCCTCCAACATCGACACCGTCTGGTATCCCGCACTCACGCTCTGGCATCTGTTCCTGTTCATGACCGGCGCCATTGCCATGCGCGGCGCAGGCTGCACCTGGAACGATCTTGTCGACCACAAGATCGACGCCAAGGTGGCCCGAACCCGCTCGCGGCCCTTGCCGTCACGCCGGATCTCGCGCGGGGCGGCGACGGCATTCCTGGTCATCCAGGCGCTGGTCGGGCTTGTCGTGCTCATCCAGTTCAACTGGTTCTCGATCCTGCTCGGCATATCCTCGCTCGCCATCGTCGCCATCTACCCCTTCGCCAAGCGTTTTACCGACTGGCCGCAATTCTTCCTGGGTCTGGCCTTTTCCTGGGGCGCGCTGATGGGCTGGGCTGCGATTTTCGGTGAACTGGCCTGGCCGCCGGTGCTGCTTTATGCGGGCGCCATTGCCTGGACCATCGGCTACGACACGATCTATGCCCACCAGGACAAGGAAGACGATGCACTGGTTGGCGTGCGCTCCACCGCGCGGCTGTTCGGCGACAACACGAAAATCTGGCTCGTTGTGTTCTATGGCATCTTCACCGCGATGGCCGCCGCAGCCTTCGTCCTGACAGGCGTCGCCTGGCCCGCTTTTGCCGGGCTGGCGGTCGCGGTGATCATGCTCGCCTGGCAGATCCGCGTCATCGATATCGACGACGCCGATCAATGCCTCACTCTGTTCAAGGCCAACAGCCATGTCGGCCTGATCGTGTTTCTCGGCCTCATCGCGGCGCTGCTCGTCTGAACGGAAAAGCCCGGCCGCCGTTTCCGGCAACCGGGCCTCTCCTCGTCTGTGGACTTGGTTCTTAACGCCGCGCGATAATCTCGCGGCCTTCGATCTTCATGCGGAACCCCATCTTGCCGGTGGTGCGGCGCACCAGGAACCGCGGCCGGCGGTCGGCGATCTGGTGGTGCCGGCGGCGGCGCGAGGGAGAGGCGGTCTGCTGCAGCGATCCGTCCTCGAGCGGGCGGGCCACGCCATCGGCTTCCACCATCATCATCGGCAGGCTGTAGAGCTCCGCCCAGGCGCGCCAATCGGCGGCGATGTCATCGAGATCATGGGCGACCAGCAGCGGCACGCACAGAGCGACGTCGGTGTGGTGCAGCTCCAGTGTTACCGTCACGGTGCCGTCGCCATGGTCGATGGCCCGTGCGGCAACGCCCTTGAAGGCGCGGGCCGGCAGGGCAATCGACAGGGGCAGCCCCGATTTTGACAGGACTTTGCGGATCACGGCGCCGCGGCTGTCGAGCGTCACGGAAACCTCGTCACGCTCGTCGCGCGCCGCATAGGACACGCGTTGCGGAAAATTGCCCGGATCTAGTCGCAACTCGAATCCGGCCCAGACGGGCTTCAATACGGTTTTGGTCATGTCTATCGCCTCTGTAACTCTTGAGAGCCGGTTATCCGGCCTTCTCATCCGGGGCTTTTCGCCCTCTCACACGAAGCAACATGCCAAAATGCCGTTCCCGGCGGCTTAAAATTCTGGGTTAAGAAAAGCTATGTATTGGAAATGGTTAGCGAACCCCGACCGTCCCATTTCCATTTTGGAAAGGTTACCCGACAGTGCCGCCGCGCATCCGGTCGGATGCGCAAAGGTCGCTTTAAAGCCTTTGAATGGATGCATTTACGTTATCGCTCGATTGGATCCAATCGAGCGCGACATGCATCAGGCAACCACCTTGCCCGGATTCATGATGCCCCTGGGATCGATCGCCTGCTTGATCCGGTGCATCAGCGCCATTTCGACGGGCGACCGGATCGCGGCAAGTTCGTCGCGCTTGAGCTGTCCGATGCCATGCTCGGCTGAGATCGACCCGTCCAGATCCAGCACTATTCCATGGACGATTGCGTTCATTTCCGTCCAGCGCGCCAGAAAGGCCTCGGTGTCTGCGCCAAGGGGCTGGGAGATGTTGTAATGAATATTGCCGTCGCCCATGTGCCCGAAGGCGACGATGCGCGCATCCGGCATGGCGGACTTCACCGCACGGTCGGCGCGCGCAAGAAACTCCGGAACAAGCGCTACGGGAACCGAGACATCATGCTTGATCGACCCGCCCTCGGGCTTCTGCGCCCAGGACATCGATTCCCTCAGTTTCCAGAAATTCTGGCGTTGTGCCTCCGTCTCGGCGGCGGCGGCATCGCGGATCAGGCCCTGCTCGTCGGCCGCCATGAACAGGCCTTCCAGCATGGCCCGCGCCGCTTCCTGCGACTGGCCCGATGAAATGTCGATCAGCGCGTACCAGGGATGCGGCCCGGAGAGTGGATCGCGCACGCCCTCGATGTGCCGGGTGGTGAATTCGACGCCGATGCGCGGCATCAGCTCGAAGCCGGTGAGCGAAGCGCCGCAGTAATCCTGCGCGACACGGAACAGCTTCAGCGCGGTGTCCGGATCATCGACGCCCGCATAGATGGTCTCGTGCCCGCGCGGCGCCGGAAACAGTTTCAGCACCGCCGCGGTGATCACGCCGAGCGTGCCTTCCGCACCGATGAACAGGTCGCGCAGATCATAGCCGGTGTTGTCCTTCTTGAGCGCGCGCAGTCCCTGCCAGATTTCACCGTCCGGCAGCACCACCTCGAGACCCAGGCAGAGCTGGCGCATGTTGCCATAGGCGAGAACGGCGGTTCCGCCGGCATTGGAGGAGAGGTTGCCGCCGATCTGGCACGAGCCTTCCGATCCGAGCGACAGCGGAAACAGCAGGCCCTCGTCGCTGGCCGCCTGTTGCGCCTGCGCCAGCACCACGCCCGCCTCGGCGACCATTGTCTGGCCGACCGGGTCGAGCGAGCGGATCTTGTTGAGCCGCGACAGCGACAGCACGACTTCACCTTGTCCCGGACGCGGCGACTGTCCGCCCACCAGCCCTGTATTGCCGCCCTGCGGCACCACTGCGGTATCGGTCTCATGCGCCAGCCGCAGGATGGCCGAGACTTCCTGCGTGGAGCCCGGGCGCAGTACCAGCGGGCTTTCGCCCCTGTAAAGGCCGCGCAACTCGACCAGATGCGGGGCAATATCGGTTGGAGCGGTCAAGGCGTTTGGCTCACCGGTAATGGCGGCAAAACGGGCAATCAGCGCGGAATCGGTCAAGGGCGTTGGCATCCCCAAGCATCTATCGCCGCGAGCGCTGCAAGTCGAGGGGCGTTAAAGCTCGGGTCGCCGGGACCCGATACTCAAAAACGCGTCCGCCATCGCGCCCGCTCGCACGAGACATTGGCCATCTCCAGTCCCTCCAGGAAGCTCGGGACACCCGCATGAACTGACGCCCTGACATGCCGGGACCATGTCACCATGTGCGAACTGCGCTTTTTCCCGAAACTTGTCAGTTGCTGATTCGGACGCCCGCCACCGATTGCCCGATCGCCGCGAAGGCCTGCTTCAGGGACACGACATCCTTGGCCATGAAGAAGTTCTCCTTGCGGCTTGCGCAATTGGAGAAAAGCTTCACCACCGATGATGCGGTCGTCTTGTAGATCACCGTGTAGACTTCGATGCCGAGCTTCTTGATGTCGACGCACATGTTGGCCGTCGAGGTGTTCAGGTAAGCTTCCGCATTTGATTGCGTGGTGGCCGAGTTGATGCGGCCATCGCTCAGAAAGCCGTAGGAGCCGTAGTCCGACTTGTTGATGGTGCCTGATGAACCAAACGAGACATTCGTGCCATCGGTCATGATGACCAGGATCTTTGAGGCGGCGTCGGGATCGTACGGAGCCGCCTGTGTGTAGGGTGCCTCCGGCGAAAGGACGCGCCAGCCCCATGCCAGGCCCTCTGCAATATTGGTGCCCGAACCATTCCAGTACTGCATGGCATCGATGCCGGTGCGGACTTTTGATATGTCGCTTGTCAGAGGCACGATGGGTGTTGGACAGGCACGGTTGGGTCCAAGGGTCAGCGGGCCGTTAGCATCATTGTGATTGGCGATGACCGGGCTCTGTGTCTTGTACTTTGTGACCGAGCGCTGAACGGTCTCGTGGTCGCCGGAGACGCCGTCATTGAGCCAGGAGTTGTTGAAGGATGTGGAGCTGTTGCCGCCCTGGGAAATCCGGTTTCCAGGTTCGTCGGGTGCAAAATATGGCACGAACAATGTGTCGGGATTGGCGGAATCAGGCGGGGTGAGATCTGTGTTGTAGGGAACCGGCCGTGCTTCCACGCATCCCTTCCAGGTGGTTCCGGACCAGGCAAACAGGTTGAGATGATGCGGATAGTCTCCGCCGCCAATTTGACCGTTGCTGTGGCCGGATGCCTTTCGGCTCGTTCTCTGGCCGTGGTTCAGAAATGTCCAGCCATTGTAGAGCGATTTCCCGCCTTCATCGATCCAGGTGTTGGAGAAGCCTTCGCCCTTCACGTTGACGGACGTCACGAACGGGACGAGACCGACCTTCAGGCTCTGCTGGGCCGTGTTGATCCCGCCAAGCGCATCCACCAGGGCATGCGAGGCCTGCTTCAGGGCTGAAATACCGCCCGATCCCATGGAGCCGGTGTTATCAAGGGCGATCGCGATTTCGATGCTTCGTGTCGAGAAGGTCGTCGACGCCACGGCCGAAACCTTGTTGGGCATCAATTTTCCCATGAACATGAGCGGGACACTCGCTGTCGCGCGTGCATCTGTCCGGATAAAGTTTGCGCCAACTGTCTGGTCTACGTCCTGATCAAGCAAGGTGATAAAGCCGTTTGATGCCAACTGAGCGCTGAGAATACTGCCAAATACGGCGGAGCGATCATTTGCCGTCACGTCCTTCCTCGAGACGGCTAGAACCGCAGCGTCCACCGAGTTCTGCAGCTCAGACTTGGCGCTCGCCAGGTTGACGTAGTCGACAGCCAATCCGGCGGATGCGAGCAGCACGGGAGCCAGAATTGCGGTGGAAATGGCAAAATTCCCGCGCTTGCAAGTCAGGAGTCGTGAAAGCAATGTCTGTGCTGCACCCATTTGATCGCCTTTGATGTCGGAGCCGCATTCTTGGCCTGGGGACTTGGTTTCGGTGAAATCTAGTAGGGTGGGGTAAATCGAATCTTAAAGAGTGGCCGTTGGAGGGCGCCAAATGGAAACCCTGGTTAAAAAAGTCTACCGGGCCTGACTGGGTGTTGAGGCTGACGAACGTTGGCTGTTCTTCACGCCGTCCAGTTGCCGCGCTCGGATGCCGCCAGAACAAAGCCCCTGTGAACTCATTGAAAAGCCTGAAGTGTTGCGAGGTCTGTCGATCCAGCGGCGCTGGCGCAGCCGGTCTCAGTCGCGCGGTGCGGCGGCGCGGGCAAGGCGGTCATTGATGGCCGCGCCGAGGCCGTGACCGGAAACCGGCGCGACGGCGATGCAGGCTGCGCCTGACGCATCGGCGCGCTTGAGAAAATCAAACAGGTTTGCAGCCGCCTCGCGCAGATCGCCGGTCGGCGACAGGTCCATGATCATCCTGGCCTGGTCTTCTCCCGGAAGCGGCGTTCCGCCGAACCGGATCACCGTTTCACCGGGCCTGACGTCGGTGACGTTCAAGCGCACTGCCGCATTTGGCGCATAATGCGAAGCCAGCATCCCCGGCGCGATCACGGCTTCTGACGGTTGGGTGGCATGACGCTCGACTGCAAGGCCGGCGATATCCTCGATGGCTTCAACCGGAATGCCGCCGGGCCGGAGCAGGCGCAATCCGCCGTCTTCCACCGCCAGGATCGTCGATTCCACCCCGATCCGGCAGCGTCCGCCATCCAGGATCAGGCCGATCCGGTCGCCGAGATCCTCCTCCACATGCCGGGCCGATGTCGGGCTGACGCGGCCCGACCGGTTGGCGCTCGGCGCCGCCAGGGGATCGCCGAACGCGGCGATCAGGTCCCGTGCAAAGCCTTCCGGCATGCGGACCGCTGCCGTTGGCAGCCCGGCCGTGGCCAGCGGGTGGATCCGGCCAGTGTCATTGAGCGGCAGCACCAGCGTCAGCGCGCCGGGCCAGAATTCTGCGGCCAGTCTTTCCGCCAGCGGCGAGAATGTGACATGCGCCTTGGCCATCTCGAGATCGGACACATGCGAGATCAGCGGGTTGAAGCGCGGGCGGCCCTTGGCCTCGTAGATGGCGGTGATCGCTGAAGGATTGGTGGCGTCGGCGGCGAGCCCGTAGACCGTCTCGGTCGGAACCGCCACGGCCTCGCCGCGCCGCAAAGCTTCGATTGCCAGCGGAATCGCGGTCGGATCCAGGATTGGGAGAATGCGCGCCATGGTCTGTCCGTTTTGCCAGCGCTGGCTCTATCAGGCGCACCGGAGGGACGCAACAAAAGGCGATTCCGGCCGAAGCATCCGACTGCGGGAGCAGCGGTTAAATCCAGGGCCGGAAGTTTTCCGTCCCCGGACGCAGGATGGCCCTTAGCCCTTGCAATGGGCGCGCCAAATTCCATCTCCCAAATTGACGTTTACGTAAAAACCACCTAGCCATGGCGCGGATATGTTTGCGTCGCAATGGCAGTCGGACTTCAGGGAGGAGATCACATGTATCGTGCGCCGGTAGAGGAAATCGCTCACACGCTCAAATCGGTTGCGGGCCTTGGCAAGGCGCTCGAGGCCGGCCGGTTCGGCGATCTGGGCGAGGACCTTGTCGACGCCATCCTGGCCGAGGCCGGCCGGTTCGCCAGCGACGAGATCGCGCCCTTGAACGAGATCGGCGACACCCATGGAGCTATCCTCAAGGACGGTGCGGTCACCACGCCGCCCGGCTGGAAGGACCTCTACCAGAACTGGATCGCCGGCGGCTGGAACGGCCTGACCGGACCCGAGGAGTATGGCGGGCAGGGCCTGCCGATGCTCTTGTCGGTGGCCGCGCTCGAAATGTGGAATTCGGGCTCGCTCGCCTTCGGCATCGGCCCGACGCTGACCATGGGCGCGGTCGAGGCGCTCGACAAGCATGCCTCCGATGCGCTCAAGGCCAAATATCTCGAAAAGCTCGTCACCGGCGAGTGGATGGGGACGATGAACCTGACCGAGCCGCAGGCAGGCTCCGACCTCAACGCGCTACGCGCCCGCGCTGAACCCAATGGCGACGGCACCTACCGGATCTTCGGCCAGAAGATCTACATCACCTATGGCGAGCATGATTTCACCGACAACATCATCCACCTGGTGCTGGCGCGCCTGCCCGATGCGCCAGCCGGCACCCGCGGCATCTCGCTGTTCCTGGTGCCGAAATTCTTCGTCGGCGATGACGGGGCGTTGGGCGACCGCAACGACGTGTTCTGCTCGGGCCTCGAGCACAAGTTGGGCATCCATGCCTCGCCCACCTGCACCATGATCTATGGCGACGGCAAGTTCGGCGATACGCCCGGCGCCATCGGCTGGCTGATCGGCGAGGAAAACCGCGGCCTTGCCTGCATGTTCACCATGATGAACAACGCCCGTCTCGCCGTCGGCATGCAGGGCGTGGCGATCGCCGAGACCGCCACCCAGAAGGCGATTGCCTATGCGAAGGATCGCACCCAGGGCCGCGCGCCGGGCTTCACCGGCGAGGGCATGAGCCCGATCATCGACCACCCCGACGTCGCCCGCATGCTGATGACCATGAAGGCGCTGACGCAAGGCGCGCGCGCCATCTGCTATTCCTGCGCCGAGGCGCTCGACATGGCCCATGTGAGCGAGGGCGAGGAGGCAAAGGCCTGGTCGGAGCGCGCCAGCCTCATCACCCCGATCGCCAAGGCGTTTTCCACCGACATCGGCATGGAAGTGGCCTCGCTCGGCGTCCAGGTGCATGGCGGCATGGGTTTTATCGAGGAGACAGGTGCTGCCCGCCTGCTGCGCGATTCCCGCATCGCGCCGATCTACGAGGGCACCAACGGCATCCAGGCAATCGACCTGGTGACCCGCAAGCTGCCATTGTCCGGCGGCGCGACGGTCGCTGCCTTCATCGCCGATTTCAAGGCCGACGCCGAGGCCGCCCGCGCCTCCAATGCCCCGGCGCTCGACGGCGTGGCAGGTCATCTCGATGCGGCCATCGCCGATCTCGAGACCGCCACCGCCTATATGCAGTCGGCGATAGCGGAAGGCCGCCAGACCGATGCGCTCTCCGGCGCCACGCCCTATCTGAGACTGTTCGGCCTGACCGCCAGCGTCGCCATGCTCGCGCGCGGCGCGCTGGCCGACCAGGATGCCCCTGAAGCGCCTGGACGTGCGGCCCTTGCCCGCTTTGCCGCGGCCAACCTGGCGCCCGAGACCAAGGGGCTCCTGTCGAGCGCCACGGCCGGCGCCGCAAGCCTTGAAAACGCAAGCGCAGCGCTCGCCTGAACTTTTTCGCAGCTGGCGATGCGCCGGCGCGATCCTCAAGGGGACAGACATGACCGACCACATCCTCATCGACCGCGCGGGCGAGACCCACGCCCTCAACGTCATCCGCTTCAACCGGCCCGACAAGAAGAACGCCATCACCCGCGCCATGTATGCGGCGATGGCAAAGGCGCTCTCCGACGGCGAGGCCGATGACACGGTGCGGGCGCATGTGATCCTCGGCACGCCCGGCGCGTTCTCGTCGGGCAATGACATGCAGGATTTCATGGCCGTCGCCATGGGCGCCTCCAAGGGCGAGGAAGTCTTCGATTTCCTCATCGCGCTCGCAACCGTCACCAAGCCGGTCGTCTCCGGCGTCGACGGCCTGGCGATCGGCATCGGCACCACCATCCACATGCACTGCGACCTGACCTTCGCCACGCCCGCTTCGCGCTTCCACACCCCCTTCGTCGATCTGGCGCTGGTGCCCGAGGCCGGCTCCAGCCTGCTCGCGCCGGCCGCGATGGGCCACCAGAAGGCCTTCGCCCTGCTCGCCGCCGGCCTGCCGTTTTCGGGCGAGGAGGCCGAGCGCGCCGGCCTGATCTTCAAGACCGTCTCCGTGGACGAGCTCGAGCCCGCAGTCTTTGCCGCCGCCGAGCACCTGGCCGCCAAACCGCCCAAGGCCCTGGCCATCGCCCGCCGCCTCATCAAGCCCGACCCCGACCTGGTGACAGCCCGCATCCGCGAGGAGGGCGCCCTGTTCGCCGCCCAGTTGAAAAGCGCCGAGGCGCTGGCGGCCTTCCAGGCCTTCATGGCGCGGAAGAAGTAGGGGGCGGCGGCGGGACCCGGCGTCCTCTCGTTCGTCGCCTTCGGGTTCCGACCTTTCGGTCCGTCAACCCAGGCGCCAGCCCCTCGTTTCGTCATCCTGGGGCCCCGAGCCAAGGATCCATACCGTGAGCTTTCCGAGCCTGATGATGGTTGAAGCAGCACGGAATGGATCCTTGGCTCGCGGGCCAAGGATGACGAGGGGAGGGCAGGGCTCATCCCGGCCAGTCGCATTGCCGCGGCCTCCAATCTCCCCCCTTGCGGGGGAGATGTCGGCGTAGCCGACAGAGGGGGGTAAGGCGGCAATCACGGAATACGCGGCGTCACCCCCCTCTGTCACTTCGTGACATCTCCCCCGCAAGGGGGGAGATTAGAGGCCGTTGGCTCACCCGCAACTCCCCGCCGCCTCCAGCGCCCCCGCCCGGTTCTCCCGGTCCAGCCCGCCGATCCGAGCAACCTCCGCGTAAAACCGCCTGTAGTCGCCCCCGCAGAGCTCGAACAGCCGCAGGAAGTCAGGAACCAAATCATTGTAGACCGAGGTTGCGGCAAGCCGGGCGTTGTTGATCGGCGCCGCGAACCAGGCGTCATAGCCGCTGTATCCGTTCCAGCGGCGGTCGCGCATCTGCCGGTAGCGCTGTCTCAGCCGCTCGATCGCCGCTGCCTTCTCCGCCCGCTTTTGCGCTTCCGTGCCCGGACCGCCGTAGACGGCGTTGAGCTCCCTGCGGGCCTCGGCGATCAGGCCCAGGAAATCGGCCATGCGCGCCCGGCCCGCCTCGTAGCGGCTCAGGCCCTCGGCGTCGCCCGCAGCGCTGAGCCACTTGCGCACGCCGCTGGTCTCCACGGCCGTCGCGAAACCCTCGTTGAAGGCACTGTCGTCCTGCACATAGACTTGGCTGTGGGCGAGTTCGTGAAAGACCAGCGCCGCAAGCGAGGCCTCGCCGCCGCGGAACATGGTCGACAGCAGCGGGTCGCTGGTCCAGCCCAGCGTCGAATAGGCCGTCACCCCCGAGACATGCACGTCGAGCCCCTGCGCCTGAAGTGCTGTGGCCGCTTTCCTTGCGTTGTCGAGGGAGAAGAAGGCCTGGTAGGGCACGCAGCCATACACCGGAAAGCATTTCGCCACCGGCGCCAGCGCGAATTCCGGCGCCGCATACACCGCGATCGTCACATAATCGCGGCCGAGATCGACATAGGAGCGGTAGCTCCTGTTGTCGGGCAGGTCGAGCGCGTCGCTAGCAAACTGCCGGATCGCGCTGGCGGATTCCATCCGCGCCTTCAGTTCCGCCGGCGTCCCCGGATCCGCCACCAACCCCGCCACATCCTGCCGCGCCGCCATGATCCTGAGATGCCCGTTGAGTGACTCCGCGTAATAGCCAGCGCCGGTGCAGCCGGCGAGCGCTGCGGCCAGCGCGATCAGGAGGATCGATCGAGAGACAATGCGTGTCACGGCGGGCCCGGATGCCATTGAAGGGGGTTGAGTGGTAGAGGGGGATGGGGGTTTGGGCAAGCGGGGGGGGGGGGGGAGGCTTCGTGTTTTGCAAGAGTTGAACAAGGCGGGGCTGTAGCGGGTGAGGAATCTTGCGAAGCAGACATCCCAGCCAGCGCGGGGACCCGCCGGATCGAAGTGGGGAGATCACTTGGAGCCAGTTCTTTGGCTTCTGTTGATTTCGCAGAGGATGCCAAGAGCTACAGAAGCAACAATCCAGACGGCGCCCGTATCAATGGCCTCTCCCGCACTCGTTGATCCCAGGTAACGCTTCGAGGCGGCGGCGTAAGATTCTGCATCGTCGAACGCTGTCGCGATGAAAAAACCCATTGCGACACGCAGAGTCCCCAGTCCAAGGCCTATATATGCGATAATCGTCCCTAGCCTTGTAAATAACATTGTAATGTTCCCTCAATATTTCATTCAATGATTCAAACCTGATTCCATCCGGTCGGGTTCCAGCTTGTAGATGTGTTCAGTTGGATCACCAATAGAGGTCATGGGCAGTGACGCTTTGAGAATCATAGGGGAGTGCTGCCATTTCCCGAGACAGTTCCTTCCGGCTTCAAAAGAAGTCCCCTCCCCAACCCCTCCCCACAAGGGGGAGGGGCTTAACCCGGCATCGGCCGCTTTTCCGATCTCGAAATTGAACCTGTTGAAATGCTTGCGTTATGGCAGGCGACCAGCGGCGGTCCGAGCCCCTCCCCCTTGTGGGGAGGGGTTGGGGAGGGGTCTTTGGTAGAGGCTAGCGCCAGACTCAAAAAAATCCCCCCACCTTTTCCCCACCCTTTCCCCCCATGCGATACTGGCAAAACCTTCCGTCCCAACGGATGGCCGGGGCGCACGGAGCCCGGGCCGGCGGAAGGCGGTGAGTTCCGGTTGGTGGGGGCCGTACCTGCGGGCCGGAAGCTTGCGAAGAGTACACCCCGGCCAGCGCGGGGACCTGCCCGATCGTGGTGGATCAGGGCAAGGGTTGTCGCGCGAATGGCCGGAACCGGTTGCAGGCCGTGCAGCGCTCCACGCCTTTCTCACGAGAGGCAAACGGGCGGCACGGTCGTCACCTGGCGGCGTTTGATCCGCATCCCTGTCCGGGCGGGCTGCCCGGGCATCGATGCGGCGTCACCGCAAACGCCGGCCTGACAAGTCCCTGCCGCGCCTGACGGGTTTATCCTGTGGGGCGCGGGTGGGAGAGGGCGGTGTTCGGTCCCCGAAGGACCGAACGCGACAAAACCGCCAGGGCTCGCGTCGCGTTTCGCAGGAAGAAGAGCCCGCCCGCGCCCGGAAGGCGTGGGGCATTCCTCACCGGCGGGGCGCGGGCAACTGCGCCAAGCCCAACGTCTTATGCCACCCCGGGCCAGAGGCCCGCGCGCCCCGCAAGTCCGGATTGCGCCCGGACACCGAGACTGCCGCACACCGCCGGCGAGATTTTTCGCGCGCGGGGTTTTGGCGTGGGTGGGTGTCAGGGTTTTGGCGTGGCCGCCCCCTCACCAACAAAATCTGCGACTCGGCTGCGCCAAGATCGCGATTTTGTATCCTCTCCCACAAGGGGCGAGGAGAGGGTGACGCGGGTTCCGCGATTCTGCCTCTCCCCTTGTGGGAGAGGAAGCAATTTCAGCATCTTAGCGTGAGCTAAGTGCTAGAAATTGCAGGTGAGGGGGCAGAGCGGACATCGCGTCGGGTACTCCGCCGAAAGACAGGGGCAGCATGACGTGCAGCACGTGAGAGACGGCAAACCCCGCCTCCGTCATACCGGGCTTGACCCGGTATCCAGCCCGCCCAAGTCCTTGGGCGGAAAGAGTCCTCTGACCCGGCGGACGCCGGGTCGCTGGATGCCGGATCAAGTCCGGCATGACGGAAATTGGGGCATCAGCTCCGGCACGACGAGGGGCAGGAGACCGACCGAGCGCCACCAACTCCCGCAGCGCGCGCGCTCCCCCTACCGCTTCGGTCGCTCCAGCAGCGCCACCACCTCGACATGGCTCGTCCACAAAAACTGGTCGATCGGCGTGACCGACATCACCCGGTAGCCGCCCGCAATCAGCATCTCGAGGTCGCGGGCCAGCGTCACCGGGTTGCAGGAGACGGCGGCGAGGCGGGGGATGGGCGAGCGGGCGATGTCGGCGACCTGGACTTCGGCGCCGGCGCGCGGCGGGTCGAACACCAGGCCCTGATAGGCCTTGAGCTCCGCCACCATCATCGGCCGACGGAACAGGTCGCGCTTTTCCACGCTCACGGGCTTGAGCCCCTGCGCCCGCCGTGCCGCCTTGTCGAGTGCCGCAAGCGATGGTGCGTCGGCTTCCACCGCATGCACATGGGAGTGGCTTGCGAGCCGGAGGGCAAACGTGCCCGAGCCCGAGAACAGATCGACGATCCGCTTGGATTTTTTCAGGTGCTCCGAGACCAGCTCGCCCATGATCTCTTCCGCCTCGGCGGTCGCCTGCACGAAACCGCCCGGCGGCGGGCTCACGAGCACGGAGCCGAAGGTCAGTTGCGGCGGCTGCTTCTCGATCAGGATCTCGCCGTTGAAGGAGAGCCGCGCCACAGGCTGTTCAGAGCGCACCGCGGTAATGATCCGGAGCCGGTCGGGCTCAGACAGCTTGAACGGCGCGTCGACCGCGATGTCGAGGCCCGGGGAGGCGTCGAGCACGGAAAGATGAAACGGCTCCTTGCCCACCGCCACGGCGGTGGCGAGCCGCCTGATGCTGGGCAGCGCCTGGGTGATCCGCGGCGCGGCGATCACGCAGGTCTCGATTGCCACGATCTGGTGGCTCATGGCGCGATAGAAGCCGAGGATCGCGCCCTTCTCGGTGCGTCGTGCGGCAAACACCACCCGCCGCCGCGAGTGGGGTGCGCAAGGCACCAGCGGGGAAACCTCCGCCATAATGCCGCGGCCTTCAAGCGCTGCAACCACCAGGTCCCGCTTCCAGGCGCGATAGGGCGCGTCCGCCATGTGCTGCACGGCGCAACCGCCGCAGCCGGCGTTCTCGTGATCGGGGCCGAAATGCGGGCAGGGCGGCGTTACCCGGTCGGGCGAGGGCGTGAGAACCGACATCAGCGTCGCCCGGCTTTTCTCCACCGCCGCGTTGATCACGTCGCCGGGCAGCGTGAACGGCACGAAGATCTGGCCCTGGGGCGTCTCGGCAATGCCGTCGCCCTGGCCGCCGAGCCGGGTGATGTCGAGTTTCTGCGCGCTCATGCCTTGACGCCTCCAATGAGAAATTCGTGGTTGCCGTCCTGGCCCTCGATCGGCGAGGGCATGGGTCCGACCGCGCTCCAGCCGGGCTGCTGACCGAGCCATGCGGCGAGATCCTCGGCGATGATCGGCCCCTGCGCGGGATCCTTGAGCAGTCCGCCCTTGCCGATGGCGGCGCGGCCCGCCTCGAACTGCGGCTTGACCAGCAGCACCGCGACCGCGCCCGGTGCGGCCAGCTCGAGCGCCGGTGGCAGCGCCAGCCTGAGCGAGATGAAGCTGACGTCAGAGACGACGGCGCCGATCTCGCGGCCTTCGAGGTGATCGCGCGTGAGATCCCGCGCGTTCAGGCCTTCGAGATTGCTGACCCGCGGATCGGTCGCAAGCGAGGCATGCAGCTGGTCATGGCCGACATCGACGGCGATGACATGGCTGGCACCCCTCTCCAGCAGAACCTGGGTGAAGCCGCCGGTCGAGGCGCCGATATCAAGACCCACGCGGCCGGCCGGATCGAACCCGAAGGCCGTGAGCCCGGCCTTGAGTTTCAGCGCGGCGCGGGAGACATAGTCGCGCGCGGGATCGCTGAGCCTGATGGCGGCGTAAACGGAAACAAGCGCGCCAGGTTTTGTCACAGCCCTGCCGTCAACGTCCACAGCGCCCCGCGCAATCGCATCGCGCGCCCGCGACCGGCTCTCATAAAGGCCGAGCCGGACCAGGATCTGGTCCAGCCGGTCCCTGTCAGGCAATGCTGTGGAGGCTGGGGATGTCATGCGCCGTCTTCGCGCGGAAGCGCTGCGAGGGCAAGAACTTTGTGCGGGGCGGCCAATGCCTGTCGCGTTCAAACGGATATGTTTGAACGATAACGACATGCATTCATTCAAGATGTTACAGCGACCTTTGCGCATCCAGTTGGATGCGCGGCGCTTGTCTCAGTAGCGGATGAAGCTGCCCTGGCTCACGCCCAGCGGCAGGGTGGCGGGCACGCCTGCCTCTTCGCGGGAAGAAATCCGCTCGCTCAGCGGCGGGTACAGATGGTCCTCGGTCTTCAGATCCAGCGAGCCGCGAATGTCGCCAAGCTTGGGCTGCAGCATGCGGATCGCGGCTTCCTCGATGCGCCGGTCATAGGGTGGTTGCGTGTCAGCCAGTGCAGCCGGCATCCATCCGCAGATCACCGGCGATGCCGCCACCATGATGCGCACGCAAAAGCGCCTCGCGGTCTTCATCCTCATCGTTTAAACGCCCCACAGTCTTCTCGTGTTTGAACAAGACTAGCAGACGGGCCTTTCGGAACGACCAAGGGAAATGGTTAGAGACTTGAAAAGGCTTATGGTTTCAGGAGGGTTACCTGGGCCACGTCACGGCTTGATCTGGTCCCCGAGCCATTCAATGTGCGAAACACCGTGTCGACAATGCCCTTGCGGTCAAGTCCGGCGCGCGCATACATCGCCTCGGGCGAGGCGTGATCCATGAAGATATCCGGCATCACCATCGAGCGCGCCCTGAGGCCGCCATCGAGCAGTCCCTCGCTCGCGAGAAACTGGAAGACATGGCTGCCGAAACCGCCCACCGAGCCTTCCTCGATGGTGATCAGCACCTCGTGGTGACGCGCCAGCTGGCGGATCAGGTCATGATCAAGCGGCTTGGCGAAGCGGGCATCGGCCACCGTCGTTGACAGGCCCGCGGCATCGAGGTCCTCGGCCGCGACGAGGCATTCCGCCAGCCGCGTGCCGAAGGACAAGAGCGCCACCTTGGCGCCCTGGCGCACGACCCGGCCCTTGCCGATCTCGAGAATCTCGCCGCGTTCGGGCATCTCGACACCGACGCCTTCGCCGCGTGGATAGCGGAACGAGATCGGACCTTCGTCGTAAGCCGCTGCGGTGCGCACCATGTGCTTGAGTTCGGCCTCGTCAGAGGCCGCCATCACCACGAAGCCTGGCAGGCAAGCCAGATAGGTGGTGTCGAACGTGCCCGCATGCGTGGCGCCGTCGGCGCCGACGAAACCGGCCCGGTCGATCGGGAACCGGACCGGCAGTTTCTGGATCGCCACATCGTGGACCACCTGGTCATAGGCGCGCTGCAGGAAGGTCGAGTAGATCGCGCAGAACGGTTTCAGGCCCTCGGTCGCCATCCCGGCCGCGAATGTCACCGCATGCTGCTCGGCGATGCCGACATCGAAGGTGCGGGCGGGAAAGGCGGTGGCGAACTTGTCGACGCCGGTGCCGCCGGGCATGGCGGCGGTGACGGCGACGATCCTGTCATCATGACGGCCCTCCTGGACCAGCGCCTCGCCGAACACGGCAGTGTAGCTCGGCGCATTCGGTTTGGACTTGGCCTGGGTTCCGGTCACCACGTCGAACTTGGAAACGCCGTGATACTTGTCCGACGCCGCTTCGGCGGGGGCATAGCCCTTGCCCTTCTGGGTGACCACATGGATCAGCACCGGCCCGTCGCCATTGTCACGCACATTGCGCAGCACCGGCAGCAGATGCTCGAGATTGTGCCCGTCGATCGGACCGATGTGATAGAAGCCCAACTCCTCGAACATGGTGCCGCCGGTGACATAGCCGCGCGCATGGCCGACCGCGCGGGTGATGGCCCGGTCGATGTTCTTGCCCAGATAGGCCGTCAGTTTCTTGCCGGCATCGCGAAAGCCCATATAGGTGCGGCCCGAGGCCATGCGCGCCAGATAGGCGCTCATCGCGCCGGTCGGCGGCGCGATCGACATGTCGTTGTCATTCAAGATGACGATCAGCCGCGCATCCAGCGCACCGGCATTGTTGAGCGCTTCATAGGCCATGCCCGCCGACATCGCGCCATCGCCGATCACCGAGACCACATTGCGCTTTGTGCCCTGCAGCTCGCTCGCCACGGCCATGCCGAGGCCCGCGGAAATCGAGGTCGAGGAGTGCCCCGCGCCGAAATCGTCGTATTCGCTTTCGCCCCGCTTGGTGAACCCGGACAGGCCGCCTTCCTGCCTCAGCGTGCGGATCTGTTCGCGCCGTCCGGTCAGGATCTTGTGCGGATAGCACTGATGCCCGACATCGAAGATCAGCCGGTCATGCGGTGTGTTGAAAACCTTGTGGATGGCGATGGTAAGCTCGACCACGCCGAGACCGGCGCCCAGATGCCCGCCGGTCCGCGACACCGCGTCGATCATCTCGGCGCGAAGTTCATCGGCAAGCTGCGGCAACAGCTTGTCGTCGATGTTCCTCAGATCGGATGGGAACTGGACGGTGTCCAGAAGCGGGGTTGCTGGATGGTTTGTCACGTCATGCCTCACAGTCACTCAGGGCGTAGCCCGGAAACTTGTGAGTGTAAACCCGGATTAACGTTGGAATTGAGGCTTGTGAAAACATGTCACATATCGGTTTGTGACACGCCTGCGTCTGTTGCGCAGTCATTTCTCCGGCAAGGGAATGAACTCTTCCTCATCGCCAGGCACGATGTCGCAGCGGCCCATGCGCGAAAACGGCCATCCGTGAATGGCCGTTCAAGCAAATCATGATTTCAAGGAAGCTCAGGAATAGCCCTGTTTCTTGAGCTTCGATTTCCACATGTTGAAATTGTCAGCGCCGCCAGTCCCCAGACGCTTCCTGGGGCCGGACTTGAACAAGGAGATCTTTTCGCTGAGGAAGCAGCCGCTATTGTCGCAGGCCAGCGAATAAGACTTGCCATCCTTTTTCAATGTTGCATTCCCGGCCATAGCCGGAACAGACATTGCCAGTACCAACAAGGTGGATACAGCTATTTTCTTCATGAACACCATCCTCTTTAGAACATACCCGCGAACTATTGCGAATTATTTCCGCGAGTTCAACAGCAATCACAGCGTGTAGACATTTCTTGAACGGGTTTCTCCGCCGTCCGGACCTTGGTCAGGACGCGGTGGAAGACCCCGGGTATCAATTGGTTGCTGACTAATTGGTAGGTCGGGTTTGCTGTGATCAGGCAGGCAAGGGAATGAACTCTTCCTCATCGCCTGGCACGATGTCGAACCGGCCCGTGCGCCATTCGGCCTTGGCCTGCTCGATCCGCTCCTTTGAGGAGGACACGAAGTTCCACCAGATATGGCGTTTGGTGGGGATGCTTTCGCCGCCAAACAGCATCATCCGCGCGCCAATTGGTCCGGCGGTGATGGTGATGGCGTCACCGGGGCGAAGCACCAGCAGCTGATCGGGGCCGAAGCGGTCGCCGGCAATCTCGATTTCGCCCTCCAGCAGGTAGATCGCGCGCTCTTCCCATTGGGCGTCAAACGGCGCCGATACAGATGGCTCCAGCGCCAGATCGACATAGAGCGTGCCGACGTGCTGCGGCACGGGCGAAACGGATCCGCCAAAACTGCCCATGACCACGCGGGCGCGGGTGCCGTGATCGGTTATTTCAGGCAGGGCCGTGGTGGCAATGTGGGAGAACACCGGATCGATCTCCTCAAGATGATCGGGCAGCGCCAGCCAGGTCTGCAGGCCGGAGATCGCCATCTCGCCGCCGCGCATCTCGTCAGGAGTCCGCTCGGAATGGACAATGCCGCGGCCCGCCGTCATCAGGTTCACGTCGCCGGGCCTGATCACCATTTCGGTGCCGAGACTGTCGCGGTGGCGAATCGCGCCGTCGAACAGATAGGTGACGGTGGAAAGCCCGATATGCGGGTGAGGGCGCACATCCATGGCATCGCCGCCCTTGAGAATGGCGGGTCCCATCCGGTCGAAGAAGATGAACGGTCCCACCATGCGGCGGCGCGCCGTAGGCAGGGCGCGGCGCACCGAAAAGCCGCCGATATCGCGCGAGGAGGGGATGATCAGGTG
Source organism: Hoeflea sp. (assembly GCA_019084245.1). GTDB lineage: Bacteria > Pseudomonadota > Alphaproteobacteria > Rhizobiales > Rhizobiaceae > Hoeflea. The sequence goes on from JAHRFE010000027.1 coordinate 115,513, forward strand.
TTCGATCGCGTCGCAGGAAAAGGCATCACCGGGTTCCGGGTCGCCGCCGGGAAAGAAGCTCATGCCATCCTCCTGTTCGCGGGCGCTGGACGGCCCCGCCTATTCCGTATCCAGCGGCTCGGTTCCAACCGGCTGGCCCTGCCGGTCAAGCCGGATCTTCTCGATCCGCTTTTCGGCAGCCGACAGCAGCTTCTCGCAATGCGCCTTCAGGGCTTCGCCGCGCTCATAGATCTCGATCGATTTGTCGAGCGCCACGTCGCCGCGTTCCAGCTGTTCGACGATACGCTCCAGCTCGGCCACGGCCTCTTCGAAACTCAGCTCCGTGATCTCCCTGGTCTCGCTCATCCCTCAGCCCTCCTGCAACCGGATCACATGGGCGGCGGCCGATTCCGCCAGACCCACGAGATCATAGCCGCCTTCGAGCAGGCTGACGAGACGGTTGCCCGCAGTGCGGCCGGCGATTTCCATCACCTTGCCCGTCGCCCAGTCGAAATCGTCGGCGACCAGGTTGATCTCCGCGAGCGGATCGCGGTGATGGGCGTCAAAGCCTGCCGAGATGATGATGAGGTCGGCGTGCGCCTCTTGAAGCGCGGGAAGGATCTTGGTGCGGAACGCCTCACGGAAATGGTCGCTGCCGTCATTGGCCGACAAGGGGGCGTTGAAGATGTTGCCCTTGCCGGTTTCCGAGCGCGCGCCGGTGCCCGGATAAAGCGGCATCTGGTGGGTGGAGCAATACACTACGCTCGGATCGTCGTAGAAGATGTCCTGGGTGCCGTTGCCGTGGTGCACGTCCCAGTCAATGATCGCCACGCGTTCGGCGCCATAGACCTTCTGGGCGTGTCTTGCGGCGATTGCCGCCTGGTTGAACAGGCAGAAGCCCATCGAGGTGTTTTTCTCGGCATGGTGGCCGGGCGGCCTTGTGGCGACAAAGGCATTGTCGGCCTCCTTGCGGAACACCGCATCGACTGCGGCCATGGCGCCGCCGACGCCGATCAGCGCCGCTTCCATCGACCTCGGGCTCGCCACCGTGTCCGAATCGATCCTGGCGAAGCCGCTCTCGGGAATGGCAGCTTTTATGCGCGCCAGATATTCCTCGGGGTGGGCCAGCAGTACGGATTCGGCAGCCGCTTCGGGCGCCAGATGCCGCACCAGCGTGTTGAAATGCTCGTGTTCGAAGATCGCCTCGAGCGCCTTGAGCCGGTCCGGCCGCTCCGGGTGGCCGGCAGGCGTGAGATGTTCGAGGCAGATCGGATTGTAATAGTAAAATGTGGTCATGAACTCTATCTAGCGATGAAATCCGGCCGATGCCAGTGCCTTCGATAATGGAAGTGCCGGGAGCTGTCACCTTTGCGGCGGATGCGCCAGAGCGGTGCAGGCGCGAAGCGCTGCCGCGCGAGACCGGCCGCCCGGACTTGAACAAAGCGCGAACGCATGTAAGCTCGCGTGATGGTGATTCAGATTTCGAACATGGCCGCGCGGCGGATCTTCCTGGCCAGGCAGGGGCTTTCAGCATCGCCCGCCCGTGCGCTGACCAAGCAGGGTCTGCTTGAGCTCATTCATGATATTGGCTTTGTCCAGGTCGACAGCATTTCCACGGTCGAGCGCGCCCACAATCAGATCCTGTTTTCGCGCAACCAGACCTTCCGGCGCGAGCATCTCAGGCAGTTGCTGGAAGAGGACAGGGCGCTGTTCGAGCACTGGACCCATGACGCCTCGATCATCCCGTGCGCTTTTTATCCCTACTGGAAGCACCGCTTCCGGCGGCGCGAGGCCTCAATGCGTGTGCGATGGGCGAAATGGCACGGCCAGGGCTTCGACAAGGCCTTTGACGAAACCTATGCGAAGATCACTGAAGGCGGGGCGATTCTCGCGCGCGAGGTCAAGGAGGCCGACCACAAGTCCGGCGGCTGGTGGGAATGGCATCCGTCCAAGACGGCGCTTGAATTCCTCTGGCACACCGGCAAGCTGGCGATCAGCGCCCGGGAGAACTTCCAGAAAATCTACGACCTGAGCGAGCGGGTCATTCCGGGGCATCATCTCGAGCAGGAGGTGAGCCACGCCGAGTTCGTCGACTGGGCCTGCCGCAGCGCGCTCTCGCGGCTGGGCTTTGCCACCCACGGCGAAATCGCGGCCTTCTGGGACCTGGTGTCGCCGGAGGAGGCAAAAGACTGGGTGAGATCCAACCGCGAGGGCCTCGAGGAAGTCGAGATCGAATGCACCGGCGACGTCAAACCCCGTGCTTCCTTTGCATTTCCCGGCCTCTCGCCAGACCCTCAGGACTGGCCCGAACCGCCCGCGCGCATCCGGGTGCTGAGCCCGTTCGATCCGCTCTTGCGCGACAGGAACCGCGCTGAACGGTTGTTCGGCTTCCGCTACCGCATCGAGGTGTTCGTGCCGGAAGCCAGGCGGGAATACGGCTACTACGTCTTTCCGCTGCTTGAGGGCGACCGTCTGATCGGCCGCATCGACATGAGGGCCGACCGCAAGGCCGATACGCTCAATGTCGCGAGGCTCTGGCTGGAGCCGAAGGTCCGCGCATCGGCCGGACGCATGGCGCGGCTCGAGGCGGAACTGACCCGCATCGCCCGCTTCGCCGGCGTCAGCGAGGTCGTCTATGCCGAGGGCTGGACCGGCGACTGACAGGGGCATCGGGCAGGGTCACCTGGAATCGGCATGAAATCCCACATTTTTTAAAGGCCTGGAGTTGTTGATCGCGGCCTTGTGTGGAACACACGGATCAGTGGCCGCCTGTTCGCGCGGCGCGAATCTGTGTGCGGGACGAATTCATGGTCAAGCCTGTCATTGGCATCATCGGCAATTCCTACAGTGTGGAGAACAGGTTCTCGGTGCAGATGGCCGGGGAAAAGAACCTCCAGGCCGTCGCCGATGTCACCGGCGCCTTGCCGCTGATTTTCGCCGGCAATCCGCTTATCACGGACATATCGGATCTGCTTTCCGTCGTGCATGGCGTTCTCTTGACCGGGGCGCGGGCCAATGTGCACCCGAGCCTGTTCGGCGCCGAGCCCGATCCCCGGCATGAGCCCTATGACATCGCCCGCGATGCGGTGGCGCTGCCGTTGATCGAGGCCTGCGTCGCCCGCGGCGTTCCGCTGTTTGGCATATGCCGCGGCTTTCAGGAGATGAATGTCGCAGGCGGAGGCTCGCTGCATCCCGAAATCCGCGACATTCCAGGCCGCATGAACCATCGCATGCCCCGCCTCGAGACCGGGGAAATCCATCCCGATCCGGCCGTGGTCTTCGCCGACCGCCATGACGTGCAACTGGTTCCCGATGGCGTCTTTGCCCATATTCTGGGGCGCGAGACAATCCGGGTGAATTCGCTGCACGGGCAGGGCGTTCTCGAACTGGGACCGGATCTCATTGCCGAAGGCTGGGCCGAGGACGGCACCATCGAGGCGATTCGCTTCAGGGCGGCGCAAGGCTTTGCGCTCGGCGTGCAATGGCATGCCGAGTATGATCCGCAAGGCAATCCGATCAACCAGGCGCTGTTTCGGGCTTTCGGCGAGGCGGTGCGGGTCTACAAGGGGCAGGGCTGACCGCCCGCGCTATCGCGGGAGCGATCCGGCGATGGCTTCCCATTCCCCGAGCAGCGCATCCCGGGCACGCAGGCCGCCGGACACGGATTGCTGCGTCTCGTCCTGGTCGAGGCGAGCGAAGACCAGCGTTCTTCCGTCGCGCCGGGCCCAGCCGACATACCAGCCCCAGGCCCGCGCCCGGTCGAAGGAGCCATCCGCTTTTCTTGGATAGGCCGTTCCGGTCTTGCCCGAGACGGTCCAGCCGCCGGCAGTTTGGCTCTCGACGATCGCGATCGTCTGGTCGATGGCGTTCGCCGCCACGGGCAGCCGGCGCTCGATGAGCTTGCCGAGGAACAGGACTTGCTCCACGGGCGAGATTTTCAGCGACGAGGCAATCCAGGACCGTTCAAGCCCGTTGTCCTTGCCGGGATCGCCGGACATGTCCGCATTGCCGTAATCAAAGCTGGCAGCGTAGCGCGTGAGTTCTGCGGTCCCGAGGGCGCGGGTGATGCGCTGCGAGTACCAGACAACCGAATGCCGGAGCCAACTCGCCGGATCGTTGGGCTGCGTCCACGCCTTGCCGCCCCAGTCCGGATCGCCCTTCCGGTAGGTGAGGACCGGATCCTGCGCATCCTTGAGAAAACCCGAATCAAATCCGATCAGGCTCAGCGGAAGCTTGAACGTCGACGCCGGGGTGACCCGTGTCCGGCAATCACCGTCCTCGTGCAGGATGGTCCCCGAAGTGCTGGCCACGATCATGCAGACGGGGCGCGCCTGGGCCGGGGTTACGGCCAGCCACAAGACAGCGGAGAGAGCAACCGGAATGGAAGCTGTCATCTGCGCCAAAGGCCGGTCCTTCGACGGGAAAGCGCGCCGCACATTTGACCTGCCTCAGATGATCTCGGTGGACGAGATCCTGATGCCAAAGCCCTCCAGCCCGACATAGTGGCGTTCGCGCGACGCATAGAGCCGGATCGAGGAGATTCCGAGGTCCCTCAGGATCTGGGCACCGAGACCGATCTCGAGCCACTCGTCCTCGCGCGCCTGCGCCTCGGCATGGCCTTCCCCGTCATCGGCAACCTCCCGCCGCGAGGCCCGCTGGCCGACGCCGACCGACCCTTCGCGCAAGTAGACCACCACGCCACGGCCCTGGGAGGCCATTCGCTCCATGATCGCCGTCATCGGATCCTGTTTGGAAAACACGTCCTCGACGACGGATTCGAGATGCAGCCTGACGGGAATATCGACGCCATCGCGGATGTCGCCGAAGACCACGGCCAGGTGATGCATCGGATCCCAGGGCAGCTTGTAGGAATAGGCCTTGGCGGGGCCTGCGACGGTTTCCACATCGAAGCTGTCGACGTGATGGACCAGTGTTTCCTTGCGCTGGCGGTAGGCGATCAGATCGGCCACCGACACCTGCTTGAGGCCATGCCGGACGGAGAAGTCGTCGACCTGGGGGCCACGCGTCACGGTGCCGTCATCATTGACCAGTTCGCAGATCACCGCGACCGGCGGCAGGCTCGCGAGCCGGCACAGATCCACCGCCGCCTCGGTATGGCCCGAGCGCATCAGCACCCCGCCCTCGCGCGCGATCAGGGGAAAGATATGGCCCGGACGGGTGAAGTCGCTGGCGCCCGCGTTGGGATTGGCGAGATTGCGCGCGGTCAGGGTGCGGTCGTCCGCCGAGATCCCCGTCGTGGTGCCGTGCTTGTAGTCGACCGAGACTGTGAACGCCGTGGTGTGCGCCGAATCGTTTTCAGCCACCATGGCGGTGAGGTTGAGCCGCTTGGCTTCCTCGCGCGGCATCGGCGTGCACACAATGCCGGAGGTGTGGCGCACGATGAAGGCCATCTTCTCGGGCGTGCAGTGCACCGCGGCGACGATCAGGTCGCCTTCATTCTCGCGGCCTCCGTCATCGGTGACAACGACGATTTCGCCGGCTTCAAATGCACGAATGGCGTCAACGACGCGGGCTTGGTCATACGTCATGGCTGAGGTCTTTCAGTCGAGGCGGCCGGTCTGGCCGCGGTCTCTCAAATAGTGGTCGGCGAGTGCACAGGCCACCATGGCTTCGCCGATCGGCACGGCGCGGATGCCGACGCAAGGGTCATGACGGCCCTTGGTCTTCACATCCACCTCCTGGCCGTCGGAGTCAATCGAGCGCCGCTCGTTGAGGATCGAGGAGGTGGGTTTGACGGCAAACCGGGCGACAACCGGCTGTCCGGTCGAGATGCCGCCGAGGATGCCGCCGGCATTGTTGGACAGGAACACGGGCTGGCCATCGGAACCGATGCGCATTTCATCGGCATTCTCCTCGCCGCTGATGGAGGCTGCCTCGAAACCATTGCCGATCTCCACGCCCTTGACCGCGTTGATCGACATCAGGTTTGCGGCAATGTCCTGGTCGAGCTTGGCATAGATCGGCGCACCGAGACCGGCGGGCACGTTTTCGGCCACCACCTCGATGACGGCGCCCACCGAAGAGCCCGCCTTGCGGATCGTGTCGAGATAGTCCTCCCACACCGGCACCATGGCAGGATCCGGGCAGAAGAACGGGTTGTTGTCCACCTCGGCCCAGTCCCAGTTGTCACGGTTGATCCTGTGCTGGCCGATCTGCACGAGTGCTGCGCGGACAATCACGCCCGGAACCACCAGCCGCGCCAGCCCGCCGGCCGCCACGCGCGCCGCGGTTTCGCGCGCCGAGGAGCGGCCGCCGCCGCGATAGTCGCGCAGGCCGTATTTGACGTCATAGGTGAAGTCGGCATGGCCGGGGCGGTAGCGCTTGGCGATTTCCGAATAGTCCTTGGACCGCTGGTCGGTGTTCTCGATCAGCATCGACACCGGCGTGCCGGTGGTGATCAGGCTGCCATCCTCCTGCGGCATCACGCCCGACAGGACCTTGACCAGATCGTCTTCGCGGCGCTGGGTGACAAAGCGCGACTGGCCCGGTTTGCGCTTGTCCATCCAGTGCTGCAACTGGGCTTCGGTGAACCTTATGCCGGGCGGGCAGCCGTCAACCACGCAACCGAGCGCCGGGCCGTGGCTTTCGCCCCAGGTGGTCACGCGAAACAGGTGGCCGAAAGTGTTGTGCGACATGCGATTGAACCATCACCAGGGCGGGGCGAGCCCGCTTTTGAACATTTGCCGTGACTTCTAGAGGAAATCGGGGGGCGGGGGGAAGTCTTTTTGTGCAATGAGCCTCGGACCGGCGCTGCTTCGTTGACATCACGAATGTTTACGTTTCACATGCCGCCATAAATTTTGCCACATTCTGCCCCTTGAAAGAGGCAACTCGAATCCAATGATCAAGGACTGTCCGATGCGTTTTGCAATTTCCGCTCTGTTGACTGTTTCCGCCATGCTCGCCCCTTTCTCGTCCTGGGCCCAAAGCGCTGATGCCACCGGCCTGATCGCCGAGGTCTCAACTGCGGAGCAGACCATCAAGCTCAGCGACGGCAAGGTCTACCAGACGCCGGCCGAGTTCAATTTCGAAGGCCTGGAGAAGGATGTGGAAGTGGTGATCTTCTACACCGAGATTGATGGCAAGCGGATGATCAACGATCTCGAACTGGCGCAGTAACGGACCCCGCCTCGAACCGGGGCCTTTGGCGGCCCTTGGGCAGACAGGGGTGACACCCCCCGGCGCCGCGCATCCATCCGGATGCGCAAATTCGCTGCAAGACTTTGATTTGGTGCATGGACGTTATCGCGCCAAGGAAATCATTCGAGCGCGACAGTAACTAGAACCCCAGCGCCCTGCGCCGCCTCCTGGCCTCTTCGGGCCAGAACTCGTCGACGCTCGAATAGAAAATCCCGAAGGCCGGCACGTCCGGCGGCAACCCCACCCACGGCAGTTTGGACCGCGTGAAGATATGCACGTCCGGCGGCAGCAGCGCCGGTTCGTCGAGCGTGCCGACACGCACGAAAACCATGGTCCGGCGCCGTCCGTAGTCCGACCAGACCGTGACGCCGCACTCGGCGCAGCGGTACAGGTCATGCGGGCGGCCGCTGTCGGTCGGCATCGCATAGACCGCCGTGGCGCCCTGCTCGAGATCGATATTGTCGCGTTCGATGATGACGTTGATGACGAAGGCGCTGCCGGTCTGGCGCTGGCAGTCCCTACAATGGCAGCAATGCACGATCATCGGCGAGGTCCTGAGCCGGTAGCGCAGGGCGCCGCATCCGCAACCGCCGGAAAGATTGGTGCTCATGACGTCTCCGTCCAGGTGACCAGACATTCGGCGTGCAACGGCTCCCGCGCCGCCGCCCGAAGGCCCGTGAAGGACGGCCAATCTAGCCGCGCATCCGCGCGGGGAAAAGCCTGCTCTGCTGAGATCGGACCGATGTCAGACCCAGCCGATGGCGCCGTCCTTGATCTTCAGCACCCGGTCCTGCGGAATGTCGATCATCGCCGCATCGTCTCCCGCCACATTGCCGATCCTGTTGAACAGGGTGCGCACGACACCGCCATGGGCGACACAGATCGTAGGTCCGGTGAGTGTGGTCAGAAACCGGTCGATGCGATGGGCCAGCATGGCGTAGCTTTCAGCCCGCTCGCCTGGCGGCCGGAAATCCCATTTGCCCTCATCGCGTTGTATGATGAGGTGGTGTGAATGAACCGCCACTTCGTCGAGCGTTTGCCCCTCCCAGTCGCCGAACGACAGTTCGATCAGCAGCGGATCGGTGCGGTATCCGCCGGGCTCAAGGCCGGCCGCTTCACGCACAAGCTCCATGGTTTCACGGGTTCGCCCCAGCGGGCTTGCCACCCAGTCAAATTGCGATAGCGGAAATTCGAGATCCGGAATTGACGCCAGCGTGCGGCCGTTCGCCCTTGCCTGACTGCGGCCGGTGTCATTGAGCGGGATGTCGCGCGCGCCCTGAAGCCGCTCCTCCCGGTTGTAGTCCGTCTGTCCGTGGCGGATCACATAGAGAAGCATGCCGTTGGTCCTGGTCTCGCTTTGAGCCTCTGAAGGCTGATCCTAAACGACGCTTATGTCAGGCGCATCAACAGCCTTCATGCCGACCGTGTGATAGCCCGAATCGACATGCAGGATTTCTCCGGTGACGGCGCGTGACAGGTCCGACACCAGATAGAGCGCCGAATCGCCGACCTCATCAATGGTCACGGTGCGCTTGAGCGGCGAATTGTATTCGTTCCACTTCAGGATATAGCGGAAATCGCCGATGCCCGAAGCGGCCAATGTCTTGATCGGGCCGGCCGAAATCGCGTTGACCCGGATGTTGGAGCCGCCGAGATCGACCGCGAGATAGCGCACGCTCGCCTCAAGAGCTGCCTTGGCGACGCCCATGACATTGTAATGCGGCATCACCTTCTCGGCGCCATAATAAGTCAGCGTCAGGATCGAACCGCCATCGGTCATCAAGGGCTCGGCCCGCTTGGCCACCGCCGTCAGCGAATAGACCGAAATATCCATGGTGCGGTTGAAGTTCTCCCGGCTGGTCTCGACATAGCGGCCGGTGAGCTCATCCTTGTCGGAAAACGCAATGGCGTGAACCACGAAGTCAAGTTTGCCCCACTTCGATTCGATTTCGGCGAACACGGCGTCGATGGTGTCGAGATCGGTGACGTCGCAGTGACCGGCGACAATGGCGCCAAGTTCAGCGGCCAGCGGTTCGACGCGCTTCTTCAGCGCTTCGCCCTGGTAGGTGAGCGCCAGTTCGGCGCCCGCGTCGGCGCAAGCCTTTGCAATGCCCCAGGCGATGGACCGATTGTTGGCCACGCCCATGATCAGGCCGCGTTTGCCTTTCATCAGGCCGGAAGTGTCAGCCATTGCATTCTCCCTCGAATTTGTCGCGCAGGCTATGGCACACGGGGCCTCTGGCTGCAAGTCACGGTGGTTACGGGCGCTCGGCGCCGGACGATTGTTTCAAAAGCTTCAAATATAGAGTTCCTTCCCGCCCGACCGCATCAGATCGATCAGCCGGGGATCCGGTTTTTCCGGCAGCATCACCCGCAGGTGAACGAGAAGCGCGCCGCGCCGGCCCTTGGCGGTGGGAAGTCCCTTTTCCTGGACGCGAAGCACAGTGTCGGATCCGGACCACTGCGGAACTTCGATCTTCAGGGGACCATCGAGGCCCCGAAAAACAATGGATCCGCCGAGCACAGCCTCCGCAAGCGCAATACCGTGCTCGCCGTGCAGATCGGCGCCCGAGGAATGAAAATGCGGGTGCTTCTGGTGACGGATGGTGACGATGGCATCGCCGAGCGCGGACGGATCGGGTGAGGGAACCTGGATCTCGGCCCCGTCGACGGTTCCCGCCGGCACCGCGAAGGCCACGGATCTGCCGCCCTCGAAGATAATGTCCGCGCGCGTACCGGCAAGGGCGGATTCGAGGCTGATCTCGACGTGGTGCCGGGTCGCCGGCAGCGCCGATTGCGGCTTCTGGCGGGTCTTCCATTTTGCGAAAAGCGCATCAAGCGCATCCAGGGGATCTTCATCCATTCCAGGCGCGTTTGTCTCCGTCCGGCGTCCGGAGGTCTGCTTGTCCCGTGCCGCGTCCCTGGCAGCATTTTGCTTGGCTTGCCTGGCCGCTGCTTCCCCAAAGATATGGGCCACCATGTCCTTGAAGCTTGCCTCGTCCAGTTTGTCGCCCGGATCATCGCCGGCGTTTGCGCCGGAAGCGGCGCCCATCGTCTGCCTGCCCATGGCTTCCTTGAAAGCCTTGAAGGGGTTGACGGTAAAACCGCGGGCCGGTTTGGCCTGCCGCCGCCCCCGGGCGTCGATCTGTCCGCTGTCGAATTTCATCCGCAGTTCGGAATCGACCAGCAATTTGTAGGCATGGGCAATTTCCGCAAACCGGCCGCCGGCCTGCGGATCGCCCGGATTCTGATCCGGATGCCATGTCTTGGCGAGCTGCCGGTAGGCGCTCTTGATATCTTCAGTCCTGGCCGTCTTGCTGACGCCGAGCACCGTGTACGGACTACGCATGTTACAATTCCCGTATGGGCTTTACCCGAGGGAGCGTAGCGAGGATTTGCTAACCATCCGTGTACAAAAGGAAAAGAGCGGAAAAACGTCGCCGGCGCCACCGTTCGGGGCCAGATGTCCCCATCCCAAAAGCCAAACACGAACCAGGATAGATCATGAAAATCAACAGGTGAGGGATCAGCTGCGAGTGCGCTCCAGGCTGACAAGATCCCAGCCGCCATCCGGACGGAGGCAGGCGCGGCCATCAAACAGGCCAACCCCGTCATAGCCGTGGCGCGTGGTCCTGAACTGCCTGCAGGTCCTCCCCCCCTCGGTCACCGTTGTCAGACCGGACACCACGCCGGCGGACCCGGTGCGGGGATTTGACCAGGGCCGGGGATCGTTCAGTTCAGTCTGGCTCAGTCCTCCGACAAGTTCGCGGATCACGGTCTCGTCGGACATGATCTCGCTATCGGCGGACAGCGGCGAAATTGCCGCGGTGGTCATCTGGTCTACGGAAAGCGCCGAAACGGCGGATGAACCCGCGCCCATGCATCCCGACAGCGCGAGGCTAGCAGGAATGATAAGCGCCAAAAGCGCGCGGTACAGCTTCCCGCCCTTTTCCACTTTGTTCGCTTCTGTTAGGTCAATCGCCACTGCACTGCCACTCCGGCCTGGAGGCATGAGGAAAGACTATGACCGAAACAGGGTTAACAACTGGTGACTTCACCGAAGCGGCCGAGCCCTACCGGCTTTTTGCCGAATGGCTGAAGGACGCTACGGCCTCTGAACCCAATGATCCCAACGCACTGGCGCTGGCGACTGTCGACGCCGATGGCCTGCCGGATGTGCGCATGGTGCTGCTCAAGGGGTTTGATGAGCGCGGATTCGTCTTCTACACCAATTTCGAAAGCGCCAAGGGCCAGGAAATCCTCGGATCGATGAAGGCGGCGATGTGCTTTCACTGGAAATCGCTGAGGCGGCAGGTGCGGGTCCGCGGCCCGGTGGAGCAGGTCAGCGACGCCGAGGCCGATGAATATTACGCCTCGCGCCCGCGCGGCAGCCGGATTGGCGCCTGGGCATCAAAACAGTCGCGTCCGCTCGAAAGCCGCTTCGCGCTCGAAAAGGCCGTGGCCGAATACACCGCCAGGCATGCGATCGGCGAGATTCCTCGGCCGCCGCATTGGTCGGGCTTCCGGATCGTGCCGCAATCCATAGAGTTCTGGCATGACCGGCCGTTCCGGCTGCACGACCGGGTCGTGTTCACGCGCAACGCTGACGACTGGGACAAGACCCGGCTTTATCCGTAAGCGCGTAGGTGGCGATACCCAGCCGGAAGGCGAGGCTCAGCTCAGCGCAAACGGAATGCCCGAGGCGAGCGCGCCCACATAGCGGCTTTTCTGATAATAGCCGTTGAGCGAAATTCGGTGCAGCGCGAACAGATCCTGCAGGCTTTCGCGATGCAGCACGCCCGGATTCGTGGTCACCGCGAGCTTGAAACCAAGCTCGCGGGCGGCCCGATATTCCCGCGGACCGGCAGCGCAGCGGTCGCCATAGGGATAGGCCATTGTTTCAGGCGTCTCGCCGGTGATCGCAGCGACACGCTCGGCCGACCGGACCATCTCGGAGCGCATCTGGTCGGGCGCCAGATGGGCGAGGTTCATGTGACCGATGGTGTGCGCGCCCAGATGGGCGAGCGGCGTTGCCGCGATCTCCCGCAGTTCCGCTTCATCCATGACCTCCCGGTCGACAATGCCGGTCGGGCAGATCCCGGCCTGACGGGCCTTGGCATCAAGCCGTTCGACGATGGCGGATTGCTCGGCGCAGGCGAGCGCCTTGTGCAGCCGGTCGAAGGCCGCGTATTTTTCGAGCAGGGTCCGGGTCGGCAGGGTGATTTCGCCATGGCCGTAATCGAAGCTGAATTCGTCGATCTTGCCGATCAGTTGCTCGGCGGTCTCCCACCAGATCGAATGGGTGCGATCGACGAAACCGCCCGAGATGAAAATCGTGTAGGGGACTCCGTGCTTTTCAAACACCGGCCGGGCATGCTGGTCATTGTCCCGGTATCCGTCGTCAAGAGTAAACACCATGGCCGGTCCAGGCTGGTCCGGATTGGCAAGAAATTCGGGTAGATCATGCAGCGCCACCGGAACATGGCCGTCGTTCTTCAGCCGGGTGATGCTTGCATCGAGAAACTCGGGCGTGACCGTGAGGTGCGCTGCCGGATTGAAATCCTTGTGAAGGGCCGGCCGGACATGATGCAGGGTAAAGATCGCCCCCAGGCCCCGCGCCCGCGGCATGAACCCGGTTCTCGACAACAGCGATACCGCCTCAAGCCCGCCCTGAATGACGGCGCGCTTGACCATTCTCCGTGCGGCGACTGTATTTGGTCCGTACATGATTCCGATCCGAAATGCCCGATGGGCACGAGCAATTCGACCGTATTACCAGTTCGGGCTTAACCGATGTTGAATCAACCCTGACATTCCATGATGGCCGGCAATTACATCCCGTGGTCGGACGGTCGCGACCTGGATGTCCGCAGGCTACGCTGCCTTGAGCAACTCCGAAAAATCGGCCTCGGAGTCATACCGGCTGAATATCCCATGCACCTTGTCACGGACCGATTGGGGGATATCCTTGCCCCTGCCGACTGTCCCCTTGTTGAGACGAAGTGCCTTGTCCGGATCGGTGGAGCCAAATTGTTCGGCGAGCTTGGCGGCGTCGATGTGATTTCCACCGACAAATGCTGCAATTCTCTCGGCCAGTTTTGTTTTGTCGCCCTGGAAATCCTTCTCGTAGGAAACCCAAAGCGGCTCGACCAGGCCCATGGCCTCGCACTTCTTCCAGGTCAGATAGAACTGGATGTAGAACACCGTACTCCTGTCAGCCAGAAGGTGCAGTCGATCCTCGCGATCCATGTCGACATAATTCGAAGGCAGCCCGTCATCGAAAAAGTTGAGATCGGTTGCGTTTTCAGCAGGTCGCCAGTCGAGGAACATGTCATCGAGACTGACGAGCGTATCAAAATAGTTGCGGTAGGTGACGATTGGCTTGATCCGGTAAAGGTGCATCTGTCGGCAGAGATAGGGCGTGCAACGGATATGATGCTGGGCGACATAGCCCATGCCGTTGATGCCATTGCGGATCAGGGCCAGTTCGTCGGTTTCCTGCTCGCGCAGGTTCATCCCGAGTCTTGAAGTCGACTGCGGTGACATGGCAGCCGCTGACAGGCTCACCCCGGGCAGGCCGGCTGCGCGCGTCAGGGATCCCCAGATAAAGGTTGATGCGGATTTTGGCGCGCATGCAACCAGGATATTGGCTTGTTCAGCATGATGGCAAGTTACCCGCGCCCGCATGATGAGTTCAGCGAACTGATGAACGCTGATCGCCAACTGTGCGGCATTTTCTTCGCTGACATTGGGAATGTAGAAAGGATTTCCGAAACTCAGAGCCGACGCAAATTCAACTGCCCGCTCCGGAGGGGCTTTCTCCATAAAGGCCTGGCCCGCAAGTTTTATTTCAAGCGGATCCGTAACCTCTGAAATGAACTGCAGCATTTCCTGGATATTGATTTCATCGGACATTATTTTCCCTAACCAGCGAGTTCGGTCAATGCTCGCGTCCCAATGCCCAAAGGTCAACCGACAGTCCGGCTTTTACCCGTGTAAAACCATCATCGCCGTCACTTGAGCCGGATCTCCGTTTGGTCATGCAAAGGCAGGCGCGGGCAGGGTCTCAGATCGCCGCAACAACGTCCTTGAGCATGTCCCGCACCTTGCCCGCGACCGATTGCAGCGTGCCGTTGGGGATGGCCTGCATGGAGGCGACAGGATCGACCGCGCTGACCATGACTTCATCGCCGGAAGTCGAGCGCACGATGACATTGCACGGCAGCATGGCGCCGACCCGGGGCTCGATCTTGATTGCCTCGTTGGCCAGGCCAGGATTGCACGCGCCCAGGATCAGATAGTTGTCCATCTCGGCATCGATCTTCTTCTTCATCGTCGCCTTGACGTCGATTTCGGTGAGAACGCCAAAACCGTTGGCCGCAAGCGCCGCGCGTGTCCGCTCGACGATTGTCTCAAAATTTTCACCCTTGAAGGCGCGATCGATCGTGTAGCTCATGGCCCGGTCTCCTTTGGTTCACATGCATCAAATAACATGTGTGGTTGCGGAGCAGGGAACGCAAGCCGGTGCGACAAAGCAGCCGTTCGGCAGGAACGGGTGATGTGATTATCCGGTATCGGCGTGGAAATCGCTTCCGCCCTGCGGGCGGACGCGAACTCAGATCTGGGTGCCGCCGACCGTCATGGCGTTCATCAACAGATGCGGCTGGCCGACGCCCACCGGGACGCTCTGGCCGGCCTTGCCGCACATGCCGATGCCGGTGTCGAGCGCCGAATCATTGCCCACCATCGAGATCCGCTGCATGGCTTCGGGCCCATTGCCGATCAGCATTGCGCCGGTCACCGGTGCGCCGATCCTGCCGTCCTCGATTATATAGGCCTCGGTGCAGCCGAACACGAACTTGCCCGAGGTGATGTCGACCTGTCCGCCGCCGAAGGAGACGGCGTACAGCCCCTTCTTGACCGACGAAATCATCTCTTCCGGCGTCCTGTCGCCCGAAAGCATGTAAGTGTTGGTCATCCGCGGCATCGGCTGGTGCGCATAGGACTGGCGCCGCCCGTTGCCGGTTGCCTTCATGCCCATCAGGCGGGCGTTCTGCCGGTCCTGCATGTAGCCAACGAGAATGCCGTCCTCGATCAGCACATTGTAGCCCGATGGCGTGCCCTCGTCGTCGACCGACAGCGAACCGCGGCGGCCTTCGATGGTGCCGTCATCGACGACAGTAACGCCCTTCGACGCCACCCGTTCGCCCAGGAGCCCGGCGAAGGCCGAGGTCTTCTTGCGGTTGAAATCGCCTTCCAGGCCATGGCCGACGGCTTCATGCAGCATCACGCCGGGCCAACCGGCGCCGAGCACCACGTCCATCGTGCCCGCGGGCGCTGGAACCGCGTCGAGATTGACCAGTGCCTGCCGCAGCGCATGGTCGGCGCCATACTGCCAGCTTTCCTCGGTCAAAAAGTCGCCGAACAGCTTGCGTCCGCCCATGCCGTAAGAGCCGGTTTCCTGCCGGTCGCCGACACCGGCCACCACGGAGATATTGAGCCGGGTCAGCGGCCGCACGTCGCGCACCCGGTGCCCGTCGGCGCGCAGGATCTCCACCACCTGCCAATTGGCGGCGATCGAGACCGAAACCTGGCGGACCCGCTCGTCCTTGCTGCGCAGATAATGGTCGATGGTCTGCAGAAGCTTGACCTTGTCCTCGAACCCCGGTGCCGCCAGCGGGTTTTCGGCGGTGTAGAGCAGCTTGTTGGTGCGTTGCGGCGCGGCACTGTAAGTCCCGCTGGCGCCGCGCGTGACTGCGGACACGGCATCCGCCGCGCGCTTCAATGCTGCCTCGGACAATTCACCCGCATGGGCATAGCCCGAGGTTTCGCCCAGCACCGAGCGCAGCCCGAAGCCACGGTCGGTGGAATATGAGCCCGACTTCAGCTTGCCATTGTCGAACAGCAGCGATTCGGTTTCCTCATATTCAAGGTAAAGCTCGCCATCATCGGCGTGCCTGAGCGCATCGGCAACGATACGCTCCACCTTGGCTTCGGAAACGTCGAACTGGCTTGTGAGCGGGTCCTGCATGGCACTGTCCACTTTCTGATGAGATCATGGCGACATATATAGGTGGTCAGGCGGTGAATGGAACACAATTGCCGGTCACCAGCAGACCGAGCCGCATGACCATGTCCTGCTTCAGTCCGTCTCACCCCATGGGATGCACGGCGGCCAGATGCTCACGGCAGCGCTGCGTAGCCTTCGGTGAAGCCCGCCAGGTCGACCGGGATGCCGATGCCTTCCTCAGGCGTCTGGAACACGATGAAGGTCGCCGTCGTGCCGCCGCGCAGCGTGGTCAGCAGGGTCTCGTCCAGGATCACCTCGGCGTAGCAGCCATCGGAGAAACAGCGCACGAAATAGGCCCGGCCGATGTCCTTGCCGTCGACGTTCAGGCCAAGGCCTGAGGGCAGCAGCACGCCGAGCGGCGCAAGCACCCTGAGGATCCGCGCCTGCTGGTCGGCGGTTTTCAGGACCACCACCGAGAGGCCGACTTCGGGCCGGTCATCGGCAATCACATTCTGCATCAGGGCGCACTGTTCACCGGGCGAACCGGCGGGGGTGTCGCAGACGATTGACCAGGATCCATGGGAGGACTTGACCTTGCCGGCCTGCTGCGCGGCGGCTTGCGTCGCAAGGCCGAGCATCGCGGCTGCCATGCAAAAGCCAAGGACTGCGGCGCTGGCCGGGTTCGATTTCAATGCAAGTGCCATTTCAACTCCCAGGAACGGCCGAATCATCATGCTTTTTGTAAATGGGCAAGGACAAATTGTAACCCTTCTCCGGCACTCTCTCCTGTTTTGTACGGCAAAAATGCGGCCTTGCGGCAAACCAGCCGGGTGTGGACCACAAAGGCGAACTGGATTTCAGGCCCGGCGGCTGGGAATGGCGGTGCAGACTTGTCCGATTCCACCCGAATCATCGCCTAAACCAGCCGCTTCGGCGGGGCCGCGCAAAAATGCCGCATCATCAACAGGTGACGACTGTTGCTAGCGATGTCATTCTGTGGTTTGAAGCGCCGGATATATGAGGGATTCCGTCTGGTCACGCAGGCGGCCCGACACTCGAGGGAGACATCACGTGACCAACAAGCTTTTTGCAGGGCTTGCGGCGTTCGCCTCACTGGGCGCAGGCCCGGCCTTGGCTGCGCAGCCGGTTGACTGGCAAATGGGCCTTCAGCCCGCCGCCACTGAAATCATGGAACAGATCCGCGGGTTCGAGAATTACACATTGTGGTTCATCGTGCCGATCACGCTATTTGTGCTGGCTTTGCTGGTCTACGTGATGGTGAAGTTTCGCGCGAGCGCCAACCCGGTTCCTTCCAGGACCAGCCACAATTCGCTGATCGAAGTGATCTGGACTGTCGGTCCCGTCGTCATCCTGCTGGCGATCGCCATTCCGTCCTTCAATCTGCTGACAGCGCAATATTCGCCCCCGCCGGCTGATATCACCATCAAGGCCACCGGATACCAGTGGTACTGGGGCTACGAGTATCAGACCGAGAACGAACTCTCGTTCGACTCCCTGATGCTGCAGGAAAGCGAGCGCGCCGATTATGCCAAGGAAGATGTGGCGGTCTATCCGCGGCTGCTGGCTGTCGATAACGAGGTCGTTGTTCCGGTTGGAAAGACCGTGCGCCTGCTGGTCACCGCCGCCGACGTGCTGCACGCCTTCGCCATGCCGGCCTTCGGCGTGAAAATGGATGCGGTACCCGGACGACTCAACGAGACCTGGTTCAAAGCGGATATCGAAGGCCTCTATTACGGGCAGTGCTCGGAGCTCTGCGGCAAGGACCACGCCTATATGCCGATCGCAGTCCGCGTCGTCTCGGAAGAGCAGTTCGACACATGGCTCGCCGCCGCCGCCGATAATGTCGAGACCGCAAACCGCAATCTGATGGCTGCCATCGATGCCGACGCCAAGTCGATCGATGTTGCCGCCACCGTCGAGAACTAACAGAGAGGTCTGAGACCAATGGCCGGTTCAACTGTCGCTCATGACCACGACCACAAGCCGCAGGGTTTTGTGCGCCGCTGGATGTATTCCACCAACCACAAGGACATCGGAACTCTCTATCTGATATTCGCGATTATCGCCGGCATCATCGGCGGTCTGCTGTCCATTGCCATGCGCATGGAACTGCAGGAGCCGGGAATTCAGATTTTCCATGGTCTTGCCTCCATGGTCTATGGCGTCGATGGCGATGCCTCGATCGACGCCGGCAAGCACATGTACAACGTGTTCACCACCGCGCACGGCCTGATCATGATCTTCTTCATGGTGATGCCGGCCCTGATCGGTGGCTTCGCCAACTGGATGGTCCCGATCATGATCGGCGCGCCCGACATGGCGTTCCCGCGGATGAACAACATCTCGTTCTGGCTCCTGCCACCGGCCTTCATCCTGCTGCTGCTGTCAATGTTCGTGGAAGGCCCTGCGGGTGCCATGGGCGTGGGCGGCGGCTGGACCATCTATCCGCCGCTGTCGACGACCGGCCAGCCAGGGCCTGCGATGGATTTTGCCATTCTGTCGCTGCATATTGCAGGCGCCTCCTCGATCCTCGGCGCCATCAATTTCATTACCACCATCTTCAACATGCGTGCGCCGGGCATGACGCTGCACAAGATGCCGTTGTTTGCCTGGTCTGTGCTGATCACAGCGTTCCTGCTGCTTTTGTCCCTGCCTGTTCTGGCCGGCGGCATCACCATGCTGCTGACCGATCGCAACTTCGACACCGCGTTCTTCAATCCCGAGGGCGGCGGCGATCCGATCCTGTTCCAGCACCTGTTCTGGTTCTTCGGTCACCCGGAAGTCTACATTCTGATCCTGCCGGCCTTCGGCATCGTCAGCCACATCGTGTCGACCTTCTCGCGCAAGCCGGTGTTCGGCTATCTCGGAATGGCCTACGCCATGGTCGCCATCGGCGCGGTCGGCTTCATCGTGTGGGCCCACCACATGTACACGGTCGGCCTGTCGCTCAACACGCAGCGCTACTTCGTCTTCGCCACCATGGTGATCGCGGTTCCGACAGGTGTGAAGATCTTCTCCTGGATTGCAACGATGTGGGGCGGGTCGATCACCTTCCGCACGCCGATGCTCTGGGCGATTGGCTTCATCTTCCTGTTCACCGTGGGCGGCGTGACCGGCGTTCAGCTGGCCAATGCCGGTCTCGACCGCGCCATGCATGACACCTATTATGTGGTGGCTCACTTCCACTACGTGCTCTCGCTCGGTGCCGTGTTCGCCATCTTCGCCGGCTGGTACTACTGGTTCCCGAAGATGACGGGCTTCATGTACAATCCGACGGTTGCCCGTATACATTTCTGGGTCACCTTCGTTGGCGTCAACCTTGTGTTCTTCCCGCAGCATTTCCTGGGTCTCGCCGGCATGCCGCGCCGCTATATCGACTATCCGGATGCCTTTGCCGGCTGGAATGCGATCTCGTCCTACGGGTCCTACATTTCCGGCGTCGGCGTTCTGATTTTCCTCTATGGCGTCTGGGAAGCCTTCGCCAAGAAGCGCATCGCCGGTGACAATCCATGGGGTGAAGGTGCAACCACGCTGGAATGGCAGCTGACGTCGCCGCCGCCTTACCACCAGTGGGAAAAGCTGCCGCGCATCAAGTAATCAGCGCAGCAAGCCGTTACTTCCAGACCGCCGGAACCATCCGGCGGTCTGACATGTAAAGCCGGGCATGAGCTGTCCGGCCCCGGAATTCCGGGACCCGGTCATCCGGGAGACGAGGGAAAGGCATATTGCCCATGGCAATGATCAATGAACATGATGCGCTCACGGCGCCGGCAGCCGCACCGATTCTGGAAGGCGATGCAGGTGATTTCTTCGCGCTGTTGAAGCCGCGTGTCATGTCGCTTGTCGTCTTCACCGCCCTGGTCGGACTGATGATGGCGCCTGGCGAAATCCATCCCGTGCTTGGCTTTATCGCCATTCTGTTGATTGCCGTTGGAGCAGGCGCATCCGGTGCGCTCAACATGTGGTATGACGCCGATATAGATCTATTGATGGGCCGTACTTCCAAGCGACCTGTGCCTGCAGGCCGGATCTCGGCCGAGACCACTCTGGCATTCGGCCTGTTCCTGTCGGTTTTTTCTGTCGTCACGCTGGGCCTAGTCATCAACTGGCTGTCCGCAGGCCTGCTCGCCTTCACCATCTTTTTCTACGCCGTCGTCTACACGATGTGGCTCAAGCGCTGGACGCCGCACAACATCGTCATCGGCGGCGCTGCCGGCGCGTTCCCGCCGATCATCGGCTGGGCCTGCGTCACCAATTCGATCTCGCTCGAAAGCATCGCGCTGTTCGCCATTATCTTCCTGTGGACGCCTGCGCATTTCTGGGCGCTCGCGCTGTTCAAGGCTGAAGACTACGGCCGCGCCGGTATTCCGATGCTGCCCAACGTCGCCGGTGAGCGGGCCACCAAGATCCAGATCGTGCTGTATTCCGTGCTGACCGCCATCAGCGGCATCGTGCCGACCCTCATGGGCTTTGCCGGCACCACCTACGGCGTCGTCGCAGCCGTGCTGGGCGTGGCGTTCATCTGGTATTCCTGGCAGGTCTGGCGCATGGCCGATGGTGACAAGAAAATGATCCCGGCCAAGAAACTGTTCGGCTATTCGCTCATCTATCTGTTCGGCATTTTCACGGCCTTGCTGGTCGACGCGCTTGTCGCCAAGTTCTTCGGCGTGGTGGTCTGATCATGGATCACGTGGAACTGACAGAACAGCAGAAGAAGGCGCGGCGCTCACGCTCCGTGGCTCTGGCGGTGGTATTGGCATGCCTGGTTGTGCTGTTTTATGTGGTGACGATCATCAAGATCGGCCCCGGCATCTTCAACCGGCCTTTGTGAAGGTGAATTCATGAGCGATCAGCAGGACAAGGCCAGCAAGACCGCAGCATCGGCGAATATGCGCATCGTCATCGCGTGCTCGGCTTTCGTGATCTCGATGGTTGGTGTCAGCTTTGCCGCCGTGCCGCTGTATCAATTGTTCTGCCAGGTCACCGGCTATGGCGGCACCACACAGCGCGTTGAACAGATGTCGGACACGATTCTCGATCGCATGATCAAGGTTCGCTTTGACGCCAATGTGGCCGCGGGCTTGCCGTGGAAGTTCAGGCCGGTCGAGCGCGAAGTCGAACTCCGGATCGGCGAGACCATCCAGATCGCCTATACGGCGGAAAACGTGTCTGACGTGTCAACCTTCGGCCAGGCGACGTTCAACGTCACGCCGATGGCTGCGGGCGCCTATTTCAACAAGATCCAGTGTTTCTGTTTCACAGAGACGGAATTGAAGCCCGGCGAGATCATGAACATGCCGGTGGTGTTTTTCGTTGATCCGGCAATTGTCGATGATCCGGACGCCAAGAATATCACCACAATCACGCTGTCCTACACATTCTTCCCTCACGCATCGGAAAAACCCGTTGCGGCGATGGCGGAGCCGGTGCAAGACAACAACACTTTGTAAGAGCAACAACGCGCCGGACCTGTTATCCGGAGCGGGACTGATGACCATGGGGGAAAGCTGACATGGCCGACGCGCATCAAAAGAACCACGACTACCACATCATTGACCCGAGCCCATGGCCGCTGACCGGATCGATCGGCGCGCTTGTCATGGCGCTCGGCGGCATCGGCTGGATGCAGGGCCTCAAGGGCGCTGATTCGCTGCTCGGCATGCCGATCACCAACCCGGTGATGTTCCTGGTCGGCCTGGCCATCGTGCTTTACACCATGTTCGGCTGGTGGGCGGCCACGATCAAGGAAGCCCATGAAGGCCACCACACCCGCGTGGTCGGCCTGCACCTGCGCTATGGCATGATCATGTTCATCGCGTCCGAGGTGATGTTCTTCGTCGCCTGGTTCTGGGCCTTCTTCGATGCAAGCCTGTTTGCCGATGAAGCCCAGCAGTTTGCACGTGTTGCCTTCACCGGCGGTCAGTGGCCGCCGGCGGGCATCGAAGTGCTCGACCCGCTGCACCTGCCGCTCTACAACACCATCATCCTGCTCCTGTCGGGCACGACGGTCACCTGGGCGCACCACGCGCTTCTGCACGGCGACCGCAAGGGCCTGATCAACGGCCTGGCCCTGACGATTGCCCTGGGCGTCCTGTTTTCCTGCGTACAGGCCTATGAATATGCCGTTGCACCGTTCGCCTTCAAGGAATCGATCTACGGCGCAACCTTCTTCATGGCCACCGGCTTTCACGGGTTCCACGTTCTGATCGGAACCATCTTCCTGGCGGTCTGCCTGATCAGGGCGATGCGCGGTCACTTCACGGAAAAGCAGCATTTTGGTTTTGAGGCGGCCGCCTGGTACTGGCACTTCGTCGACGTGGTCTGGCTGTTCCTGTTTTTCTCGATCTATGTCTGGGCGTCATGGGGCGCACCGATTTACCAGCACTAGATCAAGCCGAACGTCTTTGAGTTTCGGGGCGGCGGGGAGACCTGCCGCCCTGCGCATTTCAAGCCACCGCCGGTGGCTGACGACAAGGGACATCACCAATGATCAAGGACGAGGCACATTACCCTCCGGTCGATCCGGTTTCGGCGGGACTGCGCGGCCGCTGCCCGCGATGCGGCGAGGGCGTCCTGATCGAGGGGCTTCTTGGCGTCAAGCCGAAATGCTCAGTCTGCGGACTGGACAATTCCTTCGCCGATGCCGGTGACGGACCGGCGGTGTTCGTCATCCTCATCATCGGCTTCATCGTTGTTGGCCTGGCGCTATGGCTCGAGGTCAACTACAGCCCGGCGCTGTGGGTGCACCTGATGCTGTGGATACCGCTCACGACCGTGCTGTCGCTGACGCTGTTGCGCGTGCTCAAAGGCGTGATGATCGCGCTGCAGTACCGCAACAAGGCGGCCGAAGGACAGATCGACCGTGGCTGAGGCGGCGGGATCAAGCTCTGAGCGCCACGGCAAGCGCTTCTGGATCGCCCTGGTGCTGCTGCCGGTGGCCTTGGCCGTGCTGGTATCGCTCGGCACCTGGCAGGTCCAGCGGCTCTACTGGAAACAGGATCTGCTGGCCTCCATCGAACAGCGCCGGCAGGCGCCGCCGCTGGATGTGGCCGGCGTCGAGGCGGAGCTTGCGACCGGCCAATCGATCGACTATCGCGCCGCGCGCGCGTCGGGGACGTTCCTGCATGACAGGGAGCGCCATTTCTTCGCGACCTTCCAGGGGCAGTCGGGATACTATCTCTACACGCCGCTCGAGCTGGATGACGGCCGCCATCTCTTCGTCAATCGCGGCTTCGTGCCCTATGACCGGAAGGAGACCACAACCCGCCCTGAAAGCCTGGTTGCGGGCGAGCAGCAGATCACCGGCCTGGCCAGGTCCAGACTGGCTGAGAAGCCGTCCTTCATGGTCCCCGAAAACGACGAAACCGGCAACATTTTCTACTGGAAGGATCTCGACCGCATGGCGGCAAGCACCGGTCTGCCCGAGGGGCAGGTGCTGCCGTTCTTTCTCGATGCCGATGCGACACCGGTCCCGGGCGGATTGCCAAGGGGAGGGGTCACGGTGATCGACCTGCCAAACAGCCATCTGCAATATGCGATCACCTGGTACGGCCTGGCGCTGGCGCTGGTGGGTGTCAGCCTGTTTGCCTGGATGAAGCGGAAATCCTGAAAGCCGCTGGTGCGGGCACGCACCGCCATGGTATCGGGGTGTCAGGCAGCAACGCGAAGGGGAGTGCAGGTGGAAGTTCTGGCAATCATCCTGGTGGCGCTCGTGGCCATCGAGCATGTCTATATTCTCGTGCTCGAGATGGTCTTGTGGACGACACCGCGCGGCATGAAGGCCTTTGGCCTCAAGCCGGAGCAGGCCGCCCAGACCAAGGTGATGGCCGGAAACCAGGGGCTCTACAATGGCTTTCTCGCCGCGGGGCTGATCTGGTCGCTGATCCATCCCGATGCGGCGGTTGCATTTCAGCTCAAACTGTTTTTCCTTGGCTGCGTTCTCGTCGCGGGCCTCTATGGCGGGGTGACCGCGTCGAAAAAGATCTTCGTGATCCAGGCGCTTCCCGCGGCAATTGCCCTGATTGCCGTGCTGCTGGCGGCCTGATCCTCTGAAAAGAATGACATCAAGAATGAATGATCCCATGACCAGACCTCCCCTGACCATCAGGCTCTGCGGACCGCGCGGATTTTGCGCCGGCGTGGATCGTGCGATCCAGATCGTGGTGCTGGCCTTGAAGAAGTACGGCGCGCCGGTCTATGTCCGCCATGAAATCGTGCACAATCGCTATGTGGTCGAGGGCCTGGAGGCGCTGGGCGCCATCTTTGTTGAGGAGATCGACGAGATCCCCGCGGAGCATCGGGCCCAGCCGGTGATCTTCTCGGCCCATGGCGTGCCGAAATCCGTGCCTGCCGACGCCACAGCGCGCAACCTGTTTTTCCTCGACGCCACATGCCCGCTGGTCTCCAAGGTGCACAAGCAGGCCATGCGGCACGAGCGGCTGGGCCGGCATGTCGTGCTGATCGGCCACAAGGGTCATCCCGAAGTCATCGGCACCATGGGCCAATTGCCGCCGGGAGCGGTGACGCTGGTTGAAACCGAGGCCGACGTCGATGCGTTTGAACCCGCCGATCCCGCAGCACTCGGCTTTGTCACCCAGACCACCTTGTCGGTCGATGACACCGCCGGCGTGATCGCGCGGCTCAAGGCAAAATTCCCCGAAATCACCGCGCCGGCGGCGGAATCGATCTGCTACGCCACCACCAACCGTCAGGAGGCGGTCAAGCAGGCCGCTCCCGGCTGCGACCTGTTCGTGGTGGTGGGCGCGCCGAATTCCTCCAACTCGAAACGCCTTGTCGAGGTTGCGCTGAGAGCCGGCGCGAAACAGTCGATCCTGCTGCAGCGCGCCCACGAGATCGACTGGGAGGCCATCGGGGACATCTCCCTGCTCGGCATCTCCGCCGGCGCATCGGCGCCGGAAGTCGTGGTCAACGAGATCATCGAGGCCTTCAAGGCGCGTTTTGACGCGACCATCGAACTCGCCGAAACCGTGCGGGAAACCGAGAATTTCCTGGTCAACCGTGAACTGCGCGATGTCGACCTGACCGCTGCCGACATGGCCTTTGTCAATGGAGTTGAGTGAGAATGGCGGTCTATACTGATGTCAACGAAGACCAGCTCAGCGCGTTTCTGGGTGAATATGACGTGGGCACGCTGCTGTCCTACAAGGGCATTGCCGAGGGTGTGGAGAATTCCAACTTCCTGCTGCGAACCACAACAGGCACCTTCATCCTCACGCTCTACGAAAAACGCGTCAACCGTGACGACCTTCCGTTCTTCATCGGCCTGATGGATCACTTAGCGCTCAAGGGCCTGAGCTGCCCGCTGCCGATCGAGCGGCGCGACGGCGGTCATCTGGGCGAACTGGCCGGCCGGCCGGCTGCGATGGTGTCGTTTCTCGATGGTGCGTGGTTGCGCAAGCCCCACGCCCTGCATTGCCGCGAGGTCGGGCAGGCGCTGGCCGAGATGCACCTCGCCGGGATTGATTTTGGTATCCGCCGCGTCAACGCGCTCTCTGTTGCGGGCTGGCGGCCCTTGTGGGAAGGATCGCGCGACCGCGCCGACGAGGTTCAGCCGGGGCTGAGGGCCGAGATCGACAGCGAGCTCGCGACCCTCGAAACGGGCTGGCCCGAGAGCCTGCCCGAAGGGGTGATCCATGCGGATCTGTTCCCCGACAACGTGTTTTTCATCGGAGACCGGCTCTCCGGGCTGATCGATTTCTATTTCGCCTGCAATGATTTCCTGGCCTATGATATCGCCATCTGTCTCAATGCCTGGTGCTTTGAGCCCGATGGCGCGTTCAACCACACCAAGGGCATGGCGTTGATCGACGGCTATGTCTCCGTGCGTCCCTTGGAGGCACGAGAGGCCGAAGCCTTGCCGCTGCTGGCGCGTGGCGCGGCGCTGAGGTTCTTTCTCACCCGCCTGCATGACTGGCTGACCACGCCGGAAGGCGCGCTGGTGGTCAAGAAGGACCCGCTGGAATATCTGCGCAAGCTCCGGTTCCACCGTAACGTGGTTTCCGGGACCGAATACGGCTTGCGCGAAAAGGATCTGATAAATTGAAGCATGTCGAGATTTTCACTGATGGCGCCTGTTCGGGCAATCCGGGGCCGGGCGGCTGGGGCGCCATCCTGCGTCATGGCGAGACGCTGAAGGAAATGTCGGGGGGCGAGGCCGAAACCACCAACAACCGAATGGAGCTGCTGGCGGCGATCAGCGCGCTCACCGCGCTCAAGAGCGCCTGCGAGGTCGATCTCTACACCGACAGCAAGTATGTGATGGACGGCATTTCCAAGTGGATTTTCGGCTGGAAGAAGAACGGCTGGAAGACCGCCGACAAGAAGCCGGTCAAGAACGCCGAACTCTGGCAGGCGCTCGATCAGGCCAACCAGCGCCACAAGGTCAAATGGCACTGGGTCAAGGGCCATGACGGCCATCCCGAAAACGAACGCGCCGACGAGCTTGCGCGGGAAGGCATGGCGCCGTTCAAAACAAGAACGGCGCCCCGCAGGAGCGCCGTCTGAGGATTCACAGATGTGAGTGGATCAGAGCTGCGCGAGCAGTGCGGCGGCGCCGGAAGTGACCGCCTGTCCCGGCGCATCCTCGATGTTGAGCGACGTGACCTTGCCGTCCTCGACGATCATCGAATAGCGCTTCGAGCGCGTGCCGAGCGTGCCGGCCGACAGGTCGGCGTCCATGCCGATGGCCTTGGTGAAGCTTGCGTCCCAGTCGGACAGGTAGCGGATCTTGCCGGTACCGTTGGTTGCCTTCTCCCAGGCGCCCATGACGAAGGCGTCATTGACCGAAAGCACGGCGATTTCGTCAACGCCCTTGGCCAGGATTGCGTCGCGGTTTTCGAGATAGCCGGGCAGATGATTGAGGTGGCAGGTTGGCGTGAATGCACCGGGTACGGCGAACAACACAACCTTCTTGCCGGAGAACAGGTCGCTGACCTTGGTCTCGGCCATGCCGTCCGCGGTCTTCTCCTTGAATGTGGCCTCAGGCAATGTATCCCCAATTGCAATTGTCACGTCAGCGCTCCTTGTTTCCGTTGTTGTGAAGACCGGAACTTAGTGTGCCTTGCGGCAATTGCGAGTGGAAATGTGAAATAATCCCGCGCTTTTCACTCCCGTGAAAAGCCCTTGACCGGCACGCTCTGGGAAATCGCCCGCTGCCCCAGCGTGACAACGATATCAAGGGTTTCGCTTTGCTCAGGCGCGGCTGTGGCGGGCACCGAGGCAATGTCGACGCTCCAGCGTATCGATCCACCTACTTCCGCGACAAGCTTCGGCTGCGCGAAGGCAAACCCGGTGGGACCGGCTACGAACACATCCGGTGTGACGCCGGAAGGTCGGAACTGGGGCAGTCGGGCCGAGATTTCAAGCTGACCGCCATCGGCGGCCAGAGCGGCCTGCTCCACATTGAAATCCGCACCGGCCGGCTCGGGCAGGCGGTCGAAGGCTTCGCGGATGCTCGCCCGGGCGGCGTCGTCCGTGCCCGTGCCTTCCGGCAGGTCGATTTCGAATTCGGCCTGGAACGGCACGCAGATCTTCTCGCAGATGCCGACAAAGACAAGGGCATGGATGCTGGCGCTGCCGGCGGCGGTCCGCTCGAATGTCAGCGGGAACTTCACCGAAGCGGTGTAGCCGGCCCAGATGGCATAGCCGTCATCGATCCGCACCGGAGGCGGATACTGCATCTTCTCCAGGGAGATGCCCTTGCTCTGCGAGACATCCAGCATCGGCGGAATCCCGGCGCCGCCAGGGTCGCGCCAATAGGTCTTCCAGCCGGGGTCGAGGTCGATCTCCAGAACGCCGGTGATGGTCCCATCCGCGCGCGGGGCCGGATCGACCACCAGTCGCATCCGCCCGCCTTCGGTTTCAGCCCAGCCGCTGTCCAGCGACAGGGCTGGCGTCAAGCCCAGGGCAAGGGCGAGGGTGGCGCCGGAAAGCATATGGGATACCCGGCGAGCGAAGATAAGGAAGTGACTTGTCATGGTCCCACTCTAGCGGAAGCGGGGTCTCCAAATCCATTCAATCCGCCGTCCCGGTCTGTCATATTTCCGTGACCGCCGTCATTGCGCCGATACCCCCTCCCGCGCCGCTGCCGACGGTCGCCGCCGGTTGAGCGGCAACAGCGAACTTTTGTTCCTGCATGCATTCAAGGCGTTACAGCATCCTTGCCCGCCGTGACGAACCGAGCTTGCTCTAAGCCCTTTCCAAAACGCCAGAACTTGGTAGCATCAAGGCATGTTAGGGATAGAAGACCATCTGTCCCGGCGCGACCGGGGATGTCTGGACGGGCATTTCCTTGTCGCCATGCCGGGAATGAGCGACGAGCGTTTCGAACGCACGGTCATCTTCGTGTGCGCCCATTCCGAAAACGGCGCCATGGGATTCATCCTCAACCGGCCGCAGCCGCTCAGGTTTGAAGAACTTGTCGAAAACCTTGATCTGGATGGACGCTCGCAGCCGCAAGGGCGCCCCGCGAGGAAAACCGGAATGAGCGAGTGCGCCCGCGATTTTCCGATCCAGTGCGGCGGTCCGGTTGATGCAGGGCGCGGCTTCGTGCTGCATTCCGATGATTACATGAGCCAGTCGACCATGCCGGTCAATGACGATCTTTGTCTGACCGCCACGGTCGATATCCTGCGCGCCATCAAGGATGGCTGCGGTCCCCGGCGCGGCATCATGATGCTGGGCTATGCCGGCTGGGGCCCCGGACAGCTCGAAAGCGAGATCTTCGCCAATGCCTGGCTGAGCTGCCCGGCAACCGACGATATCGTGTTCGATCCCGATCATTCGGGCAAATATGACCGGGTCCTGGCTTCCATGGGGATTGCGCCGGCGATGCTGTCGACCGAGGCCGGCCACGCCTGAGGCGATTTGGACCGGTCTTCCCGTTCAGTTCGGCTTGGCCACCGGAAAGCGTTCCTTGAGCAGTTTCTGCACCGAATCCGTGCCGATCGGCGGACCGAACAGGAAACTCTGTCCGTAATCGCAGCCCATCTCCGACAGCTTCATCGCATCATCCTCCGACGCCACGCCTTCCGCCACCACCTGCATGTCGAGTTGCTTGGCCAGATCGACGATGGAGCGGATCAGGATGTCGCCCTTGTCCGACTTGTCGATCACCAGCGACTTGTCGATCTTAAGTGTCTTGAATGGAAAGCGCGTGAGATAAGCCAGCGAAGAATGCCCGGTGCCGAAGTCATCGAGCGTCAGCCCGATTCCTGCGTCAGCCAGCCGGGACAGCGTCATCAGCGCCTGCTGCGGGTTGTGCATCACCAGGGTTTCGGTCAGCTCCAGCCGGAACCGGGTCGGATCGCAGCGTGTGGCCGAGATCACCTTGATCACGTCATTGCACAGGTCGCTCTTGAGCAATTGCGCACTTGAGAGGTTGACCGACATGAACACCGGCAGTTCGCCAAGCACTTCCTGCCATTGCGCAAGATCTTCCGCCGATTGCTTGAGCGAGTACATTCCGAGCTCGAGGATCAGATCGGTCGCCTCCGCCACGGGAATGAATTCGGATGGCGGCACCGTGCCGCGCTTGGGGTCTTCCCATCTGAGCAGCGCTTCGAACCCGGCGATCTCGGCATCCTTCAGTTCGACGATCGGCTGATAGACCAGCGTCAGCTCGCGCCGTTCGAGTGCCCGGCGCAGATCGCTTTCAAGCCGCTGCCGGTCGGAGCCCACGGTCCGGAACGCCGGGCGGAACGGTTCGATCCGGTTGCCGCCAAAACGCTTTGCCTGGTACATCGCAAGCTCGGCGTCCTTCATCAGATCATCCGGCACCGCGTTGTTTTCAACCCACGTCACCAGGCCGATCGAGGCGGTGAGCCTTATATCCTGCCCGGCGAAATCGATCGGCGCGGAAATCGCCTTCGAGAGCGCCTCGGCGAGTGCGGCCACCTTGACCGCGTCCTGCTCGGACACCAGCACCAGGCCGAACTGGTCGCCTGAAATCCGCGCCAGCGTGTCTTGCGGCTTCAAGAGCCGTTTCAGCCGCCGCGTCAGCGCCAGCAGGATCGTGTCGCCGACCGACATGCCGAGCTTGTCATTGACCTGCTTGAACCGGTCGAGATCAATCATGAACACGCTCGGACGGACGTCCGGCTTGCGTTCCGCCATGTGGATCATGGTCTGCAGCCGGTCGAGGAACAATTGCCGATTGGGCAGTCCGGTCAGATTGTCGTGCACGGCGTCATGCAACAGCCGGTCTTCCGAGTTTTTCTGCTCGGTCACGTCGATGATGGTGCCGACGCAGCGGATGACTTCACCGTTGGAGCCCAGAACCGGGCGTGCCCTCAGCGACATCCAGTGATAATGCCCGTCCTCTGCCCGCATGCGGAACTGATGGCTGAGCCGGCCCTTGCGGTGTTCCAGCATGACATCGAGCGCCGTGCGGAACCGGTCGCGGTCATCGGCGTGGATGCGCGGCAGCCAGTTGCGGGCAGGCCCGGCAAGCGCACCCGGAGAAAGCCCAAGCTGCGGCCCGAGGTCAGGCGAGGTGACAACGCGGTCACGGGCGACGTCCCAGTCCCAGACCGTGTCGCCCGATCCCGCCAGCGCCATCGCCTGGCGCTCCATGTCCGAAAACAGCCCCTGATGGTAGACGCCGCCGGCGAATGCGTGCTGCATCACCGTAAACCCCATCAGCAGCACGATCAGCACAAGGCCTCCGCCCAGAGCCGGCTGCACGATGTCGTTGGCCAGTTGTCCGGTAACTGTCACCCAGGCGCCGAACAGCCAGCACAGGATCAGCGCCCAGGTGGGGATCAGCATCACCGCCCGGTCATACTTGTTGAAGCCCAGATAGGCGATCAGCGCCACGCCCGCCACCGCAGTCGCCGTGAACGACATGCGCGCAATGCCCGATGCCACCGGCGGATCATAGATCGCCACCGCGAAAAGTCCGCCCAGTCCAAGGATCCAGGCCACGGTGACGTAGGACAGGTTTGTGTGCCAGCGATTGAGGTTGAGATAGGTGAACAGAAACACCACCAGCCCGGTAGCAAGCAGGACTTCCGTGCCCGATCGCCAGATCCGCTCGTCACCGGGCGTGACGCTGATCAGCTTGGACAGGAATCCGAAATCCACCGACACATAGGCCAGAACCGCCCAGGCCAGCGCCGCGGTGGCCGGGAGCATTGACGTGCCCTTGACCACGAAGAGAATGGTCAGGAACACGGCAAGCAGTCCGGCAATGCCGAGCACGATGCCGCGATAGAGCGTGTAGGCGTTGACCGTGTCCTTGTAGGCTTCCGGCTCCCACAGATAGATCTGCGGCAACTCGGGCGCAGCGAGTTCCGCCACGAAGGTGATGACGGTTCCGGGATTGAGGGTGATGCGGAAGACATCGTCCTCGCTGCTTTCGACCTGGTCGAGCGCAAAGCCTTCACTCGGCGTGATGCTCAGAATGCGCGCCGAGCCGAGATCCGGCCACAGGATGCCCGACCCCACAAGCCGGAAATGCGGCGCGACGATCAGCCGGTCGATCTGCTCGTCTGTGATATTGGCGAGCGCAAACACCGCCCAGTCGCCGGAATGCTGGGGCGAGCTGGCCCGCACCTCGATACGCCGCACAATCCCGTCCGAACCGGCGGCGGTGGAGACCTGGAAGGCTTCTCCCCGTCGATTGTAGATCTCCGTCGTCGCAGTCAGGTCAAGCGCGGTGTCCTCGCGGCTGATCTTGACCGGCTCGATCGCCTGAGCCGATGGGGCAATCCCCATCACCAGGCACAGGATCATGAGACACAGCGCCGCATGGACGCGCCTGATCGCCAAGACGCCAATTGTCCCGGCAGCCCGGTGAGGCCAGACAGAAATGTTACGGGAAATGCATGTCATCCGCCGGAACCGGATCCTTTCGCGTGCATCGATTGCCAGTCTTCGGCAATCAGCGCGTAAAGCAGGTGATCGCGCCAGGCGCCATTGATTTTCAGGTAGCCGTTCAAATATCCCTCACGCCGAAAACCGGCCTTTTCAAGGAGGCGCTGGCTTCTTTGATTGTCGGGAATACAGGCCGCCTCTATCCGGTGCAACCGCATCCTCTCAAACACATGGGGAATGAGACATTTAAGCGCGTCTGTCATGACGCCCTTGCCCGCATGCGGCTCCCCCATCCAGTAGCCGAGAGAGCAGCATTCCGCGGCCCCGCGCCGGATCGCGCCCAGCGTCACGCCGCCGACAAGGCGACCCGAGGACTTCTGGAAAACAAACAATGCCAACGCCAATCCGGCCTCCCGGTCGGCATCATAGCGGCGGACCCGGTATCTGTATGCCGTGCGGGTCAGATCGTCCTCCGGCCAGCGCGGCTCCCACGGTTCGAGAAAGGCGCGACTTGCCGCACGCAGCTTGCTCCATTCGGCATAGTCGCCGATCACCGGATGGCGCAGGTAAACCCGTTCCCCCTCCAGCCGGAACTCTTCCTGGGTCCGGCTGCGGAAACGAAACACCGGAGGCGCCATGGCGGGGATGATCCTTGCAGACTTACTCGGCCGCGGCGGTTCGCCCGCCATTCCGGCCGAGTGTGTGGACCATGTCAGGGATAGACAGGAGTTCGCCGACCGGTCCGATTGCCGACACTGTCACCGGCGTATCGAAGAACAGTCTTCCGGCAAGATCGGACAGACGTTTGGGCGTCAGGTTCGCAAGCCGCTCCATCAGTTCCTCATTGCTCACCGGCCGCCCGAACAGCAGCATCTGTCGGGCGATCTGGCTGGCGCGCGCGGCGGGGCTTTCCTGCGCCATCAACAGGCCCGACCGGACCTGAGCCCGCGAGCGGTTGATTTCCTGTTCCTCGACGCCATCGGCGGCCTTGGCCAGTTCCGACAAGATGACCGGGATCAGTTCGGCCAGGTCCTCGGCGCCGGTGGCGGCGTGAACGCCGAACAGGCCCGAGTCCGAAAAGCCCCAGTGAAACGCATAGACCGAATAGCAAAGTCCGCGCTTTTCACGCACTTCCTGAAACAGTCGCGACGACATGCCGCCGCCCAGGATATTGGCGAGCAGCTGCGAGCAGTAGAAGTCGCGCACCTGATAGGCCCGGCCCTCAAAGCCGATCAACACCTGGGCATCCATCAGGTCGCGGGTCTCGCGATAGTCTCCGCCCGTGTAGTTGGCTGCAGGAATCTCCCGCAACAGGGTTCCTGTCGGCTTGATCGACTGGCCGAAGCGCTCGTCGACAAGCTTGACGAAAATGTCGTGATCAACCGCGCCTGCGGCAACCACCACGATCCGGTCGCCGGTATAGTGGCGCGCCAGATAGGCACGGATCTGTGCCGGCGTGAAGGATTGGACGGTTTCGGGCGTACCCAGGATCGGCCGTCCGATGGTCTGGTCGCGAAACGCGGCTTCGGTGAACTTGTCGTAGACCACGTCGTCGGGCGTGTCGTTGGCTGCGCCGATTTCCTGCAGGATCACGTGCTTCTCACGCGTCAACTCATCCTCGTCGAAGACGGAATCGGTCAATATGTCGTGCAGGATGTCGATCGCGAGCGGTACGTGATCCTTGAGCACGCGGGCATAATAGGAGGTGGTTTCCGTGGAGGTCGCGGCATTGAGTTCGCCGCCGACATTCTCGATCTCCTCGGCGATCTGGCGGGCGCTGCGCTTGCGCGTGCCCTTGAACGCCATGTGCTCGAGCAGGTGCGCGATGCCATGTTCGGCCGCGGTCTCGTCGCGCGAGCCGGATTTCACCCAGACACCGAGAGCCACGCTCTCGAGATGGGGCATTGTCTCGGTCACGACTGTGACGCCGTTGGCCAGGGTGGTTGTCTTGACTTTCATTCTGTCACTTTCCCCGGATCATCGCGATGCCCGCGTCAGGGACAGGATATGGGCTTCCACCTTGTCCTGTTCGTTGGGCAATACGCTGAACCGTTCCTCCCGTTGCATAAGGTCAGAGAGCCACGACGGGAGCGCGGGGTCAATACCACAGGCTTTTTTTACGGCATCGGGGAATTTCGCCGGATGCGCGGTCGCCAGCGTGATCATCGGAGCTGACAGCTTTTCAAACCTGTTTGCGACATGTACCGCCACGGCGGTATGGGGGTCGAACACATAGCCGGTTTCGGCCTGGGTCTCGCGGATCACCGCCTTGACCTGGCTTTCGCTGGCCCGTCCGGCGCGGAATTCCTTGCGGATCGCCTTGAGCGGCGCCGCGTCGATGTCGAAGGCGCCGGACTGCTTGAGGCTCGACATGACCCGGCGCACGGCGCTGGCGTCACGTCCATAGGCGTCAAACAGCAGCCGTTCGAAGTTCGACGAAATCTGGATGTCCATCGAGGGCGACGTGGTGGGGTGGACGCCGCGCATCTCGTAGCGGCCGGTCTTCATCGTCCGCGCCAGGATGTCGTTTTCGTTGGTGGCGATCACCAGCCGGTCGATCGGCAGGCCCATGCGCTTGGCGCAGTAGCCGGCGAAGACATCGCCGAAATTGCCGGTGGGAACCGTGAACGAGACCTTTCGGTCCGGACTGCCGAGCGACACGGCGGCGGTGAAATAATAGACGATCTGGGCCATGATCCGCGCCCAGTTGATCGAATTGACGCCCGACAGGCGCACCTGGTCGCGAAACGAGCCATGATTGAACATGGCTTTGACCAGGTCCTGGCAATCGTCGAAATTGCCCTCGAGCGCCATGGCATGGACATTGACGGCCTTGGACGTGGTCATCTGCCGCTGCTGAACGGGCGACACGCGGCCTTCGGGAAACAGGATGAAGATATCGGTGCGGTCGCGCCCGGCGAAAGCATCGATCGCTGCGCCGCCGGTGTCGCCGGAAGTGGCCCCGACGATCGTCGCGCGCTCGCCGCGGCTCGCCAGCACATGGTCCATCAGCCGGGCGATCAGCTGCATCGCCACGTCCTTGAAGGCGAGCGTCGGGCCGTGGAACAGTTCGAGCACGAAGGCGTTGGCGCCGCTTTGCACCAGCGGTGCGACCGCCGGATGGCGGAAGGTCGCATAGGCCTCGTCGATCATCGCGCGCAGGGCTTCGGGCTCGATTTCGCCCGCAGTGAACGGCTCGATGACCCGGAATGCGATCTCCTGATAGCTCTGGCCGCGCATGGCGCGGATGTCCTTGCGGGTGAACGCCGGCCACTGGCTTGGCACGTAAAGACCGCCGT
The DNA here is from genome assembly GCA_019084245.1 of Hoeflea sp. Taxonomy (GTDB): domain Bacteria; phylum Pseudomonadota; class Alphaproteobacteria; order Rhizobiales; family Rhizobiaceae; genus Hoeflea. Next base: position 150,817 of record JAHRFE010000027.1, read on the forward strand.
CGCGGGCAAGCCCGGCGAGCAGCGCATCGCTGAAACCCAAGGAGGGCGCTTCGCCCCGTGTCGAAATATAGTCCACAGACATGTTCCCCGGTGGTGGACGCGGATCGCGCAAGATGAGATAACGCCGGTCGAATTTTCGACGCGCGGCTGATATAGACCATGGGCGGTCGTCATGCAAAGGCCACACTCCGGACGAAGGGTTTTCCCTCGGTCCAGTGCGAATGAAGGTAGGTGTATCGTGTCAGACAGATTGTTGCGTTTCGTTCCTGTTCTCCTGGGGGCCGCCTTGATTGCCGGCTGCACGTCGGCCGATCCGCGCGCCGTGCTCAATCCCGGCGGCGGCAATGAGCAGACGGCGATTGATCCTGTGACCAATTCGCAAGTCATCCAGGGAGCCTGCCCGCAAGTCATCCTGCGCGAGGGCACCGCCTATTACACCCAGTTCGCCAAGGGAGGCGACGGCGACCCGGAGAAGATCATCCATCAGGCGTCGATCTCCGACACGACGCGGCAATGCCGGGTTAGCGGCGATCAGATTGTCATGACGGTCGCGGTGTCCGGTCGTGTGGTGGCAGGCCCCGCAGCCAAGGCCGGAACCGTCGAAGTGCCGGTTCGCGTCGCCGTTCTCGAAGGTGAGACCGTGCTCTATTCGGAACTGCAGAAGCACCCGGTCACCATTCTCGAGGGCATGCCGGCCGAGCAGTTTATCTACACCAACGCCGCCGTCACCTTTCCGGCCGTCGCGTCACGCACTGCCAAGCTCTATGTCGGCTTTGATCCAGGGCCCTACAACACGCCGTGATTTGGGCTTCTCGGGAAGCTTAGTGGGCTGACCTTTCGCAACAGACGGGAACCATCTGTTTCGGTCAGACCTTTAGAGAAGCTCCGTCCAGCCGGCGAGCGCTTCCACGGTGGCCGGCAGATCCCGCATGCGACTGATCACGGTCTCGGCGCCCGCTTCGGTCAGTTGGTCAGCATGACCGGGATAGCTGTGCGAGGCGCCAGTGAAGCCCACCACGCGCATGCCTGCGGCCCGTGCTCCGTGGATCCCGTGCACCGAATCCTCGATCACCAGAACCCCGGAGGGCTTGACGCCCAATTGGCTGGCCCCGTGCAGAAACACGTCCGGCGCAGGCTTGGTGCGGCCTTCGCCCAGATCCTTGGCGGAATAGATGTGATCGCCAAACAGCCGGTCGATCCCGGTGCGCGCGAGCATCGTCTTGAGCCGCGGCAGCGAGGAATTCGAGCAGATGCAACGCGGGCCGGGGATGCGCAGGATCGCTTCCATGGCTCCGTCAATGGCCTGCACATCCGATGCAAGCCTGATGTCGAGCAGCCTTTCGGATTCGTCGAGCAATTGCGCCGAAAAGGGAATGCTCGATTCAAGCTCCACCGTCAGCAGGATGTCTTTCCAGGTCAGGCCTGCGAACCGCTCGGCCATTTCTTCGGGGCTGATGGGAAAGCCCGATTCGGTCAGAAGCTTGGATTCCACCTCCGCGGCAATGATCTCGCTGTCGACCAGAACGCCGTCGCAATCATAGATGATGAGGTCGAAACCGGGCATGGAACTGCTCCTGCAAGGGGGAGGGGGAAGGATTGGGAAATCGCCACCGGACCTATAGCAAGCGCTTGCCACAGGCAAGGGATCGATCATTGCCAACACCGTCGGGGATTTCCTGCTGGCGCCTTCGCCAGGCTTGCACGGACAGCATCTTGATGGCGCAGGTCCCGAAAAAGAACGGCTCGGACCGCCGTTCACCGGATGTTTACCCTGTTCGGTAACCATGAGGCTCAGTTGTTGCGTATGTGTAATGTGAGTATCCCATGGCCCAGTCAGTATCGCTTGCCGAAATCCGCTCGGTTAACACCACGCGCCAGTCCTGGCTCGACACCATCATCAAGGGGGACTGCGTGGCGGCGCTTGAAGCGCTTCCCGCCAATTCGGTCGACGTCATCTTCGCCGATCCGCCCTACAATCTCCAGCTTGGCGGCGATCTCGCCCGTCCCGACCAGTCGATGGTCGATGCAGTCAATGATCACTGGGACCAGTTCGAAAGCTTCGAGGCCTATGACGCCTTCACCCGCGCCTGGCTGCTCGCCTGCCGCAGGGTGTTGAAGCCCAACGGCACCATCTGGGTGATCGGCTCGTACCACAATATCTTCCGTGTCGGCACGCAGCTCCAGGACATCGGCTTCTGGCTGCTCAACGACATCGTCTGGCGCAAGACCAACCCGATGCCGAATTTTCGCGGCCGCAGATTCCAGAATGCCCACGAGACCATGATCTGGGCCTCGCGCGACCAGAACGCCAAGAGCTACACCTTCAATTACGAGGCCATGAAGGCGTCCAATGACGATGTGCAGATGCGCTCGGACTGGCTGTTTCCGATCTGCACCGGGGCCGAACGCCTGAAGGGCGAGGACGGCAAGAAGGTGCATCCGACCCAGAAGCCCGAGGCGCTGCTGGCGCGGGTGCTGATGGCCTCGTCGAAGCCCGGTGACGTGGTGCTCGATCCGTTCTTCGGCTCCGGCACCACCGGGGCGGTCGCCCGCAGGCTCGGTCGGCACTTTGTCGGCATCGAGCGCGAACAGGACTACATCGATGCAGCCCGCGCCCGGATAGACGCGGTCGAGCCCTTGGGCAAGAACGAACTAACGGTGCTGACGGGAAAACGCGCCGAACCGCGTGTCGCCTTCAACGTGCTGATCGAGGCAGGCCACGTCAAACCCGGCGATGTGTTGTTCGACGCCAAGCGCAAGCATCAGGCCATCATACGCGCCGACGGCACGCTGGTGGCGGGCGGCCAGGCGGGCTCCATCCACAAGATCGGCGCCGTGGTGCAGGGCTTTGACGCCTGCAACGGCTGGACCTTCTGGCATGTCGAGACCCCAGATGGCCTCAAGCTGATCGATGATTACCGCGCTGCCATCCGTGTGGAGATGGCGCGGGCCGGTTAAAGACCGGACAAGAGATCCGGCGGGTCAAGTACCTTCAGTCCCCGCCGGGCATAGAGCGCCCGGGATGTGTCGCGCATCCCGGGCGTATTGTCTGGCACGGACGGCAAAGCCACGCCGAAACCTCCCGAGAATATTCATGCTCTTTCGGCGAATTGTGATTGAACCAAGATCATTATCAGACGTTAATCCGGGCAAGCATCAGCTTGCATGGCTAGCGCCGCTTCTAAAGCGGCCTACAGGAGGTTTGGTATGGGAAAGTTGATTGATAAGACGAAGGCCGCCGGCAACAAGACTGCCGGAGCGGTCAAGGACGCTGTCGGCAAGGCAACCGACAACAAGAAGCTCCAGGCTGAAGGCAAGGCGCAAAAGGCAAAGGGAGCCGTGCAGGACGCAACTGGTTCAGTCAAAGGCGCTTTGGGCAATAAGGTTTGACTTTCAGACCTAAACCCCTGCCAACAGGTCGCACCCCCGTCGGGCGCGGCCTTTTCATCTTTTTGGATGAGGTTCATCATGGATTTGTCGGCGCCTCTCCCCAATCCGGACCAGACAACGATCAAGCGGGTCCTGATCGGCATCTTTATTGTTTTGGTTGCCCAGGTGTTGTTCGTCGCACAGGATGTGGTGATGCCAATGGTCCTGGGGCTCCTGATTGCCCAGACATTGAGACCCGTGGTGCGGTTCGCCGAAAAACGCGGCATACCCTCGGGGATCTCCGCCTTTCTGATAATTGTATTTCTCGCCGGAGGTCTCGGGTTCGGAGCCTATTCGCTCGCGGGACCCATTTCGGATCTCGTTTCATCCGCGCCTGAAACGGGTCTGAAAATCAGGGAGAAATTTGCCGAATACCGCGACGAGATCGAGGCGGTGAAGGAGGCAAGCGAGCAAGTCGAGGAACTGGCCCAAGGTACCGATTCCCCTGGAGTCCAAAAGGTTGTCGTCCAGCAACCGGCCCTCCTCAGCGCCGCTGCATCCAACGCATTCGTCGGGCTCACCACAGTTGTGGTTGCCTTGATACTTGCGATGTTCATGCTCTCGACCGGCACGTTGTTCTACGAGAAAATCGTGGGCATCATGCCCTTGCTGAGCGAGAAGAAACGGGCGCTGCGGGTGATTTATGACGTTGAGCGTCAGGTGTCGCGCTATCTGCTCACCATCACCCTCATCAATGCGGGTCTGGGCGTGGCGATTGGAACCGGCTTATGGCTCTATGGCATGCCAAATCCGGTTATGTGGGGCTGCATTGCAGCGGTGCTGAATTTCCTCCCGTTTATCGGAGCATGGGCTGGCGCGCTGGCTTTGGCCGCCACAGCAATGGTTGTCTATCCAACCCTTGGAGGCGCCTTGATTGCGCCGGCCATCTATCTGAGTCTTACCATCCTTGAAGGCAATTTCCTGACACCGTTGATCGTCGGGCGCAGGCTCGAGCTCAACATTGTCGCTGTGTTCTTGACCGTGACCGTCTGGGGGTGGCTGTGGGGTCTGCTTGGGGCGCTGATGGCTGTACCCATACTGGTGGTAATCAAGGTGTTGTGCGACAACTTAGAATCGATGGGCGCTTTTGGTCAGTTTCTCTCGGGACGACCGGCCGCCGATGAGGACGTTCAGGAAGAGGGCAGGGCGGGCTGACCGGAGATATACAACGGATGGCCGGCTCGAGGGCTTTAACCCGGCTTCAAGTCTGGCCTAATGCCTGATCAGAAAGAAATAAAGCGCGCCAGGTCTCCCCTGAGCGTCCGTGCGTCCGTGAACAGTACCGCCTGCCAGCCCGCCGCGATGGCGCCGTCGACATTTTTCTGGCTGTCATCGATGAACAGGCAGGCCGAGGGATCCAGGTCGAAGCTCGCCACATGGGTGTCGTAGATTTTGCGGTCCGGCTTGATCAGCCCGATTTCGCCTGACACCGTCACGCCGCGCGGAACCTTGAGGAAAGGATACATCTCGCGCGCCTCGTTGAAAGTGTCCGCGGCGAAGTTGGTGAGCATCGTCACGTCGCGGCCTTGCTGGATCAGGTCGAGCATGATGTCGACGCTGTCATCATAAGAATGGCTTACCATCTCATGCCAGTGCTGCCGGAAGGCCCGGATCAGGTCTGCCTTGTCCGGAAACCGATCGATCAGCAGCGATTCCGCCTCGGTCCAGCCGCGCCCGCGGTCCTGTTCGAGGTTCCATTCATGGGTGCAGACGGTCTCGAAAAACGCCGCGCGTTCCGTCTCGTCCGGGATCAGTCGGCTGTAGGGGATGTTGGGATCGTAATGGATCAGCACCTTGCCGATATCGAAAACGATATGGCGGACGGGTTGGCCTGCAGGCGGGGGTGTCTCACTCATGTCTTGCCTTCTTTAAAACTAAGCCGGGCCTTTTCTGAACAAGGCCGGGAAGGCGGCCCTGAGCGCCTTCTTCATCACGGTTGGCAGCGCCTCGCCGGGCAGCGAATCGCTGTCGCTCCACCAGCCTTCATGATCGGGGGCGCCGGTGACAACCGCATGAAAAATCTCGAGCCGCAATTCAAAATGTGTAAACACATGTGTAATCACGCCCTTGCTGCGCCAATCTGCTTCAAAAGGCGCTGATCTGGCGCCGGTCGCGCCGTCGGCGCGGACCGTCCAGTTGGTGGACGGCACACCGGTCATGCCGCCCAGAAGGCCCGTCTCCGGACGCTTGACCAGCAGCACTGCGCCGTCGCTCCGCTCAGCCACGAATGCCGCGCCCAGCCGCACCGGCTTTTCCTTCTTCATGGGCTTGACCGGAAACTGCTCCTGCCGCCCGGAGAGGCGAGCCAGGCAGCCTTCGTTGAGCGGACAGAGCACGCAGGCCGGACGCTTGGGCGTGCAGATGGTGGCGCCTAGATCCATCAGCGCCTGGGCAAAGTCGCCCGGCCGCTCAGCGGGCGTGACTTCGTGAACAGCGGCGCGGATCTCGTTTTTTGCCGAGGGCAGGGGCGTGTCGATTTCGAAGAGACGGGTGAACACCCGCTCGATATTGCCGTCGACCACTGCCGCCCTGCGGTCGAATGCAATCGCCGCGATCGCCGCCGCGGTGTAGGGGCCGATGCCGGGCAGGGCGCGCAAGCCCTCCTCGGTGTCGGGAAAACGCCCGCCATGATCCGCCGCCACCACATCGGCACAGCGCTTGAGATTGCGGGCGCGGGAATAATATCCCAGCCCCGCCCAGGCCTTCATCACGTCTTCGGTGTCGGCGGCGGCGAGATCGTTCACGCTTGGCCAGCGCCGGGCGAAGCTCGCGAAATACGGCTTCACCGCCTGTACCGTGGTCTGCTGCAGCATGATTTCCGACAGCCAGACCCGGTAGGGATCGGCCACCATGCCGTTGAGCCTGTCCGATGGGCTCACCCGCCAGGGCAGGGACCGCGCATGCCGGTCATACCAGGCAAGCAGCCTGGCCGCGAATTCCGGATCAGGCGCGGTCTTTGAGGGGTTTGCGAATGCCATTGAATCCCTGGCGGTCGGAAGCTGCAGTCACCCGGATGTAGGTCGACTGAGTGCGAACACAAGGCGATCATGTCCTGCCGTTCACCCCGGCGCAATCCGCCGGCGCGGTTTTCCCGTGAGCATGTCCGCAATCGGATTTGATGGTTTCGGATCTGCTCAAGCCTTTTGGAGCAATGGCAGCACCAGACAATGCCGAAACGGCCGACCGGCATCCCTCCAGGGACACCAGTCGACTGCCTATGCGCTTCCGTCAAATGGACGTGATCGTCGACTTCAGACCACTAGAGGCGGTTTCGTCCGGCCACGAGCCAGATGATCAGGCCGATCACTGGCAGCAGCAGAATGATCAGGATCCACAACAGCTTGCTGCCGGTCGATCCGCCACCCTTGATGATCTGCAGGATTGCCCAGATGTCAAGGATCAGGATGATGATCCCCAGAATTCCGCCGTATTCAAACCCCATGTCAAATTCTCCAAATATAATTGCGCCGAGAGTCGACGTTTGCATCAACAGAACTTTTTTGGACGACATTGGTTCCATCGGAGGGCGCATGTCCGCGGATCGCCGTGTGATCGCATTTTGCGGCGCTGGCACGAGGGCCGGGCCCCTGCAAGAGAGGGCTGCGCTTTCCATGATCGCGATTTCAAGCTATTTCCGACCTCAGGCAGGCTCCGTCCGGGTACTGCCTGAGGACATGGGAGCAGAGTCCGAACCGTGGCAAAACCGTTCACCCGCAAGGGCAGCGTCCAGATCGCCGAGATCGCCAATGGCCTGATCGACCCGATCCTGGCCAGGCGCGCGGGCATCAACACGCTGCTGCTGGCCTCGTGGGACGAGATTGCCGGTGAGCAATTCGCCGGGTTCTCGCGGCCCGAGAAAATCCGCTGGCCGCGCCAGGACGGCCCGGACGAAACCGGTGGCGGCTTCTCGCCGGGGCTGTTGACGGTCGCCTGTGAAGGCGCGCGCGCCCTTTTCCTGATGCACCAGGAAGCGGAACTGATTGGCCGCGTCAACAGCTTCTTCGGCTTCCGCGCGATCTCGCAGATCCGGATTGTCCAGAAAGCCGTCCATGTTCCGACCCGCAAGCCCAAGGCCCGACCGCTTGATGCGGCCGAAAAACGCCGTCTCGCCGGCATGGTAGAGACCGTGGAGGACCCGAAGCTGCGTGAAGCGCTCGCGCGCCTGGGTGCAGGCGTGATCAGCCGCCGGCCGAAGCGTCCGGAATGACACGCGCCCAAGGCTGTTCCGCGCGTGATCACGGGTCATTGATCGCGGTGCACTTGTTTGGCCACATTTGACGTTATAGGAGATGGACAAGGATCGTCGCTCCCTCTCGGAGGAGCGCCGGGCGCGGGCAGGACGCCGAACGGGTTGTGCGCGCGTGAACGAATTCAAACATGAAGAAATGGGTGATGAGCATGTTCCGTTTGACGTCCCGACTGACCGCCGCCGCGACGGTTTCGCTGCTGGCACTGACTTTGACGGCCTGCTCGGATTCGTCTGAGGATAAAACCGAAGCCGCCGGGACGACGGAGACAGCCGCCCCCGCGGCAACGCCTGCGCCCACCGAACCGACGGCAGTCGCCGAGCCCGCGGCAACGCCTGCACCGGCCGAGACGGCAGCACCGGCGCAAACCACGGCCCCTGCCCAGACCACCGCGCCCGCGACAGCCGCTATTGAGGCGCCGAAGGCTGATGGCGATGTCGACATGGCAAAGGTGCTGGAGCCCGGTCCGCTCAAGGATATGGCGCTGGGCGAGGAAAACGCTCCGGTCACCATCGTCGAATACATGTCGATGACCTGCCCGCATTGCGCCGATTTCCATACGGACAATTTCAAGCCGCTCAAGGAAAAGTACATCGACACCGGCAAGGTGCGCTTCATCCTGCGCGAATTCCCGTTCGATCCACGCGCTGCTGCGGCCATCATGCTGGCCCGCTGCGCGCCCGAGCAGCAGTTCTTCCCGATGGTGGATGTGCTGTTTGCGCAGCAGCGCAGCTGGGCAACCGCCGCCGATGGTCGTGAAGCTTTGCTTCAAATCGCCCGTTTGGCGGGTTTTACACAGGAGTCCTTCGAGGCTTGCTTGACGAACCAGAAGCTTCTGGACGATGTGAATGCTGTGAGAACCAAGGCCGCAGACCAATTTGGTATCCAGTCCACGCCAAGCTTCATCATCAACGGCAAGCGGTATCCGGGGAACATGTCGATTGAAACCATGTCGGCGATCATCGACCCGCTGCTTTAGGCGGGCTGCACCTATTGCCCTTCCGCGACAATCTCGCGGAAGTGGCGTAAGTGTGCCGATGCGCCTGCCTGACCGGGAGTGCCGGTCATGAAGTTCAACAAGCTTCGGGTGCTGGGTTTCAAGTCCTTCGTCGAGCCGACGGAATTCTTCATCGAGCGCGGGCTGACCGGCGTGGTCGGCCCCAATGGCTGCGGCAAGTCCAATCTTGTCGAAGCCATGCGCTGGGTGATGGGCGAGAATTCCTACAAGAACATGCGCGCCTCGGGCATGGACGACGTGATCTTCTCGGGCTCGGGCAACCGGCCCGCCCGCAACACCGCCGAAGTCGGCCTCTATCTTGACAATTCCGACCGCACCGCGCCCGCCGCCTTCAATGATGCCGACGAGATCCAGGTCACGCGTCGCATCGAGCGCGAGTCCGGCTCCGTCTACCGCATCAATGGCAAGGAAGCGCGCGCCAAGGATGTGCAGCTGTTGTTTGCTGACGCCTCCACCGGCGCCCGCTCGCCCTCGATGGTGGGGCAGGGCCGCATCGGCGAACTGATCCAGGCCAAGCCGCAGGCGCGGCGGCAATTGCTCGAAGAGGCCGCCGGCATCTCCGGCCTGCACTCGCGCCGGCATGAGGCCGAACTCAGGCTCCGCGCCGCGGAAACCAATCTCGAGCGTCTGGACGATGTCACCTCCGAACTCGAATCCCAGATCGAAAGCCTCAAGCGCCAGGCGCGCCAGGCCAACCGCTTCAAGATCCTGTCGGCGGAAGTGCGGCAGGCGGAAGCCACGCTCCTGCATCTGCGCTGGTCGATCGCCAAGGGCCAGGAGGGCGAGGCCGAAAGCGCTCTGTCCCAGGCCACCTCGCGCGTCGCCGAACTGGCGCAGGCGCAGATGGAGGCCGCCAAGACCCAGGCCATCGCCGCGCTCAAGCTGCCCGAACTCCGCGATGCCGAAGCCGCCGCCGCCGCCGCCCTGCAGCGGCTGCAGATCGCCCGCACCCAGATTGACGAGGAAGCCGAACGGGTCACCCGCCGCCGCGAGGAACTGGACCGGCGCCTGGCGCAGCTCAAGACCGACATCGAGCGCGAACAACGCCTGATCGCCGACAATGCCGGGATCATGCAGCGGCTTTCCGAAGAGGAAGCCGAGCTGAAGCTGGCGCTGGAAGGCAGCGGCGAGCGTTCGGCGGCGCTGAAAGGCGCGTTCGAAGCGGCGCAGGCGAAGCTCACTGAATCCGAGGCCTCGCTCGGCATCGTCACCGCCGAACGCGCCGAGGCTGCCGCCGAACGCACCCAGCTTGATCGGGTGATCCGCGAGGCGAATGAACGCAAAGGGCGGCTCGATCGGCAGATCGCCAGCCAGGACGCCGATCTTGCCGGCATTGCCCAGCGCATTGCCGGCCTGCCGGACCCGGCCGCCAAGCGCAGCGAGACCGAGATCGCCGAGAAGGCGCTGACGGACGCCGAAGCAGCACTCGCCCGGATCGAGGCGGCGCTCGAGGCGGCGCGTGAAGCCGAGGCCGCCGCACGCCAGCCGGTGACCGAGGCCAAGGCGAAGCTCAACGCCATCGAGACCGAAGCCAAGACCATCGCCCGCATGCTCAATGCCGGGCAGGGCTCGGACCTTTTTCCGCCGGTGGTCGAGAAGATAAAGGTCGACCGTGGCTATGAAACAGCTCTCGGCGCCGCACTCGGCGACGATCTCGATCTGCCGCTCGATCCAGCCGCCCCCGCCCATTGGGCAATGATGCAAATCGATGGCGAGGATCCGGCGCTTCCCGACGGCGTGACGCCGCTGTCGACCCATGTCCGCGCGCCCCAGGAACTTGCCCGCCGGCTTGCCCAGATCGGGCTCGTCGCCGACGCCGATCATGGCCGTGCGCTGCACGCGACTCTCAGGCCCGGGCAGCGGCTGGTGACCCGCGATGGCGCGATCTTCCGCTGGGACGGCTATGTGGCCTCGGCCGACGCGCCGACACCGGCAGCGATGCGGCTTGAACAGAAGAACCGCCTGGCCGAACTCGACGCCGAGGTGGTGGAGGCGACCAGGACGCTGCGCCAGGTCGAGGAAGCGCTCAAGCAAAGCGAAGCGGCGGTTGCCGCCCGTGTGACCGAGGGCCGCGCCGCCCGCGACCTGATCCGCGACGCCAGCCGCAATCTGAGCCGCGCCCGCGATGAACTGGCAAGCGCCGAACGCGCCTCGGGCGAACTCTCCAACCGCCGCGCGGTGCTGACCGAATCGCGCGCCCAGGTCGGCGCACAGCTGGCCGAAACCGTGTCCGCGCTTGATGAGGCCACGGAAGCGCTGAAGGCTTGCCCGGATCTCTCCCAACTCGACGCCGCCCTGACACAGGTCAATGCCGAGGTCGCCACCGATCGCGGCGCGCTGGCCGAGGCCCGTGCCGCCCATGAGGGGCTCGAGCGCGAAAACCTGGCCCGCGCCCGCCGTCTCGAAGCCATCACTACAGAGCGCGCCAGCTGGATCGAGCGCGCCGCGAATGCTGAAAGCCACCTGGCCGCGCTCAAAACGCGTTCGCAAGAGGCTGCGACGGAAGCAGAAGGCATCGCGGATGCGCCCGACGAGGTCGCCGCCCGCCGCCGCCAGTTGATGCATCAGCTGAGCGAGGTCGAACAACGCCGCCGGGATGCCGCCGATGCGCTGGCGACCGCGGAAACCCGCTCGCGCGAGGCCGACAAGCTCGCCACCGAGGCAATCGGCGCGCTGTCGCAGGGCCGCGAAGCGCGCGGCCGCGCCGAGGAGCGGCTGATGGCGGCGCGCGAACGCCGCCAGGAAGGCGAGGCGCGCATTCGCGAGGCCTTGAATTGCGAACCCCACCACGCCCTGCGCCTGACCGGCCTTGCCGCGGACGCGCCGATGCCCGACCCGGCCCAGATCGAGCGCACTCTCGAACGCCTCAAGATCGAGCGTGAACGGCTGGGTGCGGTCAACCTGCGTGCCGAGGAGGAGCAGGCAGAACTCTCCGCCCGGCTCAACCTGATCGTCACCGAGCGTGAAGACATCATCGACGCCATCAAGAAGCTGCGCGCGGGCATCCAGGGGCTGAACAAGGAAGGCCGCGAGCGCCTGCTGGTGGCTTTCGATGTCGTCAACGCGCAGTTCCAGCGGCTGTTCACCCATCTGTTCGGCGGCGGCACGGCGGAATTGATGCTGATTGAATCCGACGACCCGCTGGAAGCCGGGCTCGAAATCCTCGCGCGCCCGCCCGGCAAGAAACCGCAGACCATGACGCTGCTCTCGGGCGGCGAACAGGCTTTGACCGCCATGGCGCTGATCTTCGCGGTGTTTCTCACCAACCCGGCACCGATCTGCGTGCTCGACGAGGTCGACGCGCCGCTCGACGATCACAATGTCGAACGCTTCTGCAACCTGATGGACGAAATGGCCGCCTCCACCGAGACCCGCTTTGTCATCATCACCCACAACCCGATCACCATGGCCCGCATGAACCGCCTGTTCGGCGTGACCATGGCCGAACAGGGCGTCAGCCAGCTGGTGTCGGTGGATTTGCAGACGGCCGAGCAGTTGCGGGACGCGGGCTGACCGCCGGGCGGGATTGGCGCGTTACCGCAGTGCGTTCTCGATGGCTTCCCTGATGAGCCGCTGATAGGGAATGTTGCGCTGCTTGGCGCGGGCCTTGAGGGCGTCGACGAGGCTCTCGGGCATGCGCAGATTGATCTGCTTGGTCTTCTTCTCGATCTCGAAGCGCATCGGTTTGAATTGGCTCAAATCATACTCCGACAGATCGGCGGTATCGACAAACCGTTCGGCCTCGGCGTCCGAGTCGAACCGCGGGAACTGCTTGCCCGTTTCCGGAGGCTTGTTACTGCTCATAGCGTTTGACCTCCTTGTCATGCATGTATCGGGCGCTGATCGGCCTCAGATACAGTCCCCTACCGCTCTGGCGCAGGGTGAAGACAACAAACAAATGCCTGCCCCGCTAGGTAAGCCCGATCGCGTTGAAGCGGGCTTCCTGTGTGACCGGCGAACGGTCTGGCATAACCATCGGCGTGTGCATCAAAGCGAATTCGATCTCGGCTTTGGATACGCCGTGCTTGGCGCATTTCGGCCAGTTCCCGTCATCCCATTCAAAACCGTCCAAGGTCATTGAGACAGCTTCCGATTATGTAGACGAATGTATATACATTTTGCCTGAAAATTGCAACTCCAGTGCGATCGCGCGGGAGCGATCAGCATCGAGGCAGGGCGTGAGCCAGTCGGTGTCGGTGGACCTGCAGACCGCGGAACAGTTGCGCGACGCTGGATAGGGCGCTGCGGCAGGGTGTCGCGCCGGGGTCGGTCGCCGGAACCATCGGACGTTCAAGCCATTGAAGCACCGTCGAGTTTTTTGACGCTTCAATCCGCTATCCACGACAGGAGACGCCCATGATGCGCACAGCCGCTATTTCCGCCGCCATCCTTTTCGCCGCGCTGACCGCCCCGGCACTCGCCGATGACCGGGCGCCCACCGCCGAAGAGCACACCCAGATCGAAGCCGCCCTGACGGCCGAGGGATTTACCTCTTGGGGTGAGATCGAACTCGACGACGACAAGGTTTGGGACGTGGACGACGCCATCCATGCGGATGGCAAGGAATATGATCTCGAACTCGACAAGACGACGCTGGCCATCACCGACCGCGACGAAGACTGATAGCGGCCGCGCAGGAACCACCTGTCCGGCGTTACCATCGCCGGACAGCCGACCGCGCGCCCGTTCTTGTGGAGGAGCAGACTGCCGCTCAGCCGCGGAATTCCTCGACGCCCCGGCGGACGAGGCGCTTGTCTCCGGGACGCTGCGCCGCCCGCAATCTGATTGACGGCGATTTGGCCATTGCCGATACTTGCGCACCGGCATAGGGCGCACCTGCCTTGCAGCGCCGGCGGGGGGCTTCGATGTCTGTGATGGTCTGGTTGCTGATTTCTCTGCTGGTGGTGCTGGCCCTGGGCTGGCTGTGGACGCGACAATTGGCGGCAGACGCCGAGAAGGCGGTCCCGAGGGCAGGCCAGGTTATGCCGATCACCGGCGGCGCGATCCATTACACCGACGAGGGTCCGCGGGACGGCCAGACGCTGGTGCTGATCCATGGCCTGGCCGGCAATATGCACAATTTCACCCATTCCCTGACGGGGCAGTTGACCTCCGAATACAGGGTCATCACCCTTGACCGCCCCGGATCCGGCTATTCGAGCCGGGCCGAGGATGCGCTGGCGCTATTGCCTGCCCAGGCTGCCATGATCGGCGAGTTCCTCGACAGGCTGGGTATCGACAGGCCGGCGCTGGTCGGCCATTCGCTCGGCGGCGCGCTGGCGCTGGCGATGGCACTTGACCGCAAGGACAAGATCGGCGCGCTTGCGCTCCTGTGTCCGCTCACCGCCGCCATGCCGGGACCTCCGGCGGTGTTCAAGCCGCTGGTGATCCGGTCCGCCCTGCTGCGTCGCCTGATCGGGCACACGATCGCCGTGCCCATCGCCAGGCTGACACGGAAGACGGTGATTGCACAGGTTTTCGCTCCGGAGAAAGCGCCGGCCGATTTCCTGGTGAGGGGCGGCGCGATTCTCGGTCTGCGGCCGGCATCCTTCATCGGCGCCTCGACGGACCTGGAGGGTGCGACGCTGTCGATGCCGGACCAGGTGGCGCGGTATGCGTCCGAGTTGAAGGTTCCCGGAGGCATTCTTTTCGGATCGGAGGACAATTTGCTGTCCCCTGGCCAGCATGGTCTCTCCATGCAGGAATTTGGCCTCACGCACGAGGAATTGCCGGGTTGCGGCCACATGATCCCGATCACCGCGCCTGAGGCCTGCGCCGATTTCATCCGCCGCATGGCCGCGTTGAGCCGCTGAGCGGCGGCTGAAAAGTCGCCGCGGCCTTCGAGCCGTATCTGGTGCCGAATGTGCGGCCCGGTGCGCGCTGGAAACTCGCCTGGACCGGCAGCCGCGACTGTGAGGTCACAACCGCTTGAAACCGGTTTCGGCGCGTTGCCATCTCAGCCCAGGGCGGAGATCAGCGCATCCGTCACCCGGTCCTGGGTTTCCTCGTCGAGATAGGGATGCATCGGCAGGCTGAGCACGCATCCCGCAAGCATGTCGGTCACCGGCAGCGCGCCGCCGGCGACGCCATGATGGCTGTAGGCGTCCTGGCGGTGCAGCGGCTTGGCATAATAGACGGCGCTCGGCACGCCCAGGTCCTTCATGTGCGCCTGGATCCCGGCGCGGTCGGCGCCGTCCGGCAGCTTGACGGTGTATTGCGCCCAGACAGACTGCAGCCCGTCGGGCACCTTGGGCGTCGCGACATGGCCCTTGAGCAGGTCCGAATAGCGCGCGGCGATGCGGTTGCGGGCCTCGATCTCGTCGTCGAAGATCGCGAGCTTCTCGATCAGGATCGCCGCCTGCATGGTGTCGATCCGGCCGGTCATGCCTATGCGGACATTGTCATACTGGCTGGTGCCCTTGCCGTGGAACAGGATCGAGCGGAGGATCTCGGCCAGTTCAGCGTCGTCGGTGAAGATCGCGCCGCCATCGCCATAGGCGCCCAGCGGCTTGGCCGGAAAGAAGCTGGTGGCGGTGGCCATCGCCAGCGTTCCGACCCGGCGGTTGTGATAGCGCGCGCCGTAGGATTGCGCGCCGTCGCCCAGGATCCACAATCCTTCGCGCGCGGCAATCTTCGAAATCGCATCATAATCGGCGGGGATGCCGAAGAGGTCGACCGGAATGACGCCGACCGGCGCGTGCCCGGCAGCGCGCGCCGCCGCAATGGCGATTTCCAGCGAGGCCGGGTCCATGTTGAAGGTGTCGGCGTCGACATCGACAAACCAGATATGCGCGCCCAGCCACGCCACCACTTCGGCGGTGGCGACAAAGGTGAAGGCAGGGCAGAAGATTGCCTGACCCGGACGCACTTCCCCGGCCATCAGCACCATGGCCAGCGCGTCGGTGCCCGAGGAACAGGCGATCGAGTGGGCGGCGCCACAATGGGCCGACAGTTTCGCCTCGAATTCAGCTACCTCGGGCCCCATGATGTATTGACCATGATCCAGCACCCGGGTGATGGCTGCATCGATGCGGTCGCGGATACGCGCCTGCTGTGCGGCCAGATCGACAAAACGGACGGGTTCGAGGCTTGCGGATGACATGATGCTGGAAATCCCCGGGCTCAGGCAGGGTGTTTCTTCCGCCGCGAGCCCAAGGGGCGGCCGGATATGACAAACCTGTTAAAGCGTGGCGTCTTCCGGGTCCATATCTTCCTGCGCTTATCAGCAGAGATTACGTCGCCGTAACAATCACTTTGCGTTGCTTGTGGTGATGCGCCGTGACAGCCGGATCAGAGGCCAGGCAATCGCCCGGCAAATCACATTCAGGGGCTGGATTTCCGAGTGCGCTGTGCCTGCACACTGCTCTGACAGGGTTTCAATCGATATAGACGGAACTGCTGCCAAGGGCGGGGTTGACCTTTCCGCCGCGCACCGCATAAGCCTTGCGGCATGGCAAGTCGGCTTCATTCTTACCGGCGGGCGACGTGGAGAAGAAGCGCATGACCAAATGGGTCTACACTTTCGGGGACGGGCAGGCGGAAGGCTCGGCTGCGGACAGGAACCTGCTCGGCGGCAAGGGCGCAAACCTTGCTGAAATGTGCAATCTGGGACTGCCGGTGCCGCCCGGCCTGACCATCACCACTGACGCCTGCGTCTGGTATTATGACAATGATCGCAAAATGCCCGATGGCCTCGAAACCGCGGTCACCAAAGCCCTGGTCAAGGTCGGGGCCATAGCCGGCCGCACATTCGGCGATCCGGAAAAGCCGCTTCTGCTGTCCGTTCGCTCGGGCGCGCGCGCCTCCATGCCCGGCATGATGGACACCGTTCTCAATCTCGGCCTCAATGACGAGACCGTTTTGGCGGTCGCCCGCGATTCCGGTGACGAGCGTTTTGCCTTCGACAGCTACCGCCGCTTCATCCAGATGTATGGCGATGTCGTGATGGGCCTCGATCATGAGGTGTTCGAGGAGATTCTCGAAGACGAGAAGGCCCGGCTCGGCCATGAACTCGACACCGACATGTCCGCCGACGAGTGGCGCGAGATCATTGCCCGTTACATGGCGATCATCGAGGAAGAACTCGGCATTCCGTTCCCGCAGGATCCGCACCAGCAGCTCTGGGGCGCGATCGGCGCGGTGTTTTCGAGCTGGATGAACGCCCGCGCCATCACCTACCGGCAACTCCATGACATCCCGGCCTCCTGGGGCACCGCGGTCAATGTCCAGGCGATGGTGTTCGGCAACCTCGGCGATCAGTCAGCCACCGGCGTGGCCTTTACCCGCAACCCCTCGACTGGCGCGAAGGAACTCTACGGCGAATTCCTCGTCAACGCCCAGGGCGAGGATGTGGTGGCGGGCACCCGCACGCCACAATCCATCACCGAAGCCGCGCGCCTCGAAGCGGGCTCGGATCGTCCGTCGCTGGAAAAGCTGATGCCGGACGCTTTCGATGAATTCCTCGCCATCTGCGACCGGCTTGAGCGCCATTATCGCGACATGCAGGATCTCGAATTCACCATCCAGTCCGGCAAGCTGTGGATGCTTCAGACGAGATCCGGCAAGCGCACCGCCAAGGCGGCGCTGAAGATTGCCGTGGACATGGCCGCCGAAGGATTGATTTCCCGCGAGGAAGCGGTGATGCGCGTCGATCCCGCCTCGCTCGACCAGTTGCTGCATCCGACCATCGATCCCCATGCAACGCGCGATATCCTGGGCTCGGGCCTGCCCGCGTCGCCGGGTGCGGCCACCGGCGAGATCGTGTTCACATCCGAAGAAGCGGTGGAGGCAGCCAAGACCGGCCGCAAGGTCATTCTGGTGCGGGTCGAAACGAGCCCCGAAGACATTCACGGCATGCATGCAGCCGAGGGCATCCTCACCTCTCGCGGCGGCATGACCAGCCACGCCGCGGTGGTCGCGCGCGGCATGGGCACCCCTTGCGTCTCCGGCGCCGGCGGCCTGCGCATCGACGCGCGCAACGGCACGCTGGTCTCGCTCGGCGCCACGCTCAAGGCGGGCGACGTCATCACGCTCGATGGCTCGACCGGCCAGGTGCTCAGGGGCGCTGTGCCGATGCTGCAGCCCGAACTGTCCGGCGATTTCGGCCAGATCATGGAATGGGCGGATGCGACAAGGCGCATGAAGGTCAGGACCAACGCCGAAACGCCCGCCGACGCCCGCGCTGCACGCTCCTACGGCGCCGAGGGCATTGGCCTGTGCCGCACCGAGCACATGTTCTTTGACGGCGACCGCATCACCGCCATGCGCGAGATGATCCTGGCCGGTTCCGAAATCGGTCGCCGCGCGGCGCTGGACAAGCTTCTGCCGATGCAGCGGTCGGATTTCATCGAGCTGTTCGAGATCATGAAGGGCCTGCCGGTCACGATCCGCCTGCTCGATCCGCCGCTGCACGAGTTCCTGCCCAAGACCGACGAAGAGATCGCCGAAGTGGCGTCCGTCATCGGGGTCTCGGTCGACAAGCTCAGCCAGCGCGTTGACGAACTGCACGAGTTCAACCCAATGCTCGGCCATCGCGGCTGCCGCCTGGCGATCTCCTATCCGGAAATCGCCGAGATGCAGGCTCGGGCCATCTTCGAGGCCGCCGTGGAAGCCGCCAAGTCCACGGGCGCACCGGTGGTTCCCGAAATCATGGTGCCGCTGGTCGGGCTCCGCGAAGAACTCGATTTCGTCAAGGCCCGCATCGACGCCGTCGCGCGCGATGTGATCGGCGAGGCGGGTGTCGACATCACCTATCTGGTCGGCACCATGATCGAGCTGCCGCGCGCCGCCATTCGCGCCAATTCGATTGCCGAGGTGGCCGAATTCTTCTCCTTCGGCACCAATGACCTGACCCAGACCACCTTCGGCATCTCGCGCGACGATGCGGCCTCCTTCCTGATGACCTATCAGCAGAAGGGCATCATCGAGCACGATCCCTTCGTCACCCTCGATATTGACGGGGTCGGCGAACTGGTGCGCATCGCATCCGACAAGGGCAGGGCGACCCGCCCCGACATCAAGCTCGGCATCTGCGGTGAGCACGGCGGCGATCCGGCCTCGGTGAAGTTCTGCGATTCCATCGGTCTTGATTATGTCAGCTGCTCGCCGTTCCGGGTGCCGATTGCCCGGCTGGCGGCGGCCCAAGCGGCAATCGAGAAAACCCGCAACGCGTAAGGCGCACGGGTCGACTGAATCTGGATTTTTCAAGATTCCGGCGTTCTGTAGAACAAAAAACCAATCTTTGGCCCGGCATAGCAAATGCCGGCCATCTCTTTGGTCTCCAATCCTTGTATCTTGAAAATACAATTCATGGAGATCATTGCGATGGATCTGGTACCCCTGATCGATCTTATCGGCGAACCCTACACCGCGCTGGTGGGCGGCCTCGTTCTTGGGCTGGCCTTTGGCGTCTTCGCCCAGCGCAGCCGCTATTGCACCCGCTCGGCGGTTCTCTCCGCACTGGGCGAGAGCGATCTGAAGCCGCTGGCCACCTGGGCCGCGGGCTTTGCAGCAGCCATCCTGGCGGTCCAGGCGCTTCTCGGCGCGGGCCTGATTGATGTCGCCGAGACGCGCTTCTTCTCCACCGCGCAGAGCCTGTCCGGCGCCCTCATCGGCGGCCTTCTGTTCGGCATCGGCATGGTGCTGGCGCGGGGCTGCGTGTCGCGCCTCCTGGTGCTCGGCGCCTCGGGCAATCTGCGCGGCGTGTTTTCTATTGCCATCATTGCCGTGACCGCACTTGCGACCTACAGCGGCCTCCTGGTGCCATTGCGCGACGGCATCGGCGCGTTCTGGAGCACGGCCGCCATCGGCGGCAATGATCTTCTCGCCCATGCCGGGCTTGAACGGTCGGCGGGCATTGGCCTCGGAGTGATCCTGGCCGTGGTGGCGCTTGGCTTCGCGCTCAAGGCGCGGCTGTCGCTCTGGCGGCTGATGGGCGGCGTCATGATCGGCCTCACGGTGGCCGCGGGCTGGTACTTCACCTGGCAGCTCTCGACCCAAGTGTTCGAGCCGATCCAGGCCGAAAGCCTCTCCTTCATCCGGCCGCTGGCGACCTCGAGCGAACTGGCGCTTGGCAGCGGCATGGCCGGGCTTGACCAGGGCGTGCTGATCGGCGCCATTCTCGGGGCATTCCTGGCAGCGCTTGTTTCCGGCGAGTTCCGCATCTCCACCTTCTCCGAACAGGGCGTGCCGTCGATCTGGCGCTATGCGGCCGGCTCGGTGCTGATGGGCTTCGGTGGCATCCTGGCGGTCGGCTGCACCATTGGCGCCGGCCTGACCGGTGGGTCGGTGCTGGCGGTCTCGTCGCTGACTGGCCTGGCCTCCATGGTCGCAGGCGCGGCGCTGGCTCAGCTTGTGCTGCGGACGATTGGTAGCGGCAGCGCGCGGACTGCCGCGGTCATCCCGGCCGAGTGATCCGCACGGCCTCCGCTCCGGCGTCGATCCCGAGCCGGGGCAGGGCGCTCAAGCTGTGCCATTCGGCGGGGTCCCCGATCGCCGCCACCGGACAGTCGATCCCGTAGAGCATCTGCGCCACCAGCGCGCCCGTCGCAATGATCGCGTCATCCTCGAGCAGGATGATCGCAGCGGGCGCGGTTCCAAGCCGGATCGCCTCAGCCAGCACCGAGGCGCCCGACGAGGATCCGCGACCCCGCGCCATGAACAGGATCGCGCCCGACAGGCAGGCGCCATGCTGGGGATGAAACCGGTCGATTACCTTGCCGCTCGCGCTGTCAAAACCGCCCCAGAAGCTCAGCGGATCATCCAGCTTCACCACGGGGCCTGCGGCACGGCCGTGCACCAGCGACCGCGCGCTCATGCCCTGACCACCCGTCCGGCCCTGGCCGACAGCATCGTGTCAGCCAGCGTGCCGAAGGCGACATCGACGCCGAGATTGCCCGGCGCGTAATAGGCCCATTTGCCGGAATTGGTCATCACCGTTCCGCTGAGATCCCGGATGATCGAGGTGACATAGGTGCAGGTGTCGACCACCACGGTGACGCCCGCGGCTTCGAGCCCCGCCGCCCGGCCGTCCGCCAGGAGCCGGTCCCATTCATGCCGCCCGGTGTTGATGTAGACCGGCACGGCAAACGGAGCGAGATTGAGCATCGGCATCAGCCGGTCGAACTCGGAAAGCGAGAAATGTGGGGTCCCGAGCGCCACGGCGGTAAGCGGCGCGCCATCCGGCACGGTGCCGAGCCTGGCGAGTATCGCCGCGATCTCCGCAGCTCCCAACCGCGCCGAGACCGGAACCTCCCGGCCGCCAGTGGCGGCATCAAGATCCGGCGCCTCGGGCGTCAGGCCAACCGCGTGAAACATCGCCACGCTGCCCGAGGACGCGGCGGCCGCCCCCAGCGCCTTGAGATCATCCTCGCTGGTGGATGCCGGGAGCCCGGTGATCGCGGCGATGGTGTCGCCGCATTCCCTGCCGATAAAAAGCCCGGCGGCCACGGCGATGCCGCCGGCCAGATCCGTCCCTGCGTCTTCAAGCCCGACTATTTCCACAATCACGCCGGCCCGGCGGTTCTCCGTCCGGTGCAGGCCGTAATCGGGCACGCGGCCGGTCAGCGCGCAGGCGAGATCGATGAAATCGCCGTAGCGGTTGGTGCGCGCGCCGATGACCGAATTGGCAAATACGATGGCGTTGGATTCGGCCCAGGCCAGCTGGTCGCCGAAATTTGGCCTGAGCAGGGTCTGGTAGGGCGCGCAGGTGAAGCTCGGCGTGCAGCCAAGCTCGACATGGGCTTGCATCAGCCGTTTGCCCGCCGCGCCAAGCGCCGGGTCGCCGATGAACAATTCGGGGTGAATGAGATCGACCGAGCCGACATTGAGCGTTGTCGGAACCTTCACGCGGCCCCCGAGCGCCACGAAGCGCTCGACGAAATCGAGGCTGGCCTGGCCGTGATAGAGGCATCCGTCGACATGGGCGCTGGCGCAGGGCAGCAGGCGGTCTGCGCCGACCGCCTCCGCAAACCGCACCACAAGCCCGAGCGCGTCCGCCGCCGCGGGGCCTTGCAGGCCCTGCATCATGTCGCGTTCCGCCTGTGTCAGGTCCACCGAGCCGCCTCCCGCCTTCGATCAGGCGGAGACTAGCCCATGTCGGCAAATCCGTGCACGGGCTTTTGCGATGCCGGCATGAAAAACATGTTAGCTGTCTGCTCCCGGCGAAAACAGGGGCAGGGACGGGCACCGGCCGGCAGGTCAGGCCCGCAGGATTTTCTCCATGGCTTTCCCCTTGGCCAGCTCATCGATCAACTTGTCGAGATAGCGGATCTCCCGCATGGTCGGCTCTTCGACGTCTTCCACCCGGACACCGCACACCACGCCCTTGATCAAGGTGCGTGAGGGATTGAGCCGCGGAGCCGTTGCGAAAAATGTCTCGAAATCGGTCTGGCTTTCAAGCTCCGCTTCAAGTCCGGGCTGACTGTGACCGGTCAACCATCGCAGGATTTCATCGACGTCATCCTTTGTGCGCCCCTTCTTCTCCGCCTTGGCGACATAGAGGGGATACACGCTGGCAAAACTCATCGTGTAGATCCGGTGCTTTTCCATGATGCCTCCCCGTTCCCTCCGGTGCCAGATTTTTAATCCGACCCAGGAACGCAATCAAACATGCACAAAGCGCTTCTTGCCAAGCGGATTTTGAGAAGAATGGCAGCTGTGACGAGCCGAAAAGTCAGAGCTTTTCCAGCACGCCGACAAAGGCCCTGGCGAACTGAACCAGCCCGGCTGTGGTCTCGTCGGGTTCGATGGTTCGGGCCTGGTCGCCATCGGCGCTGAGCAACACAAGGCCGAAGCGTCCGCCCTCTTCACGCGACAGGCAGACGACGGCGATGCGCTGGGCGTCGCCTGCCAGGCCGGATGCGGGCAGGTCGAACAGATATTCGCCCCTGACCGTGGTCGCGGCCTCGCGCACGGCTTCGGAGAAGCCATGTTCGGGGATGCCGCTGAGATCCAGCGCCAGTTCAAGCTCGACAAGGTCAAGCGGCATGGGTGAAAGCGCCGGCTCGCGGAATTCGAGGCCTTGCTCGGCGTCCGGTGCGGTGCGATGGGCGGAGGCAGGCGATATATGACCGGGCATCGGCGCGGTCGTTGTGTCTGTCGTCATGGCGGATCTCCTGCGGACCATGGTGTTTGTCCGGGTTGATCTGCCCCCCTGCCGGCAAGGATTGCTTTCAAGCATGGCTGAAGTGTGGCGCTTGCCGCGACTGCCGTGAGCCGGTAATGAACACAACCTCAACCCCAGGCCCGCATCCCGCGCGTCAGAACTTCCGGAGCCCTGGCCGCAGCCATGCCCTTCCGACCTCACCGGCCAATCTCGATTGCCGCCAGCTGGTCCCGCACATTGGGGCGGTTTGCCGTTCTTCTGGCCTTCATGGCGCTGCTTCTGCACCGGGGCGGCATCCTGGTGCTGCCCAACACGGTTGCTGCCGTGATCCTGGCGTCATTCCTGGCGGTCATCGTGCTCGGCCTGTCGATCATCGGCTTCTTCATGCTCTGGCAAGTGGGGGCAAAGGGCGGGCACGCCGCCTTCAGCGGCATGGTGATGGCGCTCATGATTCTCGGCCCGGTCGGGTTTGCAGCCAGCCGCTATGTGCAACTGCCCAGGATCCACGATGTCTCCACCGACATCGCGCAAGCGCCGCAATGGATTGAAGAGCCGGCGATCACGCCCTCCTGGCTGCCCCGCGCGAATGGTGACGATCCGGCGGCGCGCGCGGCGCAATCGGCGGCCTATCCGCAGGTCACCGGCAGGCGCTATGACGGGGCGATCGACCGCGTGATCCTGGCGGTGCGCGCCGTCGCGCAGGAGAACAAATGGACGCAGGTTGCCAATGTCGGCGTGGATCTGCTGGTCGACGGGCTGGAGCCGGCTGACGAGGCGGCAGAGGCACCGCCCACATCCACCGGCGAGGCCGATCCGGCGCGCGCGCCGGTGCCGCTGCCGCGTCCCGACATCGAGAACGAGCGGGTCGAGCCGCGGCCTGCCTTTGCCCTCATCCAGTACGAGACCAGGACCCTTGTGCTGGGAATCCCGCAGGATATCCTGATCCGGCTTGTGGAGGAGGAGGAGACCACCTTTGTCGACATGCGGGTGGCGACGCGCGACGGCGACCATGACCTCGGGCTGAACGCCGAACTGATCCGCTCCTTCCTGCTCGATCTCGACGTGCGATTGCTCGGCATCGCCGGCGGCTGACGCCGGTCTTCAGGCGGGCCGGTATTCCCCGGTGATCGCCGCCGGGCCGTCGGTGACGACTTCGCCGCGGGCCACGAGATCCTCGAGATGCGCCAGCACCGACAGCGCCGCGGCGCCATGCAGCCGCGGATCGGTGTCGCGGTAGATCGCCTTGACCATCTCGGCAATCAGCCGGTCGCCCTTTTCGACGCGGGCGAGAATCGCGCGCTCGCGCATGCGCCGGTGCGTCTTCAGCGCCCGAACGAACTGCCGCGGCTCCTTCACCGGCCCGCCGTGTCCGGGCAGGTAGGCGCCGTCGTCGCGTGAGCCCAGCATGTCGAGCGAGGCCATGAAATCGCCCATGGCGCCATCGGGCGGCGCGATGATCGAGGTGGCCCAGGCCATCACATGGTCGCCTGAAAAGACCAGGCCGGTGCCTGCCAGCGCAAATGCCGCATGATTGGCCGTGTGCCCGGGCGTGTGCAGGGTTTCGATGGCCCAGCCGTCGCCGCGTGTCATGTCGCCATGCGCCGACGCGATATCGGGAACAAAATCCATGTCCGAGCTTTCCGCGAGCGGATTGACCTCGCCCACATGCAGAGGCCGCGCCGCACGGTGCGGGCCTTCGGCGACAATCGTGGCGCCGGTCAGGGCCTTCAGCCTTGCCGCGAGCGGCGAATGGTCCTTGTGGGTGTGGGTCACGAAAATATGGCTGACCGGGCGGTTTGCAATGGCCGCCACGAGCGTGCGCCAATGGCTTTCGTCCTCGGGGCCGGGATCAATCACTGCCAGCGTGTCGCGCCCGACAACATAGCTGTTGGTGCCGTGAAAGGTCAGCGGTCCGGAATTGGGTGCGGTCATCCGCAAGACGTCCTGTGCAACCGGGACGGCCTGGCCATGGGCGGGCTCGAAGGCCCGGTCGAATTCGGGTTCGATCATCAGTTCTCGCGTTCTCCGCTGGTCCGGATTTGCACATGCGCGGCCTGGAAGCCGGCGCTTTGCGATGGCCGAATGTGGACGGCCGTTGATTTGGGCCGGACTGTCTTGCTGTCAGCCGGTTAAGTCAATATACCGTTTTCAAGACGCGGACTTCACGGTCCGCTCCCGACAACCATCCGGAGATTGATCCATGGCCATTGCCCCCGCCCTCTCGTTCGTCGAGACCTTTGCCCCGGAAAGCAAAGCCGCCCGCTACGCCACCTATGGCGCGCTGGTGCTGTCCGGCAGCCTGCTGATCGCGCTTGCAGGCAAGATCACCGTTCCGTTTTGGCCGGTTCCCGCGACGCTGCAGACATTGGCGATCTTCATCATCGCCGCAGCCTTCGGCCGCAAGCTCGCGCTCGCAACGCTGGCCGCGTACATGGTTGAAGGCGCGATGGGCTTTCCGGTCTTCACGGGTGGCGGTGGACTTGCCTATTTCGCAGGCCCCACCGGCGGCTATCTCGCGGGCTTCGTGCTTGCCGCCGGTCTTACCGGCTGGGCCGCCGATCGCGGGCTCGACCGCAACGCCTTCAAGCTGTTTGCCGTCAACCTCGCCGGCACCGCCCTTATCCTGGCGCTGGGTGCTGCCTGGATTGCGCTGGCGTTCGGACCTGACAAGGCGCTCGCCTGGGGCGTTGGCCCGTTCATCGTCACCGACGTGATCAAGGCGGCGCTGGCCGCGGCCGTGATTCCCGCCGGCTGGCAGATCGCCCGCCTGTTCAGCCGCTGAGCCCGGACGACAGCACCACCGCATCCCCACGGGATGCGCCTGAATGAGAGAACCCGCGCGGCAAAAGCCTGCGCGGGTTTTTGTTTGCGGTGAAAATCCTTTGCGCCAGGAATTTTCCGCGCTTGTGATCCCACCCGTCTTTTGCTATCTCCCCGGGACTTCCGGACCGCGTCCGGAAGCTGTCGGACATGGCTTAGGTTTATCCGTGCAGACTGTTGGGGCGTAGCCAAGTGGTAAGGCAGTGGTTTTTGGTACCGCCATCCCTGGTTCGAATCCAGGCGCCCCAGCCATGTTCCTCTATTTATCGTTCTTCAATGACTTAGACTGAGTGTTGCTGGGCTACCGGAACAGGCTTCTGTGAGCACCTTTCCGGCCCATGCCCGCGTGCCATATCCACTCTGCATCTGCAAACCGGTCAATCCCGGGGATCACTGCCGCTAAATAACCAAATCCGTTCGTTCAAGCCCCGCCAAATCAAGAAGGGGCCCAAAAGGCCCCTTCGATAGTCAGAATTCTCAGATGCATCAGAGCGCGTTGATCTGATCAAGCATGCCTTCAGGCCAGGACTTGGAGAGCGCGGAGGACTTGTACTTTTCCTGCGCGAAGTCCTGGAAGGCCTTGACGTCCGGGGTGTAGACCTTGAGGCCTTCACCCTTGAAGAACTCGACCAGTTCAGCCTCCTGATCCAGATAGACCTGGTTGCTCGACTCAAAGGCCTTGCGCGCGGCTGCCTTTACCCGGGCCTGCTGTTCGGCGCTCAGTCCATCGAAGACCTTTGAACTCATCACCAGGATACCGAAGCCGACATTGTGGCCCGTCATCACGATCTGGTCGGTCACCTCGTAAAACTTCATTGCCTTGTCATTCGGGAGCGGATTGTCCTGCCCGTCGATCACACCGGTCTGCAGCGCGGTGTAGGTTTCGGTGTAGGGCACCGGAACAGGGTTGGCGCCCAGCGATTCGCCCAGGAACTGCCAGCTTTCGCCGCCGGGCATGCGCAGCTTCACACCGGACATGTCCGCGGGCGTCTTGATTTCCTTGTCGCCGCGCAGGTTCACCTGGCGGGTTCCGTAATAGGCAACGCCGAGGATTTCGACCCCCATCTCCTCACGCGCAAGCTTTCCGAAGGCTTCGCCGACTTCGCTGTCGAATACCTTCTGGAGATGCTCTGCATCGCGGATGACATAGGCTGCCCCAAGAATGTCGAATGCCGGAACCTGATTGGCGAAATCCGACGGCGGCAACAGCGCGAGTTGCGCATTGCCGCGCTGCACGGCGACGAGTTCCGTGCCCTGCTTGAAGAGATTGCCGCTGAAATAGGGCTTGAAGTCGAACTCGTCGCCGATCTCCTTGGCGAAAATCTCGGTCATGGCGACCGAACGCGGCACGTCGGGCGGATTCACATCGGGAAAGATCAGTTCGATCTTGTCCTGGGCCAGGGCGCTGACGCCAAGGCCTGCAACAATGGCTCCGGCCATTGCGATGCTCTTCAGATTGATCCATTCCATCGGGTTTCCTCCTTGTGTTCCCGTTATTCGCTGTGCTGCTCAGAGACCGAACCGGTTTTCCGGCAGGCCCTGGCCCACCCCGTGAATTGCGAGCAAACTTCCGGCGAGCGGCTCTTCAGCCAATTGGCGCTCATCGAGAAACTTGCGGGCCGTGGTGATGTAGAGTGTCTTGAGATCCGCGCCGCCGAAGCAGACGCAGGTCGGGTT
This sequence comes from Hoeflea sp., assembly GCA_019084245.1. Taxonomy (GTDB): domain Bacteria; phylum Pseudomonadota; class Alphaproteobacteria; order Rhizobiales; family Rhizobiaceae; genus Hoeflea. The sequence goes on from JAHRFE010000027.1 coordinate 178,112, forward strand.
TGTCACCGGCAGATTTATGATGCGGTCGATCTTGCCGTCGGGCGTGTAGCGGACCACCCGGCCGCCGGCGAAGAAGGCGGTCCAGAGGCAGCCGTCAGCATCCATGGAGGCCCCGTCGGGCCGGTCACCGGTGTCCCGGTAGTCAGCGAAGATCCGCCTGTCGGTCACTGTTCCGTCTTCGGGGTCCAGCGAGAGGACAAACGAGAGGTGCCGGCGGGTGTCGGTGAAATAGAGCCGTGTGTTGTCCGGCGAAAAAGCAATTCCATTCGACACCACCACGCCGTCCATGACCCTGCGACAGGTGCCGTCCGGGTCGATCAGGTAGAGGCCACCGGTGGGGCGGTGCAACTGGTTGTCCATGGTGCCGATCCAGAGGCGCCCTTTCGCATCCACTCGGCCATCATTGAGACGGTTGTCCAGGCCATGCTCCACTTCGACAAGCAGCGCGCCCGGGGCGTCGGGGGTGTCGAGTGTGAAAAGGGACAGATCCTGAGCCACAAGCATCCGGCCTGACCTTGTCAGGGCATGGCTGCCCAGAAAGGTGCACTCTCGTGCCCAACTCTGGACGGCGCCGGTTGACGGGGAGAAGGATTGCAGTGTCGGCTTTTCGATGTCGACCCAGTAGAGCACTTGCTCCCGGTCGCACCACAGCGGCGTTTCCCCGAGCTGGTCCAGGCCGGAGACGGCCACTTCGATGCAGACGGGTTGGTTGCGTCCTCCCGTCTCATTCATCGCAAATGGTCTCGCAACACCCGAAGGTGGCATCCATACGCCTGCTGTCGTTGCTCATGATTGCCTGCTTCCTCCCCAGGGTGAGGTGCTGCACCGAGCGCCTCCTGCAAACGTGAGTTGACAAATATACGAACTAGATAGTTTAGTCAACGCGAGGCGATTGTCCTGACCCCGTATTGTCCAAAGCGGCGATATGCATTCGCGATTTCCGGCGAAGGGAAGGTCGTCCCCGCTTGCCAGGGCCACTGGAGGATCGAGGAAGTCATCATGAAGACCGCCATTGCAACCGTTTCGATTTCCGGCGACTTCACCGAGAAACTCGCAGCCATCGCGGCCGCGGGCTTCGACGGAATCGAAATCTTCGAGAATGATTTTCTCGCCTTCGACGGCGGTCCCCGCGAGGTCGGGCAGATGGTTCGCGACCATGGGTTGGAGATTTCGTTGTTCCAGCCGTTCCGCGATTTCGAAGGCATGCCGGAACCGCAACGCGCCCGGGTCTTCGACCGCGCCGAGCGCAAGTTCGAACTGATGGGGGAGCTCGGCGCGGACCTGGTGCTGGTCTGCTCCAATGTTTCTCCGCTGGCGCTTGGTGGTATCGACCGGGCGGCCGCGGATTTTCATGAGCTTGGCGAACGAGCGGCCAGGCACGGCATTCGCGTCGGATACGAGGCGCTGGCCTGGGGGCGCCACGTCAGTGACCACCGCGACGCCTGGGAAATCGTGCGCCGAGCGGACCATCCGAATGTCGGCTTGATCCTTGATTCGTTCCATACGCTCGCCAGGAAGATCGACCCCGAGACGATCCGCTCGATCCCGGGCGACCGCATTTTCTTCGTGCAACTGGCCGACGCACCGAAGATCGAGATGGACCTGCTCTACTGGAGCCGTCATTTCCGCAATATGCCGGGCGAAGGCGATCTGGATGTGCTCGGCTTCGTGCGCGCGATTGCCGCGACGGGCTATGATGACGTGCTGTCGCTGGAGGTGTTCAATGACCAGTTCCGGGGAGGGTCTCCGAAATCGATCTCCATCGATGGCCACCGCTCCCTGATCTACCTGATGGACCAGGTCAATCGCAGCGAGCCCGATGTCCGTATGTCCGTCCCGCAGATGCCGGACCGGATCAAGGTCGACGGCGTTGAGTTCGTGGAATTCGCTGCCGACGAGGAGGAAGCAGCTGAACTTGGCGCGATCCTGCACACGCTTGGCTTCAAGCGCTCGGGAAAGCACGTCTCCAAGGATGTGGACCTCTGGTCTCAGGGAGGCGTCAAAATCCTCATCAATACCGAGCGCGAAGGTTTCGCCCATTCATCCTATGTCGTTCATGGCGCCAATGTCTGTGACATCGGGTTGCGGGTCAACGATGCCGCGGCGACGGTACAACGGGCGCGAGTGCTGGGAGCCGACCCGTTTGAGCAGCCAATCGGACCGGGCCAACTGAAGATCCCGGCGATCAGGGGAGTGGGCGGCGGGCTCATTCACTTTATTGATGGCGAAAGCGATCTCGCCCGCGTCTGGGATATCGAATTTGAACAGGTCTCGGACGCGAAGATACCCGTCGACGCCGGCTTGACACGGATCGACCATATTGCGCAAACGATGAATTACGAAGAAATGCTCACCTGGCTGCTCTTCTATACGTCGATCTTCGAGACGGAGAAAACGCCTATGGTCGACGTGGTCGATCCGGCCGGCCTCGTGCGCAGCCAGGTGATCGAGAATGCGTCCGGCTCGCTTCGCATAACGCTGAACGGAGCGGAAAACCGGCGCACGCTGGCCGGTCATTTTCTGGCCGAGAGCTTCGGCTCGTCTGTTCAGCATCTCGCCTTTGCAACCGACGATATTTTCGCAGCAGCGGATGCGCTCGAGGCGAACGGGTTCGTGTCGCTGGTGATCTCGCCGAACTACTATGACGATCTTGACGCCCGCTTCGGCCTCGACAGTGACTTCCTCGACCGCCTGAGGGAAAGGAACATCCTCTACGATCGCGATGACCACGGCGAGTATTTCCAGCTCTACAGCCCCAGTTACGGGGAGGGCTTTTTCTTCGAACTGGTGGAGCGACGGGGCGGCTATCGTGGGTATGGCGCCGCCAATGCCCAGTTTCGCATCGCCGCCCAGAAGCGTCACATGCGACCGGCCGGAATGCCGAGGCACTAGATGCGAGACCACCGGCTCCCGGATCGAACCGAGACTCGAGCCCGCGCATTTGAATTGACCCCATGGGCTGAAACGCATTTAGCCGATGCATTGTTTGAGGAGACGAGCCAATGAGCATACCCGGAAACGCCTTTCTGGCGCTTTGGCATGATATCGAGCCTTCCGCATGGGTGGATTACACCGAATGGCACACGCGGGAGCACATGCCTGAGCGGCTGTCGATTCCGGGGTTCACCGTCGGCAAGCGCCTCGTCAACCACGAGGTGGACCGGTACCGCTACGGGACAATCTATGCCGGCGATGATCTGGAGGTGTTCCGGTCTCCGCCTTATCTTGAGCGGCTGAACAACCCAACCCCATGGAGCACGTCCATGCAACCGGCCTTCAGGAATTTTCTGCGCGTTGCCTGCGAGCGTCTTGTGTCGCGCGGGGCTGGTGATGGTGGCGCTATGGTGACTGTGCGGCTCGATTTCGCGGAAGGCGGCTCGGAAGAAAGTCTGCGCGGCAATTGTGCCGACCTCGCAGACGAGATCCTGAAGCTCGAGGCAGTCAGCGGCGTTCACATCGGCCTGTCCCGCGATGAAGTCTCCGGCGTGAGGACGCGCGAGACGGAACTGCGGCTGGGAATGACGGAGCCCGGCTTTGATGCCGTGGTGCTGGTGGAGGGCAGCGGAAAACCCGAACTGGAAGCGTCCCTTGGCAAGATCGAAGCCGCAATCGCCAGGAGCGCCTGCAAGCTCGCAAACCCGAAGACCATCGTCTACAACCTGGCCTACAATCTGCGAAACACCGACGTTAAAGGGGCTCCATCGTGACGCGAAAACCGCGTGCGCTTAATCGACCGAGACAAAGCGAACGATGCTGTCGCCGATATGCCTTCGCAACAGGGCCTGACCGGCCTCATCGAACAGGTCTTCGCCGAACAGATGTGAAAAAGTCATCCGGTTGGAGACGTTGAAGAAACTGAGCGCGGAAATCTGCCAGTGAATCGCCACGGGCACGATGCCCTTTCGGAACACCCCTGCCGCGACCCCCTTGTTGTAGATCGCCGCGACGCGTGAGATCGCGGTCTCGTTCAAAGCCCGAATCTCGTCCGAGTTCTTCAGGTAGTCGCCATGGTGAATGTTCTCGATCATCACCAGCCGGATGAAATCCGGATTGCGGCGGTGGTGTTCAAACGTGAACTCTGCCAATTGGCGCAGCGCGTCGGCGGGGGAAAGATCGTCCAGCTGGAGTTCCTTCTCCCCGTGGCGGACAGTCCGATAGGCCTGCTCAAGAACACTTTGGTAGAGACCGTTCTTGTCGCCAAAATAGTAGTAAATCATGCGTTTGGATGTGCGTGTCTTGGCCGCAATCTCGTCCATTCGCGCGCCGGACAGGCCGTGTTCGGCGAATTCCGATAGCGCGACCGCCAATATGTTCGATCGAACGCCCTCGGGGTCCTGCTTCCAGCGCGTGCGCTGGGAGTCTTTCGATGATTGCGTATCCTGCTGCGAATCCATGATGCGGTTTTAGCCTTCTCGTTTCATCATGCCAAGCTCTGTATTTAACCAAACGGTACAAATGGGTTGACAAATTAACGGTGTAGTACATAACGGTAGCTGTTTCGGCAAATCCAGGGGAGGGAAGACGGCTTGGTCATGGATACGGTACCCTACCGAACCAGGTCTGGCGACCATTCTGTGGAGCAGGGGCCCGTGCTGGTCGGGCTGGTGGGCAAAGGCATACAGCTGTCGCGAACACCGGCAATGCATGAGGCGGAAGGGGCCGCCTTCGGACTTAGCTATCACTACAGATTGTTTGATACGGCAGAGATGCCTTCGGATCTGGAGATCGGCGAGATCCTCCGATCAGCCGAGATCTGCGGATTTGCCGGGCTGAATATCACCTATCCCTACAAGGTCACGGTGATCGATCACCTCGATGAACTGTCGGATGCGGCGCGCGCTCTCGGAGCCGTCAACACGGTCGTCTTCAGGAACGGTCGCCGAAAAGGCCACAACACCGATTGGTGGGGTTTTTCCGAGAGTTTCCGGCGCAACATGGCGGGCGCCAAATGCGATACGGTCCTGCAGCTTGGTGCGGGCGGGGCGGGGACGGCAGTCGCCCATGCACTGGTTGAGCGAGGCGTTGCTGCGCTGCGCATCTATGACCGGGACCATGAAAAGGCCGAAGCACTCGTACGCCGGATCAACACGGGCGCGGGCTACCAGATAGCCACCGCCGTCAACTCCCTGGAAGCAGGTCTGGAAGGCGAAGTTGACGGGATCGTCAACACCACGCCCGTCGGCATGGCCTCGATGCCGGGAACGCCGCTTTCGCCGGACCATGTCAAGCCAGCGATGTGGGTGGCCGATATCATCTACTTCCCGCTTGAAACCGAATTGCTTCGCATCGCGCGCCAGAAAGGCTGTCGCGTCCTACCCGGTTCAGGCATGGCCATATTTCAGGCCGTCAGGGCCTTTGAGCATTTCACTGGACTGGTGCCCGATATTGGCCGGATGGAGGAGACCTTCAAAGCTTTCGGCTCCTAACCGGGGCATTGGCCGGCGCCCATGGGGGCGGGCCGGCGCTGCGCATAATGGGAGGAAACCATGCGCTCACTTGTCGGAACTCTCGTCGGTCGTGTTGCGCCCCGCTTGAAACGGCGCACTGGACTGACCGCAATGCAGTGCGGAAGTCTCGATCGGACGGTACTGTCACGATACACCCTGAGGCCTATCGGACTCCGGGGCCAACCTTGGCCGGAAAGACACTATGGACAGATTTTCGACTATTCGTGATTGGCTCGGCCGCAGGGCGGAGGAAGTGCTCGCGCTGATCTTGACGAGCCTCTTCCTCACATTCCTGGTCCAGATTGTGTTTCGCTATTTCCTCAATCTGCCGCTTGGCTGGACCATTGAATTCGTGTCGATCGCCTGGCTTTGGGGAATTCTTTTCGGCTACGCCTTCGTCACCAGCGATCAGGAAATCATCCGCCTCGACATCATCTACGGCGCTGTTCCGCCGGGCGTGCAAAGGATCATGGATGTTGTGGCCGGCTCGATCTGCGCCGCCATCTTCCTTTGGTCTCTCCCCAGCGTTTGGGGATACGTCACCTTCATGAAGATCGAGAAGACAGCCTACATGCGGATTCCGTTCAACTACGTCTTTTCGATCTACATCGCCTTCGCCGTCGCCATCAGCATTCGTTGCCTGATCAATGTCTGGCAGGCAATCCGCGGCACCCATCCAAAGTATGAAGCCGGGGCGGCTTCGGAAAGCCACGACTATGATTGATCCCTTCATCCTTTCGATCATCCTGATTGCCGGGCTGTCGCTGTGCGGCCTGTCCATCGGCGTGGCGATGATCTGTGGCTCCACCGTCTACCTGGCCATGAAGGGGTTCGATCCGTCGATCGCCGCCGAGACGCTCCTGCAAGGCCTCTTGAACAGCTACACGCTGCTTGCGATTCCGCTCTTCATTCTCGCCGCCGACATCATGAACATCGGCAGCCTCGCAGACCGCCTGCTGCGTTTCTGTCAGGCGCTTGTCGGCCGGTTCCATGGCGGGCTCGGTCACGTCAACGTGGTGTCGTCGCTGATCTTCTCGGGCATGTCCGGCTCGGCAGTCGCAGATGCGGTCGGAATGGGCCGGATCATCATCAACATGATGACCAAGGACGGGCATTACACAAAGAGCTATGCGGCGGCGCTCACTGCGGCTACCGCGACGATCGGGCCGATCATTCCGCCGTCCATTCCGATGGTGCTCTACGCGCTCGTTTCGGACCAGTCTGTCGGCTATCTGTTTGCCGCCGGCATGGCGCCCGGTTTGCTTATGGCCCTGCTGATGGCGCTGACCAACTCGGTGGTCGCCCGCAAGCGCGGCTTCCCGATCGACGACAGTGTCGCCATCAGAGATATTCCTGCGATCACCTTTCAGGCCATTCCGGCGCTGATGCTGCCGGTGATCCTGCTGGGCGGCATCTACAGCGGCGTCGTGACCCCGACGGAAGCGGCAGCCGTGGCGGCTTTCTACGCGCTGGTAATTTCCGTCGTGTTCTACCGCTCCGTGTCGGTTAGGCAGTTCTACCGCACGCTTGCCAGCAGTTCCCGTTCAACCGCAGCCGTCGGCATTCTCATCGCAGGCGCGCTCACCTTCAACTACGTGATCACGCGCGAAAACGTACCAAACTCGCTGGCTGATTTCCTGGCGCAGTATGAGCTTTCCAAGTGGGGTTTTCTGATCGCGATCAACATCCTGATTCTCGTGCTGGGTTGCATCCTTGAAGGGGGCGCGATCCTGCTGATCATCGTGCCGATCTTCATCCCGACTGCGCAGGCGCTGGGGATTGACCTGGTCCATTTCGGTGTCGTCGTGGTGGTCAACGCCATGCTTGGGCTGGTGACGCCGCCCTATGGACTGTTGCTGTTCATTGTCGCCAACATAACCGGTCAGCCAATGGGGCGGATCGTCCGTGATCTTTTGCCGTTTCTGATCGCACTGTTTGCTTCGCTGGTCTTCATTACTTTCGTGCCCGACTTCGTGCTCTTCCTGCCGCGGTTGCTCGGATACCAGGGCTGATGGAACCCATGAGGAAAACGCCGATGCGCCGCGTGGATGGTTCGCGGCATGCCGGCAATCAAACACGGTGTTCAGGGCGAAAGAGGTGGTTTAGCGCGAATTGATTTCACCTCCGGACTTGAGGAGGTGCGGAGGTTACCGTCGTGCACCGGAGTCCGGCACCATCTCAATCATTGCGTTGACTGCGAAGGGGTAGCCGGCGGGTCCAAGCCCCGCGATGACGGCAGTGGCGATGCGCGACACCAGTGATTTGTGATAGATGTCTTCGCGGCGATGGATATTCGAGATGTGCAACTCGATGATCGGGCCCGGAAACATCTTGAGCGCGTCGAGGATGGCGATAGAGGTGAAGGTGAACGCCGCCGGGTTGATGATAATACCCAAGGCCGGGGTATCTATCGCCTCGTGGACCCATTCAATGATCTCGTATTCGCGGTTTGATTGCCGGAACTCGAGGGGATGTGATCCTGCTGCCTGCCGGCACATCGCTTCAACTTCCGCCAGGGTGGTGTGGCCGTAGATTTCTGGTTCGCGGGTGCCGAGGCGGTTGAGATTGGGTCCGTTCAGGACGAAAATTGGATTGGTCATCGATAGGTGCCGAATGAAGGAGGGGACCGCACGGCAAGGCTAACCCTGCCGTGCATGCTACGCCGGATGTCGCACGGGCAGAGTGTGACTGCCCATGCGACAAGATGCTTGCGAACTCACTGGATCGCATTGATCCTGTCGACGATGCCCTCGGGCCATTCCTTGGCGAGGTCGGAGTTGAGATACTTGTCCTGTGCGAAGGTTCTGAACGCGTCGAGGTCGGGCTTGTAGATCTTGAGCCCCTGCTTTTCGAAGAACGCAACCAGCTCGCTTTCACCCTTGAGATGTTGTTCGGTGCTCCACGCAATGGCTGCATCGGCGGCCGACTGGACCTTTTCCTGCTGCTCCGGCGAAAGCTTGTTCCAGGTGCTGAGCGAAATCGTCAGCAAGTCATAGCCGACCAGATGCGAGGTCAGCACGATCTGCTTCATGACTTCGTAGAACTTCATGTTCTGGACGTTGGGAAGGGGATTGTCCTGACCGTCGATCGCCCCGGTTTGCAGGCTGGTATAGACTTCGGCATAGGCCACCGGAACCGGGTTCGCGCCAAGGGCACTGCCAAGGAACTGCCATGCTTCGCCACCTGGCATGCGCAGTTTGATGCCGGACATGTCAGCAGGTGTCTTGATCTCCTTGTCGAGGTTCAGCCCGACCTGGCGGGCGCCGAAATAGGTCGGACCAAGGACCTTGACGCTGAGCTCGTCTTCGACCAGCTGGGTCATTTCCTTGCCCACCTCGCTGGCGAAGAAGGCGCGAAGATGGTCCGCGTCCCGGAACAGATAGGCCGAGGTTAGCGCGGACCACTGTGGAAGCTGGTTCGCGATATCCTGCGGGGCGATATTGCCCATGTCGAGATTGCCGCGCTGGAGAGCAACCAGTTCAGTCCCTTGCTTGAACAGGGTGCCTCCGTAATAGCCGTTGAATGCGATGTCATCGCCAACCGCTTCGGCGAATTTCGTCATCATCTCAGCGCGAATATCCTGCTGGGAAAACACTGCCGAGAAACTGAGCTCTACCTTGTCCTGAGCCATTGCCATGCCGAATGAGCCGGTAAGCGCCGTCATCATGCCTGCGGCCAAAATCATGCGTCTGGTGATCTTCATAATGTCTATCCTCCCGAAAGTTGCTTCTCCTGATGGCCATCCTTGCGGTGGCCCACCCGGGAAAAGCCTACCTCTCGATGGTTCGTCAATCAATGGGTATAAATTAAAATCTCATATGAAAAGAAAATCATCATTTGTTTTGGAGGCTTGCTTAAGATGGGCTCCGCTGTCAAACTGACGCGATGAAACCGTCATCCGTTACGCTTCTGCACCCCAATAGTGAAACTGTCGGAGAGGTCGCCTATCGGCAGATCCGCCGCGACATCGTGTTCGGAGCAATAGCACCGGGAACACCGCTCAGGCTCGAGCGCCTGAAGGATCGATATCAGGTCAGCGTCAGCACATTGAGGGAAATCTTCAACCGTCTGGTCTCCGAGGATTTTGTTATTGCCGAGGGCCAGCGCGGCTTCCAGGTTTCTCCCGTTTCGCAAAACCATTTCCGTGAGATCGCCAAAATGCGTGAGTTGCTGGAGGGCCATGCGCTGAAGGAATCGTTCGAGCATGGCGATCTGGATTGGGAGAGCCAGGTGGTCGCGGCCCACCACAAGCTGTCGCGAATGGAAACTCTGATGGAGGCCGGCGATCACGATCAAACCGAAACATGGAAGCGCTATGATCGTGAGTTTCATGCCGCCCTGATCGCCGCATGTGGCTCCAGTGTGCTCATGCAGTCCCACCGCCGGATATTCGATCACTTTCTGCGCTACCAGGTGGTGGCCATCATTTATCGCGGCCGGGCCGCATCGGATGAACACTTGCAGTTGTTGGAATGCGCCCTGTCACGGGATCATGTCACCGCGGCGAAGATACTGGGCCAGCATATTCATGCCTGTGTCGAGCACACGTTCGAAAACGGGCTGATTGGAGATGTCAGTCCTTGAAGTCCGTTCTCGTTGTGGCGCTTCATCCTGCGACCGAAGTGAGACTGTGTGAAGGCTGACAAAGTCAAAAATACAATGGTGCAGCGGCGCCTGGATGCGTGCTTTCAGTGATGATTTCCTTTTAAAGTATCCGTGCGTCTGATCAAACGCACCAAGGTCTCTTGTCTTGCAGCTGCTGCATAATTCTTGCTTTTAATCGATGCCGATTTAAGGATTCATGCAGGAGAAGGCGCGGTCCGCTCAGGGCCATTTGCCGGGCTTTCTGTCTCGCCGCAATCAAGAGCTGCTTCTCGCCCGAAGCTGCCAAATCATGATGAGCGCTTTCGCACCTAACCTGCTGGCCGTTTCGGTTGGCGGGAGGGCAGTGACCAAAGCACGCCGAAGTCCCACCCGGAAGGCCCTCCATTTATTGCCTCAAAAACAAGCAGTTGCCGGAAATACGGTCAAATTCTGGCCGTTCCATCACGCAAGGTAACTGCCGTTATTTCAAAGTTTCACCCGGCGGATGAACCTCTCGTCCGCGGCCGCGTTTTAGTCTCAATCGCAGTGCAGCAAATTTTCAGTTTCGCCAGTGCAGTGCATGATTGGAAAGTTCAGTGAGTCTCTTGAGTATCTATATGCGGGCCCTGCGGCTGTTGGTTTCGGAAGGCTGGAGGGTGACCGGCATAAGTGCGGCCAATGTCGCGCTTGCGGTTATCATGATTGCCGAACCCATTCTCTTCGGCGAGATCATCCAGTCCATTTCCAACAACTCGGACCTGGTGTCGCCCATTGCCCTGTGGGCGGCATTGGGTTGTTTCAACATCATAGCCTTGGTCCTGGTCGCACGCGGCGCCGACCGTCTGGCCCACAGGCGTCGCTCAAGCGTGCTCACCGAGTCGTTCGAGCAGGTGATGTCGATGCCGATGGCCTGGCATCACAGCCAGGGCACCTCCCAGGTGCTGCACACCCTGCTTCGCGCCATTGAAACATTGTTCACGCTGTGGCTCGGTTTCATGCGCCAGCATCTGGCAACGGTGGTCACGCTTGTCCTGCTTGTGCCGACCGCGCTTGCGCTCGACTGGCGCATGGCATTGGTGCTTGGCGGTCTGGGCGCCTGCTATGTGGCGATCAACCGGCTTGTGATGAACCGCACAAAGGCAGGCCAGGCTCGGGTCGAGCAGCATTATCACCAGGTCTTTTCCCACGTGGCCGATTCCATCGGAAATGTTTCGGTCCTGCAGAGCTATGGCCGCGTCGCCCAGGAAGCGGAAGCGCTGCGCCGTTTCACCGACGACCTGCTCAAGTCCCAGTATCCGGTGCTCACCTGGTGGGCGCTGGGCAGCGCCCTGCAGCGCCTGGCCGCGACAATCTCGATGATGATCGTTCTCATCATTGGCGCGATGCTTGTTGGGCGCGGCGAGATGCGCATTGGCGACATCGTGGCCTTTACCGGCTTTGCCGGCCTGCTGATCGGCCGCCTCGACCAGGTGACCGGTTTCTTCAACGAGATCTTCGAGGCCCGCGCGCGGCTGGAGCCGTTTTTCGCGCTCAAGAATACCGTCTCCAAACGGGCCGACAACAATGGCGGCCTGAGCGTTGACCGTCTCCAGGGACATGTGAGCTTCGACAATGTCTCGTTTACGTTTCCTGGCAGCGGCGAGGGTGTGCACAATATCAGCTTCGAGGTGCCCGCCGGCAAGACTGTCGCCATTGTCGGTCCCACCGGCGCAGGCAAGACCACGATGATCAACCTGCTTCAGCGCGTGTTTGATCCGGACAGCGGCAGCATTCGCATTGACGGCATCGACGTGCGTGACATGACGCGGCGCTCGCACAGCAATCAGATTGCCGCGGTTTTCCAGGAGGCCGGACTGCTCAACCGGACCATCGAGCAAAACATCCGCATCGGCAAGTCCGACGCCGGCAATGAGGAAGTTCACGAGGCTGCCAAGGTTGCCGCCGCGATGGAGTTCATTCTGTCCAAGCGCGAAGGCTATGACACGCTCGTCGGCGAGCGCGGCGCCCAGCTGTCGGTTGGCGAGCGTCAGCGCATCGCGATCGCCCGCGCGGTGCTCAAGGACGCCCCCATCCTCGTGCTGGACGAGGCAACCAGCGCCCTGGATGTGGAGACCGAGCAACTGGTCAAGAGCGCCATAGACCGGTTGCGCAAGGACCGGACGACCTTCATCATCGCCCACCGCCTTTCGACGGTGTGCGATGCCGACCTGGTGATCTTCCTTGATCACGGACGCATCATCGAGTTCGGCGAGTTCCAGCAACTGGCCGGCCGCGACAACGGACGGTTTGCGGCACTGTTGCGCGCCGGCGGCTTGCTGGCGAGCAAGGACCGGCTCCATGCCGTGGGTCAGCTGCCACTGTCGGAATCGGCGTAAGGCGATGGGTAACGATCTCAAGCCAAACCATCTGGGGAAAAATGTTCAGACCGAAGATGCGGCTGACCGGAAATCGGCGCCGGCCGGCGCGCGGCCGAAGAGCCGGGACACGAGGATCGATGCGCTGCGAGCATTCTGCCTCATCACCATTTTCGTCAATCATGTCCCCGGCAATCCGTTTGAGCAGCTCACCTCCAAGAATTTCGGCTTTTCCGACGCCGCCGAAGCTTTTGTGCTGATCTCCGGGGTCTCCGCCGCCTATGCCTACGGGATGAAGTTTGAGGCCGGCAGCCGACTGCTCACGGCAATCCGGGCGTTGCGGCGCGCCGGCGTTCTTTACGTCGCCCATCTCGTGTGCACGCTGGTGACGCTGGCTATCTTTGCAGGGTTCTCGCTCTACTACGCCGCACCCGAATTGCTCGACACCATCAACATCGGGCCGTTGATTGCCGACCCGGTCCGGGGGCTTTTGGGACTTGTCACGCTCGGGCATCAGCTGGGCTACAACAACATCCTGTCGATGTATGGCGTGATCCTGCTGATGCTGCCGCTGTTCCTGTTGCTTTCCCATTGGGGCATTGCCGTGATGCTGGCGGCTTCGGGCGCGCTTTGGCTGGGGTGCGGATTGTTCCTGATTGCACTTCCCACTTATCCCGGGGGCAATTTCTGGTTTCTCAACCCGCTGTCGTGGCAATTCCTGTTTGTCATCGGCATGGCCGCGAACATGCATGTGCGGGGCGGCGGCCGGATTCCGGTTTCGGTCACGCTGCAGGTCCTGTGCGTCTTATATTTGCTCCTGTCGCTTGCCTGGGTGAAAGTGCCGTTCTGGGGTGTTGATGTTTCCCTTGGCCTGCCAGCGGTTCTCACCGGCTTCGACAAGACTTTCCTGTCTGTCTCGCGGCTCACCCATGTTCTTGCCATGGCCTATCTGCTGGTCACGGTGCCCGCCCTGTCCAATATCTGGCGGGTGGGGCGCCGCAATCCTCTCGCGGTCATGGGGCGTCATGCCCTTCCGGTGTTCATCGCCGGCACGGTGCTGTCGATGCTGGCGCAGGCCTGGAACTTGACCCATGCAAGCAGCGCAACAGCGCTGGGCCTGATGATTCTTGCCGGCGTCTTGGCACAGGCAGCCCTGGCCTACTACCTTGAATGGCTCGGTGGTCTCCAAGCGGCGGCCAGGCGCCCGGTTCCAAATATCCAGAGGGTCACTGCTGCCGACCCACTGCGGCCCGCCGGCGCCCCTGAGCAAGGTGCACGGCCAGTCACGGCATCGCCGGTTCGGGCTACGTCGTAGATGCAGTGTCGTGTGTTTGGAGGGGCAGAGAAAACCTGCCTTTTTGGGAACGCAATCTCCCTACGCGCGTTGGATCTCCAAATGCCACTATTGGGGAGACGATCATGCGCGCCGACAGACCCGTTACCAGCACTGAAGATTTCGAAATGCAACGCAGTGCGAAGGGTTCCGGCTATTCCCTCGGCTCCATTTACACATCCATCGTCGGTATTCTGGTTCTCCTTCTGGGGCTTGTGCTCGGCGCAGGCGGCGTCTGGCTCATTTCACTTGGCGGGTCGTGGTATTACGCCATCGCCGGCTTAGGTCTGATTGCCAGCGGTTATCTGTTGGTGCGGCAGAAGATCATGGGTGTCGGCATCTACTTTCTGATCTGGATCGGGACGCTGATCTGGGCTGTCTGGGAGGTCGGGTTTGATCCCTGGCCGCTGGTGCCGCGGGTCGTGGCGCCCACCATCATTCTTGTGCTGGTTGCCCTGACCATACCGATTTTCTCGTCGCGTCCGGCATCCCATAAATATATCGCCCGGCACGGCAAGGCCTATCAGCCTCTTGTTGTCCTGCTTGCCGTAGGGTTGGCATTTTCCGCCTTCGCGGCAGATCGTGCGCTCGCCCAGTCCGAGGCGCCGCAGGCGGTCGCGCCAGGCCAGACAGAGAACGAGCCGGCTGACGAAGCTGCTCCCGATGAAACCATCGCCCCCGACGCCGCCCAGGCTCAGCCTGCGCCGGGCGAAGCCCCCGCTGAAGCGGCGGTCGTCGAACCAGCGAGCGAGACATCTGTCTTGCGCCCCGCGCAGATCCTTGAGGCCGGCACGGATTGGCCGGCCTATGGCGGAACCTACGAGGGACGGCGGTATTCGCCCCTCAACCAGATCACACGCGACAATGTGGCGGACCTCGAACAGGTCTGGGAATTCCGCTCGGGCGACATGCCGAAGGGTGATGCCGAAGGCAAATACTCGCCCGAGAACACGCCGCTCAAGGTGGGTGACAGCCTGTTCATCTGCACGGCCATGAACATCATGGTGGCAATCGATGCTTCCACCGGCAAGGAAGAATGGCGCTACGATCCCGGCGTCTCCGCCGATGCGATCCCCTATGGCGCGACCTGCCGCGGCGTGGCCTACTACAGGGACGAGGCGGCTGACCCTAGCGATCTCTGCGCCGAGCGGGTGATCGAAGCCACGCTTGATGCACGGATGATCGCGGTTGACGCCAGCACGGGCCAGCTTTGCACCGGTTTCGGGCAGGAAGGCATTATCGATCTGAATGATGGAATCGGTGAAACGGTTCCGGGCTGGTACGCCGTGTCAGGCCCACCCACAATCGTGCGCGGCATCGTCGTGACCGGCGCCCAGGTCAAGGATGGTCAGGCCGAAGATGCGCCCTCGGGCGTCATCCGTGGCTACGACGCCGTGACCGGAGAACTCGCCTGGGCGTGGGACATGGGCAAACCCGACCTCAAGGGCATGCCGCCCGAAGGCGAGGTCTACACCCGCGGCACGCCCAACATGTGGACCCTTGCCTCCGGCGACGAAGAACTTGGGCTTGTCTATTTGCCGATGGGCAATTCCTCCGTGGATTATTATGGCGCCAACCGCTCGGAGGCCGAGAATGAATTCTCGACCGCAGTGGTCGCGATTGATGTGGAAACCGGCGATGTGGCCTGGAAATTCCAGACAGTGCACTATGATGTCTGGGACTACGATCTCGGGTCTCAGCCGACGCTGATCGATTTTCCAGGGGAGGAGGGCCCGGTTCCGGCCATGATCCTGCCCAGCAAGCAGGGTCCGATTTACGTTCTTGACCGGCGGACGGGCGAGCCGCTGTTCCCCGTCGAGGAACGCCCGGTGCCCTCGGGCGGTGTCGAGCCGGAAAACCTGTCGCCCACGCAGCCCTATTCCAGCTATGCGACTCTGAGCCAGCCACGGCTGACGGAGAGGGACATGTGGGGCATGAGCCCGCTTGACCAGCTCTGGTGCCGCATCCAGTTCCGCCGCGCCGCCTATGACGGCGAATACACCCCGCCGACGGCGGATCGCCGCTGGATCCAGTATCCGGGCTACAATGGCGGCAATGACTGGGGCGGCGTTGCGGTCGATGTCGAGCGCGGCATCCTGATCGCCAACTACAACGACATGCCCAACTACAACCGCCTGATCCCGCGCGAGGAGGCTGACGCACAAGGCATCAAGCCGATCAATGAAGGCGGCCAGGGCGGTGGCGGCGAGGCCGGCGCCCAGGCCGGATCGCCCTATGCAATCGCTGTGAACGCAGGCTGGCGCATGCCGACGGGCCTGTTGTGCAAGGAGCCGCCCTATGGCGGGATCCGCGCCATCGACCTTGCGACCGGTGAGACTCTGTGGGATCAGCCTCTGGGCACCGCGCGCAAGAACGGGCCATTCGGCATCCCCTCGATGCTGCCGTTCACCATCGGAACGCCCAACAATGGCGGGCCGCTGGTCACCGCGGGCGGACTGATCTTCATTGCGGCTGCGACCGACAACCTGTTGCGGGCGATCGATATCGAGACCGGCGAAGTGGTGTGGCAGACCGTGTTGCCGGCCGGCGGCCAGACCACGCCGATGACCTATGAGGTGAACGGCCGCCAGTACCTCGTGATCGCGCCCGGAGGTCATCACTTCATGGAAACCCCGACAGGAGACCATGTCATCGCTTACGCCCTGCCCGAAGGCCAGTGACGTCGACAGGGGCCGGCTTTCCAATCGGCCCCTGCTGGTACTTTGGGATGGAGCCCCTGTCCTGTCGTATCACTTTGCGGAGGCGGTGTTTGGGGGGCAGGTCCGCTGAAGCGCCGACCGTTTTAGCGTGAATCAGGCTCGGCTCTTCTTGTCATGCATCCTGCTCTGCCCGCGCTTTCGGGTGCCAAGTTCCTCCCGCAGGATCGACAGGTTGCGCAGGTTGGCCTTGAAGCCGACATCGAAAATATCGCCGATCACGGGGACCGAGCCAATGACGTAATCAATGCCCGTATTGGCAATCATGCGGGCGAGATGCCGCTTGCCCAGGCCCATTTTGTGCCCGCGCCAGATGATCCAGGCGGACGGCGCCGCCATCAACGTGTCGCCGATGCCTGGAACCAGTCCGATGATGGAGTCAAATCCGAACCGGATCGTCGTGCCGGGCAGGCGAAAGCGGCTGTCGAGCATTTTGGCCAACCGGTCCAGCTGCGCCAGTTCTCGTTCTATGAGGAGACTGTCTTGGTCAAGGGTCGGCGTAGCGTCTGACATGTTGCATCAACCGCCGGCCCCGCTTTTTGTTCCTTTGAATTCACCGCCTGGCTCGTAGGAAACACCTTTAAGCGGAACAAAAGCCCAAGGGAGACGTTAACCTGACTCAAAGTCTGGGTCAGGCGCAGGCATTGCCGCCATGGGAAAACAGCGAATAGCTGGCGCTTTCCAAACGAGCATTTGCGACAGCAGTGCGGCGAACACTGTCCGATACCGCGTTGCAGGGGGGTAACCCTGCCGGCCTTTCGGACGTCAAAACCGAACAGCAGGAGCACCCCCTATGTCCATCCGAACTTTCCGACGCGACACGCTCACGCGGCCAATTTTCAAATGGGCGCGCACACAGCTTCCGAGCCTGTCCGAAACCGAACGCGACGCGATCGATGCGGGCGAAGTCTGGTGGGACGCTGAACTGTTCAGCGGCAATCCTGACTGGGCGAAGCTGCTTGACGTCAAGCCGGCATCGCTCTCCGAAAAGGAACAGGCTTTCCTGGATGGCCCGTGCGAAGAACTGTGCTCCATGCTCAATGACTGGGAGATCACCCGCGCCGGTGACCTCCCGGAGCCTGTCTGGGACTTCATGAGGTCCGGCCGCTTCTTTGGCATGATCATCCCCGAAAAATACGGCGGGCTCGGGTTCTCCCATTTCGCCCATTCGGAAGTCATCCGGCGCATTTCCACCTGTTCGGTCACGGCCGGCGTCACCGTCATGGTGCCCAATTCGCTGGGCCCGGGCGAGTTGCTGATGCAGTTCGGCACCGATGAGCAGCGGGACTACTGGTTGCCGCGGCTCGCCGAAGGTGAGGAAATACCGGCTTTCGCCCTGACCAGTGAAGATGCGGGCTCAGATGCATCGGCCATGCGCGATTCAGGCGTCGTCTGCAAAGGCCAGTGGAAAGGCAAGGAGACCCTGGGGCTCCGCCTCAACTGGTCCAAGCGCTACATCACGCTCGGGCCGGTCTCCACCGTGCTGGGCCTTGCCTTCAAGTTGAAGGACCCCGACGGACTTCTCGGCAACACGGAAGCGGAAGGAATCACCTGCGCGCTGATCCCGACCGATGTGCCGGGAGTCAGCATCGGACGTCGGCACATCCCTTGCGGCCAGGTATTCCAGAACGGTCCGAATTCCGGCAAGGACGTGTTCGTGCCGCTTGATCACATCATCGGTGGTCCGGATTTTGCAGGCAAGGGCTGGATGATGCTGATGAGCGCGCTCGCCGCCGGGCGCGGAGTTTCGTTGCCCTCGCTGTCCTGCGCCGCGGCGTCGACATCGGCCCACGCCACCGGCGCCTATGCCCGCATCCGCGAGCAGTTCGGCATTCCGGTTGGCAAGTTCGAAGGCGTGCAGAGCCATCTCGGCCGCCTCGCCGCCAATGCCTATACGCTGGATTCCGCCCGGAAATTGACCTGCGCCGGCCTCGACCAAGGCCGCAAGCTTGCGGTCATTTCAGCCATCATGAAATCGAACGCCACCTACCGCATGCGACAGGCGGTCGATGACGCCATGGATATCCATGCGGGCAAGACCGTGATTGATGGGCCGAACAATTACCTTGGCAATTTTCACAAATCCGTACCCGTCGGCATCACCGTCGAGGGCGCCAATATCCTGACGCGCAACATGATCATCTTCGGCCAAGGCGCGATCCGCTGCCATCCCCACCTGCTCGATGAGATCCTGGCGCTCGACAAGTCCGACGACAAAGAGGCGCTCGATGCCTTCGACAAGGCCTTCTGGGCCCATGTCGGCCATTCGCTGAAGACCTTCTTCCGCGCCGCGGGCAGGGCCTGGACCGGCGGCGCCTTCGCCCCGGCGCCCACGCATGGCGGCTCGGCCGCGGCGAGCATCTATCGCCGGATGGGACGGTATGCCGCGGCCTTTGCGCTGGTTTCCGATTTTGCGCTGCTCACCCTTGGCGGATCGCTCAAGCGCAAGGAGATGCTCTCGGCCCGGCTCGGCGACGTGTTGTCCGAGCTCTATCTGCTTTCCGCGGTGATGAAGCGCTGGCATGACGATGGGCACAAGGCCGCCGACTTCCCGCTGGTCGAATGGGCCGCGGAGGACTCGCTTGCCAAGATGGCCCGGGGCCTTGACGAAGTGCTGGCCAATCTGCCGAACCGCGCGGCGGCATTCTTCCTGCGCGCGGTGACGCTGCCCGGCGGGTCGCATCGCGGGCCGTCGGACGATCTGACACGCGAGTGCGCCGAGCTTCTGCTCACGCCGTCGCCCACACGCGACCGGCTGACCAAGGGCGTCCGTGCCGTCAGCGGAGACGGGGCCCTGAAGACGCTCGAAGAGGCGTTCGCGCTTGTCGTCGAGACCGAGCCGCTGCGCCGCAAGCTGCGTGACGCGAAGCTTTCCGTTGATTCAGCCGTCGCCAATGGCACGCTCACCAGCGAGCAGGCCGGTCTCCTGCGCAAGGCCGAGGCCCTGGTCGCCGAGGTGGTTGCGGTCGATGATTTCGATCCTGCCGAGATCCTGCGCGACGAATTCATCGATGAACCAAGGGAGGCCGCCCAATGAGCGACCATCGGCCGGTCTATATCGTCGACGGCGCACGCACGCCGTTCCTCAAGGTGCGCGGCGGGCCTGGTCCGTTCACGCCGGTAGATCTTGCCGTGCAATGCGGACGGCCGCTGCTTGCCCGCCAGCCGCTGGCGCGCAATGCCTTTGATCTGGTGATCCTGGGCTGCGTCAACGTCATTGCCGACGAGATGAACCCGGCGCGCGTCGCGGCCCTTCGCCTCGGCATGGGCGAGGACACGGTTGCCTTCACCGTGCAGATCAATTGCGGCTCCGGCATGCAATCGATCGACACCGCCTACCGCTACATCCGCGACGGTTCCGCCAACCTGGTGCTCGCCGGTGGCGCGGAGGCGCTCAGCCATGCGCCCTTGGTGCTGCGCAAGGGCGCCGTCGAATGGTATGCAGGCATGGCGCGCGCCAAGGGGTCGATTGAGCGCGTGTCGATGATGACCGACGTCAAGGCCGATTTCTTCAAGCCGGTGATCGGGCTCGAGCGCGGCCTGACCGACCCGATCACCGATCTCAACATGGGCCAGACCGCCGAGATCCTGGCGCATCGTTTCGATATCAGCCGGGAGAAGGCCGATCGCTATGCGATGGAAAGCCATCACCGGCTGGCAAACGCCCAGGAACAGGGCTGGCTCGATGGCGAGGTGGAGCCGGCCTTCGACCGGGATGGCACGGCTTACGACAAGGATGACGGCGTTCGGCCCGACAGCAGCATGGAGAGCCTCGCCAAGCTGTCGCCGGCCTTTGAAAAACCCTACGGCAAGGTGACACCGGGCAATTCTTCCCAGATCACCGATGGCGCATCCTGGCTGATTCTTGCGAGCGAGGACGCGGTCAAGCAGCACGGTCTCAAGCCATTGGCGGTCATTCGCGACAGCCAGTGGTCGGCGCTCGATCCCTCGGTGATGGGCCTCGGCCCGGTTCTGTGTTCGACCGAGATGATGACACGCAACGCCCTGACGCGGGAGCAGATCGACCTGTGGGAGATCAACGAGGCCTTTGCCGCCCAGGTTCTCGCCTGTCTTGCCGCCTGGGAGGACGAGACGTTCTGCCGCGAAGTGCTGGATCTGCCGGAAGCCTTCGGGGCGATAAACCGCGACAGCCTCAATGTCGATGGCGGCGCGGTCGCCCTCGGCCACCCCGTCGGAACCAGCGGCAACCGGATCGTGTTGCACCTTGTTCAGGCGATGTCCCGGCTCGGCAAAAAACGCGGCATCGCCACCGAATGTATCGGCGGCGGCCTGGGCGGCGCCATGCTTGTGGAGATGACATAATGACCAAACCTGTCCTGTCCGTCATCGGCGAGATGAAACTCGAGCTCGGATCCGGCGAGGAGACAGCCTTCGGCAACTGGCGTCTGCGCCAGGACGCCGACCGCATTGCCTGGGCGATCCTTGACGGCAAGGGCAGCACCAACACGCTGTCCGAAGCCGTGCTCACCGACCTGTCGAAGCTGCTGGACGCGATCGAAAGCCAGCCGCCCAAACTGCTGGTGCTGCGCTCGGCCAAGCCTGGTGGCTTCGTGGCCGGCGCCGACATCTCCGAATTCCGCGATGCCAAGGACGAAGCCTCCGTAGCCGACCGTCTTCGCGAAGGTCATGGAGTGATCGACCGGCTTGAAGCGCTTAAATGCCCGACGGTTGCCGTCATCCATGGCTATGCGCTCGGCGGTGGTTTTGAGCTGGCGCTCGCCTGCGACCGCCGGATCGCCATCGAAGGCGCCTGGTTCGGTTTTCCGGAGGTCCGGCTCGGCCTGCATCCAGGCCTTGGCGGCACGTTCCGCCTGTCCGAACTGATTGATCCGACCGAAGCCATGACCATGATGCTCACCGGCAAGTCGGCGCACACGAAAAAGGCCAGGCAGCTTGGCATCATCGAGGCCGTGGTCGAGGAGCGGCATGTCCGGGCCGCGGTGCAGGCGCTGCTCGGCAAGGACGACGACGGTTCCAAGCGCGGGCTGAAGGCTGCCATTTTTGACATGGGGCCGGCGCGCAAGCTCGCCGCCAACCGGATGCGATCGCAGACCGAGGCCAAGGCACCGCAGGAGCACTATCCCGCGCCGCATGCCCTGATCGATCTCTGGGAAACCCACGGCGGCGACCGCGACGCCATGCAGGAAGCCGAGATCAAGTCCTTCGCCCGGCTTCTGATGAGCGATACGGCGCAGAACCTGATCCGTGTCTTCTTCCTGCGCGAGGCGCTGAAGAAGAACGGTGTCGGCAAGAGTGGCATCGAAACCGTCCATGTCGTCGGGGCAGGGACCATGGGCGCCGAGATCGCCGCCTGGTGCGCGATCAAGGGATTGCGGGTGACGATCAGCGATATCAAGCTCGAGCCGCTGGCAAAGGCCGTCAAGGACGCGGCGAGCACCGCCCGCGACGCGCATCTGTCGGATATCGAAATCCGCGACGCGCTTGATCGGATGATGCCGGATCCAAGGGAATATGGTCTGGCCAATGCCGACCTGATCATCGAGGCGGCGCCGGAGAAGCCGGAACTCAAGCGGGACCTGCTTACCTCGATCGAGGCGCGCGCCCGCAAGGACGCGATCATCGCCACCAACACATCCAGTCTCGAACTGGACGGGCTCGCCGCGGTGATGAAGAAATCGGGCCGCTTTGCCGGCCTGCATTTCTTCAACCCGGTCTCCAAGCTCGACCTCGTCGAGGTGGTCTCGCACGACAAGGCGACCAGGAAGACCCTGTCCCAGCTCAATGCATTCGTCACCGCGATCGGCCATCTGCCCGCGCCTGTCAAGTCCTATCCGGGCTTCCTCGTCAACCGGGTGCTCACGCCCTACCTGCTCGAAGCGGCGCTGATGGTTGATGAAGGCATCGACCCGGTGCAGATCGACCGCGCCGCCGAAGAGTTCGGCATGCCGATGGGGCCGCTCGAAGTTGCCGACAGGGTGGGCCTCGATATCTGCCTGCACGTCGCCGACAGCCTGCGCGACAATCTCGACACGCCGATCCCCGACGTGCCTGACTGGATGGCCAAGCGGATGGAGAGCGGACGTCTCGGCGTCAAGTCAGGCGAAGGTATCTATGCCTGGGAAGACGGCAAGCCGAAGAAGGGCAAGGGCGGCAATCATCCGCTTCCGAAGGACGCTCAGGATCGGCTCATTCTTCCCATGCTGAATGCAGCAGTCGAATGCCTGCGCAAGGATGTTGTCGCGGACGCCGACACGCTCGACGCGGCGATGATCTTCGCCACCGGGTTCGCGCCGTTCCGCGGCGGTCCGATGCACTATGCGCGCCAGCGCGGCATCAACGATGTCGTCAGCGCCCTCATGGAGCTGGCGGAAAGCCATGGCCCCCGCTTTGCCCCGGATCTAGGCTGGAAAGATCTTGGCTGAGGCGGAGGCAGCATTGTCGACCGACGCGGAAGACCTGGCCCGCCGGATTATCGAGCAGACCGGCGGCGAGATCCGGCTGGCGCTTCCGCTCGGTCTTGGCAAGGCCAATGGCATCGTCAACGCGCTGACGCGGGCGGCATGTGATGATCCGGCGATCAACCTGACCATCCTGACCGCATTGACGCTGCAGCGGCCGGAGCCGCATTCCGACCTGGAGAAGCGGTTTCTCGAACCCGCGCAAGACCGGCTTTTCGGCCGCTACCAACCGCTGCTTTACGCGGAGATGATCGAAAAGGGCACGCTTCCTGCCAATATCGAGGTCCGCGAGTTCTTCTTCCAGGCCGGGCAGTGGCTTGGAAACACCTATGCGCAGCGCCATCATATCTCGGCCAACTACACCCATGCGCTGGCCTGTCTGCTGGATTTCAGGCCGAATGTCGTGGCACAACTGGTCGCGCGGGCAGCCGACGGCCGCGTGAGCCTGAGCTGCAACACCGACATCACCGTCGATCTGCTCAAAGCCAGGCGCGAGGGCCGCGCCGACTTCATCTTCTCGGTCGAGATCAACGACAATCTGCCCTTCATGGATGGCCCGGCCGTGGTCACCGCGGGAGAGATCGACATGGTTCATGAGCCAAGGACCTCGTTCGACCTGTTCTCCGTCGTGCGCCGGCCGGTGAGCCTCAAGGATCTGGCCAGCGGTCTTCATGTCTCGCAGCTGATTGTTGACGGTGGAACGCTCCAGATCGGCATCGGATCGATCGGCGATGCGATTGCGCAATCCCTGTTGCTGCGCCACCGCCGGAATGGTGACTACCTGCCACTCATCTCGGCAAATCCGTTTTCGGATGCTGCGCTTGAATCCCATCACGAGCCGTTCGAGCCGGGTCTCTACGCTGTCACCGAAATGCTGGTGGGCGGCATTCTCGAATTGTTCGAAGGCGGCGTCATCCGCAGGGAAGTCGACGGGGTTGCGATCCATGCCGGCTTCTTTCTGGAGTGCCGGGATTTTTATCAGAAACTGCGAGACATGCCTGCCGAGCGGCGGGCCAAAATCGCCATGATGCCGGTCTCCTTCACCAACTCGCTTTATGCTGAGGAAGCTGAGAAACGCGCGGCGCGGCGCGATGCCCGTTTTGTCAACAATGCGATGATCGTCACCTGTCTCGGCGCAGTGGTCTCGGACGGGGTGGAGAACGGCCAGGTCGTCAGCGGTGTCGGCGGTCAGTTCAATTTCGTCGAGCAGGCGACCGCGCTCCATGACGGCCGCTCGATCATCACGTTGAACGCGACGCGGGAAAGCGACGGCAAGACGGTGTCCAACATCCGCTGGGACTATCCGCATGAAACGGTGCCGCGCCATTACCGCGATATCGTGGTGACCGAATATGGCGTGGCGGATCTGCGCGGCAAGACCGACGAGGCGTGCATTGCTGCAATGCTCTCGATTGCCGACAGCCGCTTCCAGGCCGGACTTCTTGACCAGGCGAAAAAGGCCGGCAAGATCAGATCCGACTACGAGATCGCAGATACCGACCGCGCCAAAACGCCTGAACGTCTGCAGGCCTGGCTCGGCGCCGCACGGCAAGACGGTCTGTTGCCGCAGTTTCCCTTCGGCACCGATTTCACAGAGACCGAACAGCGTCTCCTGCCGGCGCTCGCCATCCTGAAACAGGCCTCCAAGTCCTGGCCGGCGCTTGCGCGAATCTTTGCCCGCGGCCTGTCCGCGCCGCCCGATGAAGCGGGCCTTGAAAGATTGGGGCTGCTCCAGTGTTCGACATGGAAGGAGCGGGTGATGCGCTATCTCGTGGTCGGGGCAATGGCGCAAAATGCGGATCGTCCCTCATAGATGTGCGGACTTCCTGGAGTGACGTCATGAGTCCACTGCGCCACCAAAAAGCAGTTCAATACGAACAATGTCATTTGTTTATCAACAAGTGCTAATGCGTTTGACTTGGCGTCAGAAAAGTAATTATAGGGAAAATCAAAATGATACTCCAATTTATTCGAAAAATACTGTGTGAAATATGATTAATAATACAGTAAAAAATAGTACAATTTATGATTGAAGGAATTAGAAATGTAATATCGACGAGACATAAGCCGTGTAAACGGATCAATACGCGCCGGGGTAATGTACGCGATTATTCATATATGACAATTAACGCATTCTTATTTCTATGAAACATACCCTTGCTGTACCACGAAGATTGCCGGGCGGAGACTGCGGCATGGGCGAGGGACAGTCCTTCCCCCATGCCTCAATGAGGAGAGACACCATGAAGCAGGATGGTATGCCTGAACTCGAAAACGCGGAAACGCGCGGAACTGGCGGATTGGTCGATCTGCACCTGGCAGCTCTTGGATCACGCCTCGCGCTGCTCAAGAGCCGTTCCGGCCTGACGCTTGGCTCTTTTGATCCTCAAGCCGCCCGGCAACTTTGTTCCGCCTCCCATGCCCCGCGGGTGGCAAGCAGAAGCAGGTGGAGCATCTGGCACTGATCGCGCCCGGCGCGTTCGACAAGCAACCGACAGCCTCCGGATCGGCAAAGCCGATGCGAAACCGGGCCCCGTCCGCAAGCGGCCGCGGCCGGAAGTGGCCGTCCATGTCACAGCTCTCCACTGAAAGAAGAAGGGAAGGCTCGATGAATATTCCGTACCCGGTCAATGAACCGGAGCGACTGCAGGCACTCCGCGCGCTCCGCATCGTCCACACAGAGCCCACGCCCGAGTTCGATGCAATCGTGGCCATGGCAGCGTCCATTTTTGATGTTCCGATCGCGCTGATCTCATTCGTTGAATCGGAGTTTCAATGGTTCAAGGCAAAGTGCGGCCTTGAGACGGACCAAACATGCCGTGAAGTGGCCTTTTGCAATTACACGATCCTGACACGCGAAGTCCTTCTGGTCGAAGACGCGACAAGGGATGAGAGATTCGCCGGAAATCCGATGGTGACGGGGGAGGCTCACATCCGGTTTTACGCGGGCGCGCCGATCTCTCTGGACGGCAAGACAAATGTTGCGACGCTTTGCGTCATCGACATGGAGCCCAAATGCGTTTCCCAGGTACAGATCGATCAATTGTCCGCGCTCGCGACCGTGACAGCCGGGCTCATCCGTGCCCATTCCGACGCCAACATCGCCAGAACATCCGCGGTGAACGCCCGCCAGCGCGGAAAGCTCTTGTCTCAGGTGGAATCCATCTCGGAAATAGGGGCTTGGGCGATTGATATTGAAAGGCTGATGACGGAATGGTCACCTCAGGTCTTCGCCATTTGTGAACTTCCCGTGGGCGATCCGCCAACCTTCGCCGAGGCCATTTCCTATTATCCCGATTACGAGAGAAGACGATTGGTCAATGAAATAAACACGTGCATCGAGAATGGCGGCTCATTTCAAATTGAATGTGACTTTGTCACGTCAAAAGGCAACGACAGACGCGTCCAAGTAATCGGAGAGGTCGAGTATGGTCAGGATGGAAGAAAATTCCTGATTGGTATATTCAAGGATATAACTCAAGCATACCTTCAGGAGGAAAGACTCCGCCGCGCCGCCCATACCGACAGCCTGACCGGCATCCAGAACCGTTTTTCATTTCATGAAAAAATCGCGCAATTGATAAAGGGCGCGTCCGACAACGAGAATTGCTTTTCGTTGCTGATGATCGATCTGGATGAGTTCAAGGATGTCAATGACAGCCTCGGTCATCTGGCGGGCGATGAGGTTCTGCGCACCGTTGCACGGAGAATTGAACGGTCGATATCGAACGATGGGTTTTGCGCGCGAATTGGCGGCGATGAATTCGCGGTCCTGTTGCCAGGCAAATCAAATCCGGTAGAGGCGGAGGAGTTTGCGAACCGGTTGCTGGCGGAGATCCGCCTGCCGATTGCCTGTCAGGATAACGAAATCAGGATCGGTGCTTCCATCGGCATTGCGACGCAGGAACGCGGGGGCGGCACAGGCGATGAGATCCTCCTGAATTCGGATCTGGCGCTTTATCACGTCAAGCAAAACGGGCGTGGAAAAACCCAGAGCTTTGACCAATCCCTCAATCATAGCTTCGAACAGAAAAAGCGATCCACAGCACTCATCCGCTCCGCCATTGCAGAAGGCCGTCTGGAGCCGTTCTATCAACCCATCACCGACCTCAGGACGCACAGGATGCAGGGCGTCGAGGCGCTTGTGCGTATCCGCAATACGGACGGCTCAATCCTGGGGCCTGCCGATTTCTGGCAAGCCCTGAACGAACCCCAATGCGCCCGCGTGATTGACGAGGCCATGCTCGGACTGGCTCTGAAGGATTTCGCCCATTGGCGGCGCCGGGGCCTTGATATTGATTTTGTCAGCATCAACGCCTCATCGATAAGTGTCCAGTCGATGGAGTATGTGGATACCGTCCTGAAAACCTTGCGCGATGAAGGCCTGTCGCCGGGCGACGTCAAGATCGAGATCGTCGAGGGCGTGTTCATGGGAAATGACAGCAAGAACGTACGAGACGTGCTCGAAGGCTTCTCCAGGGAGGGTGTTTGCATTGCACTCGATGACTTCGGAACCGGCTATGCTTCACTGAGCCATCTGCGGGATTTCCCGATTGATTGCATCAAGATTGACAGGTCGTTTGTGTCCGGAACTGGCAACAATGCAAACAACGCGGCCATCGTTCAGGCTCTGGTCGGGCTCGGCAGATCAATGAAACTCGAGGTCGTCGCCGAGGGAATCGAAACACAGGATCAGCTTGATTTCGTGGCATCCCTCGGGTGCGATTTCGGCCAGGGATTTTTCTTTTCCCGGCCGGTTGCTGCGCATGATCTGGAGAAGGCCGTATCCCGAAAGGCAGCGTAGGTTTCTTAGGACTTCATCCCGTGCCTGCAAACAGACCCCGCAGGTTGATCGGAAAATTTTGGGCGCGCCGGCCGATACCGTCGGGCGCAGGAGCAGATGAAAAGACGAGCAAGGTTACCCACCATCTCCAAACTGGCCGGCAATTGAGCCGGCAACTCAAGGACCGTTCTTATGAGCCCCCAAACTCCGTCGAACTCACCTGGAAATTACCTCACCAAATTTGCAATGGAGCAGGAAAACCGCCAATGGGATCGGCGGGAGTGTGCGGTTCTGGTCAATATCGTCTTTGCACTCAAGGGCATACGCCGGATCAGCAGCGCGCAACTGCGCGTGCTCAACATCTCGGAAGGTGGCCTGATGGCGACATCCCGGCGGCTCGATATTCCGGACCATTTCCACATTTCCATCGGCAAGGCGCAGTATCACATTGGATGCGGTGTCGTGGCGCGCCATAATGGCGGCTTGCATGTTCGCTTCATTCGCGAGCAGCCGACGGTGTTCATCAATGTCTTTGCTTCCCTGCTCGACCCCTTCGCCCTGCTTGAGGAAATCCGCCCGGCGCTCTACGGTCTGGAAGGGGAAGTGTAGGCGCAGATCCGGCGCGCCCTGCTCGCGGTCACGCCGAGAAATGACCGTGGGAAAGCCCCGTTCCAGGATTGGGTCTCAGACGGCTTTCGTCATGAAGAAACGGATCATTTCCGCCGAGGCGTTCGGGCCCTTGCTGTCGGTGTAGGATCCCGCCGCACGGCCGCCGGACCAGGCGTGACCCGCCCCCTCGATCATCCAGAGCTCGACAAGAACCATCCCGTCGGATCCTGTGAAATCGCTGCGGGCATAGCCCCGCCCGCGCACTGACCGGTTGCCGATTTTTGCCGGCGCGGCGTCTTCGCCCACTGCCGCCGCGACGATCAGCGATGCATTGGACGGGTGCACCGTGCTGTCGGCATCCCCATGAAAGATGATCCGCCGCACTGGATTCGACTGAGCCGGGGTTGGGCGCGCAAAGCCGGCTGATCCGCCGCCCTTGTGCATTGCCGACATCGCGGTGATCACGTTGCATGCCGCGCCGCGCGCCAGACCGGAATGGACCCCTGCCGCTGAAAAGACGTCCGGATAGACATCCGCCAGGATCACAGCCATGGCGCCGCCGGCAGACAGCCCGGCCACGAAAACGCTGTCGCGCTCAAGGCCGAATTCCTTCATCAGTTTGCGCGTGAGCGAGGCCAGAATGGCGGGCTCGCCCGCACCGCGCCGCTGATCGCCCGGCTTGAACCAGTTCCAGCAGGCTGCCGCATTGTGTCCACCGGTCTGCGCCGGATAGGCGATGGCCAGTCCATGCTTCTCGGCAAGCGCGTTCATGTTGGTGCCCCTTGCGAAATCGTCGGGGCTTTGCTTGCAGCCATGCAGCATAACGATGAGGCCATTGGGTTGTGTGGCCCTGCTTGCGGGCAGATAGAGCTTGTATCTGCGCGATCCGGCTGCACTGCGATGGGTGCGTTCAATATTGTGCGCGCCGGCCGGGATGCGGGGAGGGGCCGCGCGGCCTTCTGATCGGGATCTTGTCGCCGGGGCGAGTGATCCCGCTGTGCTCAATTGTTTCAGTACGGCGCCGAGTCCGCGACCGGTTTTGGGCGCGGCAGCCTTGCGCGGCTTGGCTGCCTTCTGCTTCAGCGCTGCAATCGGCGCAAGCGCTGACTTGACCATGATGCCGGTCATCGCCCTTTGCAAGGATCGGGTCGCCTTGGTCATCTGCGCGGACCCCATCAGCCGGTTCATCCGGCGCATGCTGGCCGTGAGGGTGCGTGTCATGGGAATTTCCTTTGATGGGGCGTCCGCTTGCGCTCAAAAAGGCAATACTCAAGCGGACCTGACCACCTGCACAACGCACCATGTTGCATTGCGTTGCAACATTTACGAAGAAATTCAAGACAGATGGCAAAAGAGAGCCGTGAACCGGAGCGTCTGGGGTGGCATCGGCCGAGCCGGAATCATGCGATCGAACTCAAGGACCTGGTTGCGGCCATCGCCTTGCTTCCTGATACCCAACACCAGCCTTCCCTGCGCCAATGCCCGGGTTTGTCGGCTACGCCCGCCTGTGCTGCAGAAAGAACCGCAGCATTTCACGCGACGCATCGGGACCCTTCGGGTCTGTATAGCTGCCGCCCGGCTGGCCGCCCGACCAGGCATGGCCTGCGCCATCGATCTCCCAATGTTCAGTGATGCTTCGGCCGAGGGCGTCCTCGTGGCGGGTCTGCCGGTAGGCGCGCCCGCCTTCCGAGCCACCGGAAACACAGACCCTGTTGAGACCGGATCGTGTTTGCATCGCCTGTGCCACCACAGCCTCGCCATTTCCCGGATGAACGGTCTTGTCGGCAAGGCCGTGGAAGACGATGGCCGGGACTGTCACCGCGCTCGCCTTGCCGGTCGAGCCGCCGCGCATGGCGGCGAAGGCAGACGGCACGTCGCGCGCCCCGCCGGCAGGCAGGCCGGAATGAACGCCGACGGCTGCGAACAACTCCGGATAGGCCGCTCCCAGGATCGCCGCCGCTGCTCCACCCGCTGACAGACCCGCAACATAGACCCGCTCGGGATCTGCGGGATGGTCGCGCAGAATATCGGCCACGATCCCTGCAATCAGGGCCGGTTCACCCCGGCCGTTCCCCTGATCCTCCGGCCGGAACCAGTTCCAGCATTTCTGGGCGTTGGCGCCTTGGGGCTGGGCCGGCCAGGCGATGAGGCAGCCGTACTCCTCGGCCAGCGCATTCATGCCGGTTCCGATGGCGAAATCCTCGGGCGACTGGGTGCAGCCGTGCAGCATCACGATCAGCGGCATCGGCTGACCGCGCTCGCCGGTGCTGTTGGCGGGAATGTAGAGCCGATAGTCCCGTCTGCCCGCTCCGTGATGCGCGAGCGACAGGAACCGTGCTCCGTGCGGCAGATGAAGCGGCCTGGCGGTGACTTCGCCGCGGCTCGGCATCCCGCCCGCGGCGATCCTGCGTATAGTCTCGCGAAGCCCAGTGCGATGGGTTCGGTTACCGGTCGCGGCAGTGCGCGGGGCAGTTGCCGCTGGAGCTTCTGGCGCGGTATTGCCCAGACGGGTGAACGTTCCCTCGATCACGCCGGACCCCTCACTGTCGTGGCCAGGTTCGGACGACGGTTGCAGAAGCGACCGGATCAGCGCCGTCGCTTCGTCCAGCCTGCCGGCCCGGGTCAGTTCGGTGGCCCGGGACATGCCGCGGGAAAGATTGGTGTTCATAAGAGCGCTTTCGTGATTGTGGATCAGGTGATGCGGTCTGCCAGCGCGGCCTTGACCGCGTCGCTGGCTTGCAGGGTGCCGAGAACAGACAGGGCGGAAATGGTGGCGCGGGCGAGGTCGGCCGGGACATCTGCAGCAATCACGACAAGCCCCAGAACGCGGATGTCGAGCATTTCGCCCGCTGCCTTCGCTGTAGTCAGTTCTTCGCGTGTGATGTGCCTGAGGCCGAGGTCGACGCTCTTGCGGACGACGATCTGGCGCACCGTCTCGGCGTGACGCTCGATCTGGTTGCGGATGGCGGTGCGGATGAAGTCGCTGCGGTTGGAATAGAAGCCCTCGCGCACCAGAAGCTCGATCTGGCCCAGATCGACAAAGCCGAGATTGATGGTGATCTTTTCAGAGTCGGGTGCTCTGGCCTGTGTTGCCGCTGTTGTCGTCTTTGCCACGTCAATACTCCATGTACCATCTGTATGGATGGTATATGGATGTTATCTCCGTTTCCGCAACCCCTTCTCGGCACTTTCGCGGTAAAGGCCCATGCCTGTGCTGGTTGACGCGGCGCCAAGCCTCAGGATGGGTGATCTGGGCGACCTGGTGTTTTTGGCTCCTGTCGCCGCTTATGGATTGGTGTCGGCCGCGCTCTTCGCGTGTCTTTCTCTCCAGCGTTTACGGGCGTAAGCCTGCAGGTCCGCCACGCCGTCCAGTTCATCGACGATCTCTTCGCCGATCAGGGTCTCGATGAGATCTTCAAGCGTGACGATGCCTGCGGTCCCTCCATAGGCGTCCACCACAAGAGCCACATGACGATCTTCGTGGACCAGGGTGTCGAACAGCTGCTCAAGCGAGGTGGTCTCGACGACCGAGCCAAGGTCGCGCTTAAGCTCCAACAACTGCTTCTGTCCGTTGTTGTCGATGGCCTCGAACAGCAGGTCGGTCTTGAGCACAAATCCCGTCACGTCGTCGACCGAGCCGTCGAAGATCGGAATACGTGAAAACCGCAGCTCCTTCTTGCGCGAGATCGCCTCGTCGATGGTGGTGGCCTGATCGAGCGCGAAGATCACCGTCCGGGGCGTCATGATGTCCTGCACGGTCAACCGGTCGAACTTGAGAAGGTTGGCGACCACCTTGGAATCGCCGTGATCGATAACTCCCTCCCGATGGCCGATATCGGCCATGGCGACAATCTCTTCGCGGCTGACAGAAGCCTGCAGCCTGCCGCGCGACAAAAGACGCGTGATCGCCTGCGACATCTTCACCAGGGGCCACATCGACCAGATGAGCACCGGCAGGATTCGCGCTGCAAAAGGCGCGAAACTCTTCCAGTACAACGCGCCCAGCGTCTTGGGAATGATCTCCGATACCACCAGGATCAGGAGCGTCAGAACAGCCGAGAAGATTGCGATGGAGGCCTCGCCGAAGACAATGGCCGCCTGGGCTCCGGCGCCCGCCGCGCCGACCGTGTGGGCGACGGTGTTCAGGCTGAGGATCGCCGCGAGAGGGCGATCGACATCGTCCTTCAGCGCGTTGATCTGCGCTGCCACCTGCGGTTGGGATGCCTTGATGGTCGCGGTATAGGTCGGGGTTATGCTGAGCAGGGCTGCTTCGAGCAACGAGCACAGAAACGACACGCTGATCGCGAGGGTGACGAATATAATCAGGAGTGTCATCGTGGTCCTATGGCTGCTGACAAATGTCTGTCGCGCGGTTCGAGCGCTGAATGAGGCAGTGGGAGTAACGTCGACCAGGAGATTTTGTTCCGAAGCACGCCCCCAATGCCGAACCTTCGCACGGAACCAGTCGACACTTGATGCCACGCCTGTCCGACCCTGTCGCCCTTTCCGCTCAGCCGAGCCGGACGATGAGGTTCTGCGTCGCTGCGGATGGCCGCAGGACGAGTTGCCCGTTTTCGGGCTCAAGCGCCACGCCATCCAGCATTGCCGAGACCACGCCGTGCCCGGTTCGTGCGGCATTGTCGATTGTGATCGACAGTGTGGCTTCACCGGCGCGGACAGCGGCCTTGATCTCGGGCCAGGCCTTTGGAAAGCAGGGGTTGAGGATGATGTCCGGGCCTCTGCGGGTCAGCCCCAGAAGACCTTCGATCCCGGCGCGATACATCCAGCCGGCCGATCCGGTGTACCAGGTCCAGCCGCCGCGCCCCTCATGCGGCGCGGTCGAATACACGTCGGCCGCCACCACATAGGGCTCGACCTTGTAGCGGGCCGCGTCATCCGGGCTCAGCGCGTGATTGATCGGGTTCAGCATCGAGAACAGCGCGCCTGCGGCATCGCCATCGCCGAGCTTCGCCTGGGCCAGGATTGCCCACATTGCCGCGTGGCTGTACTGGCCGCCATTCTCGCGCAGCCCTGGCGGGTAGCCCTTGATATAGCCCGGGTCCTGCGGGGAGGCATCGAAGGGCGGCGTGAACAGAAGAGCAAGCCCGGGGTCGGGACGAACCAGATGCTCGCTCATCGAGGCCATGGCCGTCGCCGCACGCTCCGGATCAGCAGCGCCCGACAACACCGCCCAGGTCTGTGCGATGCTGTCGATCCTGCATTCCTGCGACGCGGACGAGCCCAGCAGCGTGCCGTCATCATAGGTGCCGCGCCGGTACCATGCACCATCCCAGCCATCGCGCTCGATCGCCTCGCGCACAGCCGTCGCATGCTCGCGCCAGCGCATGGCGCGCTCCGGAGCGCGGCTGTCTGCAAGCGGAGCCATGGCGTTGATCGTGGCGATCAGCAGCCAGCCGAGCCAGACCGAAGTGCCTTGGCCGTGTTCGCCGACCCGGTTCATGCCGTCGTTCCAGTCGCCGGTGCCGATCAGCGGCATCCCGTTCGCGCCGGTGAACTCGATCGCCTGGTCAAGGCCGCGGGCACAATGCTCGAACAGGCTCGCCTCAAGCGGCGAAACGGATGGCAGGAAGAAATCGTCATGGGCGCCCTCCAGCAGGGCAGGGCCTTCGAGGAACGGGACCTGTTCATCAAGCACCGCCGCATCGCCCGAAACCGCAACATATTGCGCCACGGCATAGCCCAGCCAGACACGGTCGTCCGAAATGCGGGTGCGCACGCCTTGACCGGAATGGGGCAGCCACCAGTGCTGCACATCGCCTTCGGGGAACTGCCGTGACGCCGCGCGCAGCAAATGCGCCCGTGTCATCTCGGGCCGCAGCGCCGTCAGCGCCATCCCGTCCTGCAGCTGATCGCGGAAACCGAAGGCGCCGCTGGCCTGATAGAAACCCGCACGCGCCCAGACCCGGCAGGCAAGTGTCTGGTAGAGCAGCCAGCCATTGAGCATGATGTCCATGGACCGGTCCGGCGTCGATACCTGAACGGCGCCCAGAAGATCGCGCCAATGCAGCTTCACGTCCTCAAGGGTGGCGTCCGGGTTAAGCGCGCGGTGTCGCAGGATCAATTCGCGGGCGGCCTCGGCGGAGTCTGCCTGTCCGATCAGGACCACGATCTCGATGGTCTCGCCGGGCTGGAGCGTAACCCGGCGCTGCAATGCGGCGCAGGGATCAAGCAGCGGGCCGGTCCGTCCCGACAGCGGCGTGGCCCCGATTCCGGCAGGAGCGGCCATGCTGCCGCCCGTGCCCAGGATTTCACTCCGGTCGGCGCTGTGGCTGCTGGTGTCAGCCCCCATGTCGGCAAAGGCGACACGTCCAGGAAAGGCGGTCGAATACGGATTGCGGGCAAGGATCGCGCCGGTTTCGCTGTCGAGACTGCTGATGACATGGCGCGCGGTGGCGCTGCGCGACGGTCCAAGCACCCATTCGGCATAGGCCGTCACCGAAAGCGACCGTACCCGTCCGGAGGTGTTGCTCAGTGTCAGCCGGGTGATCCGCACCGGATCCTCCATCGGCACGAATTGCAGCATGACTGCGCCGATTCCATGCGCGGAATGCTCGAACTGGCTGTAGCCGAAGCCGTGACGCGCGACATAAAGACCGCCATCACGGATCGGCAGGGCGGTCGGAGTCCATGTCTCGCCGGTCTCAAGGTCATGCAGATAGATCGCCTCGCCGGGCGGGTCGGTGACGGGATCGTTCGACCAGGGGGTCAGCTGGTTCTCGCGGCTGTTCTCGGCCCAGACATGACCGCTGCCAAGCGCTGACACCTGAAATCCAAAGCCAGAGTTGGAAATGACATTGATCCACGGAGCGGGTGTGCTTTGACCGCCGCTGAGTGCGATCACATATTCGCGGCCATTCTCTGCAAAGCCGCCGGTGCCGTTGAAGAACTCCAGTGTCGAAGTGTCGAATGGGCTGGGTGCTTCCCGCAGCGTGGTCCGCGGCAGCGCAAGCCGGGGCTGAGGAGCGACAGCCGGCCTGGCTGTCGCGTCGATCTGCTGGCCGATGCTGCCGCGCCGTGCAACCAGTACCACGCTGGCTACCGCCAGCAGCGAGGCCAGCGAGTCGGCTGAAACCAGGTCCCTGCGCAGGATATGCACCGCGCCGTCGTTTCTGCCCGAAGGGTTTGTGACGCGCGGACGCGATCCGGCGGAGCGCACCGCCTGTTCGATTCTGGTCTGCAGATCCTGAACATAGGAGGCGGAACGGTCGTTCAGGATCACCAGATCGACGCCCAACTGCCGCATCCGCAGAAACTCATGTGCTGCCAGGACCTCGAGCAAGCGTGGCGCATCTTCGGCGTCTTCGATCCGGAACAGGATGATCGGCAGGTCGCCGGATATGCCGTGCACCCACAGCGCCGATTGCGGGCCGGCCCCGGCGCTGACGGTCACGGCTGGTGCGCGAAGGCTGGTATCGGCCCGGATCAGCATCCCGCCCAGACGCTGGAAATCCGTGGCGGCTGCCTGGGTCATCCCCAGATGCCGCAACTGAACCTGCGCCTTCGTCCACGCCAGGGTTCCCGCGCGGTCGAAGGCCGAAGGGTCGCGGTGGCGGTCGACCAGATCGAGCAAAATATCGGGATCGTCCGCGATGATGGTCCAGAACGTGACCCGCGCCATCCCCCCTGCCGGAACGATGACCGAGCGCCGGATCGCAAAGATCGGATCGAGAACCGTCCCCGTTGTCTGCGACAGATCGTTGCTCGCCATGGCGGCGGAGCCAATATTGCGCCCCGCTCCGATGAACCGGGCACGGTCTGTCTCGAACTGGATGGGTGCAACCTCTGTGCCTTCGACCACGGCAATGTGAGCCGCCCAGACTTCCGGGTCCGAGGGCGCGCGCTTGCGGCGCGTGGCGATGATGACGCCGAGTTCTGGCAGAAAGTCGGTCACCACGAACAGCTTCGAAAACGCCGGATGCGCAACATCCGTGGCAAGTGGAGCCAGCACCAGCTCGGCATAGGAGGTGAGGTCGATCTCGCGCGCAGTCTCACCCGTATTGGTAAGGGTCACGCGCCGGGCCTCGGCGTCATCCTCGGCGGAGACGACGATCTCGGTGAGCGTCTTCAATTTCTCGCGCTGATGCGTAAACGTCGCCTGGTGTTCGCTGAACACCGCCTGATGCGCCTCCGGATCGGCCCCGGTCGGCTGCAGGGCGGAGGACCAGGTGTCTCCCGAAGCACGATCACGCAGCAGGATAAATGACCCGTGCCCGGCCGTCGTGGGGTCGTCGCGCCAACGGGTGACGGCAAGGTCGCGCCAGCGGCTGTAACCTGCGCCGGTCGGCGTCAGCATCACGCCATGGGTGCCGTTCGACAAAAGATGCGCGGTTGGCGCGGCTGTCGCGGGCGAGGGGAACGGCCGCACTGCCGGGACGAAATCGGGTTCGTGCGCGGCGACCTGCATTTCCTCGGCGCGCGGCGGCGCCTCACTGGCATCGCGAGGCACACGCTCCTGCAGCAGAAGCTCGACCGCCTTGATCATCGGTTCTGCGTGGAACCGGGTCCTCAGGCGGCCGTGCTGCACGCAATTGGCGATCGCGGTGATGGTCATGCCCTGGTGATGCGCCATGAAGCTGCGCACGATGGCATGGTCTGTTCCTGCAGGAAGCCGGGATGCCGTGAAATCCACCGCCTCGTAGAACCCGAACCGGCCTTCGGCTCCCAATGCGTTCAATCGCTTGTAGTTGCGCAGCGACTCGACCGGCGCAACCATCGCAGCCAGTCCCGTAGCATAGGGAGCGACAACGCGGTTCTCGCTCAGGCCGCGTTTCAGGCCCAGGCCCGGCACACCGAAATTGGAATACTGGTAGGTCATTTCCAGATCGCGCGCGTTGTAGGACGATTCGGAAATGCCCCACGGAATATCAAGGGTTGCGCCATAGGCCCGCTGGCGATCGACGATCCGGCGGTTGGTTTCCGCCAGCACCGAGCCTTCCGGCGCGCGCATCACCAGGGACGGCATCAGATATTCGAACATGCTCCCCGACCAGGAGATCAGCGCCGACCCGGCGCCAAGCGGCGTGGCAGCACGGCCAAGCCGGAACCAGTGGCGGGTCTCGACATCGCCCTTGGCAATCGCGAACAGGCTCGCCAGCCGTGCCTCCGAGGCCAGCAGATCGTAGCAGCTTGGATCGAGCTGATTGGTGGTCACCGAAAAGCCGATCGACAAGAGTTTCTTGTCCCGGTCGAGCAGAAAGGAAAAATCCATCTCCATAGCCAGCTCGCGGGCGAGCTTTTCAACAGTGGCCAGGCGCGGGGCGAGATCCAGGTCGCGGTCTGCGGAATGGCCCGCCAGGCATGTATGCACGGCCTCGATCCAGACGCCCGCCTCGGAATCCGGTTCGACAATCGACCGGGCGCGGGTGGCAGCGGCGAGGCTCAAGGCCAGCAGCCTGTCGAGCGGCGCCTGCTCAGCGGCGGCTTCGACCAGTTCACCCAGCAGATTGGCGAGCACGCTGTCTTCCGGCGTTGCCGCGGCGCTGAATGCGCACTCGGCCAGAAGCAGGCAATCGGACAGGCCAGCGCGCCAGTCGGCCTCCGCGGCCGGTTCCCGTTGCCAATCGGCGCAGGCCTGCGCCACGGCGATCAGGTGCCCGGCGAGGTTTCCGCTGTCCACGGACGATATGTATTCCGGTTCCAGCACGCGCAGATCGTCTGTGGTGTGCCAATTGTAAAGATGACCGCGGAACCGCGGCATCCGCTGCACCGTGGCCAGCGTCCGCTCCAGCCGCGAGACGGCATTCGTACGTCCGATCCAGCCCATGTCATGGGCTGCCGTCGTCGCCAGAAGATAGAGGCCGATATTGGTGGGGGAAGTGCGGCGCGCCAACACCGGCTGCGGCGTTTCCTGGAAATTGTCCGGCGGCAGGTAATTGTCCTCAGCCGTCACGAAAGTTTCGAAGAAACGCCAGGTGCTGCGCCCGACCAGCCGCAAGCTCTGTATCTCGCCATTACTCAACCGCTCGGCCTCGCGCAGGGCCTTGGGCTGGCTGATGCGGTGAGCGATGAACGGGCCAGCCAGCCATACCAGCGCGAAGGGCAGGATTAGCGGCCAGGCAGGCGGATTGAATGCCATAGCTCCACCCGTCACGCCGAGGCCAAGCAAGACGCCCGCCGCCATGAACCGGTACTGTTCTGGCAGGCCGGGTCTTTGCTCCCGCGCAGCCTGGGCTGCAGTCACCCATTCCAGGAGGTGCTTGCGTGAAACACCAAGACGCCAGGCAGTGCGCAGGATGGCGTCGACCATCCGCACCACAGTATCAGGCAGGAAGGCGATCTCCATCGCGATCCGCCACAAGGCAGTTCTGGTGTCGCCGGCAAGGGCCGCCAGGTGGCTGTGCGCGGTGATCCCGGCCCGGCCGGGCAGAAGCGCAAACGGCAGCGACAGCAGATAGGGCAGCGCCAGCATGGCCAGCACCATTAAGGTCCATATGGCGGCGGCGGGGAAGGGCAACAGCCATCCCGCACCCAGCGCGGCAAGCGTCAGCGGGGCGGTGAGCGACCGGCGAAGGTTGTCGATGATTTTCCACCGTCCAAGCCCGAAGACCGGATTACATCCGTCAGCGGTCCGGCCGGCAAGGCCTGCCAGCCAGGGCAGCAACTGCCAGTCGCCGCGCACCCAACGGTGCTGGCGTCGCGCTGAAACATCATACCGGGCCGGAAAGTCTTCGACCACTTCGATATCGGACACCAGCGCCGCCCGTGCGAGATTACCCTCGAACAGGTCGTGGCTGAGCATGGTGTTGTCGGGAATCCGGCCTTCCAGCGCCGCCATGAAAGCATCGACGTCATAGATGCCCTTGCCCGTGAACGAACCTTCTCCGAACAGATCCTGGTAGACGTCGGAAATCGCCGACGCATAGGCGTCGATGCCGCCATGGCTGGCGTTGATCTGCTGATAGACGGATCCTTCGGCGCCGAAGGGCAGGGCGGGTGTCACGCGTGGCTGCAGGATGCCGTAACCATGCGTCACCCGGCCAAGGTCCGCATCGAAATGCGGCGCGTTCAACGGATGGGCAAGCTTGCCGGCCAGCCGCCGGACGGTGTCGCGCAAGAGCCGCGTGTCGGCGTCGAGCGTGATGACGAAGCGGACATCCTGCGGCACTGCGCAAGGCGCGATGAAGCTGGTGTCGTCTGCGCCGCGCAGGAGGCGATTGAGTTCGGTCAGCTTGCCGCGCTTGCGCTCCCACCCCATCCAGACGCCCATCGACGGGTTCCAGAGCCGGCGGCGGTGGAGGAACATGAACCTATCGCCATCAGGCATGGGATATTCTGCGTTGAGCCGTGCAATCGCGCGCATGGCGTGGGCGACAAGCTCCGCATCCTGCGGGCGCGTTTCGGTCGCGGAATCCGGTCCATCCGATAACAGCGCGTAATGAACCGCGCCACCTGTGCTCGACAGATGATGCACTTCCAGCCGTTCGATGCAGGCGGTCAGATCCTCGACCGTATCCAGCAGAACCGGCACCACGACGAGGCAGCGCAGTTCAGGCGGAATGCCTGAGGCGAGGTCCATCCCTGGCAGCCGCCGCGGCGCAACCGACCGCGTCACCACGAGGTTGACCAGCGCTTGGCCCGCCTCGAATGCCGGTCCTAGCGCGGCGAGGCCAAGAGCCAGGACAAGCCAGCCTTGTGCGCCCGATTGCGTCAGCGCGAGCCCGAGAATGGACGCGACAATGGAAAGACAGGCCAGGCCGATTGCGATCAGATAGCCCTTCAAGCCAAGCCGCCCGGCCATGCGCCGCAGCCGCAGGCTCGGCCCCGGGCTGTACCCGATGATGCGTTCAAGCGCGCGCCGTCCCGGCCCGATCAGGCCGTGGCCCGGATCACGCGTGGCAGGGGTTTCGCCCGCCGCAGCAAGAGTCAACGCTGCATCCGTCACCGCCACCTCGGTCATTGACGAGCCGCGTGCGAGAATTTCAATTTCAGTACGGTAAAGGTCGCGTGTGGCGAAATCCATCGCCGCAAAATCAGACCCCGAACGCAGCCTCGCATCGACAAGGCTGACCTCTTCGAAGAAATCGGGCCATTCAAGCTCGGAGATCAGGCGCATGCTGGTGATGATGTTGCGCATCGTCACGTTGGATGCGCCTTGCCGGAGCTGGGCGTGCTCCACCACATCATCCATCGTCAGGCCTTGCTGTCCCAGCCGGTCCTGCAGCCAGTCGTGCAAGGGTGTATCCGCGGTATCGAAACCGCGCAGCCGCTGGGCGATCCGCGCCGCCATGATCTCGGGGATCGGTGCGCCATTTAGCGCCTCGGTCGCATCGGCCAGGGCCCGAAATCCGGGATAGGGACCGCCTGCTGTAGTGGCCCGGCTCATCACCTTGTCGACCAGATCATCCGCGGCCTGTCGCAAGTCCTGACCGGCGATGATCTGTTCGGCCAGCCGGCGCATGTTCTCGATCAGCACGATGCGCAAGGTGATCGCGAGCGCCCAAAGCTCGCCGATGGTCAGGGGTTCGACCGTCTGGTAGGCGCGCACGAAGCGGGCAAAGACAGGGCCGTTCAGCAAGCTGTCGGTGTGCGCCACATAGGCCCAGACGATGCCCAGAACACGCGGGTAGCCGGCAAACGGGCCGGTGGCGAGTTTCGGAAGCTGGCGGTAGTATCCAGGCGGCAGGTCGCGCGCGATCTGCTCCAGCTGGCGCTCAACCATGTGATAATTGTCGAGCAGCCATTCGGTTGCCGGCGTGACGGTCTGACCCGCCTGGAGCGCCCGCGTGCAGGATCTGTACGCAGACAGCAGGACTGTCGAATTGTCGCGAACCCGCCGGCTCAGCGGGATGACACGCGCTGCGTTGCCTGTGACGGGTTGGGCTTTGGCCAGGGAAATGGCGTGATGTTCAAGCCTTTCCGCTCCGAACAAATCGGCGCGGATCACCGCTTCATCATTCCAGGGGGCAGGAAATGTTGACCGCCATGCGGAAGGCAAGCGCGCCTGAAACCATGCGACTGGCTTAGCGACCATCTGTTGACCGGGCACCTTTGGCGTCACTGATTTGATAAGCCATTATCGTTGACGGATGTCTCAAGAGGCATGTTGCCGGAGGGTTCCTCGTCGGCTCCCTTCAGTATACGGCGGGCGTCCTGCGATCCGCCCGCGAAACGCAGATTTGCGATCCTGTCGCTGCGAAGGCGATGCGTCATTGCGGCCCAACTGTTGGCAATCTGATCCCATTCCATGTGAAGATCCTTTCAGGACACGGCGCCGATCCGTGACGGAGGGCTGCTAGTCCCTCAACAACGGCCAACATCCAGGGAAAGTTCCCCGGGAAACGTAGAGAATTTCAACTATCGAGACTTGGTGTCCCGCCTGTGGTGCATCATTGCTCGGGTGCCCCATCAGGCTGGACCCACGGGCATGTGGCAGACTCGCGCAATGGGGCATTTAAGCGCTCGTCACTTGTTCAAATTGAGGCAGCCCAGCCAGTCGGATCCGAGAGGCTGCCTGACTTGACTGTGCAGCTGGACTGTCTTACCTCCATCGAGAAACGGTTTTGATTTCGTAGCCTTAACAAAAGTTTGGCAACGCATCGACTCCCCTCCAAGCTCGCGCATCTTCTGGGAGCGCGAGCGCCGGTATCAAGGATGGATCATGATCGACCTCAAGTGCTTCGGCGACCTTTCGGGTCTTGCGCTGGGGACCTTCGCCCCCAAGCCCACAAGCTTCACCGACGGCCAGGTCGAGGCGGCCATTGAACTCTGGGCATCAGTCGATGGGCTGACAAAGATCGGCGTCTGGGAATGCACGCCAGGGCGCTTTTCCGCTGACCGCACCAAATCCTCCGAGATCTGCCATGTGCTGAGCGGCTCGGCCACTGTTGTGGGCAAATCGGGAGGGGACGAGCGCAAGATCGGTCCGGGAGACCTGCTCGTGCTGCCGCTCGGCTGGGAGGGTGAATGGACCATCCATGAACAGCTGCGCAAGACCTACGTGATAACCCGTCAGCCCTGACACCCGGTCTTGGGCAGCGGAGTGCGCCGGATCGCTTGACAAGGATCGACTTGAAAGGGCGAGAGTTGAACAGAACGTCTCTTCTGATTGCAACCGTTGCCATCCTGGGCACTGCGTTGATCTGGAAAATGAACGCTGCAACAAAGCAGCCGGCTTCTTCATCCGGTTCGCCGCTGGTTTCGGTCACCGTTCCGGCGTTGAGTGAAACGGCGGAGGCGGGGAAGGCCGTGTTCGATGCCAAATGCGCCGAGTGCCATGGAGCCAATGCCGCCGGGCAGGACGGCATCGCTCCGCCCCTGGTCCACAAGATCTATGAACCCGGCCATCATGGAGACGCTTCGTTCCATCTGGCGGCGAGGAATGGCGTGCGCGCCCATCATTGGCCCTTTGGCAACATGCCGCCGGTGGAGGGGATCGACGATGTGGAGATCGAGCGGATTGTGACCTATGTGCGCGAACTTCAGCGCGCCAACGGCATTTTCT
The DNA here is from genome assembly GCA_019084245.1 of Hoeflea sp. Lineage (GTDB taxonomy): Bacteria > Pseudomonadota > Alphaproteobacteria > Rhizobiales > Rhizobiaceae > Hoeflea. The sequence continues at coordinate 220,840 of JAHRFE010000027.1, forward strand.
GAGCCGATGCGGGATTGAAATCCCGGGTCGCGCATCTTGACGCAGGCCCCCCTGAAAGGCCTTGCTCCCGCCGCAAGGGGTGTATAACTCTTCGTGCATTGGCATATCAGGCTAAGGTCATGATCGGGACACGAAGGTTTAAGAACGGATCGGGATGGCTGCGCATGATCTGCGCGCTGTCGCTGATGCTTGTCGCCTTCGCCCATCGTCCGCTTGCACTTGAAACCGCTCCTGCCTATTCGACCGCCGAAGTGGCGTCTTTCATTCTTCCCGATGGCACGCTGCCCGATCTTTGCCTGACCGGCGAGGACGACGGCTCGCACCATTCCGCCGCCAATCATTGCGAAGCCTGCCGCATTGTCTCCTCGGTCGATCTGCCGTCCCCCTTTGACGGCTATGTGATCACCCGCTGGTCTTCCGCAGCCGAACTTGCGGTCCCCCAGGACGCAAAGCTCGCCTATCCGGCCCTGCGGCCCGGTGCTTCACCGCGTGGGCCTCCGTCCTTCACAGCCTGATTACCCCGCCTGTTTAGCGGGCAGCCGCGCCTGACGCGGCTTTTGATCCTGTGTCCGGAGACTGCCTTCCGCGGAATTCCCCGGCTTTTCCTCCATTTTTTCGGCTTCCCATGCGTCCACGGACGTTCCATGCCGCCCATCCATCATTGCCTGACCTCAGGCGACTCTGAAAAGGTAAAACACCATGAACCGCTTCACCCTTCTTCTCTCCGCCGCCATCCTCAGCCTCTCCTCGGCAGCGGCGTCCGCCCATGATTTCAAGCTGGGCGCGCTCGAGATCGAGCATCCCTATGCGCGCGCAACGCCGCCCAACGCCCCGGTCTCCGGCGGCTACATGACCATCCGCAACACCGGTGCGGAAGCCGACCGCTTGATCGCGGGCGAAGCCGAATTCGCGGACAAGGTCGAAATCCATGAAATGGCCATGGACGGCGACGTGATGAAAATGCGCCAGTTGGCAGACGGCCTGGAAATCCCCGCCGGCGGCGAAGTTGTTCTCAAGCCTGGCGGCTTCCATGTCATGTTCATCGGCATCGACAGCCAGTTCAAGGACGGCGAAATCCGCAAGGCAACGCTGACTTTCGAGAAAGCCGGCGCCATCGAGCTTGAGTTCCAGGTCGAAGACATCAGGGCGATGCAGGACACCATGAAAATGGACGGAACCGGCAAGATGGACCATGGCGCCATGAAGCACGGTGGCTGAGCCCATGCCGCGGCTGGGCAGGAAAACCGGGATAGGGGCGGCGATTGCCGCCCTGATCCTGCTCTCGATCGGGTTTTTGGGCTGGCAATACGCAGTCCAGGGCACCGATCAATCCCTGACCGCCGGGATGAAGCTCGGCACCGATTTCACGCTGGTCGACCACAATGGCGCGCCGGTCACCCAGGCTGCGTTCGAGGGGCGGCCGACGCTTCTGTATTTCGGCTTCACCCGCTGCCCGGAGGTCTGTCCGACGACGCTCTACGAGATGGCGGGCTGGCTTGATGCGCTGGGGGAAGAGGGCCGCGAGTTGCAGGCCTTCTTCATCTCGGTCGATCCGGAACGCGACACGCCGGAGATCATGAAAGGCTATTCGGAGGCCTTCACCGACCGGGTCATCGGCATCACCGGCGATCCCGATGAAATCGCACGGGTTGTTGCCGCCTGGCATGTCTATGCGGCGAAGGTTCCGACAGAGGACGGTGATTACACCATGGATCACACCGCGTCGGTTTTCCTCATCGACAGGGACGGCGTCTTCAAGGGCACGATCGCCTATGGCGAGAGTGCGGAAACGGCGATGGCCAAGCTCAGGAGACTGGCCGGCACTTCCGGCTAGAGCATCCCGCTATCAGGCGGACTCGCATGATCTCGGAAAAAGATCCCCTAAATTCAATCAGATAGAGCGCCGTGCGTTCAATTGGACGCACGGCGCTCTGGGGCTCACTCCGCTGCCGCCCTGTCCTCGATCAGGCTTCCATCCTCAAGCGCGTCTCCGGGGTAAAGCACCACCCGGTCGCCGTCCGACAGCCCGGACAGGATCTCGGCATGGCGGTCGGTCATGTGGCCGATCTCGACCCGTGTCACCCGCGCCCTGCCGTCCTCCATCCTGAACACCGCCCAGTCCCCTTGGTCGCGGTACAGCGCGCTGACGGGAACCTGCAGGACAGCATCGGACGCCCAGGTGATCAGGTTGACGATCACCCGGAACCCGTGGCCGAGATCCTCAGGTGGAGGCTCCGTGAGGGCGATGATGGCATTGACCCGTTGCTCGGAGATCCCGAGCGCCGAGACCTTGGTGAAAGCCGAGGGTTCGATGCGCTCGACTTGCGCCTGCAGTTCTTCCGTTCCGCCCCAGTCGGTGACCAGCGCCGGGCTGCCCGGGCGCACTTTGACTGCGTCCGCCGACAGCAGATCGACGGTGATCTCGAGATCGGATGGCTCTCCAACCTCGGCAATCATCTGACCCACGCTGACCGCCTGTTCGCTCTTGGCGTTGAGCGCCAGTATGGTGCCGGCAATCGGCGAGACGATCTCGACGCAGCATTCGCCATTGGTGGCGGTGATGCGCGTCTGTCCGGGTTGCGCCAATCGGGCCTCGGCGCTGGCAAGCTCCGCGCGCCGCAGCGCGATCATCGCTTCTGCCGAGGTCACCTGAGCCTCGGCAAGCTCCACCTCGCCAGCCAGCCGCTCCAATTCGCTTTCGGAGATGAAATTGGTGGCGGCGAGCTTCATCGCCCTGGTGTGGCTGGCGCGGACCAGATTTCTGCCCGTACGGGCGCGGATGAGTTCCACTTCCGCCACTGCGACGCTTGAGCGCGCCGCATCAATGCCCGCCATCAGTTCGGTTCGCGTTCTGGTATCGAGGAACGGCGGATCGAGCGGGTGAATCTCTGCAATGCTCTCTCCCTCTCCGATCGGGTCTCCGACCGAGAATTCGATCCGGTCAAGATGCCCGGCGATGGGCGAGGAGACCGCATAGACATTGCGGATGCGGGTGACCCCGTCTTCCTTGACCGTTACCTGCATGGGGGCGGTTGTCACGGTGGCAAGGTCAACCAGGATGGATTTTTCGCCGAAGGCGACAAAGAACGCTCCGCCGATCACGGCTGCGGCCGCCAATCCTGCGAGGCTTCGGACAAGCACAGAGGCCATGGTTTCAATCCCTTGTTTTCAGAACACGGATCAGATCGAGCCGGTCGATGCGCCGGCGCACGATCAGCGCCGACACCAGTGCCCCGCCGAGCACCACCAGGCTCGACACCGCATAGGTCGGCGGGTTGATGATAAGCGGTATCCGGAACAGATCGCTTTCAAAGCCCTTGGCGACAAGTTCGGAGAATCCGCGCCCGATCAGCCACCCAAGCGGCTGCGCCAGCACCACCATGACGCCAAGCTCCGTCAGCAGAACCTTTGACACTTCGGCATTGGTAAAGCCGAAGACCCTGAGGCTCGCAAGCTCGCGGGCGCGCTCGGACAGCTGGATTCGCGCCGAATTGTAGATCACCCCAAAGGTGATGATCACGGCGAGCGACACATAGATGGTGATGCTGATGCCGATATTTTCCTCGATGACCTCCTGGAACCGCTTGCGCGAGACTCCTTGCAGCGCCACCGAGGCGATCGCCGGCGTCTGTTTGACCGCGTCGTAAAGCTCCCCAATCCGGCTTTCATCGACAATGACCCGCGCGCCGGAAATCCGCACGCCCTGGCCCGAGAGCCGGTCGAGGGCCTCGCGGCTCATGTTTGCGGTGAGCCCGACATAGCTGTTGGTAAGGCCCACCAGCGGCACCGGAACGCGGCGGCCCTGTCCATCGCTCAGCTCGACTTCGACCTGGTCTCCGGGCGCGAGATCGAGGTGCTCGGCGAGGCGCTCCGACAGCAAGAGACCCGCCGGCGGCAGCTTGATCGCGCCAAAATCCTGATCAAGCACACGACTGATGTCCGTGTCGGGATCGGAGCCGACAATCTGGACAATGCGCGACCGGTGCCCGTTTCGAAGTGTCGCCGCCTCCGCGCGAAATGGTTCTGCCGCAAGTACGCCGGGCAGACGGGAAACATCCCGGATCGCGTCCTCGGACGCTTGTGCCGTAAAGGTCAGCGTCGCGTCCTGGCGATCGGCCCTGAACCAGACGGTGTCGATCATGTGATCGATGGAATCGAGCGCAAACAGGGACGTGATCAGCAACGCCACGGGCAGTGCAGTCCCGAGCGTCGTCAGTGCGGTGCGCATCGGCCAGCGCACCAGATGGCGCAGCGCCATGATGGTGAGCTGCGAGAACGGCAGGCGGAAGCCCTCGGATGTTCCACTGAAGATGCTGTGATAGCCGGTTGGCGCGGGTGGCCGCATTGCGACCGCCGGCGGCAGTCTTACCGCTCCCGTGATCGCGTTGGCAGCCCCGGCCAGAGCGGAGGCGAAGGTCACCAGCATGGAAATCACATAGAGATCCGGCTTCTGCGAGAACACCAGAAACGGGAATGAGTAGAATTCGCCATAAAGCGCGGCCATGCCCTGTCCCAGATACGTGCCGGCGATCGCACCGATCACCACCCCGACCAGCGAAATCAGCAGCGTCAGTTTTGAATAGTGCCAGGCAATCGCGGCATTCGAATATCCCACGGCCTTTAAAAGGCCGATCTGCTCGCGTTCCAGCGCGATCAGCCGGGACAGGATCATGTTCACCAGGAAGGCCGAGATGAACAGGAAGATCGGCGGGATCACCTGCGCCATGGCTCTGAGCTGGGTCAGTTCCGTGTCGAGGAAGGCGTCGGACATGTGGTCAGTGCGGTCATAGGCGCCGGTTCCCCCATGCGGCTTGAGGATGGTGTCGAGCCGCGCCATCACGTCTTTCCTGTCGGCGTTGCGCGCCAGCGTCAGCGAGACGCTGTTGAACGCCCCCTTCATGTCATAGGCGCCTTCCAGCACCGTTCGATGCATGTGAATGACGCCGAAGCGCTTCTGATCGGGCACAAAGTCGCCGGGGCCTATGGCATAGACATACTCGGGGGACAGCGTGATCCCGGTGATCGAGAGGTGCCGTTTGCGGCCATTGATCAGCACGTCGAAGCTGTCGCCTGGCCGGAACCCGTGCGCCTCGGCGAACGCCTCGATGATCGCCGCCTCATCCGTGCGTCCGGGTTCCGGCAAGCGGCCGGACCTCAGATAAAGCCGGTTGACCGCAGGCTCGCCGTGATCGGGGATCGAGATCAGCATGCCGGTGGCGGGTTCGGCCATGCCGGTGATCTCGATGATCACCGGGTTGGCGATCCGGGTCTCGACGGCGGAGACCCCGTCAATGGCTGCGATCTCCGCCTTGAGGCTTTCCGGCGCCCGCGTCGCCGTGGCAAACACATCGCCAAACCGGGTCCGGTCGTAAAACGCTGCACGGGTGTCTTCGAGCGCGCGTGTCGCGCCCATCGCCAGGATGAGCGTCATCACCCCGCACGCCATCACCAGCGCCACGGCGAGCGATTGCGCCCAGAGCCGCGCCAGATCGCGAACAAGCTTGCGGTCGAGCATGCTGAGCCTGATCACCAGGTCACCTCCGACGGCTTGACCCGGGTCTCATTGATCTCCGACGACGCGATACGGCCATCGAGGAAGGTGAACACCCTGTGGGCGATCTTCCGGATCCCGGCATTGTGGGTGATGATGGCAGTGGTGGCGCCGGTTTCCTCGTTCACCCGCGCCAGCGCTTCGAGCACGATGATGCCGGTGGCCGAATCGAGCGCGCCGGTCGGCTCGTCGCACAAAAGCACGTCGGGGCGTTTGGCGATCGCCCGGGCAATCGCCACCCGCTGCTGCTCGCCGCCCGAAAGCTGCGCCGGGAAGTGGTTCATCCGGCTTTCGAGGCCCACCAGCGCCAGCGCGTCGCCCGGGGCCATCGGTTTTGCCGCCACTTCGGTGATCAGCGCGACATTTTCCCAGGCTGTGAGGCTGGGGATCAGATTGTAGAACTGGAACACAAAGCCGACATGGTCGCGGCGATAGGCGGTGAGTTGCCGGTCGCTGGCGCCCGATAGCTCCATGCCCTTGAACTTGACCGATCCCTCGGTCGGCCGGTCAAGGCCGCCGACAATATTGAGCAGGGTGGATTTTCCGCTGCCCGACGGGCCCAGCATCACCGCCATTTCGCCGGCCTCCAGCGCCAGATCGACGCCATTGAGCGCGCGCACCTCGACATCGCCGGTGCGATAGACCTTGGTCAGGCCGGAAACCGCGAAGATCGGCAGCGTGGAGGTAGGTGGATCAGATCTCATGCGAGCGACCTTATCTTCCTTGATCCTGATGTCCTTGATTCTCATCAAGTCAGGCAAAGCGCTTTCGGGGCGTAACGTCCGTGCTTTCGGCTGATCCTGTATGATTTATCAAAGAATTCAAATACTGCGACATCTTGCGGGTTGGATTATGCTATGGGTTCGGTAGAGTGAACGGATCGGGGAGTCCCATGGATATTCAACGCAAAGATGTTCACAATTCAGACCTGCCGGTCCTGTGCCAGGCCTGCGAGAGCCGTCATCGCGGCGTTTGTGGCGCCCTGACACCCGATCAGCTTCTGCAATTGAGCAAGCATTCAACCCGGCGCACGCTTGAACCGGGCGCTGAACTGGCTGGCGAAAGCATCCAGACGAAAACCTATTCCAACATCATTTCAGGCGTGGTCAAACTGTCGAAGATGATGGCCGATGGCCGTCAGCAGATTGTAGGCCTGCAATTCGCGCCGGATTTCCTTGGCCGCCCGTTCCGCAAGGAAAACGGCGTGAGCGCGGAAGCCGCGACCGGCGTCAAGGTGTGCTCCTTCCCCAAGCAGGTGATTGAACGGATGATCGGCGAGATGCCGGAACTCGAGCACAAGCTGCTCGAACAGACGCTTGATGAGCTTGATGAAGCGCGCAACTGGATGCTGACGCTCGGGCGCAAGACCGCGGGCGAAAAAGTGGCGAGTTTTCTTTTGTTGATCGCGACCCATGCCTTTCCGGATAATGAGTCCGATTCGGTTGAGTTCGAACTGCCGATGAGCCGCATGGACATCGCCGATTTCCTCGGCCTGACCATGGAGACCGTCAGCCGGCAGTTGACCAAGCTGCGTGCCGACGGCGTCATCCGGATCATCAACAACCGCCATGTCGAGGTGCCCGATATCGCGCGCCTGTCGGATCGGGCCGGCATGTAGGACCTGGAACAACGGCAGTGACATCCGTTGCGATCTTACGCAGCCTTTGCTGACGTCAATTCCTGTTTGCAACCCGCCGCGTCTGGTCTAGTTTCTTCCCGGAAAGAGCCTTTGGGAGAAGGCAAGGGGAGGGGCTGGGATGGAGTTCGATTATGTCATTGTCGGCGGTGGATCCGCCGGTTCTGTGCTCGCTGCACGGCTGAGCGAAAATCCCGCGGTCAAGGTTTGCCTCCTGGAGGCAGGCGGCGACGGCAAGGGCATATTGGTGCGCGCACCGCTTGGCATGATTGCCATGCTGCCCGGTCGGCCGAAGATCAACAATTGGGCGTTCGAAACGGTTCCGCAACCGGGTCTGAATGGCCGCCGCGGCTACCAGCCGCGCGGCCGGGCGCTTGGCGGCTCTAGCGTGCTCAACGCCATGCTCTATGTGCGCGGCCATCCGTCCGATTATGATGACTGGGCGCGGGCCGGATGCGACGGCTGGGGCTGGTCCGACGTGCTGCCGGTGTTCCGCCGCACCGAGCGAAACGTGCGCGGCGCAGATGACTATCACGGAGCCTCAGGTCCGCTTGAGGTGGCCGAGCAGCGAAGTCCCCGTCCGATCAGCCGCGCCTTCATCGATGCCGCCGCCGAGGTGCAGATCCGCCGCAATGATGATTTCAACGGCCCGGATCAGGAAGGCGCCGGCCTCTATCAGGTCACCCAGTTCTGGCGTGACGGCAAGCAGGGCGAGCGCTGTTCGGTTGCAGCCGCCTATCTGCATCCGGTGATGAGCCGCGCCAATCTTCGCGTCATCACGGGCGCTCATGTCACGAAGGTGCTGATGGATGGCCACCGCGCCACCGGCGTGACCTACCGACAAGGCAAGGCTGATCACCAGGTCGTCGCCCGAATGGAAGTGATCCTGTGCGGTGGCGCGTTCAATTCACCGCAACTGCTGATGCTGTCGGGCATCGGTCCGGGCGAGCATCTGCGCTCGCGCGGCATCGAGGTGCTCAAGGATCTGCCGGGCGTCGGCCAGAACCTGCAGGATCATCTCGACTATATCTATGCCGCCAAGACCCGCGACACTGATGTGCTGGGCTTGGGGGCGGTGGGCGCCTACAAGCTCTTGCGCCATATCCTCGACTGGCGACGTGACGGATCGGGTCTCGTGGCCTCGCCCGGCGCCGAGGGTGGCGCGTTCCTGAAATCCGAGCCAAGCCTTGAGCGGCCCGATCTGCAATTGCATTTTGTGGCAGCGCTGGTGGATGATCATTCCCGCAAATTGCATTGGGGCTATGGCTACTCCTGCCATCTGTGCATCCTCAGGCCCTTTTCGCGCGGCGAGGTCGGGCTTGACAGCCCCGATCCGCTGCGTGCGCCGCGGATCGACCCGAAATATCTCTCCGACGAGCGCGACGCCGCCTTGATGCTCAAGGGTGCCAGGATCATGCGGAAAATCATGGATGCGCCGTCGCTGCGCAAATATCGTCTCAGGGAAGTCTATACACGCGAAGGCATGGATGATGCCGAACTGATGCGCCATATCCGCGCCCGCGCCGACACCATCTACCACCCGGTCGGAACCTGCCGCATGGGCCGCGACCGCATGGCGGTGACCGATCCCGAACTCAGGGTACACGGGGTAGAGGGCCTGCGCGTCGTCGACGCCTCGGTGATGCCGACGCTGATCGGCGGCAACACCAACGCGCCAACGGTGATGATCGCGGAAAGGGCGGCGGACATGATCATTGCCGCCGGGAAAGCCTGAGCAGGGACCGAAGGCTTTGCTGTGAAGCGCCCTGTTGCTGGCGGTCCGGCTGCTTGCTAGGACAATCCCACAACAACTCAGACCATCCGGAGCCTGCCATGACTGTTCGCATTGCCGTCCTCACCGTGTCCGATCGCGCCAGCCGCGGGGAGTACGAGGATCTGGGCGGGCCGGCGGTCAAGGCCTGGCTTGAACGGGTGATCTCGAGCCCTGCCGAGATCGTCATCCATGTCATCCCCGACGGGATCGAGAGCGTGCGCGACACGCTGGTCCGGCTCTGCGACGAGGACGGCGTCGACCTGGTGCTGACCACCGGCGGCACCGGCCCCAGCCCACGCGATCTGACGCCCGAGGCGATGAAACTGGTGTTGGAGAAGGAACTGCCCGGCTTCGGCGAATTGATGCGCAAGGTGAGCCTGGAGCAGGTGCCGACCGCCATCCTGTCGCGCCAGACCGCCGGAACGCGGGGCAGAACCCTGATCGTCAACCTGCCGGGCAAGCCCGGCTCGATCGACATCTGCCTGACAGCGGTGTTCCCGGCAATCCCCTTCTGTCTCGATCTCATCGGCGCCGGTCGTATCGAAACCCATGACGAGATCCTGAAAGCGTTCCGCCCGTCGAAGTGACGGGCGAAAGCAGGTTCAGGCAAGGGGTGTGAAGGTCCGGTTCAGGTCCGCAGCACCCGGTAGATCGCCGGGATCACCAGCACCGTGAGCGCCGTCGACGAGGCGAGCCCGAACAGCAGCGAGATCGCCAGGCCCTGGAAGATCGGGTCGGTCAGGATCACCGCCGCGCCGATCATGGCAGCCAGCGCCGTTAGGATGATCGGCTTGAAGCGGATGGCGCCCGCCTCGATCAGCACCGGCGTCAGCGGCGTGCCCGGCACATGCGCGTGGCGGATGAAATCCACGAGCAGGATCGAGTTGCGCACGATGATGCCCGCCAGCGCGATGAAGCCGATCATCGAGGTGGCCGAGAACGGCGCGCCGAACAGCCAGTGGCCGATCAGGATACCGATGAAGGTCAAAGGCACCGGCGTGAGAATGACCAGCGGCGCCTTGAACGAGCCGAATTGCGCGACCACCAGGATATAGATACCGAGCAGCGCCACGCCGAAGGCGGCGCCCATGTCGCGGAACGTGACCCAGGTCACTTCCCACTCGCCGTCCCAGAGCAGGGTCGAGACCTGTTCATCGGCCGGCTGGCCGTTGAGCGCGATCACCGGTTTCTCCAGATCGGTCCAGTCCATCGCGTCAAGCGCCTCCTGCACCGCCAGCATTCCGTAGAGCGGCGCCTCATAGTCGCCGGCCATCTCGGCCATCACCATTTCGGCGGCACGGCCATTGTGGCGGAAAACGGGGAAGGAGGATGTTTCCATGGAGACAGTCACCACATCGCCCAGTTCCACCACGCTGCGGTCGCCCGGCAGCACATTGGCCGGGATCGGCGTGGACAGGAAGCTCTCGTTGACCAGGCGTTCGGACCGCGGCCGTTCAAGCCGGATCGCGATCGGCGTCCGGCCTCCGCCGCGGTGAGAATAGCCCACGGTCTGGCCGGTGTTGAGGATCGAGATCGTGTCGAACACGTCCTGTTCCTCGACCTTGAAGAACTCGAGGTCATCGGTGGAAATCCTGACCCGGACGCGCTCCGCCGGCAGTCCCCAGGAATTGTCGATGTCGACGATGAAGGACGCCGAGCGGAATGCTTCTTCCACACGTCGCGCCACCGCACGGCGCGTCTCCGCATCGGGGCCATAGATTTCGGCGAGCAGCGTCGCCATCACCGGCGGGCCGGGCGGCGGCTCGACCACCTTCAGACTTGCGCCCTCGGGCAGCGGAATGGCCGCTATCCGGGTGCGGATGTCGAGCGCGATCTCATGGCTTGACCGGTCCCTCTCGCCCTTGGGCGTGAGGTTGAGCGCCACATCGCCCATCTGGGTTTCCGAGCGCAGGAAGGAGTGGCGCACCAGGCCGTTGAAGTTGAAGGGCGCTGCCGTGCCGGCATGTGTCTGGGTGGATTTGACCTCGTCGAGCTTGAGCACTTCGCGCGCGACCGCCTGCGCCACGGCGTCGGTGGCTTCCACCGACGTGCCCTCTGGCATGTCGATGACCACCGAGAGTTCCGACTTGTTGTCAAACGGCAAGAGCTTGACGGTGACATGCTTGGTGTAGAACAGCGACAGCGAGCCGAGCGTCAGCACGCCCACGACGAGCAGAAAGATCCAGGAACTGGTCTTGCTGGACAGGATCGGCCGCGCCACGGCGCGATAGATCTTTCCGAGCAGGCCGCCGGGCTCGACCCCTTCGGCCGGACCGTGATGCAACGGCGCGCGACCGGCGATCTTCAGCATCAGCCACGGCGTCACCATGACGGCGACGAAGAACGAGAACACCATGGCCGCCGAGGCATTGGCCGGGATCGGGCTCATATAGGGACCCATCATGCCCGACACGAACAGCATCGGTAGCAGCGCCGCGACCACGGTGAGTGTGGCGACGATGGTCGGGTTGCCGACTTCGGCGACCGCCTCGATCGCTGCCTGCTTGCGCTCGCGCCCGTCGCGCATGCCCCAGTGGCGGGCGATGTTCTCGATCACCACGATGGCGTCGTCGACCAGGATGCCGATGGAAAAGATCAGCGCAAACAGCGACACGCGGTTGAGCGTGTAGCCCATCACCCGCGAGGCAAACAGCGTGAGCAGGATCGTCACCGGGATGACGATGGCCACCACCAGCGCTTCGCGCCAGCCGATAGCCACCCAGACCAGCAGGATGATCGAGACGGTGGCAAGACCCAGATGATACAGAAGCTCATTGGCCTTCTCATTGGCGGTCTCGCCATAGTCGCGGGTAATTTCGACCGCCATGGAATGCGGAATGAGTGAGCTTTCGAGCGCTTCGGTGCGTTCGAGGATCTGTTCGGCGACCAGCACCGCATTGGCGCCGGCGCGCTTGGCTATGGCCAGGGTGACCGCGGGTCTGCGGTCAATGCCGCCATTTTCCGCACGCGTCACCGTGGCGACAATCCGCGCGGTCGAGTCTGAGGCGAAGGAGATATCCGTCAGATCGCGCACATAGACCGGCCTTCCGTCGCGGGTCGTGACCAGCAGATTGCCGATCTCGGAGGGCGCGTAGAGCGTCTCGCCAACCATCAGGTCCGCCGACTGGCCGTTGACGGTCACCTGGCCTGCGGGGAAGGCGCGGTTGGCGGCCGACACCTTGCCCGCAAGTTGCTGCAGCGTCACGCCGTTGAGCGCCAGGCGCTTGGGATCGGGCGCGATGCGGATGATCTCGTCGGTGTCGCCGACAAGATAGGTCAGCCCCACATCGTCGATCTTGGACAGCTCGGTCCTGAGTTCGCGCGCGACGCGGGTCAGATCATTGGCGCTGACCGTGTCTCCGGCTTCGAGCGATGGCGTCAGCGTCAGCGAGACGATGGCGACATCGTCGATGCCGCGGCCGACGATCATCGGTTCGGGAATTCCGACCGGGATGCGGTCGAGATTGGCGCGGACCTTGTCGTGAACCCTGAGGATCGCCGAATCGGTTTGGGTGCCGACGATGAACCGGGCGGTGACCAGCACCTTGTTGTCCGATGTCTGCGAATAGACATGCTCGACTCCGTCAATGCTCTTGACGATGGTTTCGAGCGGCTCGGAGACCAGTTTCACCGCGTCCTCGGCCTTGAGGCCGGGTGCGCTGAGCATGATGTCGACCATCGGCACAGAAATCTGCGGCTCTTCCTCGCGCGGCAGCGTCATCAGCGCAACCAGTCCGAAGGCGAAGGCCGCGAGCAGGAACAGGGGCGTCAGGGGCGAGACAATGAAGCCGCGGGTCAGCTTGCCCGCAATGCCCAGATCGGAGGGAGTCGTGCTCATGGCAGCACCACCTTGTCGCCAGCGGCAACACCGCTGATGATCTCGATCATGCCGTCATTGTCGCCGTCTTGCGGCGCGCCCAGAATAACGGTTCGCTCCACGGTCTGCCCGGAAGGATCTTCCATCGAGATGAAATCAATGCCATGCCGCGTGCTGACCGCCGACATCGGCGCAAGCAGGGCAGAGCGTGTGCCGATCGGCACTTCGACGAGGATGCGGGCATTGACGAAGGCGGTGTCGAGTTTGTCGACCTCGACATCGGCGATCACCCTTCCATTGTCGATCTGCGGATAGAGCTTGGCGAGCCGTCCGGCGGTTTCGCCGCCTTCGGTGGCGATGCGGATTTCGGCGCCGGCCTGCAGGTCGCCCGCAAACCGCTCAGGCACGGCAAGTCTCAGGAAAAAGCCGCCCGAGCCGATGGTCGCCACCGGTTCGCCCGGCATGATCACCGAGCCGCGGGTGGCGGGCACGGTGAGCACGCGGCCATCGGCGGGGGCAATGACCGCGCCCTCGGTTTCCTGCTGGGTCAGCACCGCGCGGCTGGCTTGCGTGGCGGCGATCTGGTTGCGGATCACCTCGACATCGGTCGATAGCTGCGCCAGCCGCTGCCGCGTCACCACGCCCTGGCTCACCAGCGTCTCGCCGCGCTGGAGCTCGGCCTCCGCGGTCGCAAGCTGCGCCGCATAGGCTGCGAGCTGGGCGTCCTGCGCAGCGATCTGAAACGCGATCTTGTCGTCCTTGACGAGGCCCAGCTGCTGTCCCGCCGTCACCAGGTCGCCTTCGCTGATTGTCAATTCCTCGATCACCCCGCCGATGCGGGCGCGCGCGGGCACGACGTCGCGCGATTCGACGCGTGCCTGCACCGCTTTCCATTCGGTAATTTCCGTAGGCGCCAAGGTCAGCGTTTCTGCCTGCGCCATACCGGCGGAGGCCAGGACAAGAAGGGCAAAGCTCGAGATTTTCATGATTGCCTCGCAACAAGGGTTTGAATGGACACCAAACCGACTTTGATCGTTTTGGCGCGCTTTGTCTTTGCGCGAGATCAGTCGCGTGGAATCCGATTGCAGCTTATATAGGCGCTTATATATAAGATCGCAAATATAAAATGATCGAGATTTGGCGAGTTCATCCAAACGGCTTGCTGCCGCAGCGAGCGCTCAAGCCAGCTGATCGTCAAGCAAATGCACGGGAGACAGTAACGTGTCCCGGTTCGCCTCGAGGGTTTCTCTGCGTCAGACCTGACGATTGCGCGTCGGAAGACAGGTTGTCAGGTAACCATGAGGGGCTTTCGTGCGGGGCTGTGAGCGCTGAAGCCCTGTCAGACCAGGATTTCGCGAGGCTGATACTCCCCGGGCCGGTTCAATAGGCCTTGCCGCGCGCTGAAACCGGCCAGAGGCAGTCGACCTTGCCGTTGCGCACGCCCACATACCAGTCATGCAGATTGCAGGTCGGGTCGCAATGGCCCGGAACCAGGCGAAGCTTGTCACTGATTTTGAGCACGTTGCCCGGATCGAGGAGCGTGCCGTGCTCGTCCGAGCATGCGGTATAGGTTACGTCATCGCGGCCAAAGACGACGGGCAAGCCGCTGTCCACTGATTGCACCTTCAGGCCTGCGTCGCAGATCGCCCATCCGGGCTTTACATGGCTCATCACCGAGGTGAGGAGGAACAGCGCGTTTTCGAACCCGGCCTCGTCGAGACGGTTTCCGTCCTGATCCAGCACCCGGCCGTAATCGGCGTCCATGAACGCGTAGGAGCCGCATTGCAGCTCGGTATAGACGCCGGATGTGCCCTCCAAACGGTAGCTGCCGGTGCCGCCGCCGGTGACGGTGCCGCAGGCGATGCCGTCTGCCCTCAACGCGTCCAGGACCTCCCGAACAAGCGCCACCGCTACGTCGAACTTCGCCTTGCGCTCCTCATGGTGCTTGAGGTGCTGCATCGCGCCCTGGTAGGCCTGGATGCCCGCAAATTCGAGACCCGGCGCGGCGATGATGGCTTGGGCCAGGTCCAGGGCTTCCGCGGCCGTCGACACGCCGCAGCGCCCGGCGCCGCAATCGAGTTCGACCAGGCAGCCGATCGTCGCGCCATGCCGGGCCGCTGCCTCAGACAACTCGGGGATGTTGTCCGGATCATCAACGCAGCAACTGATCTTTGCACCGAACCGCGGCAGCCGCGCCAGCCGGTTGATCCTGGCCGCGCCGCGCACCTGGTTGGACACGAGAATATCCTTGATCCCGCCGCGGGCAAAAACCTCCGCCTCCGCGACCTTCTGGCAACAGACGCCGTCCGCGCCGCCGATCCTTTGCTGCAGTTTCGCCACGTCCACCGACTTGTGCATCTTGCCATGCACCCTCAGTCGCACGCCCATGGCGCGCGCCTCTTGGCCCATCTTGATGATGTTGCGCTCAAGCGCGTCGAGATCGAGAACGAGGCATGGCGTCTCGATGTCCTGTTCATCCATGCCGGGCAGGGCAGGCACATCGAAGCCTGGTTCCAGCCCGTCAAGATCGGTAATCGCGGTCATGTTCGTCTCCCTGTTCGTGACACATACCTGAACCAGGTTGGAACGAAATACCAGATCACCCGCTTGACCCGGCTGGATCGCTCAGGTCAGGTGGGCTGCAAACAGCTTTGCTCCGAGGAGAAATGACCCCATGAGATGGGCCTTGATCGATTTTAGCCATCCGTTCTTCCGCCCCATGATTCGCCGGATCGCGATCGTGGGTCTGCTCGTCGTCTGGACTGTGGTGGAGTTCATGGCCGGATCCACCGGCTGGAGCACCTTCTTCCTTCTGCTCACTGCCTATGTCGGATGGGGGCTTTTCCTGTCCGGCCAGGCTGACGGCCCGTTGCAGGAAAAGGATGATGCCGGTCAGGCCCCTCCATCGGGGGAGGACAAGCCCGAGGACCGCGAGTGAGCGCAGCCGGAACCGGCATTTCTCCCGGCGTGCAGGGGCAAACTCATCGGCTCGGGAGTGCCTGATTTCGCATCGCAGGGGCTTGTGGCGACGATTGTGCCGGTCTATAAGCCAGCCGCTGGTCACGGAGTGTAGCGCAGCCTGGTAGCGCACGTCGTTCGGGACGACGGGGTCGGAGGTTCGAATCCTCTCACTCCGACCAGTCTTTCTATTTGTCCGGCCCGGAGACATAGGCGACAGTTTGTACCTAAGACATGGGTGACAAGCTCGTGCCGAAATGCCGTCTTCGACCTCTTTGAGTCTCAATTTCTCTCTGCTGTGAGCAAGGCAACAGCCAGGGGTTCACCTTGCCTGCGGGATGCTGGGCAGGAAGTTGGAGATGCCTTGCGCTTCAAACTGGGTTGCGACCACCGGGATTGCTTTCACGCCGAGATGAATATTGTCCATGAACCATCGATCGGCCGAGCGACCATCCGGTTCCAGGAAGGGTTCAAACATGTCGATGAACGGCAGCCGGTGCTCCCGGCAATAGACGCGCATCTGGTCACGCATGCACCGCAAGGCCTGATTGCGCAGGGTCCACGCTCTGCAGAAGCCAGAACGCATTCCTGCGGCCGCCTTCGGTTGAGTTCTCCTTGTGCATGGTGGCCGCCAGGGGCGCACCCAGTCTGCAGACCCTGACATTTGGAAAGATGCTGTCGGACACGGCCATGCAGTTGGGATCGATGGCATCAACCCCCGAGAAGACCGAGACATGACTGTCGCCGATGACATACACCAGCGGCAGGTCATCGGCGTGAGATGGCATATCGGTCTGATCTTGGCGCTGCACGAAATGTTTATCCGATCCTGTATGTGCCCCGCCGGTGGGACCTTCAGCGGAATTGTCTGCCCTGGAATAGATCGGATATTTACGCACTCAGGGCAGGCGGTGGCAATCCTTGCGGGCCCTGTTCCTTGGGCGTCCTTCCGCCCTCGCGGTCGTCGCATGATCCATGCCATAATGCGGCTCTTCCCACGAGAGCGATTCCATGCCGCAGACCCAAAGCCCGATCGATGCCCTGTTCGAAAGCCAAGCGACCGCCGACCCGCTGGCCGTTCTCAAGCGGGTTTACGGATATCCTGCGTTCCGCGGCAGGCAGGCCGAGGTTGTGGGCCGGGTGGTCGAGGGCGGCGATGCGGTGGTGCTGTTTCCGACCGGCGCTGGCAAGTCGCTGTGTTTCCAGATCCCCGCGCTCTGCCGTCCGGGCGTCGGCATTGTCGTGTCGCCGCTGATCGCGCTGATGCGCGACCAGGTG
Organism: Hoeflea sp.; assembly: GCA_019084245.1. Taxonomy (GTDB): domain Bacteria; phylum Pseudomonadota; class Alphaproteobacteria; order Rhizobiales; family Rhizobiaceae; genus Hoeflea. Next base: position 237,854 of record JAHRFE010000027.1, read on the forward strand.
GAGGCGCTCAAGCAATTGGGCGTGCGCGCCGCAGCGCTCAATTCCTCGCTCAGCCGCGAGGAATTCATGGTTGTCCGCGCCGCGATCTCCCGGGGCGAGCTCGATCTTCTCTATGTCACGCCGGAACGCATCGTCACGCAGGGCTTCAAGGACATGATCGGCAATGCGCAGATCGCGCTGTTTGCCATCGACGAGGCCCATTGCGTCTCGCAATGGGGCCATGATTTCCGGCCGGAATACCGCGAGCTGGGCCATCTGGGCCAAGCCTATCCCGGCGTGCCGCGCATCGCGCTGACGGCGACGGCGGACCCGCACACCCGCGAGGACATCATCGACAAGCTGGGCCTCAGCACGGCCGAGGTCTTCACCACCTCGTTCGACCGGCCCAACATCGCCTACGAGATTGTCGAGCGCGATCAGCCGCGCCAGCAATTGCTGCGCTTTCTGTCGCGCCACAAGGGCTCGAGCGGCATCGTCTACTGCCTGTCGCGCGCCAAGGTCGAGGACACCGCCGAGTGGCTCAACAAGCAGGGGATCTGGGCGAAAGCTTATCACGCAGGCATGGACCGCAGCGTCCGCGAAGCCAACCAGGATGCGTTTCTCAAGGAAGAGGACCTGTGCCTGGTCGCCACCGTCGCCTTCGGCATGGGCATCGACAAGCCCAATGTACGCTATGTCGCCCATCTCGATCTGCCGGGGTCGGTCGAAGCCTATTACCAGGAGACCGGCCGTGCCGGCCGCGACGGGCTGCCCTCGGACGCCTGGATGACCTACGGCATGGCCGATGTCATCCAGCGCGGCCGGATGATCGACGGCGGGGCGTCGGGTGAAGACGTCAAGCGCGTCGAGCGCGCCAAGCTCAATGCGCTGCTCGGGATCTGCGAAAGCGCCGGCTGCCGCAGGCAGGCGATCCTGGCCCATTTCGGCGAGGCGCATCAGGGGAGTTGCGGCAATTGCGACACCTGCTTGAAGCCGGTCGAGACCTGGGACGGAACCGAGGCCGCAATCAAGGCGCTGGCTGCATGCTACCGCACCGGCGAGCGCTTTGGCGCGGGCCACTTGATCGACGTGCTGTTGGGCAATGAGAACGACAAGACCGCGCGCTTCGGCCATGTCGACCTGCCGGTTTTCGGGGTAGGCAAGGATATCCCGGCCAAGACCTGGCAATCTGTCTACCGCCAGCTTCTGGCCGCGGGCCTCGTCAGCGTCGATCACGAGGCCTTCGGTGCGCTCAAGCTCGTGCCCGACGAGGCCCGCGCCGTGTTCAAGCACGAGCGCGAGGTCCGCTTCCGCAAGGACCGTCCGGCGGGGCCGAAAGCGTCGCGGCGCCCGCCCTCGGGCGCGGCGAGCGCCAAATCCACGTTGGAGCCGGCTGATGGCGAGCTGTTCGAGGCTTTGCGCGCGGCGCGCATGGCGATCGCCAAGGACCTGTCGGTACCGCCCTATGTGGTGTTTCCCGATACCACGCTTGTGGCCTTTGCCACCGAACGCCCCGCTGACCGCGAAGCGCTGCTTGGTATCTCGGGCGTCGGGCAGTCCAAACTGGAGCGGTACGGCGATGCTTTCCTCAAGGTCATTCGTGCGCATCAAGGATAATTGTCGCGCCTCATGCGGTGATGACTGCGGTTTGATGTCTTTCAGGCTTGCGGGTTGAATCTCACGGAAAACCGCGTGCCGTGGTCATGGTCCCCTCTGGCGAAATCCAGTTCGCCATGGATTTGCCGCACCAAGGCGGAAATGATCTTCATGCCCAATCCTTTGGTTGCCGCCGGATCAAACGCCTCCGGCAGGCCCGGGCCATCGTCGCAGACTGTTAGGGCGGCTTGACCCTTCGGCAGGATCAGCAGGCTGACTGCAATGCTGCCCCTGGCATATTTAAGGGAATTGGTGATCAACTCGCTGGCGATGAAGGCGAGAGGCGTGGCAGTCACCCGTGAAATTGTTAGATGTTCTCCCTCAACGAAGAGGGTTCGCTCCGAGGAGTCGCTGGACACCATATCGGATAAATCGCGGCACAACCGTTCAAGGGATTGTTTGAAATCGACGCTTTCGAGTGTGTCCATCGCATGGAGATGGCGATGAACGCGCGCAAGTGTCAAGACACGGTTGGCGGCGAGGGTTAGCTGCGCCGCCGTCTCGGGGTTTGTGGCGTTTCGGCTCTGCATCGTGAGCACGCTGTTGATCAGTTGAAGTCCGTTCAGGAGACGATGTTCGGACTCCTTGGACAGAATGTCTTTTTGCAGAATCAGGTCGTCCTTGTGACGCAACAGCTCGCTTTCGCGGAGAACCTTTTCACCCAATCTGGATTCTGTCTCGCGATGTCGTTCCAGTTCCTGCTCATATCTGACAATGGCGGGGCACATCACGACGGGGCAATTGTGCGGTTGACGGAACCGGGTTGCCGGTTTGGGTGCAATCTGGAGCGTCTCGGGTTCAAGTGATTTGGATGCAAACATGTGAAGCCCTCCTCGGATTTTGCGGAACCAAACACCTATGCCATGCACTGAAAAGCAGACTTGGTCGAAGCAGGGAAATCACAAGCTGCGCCAGTCACGATACTTGAATGCAGCCGGGGAGCATTGATGTATATCATCGGTCTCAAACATTGCAGGCAAGGTCCCGGACCTTGAACCCTCCGGCCCCATCGAAGCAATGGGTGTCTGCCTCCGGTTTGGCGCCGCCACGCCCTATCTCTCGGTCTATGTGCTGGAAAGCCTGTTCCTGATCGCGGCCCTCGCCGTCATCGCCCCGCAGCTGCGCAGGCCTCAACCGAGTCTGCGCGCCTCCTGATGCATGTCTTCTGACTATTCCTGCTTCTCGCGAGAAAACGAAGCAAGGGAGAAGGTTGCCACCCTCTGGCGGCGATGGGGCATGGATCGGGCGCGGCGCCTGCCGGCAGCCGGGCCGCACATGCAGGCAAACCGGCGGGCAGCGAGTAATTTTTTGGCCATGGTGCAAGGGAAACGGATGGATTAATGCTGCCTTGCGGCCAGAGAGTCTTTTCCGTTGGCCAGATTCAGTTCTGAGGCAGTTTCAAACATGGCAAAGCCGGAATTTGCGGCGACGCGGTACTATTTCGTGACCTTCTGGGCCGCCGCGGTCACGGTCACCTACCTGCCGATCTGGCTCAATGAACGCGGCGTCAGCGATGCCGGGATCGGGCTGATCAACACCGTACCGATGGCCGGGATATTGTTGTTCAGCATCTTTGCCGGCCGGTTGGCCGATCGCGCCTCGGACTGGAAGCAGGCAATCCTGCTCGGCACCGGCCTGAGCGCGGCGTTCTCGCTGTTCCTGGGCTTTGCCGAAGGCTTCTGGATGATCCTCCTGATCTGGACGATGATCAATCTGCCGGCCGGCCTGGTCAGTCCGGTCGCTGACGCCGCGACCATGCGGCTGTCGATGCGGCTCGGCTTTTCCTTTGGCGCAACCCGCGCCTGGGGAACGCTCGGCTATCTCGCCATGTGTTTCCTCACGGGCTACGTGATCCTCTGGCTGGGCGCACCATCTTTCGTCTGGCTGATGGTGTTTGCCTGCGCGGCGCGCTTCCTGGTCGCGGCGGGACTGCCGCAGATGCGTGACACCGCCCGCCCGCGCGCGATTTCCGATGGACGGCTGTTGTCGCGTGATGTCGTCGCCGCGTTCGAGCCCTGGGTGCTGCTGCCGGTGATCGCCGGCGCCATCCTGTTCGCCAATCACATGGTCATGAACGCGTTCTCGTCGCTGGTGTGGAAGCAGCAGGGCCTTTCCGAGCCGGTGATCGGCGGCCTGATCGCGCTGGGTGCTGCGGCGGAAGCGGCGACCATGTTTGCCTGGAAACGGATCAACACCCGCTTTCCGGCCCGCATCCTCATCCTGATCGCAGCAGTCGCCTCGATCCTGCGCTGGGCGGGAATGAGCTTTTCCCCGCCGCTTGCGGTGATCGTCCTCATGCAGCTGGGTCAGGCAGTCACCTTCACCTTCTCCTATCTCGGGTGCCTCTATTTCATCGCCAAGAGAACGACAGAAGACACCTCGGCGGAGGCGCAAAGCCTGTATGGGGTGATGATGCAGGGATTCTCGATCCTGGTTGTCGCAGGCTTCGGCATCGCCTTCGGGATCTTTGGCGTCAACGCCTTCTGGATCTGCGTCACGCTCTCGGTGCTGGCGCTGGCGTTGGTCCAGATATCGCTCAGAATGCGCCGCCCCGATTCGGCAGATTGACGCGCCGTGCGGCCGTCAGCTGCATCCGCGCATGCAACTGGATGCGCAAAGGTCGCTGTAACATCTTGAATGAATGCATGTCGTTATCGTTCAAATGAATCCGTTTGAACGCGACAGGCATTAGCCTGTCACTTCACTCGTTGCCTTCGCCCTTGAGCGTTGCATTGGCCATTTGCAGGGCATGCCGGACATCGAGCGCCAGAATGTCGGCGCCGGCGGCATGCAGTTCCTCCTGACGGCTGCCGAGGCACGGTCCGCCGATCAGCACCGACATGGATGGATCCGGGCAGGTCGTGCGGATTTTGCCGATCACGGAGCTGATATCCTCGATCGTTGATCCCACCGCGATCGAGACGCCTATCACCTGATATCTGCCTTCGCGCGCCATTCCATAGGCCCGGTTGCCGGCCTGCAGGCTTGGCCCGCCGTCAACCAGCCAGCCTTCTTCATGAAACACCGATGCGATCACGCTCAGGCCCAGCGTATGGTCGTTGCTGGGCATCCGCATCAAGAGAATCCGCGGCCGTTCCTCATCGCAAAACGAAGGGCCATCAGTCTCGGAAAGACTGGTCAGCAGCAATTGCAGCCTTGCGGACGCCGCGGTGATGCTGGAAAAATTCTGCTGATCCTCGCACCACATGCGTCCAAGTTCCTCGGCGACGGGAATGATCAGCGTCTCGCAGATCACCAACAGCGGCACCCTTTCGCTGCGTAGCCGGTCAAGCGCTCCGCGGAAATGCTTCGGGTCCTTCTCAAGAAGAGCGCTGAGCAATTGGCGGAAATGGATTATCCCGTTGGTCGAGCGACGTTCGTCGGGCCCGGTTCCGTCGCTTCCGTTCTCGTAATGAAAATGGTGGCGGATTGCCTGCTCCAGCTTGCCGCGGTCCTCGGTCTCCATCTGCGGGCAGGGGGCCGATCCCGCGGGGAGTAGCGGAGAGCGTGCGACGGACCCCCTCGTCGTATTGCTCATGTACGGTCTACCCGGGGCGAGCCGTTCATAGCCGCCTCTTTCTTCGTTACCGGACATTGGCCTATCCCCCACATCATGCGGATCTGATCCACGATGAAAAGGTTATGACGGTTTTTATAATGAAACGAGGGCCTGTACGGCGATACTGCATCGCGGTTGTTGCCAAAACAGAAAAGGAGATTCAAGACGGCATATTAAGACCAGTCTAATTATACGGATACATTTAAACAACACTATATGACGGAGGCAAGTCGCAAAAGCCGCTCATTGTTTCGGGCAGCTTTCTTTTGGAGAGTGTTCAGCGCCGCCTCCGCCAGATGCGGCGCAGTCAGGCCCGAGCGGTCATACATGACGGCCGGGCTCGCATGTTGCTCGAACCGGTCCGGCAAGGTCAGCGTCCGCACCGCCAGCGAGCCGTCGAGTTGTCCGCTTTCGGCCAGATGCCTGAGCACACTTGCGCCAAAGCCGCCGCTTGCCCCTTCCTCGACGGTAATCAGCGCGTCATGGCTGCGGGCAAGGTCTTCAATCAGCCGGGTGTCCAGCGGCTTGGCAAAGCGGGCGTCGGCTACGGTCGTGGACAATCCGCGCGCTGCGAGCAGATCGGCGGCAGCGAGGCATTCGCCCAGTCGCGTGCCGAATGACAGGAAGGCAATGTCACGGCCCTGGCGGACCACGCGGCCCTTGCCGATCTCAAGCGGGACGCCCCGCTCGGGCAGCGCCACGCCGGTTCCTTCCCCGCGCGGATACCGGAATGCGATCGGCCCGGCATCGTGACCTGCGGCGGTTGCGACCATGTGCACCAGTTCCGCCTCGTCGGCCGCCGCCATCACGGTGAAACCCGGCAGATTGGACAGGAAGGCAATGTCGAAGGCGCCCGCATGGGTCGGCCCGTCGGCGCCGACAAGGCCGGCGCGATCGATGGCGAAGCGCACCGGCAGGCCCTGCAGCGCCACATCGTGGACGATCTGGTCATAGGCGCGCTGCAGGAAGGTGGAATAGATCGCACAGAACGGCTTCATCCCCGCCGCGGCCAGGCCGGCGGCGAAAGTGACCCCATGCTGCTCGGCGATGCCCACGTCGAACATCCGCGCCGGATGGGCCTTGGCGAAGAGATCGAGCCCGGTGCCAGACGCCATCGCCGCGGTGATGGCGACGATGCTTGTGTCGCGCGCCGCTTCATCGGTCAGCGCCTGGGCGAAGACCTTGGTGAAGGCCGGCGCGCCGGGCTTGGACTTGGACAGGGTCCCGGTCTCGGCGTCGAAGCTGCCGACGCCATGATACTTGTCGGCGCTGTTTTCCGCCGGCGCATAGCCCGCGCCCTTGCGCGTGATAGCGTGGATCAGCACCGGCCCGTCGGCCGCATCCTTCAGGGTCCGCAGGATGGTCAGGAGTTGCGGCAGGTCATGTCCGTCGACCGGCCCGACATAGGAAAATCCCATATGCTCGAAGAGGCTCGAATTGCCGGTGAGGGCGCCAACGGCATGGCGCGCCCGCGCGGCGCCGGTCCGGAAAGGCTCGGGCAGCAGCGCGGCCGCCTTTTTCATCGCGACATCCATGCGGATCGCCGGCGCCCGTGCGCAGAGCGCTGTGAGATGCCTGGAAAAGGCCCCGACCGAGGGTGAAATCGACATTTCATTGTCATTGAGAATGACGAACATCCGCTGGCCCAGCGCGCCGGCATTGTTCATCGCCTCATAGGCCATGCCTGCCGACATCGCGCCGTCGCCGATCACCGCCACCACATCGCCGTCGCCATACCCCAGCGACCGCGCGGCAGCGAATCCGAGGCCAGCCGAAATCGAGGTCGAGGAATGTGCGGCGCCAAAGGGATCATAGGGGCTTTCGGAGCGTTTGGTGAATCCTGACAAGCCGCCGTCCTGGCGCAGGCTCGCCATGGCCTCGCGCCGGCCGGTGAGAATCTTGTGGGCATAGGCCTGGTGGCCTACATCCCAGATCAGCTTGTCGCGGGGCGTGTCGAATACGGCATGGATGGCGACGGTGAGTTCAATCACGCCGAGGGTGGAGCCGAGATGTCCGCCGGTGGCGGCGACCTTGGCGATGGTGTCTCGCCGGAGTTCTTCCGCCAGCGTGACAAGATCGGCATCACCGAGGCGGCGCAACGCCTCCGGATTGTCTATCCTGTCAAGAATCGGCGTCGCGTTCTCCGGTTTCGAAACAATCCCCATTGTCTGCCTCCATGTTCGCCCGGCCTTGGCCCGGTGAGTGCGGGCTTCTGGTTCTCGAACCGCACCTCCACGACCATATTCGGTGTAATGCAGAAAAATGTAAACAATAATTTACACAAAAATATGTCAATCAATATAGACAATTTGAAAAGACTAAGGCGGTTTTAGCCTCGGAATCCTCCATCAAGACGGCTGCGTGCAGGATTGCGGCCTTTGAGCTCCACCCGGTGCAGACGGATTATCGCGATTGCAAATGATCCCAGAGTGTATATTTTGGTTGACGTGACATGTACAAAAATGTGGACACTTTGGCTCGATCAGCTGGGTTCCACAGCGCGTGACGCCCGGCGCTCAGACAAGCCAGGCTCATGCGCTCAGAATGAGAGGTAACCGCCAATGGCTAAGCCCTATCCCTTCAGCGCCATTGTTGGCCAGGATGAAATGAAGGAAGCCCTGCTGATGGCGGCGGTCGAGCCGGCGCTTGGCGGGGTTCTGGTGTTTGGCGACCGCGGCACCGGAAAATCGACCGCAGTGCGCGCGCTGGCGGAACTGGTGCCCGAACTCGCCGGCACCCGCGGCTGCCGCTACAATTGCGATCCCGCCCAGCCCGCCGAACCCTGTCCGGTCTGCGCCACCGCGCCCAAGTCGGAGCGAATCAAGCGCCGGGCGCCGATGGTCGATCTGCCGCTGGGCGCCACCGAAGACAGGGTCTGCGGCGCGCTGGATATCGAAAAGGCGCTTGTCTCCGGCGAGCGCGCCTTTGAGCCCGGGCTTCTCGCCAAGGCTCATCGCGGCTTTCTCTATGTCGACGAGGTCAATCTGCTCGAGGATCATCTCGTCGACCTGCTGCTTGATGTGGCGGCTTCCGGCGTCAATGTTGTCGAGCGCGAGGGGCTGAGCGTACGCCACCCCGCCCGGTTCGTCCTGGTCGGCAGCGGCAACCCGGAGGAGGGCGAGTTGCGGCCGCAATTGCTCGACCGCTTCGGACTGTCGGTCGACGTCGCCTCGCCGCGCGATATCGCCTCGCGGATCGAGGTGCTCAAGCGCCGCGACGCCTATGAGCAGGACGCCGATGCCTTCCATGCAAAATGGTCCAGGGAAGAACAGCGGCTTGCGGCGCGGATTGTCGCCGGTCGCAAGGCCGTGGGCTCGGTGGTGCTGTCCGAGCGGTTGATGATCATGATGGCGCATCTGTGCATGCAATTGGGTGTTGACGGCCTGCGCGGCGAACTCACGCTGATGCGCGCCGCCCGCGCCAAGGCGGCGCTTGACCGCCGCAAGGAAGCGACCGTCGAGGATGTCCTGGCCGTGGCGCCGATGGCGCTGCGCCACAGGCTGCGCCGCGATCCGCTCGATGAGGCAGGCTCGAAGACCCGCGTCGACCGCGCCATCAGCGAAGTTGCGGGAGCGCCCGTGGGACATGCCTGATCCTGGCCCTGATCTGGACACTGATCTTGACCCCGGCGCTGCGGTCCATCCGCGGTGGGGCGATGCGCTGCTGGCGGCGCAGGTCCTGGTGGCCGGCGCCGGGCTGATCGGCGGGGTGCGGCTGCGCGCGGGCGCGGGCCCGGTGCGCGACCGCTGGCTCGAGATGATGCGCCTGATGCTGGCGGCAAGGCCCGGCCCGGTCCTGCCGTGGATCCGCATTCCCTCGTCCTCGGCCGCAGGCCGGCTGACCGGCGGCATCGACATCGCCGCAACGCTCACCTCGGGACGCCCGGTGCATGAAAAGGGACTGTTGGCCCGTGCCGATAGCGGATTCATCGTTCTCGGCATGGCCGAGCGGCTCGCTGGCGCAAGTGCGGCCATCATCGGCCGCGCGCTTGATGACGGCGAATCCATCGGGTCTTCCGGGACCAGGCAGGCGTCTCGGTTTTCGATCGTGGCGCTCGACGAGTCCACCGGCGAGGACGAGGACCTGCCTTCGGCACTCGCCGACCGGTTGACGCTCGATCTGCGGCTTGACGGCCTGTCGATCCGTGACGCCGTCTGTGATCCCGACTTGGCCGCTGCCCTTGCTCGGGACCTGCCTGGTGCGGAAACCTCCGCGAAAGCCATGGGCGGCATTCATATGGGCGACGGTCTGCTTGAGGCGTCTGCCGCCATAAGCATGGCTCTGCCCGGCAGCCCGATCCGCCGTGCGCTCGATCTGGTCCGCGTCGCCCGGATCCTCGCCATGCTTGAACGCAAGGATAGCGTTGACGGCGAATACCTCGCCACCGCCGTCCGGCTTTGCCTCGGCATCACCTTGAATACGTCCGAGCAACCCACCCCGGAGGATCAGCCTGCCGAAGCCGATCAGGCCCAGAATCAGGAGCAGGATCAGGCCGAGGATACGGACGACCAGCCGCCGCCTCCGCCCGAACCGCCACGCGACGATGCGGACTCCGACGGCGAAACCACCGAAGCTGAGATTCCGGAAGAGGACATGGTGGTGGCCGCCGCCGCTGCATCGCGCGCGGTGCTGGCCGAGCTCGACCGCCCGGATCGATCGATGGCGTCCAAAATGGCCCGGACTGGCAAGTCCGGCGGTTTCAAGTCGGGCAGCCGCCGAGGCCGGCCTGCAGGCATTGTCTCGCGACCGCCCTACACCGAAGCCCGGCCCGATGTGGTGTCCACATTGCGCGCGGCGATCCCGTGGCAGCGGTTGCGCAACCCGGATTTTGCGCTGCGCACCGACGGCTCGGTGCCGCAACTGCGTATCCTTCCATCGGACTTCCGCTATATCCGGTTCCGCCACCGCACCGAATCCACCGCCATCTTCGCCGTCGACGCTTCGGGATCCACCGCCATGGAGCGGCTGGCCGAGGCCAAGGGTGCGATTGAACTGCTGCTGGGCGACTGCTATGTGCGGCGCGACCAGGTGGCGCTGATCACCTTCCGCGGCCTGACGGCGGAAACCCTGCTTGAGCCCACCCGCTCGCTGGTCCGGGCCAAGCGCTCGCTCACCGGCATCCCCGGCGGCGGGCCGACGCCGCTTGCCGGCGCCATAAGACGCTCGCTCGAAATCGCCGGCATGGTGCAGCGGCGCGGCCGGTCGCCGCTGATCGTCTACCTGACCGATGGCAGCGGCAACATCGCGCTTGATGGAAAGCCGGATCGCGTCCGGGCGCGCGAGGATGAGAAGATGCTGGCCCGCCAGGGCGCAGCCCTCGGCTACCGCTCGATCCTGATCGACATCTCCCGCAGGCCGCGCGTGACGACGCGGGAACTGGCGCGCTCCATGCAGGCGCAATATTGCCCGCTGCCGATCGTTTCGGCGAGTGCGGTCAATGCCATTGTCAGCGCCGAACTGCAGAAAGGCGGCGGGCAATGAAACCGGCGCATCGTCCGTCCCGCAGCTTGCCCGCGCTTGAGGCGGAAGGCAGCCACTGGCCGCTGCGTGAAGCGAGCCGGATGGTGCGGGTCGGGCGGATCGACTGGCATGTGCAGGATCTGGGCGCTCAGGACGCCCCGGTGGCGATCCTGGTTCACGGAACCGGGGCTGCCACGCACTCATTTCGCGGCCTGGCGCCGCTGCTGGCGCAGGACCGCCGCGTCATCGCGATGGATCTGCCCGGACACGGCTTCACCCGCGGCGCCGAGGCGGAGGATCTGACCCTGCCGGGAATGGCGCAAGCGCTGGGCGGACTGGTCCAGGCGCTCGGGATCAACCCCGCCGTCGCGATCGGCCACTCGGCCGGGGTCGCGGTGCTGCTGCAATCGACATTGTCGGGCGGGATCAGGCCCGACTGCATCATCGGCTTCAATGCGGCGCTCGAGCCCATTCGCGGCAATGTGCTGCTCTCGCCTTTGGCCAAGCTGCTGTTTGCCAACCCGCTGACGGCGCGGCTGGTCTCGTTCCAGGCCAGGATCGTCAACATGGCCGATCAGTTGCTCAAGGCCACCGGCTCCCGGATCGATCAGACCGGGCGGGAGTGCTACGCCCTGCTGCTGCGCCAGCCGACCCATATCAATGGCGCTCTGGGGATGATGGCCAACTGGCGGCTGGAGCCGCTGATCGCGAAGCTCGGACAGCTGCACACCCCGGTCACGCTTATTGCGGCGGCCGATGACCCGATGGTTCCGGCGCGGGTCTCGCTCCAGGCGGCGCGCCTCATTCCAGGCTGCGCCGTCGAGATCGTCGATCATGGCGGCCATCTGATGCACGAGGCCGATCCGGCTCTGGCTGCCGAGCTGATCCGGCGGGCGGCCGCTGCGTATACCGGACTGTCCCCGGCAAAGCGGATCGGTGGCTTGAGATGAGCGCGTTGAGACCGGGGTCGACCAGGAACCACAGGACCGGAGCATTGTCATGATGACTGTCCACGACCCGGTGCTTGCCGGTGGGAAAACCCGCGATGCGCGGCCCCATGCGATTGTCATCGGCGCGGGCTTTGGCGGTCTCGCCGCCGCCGTCAGGCTCGGCGCCCGCGGCTACCGCGTGACGATTGTCGAGAAACTCGACGAGCCCGGCGGGCGGGCGTCGCAGTTCCGCCAGGACGGCTTCACCTTCGATGCCGGTCCGACCATCATCACCGCGCCCTTCATCTTCGAGGAACTGTGGACGCTCTGCGGCCGCAAGCTGTCCGATGACGTCACGCTGGTGCCGCTCGACCCCTTCTACACCGTCCGATTCGACGACGGGGAGGAGTTCCGGGTCAATGGCGACGAGACCTTCATGGAAGCCGAGGTCGCCCGCTTCTCGCCCGGCGACGTCGAAGGCTACCGGCGCTATCTCGCCGAAAGCGAGCGCTGTTTTCAGACCGGCTTCCTGGGCATGATCGACAAGGCCTACCTCACGCTGTTCTCTATGGCGCAAGCCCTGCCGGGGCTCGTGATGCGACGCGCGGAACGCTCGATCCACAAGCTCGTGTCCAAATACATCAAGAACGAGAAGCTGCGGCAGGCCTTGAGCTTCCATCCGCTGTTCATCGGCGGCAATCCGATGCGTTCGTCGGCCGTCCTGAGCCTGATTTCTTATCTCGAGCGCGAATATGGCGTGCACTATGCCATCGGCGGCACCCATGCGCTGGTCAAGGGCATCGCCGGCCTGATCGCGGGGCAGGGCGGCATTATCCGCACAGGCGCCGAGGTGGCCGAAATCACCGTCGAGGGCCGCCGCGCCACCGGCGTGCGCCTGGCCAGTGGAGAACACATCGCCGCCTCCATCGTCGTCTCCAACGCCGATGCCGGCTGGACCTACACGAAGCTTCTGTCCAGGTATCCGCGCAAGCGCTGGACCGACGCCAAGGTGGCCCGCGCCAAATACTCCATGAGCCTGTTCGTCTGGTATTTCGGCGTCGACCGCCGCTACGACGATGTCGCCCACCACACCGTGATGCTGGGGCCGCGCTATGACGGGTTGCTGCACGACATTTTTGACAAAAAGCGGTTGGCCGAGGATTTCAGCCTCTACCTCTATCGCCCGACGGCCTCCGACCCGTCTGTCGCACCCGATGGCTGTGATACATTTTACGTGCTTTCTCCTGTGCCCAATCTCGATGGGGACATCGACTGGTCGACCGCTGCCGAGCCGTACCGTGAGAAGATCCAGGCCCATCTCGAGGCCACGCTGCTGCCCGGTCTTGGCGATCACCTGGTCACCTCGAAGCTGATGACGCCGCTCGATTTCCGCGACCGTCTGCTTTCGGTCAAGGGAGCCGCGTTCGGCATCGAGCCGGTGATCACGCAACTGGCGTGGTTCAGGCCGCACAACAAGAGCGAAGAGCTCGAAAACCTGTTCCTGGTGGGCGCAGGCACCCATCCCGGCGCAGGCCTTCCCGGCGTCGTCTCCTCGGCCAAGATTCTCGACAAGGTGGTTCCCCATGCCAGCGCCTTCGCCTGACGCCTTCGTTCTCGATCCGGGCCTTCGCCGCGAGTGCGAGGAGGCGATCCGCGCCGGGTCGAAATCCTTTCTCGCCGCCTCCATGCTGCTCCCCGGCCCGACCCGGTCCGCCGCCCGCGCGCTCTATGCCTTCTGCCGCGCCGCCGACGACCTGATCGACGAAAGCGCCGACCCGGCCGAGGGGCTCTTCGAGACTCGCGCCCGGCTCGACGCCATCTACCGGGGAACGCCGCGCGATCATCCCGCCGATCGCGCCTTCGTCGCCGTGGTCGAGCACTACGCCATTCCGCGCGCGTTGCCCGCGGCCCTGATCGAGGGCTTCGCATGGGATGTGGAAAACCGCAGCTACCGCAGCTGCGACGAGCTCTGTGCCTATTCCGCCCGCGTCGCCTCCACCGTCGGCGTCATGATGACGCTGATCATGGGGGTCTGTGACCGTGCGGTGCTGGCCCGCGCCGCGGATCTGGGACTTGCCATGCAACTCACCAACATCGCCCGCGATGTCGGCGAGGACGCCCGCCGCGGCCGCATCTACCTGCCGCTTGACTGGCTCGAGGAGGCGGGCATCGATCCGCAAGCCTTCCTCAGCGATCCGCAAGCCTGCCCGGCCATGCGCGCCACCACCGAGCGGCTGCTCGATTCCGCCCACATCCTCTATGCCCGCGCCATGACCGGGATTGCCGGATTGCCGCTGTCCTGCCGCACGGCGATCCGCAGTGCTGCGCTGATCTACCGCGAGATCGGCCGCGAGATCGAAATCGCCGGCCATGACAGCATCACCCGCCGGGCGCATACCTCGACCCGGCGCAAGCTCGAACTGATTGCCCGCGCCGCGGCCACGCCGTTCCTGTTCCAGCCGGTCTCCACCGAGCCCGCCCATCCCGAGGTCCGCTTCCTGGTCGAGGCCGCCGCCGCCGGACGGGTCAATGCGCCCTCGGGCTTTGACGCCAAGGCCGGCCGGATGATCGAACTGATGGCGCTGTCGGAAACCCGCCGGCGCGCGGCGGACGCCAATGCGTGACATGTCCCATTATTACGGCCTGATCGAGATTGCGCTGACCTTCGGCGGTTTCATGCTGTTCATCGTCTGGCAGGTGCGGACCCTGAAACGCGACATCCGCGCGCGGGAGGCGCGGGAGGCTGCCGAACGGGCCGTGGCCAGACCGCAAAAGGCGGACTGATCACCCCGCCCGCCGCGGCATCCGGAACGGCAGCATCGCCTTGACGATCGGCGAGGCGAAGCGGGCGCCGGACAGGCTCTCGTGCATCAGGTCGACCGTCTCGCTCATCAGCCGGGTGCGGATCACCGAGCGGGTGTAGAACGGCCCGTCCTCCAGAGTCCGCGACAGGCTGGCCCGCGCGCCCGGGTCATGATGGCCCGACCGCGGCACGCCCCAGAATCCGTTGACAAGCCGTGTCTTGGCGGGCATCGAGATCGGCTGGACCGCGCCGTCCCGGTCGATGCGCAGCGAGATTGCGCCGCGGGTGCCATCCTTGCGCTCAGTGTCGTAGATGATCACGGCGTCGCCGTCGGGCATCCGCCCGCGCGCCCAGTCCCAAAGCGAGAATGCCTTCTCCAGCGGTTCCGTGCCCCAGTTGCTGTCCATGTAGCCATGACCGGCCCAGTCGTCGCCGCCAGCCTCGAATTCGACGCTGATCCGTCCGGTGGGCGAGACCGGCCACCAGCGATGCCTGCCATGCGCATCGATGTCGAACACCTGCGATGTCACCGCGTCGGGGGAAAACCGGATCACGCCCTTGACGCGCCTGGGCAGCCATTGCGCCGGCGGACGCGGCACCGAAACCTCGTCGAACGCGATCACGATGTCTTGGCCCTCGCGACGGATGCAGCTCGGGCCCACCTGGAACGACAGCGCGTCCCGCACAGTCTCCTTGCTGCCGCGCTCGGTCATGGTCCAGCGGTTACCCGAAGGCGCGTAGAGCGCCACATTGATGCAGACATGATTGTCCGGATCGCGCCGCCCGGCCCAGTGGTAATAGGGCGAGAACACCGAGCCGACAAAGGCGATCACCGACAGGCCATAGCGCTCGCAGTCGCTCAGGCCGTCGACATACCACCAGAGATAGCCGCCCGGCGGGACGATCGCGTCGAAGCGCGGTCCTTGGCCAGGCTCTCCGCCGCCAGCATGCCGGAAAGCGTCGCCATCGGCACGCCCGGTCCCGGATGCGTGCTGCCCCCCGCCAGATAGAGCCCCGGGATCCGCGTGCGCGACCCCGGCCGCCGGAATGACGCCATGAAGCCATGGGCCGCCGGGCCGTAGAGAGCCCCGCCCGTCCCTGGAAACAGCTGGTGGAACCGGTCCGGCGTGGTCGGCGTGACCTCCATCGCCGTCCGGTCCACCTCCAGGCCGCAGGCCGAAAGATGGGTCAGTGCTTGA
Source organism: Hoeflea sp. (assembly GCA_019084245.1). Lineage (GTDB taxonomy): Bacteria > Pseudomonadota > Alphaproteobacteria > Rhizobiales > Rhizobiaceae > Hoeflea. The sequence continues at coordinate 253,439 of JAHRFE010000027.1, forward strand.
TCGAGACATTGCCCGGTCTCCTTGGTCGTGAAGGTCTTTGTGTCGCCGTCTGCCGGCGCATTCAGGATGAACAGCATGCGCTCTCGGTCAACGCCTGTGGGCAGAAGCCCCTGGTCGTCCCGGTCCTGGGCGCAGATATAGGTCGTGGGAACCGGGGGCATGGTCCGCCTGCCGGTGAGCATATCGAATTCCGAGGCGCAATCATCGGAAAAGAACACGCTGTGATGGGCGAGCGGAAACCCCGATGTCCGAGCCGTCATGGCGAAGGTCACCGCCGAGAGCGACCGCGCAGTGCGCGGCGTGGGCGCAACGCCGCTGCGTCCTGCTCCTCCGGCCAGTCCGGCAAGCGCCGAAACGTCGCCATTGAAGATGATGCTTGCGGCCGCAAGCCGTTCGCCGCCCTTGAGTGTCAGTCCGGTGACGCCGTTGCGTCCGGACTGGATTTGGGTGACTTCGGCTTCGTAGCGGAAGTTCACGCCGAGTTCGCGGGCGAGATGCTCCATCCCGCGCGCCAGCCCATGCATGCCGCCATCGCAGAGCCAGACGCCGTCCTGTTCGACATGGGCCACCAGCATGAGCGTGGCCGGCGCCAGAAACGGTGACGAGCCGCAATAGGTGGCGTAGCGCCCGAACAATTGCCTGAGCCGCGGATCGGTAAAGCAGTCGCCGAGCGCCGACCACATCGACGACAAGGGCCTGAGCGCCAGCTGGTCGCCCAGGTTGAGAAGGCCGATCCGCGTCATCAGCGTAAGCGGCCCCGGCCGCTGGGCGTCGATATAGCTGGGCTTGAGGGTGGCGAACATGGCTGCACTTTGCGCGGCGAACCGGCGGTAGCCCTCGGCATTCTCCCGGTTTGAAAAATCGGCGATGGCGCGGGCGCTTTCCTCGACACTGGCAAACAGGTCAAGCCGTGCGCCATCGCGCCAGCCGTGCCGGGCCAGGAGCCTGGCGGGGCGCAGTCCGATACGTGCGCCGAGGTCGGCGCCTGCCATCGCAAACAGCCGCTCGAACACCCAGCGCATGGTCAGCACCGTGGGGCCGGCGTCGATGTCCTGCCCGCCGACATTGATCTGGCGCATCTTGCCGCCCGGCGCTTGCGCGCGCTCGACCACGGTGACGCGAAAGCCGGATGCCGCCGCCGAAATCGCCGCAGCAAGGCCGCCGGCGCCGGCGCCCACCACGATCACGTTCTCAGCCAATGGCATCCAGTCTCATCCTCGCGTCACGACAGCATCCAACGACGTTGACAATCCAGTCAACTATGTCAGGATAACTTTACACACATGAATGTCATTTAAAAGTGACAAACCGTGAGGTTGTCAGAGGGGCACGTGAGATGGATCTGCAAAAACGCATTGAACGCAACCTTGAGCGTGCGGTCACCTACGCCACGGCGGGCGGCAATCCTTCGCTGATGTGCGATGCGCTGCGCTACGCGGTGTTCCCCGGCGGCGCGCGCATCCGCCCGCGGCTTTGCCTGGCCGTGGCGCTGGCCGCCGGCGATGCGGCGCCCAACGCCTCCGATGCGGCGGCCACCGCCATCGAACTCCTGCACTGCGCCTCGCTGGTGCATGACGATCTGCCCTGTTTTGACGACGCGAGTTTCCGCCGCGGCAAGCCGAGCCTGCACACGGCCTTTGGTGAAACCACCGCAGTGCTCGCCGGCGACGCCCTGATCGTGTTGGCCTACGAGACGCTGGCCCGCGAGTGCCTCGCCACCCCCGACCGGATCGCGCCGCTGATCGCCGTGATTTCCCGAGCTGTCGGCATGCCGCACGGCATCATTGCCGGCCAGGCCTGGGAGAGCGAGGCCAGGATCGATCTCAAGGTCTATCACCGCGCCAAGACATCCTCGCTGTTCATCGGCTCGACCACCGCCGGCGCCATTGCCGCAGGAGTCGACCCGCAGAACTGGTACCGGCTGGGCGAAGCGCTGGGCGACGCGTTCCAGGTGGCCGACGATCTGCGCGACTGCGCCGCAGACCCCGACGAGATCGGCAAGCCCTGCGGCCAGGATGCGGCCCATGATCGTCCCAATGCGGTACTGGAACTGGGCCTCGGCGGCGCCGTGCAGCGCCTGCAGGATCTGGTCGGCGAGGCCGCCGCCTCGATCCCCGACTGTCGCGGATCGGACATGCTCAAGCAGCTGATCCTCGATGAGGCCAAGCGGCTGGTGCCCAAGAAGCTGGCCACGGTGGCGGCCTGACACCATGGTCGCAGAAATGACCGCCTCCGGTTCGCGCATGCCCGTCAGGCAGGGTCCGAACTGGCGGACACGGCTGCAGGCCTGGCGCGCGCGCCAGGTGGCGCGGCCTGGATTTCGAAAATTTGTGCAATGGCTGCCGCTGTCGCGGAGCTATTCCCGGGCGCAGGAAGCAGATCTGTTTTCGCTGGTCACCGGCTTTGTCCAGAGCCAGATCCTGTTCACCACCGTGGAGACCGGCCTGCTTAAGGCGCTGGAGGCAGGGCCGGTCACGGTGTCCGACCTTGTCCGCGCCACGGGGCTCACCGAGGACCGGGTCAGGCGGCTGCTGCAGGCGGCGCAAGCTGTCAGGCTTGTGTCCGTGGGCGACGACGGCTTTGCCACGCTCGCCGATCAAGGTGCAGTTGTCCAAAGCGATCGGGGCATTCGCGCGATGATTCGCCACCACGCGCTTCTCTACCGGGATCTCAGTGACCCGGTCGCCCTGTTCAACGGATCGCACACCGACACCGAGCTCAAGCGGCTGTGGTCCTACGCGGGCTCCGGCCGCGAATCATCGGTCAGGCCCGGTGACGCCGCGGCCTATTCGGCATTGATGGCGGCGAGCCAGTCGATGCTCGCCGACGAAATTCTCGATGCCTATGATTTCGGCCGTCACACCAGGCTCCTCGATGTCGGCGGAGGCGAGGGCGCATTCATCACCGCAGTGAGCGCCCGTCATCCTGCGTTGACACTGTCGCTGTTCGATCTGCCGCCGGTGGCGGAGCGGGCGCGGCAGAGATTTGCCGGCGAGCCGCTGACCCAATGCCCGCATTGCCATGGCGGCAGTTTTCTCGATGATTCTCTGCCGCGCGGCCATGATTGCGTCACCCTCGTCCGGGTGCTGTTCGATCACGAGGACGCCGTCGTTCTCAGGCTGTTGCGCAATGTCCGCGCCGCCATGGAGCCCGGCCAGACGCTGGTGATCGCCGAACCGATGGCGGGTGACGGGTCGCGCGGGCAACGGCTCTCGACCGCCTATTTCGGCATCTACGTCCTGGCAATGGGGTCGGGGCGTTGCCGCAGCCCCGCTGAAATCATTGCCCTGGCGCAGGCCGCTGGCTTCTCGAGTTTTGACATCCGCCCGTGCCGGTCGGCCCTGATGGCGACGCTGGTTGTCGCCCGTCCCTGACATTTTCTCAGGCGGCAGTGTAAATAAAAGTTGACATATAAGGACGTAAAAATAATATTACAGTTGGGAGGCAGCATCTTGCCTGAGTCAGGCTGGATCAAACCACATGCAGACACACGCAGTCGTATTTGAACAACCACAAAGGATCGGTCTTCGGCAGCTCGACGTCGCTGCACCGGGCGATGGCGATGTGGTTGTCGAAACGATCTGGAGCGGCATTAGCGCCGGTACGGAGAAGCTGCTGTTTGAAGGTCGCATGCCCCAGTTTCCCGGAATGGGATACCCGCTTGTTCCCGGATATGAATCCGTTGGACGCGTGGTTTCGGCCGGCAGCGATTGCCCCGGCGACATCGAGGGCCGTCTGGTCTTTGTCCCCGGCGCGCGCGGCTATGAGGATGCCGCGGCGCTGTTCGGCGCCTCCGCTTCGCGGCTGGTCACGGCCAGTGACCGGGTGATTCCGATCGATGAGGATCTCGCCCGCGACGGAACCCTGCTTTCACTTGCCGCCACCGCCTACCATGCGCTGACGCTGCCCGGCATGGCGCCACCCGACCTGGTCATCGGCCACGGCATTGTCGGTCGTTTGACCGCACGTCTGATCATCGCCATGGGCAATCCTGCGCCGCATGTGTGGGAGATCAATCCTGCCCGCCGTCACGGCGCTGCGGGCTATGAGGTGACCACCGCGGAGGCCTGCGGAAACCGCAAATGGGCCTCCGTGCTCGACGCCAGCGGCGACCCTGACATTCTCGACAAGGCGATTGCAGTGCTCGCGCGCGGCGGGGAAATCACCCTGGCCGGCTTCTACAGCGAGACCATGAGTTTCCGCTTCACGCCGGCCTTCATGCGCGAGGCGCATGTTCGCATCGCCGCCGAATTCAGGCCCGCCGATGTGCATGCGGTCCTTGATCTCCTGGCCCGTGGGCGTCTTTCGCTCGATGGCCTGATTACCCATTCAGCCAGTCCCGGAAACGCGGGGGCGGCCTACCGGACTGCCTTCGGGGATCCGGACTGCCTGAAAATGATACTTGACTGGAGGGAACTGCAATGACTGAGGGCTACAGCGGCAACGCCACGGACCGGATTCACGACCTCCTGCGCGAGGAGGCCGCGATTGAACCGGACCAGGTCCACACCGGCCCGGTCAAGAAAGACACCCAGATCATTGCCATCTACGGCAAGGGCGGCATCGGCAAATCCTTCACGCTCGCCAACCTCTCCTGCATGATGGCCCAGCTTGGCAAGAAGGTTCTGCTGATCGGCTGCGATCCGAAGAGCGACACCACCTCGCTGTTATTTGGCGGCCGCGCCTGCCCGACCATCATCGAGACGTCTTCCAAGATGAAGGCAGCCGGCGCTGAACTGAAGATTTCCGATGTATGCTTCAAGCGCGACGGCGTCTTCGCCATGGAACTCGGCGGACCCGAGGTCGGCCGCGGGTGCGGCGGGCGCGGCATCATCCACGGCTTCGAGACGCTCGAGAAACTGGGCTTCCACGACTGGGATTTCGACTACGTGCTGCTCGACTTCCTGGGCGACGTGGTCTGCGGCGGCTTCGGCCTGCCGATTGCCCGCGACATGTGCCAGAAGGTGGTGGTCGTCGGCTCCAACGATCTGCAGTCGCTCTATGTCGCCAACAATGTCTGCTCGGCGGTGCAGTATTTCCGCAAGCTCGGCGGCAATGTCGGCGTCGCCGGCATGGTCATCAACAAGGATGACGGCTCGGGCGAGGCGGCCGCCTTCGCCAAGGCTGTCGGCATTCCTGTGCTGGCCGCGATCCCGCAGGATGACGATATCCGCAAGAAGAGCGCCAACTACCAGATCATCGGCCATCCGGACAACCGTTGGGGCCCGCTGTTTGAAACGCTCGCCACCAATCTCGGCCTGGCGCCGCCGGTCCTGCCCGAACCGCTCGACCAGGACGGGCTGATCAACCTGTTCGATGCCAGCGACACCGGCGGCGATTACGTGCTCGTGCCGGCGCAGCCGGAAGACATGTGCCCGGCCGCAGCGCTCGCGCGTCCGTCCCTCGAAGTCGTCTACGACACGGTGTGATCATGGATGATTTTTCCCCCACTCGCGAAGACCTTGCCCCGACGCCGGCCGACAGTGCTGCCGCCGAAGGCATGTCCTGCGCATCGGGCGCGGAGAAAATGAAGGCGCAGGCCATGGCTTCGGGCAAGTCCGAGTTGATGGCGCAATTGGAGGCGGATTACCCCAAGGGACCCCATGACCAGCCGCAATCCATGTGCCCTGCCTTTGGCTCGCTTCGGGTAGGGCTTCGCATGCGCCGGGTCGGCACCATCCTGTCGGGCTCTGCCTGCTGCGTGTACGGTCTGACCTTCACCTCGCATTTCTATGGCGCCAAGCGCTCGGTCGGCTATGTCCCGTTCAATTCGGAATCGCTGGTCACCGGCAAGCTCTACGAGGATATCCGCGACGCCGTCCACGAGATGGCCGATCCCAAGGCCTATGACGCCATCGTCGTCACCAGCCTCTGCGTTCCCACCGCGTCGGGCGTGCCGCTGCAGATGTTGCCCAAGCAGATCAACGGCGTGCGCATCGTGGGCATTGACGTACCCGGCTTTGGCGTACCGACCCATGCCGAGGCCAAGGACGTGCTGTCTGCCGCCATGCTCAACTATGCCCATGGCGAAGCTGAGAGCGGTCCGGTCCAGGCGCCGCGCGGCGGCATCGAGGAGCGTCCGTCGGTCACCCTTCTGGGCGAAATGTTCCCCGCCGACCCGATGATGATCGCCGCCATGCTGGAGCCGATGGGCCTGGCCGCGGGACCGGTGGTGCCGGTGCGCGAATGGCGCGAGCTCTACGCCGCACTCGATTGCGCCGCGGTTGCCGCGATCCATCCCTTCTACACCGCCTCCGTACGGGCGTTCCGTTCAGCCGGGCGCAAGGTCATCGGTTCCGCGCCGGTTGGCTTCGAGGGCACCGATGCCTGGCTGCAGGCGATCGGCGACGGCTGCAACGTGCCGCAGGCGAAGATCGACGCCGCCCGCAACGCCTTTGGTGGCGCCATCCGCGGCGCACTTGCCGCAAACCGCATCAACGGCCGCATCACGCTGTCGGGCTATGAAGGATCCGAGCTGATCGTCGCGCGCCTGCTGGTCGAAAGCGGCGCGGATCTCAGATATGTCGGCACCGCCTGCCCGAAGACAGAGTTCTCGACGCTCGACGCCGAGTGGCTCGAGGCCAGGGGCGTCAGGGTCAACTACCGCGCCTCGCTGGAGCAGGATCTTGCGGCGATGGCCGAATTCCAGCCCGATCTCGCCATTGGGACCACCCCCGTGGTGCAGAAGGCCAAGGAGAACGGCACGCCGTCGCTCTACTTCACCAATTTGATTTCGGCGCGCCCGCTGATGGGGCCTGCCGGCGCCGGTTCGCTCGCCACTGTGGTCAACGCGGCCATCGCCAACAAGCCGCGCTTTGACCGGATGCGGGAATTCTTCGGCGAAGTCGGCAAGGGCGACAATGCCGGCGTCTGGGAAAACACGCCGGTTCACGACCAGGCCTTCCGCAAAAAATTCGCCGCCAAGGCGGCTGCCTCGAAGAATGCCGTGGATTCCGGGGAGGCGATTGGCTCATGACGCTGATCATCGACCATGACAGGGCAGGGGGCTATTGGGGCTCGGTCTATGTCTTCACCGCCATCAAGGGCATGCAGGTGATCATCGACGGACCGGTCGGCTGCGAAAACCTGCCGGTGACATCGGTGCTGCATTACACCGACGCGCTGCCGCCGCATGAGCTGCCGATCGTCGTAACCGGTCTCGGCGAGGAAGAACTGGGCCAGCACGGCACCGAAGCGGCGATGAAACGCGCCCGCTCCGTGCTCGATCCCGATCTGCCTGCGGTTGTCGTCACCGGCTCCATTGCCGAGATGATCGGTGGCGGCGTGACGCCGGAAGGCATGAATATCCAGCGCTTCCTGCCGCGCACCATCGACGAGGACCAGTGGCAGTCCGCCGACCGGGCGATGAAGTGGCTGTGGACGGAATACGGCCCGAAGAAGGGCAAGATCCGTCCCCCCAAGGCGCGCAAGGACGGCGCCAAGCCCAAGGTCAACATCATCGGCCCGATCTACGGCACGTTCAACCAGCCGTCTGACCTGGCTGAAATCCGTCGCTTGATCGAGGGCATCGGCGCCGAGGTCAACATGAGTTTTCCGCTGGGCAGCCATCTGGCCGACGTGCCGCAGCTTGCCGATGCGGAGGCCAATGTCTGCCTCTACCGCGAGTTCGGCAGGTTGTTGTGCGAGGCGCTCGACCGGCCCTATCTGCAGGCGCCGATCGGCATCCATTCGACCACCGCCTTCTTGCGCTCGCTGGGCGAGATGCTCGGGCTCGACCCCGAACCCTTCATCAAGCGCGAAAAGCACACCACGCTCAAGCCGATGTGGGACCTGTGGCGCTCGGTCACCCAGGATTTCTTCGCCACCGCCGGCTACGCCATCGTCGCGGGCGAGACCTACGAGCGCGGCATCCGCAATTTCCTCACCGAGGAGATGGGCATGCCCTGCACCTTCTCGGTGCAGCGCGTGGCCGGCAAGAAGACCGACAACCAGGCGATCCGCCAGATGATCAAGGACAAGCCGCCGCTGGTCATGTTCGGTTCCTACAATGAGCGCATGTATCTGGCCGAGGCCGGCGCGCGGGCGATCTACATCCCCGTCTCCTTCCCCGGCGCCATCATCCGCCGCCACACCGGTACGCCGGTGATGGGCTATTCTGGCGCCTCGTGGCTCATTCAGGAAGTCTGCAACGCGCTGTTTGACGCGCTGTTTTCGATCCTGCCGCTGGCCACCGACATGGACGCCGTCGAGGCCACACCGGCAAAGAACCGGGGCGAACTGCCCTGGGCGCCGGAAGCCAAGGCGAAGCTCGATCACGCCATCGGCCTTGAGCCGGTGCTCGTCAGAATTTCCGCCGCCAAGCGGCTGCGCGATGCCTCCGAACAGGAAGCGCGCGCCCGCGGCAGCGCAATCGTCAACCAATCAGACGTGGATTTGGCCAGCCAGGCGCTCAGGCGCGGGCGAGCCGCATAACGCGCCGGGATGCCCCCGGCGGAAAGGGAGAATGCGATGACAGTGACAGTGCATAACAGGGAAAGGCAGGCAGCCCGCGGGCAGTCGAGGACCGACCGGGTTGAATACTGGCTGCTGGTCGCCATCGCCTTCGTCATCTGTTTCGCCATGGCGGGGACATCTCGCGCGGTTGCGGCGTTTCGCGGCAAATCCGTCGACAGCCATGGCCAATCGGTCTTTGCGGAGGCGCGTGCATCGGCGCACGCCACCGCGGGTTACGTCTTCCTGGCCTAGTGGTGCGATCCCGACAGATGGGAACCATCTGTTTCGGTCAGACCGCTAGCCCAAACGTCTTTGCCGGAGTCCAAATCCGGCATTAACCGCCGAAGCCGCCTGTTCCAGGCGTCAGAGGCACCCGGCTGCGGGGCACCGCAGCGCTTGTGACTAGGAGGTACTTCAATGTCCAGTCCAAACACCGTTTCGCTTTCGGGAATGACCGAGGGTGAAGCTCAAGAGTTCCACTCGTACTACCTCCAGGGGATGATTGCATTCGTGGCTGTCGCCGTCGTTGCGCATATTCTCGCCTGGTTCTGGCGCCCGTGGATCCCCGGTCCGGAAGGCTACGCTTCGTTTGAAGGCGTTGGCCAGACCGTATCGGCATTCCTGCCAATGCTCACGTAAAGGAGAAGCGAAATGTGGAGAATCTGGATGCTCTTCGACCCGCGTAAAACGCTGGTTGTTCAAGGTGTTTTCCTGTTCGCGCTGGCTGTGATGATTCATCTCGTCCTGCTCAGCACGTCTCGCTTCAACTGGCTCGAAGGCGCACCGGTCGTGACCGGCGCCCTCGACCCGTCGACGGGCATCATGGGGCTCATCCCCATGATGATTGGCTAAACGCTGACAAGAATGACTGCGGGCGGGGCACTGGCTCCCGCCAGCCGCCCGCGGTCGAATTCTGGAACGGGCAAAACCCGGAACGGGGTCGCGTGAATTCACCGCGATCAGACGGGGTTGGAGACAAGCCATGGCGCTGCTCAGTTTTGAAAGAAAATACCGCGTTCGCGGTGGCACCCTGATAGGCGGTGACCTGTTCGACTTTTGGGTCGGACCATTTTATGTAGGTTTTTTTGGCGTCACCACGGCATTCTTCGCGGGGCTTGGAACCGCCCTCATGGCCTATGGCGCGGCGCTCGGGCCAACCTGGAACATCTGGCGCATCTCGATTGCGCCGCCGGACCTGAGCTACGGGCTCGGCCTGGCGCCTCTGGCGGAAGGCGGGCTATGGCAGGTGATCACCATCTGCGCGATCGGGGCCTTCGTGTCCTGGGCGCTGCGCGAGGTGGAAATCTGCCGCAAGCTCGGAATCGGCTATCATGTCCCCTTCGCCTTCGGTGTCGCGATCTTCGCCTATGTCACGCTGGTCGTGTTCCGGCCGATGCTGCTCGGCGCCTGGGGACACGGTTTCCCCTATGGCATCTTCAGCCATCTCGATTGGGTGTCGAACGTCGGATACCAGTATCTGCACTTCCACTACAATCCGGCGCACATGCTCGCGGTGTCACTGTTTTTCACCACCACGCTGGCCCTGTCGCTGCATGGCGGTCTCATCCTCTCGGCCGCCAATCCGGGCCGCGACGGCACACTTCGCAACAACCCCAGCGAGGTCAAGACTCCGGAACATGAAGACACCTTCTTCCGGGACATCATCGGGTATTCCGTCGGAACGCTCGGCATTCACCGCCTTGGCCTGGTGCTGGCCCTGAATGCGGGATTCTGGAGTGCGGTGTGCATCATCATCAGTGGTCCGCTCTGGAACCAGGGCTGGCCGGAATGGTGGAACTGGTGGCTCGATCTGCCGGTCTGGCGCTGAAAGGGATCTGATCATGCAATATCAAAACATCTTTACCCAAATCCAGGTCCGCGGACCTGTGGAAGCCGGGATCCCGTTACCACGCGGTGACGACGAGCGCGTCGGAACTCCGTCTTACAACTGGCTGGCCGGCTGGTTCGGCAACGCCCAGATCGGTCCCATTTATCTCGGGTTTCTGGGCACGGCCGCACTCATAAGCGGAACCATCTGGTTTGTCATCGTCGGGTTCAACATGCTGGCGTCCGTCGGTTGGGATCCGATCCAGTTCATCCGTCAGCTGTTCTGGCTGGCGCTTGAGCCGCCGCCGGCGAAATACGGCCTGTCGATCGTGCCGCCTCTCAACGAGGGAGGCTGGTACATCATCTCGAGCGTTTTCCTGCTGGCCGCCGTGCTGTTGTGGTGGGCGCGCATCTATGTCCGGGCGCGGGCGCTCGGCCTCGGCACCCACGTCTTCTGGGCCTTTGGCGCAGCGATCTGGCTGTTCCTGGTGCTCGGCCTGTTCCGGCCTATCCTGATGGGTTCCTGGGCGGAAGCCGTGCCCTATGGCATCTTTCCGCACCTCGACTGGACCGCGGCGTTTTCGATCCGCTACGGCAATCTCTATTACAACCCGTTTCACTGTCTCTCGATTGTCTTCCTTTACGGATCGGTGCTGCTGTTTGCCATGCACGGCGCAACCATCCTCGCCGTCACCCGCTATGGCGGCGAGCGCGAGCTGGAGCAGATCACCGATCGCGGCACCGCGTCCGAACGCGCAGCGCTGTTCTGGAGATGGACCATGGGTTTCAACGCCACCATGGAGTCGATTCACCGTTGGGCATGGTGGTTCGCCGTTCTCACGCCGATCACGGGTGGAATCGGGATTCTGCTGACCGGGACCGTGGTCGACAACTGGTACCTGTGGGGCATGAAACACGGCATTGTCGCGCCGGTGCCCGACATGTGGCCAACCGTCGTCGATCCGGCTCTAGGGGGATAAGACCATGAAACTTTGGATTCCGTTTGCCACAGCCGCTGGCGTGTTCGTTGCAGCAGCCATTCTCTTCGGCGCCGATTGGGATATGCCCCCGGTTGACACCGAGCAGATCGGCTACCGCGGCACAGGCATGGTCCTGATCAAGGACCGTGAGAAGCAGGAGGACCTGCGCCTCGCCAATGTCGCACCCGAACCGCTCTACGAGGCGGATCCGGAAGGCGACCGGGCCGGCGATGTCTACGAGAACGTCCAGGTGCTGGGCGGCCTCTCCGATGACCAGTTCAACCTGTTCATGGCCTCGATCACCGAATGGGTGTCGCCGGAGCAGGGTTGCGCCTACTGCCACAATGAGGAGAACCTCGCTTCCGATGAGGTCTATACCAAGGTTGTGGCCAGGCGCATGATCCAGATGACCCAGGCCATCAATCAGGACTGGCAGCCCCACGTCGCCGAGACCGGCGTCACCTGCTACACCTGTCACCAAGGCCAGCCGGTTCCGGCCAATGTCTGGTCACGCGATCTCGGTCCGGGCGAAAAGGGCCGGGCGCTTGGCTGGCGCGATGGCCAGAATGTGGTCAGCGAGCTCGCCGGCGTCACGTCATTGCCTTCAAATGCGCTTGAAAGTTACCTGCTTGAGGACGAGCAGATCCGTGTGCATTCCCTGACCGCCTTGCCGAACGGGGAGAATACGGCCACCACCAAGGAGACCGAATCCACCTGGGCTCTGATGATGCACATGTCCGAAAGTCTCGGCGCCAACTGCATGACATGCCACAACTCCCGTGCGTTCAATGACTGGGATCAAAGCCCGCCGCAACGGGTAACCGCCTGGCACGGCATCCGCATGGCGCGGGATATCAATCAGACCTACATGATTGGCCTGGCCCCGGTGTTCCCGGATAATCGCAAGGGGCCGGAAGGCGATGTGCTGAAAGTCTCCTGCGCGACCTGCCACAACGGCGTTCAGAAGCCGCTCTACGGCGTTTCGATGCTCAAGGACTATCTGGACTCCCTTGGCGTCAAGACCAACACCGACGTGCCTGACTACACCACCTACACGCCGGGGGAGACCCAGATCATGGGGCCGGCGAAGACGACCTCGCTCGAGCCGGTCTCCGGCATGGGCGATGGGGGGAAGGCTCTGGCATCCGCCGATTGAGCCCTCTGCAGCAGGCGGCGCTTTCCCTCGGCGTCCGTCTGCGCAAAAGAGAACCGGAGATCGCAAGATCTCCGGTTCGTCTGTTTTCAGGGTTGAATTGTGCCTGCCTGCCAGTTGAAGACAGGGATCGGCGCCGCCAGAGCACCGCACCGGCATCAGGCCGGTGCTGGCAAAGGTCCGGTCGACCGACAGGTCTTATCGGATGTGCGATCCGCAATAGTCAGCAGCGCTTGGGGAATGGCTTGGATCGAACTCCGATCAAGTCGAACCATGCCTGCGGAATCGAGTTTCCACGCCGCGCAGGATCACGGCCTGGATCAGCTCATCCTGATCGAGTGAAGGCAGCATCAATTGGTGCAGGGAAAACCCGGCCGGTCAGAAGATCAGACTGGGATAGCGGTCCGCGTAGATCCGGAACCAGGGTGTGAACCGCTCCGGGTGTTCGGCGATCTCGGTGTGCAGCGCGTCGCGGGTGATCCAGCGGGTGTCTTCGACCTCGCGCGGATCGGGCGCGAGCTCAAGTGCCGACCGGTCGGCCGTGCCGATATACATCGTCACCTTCTCGTGCTCGTGCAGGCCGTTGCCGACGTCGGCCGAGTACTCGACCACGCGCCGGCGCGACAGCGCCACGTTGAAGCCGAGCTCTTCCCGGAGCCGCCGCCGGGCGCAGCTGTCGATCGGCTCGTCCCAGTGCGGATGCGAGCAGCAGGTGTTGGCCCACAGCCCGCCGCAATGATATTTCGACTGCGCCCGCTTCTGGATCAGCAGATGGTCGCCATCAAAGACGAAGATCGACACCGCGAGATGAAACAGCCCGTCGGCATGCGCCTTCAGCTTTTCGACCGGATAGAGGGAGCCGTCGTCCGCGATTGCCGGAATGATCGTCGGGTGTACATTCATCGTCTTGTCCTGTCTCAAATTCCGGCCGCGGCCGCAAGGGTGCCGCCTGCGCGGTGGCCGTCCTGCGCCGTGGCGCCGTTCTTATCCTGTTCTGACACGCCGTCCAGCCCCTGCCACTGGCCGTCCACGGCCAGCAGGTTGAACCGCGTGAAGCAATATTCCGAAAACCAGTCGCCTTGATAGGCGCAACGCACCGCCTCGCCATGGGTTGCGCTGGTCCTTGAAAACTTTTCCATCGCCTCGACCGAGTGCCAGATCGACAGCGTGACCTGGTGAAGCCAGGGGATTTCGCCGGTGCCGATCATGAATTGCCGCGTCTTCTCGGCTTCCACCGTGGCTGAAATCGCGGGCACCTTCGACCAGAAACGGATCAGCTTCGATGGCCGGATCGAGGCCCGCGTCATCGCCACCACCGGCAGTGTCTGTTGGCCCGCGCTTTCATCAACCGGGAAGACATGGCCGTCCCAGCGGCCGCGGGTTGAAACCGGCTCGAGATAGAGCGTCGCCATCCGGTCTGATGTCTTGCGGTAGCCCTCAAGCCCCTTGGCGGAACTGATACGATCGCGGGCGATCTCCAGCGACGGCCATTCGGCAAGCAGGGTATAAACGCCGAAATTCGGCCGCGTCGAAAACCCCGCGCCCGATCCGGTGCCCATCAGCTTGAAGAACTGCAGATCGGGGATCGCGCGAAGCGCAGGCTTCGCCAGTCCCATCTGCGAAAACGCCCACAGGCGCTGACGCAGCGAGGAAAAACCGAACAGCGAAAACGTCACCACCGTCACGGGCTTCCCTTCCTGGCTCCTGCCGGATGCGTCTTGTCTCGTCTGGTCCGGGCTTCGCCGGCCCGGATCAGGCTACTGCGCGCGACAGTGCGCATTGCGACCACAGATCGCACAGCGACTCCACCAGATGCCTCAGGTCGCCGTCGCTGTGCATCGGCGTCGGCGTGAACCTGAGCCGCTCGGTGCCGACCGGAACCGTCGGATAGTTGATCGGCTGGACATAGACCCCGTAGGTGTCGAGCAGGATGTCCGAGATCCATTTGCACTTCTTGGCGTCGCCCACCATCACCGGCACGATGTGGCTGGGGTTGCGCATGTGCGGAATGCCCTTGGCGTCCAGCATGGCGCGGAACCTGGCGACATTGTTGCGATGTCCGGCCCGTTCCATCTGGCTGACCTTCAGATGCCGGATCGACGCCGTGGCGCCGGCTGCCAGCGCCGGCGGAATGGCGGTGGTGAAGATGAAGCCCGAGGAGAAGCTGCGGATGAAATCGCACACGGCCCGCGACCCGGTGATGTAGCCGCCCATCACGCCAAAGGCCTTGCCGAGCGTGCCTTCGATGATCGAAACCCGGTCCATCAGACCGTCGCGCTCGGCAACGCCGCCGCCGCGGGGCCCGTACATGCCGACGGCGTGCACTTCATCGAGATAGGTCATGGCGCCGAAGCGTTCGGCCACGTCGAGAATGTCGCCGATCGGCGCGATGTCGCCATCCATCGAGTAGACGCTCTCGAACGCCACCAGCTTGGGCGCGTTCGGATCGTCGGCCGCCATCAGCTCGGCCAGGTGCTTCGGGTCATTGTGCCGCCACAGGCGCTTCTCGGCGCGGCTGTGGCGGATGCCTTCGATCATCGAGGCATGGTTGAGCGCGTCGGAATAGATGATCAGGCCGGGGATATTGGCGCCAAGTGTGCCGAGCGCCGCCCAGTTGGATATATAGCCAGAGGTAAAGATCAGCGCGGCTTCCTTGCCGTGCAGGTCCGCCAGTTCGTGCTCCAGAAGCACATGGGCGTGGTTGGTGCCCGAGATGTTGCGTGTGCCGCCGGCGCCCGCGCCGCACTGGTCGACAGCTTCATGCATGGCCTGGATCACCTTGGGGTTCTGGCCCATGCCGAGATAGTCATTCGAGCACCAGACCGTCACCTCGTGGGTGGTGCCATCGGCGCGATACCGGGTGGCGCGGGGGAAGCCACCGGCATGCCGCTCAAGCTCAGCAAAGACACGGTAATTGCCTGCCTCATGCAGCGTGTCGAGCTGTGATGTGAAGTAGCGGTTGAAGTCCATTTGGGTGATCCCCCTTAGCTCAGGCCCGCGCGGCTGCGCGGGAAGTTTCCGATTCCGGTGTGGTGTGAAGCTTGGCCGGGATGTCCCGGGTCTTGCTCGGTGATTTCGTTCTGGTCTTGTCCATCGCCCAGCCCCACAGGGCGGAATCGCGAACCGGCAAAACGAGAAACATGTGTTCGATCAGCGCCAGCGCCGCAAAGGCGGCCAGCAGCGTCCACTTGACCGCTGCGTGATCGGTTTCCGCCGTTGCCGCGGCAAAGACCAGCCAGGCCAGCAGAAGGGCTGTGCCGCCGAGCGAAACATAGAACCAGCCGCTGGTCCGGTCGGTGCGGAAATAGCTTTTGAGATAGGACAGCCGGTCGGGCAGCATGTCGCTGATCGCGTGCCGTGCGCCGAGATAGATGTTGAGCTTGGTCGAGATCCGCATCACCCACAACAGGCTGAATGCCAAGAGCCCGGTCGTGTTCTCGACGCCGCCCATGAACCACACGAGCCCCAGCACTGTGGCAAACAGCGCGATTTCATGGTCGCGCACGGTGAGGAACGCGGCGCGAAACCGCGTTTTCTCCCGTGGCGCTTCCGAGACCGCAATCCGCCGCGGCCCGGTCACCAGCCCGATCAGGAATGTGGTCTCGTGCCACGCCCACAGGGCGAGCGCCGAGAAGAAGGCAATATAGGCCGAGAGCGCGGTGGTGCTGTCACCGGCGGTGGCGATCAGCCCGAATATGCCGAGCATCGCCACCCCGGTGGCGAGCGCCATCACGGTCTTGAAATACTTGTTTCCCGCCCGCGCCAGCGCCAGCACCAGCCCGGTGGCGACCCACCAGGCGGCGCTTGCGATCAGGACTGCGGACAGGAAGATCATCCCGGTTGCCCCTTACCAGACCGGCTGCAGCCGGCTCTTGGCCGGCACGTGGTTGGTCTGCGTCGGGATCATGTAGAGCCGGGCGAAGGTCAGGCCGGCGCGAGCCATGTGCCAGCTCTTGGCGATCCTGCCTGCAATGCCGCCGCGTTCGGCGGCCGCGTTGACGTCGGCATTGATCCGGTTGAGCTTGCGCAAGGCCGCGATGAAGCCCGGGTGATCGAGATCGAGGGTCAGCGGGAACACCTGCCTGGTGATTTCGCTGGTCAGGCGGAATACCCGCATGTCGTAGTCCTCGATGTCGATATCGATCGCCTTGTGAAACGCCGGACGGGCATGGTCGCGCACATACATGGTGGCGAACACGGCAAGCAGGAAGAACTTGATCCAGTACTTGTTGACGCCCGACGTCAGCTTCGGATCCGAACGCATGATCAGCGAAAACGCCTCGCCATGACGGAACTCGTCGCTGCACCATTCCTCGAACCACTTGAAGATCGGGTGGAAGCGCTTTTCCGGATGCTTTTGCAGATGCCGGAAAATGGTGATGTAGCGGGCGTAGCCGATCTTTTCCGACAGATAGGTCGCGTAGTAGATGAACTTCGGGCGGAAATAGGTGTATTTCTTCGCCTTGGCGAGAAAGCCCATATTGACGCCGATGTTGAACTCCTTGAGCGCATCATTGATGAAGCCCGCATGGCGGCTTTCATCGCGGCTCATCAGTCCGAACAG
This sequence comes from Hoeflea sp., assembly GCA_019084245.1. Lineage (GTDB taxonomy): Bacteria > Pseudomonadota > Alphaproteobacteria > Rhizobiales > Rhizobiaceae > Hoeflea. Next base: position 270,417 of record JAHRFE010000027.1, read on the forward strand.
CTCGCAGATCTCCTGGTTGCTGCCGCGGCGCTTCATTTCCTTGTAGAGCACGCAGCCGGAAAATTCGGCTGTGAGCGACGACACCAGGAAATCGATGAACTCCCGGCGCAGGTCGTCGGGCAGCGCGTCGATGTCGATCTGGTCCCAGTCGGCGTTGCGCTTGAAGTGGCCCTTGTTCGGATCCGAGCGCATTTCGGCGATCAGCTCGTCCCATTCTTCCCGCACGCCCGTGACGTCGAGACGGTCCATCTCGTCGAAATCGGTGGTGTAGAACCGCGGATTGAGCATCGTCGATTCGACCGCAGTCTTGGTCGTTTCATTGACGTCGGGGCGGTCCCCGGCTTCGGTCTCTGACTTGGTGAGGTCAGGTCCAACGTGCTTGTTCATGCCCGTGCCCTCTCTGAGAAGCTGAATTCACACAGTTCCATGAACTCGAAATCGCCGGTGGCGCGCGTCCAGGTGCGTTCAAGCAAGCTCGCGCGTGTGATCGTCGCTGTGCGGCGGAAGGTTTCGCGGTGGCCATAAGGCACTTCCACGGGCGAGCCGTGCACGATCACCTCGTCGCCGGGGTAGACAACCACTCCGTTGTCAAAACGCAAATGCGCGCCCAGTTCCTCGAAAGTATTGTTGATTTCCACGGTGCAAGGAACCTCCTCCTTGCGCCTTCCTATCAGCGGTGTTTTGCTCATGGCTTCTCATTCCCTCTCGAAGCTAGCATTTCAGCATAGGCGGCGGCGTTATCAGGCCCGAAGGCGTTGAGATAAAGCCGTTCGCCGGTGGCGGTATCGGAGAGCGACACGGAGCCGTTCTCCCATCTGATCAGCCGGTAGGGCAGGGTCTCGGGCATCTCGGCCACAAGCCGCATGCGCGACAGGGCTCTAAGCGAGCCGCGCACAAATCCGCCTTCTGTCGGCGCGAAATTCTTGATGAGTTCGCCCGTCTGGGCGTCGGTGATGGTGATTTCCGTGTCATGGGCGCCGGTGATCACGATGTCTCGGATTGCCGCGGGCTGACCATAGACATTGACCATCGTGCCGATGCCGGTCTTCATCCCGAACAGGATGGCGACAAAGGTGAATCCGATCAGCCCAAGCCCCATCACCAAGGGCAGCCGCGGAAACCGGCTTGCAGTCCGGCTTGAGTTTTCCGGGCGGCCCTTGGTGTCTGGGAGGCTTGGGGTGAACGCATTCATGGTCTTACTCCGCGGCTTCGATGATGCGGCCGGCGGTTGCCCGGCCCGTCTGTTTGGTTGCAGGTGTGGCCAGTCTGGCGGCGTTCTCCGGTGTGCGGGTGCTGGCCAGCGCAGCCGCCAGCACATTGCCGGCAATCGCCACGTCTTTCAGGCAGATCATCTGCGGCATCAGCGCGCCCTTGCGAAAGCCCCGGACATGCGGCCAGAACACCAGCCACGACAGCCGGTCGCCAGGCAGAAGCGTCAGTGCGATGTCGCCAACCCCGTTCTTGCCCTCGCGCATGTCGGCCGAGACAATCCGCGTGAACGGCAGATTGAACGTCGCCGACAGCGCCACCCCGATGCGCATGACGATGCGCTTGTTGGTGATGGTGTAGAGCGTGGTCTTCTGCACGCCCCAGGCAAAGGCCTCCATGAGGCCGATGCCGATGGTCGACAGGATGGCGAGCGCGCCGGAGGAGAACAGGATCTCGCTTGGCTGGCGTCCGTCATAAAGGCCGGCGGAAATGTTCCAGGCGACCAGCACCGCGAAGTAGCCCGCGATCCAGCGCGTCTTGAGCACGTGCCGGGAGACTGCCGCCGAAGAGGGCGCGCCCTGCCACAGGATGTATTCGCCTTCCGGGAGCCGGGCCGGGAGACCCGGCACCGGTTCGTAATCATGTTCTGGTCCGCCGGTCTCGCTCATGCCATCGGCTCCTGGCGGTGAGGCTCGGCGTAAAGCAGGCCGGAACCGTAATAGGCCATGATCCTGTCTTCCTCGAGCAGGGTGACGCTCTCCGGCTCCCTTGTGCCGGGCACGAGGGCGAACTGCTCGCCGCGCAGCGCATGGACGTAAAATATCCGGCTGCCATCGCGGGTCTTGCGGAAGACGCCGAAATTGATCGGCACCAGGATTGTCCTGGGCGCTTCGCCCACTTCGGTGACGGCTTCGAGATAGCGCAGCAATTGCTCGGAGCGGTCGACCCAGATGTCGCTGATCGTGCCTGCGACAACGAGGTCGCATCCAACGACGCGCAAGCCCACCGGATCGATTTCTCCCTCGGCGATATGGAAGTCGGGAGCTGCCCGCAACGGCACGATCTTGGGATCGCCATGATGTGTGAGATCGGGCGTGTCGGATCGTTCCGCCCACGATCCCGGACCGATGGAATCGAGCATCGGATTTTCACTGGTCGGCAAATAGGGAGCGCCGGAGAAATTGCCGAGCCGGGTGCCCTTTACGGGCCGGTCGGCATTGTCGCGCCTGGCATTGGGCGCCAGGACCTCGCCATGGCCGTGCGGCAGCAGGAAGGTCTTGGCGGGCGGTACGAAAAACCAGTCATCCCGGTTGAAGAACCCCGACTGGTCCGCTTCGAGCGGATAGCCCTCGCGGCGGTCTTCCTGGCGAATATAAAACAGCAACAGTGCGAAAAACACCCAGAACGCATAGAGCGTGACCTGGGCGACATCGATATACGATGTGATGGCTCCGGTTTCCATGACTTCTCTCCTTCAAGCGCCCGGCGCTCAGCCGGGCATTTCTGCCAGTCCGAAGCGGGCGCTCCGGGCCTGGACGTGGATTTGGCGCCGTGCAGCGAGCGGCCCGAGAGCCGCGAGCGCCATGAACAGCAGACCGATTTCAAGATGATAGACAACGCTGTACCCGGCCGCAGGCGCAGTCATCGCGGCGCCGGGCGCGGCGCCGGCGACAAGGCCGTTGACGACGTCCCGGATCAGTCCGCCAGCCGCGAGACCGAGCCCGATGGCCGTGGCTTGCACGGCGCCCCAGGCTCCGATGGCCAGTCCATTGTCCGATTTTTCCGCGATATCCATGGCTGCAACCATCGTGCACACCGCAAACAGCCCGCCGCCAAAGCCGATGATGCAGACTCCGGCGCGGAACAGGTTGGTCGCGTGAAGCGGTTCGGAGAAGATGATCGCCGAAAAGCCTGCAATGCCGGCGATCAGCCCGAGTGCTGCGAGCCGGTACAGGTTCGCGCCCTGTTTCAAGGCGCGGGCGGCATAGCCAAAACCAAGCAGCGTGCCGGCGGCCCAGATTGCCGTGAGGAACGTCGTCTGGCTCACCGAGAGCTTGAGAACCTCGCCGCCATAGGGTTCAAGCAGCACGTCCTGCATGGAGAAGGCTGCCGAGCCGAGCGCCACCGCGACGAGCAGCCGCAGGGTTCCCTTTTCCTTGCGGTAGGCGGCAAAAGCTTCCCCGAACCGAACGGTCGGACGCTCATGGCGGGTCGCCACCGGATTGCGCGGCTCCTGTTTCCACAGGCAGATGATGTTGAGCACCACCGTCGCCACAGCCGCGCCCTGCACCACCTTGATCAGCAGCAGCGGCGCAAAATCGCGCAGCAGGAAGGCGAAGATGATCGAGGAGACCAGCATGCCGACCAGCAGCATGACATACATCAGCGCCACCACCCGCGGCCGCTTTTCCTCGGACGAGAGGTCGGTGGCAAGCGCCAGGCCCGCGGTCTGCGCCATGTGCATGCCGATGCCGGTCATCAGGAACGCCAGCAGCGCGCCCGCCGGTCCGCCCCAGGCCGGGCCGGTTGCCTGCGACTGCATCACCAGCAGCGCAAACGGCATGATCGCCAGCCCGCCGAACTGCAGGATGGTACCGAGCCAGATATAGGGTACGCGCCTGACGCCGAGCGCCGATTTGTAGGTGTCGGAGCGATGGCCGATCAGGGCCCTGAACGGCGCCGCCAGCACAGGGATCGCGATCATCAGCGCCACAAGTGCTGCCGGAATGCCGAGTTCAACGATCATCACCCGGTTGAGCGTGCCTGTCAGGAGAACCGCCGCCATGCCGATGGACCATTGGAACATCGACAACCGCAGCAGCCGCGACAGCGGAAGATCCTCGGTCGCTGCATCTGCAAACGGCAGGTAGCGCGGGCCCAGCGCCTTCCATTTGTCGAGCATCTTGCGATTGGCTTTGGCGACAAGGCTCATGATCGGGCGAGCTCCTGTGCTTCGGAAATGTAGAACCCGCGCGAGATCCGCGCCGGCGCATGGCTGCGCCAGCCGTCCATGTCGGACCGTGCAAGCGTCTCAGCGATCAGCCGGTTGATCGCCACCGGCTGGATCGCCGGCGACCGGTCGCCGCGCGGAAACAGCTTGCCGATGGCCTGCATCACGACCAGCGGCCGGGTCCGCGGCGCCAGCGTGAAAACCATTTTTCGGCTGGTGCGGCGCGCCAGGCCCGCAATCGCGGCCTCGGCGGCCTTGGCGTCGTAATGGATGAGCGCGTCCATCGAGACAACGCCGTCGAATTCCCCATGCTCGGGGGCGAGCATGTCGCCGGCGATCAGCCTGACCGACCCGCCATTCCTGATCTCGGGCAGCGCCTCATTGGCGTGGCTGACCATCTGCGGCGAGAGATCGACACCCAGAACGTGGGCGCCGCGATGCGCCAGTTCGATTGCCAGCGGTCCTGCGCCGCAGCCGGCGTCGAGAATGCGCCAGCCGCTCAGATCCTGCGGAAAGCGCCTGAGGATCTCCGCCCGCATCGCCTCACGCCCGGCACGTACGGTGGCGCGCACGCCCGACACCTTTTCCGTCGAGGTCAGGCGTTTCCAGGCTTCGAGCGCGGTGCGGTCGAAGTAATGCTGGATCTCGTCCCGGCGCTTGATGTAGGCGGTGTCGTGCATGTCTGTCTCACTCAAAGCCGAGGAAATCGAAGATTTCCCGGTCCTTCATGGGGTTGGCGGCGAGTTCCTCGGTTCCGGCCCACAATTGCTCGGCCAGCTTCATGTATTCCTGCTGGATCGACACGATCTCCGGGTCGTCGCCCATTTCGAACAGAGTGCATTTCTTCAGCCGGCTGCGCCGCACCGCGTCGGAATCGACGATATGGGCAAGCCGCTTGAGGCCGATCGCCTCGTTGTAGCGGTCGATCTGGTCGGTCTCGCGCGAGCGGTTGGCGATGACGCCGCCAAGCCGCACGTCGTAGTTCTTCGACTTGGCCTTGATGGCCGCAACGATGCGGTTCATCGCGAAGATCGAGTCGAAATCATTGGCCGCCACCACCACCGCGCGCTCGGCGTGCTGGAGCGGCGAGGCAAAGCCGCCGCAGACCACATCGCCCAGCACGTCGAAGATCACCACGTCGGTGTCTTCGAGCAGGTGATGCTCCTTCAGGAGCTTCACCGTCTGCCCGACCACATAGCCGCCGCAGCCGGTGCCCGCGGGCGGGCCGCCGGCCTCGACGCATTGCACGCCACTGTAGCCCTCGAACACGAAGTCCTCGGTCCTCAGTTCCTCCGGATGGAAGTCGACGCCTTCGAGAACGTCGATCACCGTCGGGATCAGGCTCTTGGTCAGCGTGAAGGTGGAATCATGCTTTGGGTCGCAGCCGATCTGAAGCACCCGCTTGCCCAAGAGCGAGAACGCCACCGACAGGTTGGACGAGGTGGTGGACTTGCCGATGCCGCCCTTGCCGTAGATGGCGAACACCTTGGCCTTGCCGGCATCCATCTCGGTTTCGAGGTGAACCTGGACGCTGCCATCGCCGTCACCGTCCCCGTTGAGACCTGCTGCATCGCGCAGCTTTGCGGTCCGGGCTTCGTCAAACATCGTGCGCGGGTGGGTGTATAGGTTCATTCTGCAGCCTCCACGGACAAGCCTTCGGCACGATCTTCCATTTCCTCGCCCGCAGCACACAGTGCGGCCCAGGTTTCGTCGTCCGGCGTCCAATAATTTCTGTCTCTTGCCTCGATGAGGCGGTTGACCATGCGAAGGGAAGAGGCCGGATTGAGCTCCGAAAGCCTGCGGCGCATGGTTTCGTCGAGGATGAAGGTCTCGCTCAGCTTCTGGTACACCCAGGGCTGCACGTCGCCGGTCGTGGCCGACCAGCCCATCGTGTTGGAGATCTGGGCTTCGATCTGGCGCACGCCTTCATATCCATGCGCCAGCATGCCTTCGAACCATTTCGGATTGAGCGACCTTGTGCGCGTCTCGAGCGCCACCTGTTCCCCCAAAGTCCGGACCCGGCCTTCGCCCTGGGTCTGGTCGGAGATGTAGACCGGCAATTGCTTGCCGCCCTGGGCCAGCGACACCGCCTTGGAAATGCCGCCCAGCGTGTCGAAATAGTGATCGATGGTGGTCACGCCGAGTTCGACCGAATCGAGGTTCTGGTAGGCCATGTCGACCTTGGCGAAGACATCGTTGAGCAGTTCCACCTGCGCCGAGGACTTGCCCTTGCGGTCAATCGCGAAGCCCTTGCGGGCTGTGTACATGTCGGCGATTTCCTGATCGTCCGACCAGGCGCTGGAGCCGATGAGGAAGTTGACGTTGGCGCCGTATGCGCCCTCGGCATTGGAGAACACCCGGTAGGCCGCCTGTTCGATGTCGCAGCCATGGGCTGCAGCATAGATCATCGCATGCTTGCGGATGAAGTTCATCTCGGCCGGCTCATCGGCGATGGCCGCGAGATAGGAGGCTTCCGCCAACATCGAGGCCTGCATTGGCAAAAGGTCGCGGAAAATGCCCGACAGCGTCATCACCGCGTCGATGCGCGGGCGCTTGAGCTCGTCAAGCGGGATCAGCTCGGCGCCGCAGATCCGGTTATAGGCGTCAAGCCGCGGCCGTGCGCCCATCAGCGCCAGCGCCTGGGCCATGGGGCCGCCTTCGGATTTCAGGTTGTCGGTGCCCCACAGCACGATGGCGATGGTTTCGGGCAGCTTGCCGTCGGTTTCGAAATAGCGCTCCAGAACCTTGGCCGCCTGGCGCGCGCCATCCTTGACCGCGTAGGCGCTCGGAATGCCGAACGGATCGAAGCCGTGGATGTTGCGGCCGGTGGGCAGCATGTCGGGCGTGCGCAGCAGGTCGCCCGAGGGCGAGGGGGCGACGAAACGGCCGTCGAGCGCGGTGATCAGCCCGTCGAGTTCGCGGTTGTCGGCCAGATTGGCATTGGCTCGCACCAGCCGGTCGATCAGCGCGACCGTCTCGTCGCTGCCGGTCCGGGCGGCCTTGATCGCGGCCTGGTCGAGATTGACGATGGCGTCGATCACGGATGCGGGCGGCGTTTCAGTCTCGTCAGCCTCGGCGATCAGCTTGAGCATCTCGCGGCGCTCGGCCTCGCTCATCGCCCGGCCCGCGACATGCAGGCCATGCGGGATCAGCGCGTATTCGAGTTCCAGCATCGCGGCGGTGAGCGCGTTGACATAAGCCGCGGGGTCCAGCGTCGAGGCATCGCGCAGCAGTTCCAGCTGTTCGGCCTGGACCAGAACCAGCTCGAAGGTCTCGGCATATTCGTCCGCCTGGCTGGCATTGAGGTTGCGCAGCCGGTCGAGCGTGGCCTTGAGCTCGCTCAGGCCCTTGTAGAGTCCGGCATTGGTGACCGGCGGGGTGAGGTACGAGACCAGCGTCGCCGCCGAGCGCCGCTTGGCGATGGTGCCTTCGGACGGGTTGTTGGCGGCATAGAGATAGAAGTTCGGCAGGTCGCCGATCAGCCGGTCCGGCCAGCATTTCGACGACATGCCGGATTGCTTGCCGGGCATGAATTCGAGCGCGCCATGGGTGCCGAAATGCAGCACCGCATCCGCCCGGAAGGTGCGCTTGAGATAGGTGTAGAACGCGGCGAAGGCGTGGGTCGGCGCAAAGCCCTTCTCGAACAGGAGCCGCATCGGGTCGCCTTCATAGCCAAAGCCTGGCTGCACCGCGACCAGCACATTGCCGAACTGGCGGCCGAGCACGAAGATCGACTGACCGTTGGTGAAGATCCGGCCCGGCGCAGGCCCCCAGGCAGCCTCGATTTCGGGGAGATATTTCTCGTTGCGCACATGATCGTCGGCGCTGACCATCGCATGCACATTGGCGAGCGCGCCATAGGAGGCGGCATTGCCGCCCAGCACCAGGTCGCGCAGCGCTTCCGGGTTTTCAGGCACCTCGATCGTGTAGCCTTCGGCCTGCATGCGCAGCATCGTGGCGTGCAGCGATTCAAACACGGACAGGAACGCCGCGGTGCCCATGTTGCCGGCGTTCGGCGGAAAGTTGAAGATCGTCAGCGCAACCTTGCGGTTGGCCCGCTCGGTCTTGCGCAGGGCGACGAGCTTCTCGATCCGGCCCGCCAGCACTTCCACCCGTTCCGGGTGGGCGCTCATGCAGGAGCGGCCCTTGGGGCAGGTGCCCATGTTGCGCGCGCAAACACAGGGCTGCGCGCCGTCATTGTTTTCGGTGCGTCCGCCGAACACCATCGTGCCGGTGGCGCCGTCGAGTTCCGGGATCGCCACCATGATCGTGGTCTCGATCGGCATCAGGCCCTGGTCGGAAGCTTCCCAGCGCTCTATCGACTGGAACTCGGTAACGTGGGCGGCGACGTAAGGCACGTCGAGCCCTGAGAGCACTTCAGCGGCGGCGGCCGCATCGGAATAGGCGGGGCCCCCGACCAGCGAGAAGCCGGTGAGCGACAGAAGCGTATCGATGGTCGTGCCGGTCTTGCCGCCTGACAGGAACTGCCGCACCGGGCCGCGCATGTCGAGGCCCGAGCAGAACACCGGAACGACATTGAAGCCCCGCCGTTCGAGCGCCGCGATGACGCCGTCATAATGGCCGGTGTCGCCTGACAAGATGTAGGAGCGCAGCAGCAGCAGGCCCACCGTGCCCTTGGCGTCGCGCCGGCTCGGCAAGGCGCTGAGCGTGGCGCTCACCCGGCCCTTGATGGCGGGGTGATAGACGCCCTGGTCGGGATATTCGACCGGCGCCGCCGCCGTCACCGAGCCGCGCAACACGCGGCGCTCACCGTCCGAATACTTGTCGACCAGCAGCCGCACCAGATTGGCGATGTTCACGTCGGATGCGGCGATCCGGTACTGCATGGCGATGAAGTAATTGCGCACATCCTGGGCGGTTCCGGGGATGAACCGCAGCAGTTTCGGCAGGCGCTTGAGCATCGCCATCTGGCGTTCGCCGGCGGTCCGGCCGGTGTCCTTCCTGGCCTTGGAGCTGTCGCCGCGCAGCTTTTTCAAGAGCGCCAGCGGGCCCTTCTGCTCGCCGTCCATCTTGAAACGCCCCATCGTGGTGTTCTTCATGATTTCGCCGGCCGACATGCAGCACATCATCGCGTCGCAGTGCTCGCGCCGTACCGCCAGATCCGGCCCGATCGCCTTGACGTGCTCCTCGATGAACAGCATCGAGGCGACGATGATGTTGGCTGCAGCGACATCGTCCTTGCAGGCCTTCAGCTTGTGCGGATGGTCGTTCCAGTCGGTGGCCGCGTGCACGGTGAGACGCAGGTTCGGAATGTCGCGCACCAGCATCTTCCGCGCGTCGTCCACCGCCGCCGACATGTGATTGTCGAGCGTGATCAGGACAACATTGACCGGAGCGGTGTTAGCGCCCGAAGTGTGCTTTTGCATCGTACAGGGTCTCGATCGTGATCGGGTTGAGGCCGTTCTGGACGGCATAGGATTCGGTGTTGCGCCGCGCCTTCCCGCGGACGAAGAAGGGAATCTTGCGAAGTTCGCGTTCGGCGTCGGATGTCCAGGACGGTTCGCCTGGAACCGCCGCGGCAGCCGGTTCGGCATGAATAGGCTGGGTCGACTCGGCCTCGTCGGCGGTGGTGTCGGTCTCGCCAGCTGCTGCGCCATGGCCATGGCCCAGATGCGAGGAGCCGGCGTCGTCGTGGAATTCGAAGTCGCCGCGGAACATCTGCAGGAGGTGCTCCTCGAGCCCCATCATCAGCGGATGCACCCAGCTGTCGAAAATGACATTGGCGCCCTCGAACCCCATCTGCGGCGAGTAGCGGGCCGGAAAGTCCTGCACATGCACCGGGCTCGAGATCACCGCGCAGGGGACCCGGAGCCGCTTGGCGGCATGGCGCTCCATCTGCGTGCCCAGCACCAGTTCCGGCTGGGCGGCGATGATGGCGTCCTCGACATCGAGGTGATTGTCGGAAATCAGCGCCTCGACGCCATATTTGGCAGCTGCCTCGCGCACGTCGCGGGCAAATTCGCGGCTGTAAGTGCCAAGCCCGCAGACCTTGAAACCGAGTTCTTCCGTGGCAATGCGCGCGGCTGCGACCGCGTGGGTGGCGTCGCCGAATATGAACACCCGCTTGCCGGTGAGGTAATTGGAGTCGATCGAGCGCGAGTACCAGGACAGCCGTTCCGCCCCGTCGGCTGTCAGGCTCGCGGGCACCTCGACACCGGCGGCCGCGGCCACGGCGGCGATGAAATCCTGCGTCGCGCCCACGCCGATCGGCGCGATCGCCACCATCTCCTGGCCGAAACTGCGCTTGAGCCAGCGCGCGGCGTTGTCGGCGATTTCGGGATAGAGCACGATGTTGAAATGGGCCTCGGGGATGCGCGCGAGATCGGCGGGCGATGCGCCGAGCGGCGCGATCGTGTTGATGCGGATGCCGAGCGCCTCGACGATCTTTTTCACTTCCAGAATGTCATCGCGGTTGCGGAAACCGAGCGAGGACGGGCCCAGGATGTTGCAGCTGGCCTGCTCGGGCGCCACATCGGGCTTGCCCGCGCCGCCGGCAAAGGCCCGCACCAGCCGGTAGAAGGTCTCCGCCGCGCCCCAGTTTTCCTTCTTCTGGTAGGACGGAAGCTCGAGCGCCACCACGGGGACGTTGAGCCCCATGGTCTTGGCAAGTCCGCCGGGGTCGTCCTGGATCAGTTCCGCGGTGCAGGAGGAGCCAACCAGCAGCGCCTGCGGCTTGAACCGCTCGGCCGCGTCGCGTGCCGCGACCTTGAAGATCTCGGCGGTGTCGCCCGACAAATCGCGCGCCTGGAACGTCGTGTAGGTCACCGGCGGGCGCTTCTTGTTGCGCTCGATCATGGTGAACAGCAGGTCGGCATAGGTGTCGCCCTGCGGCGCATGCAGCACGAAATGCACGCCGTTCATCGAATTGGCGATGCGAATGGCGCCGACATGGGGCGGTCCTTCATAGGTCCAGACGGTCAGTTCCATGGCTCAGGTCCCCACTTTCAGAAGGGCCCGGCGCATCAGCGGCCTGGCGATCAGTTCGGCCAGATCACCGGCCTGCTCGTAGCCCTGGATCGGCGTGAACACGAACTCGATCGACCATTTGGTCGACCGGCCCTCAGCCTCGAACGGATTGCCGAGCCCCATGCCGCAGATGATCAGGTCCGGATTGTCCTGCTCGACCCGGTCGATCTGACGCTCGACATCCTGGCCTTCGCTGACGCGAACGCTGTCCGGCATCATTGCCAGTTCCGCGCCGACGACCTCACGGTTGAGATAGGGCGTGCCGATCTCGATGATCGATGTGGAGAGTTCCCGCGACAGGAAGCGGGCCAGCGACGGCTCTAGCTGCGAATCGGGGAACAGGAACACGGATTTGCCTTCCAGCACCGGACGGTAGCGTTCCACCGCGCGGCGGGCGCGCTCGCGTCCGGGGGCGGTGATTGCGTCGAAGCGTGCTTCGGCAACACCGAAAGAATCGCTGATGGCGCGGTACCAGGCGGTCGAGCCTTCCTCGCCGAGCGGGAAGGGGGCCGAGATGCGCTTGGCGCCGCGGCGTTCGAGCGCCTGGGCGCAGGTTCCGACCCAAGGCTGGGCCAGAATGAACCGCGTGTTGGGTCCGACCGGCGGCAGCGTTGTCGAGGAGCGTGACGGCAGGAACCGGACCGGGCCGACGCCCAGGCCGTTGAACACGCGCATCATCTGGTCTTCGACGACATCGCCCAGCGCACCGACGACGATGAGCGACGCGGGGGCGTTCGCAGCTTCAGCCGGCATGTCGGCAACCAGGGCTTCGAGGAAATTGTCTTCACCTTGCGTGAACGTGGTCTCGATCCCGCTGCCGGAATAGGCCATCACCCGGCAGACCGGCGAATGCTCGCCATTCAGGCGGCTCGCGGCGCGCGGCAGGTCGAGTTTGATGACTTCGGACGGGCAGGAGCCCACCAGCACCAGAAGCTTGATGTCGGGGCGGCGGGTCAGCAGGCGGTTCACCACCTTGTCGAGTTCGTCATTCATGTCGGCCATGCCGGCCAGATCGCGCTCATCGATGATGGCGGTGGCGAATCGCGGCTCGGCAAAGATCATGACGCCGGCGGCCGATTGCATCAGATGGGCGCAGGTGCGCGACCCGACGATCAGGAAGAAGGCGTCCTGCATTTTGCGGTGCAGCCACATGATCGAGGTCAGGCCGCAGAACACCTCGTGCTGGCCGCGCTGCTTGAGCACCTCGCGGCGCTCGGCAGTTTCGGGCGCGCAGGTCTTAGCCGGCACGGGTGCGGAATAGACCACCGTCATGCCAGCTCCTCCGTCGTTGTTTTCGAGGATGGAGCGCCAAGCCGGGCAAGCCTGAACTTGTAAAGAAACTGCGCGGCGTTGATGACGTAGGAGACATAGGCCGCGACTGCGAGCGCGATCAGCTGGCCGTCGGTCAGGAGGCCGCCCCACAGCGCCACCAGATAGGCGGTGTGCAGCGCCAGAACCAGCATCGACACCATGTCTTCCCAGAAGAACGGCCGCGCGAACAGATAGGCGCCGAACACGTCCTTCTCCCAGATCGAGCCGGTAATCATGATGGCGTAGAGTGTCATCGTCTTGACCACGACAGAGACATGCGCGGCCATCAGCCAGGCGCCGGTCATCCACCAATGGATGATGAGACCGACGGAAATGGCGAAGACGAGAAACTGGATCGGGGCAAGAATGCCCTGCACCAGCGTCCAGACCGAGTTGTCGCGGCGGATACGCTCTTCGGCTGTGTAGAGGCCGGCAGGTGCATCGCTTGGCGAAACATGCGCATTCATCTGGCTCTATCCCTCTCCGCTAGAAACCCTGATGAGGAGAGGTTAGTCACAGAATTTGAAAGTGTCAATTTCAATTGACGTCATATCAGGTTTACAAACGGATTAATTCGTTCCATTCTTATCCCTGCCACGACGGGAGTATCTCCACGAAGGAGAGGTGGTTGGTCCGATTTGGAGGAAGGCCGAGTATCGGGTGGCCTGACCTTCAAAGACAAGCCGCCGTTGACAGCCTGCGTGGGAGCCGCGGATCGGAGCGGTCAGAAAGGCATCGGGGTCATGAACAGAGATCCGGAAATGCACGGTACCGTGGGCAATCCCAGCGGGCCGAACGAGTTGTCGCAGGCGAGTCCAGGTGATATCGACCTTCAAGATATAATCGAGCGGGTCGTGGTCAGGACCTGTTTCAAGACACCGCTCCCCGGCCTCGTGGACACCGCCGCCCCCAGCCCGCTCGAGGCAAGACAACTGGGTCAGACAGGCCGAGCAATCCCGTCACGACATGAGTGCGCCTCTGCTGACGGCAGCACTCGCAAGGCCCAGGCTCATCAAAAAAACGAGACCAGGACGGCGCAGCCGGGCGAGGCGGCAATGGCCGATGTGCAGCGTTTCATCTCGGTTCTGGACAAGGTCTATTCAAAGGTCCTCACCGACGGTGATTTCGATTTTGTGGGCTTCATGCGCGCTCGCTCGCTCGGGCCATCAGACATGCTGGACCTGCTTGAGGCATGCGCCGTGCGCCTCGGCGAGGATTGGGGCTGCGACAGCCTGGGCTTCGTCCGGGTCGTCGTCGCCACGTCACGGCTGCAGCGCATTCTGAGGACTCTGAGCCAGGAAAACAGGTGCTTTGAGCCTTTTGTCTGTGACCGGTCGATGCTGTTGATCATACCGCGCGGCGAGTCGCATCTTTTTGCCGTCAGTCTCATGGAAGAGCGGTTTCGTCTGAAAGGCTGGGAAACCCGCCTTGTCTTCACGGACCGCCTGCTGGACGTGCCACATCTGCTGGAAACGAGTGATTTTCAACTCGTTTGCATCACATGGTTCGACAGCACACTCAAGAATCAGGTTGAAACCGTGCTGCACGCGATTGCAACGTCCGTAAATCGGGAACGGACGTGTGTCATCGCGGGCGGTCCGGCCGCTGAGGACCATTCCCGGTGGCTGGAAGAACGGGGCGTTGAAAAGATTTGCAGCAATGCCCATATCGCGATAAAGACAGCGGAGAGGCTTGGCGCAACTCGCAATTCGGCGCATTCAGCGGCGGGAATAAACGGCTCCCTGTTGGAACCGTCGCAAAGTGCCTGATCGGAAAATGGAACAGCAACCCACTAGGCCAGTGCACCGAACATTTGAAAAAACCCTTCAAGTGTTCGAAAGCCTTCCTCCGGCGGTATCGCTTACCCTCGGGTCTCTTGGTGCTGACATCACGCTTCTTATCGACAGCTCCGGCTCCATCATTGATGTCGCCTATTGCGATCCCGAGATCGATCGGTTCGGTGCGGACGATTGGCCCGGACGCAGCTGGGTAGACACGGTCACCAGCGAGAGCGTCGACAAGATCCGCAGCCTGATCGACGAATGCGCCAAGACCGGCGTCAGCCGTTCGCATCAGGTCAATCATCCGGGTCCGCGCGGCGCCGATCTGCCTATCGAATATGTGCTCAGGCGGATTGAGGGCTTCCCCTACATGGTGGCCTACGGCACCGATCTGCGCCAGTTTGCCGAAGTCCAGCAGCAACTGATCCAGGTCCAGTTCGAACTGGAGCGGGAATATCGCCGCGTCCGAGAATCCGAAGCGCGGTATCGCGTCATCTATCAGAAGATGGACAGCGCGCTGCTGGTCGTGGATGGCGAAACCCGCCGTATCATCGATGGCAATGCCGCCGCCGGTCAGATCCTGGGCATCGCCCTGTCCAAGCTGGTGGGCGACACGCTGGTTTCCCAGGTTCAGCGTGACAGCCGGGAGCGGCTGATGGAAGCGCTGGCGGAATCCCGCTCGCTCGGGCAGATGCGAACACTTAACGTGACAGGCTCGAATGGGGCGGCCATCGAATTGCGCATCAGCCCATACCGGGAAAACGGCAAGATCAATCATCTCGTGTCGATTTGCAGTCAGGTCGAGGAAGACCACCCCACGCGCGGGCTCACCGCTGACAAATGGGGCTGGACTGAAGCTGTGCCAGAGGCGCAGATCGTCATTGATGCCAAGGGGGCCATTTTCTCGGTCAACAACCGCTTCCTCGACATGATCCATCTGCTCAGCCGCAACCTTGCCGTTGGCCGCAATGTCAACAATTGGCTCGGCGCATCGAGCGTCGACATGCAGGTGCTGTCGAGCCGGTTGCGCGACGAGGGCGAAGTGCGTCAGTTCCTCACCGTCGTGCGCGACGATCTCGGTTCCAGTCGCCCGGTGCGCCTGTCGGCGACGCGGATCGACACCGGCGGCGATCCGCTCTATTCGGTGATCGTCACCGAGCAGGGCGCGCGCGAAATGCCCGCCGCCGCCCAGGCCAACGGGATGCACGGTCCGACCTCGGATTTCTCCGAACTGATCGGCCGTGTGCCGCTCAAGGAACTGATCCGAGAATCGGCCGACGTCATCGAAAAGCTCTGCATCGAGGCGGCGCTGACCCAGACCGAGAACAACCGCGCCGCCGCCGCCGATCTCCTGGGCCTGTCGCGGCAGAGCCTCTATCTCAAGCTCAAGCGCTACGGCCTCGAGGATTACAACGGCCGCAACTGACCCGCGGCCTGGCTCGTCAGTGACGAGATTGTAAAAAAACATTTACACTGTCAATTTGGATTGACTGCGTGTTTCGCCGGTCATAAACTTTTGCCATGACCGTGGCGCAAACAGCTTCTTCCCGCCCCAGGGCGCCGACACCCGGCGCCGTGCTTGCCTTGCTCAAGCCGGTGACCTGGTTCCCGCCGATGTGGGCCTTTGCCTGCGGCGCCATCTCGGCGGGCCAGATCACCTCCGACCGCTGGTTTGCCGTGGCGCTGGGCGTGCTTCTCGCCGGACCGCTGCTCTGCGGCACAAGCCAGGCCGTCAATGACTGGTTCGACCGCCATGTCGACGCTATCAACGAGCCGGACCGGGTGATCCCGTCAGGGCGCATGCCCGGACGCTGGGGCCTTGGCGTGGCGATTATCAATTCCATCCTGTCGATGGTGGTGGCGAGCTTCCTCGGCATGACGGTGTTCATCGCCGCAGCCATCGGCCTGGCGCTCGCCTGGGCCTATTCGGCGCCTCCCTTTCGCCTCAAGCGAAACGGCTGGTGGGGCAACGCGGCCTGCGGCTTTTCCTATGAAAGCTTGCCGTGGATCACCGCCGCCGCTGCCGCCCTCGGAACCCTGCCCAACGGCCAGATCTTCGCCGTGGCTCTGCTCTACGGCGCAGGCGCGATCGGCATCATGACGCTCAATGATTTCAAGTCGATGGAAGGCGACACCCAGATGGGCATCGCCTCGCTGCCGGTTCAGATGGGCGCCCGCAACGCGGCCCTTTTCGCGGGGCTTGCAATGATCATTCCGCAGATTGTGGTGATCGTCCTGCTGGTCACCTGGGGCCATGTCTGGTCCGCAGCCATGGTTGGCGCGCTGATGCTGGCGCAGGCCATTGCCCTGCCGCGGCTGGTCGCCGACCCGAAGGGCAAGGCGATCTGGTACTCGGCGCTGGGCGTCGGGCTCTATGTCACCGGGATGATGATCACCGCTTTTGCGATCCGTCCATAGGCCGCGCGATGAGGGGAGGGTTCGCATGACACGTCAACTGTCCGACAAAGCGCCCGGCCTCGGCTGGCTCTCCATCGTCAGGCTCGGCTTCGTGCAGGCGTCGCTCGGCTCCATCGTCGTTCTCACCACCTCGACGCTCAATCGCGTGATGGTGGTCGAACTGGCGCTTGCCGCCATGATCCCCGGCCTGCTGGTCGGTCTTCATTATGGCGTGCAGATCTCGCGGCCCTTGTGGGGCCATGGATCGGATAAGGGCGGAAGCCGCACCCCATGGATTGTCGGCGGCGTCGCTCTGCTGGGTCTTTCTGGCACCGCAGCCGCCGCGACGACGCTGCTGTTCACCGATCATTTCTGGCTCGCGATCTCGGCCGCGGTCGTGAGCTTCCTCGGCGTCGGCATCGGCATCGGTGCTGCGGGCACCTCACTTTTGGCGCTGCTAGCAAGCCGCACCGCGCTGCACCGCAAACCGGCCGCGGCCACCATCGTCTGGATGATGATGATCGCCGGCATCGTCGTCACCGCGATCGTCTCCGGCGCCTGGCTCGATCCGTTCACATTCACCCGGCTGATCGTGGTCACCGCTTGCGCCAGCGTCATCGCCTTGCTGATGACCTGCCTTGCGATCTGGAATGTGGAGCGCGCCACCGTCCCCGTTGACGGCCCGCCGGCGGCGCAGCGGCTCGGCTTCCGGCAGAGTCTCGCGGCCACCTGGGCCGACCGTGACGCAAGGCTGTTCACGGTGTTCGTGTTTGTCTCCATGCTCGCCTACTCCACCCAGGATCTCATTCTCGAGCCCTTTGGCGGGCTGTTGTTCGGGCTGACACCGGGGGAAACGACGCAGATCTCGGGCGTGCAGCACAGCGGAATATTTGCTGGCATGGCGCTGGTCGGCATTCTCGGCTCGCTGTTTGCCAGGAGGAAGCCGATGATCCTGAAAGGGTTCATCTTCTTCGGCTGCATCGGATCGGCCATCGCGCTTGGCGGACTGTCGATAGCGGCGCTTGTCGCGCCCCTGTGGCCCCTGCAGGCCAACATCTTCCTGTTGGGCGTCGCCAATGGCGCCTTCGCCGTGGCGGCAATCGGCGCGATGATGATGCTGGCCTCGGGCGGCGACGGCGCATCGGAAGGCATGCGCATGGGCGTCTGGGGCGCGGCGCAGGCGGTGTCCTTCGGCCTCGGCGGGTTTTTGGGCACGGTGGCGCTCGATGTCACAAGGGCGCTCACAGGCGACACGCCGCTCTCCTTCGCCGTGGTGTTTGGCCTTGAGGCAGGATTGTTCCTGCTGGCCGCGGCCATCGCCCTTCTCATCAAGACGCCCGCGCGGTCGCGGGCCCCGGACGCGATGCCGTCCGCCTACGTAGTTCCAGCGGAGTAGTTCCATGCAGACCGAGACCTATGATGTGATTGTGATTGGCGGCGGCCCGGCCGGCGCGCGCGCCGCCGAGCGCCTTGCCTGGAGCGGCAGGAAGACGCTGCTGGTCGACAAGGAAGGCCGCACCAAGCCCTGCGGCGGGGCGATCCCGTCGAACGCCATGGCCCAGTTCGCCATCGCACCCGAGCAGATCAAGGCGCGCGTTTGCGGCGCGCGGATGACAGGGCCGAGCGGACTGCAGGTCCCCATGGAGATCGGCGAGGTCGGCCATGTCGGCATGGTCGACCGCGACCAGTTTGATCCTTACTTGCGTGCTCGCGCTCGGGAAGCCGGCGCCGATTATCGCGCCGCAAGCTTCTCGTCGCTCGAACACCGGGCCGACGGGCTGGTTGATGTCACCCTGGGGAAAACCAGGGACCAGGAAGCCGAGACCGTCACCGCCCGAATCGTGATCGGCGCCGACGGCGCCAATTCGGCCGTGCGCCGGGCGATTTTCGGGCCGAAAGTGCGCCCGCCTTACGTCTTTGCCTATCACGAGATAGTCCGCTCGCCGTCGGCTGGCGAGAACAGCGCTTTCGACCCGGCCCAGTGCGAGGTCATCTATGACGGCGAGATCTCGCCCGACTTCTACGGCTGGGTGTTTCCGCACGGACCCTACACCAGCGTCGGCTGCGGCTCCGCCGTCAAGGGTTTCGATCTCAAGGCCGCGACGAAGGAATTGCGTGTGCGCTTCGGCCTGGCCGAGGCCGAGACCATCCGCGAGGAAGGCGCGCCGCTTCCCCTGAAACCGATGAAGCGCTGGGACGACGGCAGGAATGTCTTGTTGATAGGCGACGCCGCCGGCGTCGTCGCCCCGTCCTCGGGCGAGGGCATCTGGTATGCCATGCACACCGGCGATCTCGGCGCGGAAGCCGCGATCAAGGTGCTCGAAACCGGCCAAGCCAAACATCTCGCCAGCGCCCGCAAGCGCTTCCAGAAGGCCCATGGACGGGTCTTCATGGTGCTCGGCTTCATGCAGTGGTTCTGGTACCGCAACGACAAGCGGCGCGAGAAATTCGTCACCCTGTGCAAGGACGCCGATGTCCAGCGGCTGACCTGGGAGAGCTACCTCAACAAGAAGCTGGTGCGCCGCGATCCGATGGCCCATGTCCGCGTGTTCATCAAGGACATGCGCCAGTTGCTCCGCCCGGCCGCGCATTGATGTGGCCGGACTGGGTGATCGACTTCGTCAGCGACGGCCGCATCGCCCTGCTGGCCCTTGCGGTCATCGCGCTTGAAGCGGTGATCATTGTCCTGTTCCTGCGCCGTCGCGCCTCTGTCGTGGAACTGGCGCTGACCATGGCCTCTGGCGCGGGCCTGCTGGGCGCGCTCTACGCGGCGCTTTCGGGCGCATCCGCCGGCATGGTCGCGGCCTGGCTGGTGGCCTCGCTTGTGGCCCACGCCGCCGACATGCTGACGCGGCTGTTCGGCGATAGATCCTGATTTATCCGATGACGCTCGCCTTCTAAGTTCCTCCCGAAGTCGCTTCGGTAGGCTTCTCCTGATCAGCCTTTGACAACCCGGACCCATCCCAGCCGATTCGGCTGTCGCAGCGTGCTATATGTCTCCTCAATGTGCCTGCACATATTTTATGCGGTCTGCAATTCAGCCGTGCTTTTATGCATTTGATGGGCTGCGCAGCCCCGGCATTTTGCAGGATTTCCAAAAAATCTGTTCCTCGGATCATGATTTCGTCTAAATAGCAGGTGCTGTTCGCAGATCGTGCCCTATCTTGTGAGAGAGCAAAAATGGCGCGCCATGCACAATGCATCCGATTTGACACGAAATTCGTAGGAAGTGCGGCTTAGTCCGGACGGCTGGCACAGAAGGAAGGCACGACCTTGAAACTCTGGAAGCAATTGCTGGTCTCGATTGTCCTCGTCGGGGCTGCATTTCTGACCTGGTCCGCGCTTTACCCGGGCGCCCATGATGTTCTTTCGCGCAACGGATTGGAGCGCATTTCGTTCTTCGCGCCCTCTGGGGACAACACCGCAAGCACGGCGCCCTCGGGGCCGCGCGGCGGCGGACCGAGTGGCGCGCAGGAGGCGCTGGTGATTGTTGCGCCGGTTGCCGAGGGACTGGTCAACGACAAGCTGACCGCAATCGGAACCGGGCAGGCGGCCCGCACGGTATCCGTCAGAACGCTGGTCTCCGGGCAGATTGCCGAAATTCCCGTGCGCCCGGGCAGCAAGGTGGAGCGCGGCGATGTGCTCATGCGGCTTGATTCAGCCGAAGAAGAGCTTGCCGTCGAACGGGCCAGATTGACCGTCAACGATGCCAAGGCGAGGGCTGACCGGCTCCAGAGCCTGGTGGCGAGCCGGGCCGCCTCGAGCGTTGAAGCCGATCAGGCGAAAAATGCGCTGGATACCGCTGAAGTGGCGTTGAGGCAGTCTGAACTTGAACTTTCCCGCCGCACGGTGACCGCGCCGATCTCCGGATCGCTCGGCATCCTGGCGGTCGACACTGGCGATTATGTCACAAGCCAGACCGAGATCGCCAGCATTGATGACCGCAGCGAAATCCTGATCGAGTTTTTCGTGCCCGAACGGTTCACCGCCGGCATGGAGATCGGCAAAATGGTAACGGCTTCGGCTGTCTCCCGACCGGGGGAGGTCTTCGAAGGCGAGATTTCCGCCGTCGACAACCGCGTGGACGAAGCAAGCCGCACCTTGCGGGTGCGCGCCCGCATCGCCAATGCCGACGACACGCTGCGCGCCGGCATGTCGTTCGAAGTCTCGGTTGCCTTTGAGGGCGAACGCTGGCCCGCTGTCGACCCGCTGGCGATCCAGTGGGATTCCACCGGTGCCTATGTCTGGCAGATCGCAGATGGCAAGGCGCAGCGTGTCAATGTCGCCATCATTCAGCGCAATTCCGATTCCGTGCTGGTCAGGGCTGATCTCGTTGCTGGCGATGAAGTTGTGACCGAGGGCGTGCAAAGTGTGAGGCCCGGTTCTGCGGTCCGCGTCCTGGGTGGCGCCGAGCAGTCCGGCGCGGGCGGAGAACCCACGGCCCAGAGCACCACTCCGGTCAAGACCGACCGCGGGAGCGGCGCATGACCGGCCGCGACGAGGGCCCCCTGGACGAGGACCCAATGATGGATGAGCGGAATTCAGGTGAGCTTGAGTTGGGAACCGGAGAGACCGGTGGTCCAACCGCGCTGATGGTGCGCCGCCCGGTGCTGGCGGTGGTGATCAGCCTGCTGATCGTGGTCGCGGGGCTCGCCGGGCTCTATGGCGCAGAGATCCGCGAATTGCCCGATGTGGACCGTCCGGTGATCACCGTGACAACCAACTTCACGGGCGCTGCACCCGAAACCGTTGACCGCGAACTGACCGCGGTTGTCGAGGGCGCGGTTGCGCGCGTTGCAGGCGTCGCCTCGATGTCATCGACCTCGACGCTTGGCCGCAGTCGGGTGACCGTTGAATTCAGTGACAACACCGACCTCAATGTCGCTGCCTCGGACGTTCGCGATGCGCTTGGCCGCGTAACCAACAACTTGCCTGGCGGCGCCGATGATCCGCGCATCGTCAAGGCCGATGCGAATTCCGATGCGGTGATGCGTCTGGCGGTGACATCCGACCGCTACAATGTTCAGGAAATGACCATTCTGGTCGAGGACCTGGTTGTCGACCGGCTTGCCGCCGTCACCGGCGTGGCCGATGTGGCGGTCTATGGCGACCGGGAGAAGATCTTCCGCGTCGATGTGGATCAATCGCGCCTGGCGGCCTTTGGCCTGACCGTGGCGGATCTGCGCAGCGCCTTGAGCAATGTGGCGCTTGATGTGCCCGCCGGATCGCTCACCGCGCAAACATCCGATATCGTGGTGCGCGCCACCGCCGACGTCACAACGCCGGAAGGCTTCGAAAAACTCTATATTAACGACCGCGTCAGGTTCCGCGATGTCGCCAGTGTCACACTCGGCGCAGATCCCGGGGATTCCGCGCTCCGCGCCAATGGCCGCACCGGCATCGGCATCGGCATCATCCGCCAGTCGGCATCCAACACGCTCGAAATCTCGCAAGGCGTGCGCGCCGCGGCCGAGGCCATCCAGAATTCCGTTCTGCCCGAAGGCGTCGATATCAGGGTGACCAGCGATGATGCCACCTTCATCAGCGGCGCCATCGAGGAAGTCCGCTCGACGCTGATCCTTGCCGTGTTGATCGTGATTGCCATCATCTTCCTGTTCCTGCGCGATTGGCGTGCGACGCTGATCCCGGCGGTCACGCTGCCGGTGGCGCTGACCGGCGCTTTCGCGGCGATCTGGCTTGCCGGATTTTCGGTCAACATTCTCACCCTGCTGGCCCTGGTTCTGGCCACCGGCATGGTCGTTGATGACGCCATCGTGGTGCTTGAAAACATCGTGCGCCGCCGCAACCAGGGCATGGGCGTTCGCGCCGCGGCGGTGATCGGCACCCGCGAAGTGTTCTTCGCCGTAATCACCACCACCGCCACCTTGGCCGCCGTCTTCATCCCGATCTCGTTCCTGCCGGGCCAGGCCGGCGGATTGTTCACCGAGTTCGGCTTCGTGCTGGCCTTCACCGTGATGATTTCCAGCGTGGTGGCGCTGACGCTCTGCCCGATGCTGGCGTCGCGGCTGATCAAGCGGCGCGACATGGACAAGCCGGTCAGGAAGAGCAAAGGCCTTGTCGCGTTCGGCACTTATCTTGCCGGAAAATATCAGTCGGTCCTGCACCGGGCGCTCGACGCGCCGCTTGTCGTGATTGTCATTGCCCTGTTGGCCGCGGGGAGCGCCCTGGCGCTGCTGCCCACCATCCCGCAGGAATTGACGCCGCCGGAGGACCGGGCGGTGGCACTGATGCGTATCACCGCGCCCCAGGGCGTCAGCCTTGAATACACCCGTGCCCGGATGATCGAGATCGAGCGTCTTGTCTCGCCGCTCCGCGAGACCGGCGAAGTCACCAACATTTTCGCCATTGCCGGCGCCGGCGGATCGTCCAACAGCGGATTCATGGTGCTGAGCCTGGCGCCCTGGGGCGAACGCGAGCGTTCGCAAGCCGATATCGTCGCCGAACTCAATGCCGCCGTGTCACAAGTGCCCGGCCTGCGCGCCTTCGCCATCCAGCCCAACAGCCTGGGCATTCGCGGCGCTGGCAACGGCCTGCAATTCGCCTTTGTCGGCAACAGCTATGATGAACTTGGAGACGTGGCCGTTCAGATGGTCGACCTGCTCGAACAGGATCCGCGCTTCCGCCAGATCCGGTTGTCCTACGAGACCACCCAGCCGCAGATTTCGGTTCAGATAGACCGCGCCCGGGCCACTGATCTGGGCGTCAACATTGATGGCCTGGCCGAAGCCTTGCAGGCGCTGCTGGACGGCAGGGAAGTGGCGCAGGTGTTCATCGAGGACCGTTCCTTCCCGGTCAAGCTGTTGTCGACCACAAACCCGATCAACGATCCGACGGATCTGGAATCGATCTACCTCAAGGCCGGCGACGGGCGCATCGTGCCGATGTCGACCATTGCGACGCTGACCGAAAAGGCTGTCGCCCCCGATCTCAGGCGCGAAGGCCAGATGCGCTCGGTCTCGATCACCGCCGGCCTGGCGCCCGGTTTTGCGCTTGGCGCAGCCTGGTCGGAGGCCGTCGAGTTGGCCGAGCCGCTGATGCCGGGTGGGGTCCGCATTGTGCCGCTTGCCGAGGCCGCGACACTGGACCAGTCCTCCAATGACATGCTGATCACCTTCGGCATCGCCATCATCGTCGTGCTCCTGGTGCTGGCCGCGCAATTCGAGAGTTTCGTCAGCGCCCTTATTATCATCTCGACCGTGCCGCTGGGATTGGCCTGCGCCATCTTCGCCATGGCCCTGACCGGCGGTTCGCTCAATGTCTACAGCCAGATCGGACTGGTGCTGCTGGTGGGGGTGATGGCCAAGAACGGCATTCTGATCGTCGAATTCGCCAACCAGCTGCGCAACCAGGGCATGGACATAAGAAGCGCCATCGAGGAGGCCTCGAACATCAGGCTCAGGCCCGTGATGATGACCATGGTGTCGACCGTGCTGGGCTCGGTGCCGCTGCTGCTCGCCTTTGGCGCCGGCGCCGAGGCGCGCATTGCACTTGGCTGGGTGATCGTCGGCGGCCTTGGCCTGGCGATGATCGCCACGCTGTTCCTCACCCCGGTCGCCTATCTCATGCTCGCCCGCTTCGCCACGCCGACCGTGGAGGAAGAACGACGACTCGACAGGGAGCTGCGCGAAGCGGAGGCGGCCAGCCGCAGGGCCGGGCAGCAGGAACTCTCGCCGGGGGAATAGGTTTGCGACACTGCGGCTTGGGCAAGAAACACGCGCCTCTGCGCCCGAAATGCGAGCTAAACGAATTTGGCGGTCGGCGCCACCGCCTGTAGTGCCGCTATCTTCGCGAAACTGCCGCTGCCTGCGAAGTGTCGAGAAGTTCATCGCCCGGGTCGGGCTCGACACCTGGCGCACGATCAAGGATCTCAAGCGCAGCTTCAACGTTTCCGCTTATTGCCCGCTTTTTCAGGGTCATGATGGCGCGCCGATGCCCAATGCCATCAGCGATAAATGCCGCAAACAACTGGTTCAGCGAAACATTGTCCTCCGCCGCTGCCCGCTTTGCCTCTTCCATCACATGATCTGCAATCCGGAGGGGATATGTACTCATCTGGGCAAACTCCTTCTCGTTTGTTCGGCGATAAACTCGCCAGCTCCCACGACGGAAATGCCGAACGCCTTTACCGCTGGATGCAGAAAGTGCCTGTCATTACTGACGATAAATTTCGCAACAGCCGTCAAAGCGCACTCCATGTAGATGTCGTCTTTGGGATCTGCCAAAAATGGTCTGAAACGAAAACGTGGAGAAACCAGATGGGCTTGGCTGAAGACCGCATCCAGCACGGTATCTATTTCGCCTCCGTGTATCCAAGGCTGATCACCAAGAATGCCCGGTCGTTTCAGAACGTCCTCATACTCCAACGCTACTGCCGTCGAAACCGCAAAGGGAACACCGCCAGCGAGCATTCGCCGCAGAAGCTGATGTGATGCACCTCTGGATGACCGAAGGGCCGAAAGCACAACATTCGCATCAACCACAATCATGGCAGTAGTATGATATCACATGTGATGTCATGTCAATGCTGATGGAACATGTCCAAATCACCGGTCAGCCCTTCCGGAACCCCGCCGTCAGCCGCGTCCCCGCGATCATGACGACCAGCACCACCAGCCCGACCGCAAGGCCGAAAATGCCGCTCAGCAGCGCTTCGGTCGCCCAGCCGAGGAAGCCCGAGGCGACGGTTGCGAACTCTCGGACCCTGACCGACATGTCTTCCACAAAATGGGCGATCTGAGCGAGGCCGAAGCCCTCAAGCCCGTGAATGATGATCGAGCCGCCGACCCAGAGCATGGCGGCGGTGCCGATGGTGGCGATCATGTCCATGAAGCCCGGCATGCCGCGCACGATCAGGCGGCCCAGGCTGCGGGTTGCGGCGAAATAACCTTGCGCCATTTTAAGGCCGATATCGTCGAGCTTCACCAGGATGGCGACGCTGCCATAGACGAGCACGGTGATGCCGACTGCCACAACAGCCAGAATCAGTGCTTCGCGCCAAATCGAGTTAGCCTCGATCGAAGAGAGCGCAATCGTCATGATTTCGGCCGACAGGATGAAGTCGGTCTTGATCGCGCCTGCGACCCGCTGCTTCTCGAGATGCGCGTGATCAACCGGATTCTCGGCATCGACGGGGATCGGCTTGGGATGAAACGAATGCCAGATCTTTTCAGCCCCTTCGTAACACAGATAGGCGCCGCCGATCATCAGGAGCGGCGAGAGCATCCATGGGGCGAAGGTATTGAGCAGCATCGCCACCGGCAGCAGGATGACGAGCTTGTTGAAGAATGATCCGCGCGCGATCTGCCAGACGATGGGCAGTTCGCGCGCCGCCGGCAGGCCATGCACATATTTCGGCGTCACCGCGGTGTCGTCGATCAGGATGCCGGCTGTCTTGACGCCCACCTTGGCGGCCTGGGCGGAAATATCGTCAAGTTGTGCGGCCGCCAGTTTGGTCAGCGCGGCAACATCATCCAGAAGGGCCAGCAGTCCGCTCATTGTGATCTAATCCATGTGCTTCAGATAGGCCCAGCAGCCTGTACCGGTGGGGTTGGTCGAATGGCCGGGATCACCGAGTTCGGTTTTCCGGCCAGTCGCCTTGTGGGGTGAACTTGCGAAATCCGCAATGGTTCCGCAAGCTCTAACCCCTGAATGCCCCGCGGCGATCGCTCAAATCGAGGCCATGCGGTTCCACGCGTCGAGCGCAGCGATCTTGTAGGCCTCTGCAAGGGTCGGATAGTTGAACGCGTTCTCGACAAAATACTCGAGCGTGCCCTTCAGGTTGAGTACGGCCTGGCCGATATGGATCAGCTCCGTCGCACCCTCGCCGACGATGTGGCAGCCCAGCAACCGGCGGGTTTTCAGGGAGAAGATCAGTTTCAGCATCCCGGTATCCAGCCCCATGATATGGCCGCGGGATGTTTCCCTGAAGCGCGCAATGCCGCATTCATAGGAGATGCCGCGCTGGATCACCTCTTCTTCCGTCATGCCGATCGTCGACATTTCCGGCACGGAGTAGATCCCGTAGGGGAAGAACTTCGGCGGCTCATGGGCGGTCCGGCCAAGCGCATTGCAGGCGGCAATGCGGCCCTGTTCCATCGATGTTGACGCGAGGCTCGGGAAGCCGATCACGTCGCCGGCGGCATAGATGCTGGGGATATCAGTTACGAATGTCTTCGGATCGACCTTGATCCGCCCGCGGCTGTCGCTTTCAAGGCCGCAGGCCTGCAGGTTGAGGCTGGCTGTGGCGCCCATTCGCCCGGCGGCGAAAAGGACCATTTCCGAGCGGATGTTTCGTCCGCCCTCCATCTGGATTTCGCAGCCGCCGCCCTCCAGCTTGATGATCTTTTCCGCCTTTCGGCCGAACCGAAGCACCATGCCCCGGTCCTTGAGCTGATGGATGAAGTCGCCGATCAGTTCCCGGTCGATGAAGTCGAGCATGGTGTCGCGCGGTTCGACCAGCGTCACATGCACATCGAGCGAACTGAAGATGGTGGCATATTCAACGCCGATGACGCCGGCGCCGATGACGGTCAGCGAACGCGGCAGGTGATCAAGCGTCAGTATCTCGTCGCTGTCAAAGACGCTCTTGCCGTCAAACGGCACATAATCCGGGCGGAACGGCACCGTGCCGACGGCGAGCAGGATGGATTTGGCGGAAAACTCGAAGGTCTCGCCCTGTTCACCGTCGACCTCGATGGTCGTCTGGTCCTTGAACCGCGCATTGCCGCGCAGGGTGGTGACCTGGTTGCGGGCGAACTGGTGTTCGAGAACCTCGATCTCGTGGTTGAGCGTGATGTCCAGCCGCGCCCTGAGATCGTTTGCCGTCAGGTCCTGTTTCACCCGGTAGGACCGGCCGTAAAACCCGCGCTCGCGCCATCCCGAAAGGTTCAGCGCGGTTTCGCGCAGCGTTTTTGAAGGGATGGTGCCGGTATGAACCGAAACCCCGCCAACCCTGTGGCCGCGCTCCACGACAAGAACCTTCTTGCCGAACTTCGCTGCCTGAATGGCAGCGCGGCGCCCGGCGGGGCCGCTGCCGATGACGATGAAATCGTAATGTTCCATGGGGAGAGCAGTCCAGGTTCGGGGTCGATTGAGCTTTAAATCGATTCGACCACGAAGCCTCTAAAAAAACCTGACAGGAAATGGAAATGTCTTGTCCGTCCTCCCGGTCCCAATCCATTGCCCGACGAAGGTCTTCTGCGCGGGGCCGCAGCTTGACCGCGCGGTCGAAGGGCAGGGAGGGACGGATAGGGCGCGCCAGGCGACGGCTCTAAAATCTGCCTCGCACATTTTTCTTCACTTTGAGCCAGTCCATGGCCCAGCCGACAGTGAACCCGTGCAGGATCGTCGATATCAGAATGACAAGCGCGATCAGCGACCAAAGCGCTCCCTCGTTGGTGAACTCCATATGGCTGCCTGCATAGCACAAATAGTAGATCGAACCGATGCCCCGGACTCCATAGACCGATACCACCGCCCTCTCGCGGAACCCGAGGCCGGTCTTCATGAGGGCGATCCAACCCGAAAGCGGCCGGATCACTAGAATCAGCAGGAAAGCCACCACGAAGTGGGTCCATGTGAGGTCAGTGAACAGGATCGGCAGCACACTGCCGAGCGCCACCAGCAGCAGCGCGGTTAGCGCGTGTTCGATGGATTCCGAGAAATCGTGCAGTCGCCGGTGAAATTCATGCTCCGCCTCCATCCGCCGCAATGTCAGCCCCAGCACCGCAACCGCGATGAAGCCATAGCCTTCGATCAGCTCCGTCGAGCCATAGCAGAGCAGCACGCCCGCGAGTGCCACGACCCCGGACCCGGTTTCGGCGAGAACGGCGCCCTTGGGCACCTTGAACAGGATATATCCCAGTGCCTTGCCGCCGATCCAGCCCATGACGACGCCCAGGACGATGCGGTAGACGACATCGCGCAACAGCCAGTCAAGCGCCCATGCGCCGGGGTTGAGCCCTTCGGCCGCCACGATCAGGCCGAGATAGACGAAGGGAAAGGCCAGCCCGTCGTTGAGGCCTGCTTCTGTGGTCAGGGTGAAGCGAACCGGCGATTCCTCCCCTTCATGCGGTGGTCCAACCTGAACATCAGACGCCAGCACCGGATCCGTCGGCGCCAGCACCGCACCCAGAAGGATTGCGCCGGCCACAGTCAGCCCCGCCACGCCCACGCCCAGCAGGGCGACAGCCAGAATGGTTAGCGGCATGGCGACTGCAAGCATGCGGAAGGTAGGGATCCAGCGCCGCCCCATACGCAGGTTGTCGATGCGCATCCCTGCGCCGAACAGCGCCACGATCACCGTGAGTTCGCTCACCAGTTCCCAGACCAAAGGCTCCTGGCGCGGGTCCGGCAGCGTCGGCAGTCCCGGGATCAGAAGCGCGGCCGCGGCGCCGAAAAGGATCATCAGCGGCGGCGATGCCGGTTCGCGGTTGGAGACCAGACGCGGCAGCCACCGCGCCAGGATCACCACCACCCCGATCACAGCCAGCGCGATGTGATAGGAGTTCAGGCCGAAGAATGGTTCTTGCTGCATCACTGGTTCCCGTGCCGGAAAGGGGCAGGGGCTGTCCTAGCGTGAAAACCGGTCAAGGAACAGGCGGCAATGCGGCGGGAGTGGGGGCGGGGGAGTGCATCGCGGGACGGCCAAGATCAATCGCTTGATGGATATTGCTGCCGCGTGTGGAATATGGCTTCGATGTCGATGTGATAATCATCCACCAATGTGTAGACGATGAAATATGGATACCTGGGAATTTTAACTTCGCGTGTTCCCTGCACTCAACCACAGAGCCCACGCAACGGGAAGCTTGGAGTTGGTAGGCTGTCGTCAGGATAAAATCAACAACACGCTTTGCCGCCACCGGATTAGTTGGTGTCAGGAAATCCCGAATGTTTCGGATATCGGCTCGTGCTTCGGCTGAAAACCTAACGTGCATCGAACCCGAATTCTGCGGCAACCTCATCAAGGCTGCTGTAATTCATGTCTCCAGCTGCCTTTTTGTCCAGACGAGATTGTAGCTGTTGCCGCACCCATGCGTCATGGCCCTCAACAGGCTGTTGGCCGGTGTCGCGGGTCAGTTCGTCGGAGGTCAGTTTGGCATTCAACTGGGTCATTGAAACGAGATAGCATTTCCGCAGGAAATTGCCATTCGCGTCAATTGGGCATCATAATCTGATTGCAAGTGCCCGCGTCCAATTCTCCGTCCTCAGTCCCGTCACCCGGATCTCCCCGGCATGCGCTCCGGCAGGGTCAGGGTGGCGTGTCGGCGTCGGGCGTGCGTCGAAAAATGGCTGCGCCTTCATTGCCTGCAGCTTAGCCCGACAAAGCGCGCGCGGTGGCGATTGGCATGAACAGCCTCAGTGGCTGGCTCGGCAGGGGAATGAATCCGAAATCCTCATAATATGTCTTGCGACGGGCGACAGCCCCGGCATCGCCATCGTCGAATATGTCCAGCATCACCACACATGTCCCGATCTGCTCGGATGCAAGCGCAATCCGGTTCAACGCGTCCGCAACAAGGGCGCTGCCGATCCCTTTGCCCTGCTGTTGCTTGTCCACGCCAATCATGGCGATGAAGGCTGCCGGAAGCAGGCCGTGTTTCATAGCCTTTTTCGCGTAGGCCTGCGGCATATCCAAAATGGCTACCGCATGCATATTTATACCGTAGAAGCCGGCAATGCGGCTCTCGGCATCAACGGCGACCCAGATCCGGACAACATCAGCCTTGCTACCCTTTTTTGCAGTCAGCTTCAGATAATTGTCGATCTGGGAAACGCCGCACGAAAAAGCCGCTCGATCCTGTGTCTTCGGATCGAACGGCTGAATCGTAAAGCGGGGCTTATCGCGGATGTCAGTCGGCATTCGCGATCAGTTTTCTGCGCAACTCATAAGCGTTGGCCAGCCGCTGTGTTGGCTTGCGCGGGCTGTCCAGAGCGTCAAAAAACGCTTGTCGGTCCGCCTCGCTGTCGATCACCGTAACCTTGTGAGATTCAAGTGTTGCTTGCGCCGCCTTGTAGGCAGCGCTGACGACAAATGAACTGACATCGACACCGCTAAGCGTCGCCGCACGATGGATCGCGTCCTTCACAGATGGCTGTGTCCGGGCTTCCAGGCGAGCGCTTTTGGGCTCGTCGACCGCCGACGTGGTGTCTTCAAACGCCATCATTGCCGTCTCCTTGCAGCTTCCGATTGGACCCGAGATCTGGAATCCATAAGGAGAGTACTGTACGGGAATTGGGCGTACAAATCAAGTGTACGTCAATTCGCCGTACACTGCTGCTAGATCAGCAATACCTCAGCGAGCGCTCTATTCCTCCGTCTCCTCCGGCCCCGCCACCTTGATTTCCCCCGCATGCGCCCGGGCGAACTCGGTCTTCAGGAACGCCTCGATGAGCCGTGCGGGCAGGGTGATGGTGGCGCGGTCGGCGTCGGGGAGGGCGTCGAAGCGGCCGGATTTCGACCGCTTGCCGTCGATCATGCCGCCGGCGACCGTGTTGAACGTCTCCGGATCGATCAGGATGAAGGCGCCGGTATCGCGGTTGGTCTCATACGCGTCGAAGATCGCTGTATCTTCAAAATCGAGTTCCACCACACCGATGCCATTGACCGGCAGGAAGGTGGCGTCGTCCCAGTTGCCGGTGGAGAGATCAAGCGCCGAGGTCGGGCGCACCATCACCCGCTGGCGACGCGACCCGGCCTTGAGCCAGTAGCGCTTGCCCGGCACGATGCCGTCCGGCGACAGTGCCACCAGCCGGGCGGTAAAGGCGCGGCCTGTCATCGGCCGCTGGTCGATCGCCGCGATCATGTCGCCGCGCGCCACGTCCACCGGGCGGTCGAGCACCAGCGTGATGGCGTCGCCGTGCACCGCCGCGTTGCGCACCAGATCATAGGTGACGATGGCTTTGACATTGGCTTCCACCCCCGAGGGCAGCACCACGACGCTGTCGCCGGGCTTGATCGAGCCGCCGGCCACCGTGCCTTGATAGCCGCGAAAGCCTTCGCCGGGTCGCGAGACGCGCTGCACCGGCAGGCGGAAGCCGGTGGTCTGGCCGGTGCGCTGGGTGGCTTTTTCCAAGGCCTCGACCAGCGTGGGACCGCTGTACCACGGCATCACATCATCGCCGCGCAGCACGATGTTTTCACCCTTGAGCGCCGAGACCGGAATTGCGGTCACCTGGCGCACGCCGAGCGACAGCGCGATCTCGCGGAACGACCGCGCAATCGCCTGGAAGCCCGCCTCGTCGTAATTGCTCAGGTCGATCTTGTTGACCGCCAGCACGAACTGCCGGATCCCCATCAGCGCCGCGATTGTCGCATGACGCCGGGTCTGTTCAAGAATGCCGGCGCGCGCGTCGACCAGCAGGACGGCGAGATCGGCGGTCGAGGCGCCGGTCGCCATGTTGCGGGTGTACTGCACATGGCCCGGCGTGTCGGCGACGATGAACGAGCGCCGGTCGGAGGAAAAATAGCGGTAGGCGACATCGATGGTGATGCCCTGTTCGCGCTCGGCCTGCAGCCCGTCGAGCAGCAGCGCGAAATCGGGCAGGCCGAGCTCGTTCTGCTTGCCGGTGGAATCGCGCCTCAGCGCTGCGGCCTGGTCTTCCTTGACCGCCTTGGTGTCCCACAACAGCCGGCCGATCAGCGTCGACTTGCCGTCATCGACCGAGCCGCAGGTGATGAACCGTAAGGGACGCGCCTGCCGTCCGGCTGTCTGCGGATGCGGGTCGATGTCGAGGATGTCTTCGCCGGGCAACAGATTGTGCGAGAGAGTTTGGCCGGTCATCAGAAATATCCTTCGCGTTTCTTCTTTTCCATCGACCCCGACTGGTCGCGGTCGATTGCCCGGCCCTGACGTTCCGACACCGTGGCGATTTCGAGCTCGGTGATGACTTCGTCCAGCGTCGTGGCGCTTGAGGGCACCGCGCCGGTGAGCGGAAAGCAGCCGAGCGTGCGGAACCGCACCATCTCCTCGCGCACAATCTCGTCGGGGAGCAGTTCGAGCCGCTTGTCCTCGGCCAGGATCATCATGCCGTCGCGCTCGACGATTTTGCGGCGTGCGGCGAAATAGAGCGGCACCAGGTCGATGCGCTCGGCCTGGATGTAGCGCCAGATGTCGACCTCGGTCCAGTTCGACAGCGGAAAGGCGCGCACGCTTTCGCCCGCATGGATCATGCCGTTGTAGATCGACCAGAGTTCCGGGCGCTGGTTGCGCGGGTCCCAGGCGTGGTCGGAGGTGCGGAACGAATAGATCCGCTCCTTGGCGCGGCTCGCTTCCTCGTCGCGCCGCGCGCCGCCGAAGGCCGCGTCGTACTTGCCGATGTCGAGCGCCTGCTTGAGCGCCTGCGTCTTCATGATGTCGGTATAGCGCGCCGAACCATGGCTGAACGGCGTGACCTGATCGCGAAGCCCGTCGGGATTGGTGTGGGCGATCAGGTCGAGCCCGTGCTTGGCCACCACCTGGTCGCGGAAGGCGATCATTTCGGGAAACTTCCAGCCGGTGTCGATATGCACCAGCGGAAACGGCAGCTTGCCCGGGTGAAACGCCTTCAGCGCCAGGTGCAGGAGCACCGAGGAATCCTTGCCGATCGAATAGAGCATCACCGGACGCTCGAATTCGGCCGCCACCTCGCGAAAGATGTGGATCGCCTCGTTTTCCAGCGCCTTGAGATGCGGGTCGAGCGGCGGTTTGCCGCGCCCGTGTTCGATCACGTTCATGGTGGGTCCTTCAGATGTTTGACGTGGCCGAAGCCAAAGTGGTGACCTTGGGCTGGCCCTGGGCGCGCGAGCCCGAGACGGAGGCCGACAGATGCAGCCCGCATTCGCGCCGCTCGTCCTGCTCCCACCACCAGCGCCCGGCGCGTTCCGGCTCGCCCGGCTTGATGGCGCGGGTGCAGGGCTCGCAGCCGATCGAGGGATAGCCCTTTGCATGCAGCGGGTTGACCGGCACGTCGTCGGCATTCGCCCGGGCGCGCAGCGTCTCCAGCGACTGGTCGGCCAGCGGATTGATCTTGATGAGGCTCCGGTCGGCGTCCCATTCTGCCAGCGGCGCATTGGCCCGGTTGCCCGACTGGCCGCGCCTGAGGCCGGTGACCCAGATCTCGGCGTCCGCGAGAGCGCGGCCCAAGGGCTGCAGCTTGCGCGCATGGCAGCAGGCATGCCGCGCCTCGACGCTGTCGTAAAACCCGTTCATGCCATAGAGCGCCACAAACCCGTCGACTTCTTCCTTCCACGGCTTGAACACCTCGATGCTCAAGCGATAGCGCGCTTCGGTCTCGGCCATCAGCGTGAGCGTCTCGGCGAACAGCCGCCCGGTGTCGAGCGTGACGATGCGAACATCCGCGCTTGTGGCCGCGATCAGCGAGGTCAGCACCTGGTCTTCAAGCCCGAGCGACGTGGTGAACACCGCGCGGCCCAGCGCCGCAATCCGCAGGATCCTGCCCGGCAGCGACAGCGGCGCCAGCTCCTGGGCGAGCTCAGCCGCCAGCGCCGGTCCGAAGTCCCGGCGCGGGGTCACGCCGGGGCGGGGCAGAGGTTGATGCAGGGTCATGATGCAGGCTCCGATTGTTGCAAGCATTCTCGCCGCGCGCGCCGGTCATAACGAGGCATCTCAGTCCTTTTGTGCGCTGTGATGAGGTTGGTTGTTCCGCGTGACCCGGTGTTGCTGCAAAATCTGTTCGCTGCCCGCGATGTTGCTTTGAATTGCGCATTGACCGCGCTTGCCAATCATGCGACCCCGGAACCCGACACGAACAACGAAAGCGGACCAAAGCCGATGGGCGCGCAAGGCATTTCCACCCTCGCCAACGATCAGGACCGTGATCTGATCACGACGCTGGAAACCGCCGCGATTGCCGCCGGGAAGGCCATTCTCGCCGTCCGCGCCGAAGGCGCCAGTGTCGTGGTCAAATCCGACAGCTCGCCTGTCACCCAGGCCGACAGGATTGCTGAACAGCTGATCCTCGACGTCCTGGCCAGCCGCTATCCCCACATCCCGGTCGTTGCCGAGGAACTGGCTGAAGCGGGCAAATGCCCGGGCACCGCGCGAGGCGAGTTCTTTCTGGTCGATGCGCTCGATGGCACCAAGGATTTCATCGCCGGGCGCGCCGATTTCACCGTCAATATTGCGCTTGTGCGCGATCAGTATCCCGCAGCCGGGGTTGTCTATGCGCCGGCGCACGGGCGGATGTGGAGCGGCTTCGGCGATGTCGCGCATGTCTCCGAGGTCTCGGCGGAGGGCGAGATCACCAGCCGCACGCAGATCCGCACAAGGCCGCTGCCGAAACTGCCGGTGGCGCTTGTCAGCATTTCCCACCGCGAGCCTGCGACCGAGGAATGGCTCAAGCGATTGTCCGACTACGAGACCCAGAACGTCGGCTCCTCGCTCAAGTTCTGCCTGCTGGCCGAAGGCCGCGCCGACGTCTATCCCCGGCTTGTCTGCCTCAAGCAATGGGACATCGCCGCAGGCGACGCAGTCCTGCGCGCGGCAGGTGGTGCCACGCTGTCGCTGGAGGGCGTGCCGCTGAGCTACGGCGTGGAGGGCTCCGATTTCCGCTGCTCGCAATTTGTCGGCTGGGGCAGGACCCCGAACGCACCTGCCGGCTAGACGCGAGGCGACGATTTCGGCCGGACGTTCAGCACGCGGGCCCGCCGATGCGTGGCCTGCTACTGCACGTTGTCGTAGATCCCCTGGTAGACGATCTTCCACACCGTGACCAGCAACGTGTTCTTGCCGAAATACTGGACATTCACATCGACCCGGTGCGGCGCGGCTTCCGTCGTCCAGTCGAGCACCAGCGTTGCAGGAGGAGCGGCGGCCGTGACCGCCGTGTCGCTGACGAAGACGCCCGGCGCCACCTGCAACACCCATTCCGCCGGCTGGTTCTGCAGGAAGGGATTGATCATCTTCTTGAGCACGATCAGCGCCGCGTTGCCGCCTGCATTGGCGTTCAACAGGCGCGACAACAGGTCGACATTGTTGAGCACGTTCGCCGGCACCGTGTATTCGAGATTGACCGCCAGATTGTACCGCCCCTCGGTGGGAGCGCCGAGCGGCAGGTCGAGAACCCACAGCATCACCGTACAGTAGCCGCAATGCGGCAGGTCGGTGAAGTAGTTGGCGTGCTGGATCTGAACCCCGTTGTTGGCCACGACATGGCCGCCCGCGTTGACCGCCCAGATCGGTGCCACTCCGCCGGTGCTGGAGGCCACGGCCACCATTTCGGAATGCTCCTGCATGTGGGTCGTGTAGCGTTGCGGTCCGGCCGGCGGCCAGTTGACCGTGGTGACCGCCTGCTGCGCGCCGCCCGCATGGTAGGGCACAAAGGCGTGCTGCTGCTGAATGTCGGCCTGGATCGCCGCGATCGAGGCGTCGGCGATTGCGATCAGCGGCGCGAGCTCCTGTGCTGTCAGGGTTGCTTTCCAGCGAATGCGCGGCATGGCTTTTCCTCATCGGTTTGGTTGAAGACGGCCGTCGCCGGCCCGTGGCGAAAATCATGATCCCGGCGCCCCTGAAGCAGGACGGCGAAGCTGCCGCCCGGTTGCCGGGGCAGGGGCGCCGGGAACGCCGGGAGGCTACTGCGGATTGATCAGGTTGATGTTGGTTCCCATGATCAGCGCCGTTTCGGCTGTCGATTCCCCGGTGAAGGTCTTGGATGCAGCATCCGCCTTCCAGCCCGAGGACGAACTTCCGCCGCCGCCCGAGAAGCTGAACGGTCCGATGCGCAATCCCGCCGAGACTTCCCATTTTTCGGAAAATGACTTGAACGATGATTGACTGACGGTGATCGAGAACGACGGCTTGTAACAGACGATCATGCCGACCTTCTGCACCGACATGATGCCGTCAGGTCCCCACACCGCCTTGGTTCCGCTGTCGCCATAGGCAGAATAGCCGCGGATGAAAGGGCCGTTCTGCACGCCGGTGACGAAGGCGCCGTTGTACCAGCGTGACGCGTTGATCGAGATCTGGTCCCAGGCCTTGAAGCTGACATTGACCTGGAGCGAGGAGTCCGAGGCAAACTCGTCGATCCGTTCCCACGAACCGCCGACATTGACGCTCCAGAAGAATTCCCTGATCGAGGCGCTGCCGCCGGCCCAGGTCTTCTTGTAGTCATATTCGGCTTGCGAGTTCGAGAACCCGATCGAGCCGCTGGAGCCGCCGGTGCCGGCCTGGACCTTGGCAAGCCATGTGGTGGCGTCCATCGCCAGCGAATATCCGGGAACGGATGGAAAGTTGGCGAGCGAAGGGTCCTGCAGCTTGGTGTAGTAATCCTTGTTCAATAGCCGGTCCTGGGCGTCCTTCAGGCCGGGCGTCGTCACTTCGGAGAGCAACTGGTTGTAGACATCCTGCTGGGCCTGAACATTCTTGAAAGCCGAATCCAGTTGCACCTGCCAGGTGCGTCCGCCGAAGGTTCCGAGCCATTCGGTATAGGGCGGGGTGTTGGTTCCCCCGGTTTCGGTATGATAGGCGTCGACCGACTGCTTGTAGATCGTGTCGTAGTTGTTCGTCGCAAGCTGCAGCATGTTGCGCGCCTGCTCGAGATCGGCCTTCAGCTTGGGATCGGTTGTCGCGGCACTGATCACATTGAGCATCTGGCCATAGGCGTCATTGAAGGCGGTGCCGGCCGAGGTGTATTGTCCCGTGGCGCTGAATTGCGGCACGGTCGAGCAGAAGTCCCACTGCGCTGCCCCCGTGTAGCCGGTCGGCACAACCGGCCAGTCCCAGGTGGTGAAGGGATAGACCAGCTGGAAATTGCTGGGCGAGATGCCCAGGCCATCGATCATGGCGCCGTAGAGGTGGTTCCAGGACTTGTCGTTGACATCGGCAAGCGCTTCGGTGGTCAACGGATGGTCGCTGGACAGAGCCAGCGGATGGATGGCTTCGTGGCTCTCGGCTCGCGCCAGGTCCTGTTCGGAGTGACTGGTCAATACTTTGCGCATGATGGTTCCTCACCTGTTGAAGTTGAACGTCCGCATCAGAAATCGCCCGGTGTTGACATCGTCTGGCGGCCCATCGCTGCGCCGGAGCACCCTGACCGGCGGCGGTATCTCCCGTTCAAGAAGGCATGCCGGACCAGTGTCCAGGCCCGTCACCGGAGCAAACCGGTGCAAGGTGGAAGCGGAATCCATCGATGTCTTGTTGAAGCCGTCAGGAATTCAGGATGAATCTGCCGACAGCACGCCATATGTACTGGGCACCCGATTCCTGGCGTTTTGCATCGGCGCCAGGTCAAGGTTTGCCGAACTTGATGTCAAAACAGGATGCACCGGACCTCTCCCCCGGCAACGCACTCTCTGATTTAATTATTTAACCATTGCAACCCAAAGTAAGTCAAATGAAATTCTCAAGAATCATCTCACCAACCAGCTTCGAGAACAGGATTTGACCAGGCCGTGGCTTCATTTTGATCTTAAGTAATTGAAAATATAGAAAATTCATATGCCGAGGGCTGCGAAGGCAATACAACCTGCAATCGTCGCCGCTGTGACAACTGGTGTGCCAATCAGCGCGGCCGGTGACGGCATGGCAGGAAGGCTCCGGCCAGAGACGGGCGACGAGCCGCTTTTCGGCACATCACAGAGGGCTGTGCTGTCCGGTCCTCCGAGGCAGGCGTGCCGCGTGCAGGCATGGTGAAGCCCGCGTCCGCGCCAGACGGGGATCAACCCGTGTCAGCCTTCCCGCGCGAGCTCAAGGCAGGGGTCAGGCGAGCCGGTCGCTCTCGCGCCAGTCGGGGTTCATCCACGGCTCGAGATTGCTCGGCGCCAGCGGCGTCCGCCCCAGAATGTGATCGGCCGCCTTCTCGCCGGTCATGATCGACGGGGCGTTCAGGTTGCCGTTGGTCACGCGCGGGAAGATCGAGCTGTCGGCGACCCGCAATCCATCGACCCCGATGACGCGCGTTTCCGGATCGACCACGGCGTCCGGATCGTCGGCCCGGCCCATGCGGCAGGTGCCGCAAGGGTGATAGGCGCTTTCGGCGTGATCGCGGATGAAGCCGTCGAGTTCGTCATCGCTCTGCACATGCGCGCCGGGCTGGATCTCCATGCCGCGATAGGGATCGAACGCGGCCTGGGAAAACACCTCGCGGGTGATCCGCACCGCGCGGCGGAAATCACGCCAGTCGTCCGCGTGGCTCATATAGTTGAACCGGATCAACGGCGCAGCCTTCGCATCATTCGAACGTAGCCGCACATGCCCGCGCGAGGCAGAGCGCATCGGCCCAACATGGGCCTGGAAGCCGTGCATCGGCGCGGCCGCCTTGCCGTCATAGCGGATGGCGCCGGGCAGGAAATGGAACTGGATGTCAGGGTAGGGCACGCCCGCCGCGGAGCGGATGAAGGCGCAGGCCTCGAACTGGTTCGAGGTCCCGAGCCCGCGTCTCAAAAACAGCCACTGCGCCCCGATCAGCGCCTTGGAGACGAGGTTGAGCTTGGAGTAGAGCGTGATCGGCTGGATGCATTCCTGCTGGATATAGAGTTCCAGATGATCCTGCAGGCTGGCGCCCACGCCTTGGCGGTCGGCGACCACCTCGATGCCATGCTCGGCAAGATGCGCGCCCGGGCCGATGCCCGACAGCATCAGGAGTTTCGGAGAGTTGAAGGCGGACGCCGCTATGACGACTTCACGCCGTGCGTGAACAACCTGAATCTTTCCATGAGCTTCGATCTCGACGCCGGTGGCGCGGTGATTCTCGATCACAATCCGGCGCGCCAAGCCTCTGACGAGACTCACATTCTGGCGCTTGAGCGCCGGCTTGAGATAGGCCTCGGCGGTGGACCAGCGCTGTCCCTTGTGGATGGTCTGCTCCATCAGGCCGAAGCCTTCCTGGCGCGATCCGTTGTAATCCTCCGTCACCCCGTAACCTGCCTGGCGGCCAGCCTCGATGAAGGCTGAAAACAGCGGATTGACCGCCGGCCCGCGCCTGACATGCAGCGGCCCGTCGGTGCCGCGCCAGCCGTCCTCGCCGCCGACCCCGCCGTTCTGGTGCGAAGTTTCCATGCGCTTGAAATAGGGCAGCACATCGGCGAATGACCAGCCCGTGGCGCCCTGGTCAGCCCAGTGGTTGAAGTCTTCCGCGTGCCCGCGCACGAACACCATGCCGTTGATCGAGGACGAGCCGCCGATCACCTTGCCGCGCGGCGCGGCGAGCCGCCTGTTGCCCAGATGCGGCTCCGGCTCGGTCGAGTAGCCCCAGTCATAGATCCCCATGTTCATCGGGTAGGAGAGTGCTGCCGGCATCTGGATGAACGGCCCGAAATCCGAACCGCCATGCTCGATGACCATCACCGAATGCTTGCCGTCCTCGCTCAGCCGCGCGGCCATCGCCGACCCCGCCGAGCCCGCGCCGATGATGACGAAATCTGCTTGCATGTCAGTCATCCTGAATCGGCTCTCAATACGGGCTGTCGACCGGCCCGGTGGCCACGTAGACGCTCTTGAGATGGGTGTAGTGCTCGATCGCGGCATGGCCGTTCTCGCGGCCGATGCCCGATTGCTTGACGCCGCCGAAGGGCGCCTCGACCGGGGTGAGATTGTAGGTGTTGATCCAGGTCGTGCCCGCCTGCAGGTTTGAGATCACCCGGTGGGCGCGCGCCAGATCCGCGGTGAACACGCCGGCCGCCAGGCCAAACTCGGTGTCATTGGCGCGGGCCACGGCTTCGTCCTCGTCGTCAAAGGCGAGCACGCTCATCACC
Organism: Hoeflea sp.; assembly: GCA_019084245.1. Lineage (GTDB taxonomy): Bacteria > Pseudomonadota > Alphaproteobacteria > Rhizobiales > Rhizobiaceae > Hoeflea. The sequence goes on from JAHRFE010000027.1 coordinate 310,768, forward strand.
GGCCCGAAGATTTCCTCGCGCGCGATCGTCATCTTGTCGGTGACGTCGGAAAACACCGTCGGCTGGATCCAGGCGCCGTTCTCGAAGCCCTGCAGCTCCGGCACGCCGCCGCCGGTCAAAAGCCGCGCGCCCTCGCGCTTGCCGGCCTCGATATAGCCCAGCACCTTGTCGCGCTGCGCGGTCGAGACCATCGGCCCCAGATGCGTGTCGGGATCGAGCGGATCGCCAATGCGGATCGCCTCGGTGCGGGCTTTCAGCCGGTCGAGGAAGCGGTCATACACGCCGCGCTGCACGAACACCCGGGTGCCGTTCGAGCAGATCTGTCCGGTCGAGTAGAAATTGCCGAGCATCGCGCCGCCGATGGCGCTTTCGATGTCGGCGTCGTCGAACACCAGGATCGGCGACTTGCCACCCAGTTCCATTGTCACGGACTTGATGCTCTGAGCCGCGCCCGCCAGCACCTTGGCGCCGGTCGGTACCGAGCCCGTGAGCGACACCTTGGCGATGCCGGAATGGCTCGCGAGAGCCGCGCCCACATCGCCGTAACCCTGCACCACGGCGAACAGGCCTGCCGGCAGGCCCGCATCGGCGAAGGCTTCGGCGAGCTTGAGCGCCGTCAGCGGCGTCATTTCGGACGGCTTGAAGATGAAGGCATTGCCGCAGGCGAGCGCCGGTGCGGATTTCCAGGCCGCGATCTGGATTGGATAGTTCCACGCGCCGATGCCCGCGCAGATTCCCAGCGGTTCGCGCCGCGTGTAGACGAAGTCACCGCCAAGATCGATGTGCTCGCCGGTGATGGCCCCGGCAAGGCCGCCGAAATATTCGAGCGCGTCGGCGGCCGAGGCCGCGTCGGCGACGAGCGTCTCCTGGATTGCCTTGCCGGTGTCGAGCGTCTCGATGCGGCTGATCTCCGCGTTGCGCTCGCGCAGGATCTCAGCCGTGCGCAACAGGATCCGCCCGCGTTCGACGCCCTTGAGCCGAGCCCAAGCCGGTTGCGCCGCTTTCGCCGCCGCCACGGCCTGCTCGACGATCGCAGGCGTCGCCGAATGCAGCCGCGCATTCACCTCGCCGGTGGCCGGATAAATGCTCTCGATCACGGTGCCTGCGCTGTCTTCGACATAGGCGCCACCGATGTGGTGGGAGGCGGGGGGCTGTACGGTCATGATCTGCTCCATGGGTTTCCGGACTATTCGCCGCGCGGAAACCGTTGTGATTCCTCAAGAATGTTGAGGTCCATGTGGTTGCGCATGTAGCGCTCCGACGCCTTCTGCAGCGGCTGGAAATCCCAGGGGTAGTAGCTGCCGTTTCGGAGCGCCTCGTAGACCACCCAGCGCCGCGCCTGGCTTTCGCGCACCTCGGAATCGTAGCGCCCCATGTCCCATTTCGCCCGGACACGGGCCATGAAGTCCGCCACAAGCTCGGCATGAGCCGGGTCGGTGGCAAGATTGTTGAGTTCCTCGGGATCGGCATCGAGATCGAACAGCAGCGGCGGGTCGAGTTCGCAGTGGCTGAACTTGTACTTGCCGTCGCGGATCGCCACCAGCGGCGCCTGCGAGCCTTCCGCCGCATATTCCATCAGCACCGGCGCCGTGCGCGCCTCGCCCCGCATCGAGGGCAGCAGGCTTTCGCCATCGGTCCAGGGCGCGACGTCGGCAAGCGAGACCCCGGCGAGATCGGCCAGCGTCGGCGTGATGTCGAGATTGGAGGTCGGCTCCGAAACCAGCCGGCCTTCGCCCCCCGGGACGGCGATCATCAGCGGCACCCGCGACGAGCCGTCGAAAAAGCACATCTTGAACCACATGCCGCGTTCGCCCAGCATGTCGCCATGGTCGGAGCAGAACACCACGATGGTGTTGTCCGCCATGCGGGTGGCCTCGAGCGTTTCGAGAATGCCGCCGATCTTGTCGTCGAGATAGGAGATATTGGCGAAATAGGCCTGCCGCGAGCGGCGGACATTGTCTTGCGTGATGTCGAAGCGCTCGGAATCATTGGCCTTGTAGAGCCGCTGCGAATGCTGGTCCATCGCCTCATAGGGGATCGGCGCCACGCGCGGGGAAAGCTCGGCGCAGTCCTCGTAGAGATCCCAGTATTTCCTGCGCGCCACGTAGGGGTCGTGCGGATGGGTGAACGACACCGTCAGCGCCCAGGGACGTGCATCGGCGTCCTCGCTCAGGCGCGACAGCTGGTGCAGCTTCTGGGTGGCGAAGAACGCCACCTCGTCGTCATATTCCATCTGGTTGGAGATCTCGGCCACGCCCGCGCCGGTGACGGAACCGAGGTTGTGGTACCACCAGTCGATCCGCTCGCCCGGCTTGCGGTAATCCGGCGTCCAGCCGAAATCGGCCGGATAGATGTCGGTGGTCATCCGCTCCTCGAAGCCGTGCATCTGGTCGGGACCGACAAAATGCATCTTGCCCGACAGGCAGGTGTAATAGCCCGCGCGGCGCAAATGATGCGCATAGGTCGGAATGTCGGAGGCGAACTCCGCCGCATTGTCATAGACCCGCGTGCGCCGCGGCAATTGTCCCGACATGAACGAGGCGCGGCCGGGCGCGCAGAGCGGCGAGGCGGTGTAGTTGGCGGCAAACCGCGTCGAGCGGGCGGCGAGCCTCTTCAGGTTCGGCGCATGCAGGAAGTCCGCCGGCCCATCTGGAAACAGGGTTCCGTTGAGCTGGTCGACCATGATAATGAGAATGTTGGGGCGGGCGTCCGCGGGCTTGGCCGTGCTCATACTGTCCTCCTCCGGATATCCGACAATTGCGTCTCGATATGGTCCTCGACCAGCGCCACCGCATCGTGGCGCGCAGGGCCCGTGCCCAGCGCCTTGCGGATGTAAAGCCCGTCGATCATCGCCGCCGCGCCCTCGGCAATGCGTTGCCCGTCGCTTTCTCCGGCGAGCGGGCTCAATCCGCTCATCAGATTGGAATGCAGCCTGCGAGCATAGATCGACAAAAGCCGCCTGATCTCCGGCGCGCGGTGCGCATCGACATAAAACGCGAGCCAGGCGGCCACCACCTCGTCGGAAAACTGCTTGTCGGAAAAGCTCACCGCGATGATCGCCGAAACCCGCGCGCGATTGCTCCCGGCGGCTTTCAGCGCCTGTTCGGCGTCACCCCTGAGTTCGCGCAACAGCGCGCGGACGGATTCCGTGATCAGCTGTTCCTTGGAGCCGAAATAGTGATGCGCCAGCGCGGCCGAGACCCCGGCGCGTCCGGCGATGTCCGACATCGTCACATCCATCGAGCCGCGCGCCCCGATGGCCTCGATGGCAGCGTCGGTCAGCGCCTTGCGGCGAATTGGCTCCATGCCGATTTTTGGCATCGTCAGGTCTCCCGGGGGCAGGATCGCGTGTCGCAAAAATACGAAACGAAATCACAGTCTATTTTTGATTGAGCAGTCAATCAATGAAAAACTCAAGGCGGTTTTCAGGCATTGGTCGGGCGGGCCGGGGCCAGGCTTACATGGGGCCTGGCTTACGGGGGCCCGGCCTGGAGATTCTCCGTGTCCTCGGTCACGGCCGGAACGCCGGTGGCGATTACCGTTTCGCCGACTGGCGCCGGCGAGACCGCCCGCTCCGGAGCGCGCAGTTCGCGGTAGCCGATATAGAGGCCGGCGCCGATGATCATCGTCATGCCGGCCAGCGTGTTCAGGCTCGGCACCTCGCCCCAGAAGAACCAGGCCGCCGTCGCGGCGAACGGCAGATAGGCATAGTCGAACGGGGCGATCAGGCTGGCATTGGCCACCTGGTAGGCGCGGCTCAAAAGGATGTAGCCGGTCATACCCACCACGCCCAGCAGCGCGAGGTCAGCCATCTGCGCAACGTCCGGCACGATGAATTCGAGCCTGAGGTGATGGAACTCCGGCCCCATCGGCACCAGCGCATTGACCAGCCAGCCCAGCGGCCAGATCATGACCCCGGACCCGCCGATGGTCCACAGGCCCATGGTCAGGCTGCTTTCACCGTCTCCCACCCGCCGCGTCAGGATCATCGAGGCGGCGTAGGACAGGGCGCAGAACAGGGGCAAGAGCGCCACCCACTGAAAACTCTCCTGGCCGGGCGCCATGGCCAGCATCACTCCCGCAAAGCCCACCATCAGAGCCACGATCCGGTGAATGCCCATCCGTTCGCCCAGGAACAGCGCCGCCAGGATGCCGATGAACAGCGGTGCCGAGAAGAAGATGGTGGACACTTCCGCGAGCGGCATGAACGGAAACGCCGCATAGAACATCGCAAATCCCGCGGTCAGCAGGAACGCCCGCAGCAGGTGGATCGGCCACAGCTTCGTATAGATCCGGTGATTGCCGCCAAGCCAGACGATCAGCGGCGCCAGCACCAGGATCGAGATGCAGGCGCGCACGAAGATCAGCATCCACAAGGGCTGCGCCCCGAGCAGGTCCTTGATCAGCAGGTCCTGCCCGACAAAGCACCAGGCGCCGCCCAGCACGCAGGCAATGCCTTCAAGCGGCCGCGACGACTGGGCGGGTGCTGCGGCGGCGACGGCTGTCATTGTGCATGCCCCCGATTTCATCTGTTTGACTGCAAACGGCGCCGGAGACGCGCTCCTCTGCGCGGCCGGCGTGACCCCTCAAGACCCATGCAGGATTTTGAACCGTCGTGCGCGTCTGTCCGCGACACCGGATCCGAAATGTGCCCGCCAGACTGAGTGCCACGCGATCGGCCGGGCGCGTGGCGCCAGGTCCGGCAGGCATCCATGGACGTGCCGCCGTCTTCCCCGACTGCACCAATGCTGACAAAAACCGACAGCATCGGGCTGCTAGGCTGCGGCCTCGATCAACCCCTGTCAGGATACCTGTCATGCTTACCCTCTATCATGCGCCGCACTCCCGCTCGTCCCGCATCGTCCGCCTGCTCGATGAGTTGGGCGTTCTCGACCAGGTCGAGATCCGTATTGTCGGGATCGCCCGCCATGACGGCTCGGGCGGCGCCGATCCGGCCAATCCGCATCCCGAAGGCAAGGTGCCGCTTCTGGTCCATGACGGCGTCGAGATCTGGGAATCGAGCGCCATCATTCTCTATCTCACCGAGCTTTTCCCCGATGCCGGCCTCGGCCGTCCGATCGGGCATCCCGAGCGGGGACCCTATCTGAGCTGGCTCGCCTGGTATGGCGACGTGATGGAGCCCGTCATGGTGTTCAAGCTCTCGGGCCTTTCGCACCCCAGTCTCGACGCCACGTTCCGCGGTGTCGACGAGATGACCGCGCGGCTTTCCGGCCAGCTGTCGAGGACGCCCTACATTCTGGGCGACGCCTTTTCCGCCGCCGACCTGCTGCTGGGCTCGACCTTCGTCTGGCTTCCGGACGCAACGCCGGACCTGCCCGAAATCAGGGACTGGATGACGCGCTGCGAGGCCCGGCCTTCGGCAGCCCGGCTGGTAGCCTATGACCAGGCGCATTCTGCGGCCTGAGCCACCACCGCCGCTGCCGGACGGCGCCTGCGTGACGCAATTTGGGCGTCCCGCAGGCGCCGCCCCGGCGAATCTCAGGTAAGGCCGACCGACAGCGCGCTGTTGGATTGCAGCACGATCACCTTGGCGCGGTGGCGCACCCGTTCATACAGATCGATGATGTCCTGGTTGAGCAGCCGGATGCAGCCCGAGGAGACCGCCTGGCCGATCGAATGGGCTTCCGGGTTGCCGTGAATCCGGTAGAGCGTATCCTCGCCATTGTCGAACAGATAGAGCGCCCGGGCGCCGAGCGGGTTCATCAGCCCCGGCTCCATGCCGCCATTGGCGACGGAGTAGGGTTCGAGTTCCGGGTTGCGCACCACCATCTCGTCGGGCGCTTTCCAGGTCGGCCACTTGCGCTTGTATTGCATGACTGCCGCGCCGCCCCAGGAGAAGCCCTGCTGGCCGACACCGACGCCATACCGCATGGCGGTGCCGCCGTCCTCGACCAGGTGCAGGTAGAACGTGCTGGTGTCGATGATGATGGTGCCGGGCACCTCTCCGGGAAACGGATTGGACACGCGCTGGCGCCAGAAGCGTTCCGGCACGACGCCCCGCGGCACTGCAGGGATAGCATAGCCCTCATCCAGCACCGGGCCGTAATATGCTGGCATCACCGGCGGCTGTGGTTCGACGGGAGGGGCGGGCAGCTCGCGGCTGCCGATCGAGGTGCAGCCGGAAAGTGCGGCGACGGAGGCCGCACCGAGGAAAATGCGTCGGGTAATCATGATGGTAGTCCTTTGAGGCTGAAGGGAACAGGGCGGTACAAGGCCCGGATTCGGTCAGCCCGTACGCGGAGGTCTGAACAGTCTAGAACGCCACAGACCGCCTGCGGTTCCATCGAGCACCCTGTCAAAAACTCTGCCTGAGCCTTCCATGCCGATGGCGAGCCGTTCCGGGACATAGCCCAGGTCAAGGGCGCAACTTGACCAGGCCACGGCGCCGCGCTGGCAACGCTTGGAGGGATGAGTTGCTGCTTTGGGATTGGTCACAGCGCCGGACCAGGTCAAATTCACTGGCTGCAACAGCTGTGCCGCCTGCGCCGAAAACCCGCGCGCAAACGGCCCCGTCACGGCAAGGGTGAGGGTCAGAAAAAACAGGAAAAGGGCGCGTCGCATGAACATGCCGAGGTTCTTACCCGCAAGTGTGGCCATTTCCAGCCGCAATCGTCTGATCCCGATCAAGTTTTGGTGAGGAGGAGGCGCTGAGCCGCGTGTCCCCGCTTGGCGGGGTCATTCGTCGGTTTGCTGCCCCGGCGCCCGGCCTGGATAGGGTCTCCCGGGTGCTTGACGGCTCCGTTCACCTCTTTACAAAGCTGCTGGCGCGCTCAAGACTGCGCCAGCACAGACAAGTTTTACGGAGACGCCTTTCATGACCGCCTGCATTATCGGTTGGGCCCACACGCCCTTTGGAAAACTGGCCGACGAGACCGTCGAAAGCCTGGTCACGAAAGTGGCGCGCGAGGCGATCGAACATGCAGGCCTTGAGGCCTCCGATATCGACGAAATCTATCTGGGGCACTTCAACGCGGGGTTCTCGGCACAGGATTTCACCGCAAGCCTGGTGCTGCAGGCCGATGACGCCTTCCGCTTCAAGCCGGCGACGCGGGTGGAAAACGCCTGCGCCACAGGCTCCGCCGCCGTGCACCAGGGCATCAAGGCCATTCGCGCCGGCGCCGCACGCCGGGTTCTGGTCGTCGGCGTCGAGCAGATGACCACGACGCCGGGGCCTGAGATCGGCGCCAATCTGCTCAAAGCCTCCTATCTGCCCGAGGATGGTGACACGCCCGCGGGCTTTGCCGGCGTCTTCGGCAAGATCGCCGACGGCTATTTCCAGAAATATGGCGACCAGTCCGATGGCCTCGCGGCGATTGCCGCCAAGAACCACAGGAACGGCGTCGAAAACCCCTGGGCGCAGATGCGCAAGGATCTGGGTTTTGAGTTCTGCCGCGCCGAGAGCGACAAGAACCCTTACGTCGCGGGACCGCTCAAGCGCACCGATTGCTCGCTGGTCTCCGATGGCGCGGCGGCCATCGTGCTGGCCGATGTCGCCACCGCCATGCAGGCGCCGCGCGCCATCCTGTTCCGCGCCGCCGAACACGTGCAGGATTTCCTGCCGATGTCCAAGCGCGACATTCTGAGTTTCGAAGGCTGTGAACTGGGCTGGAAACGGGCCTTTGCCAATTCCGGCACCTCGCTCGACGATCTCTCTTTCGTCGAAACCCATGACTGCTTCACCATCGCCGAACTGATCGAATACGAGGCGATGGGGCTCGCCAAGCCCGGGCAGGGCGGGGCGCTCGCCATGAGCGGCGAGACCGCGAAGGACGGCCGCCTGCCGGTCAATCCCTCGGGTGGGCTCAAGGCCAAGGGCCACCCGATCGGCGCCACCGGCGTGTCGATGCATGTGCTTTCCTCGATGCAGCTTGCCGGCGAGGCCGGCGGCATCCAGGTCAAGGACGCCAAGCTCGGCGGCATCTTCAACATGGGCGGCGCCGCGGTCGCCAACTACGTCTCCATCCTCGAGCGGATCCGGTGAGCCAGGGCCTCGTCGCCCATCGCATCGCCGGCCACATCGTGGTCACCGGCGGTGCGTCGGGCATTGGCGAGGTCACCGTTCTGGCGCTGATCGATAATGGCGCCGCCGTCACAATTCTCGACGCCAGCGCCGATGCCATCTCCCGCACTGAGGAGCGGCTGGAGGGCGAGGATGTGCTGGCGCTCGTCTGTGACGTGACCGACGAGGAGGAGGTGGCCGACTGCCTTTCCCAGGCGGTCGGAGCCTTCGGGCCGGTCACCGGCCTCGTCAATTGCGCCGGCATCGCCCGCGACATTCCGGCGGAAAAGACCAGCGCCGAGATGTTCCGTGAGATCCTCGATGTCAATCTGACCGGCAGCTTCATCCTCTGCCGCGCCTGCCTCGACCAGATGGGCGACACGCTGGCCATCGTCAATCTGGCCTCCGCCTCGGGGATCAGGGCCAATGCCGGAAGTGTCGCCTATGGCGCGTCGAAGGCCGGCGTCATCCTGATGAGCCAGGTGCTTGCCAATGAATGGGGCGCCAGCGGCGTCCGCGTCAATGTCGTGGCCCCCGGTCCGGTCGACACGCCGCTGATTTCGGGTCTTCACACGGTCGAGGACCGCAAGCGCTGGACCGCGCAGATCCCGCTGCGCCGCTACGCCCGCCCCGAGGAAATCGCCGACGCCATCCTGTTCCTGCTCTCGCCCGCAGCCAGCTACATCAACGGCCAGGTGCTGACCGTTGATGGCGGGTTTTCGTCTTCGGGGATCATTGCCGGGCGGTGAGCGGCTTCACCTCCCGCCGCCGAACCGACACCCCCACAGCCGTGGCCCCGATCACCAGCGCCATGCCGGCCCATTGCCAGGGGCTGAACCATTCGCCCAGCACCGCCGCGCCGATGGCCGTCGCCACCACCGGGCTTGCGAGCGCCAGGTAGACCGTGCTGGGCCCGAGCTGGCCGATGCCGCGGGTCCAGACATAATAGGCGAAGGCGGTGCCCAAGAGCATCAGCCAGCCATAGCCGAGCGCCTCGGTGAGGCCTGGCGCGGGCGGCAGGCCCTCGACGACCAGCGCCACCGGCAACAGCATCGCGCCGCCCAGGATCAGCTGCCAGGTGGTGGTTTCGAGCGGCGTGCCCATGCGGCCCCAGCGGTCGATCAGCAATGTGCCCGCCGCCATCGACAGCGTCCCGCCGATCGCCGCCGCCACCCCGATCGGATCGGGACGGGCGTCGGGCGACAGCACCAGCAGCCCGACGCCGAGGACGCCGGCGATGCCCGCGCCGATCTGCACCGGATGCGGTGCCCGGCCGATCAGCCAGCCCGAGACCAGGATCACCACCAGCGGCTGTATCGCGCCGAGCGTTGCCGCAAGCCCGCCCGGCATCCGCGAGGCCGCGACAAACAGCAGCGCGAAGAAGATGGCGATATTGGTCAGCCCGATCGCCGCATGGCGCTTCAGCGCTTCCAAAGGCGGAATGCGCGGATTGAGCATGAGCAGGATCAGCCCGGCAGGCAGCGCCCGCATCGCGCCGGTCAGCAGCGGATGGCTCACCGGCAGGGTTTCGGTGAACACCACATAGGTGGTGCCCCAAAGCATCGGCCCCAGAAGGGTGATCAGGATTGTGCGCAGCATGAGGAATTCCCGGTCCGCGAGGGACGGTTGACGGTCACGTCTGACGTGCGGACACGAACAATCGCTGAGAGACTCAGTTTTGTCCAGATGGTAAAAAATAGGCTTGCGCTCTCGCGCAAAAGAAGAAGCGCGGGCAGGAGAGGCGTCCCCTATCCTCTCATCCCCGGCCGCAAACCCTCCGCGAGCAAAGCCTCGACCTTCGCCGCCGCTTCCAGCTTGGTCACATGGCCGTTGCCGTTCGTGTCCAGCCCGCGATTGAGCTTGTAGGCGACCGAGCCCTTGCGGAACAGCACGTAGTCGGGCTCCTTGTCGACCGCGCGCGGATAGAGCACCGCCATGTAGGCGCTCGGCAGATCCCCCATCCTGCCTGCATAGGGCGTGAGGTATGTCTCGACATAGTCGAGCTGGTCGACCGCGCTCATCGTCGCCAGACGGGCAGTCGTCGTCCCCAGGCCCTTCGCGGTCGCGGGCATGAACTGGATCAGGCCGGTGGCGCCCGAGCCCGCGTGGTTGGTGATAGCCGGATCGAAGCTGCGGCCGGTCTCGAACGCCATGATCGCCATCAAATGGTTGGGATCCATGTTGAGGCGGCGGGAGATGGCGATGGTCTTGCGCTTGAAATCGCCCGTCACCTGTGCGCCCCAGGCAATCACCGGGTCGGGTTGAAACGCGCTCCGCGAGGCGGCCGGAACCAGCGGCGCGGGCGCGGGGGCAGGGGTTGGTGCGGCGTCCAAAGGGGCCACCCAGCGAGGCAGCCATGAAAACAGGGATGAGAGAAGGGAAAGCTGGGCCATGAGTGTCTCCATTCGTGTTGGTGCATCCGGTCTGGTGCTGGAGACGAGTCTAGGCGCGTGCAAAAAGGCGGGGACGTTATGCGGTGTGGGAAATTGTGTTTTGGCAGGCGGCGCAGGCTCCGTCGCTCGACCTTTGCAGGTCTTTCCTTCCACTTACGGATTTCAGGAAGGCAGAGATTCCAAGTCTTTAACGAGAAGCAGTCGAAATCCGCGCAATTCCGAAAAAAGCGCGAAAAATTCGCTCAAATGGACTCCGTTCATGCCCTGGGCATCGATTTCTTCCCCGCCACTTGCCCAAAACGCCGGGTTCTGCGATCACTCGGGCCTTCAATCCGGCCGCACCAGCCGGTCACCGATTCCAAGCCACTGCCAGGAAAACTCCCATGCAAAATCCCGTTCTCGTCGAAGTCACCCGCGGCCGGATGGTCGAAAGCCGGCACCGTGGCATGGCCGTTGTCATGGATGGCGATGGCAAGGTCGTGATGCACCTCGGCGAGGTCGAGACGCCGGTGTTCCCGCGCTCGGCGGTCAAATCCATGCAGGCGCTGCCGCTGGTGGAATCCGGTGCTGCCGACCGTTACTTCTATGGCGACAAGGAACTGGCGCTCGCCTGCGCCTCCCATTCCGGCGAGCCCGAGCACATGCGGCTGGCCGGCGACATCGTCGCCCGCGCCGGATTGAGCGAAGCCGATTTCGAATGCGGCTGCCACTGGAGTTCCGAACAGAAGGTGCTGATCGAACAGGCCCGCGCCGGCGACAAACCCAATCAGCTCGGCAACAATTGCTCGGGCAAACATGCCGGGTTCCTGTGCCTGTCGTGCCATGCAGGCGTCGATCACCACGGCTATGTCGGCTACGACCATTTCGTCCAGGCCTCCGTGCGCGACGTCATGGCAGATCTCACCGGCGCTGCGCTGGGCCATGACAATTGCGGCACCGACGGCTGCTCGATCCCGACTTATGCTGCCCCCTTGACCAGGATCGCCCACGGATTCGCCCGCATGGCGTCGGGCGTGGGTCTCGGGCCGGAGCGCGCCACGGCGGCCAAGCGGCTGATGGCGGCCTGCATGGCGGAGCCGTTCTATGTCGCAGGCACCGGCCGCGCCTGCACCACACTGATGCAAATCGCGCCCGGCCGGATTTTCGCCAAGACCGGCGCCGAGGGAGTCTACTGCGCCGCCATCCCGGAAATGGGCTACGGCATCGCGCTCAAATGCGAGGACGGCTCCACCCGCGGCGCCGAGGCCATGATCGGCGCGGTGCTGGCCAAACTGTTCGCTGACGACAGGGAACTGTCAGCGAAGCTTGGCGACTGGACGAACAAGACGCTCAAGAACTGGAACGGCATCGAAGTCGGCCAGATCCGCCCGGTGGGCGAGCTTGCGTAAACCGCCGCGACTGACGGTCTGACGGACACGGCGACGAAATCCTGCAGCGCCCTCTCAGGGGCCGGTTGAATGCGCGCCGCGCCGGCGCATCCCAGGGCGCATGCCCCCTTGATCAGCGCTCGAAATCAAGCGATCTTGCCACTATCGGCAGGCTCCTTCGGGAATGCCGGTCTCTCAGGGGCGGCATGCGCGGCGGGGTGTCGGCGATGACGGCGATGGCGATCCAGGTCAATCTGCATTCCGCGACCAGCGAGCCCGGACGCGTCGTCGAATACCGCGCCGGCGGCACCATGTTCAACGCGCTGCCGATTTACCTCATCCTGTTTGCCGTGGCGCTGGCGATGGTGATCTTTGGCGCTCGGTCCAGCGAGGGCCGCCTTGCGGCCTGGATTCTCCTGGTTCTCCTGCCTTTGGGGCTGGCGCTCGGTCTGTGGCGCAGCCGAACCTCGGGCCCGCCCTACCTGATCCTGACGCCGCAGGGTCTGGAGCTGCGGACCGGAGGCTGGGGTGTTCTGGCGCTGCCCTGGGCCGCGATCCGCGCCATCGAGACCCGCAGTTTCGAGGGGTTTGCGCTGCGCTACCGGGGCCGCCAGCGGATTGCCTTCAAGGATGTGACCATGATCGAGCTGGCCCCCGGCGTGCTTGCGGCCGAGCGGGATGCGGGGCGTTTCGTGCCGCGCGGGCCCTCGGTCGATTGGGTGGTACGGCCGGGTGAGGACAGCGACTGGATCGCGCTGCACCACGAATTCGTGGGCCTCACCCCCGCCGAGATCCGCGGCCCGGTCGAAGCGCGCTGGCAGGCCTTTCGCGACAATCCTGCGCCAGCTGACACGTGCCCCCTGCCACCCCTGCGCCTGGGTGGGTTCCGGCCCCGCCATCCGTCGCTGTTCAATCTGGGCACGGCTGCAGGTGCGTTCGCCATCGTCATCCTCTTGGCCAATCTGGCCGGATTGTGGGAAACCCGCTCGCAGGCCGGCGCCCGGGCCTGGGCGGAACGCTGGGCCGCCGATGAGGCGGCCTCGCGCGCCGAGGCCGAGGAACGGCGCGCGCGCAAGGAGGAGTTTGACCGCATGTTTGATCAGCCGATTTTCGGGCGGTAGCGCTTCGGGCGACTGGCTTTCCCGAAGGCTATCCTGTGCCGCCGCCTTGATCCCGTCGGCCCCGGCCTCTATGTCGGGTTACCGGCTCTTTGCGAGCCCCGCCTTTTCCGATCATGGAGTTCTCCTTGCCCGCATTTGAAAACCTGCCCGCTGCCCCGGTCGCCGAAAAGCGCCCGCTCAGCGACACCCGCCACGGCATCACCCGCACAGATGACTATGCCTGGATGCGCGATGACAAGTGGCAGGCGATGTTCAAGGACCCCTCCATCCTGGATCCGGCGATCCGCACCCATCTGGAGGCCGAGAACGCCTACCAGAAGGCGGCGATGGCCGACACGGAAGCCCTGCAGAAGACCCTGTTTGCCGAAATGCGCGGCCGCATCAAGGAGGACGACAGCTCGGTTCCGGCACCCGATGGCCCCTGGCTCTATGGCGTGCGCTACGTCACCGGCGGCGAGCAGCCCAAGCATTTCCGCATCCCGCGCGACGGCGGCGCCGAGCAGATGATGCTCGACGGCGATCTCGAGGCTCAAGGCAAGGCCTATTTCCGGCTGGCCGGCGCCGGGCACTCGCCTGATCACGCCCGGATGATCTGGGGCTATGACGACAAGGGCTCGGAATTCTTCACGCTGAAAGTGCGCGACCTCGCCACGGGTGAGGACAGCGCGGATCTGATCGAGAACACCGGCGGCGGCGGCGCATGGGCGGCCGATTGCACCGGCTTTTTCTACACCGCCGTTGATGACAACCATCGCCCCAGCAAGATCTTCTATCATCGCCTGGGAACCGTCCAGGGCGAGGATGTGCTGATCCATGAGGAGACCGATTCCGGCTTCTTCATGGGCGTCCATGGCTCCAGCCTCAACGATTTCATCCTGATCGGGATCAATGATCACGAGACCTCGGAATGCTGGGTGATGCCGGCTTCCAACCCCTCAGCCAAGCCGTTGCTGGTGGCCGCGCGCGAGACCGGCGTGGAATATTCGCTGAGCGAAGGCGGCGACGTCTTCTTCATCCTGACCAATGCAGACGGCGCCAAGGACTTCAAGATCTGCCAGGCGCCGGTAACCGCGCCATGGCGGGAAAACTGGAGCGAGGTCGTGGCCCACAAGCCCGGACGGCTGATCCTCTCGGTAAGCGCCTACCGGAATCACCTTGTCTGGATGGAGCGCGAGAACGGCCTGCCGCGCATCGTCATCCAGGACCGGACGAGCGGCGAGCAACACGCCATCGCCTTTGACGAGGAGGCCTATGCGCTGGGCTTCCACGGCTCGATGGAATATTTCACCGACATTGTCCGCTTTGCCTATTCCTCGATGACGACGCCGTCCGAACTCTATGACTACAACATGGCCACGCGCGAGCGCACGTTGCTCAAGCGCGAGGAGGTGCCATCGGGCCACAATCCCGCCGACTACGTCACCCGCCGCGTCATGGCGCCGGCGGACGATGGCGAACTGGTGCCGGTGACGCTGCTTTACCGGCGCGACACGCCGCTCGACGGCACGGCGCCCTGCCTGCTCTATGGTTACGGTTCCTATGGCATCGCCATTCCGGCCGGCTTCAACACCAATTGCCTGTCGCTGGTCGATCGCGGCTTCGTCTATGCCATCGCCCATATCCGCGGCGGCAAGGAGAAGGGCTTTGCCTGGTACGAGGCCGGCAAGCGCGGCTACAAGACCAACACCTTCACCGACTTCATCGCCGCCGCCCGATACCTGGACAAGGAGCGTTTTACGTCGCATGAGCGCATCGTCGCCCAGGGCGGGTCCGCCGGCGGCATGCTGATGGGCGCTGTCGCCAACATGGCGCCCGATGCCTTTGGCGCGATCATCGCCGCGGTTCCCTTCGTCGATGTGCTCAACACCATGCTCGACGACACCTTGCCGCTGACCCCGCCGGAATGGCCGGAATGGGGCAACCCGGTGGCCTCGTTCGAGGATTATCAGACCATTGCCGGCTATTCGCCCTATGACAACGTCACTGCGCAAGCCTATCCGCCGATCCTGGCGGTGGCGGGCCTGACCGACCCGCGCGTGACCTATTGGGAGCCCGCCAAATGGGTGGCGCGGGTGCGCGACCTGTCCACCAGCGATCAGCCGGTGCTGTTCAAGATCAACATGACAGCAGGTCATGCGGGCGCCTCGGGCCGGTTCCAGCGGCTTGAGGAAATCGCCTTCGAATATGCTTTTGCGCTGAAGGTAACCGGTAAAATTTAGGACTGGTTAACCACGGCCGTGTGTTTTTCAGACAGCTCGGGCCAGACGCGAGATGTTGATAAACAAGCGAAACCACAGGGAAAAAGCCTGGCCAGAGGTAAATTGTCTAAAACTTGATCAATAGTGTTAAGCGGATGCTCATGGAGCCTGGTGTATCTGTTGGATGTTGATCCAATGGATATGAGGTCCTGAGATGAACATCTCAACGATGTTGAAAAAAATTCCGGAGATGATCCGGAACAAGGACGGGAACTTCGCCATGATGGCGAGTATCCTGGTGCCGGTGATTTTTATCGCCGGAAGTCTGGTGCTGGACACCACCAATGCGCTGTCGATGAAGACCAGCCTTCAGAATGCCGCCGACAGTGCCGTGCTGGCAACGACAAGCCAACTCGCCGATGGCAAGATCACCGAAGACGAGGCAATTGCCTATGCCACGAATTTTTTCAATGGCCAGATCTCGAACGACGCCAGTGCGTTTAACGGGTTCTCCGCGACGCCCACCGTCACGCTGACCAAATCGGGAACCGGCGCCACGGCCATCTGGAAGGTCGAGGTCGCTGTTCTTGGATCGCAGAAGGCCTCCGGGTTGGGCAAATTCGCAGGCAAGGACACAATTGATGTCGCCATCCGCGCGGCATCCGAGTCCGGAAGCGATGGCGAAGACCGGTCTCCGATTTCCATGATGCTGGTGCTCGACCGGTCCGGATCGATGCAATGGGCCTCGGGCCGGACGACAACCGAAACCGTTCCGAAATACTGCACCCGCTGGGTCTGGAAACCGTATTCCTGGCGCCAGGAAACCTACGAGTGTGGAACCACGACCGTGGTGACCGATGTGCCCAAGATGGATGTCCTGAAGGAAGCCGTCGGCAATCTGGTGGATCACATCTCCGCGTCTGACCCGACCAATGAATATGCCCGCATGGGCGCCGCGGCCTACAACCTCGAAACCAGGGACGGCGACAAGTTGGGCCTGACCTGGAACAAGTCGCAAGTGAGCAGCTTTACCAACGGGCTCACCGCGACCGGTGGCACAAATTCTGCGGACGCAATGGAATGGGCACTTCAGCGCGTCAACGGCTCCGGCGAGATCAATGAGCATTATTCCAAGAACGGCTCAAAAGCGCCCTTGAAGTTCATCGTTTTCATGACCGATGGAGAGAATGATTTCGGCCGCGGCAATGAATGGAAGACCGAGCAAGCCGACAAAAAGACCAAGGACACCTGCCAGGCAGCCAAGGCCGCGAACGTTACGGTATTTTCCGTAGCCTTTCAGGCGCCCAAGCGCGGCAGGGACTTGCTTGAGGCCTGCGCATTCAGCGCCAAGCACTATTTTGACGCCCAGAGCGCCGACGATCTGCTGAAGGCTTTCACGGCGATCGGCAAGGAAGCGTCCAAGCAGGTCACGCGCCTGACCAACTGAGAGTGAACATCACTCCCAGCCGTTTGCCCGTTCGGGCAGGGCCTTGAGATAGGCGGCGATCGCATCGCGGTCGCCGCTTGTCAGTTTCGCCATGTTCTTCTGCACCGCCACCATCGAACCGCCGACACTGTCGAAATCCGGGGTGAAGCCGCTTTCGAGATAATAGGCGATGTCGCTGGCACTCCAGCCGCTGATTGACTTTCCGCCCGGGGTGAGGTTGGGGATCACCCCTTCGCCCTCGGGGTTTTGCGCCCCTGCCAGCCAGGATTGGCCGACAAAGCCGCCGACCGGATTGCGCGGGGTGTGGCATTCGCCGCAATGGCCCGGGCCCTCGACAAGATATTGCCCGCGCGCGATCTGCGGATCGTCGCTGACGGCGACATGCGGCGCGTCAGTGAAGAACAAGAGTTTCCAGCCGCCCAGCGACCGTCTGATGTTGAACGGAAAGCCGATCTCGTGCGGCAGCGACGCCACATCGCTCGCAGGCAGCGTTTGCATGAAGGCGAACAGGTCGGCGATGTCGCCATCGCTCATCCGCGAGTACGACCCATAGGGAAAGGCCGGGTAATAATGCCCGCCACCGGGCGAAACGCCGGCCAGCATCGCATTGGCGAAGTCGGTGACCGACCATGAGCCGATGCCTGCGTCCGGATCCGGTGAGATATTGGGGCCGATGAAGGTGCCGAAATCGCTTTTGAGCCGCACCCCGCCCGACAGCACCAGCTTCGCGTCGCCCTCGGCGCCGGGAGCGGCGTGACAGGAGGCGCAGCCGCCCGCCCAGAACAGCGCTTCCCCAGCGGCAGGATCGCCCTCAAGCGCCGTGATCGCCTCGAGCCGCTCCTGCGCCACGGGCCGCGGCGCGGTCAGCATGAAGGCTGTGGCCGCACCCGCGACCACAACCAGACCAAGCCCGAGCGCCAGCCGCTTCACAGCCGGCGCCCGGTGGATGCGGAGAGAGCGATGACGCGCATCAGCTGCTCTTCAGGCGATAGGTCTCATGGCAGGCGCCGCAATTCTGCGTGAGCGGACCGAACACGGCCTTCAGCGCGTCGAGATCGGCGGGCGCTGCGGCCACGGCAGCGTCGGCGTCTTCCTTGAATTCGGCGAGCTTGGCGTCAAAGCCCGCGCGGTCGGTCCAGATAGCCGGTGCGGCTTCGCTCTCAAAGCCGGTGTCGGAGCCTTCGGGGAACTGCTCGCCATAGGTGGCCGCCACTTCGGAGATGGTGGTCAGCGCCGCCAACGCCGCCGCCGCGTCGAAATCGCTTTCGCCCTTGACCATCTTGGCCATCGCGCCGGTTGCGCCGCCCACCTTCTTCATCATCTCCTGGCGAACCTCCTGGGGTTCGGCGGCGGTGACCGCGGGTGCGAAACCGGCAGCGCCGATGACGGCTGCGGCAAACAATGTCCGGAATTTCATGTAGTCTCTCCTGTGGAAGATGCGGTTGAATGAACTGTCCCTTACGGCATCGTTACATGCAGCTGATGACAATCAAGTCAAGTTTTGTTGAACACTGCGTTATTGAAAATGTTTCCCGTTCGCCACGAAAAAGCCCGGCGCGTGTGGGCGCCGGGCTCGGATGGTATCGGTTCCAAAAATGTGGGTTAGCGCGCGGCTTCGTACATCTCGGCCACGTGATCCCAGTTGATGAGATTGTCGACGAAGGCTTCGAGATATTTCGGCCGGGCGTTGCGGTAGTCGATGTAGTAGCTGTGCTCCCACACGTCGCAGCCCAGAATCGGCGATGCGCCATGCATCAGCGGGTTCTCGCCATTCGGCGTCTTCATGATTTCGAGCTTGCCGCCCTTGACTGCGAGCCAGGCCCAGCCGGAGCCGAACTGGCCGACGCCGGCCGCGATGAAATCGCCCTTGAACTTGTCGAAGCCGCCGAGATCGGACTCGATCGCCTTCTCGAGCGCGCCCGGCACCTTGGAGCCGCCGCCGCCCTTCTTCATCCACTGCCAGAAATGCAGATGGTTGTAGTGCTGGCCGACATTGTTGATCAGGCCGGCGTTCTTCTCGTCAAAGGCTGCCTTGCAGATCTCTTCGAGCGACTTGCCGGCGAGCGGGCTGCCTTCAAGCAGTTCATTGCCCTTGGTGACATAGGCCTGGTGGTGCTTGTCGTGGTGGAATTCGAGCGTTTCGCGCGACATGTAGGGCGCAAGTGCATCGTAATCATAGGGCAGGGCTGGCAGTTCGAGGGCCATGGGTCTCTCCTCATGTGTGATTGTTCGCGGGGCTTGTCTGCCCCGGCATGCAACGCAACATAGGCTTGCGTGCTCCAGCAGGCAACGGGGCAGCGGCAAAAAGGTTCCTTGCGCCGCCCCTCATCCGTCTCGACGCTCGCGCGTCGATCCACCTTCTCCCACGAAGGGAGAAGGAAGGGGCCCCGGTTCCGGATCTCGCCTTGCCCCCAGCCACCATGCCTGGCCCGGCATCGCGGTGAGTAGTCATCGGTTGTGCAAAAGCGCTGCCGCTCGCGCCTGCCTCCCTTCTCCCTTTGGGAGAAGGTGTCAGCGAAGCTGACGGATGAGGGGCCCCGCCTCAGCGTTCGGCCAGCGCCAGCCTTAGCCCCATCAGCGCGAACATCGAGGCGAACGACCGCTTGACCGCCCTGAGCACCCTTGGCCGCGAGATCACATGGTCGCGCGCTTGTGCGGCGAGCAGGCCGTAGAGCACGAAGACGATGAAGGTGACCGCCATGAACACGCCCGCGAGCCCCAGCATCTGCGTGGTCGCGCCCACGGCGCCGGGGTCGACGAATTGCGGCATGAAGGCCAGGAAGAACAGCGTCAGCTTCGGATTGAGCAGGTTGATCAGAATGCCCGCGCCGGCGATCCTGAACGGGGTGAACTGCGAAGCGGCCCCCGCCTCGGGCCGGGCCAGCGCCAGCCCGCCGGTGTCGCGCCACATCTGCCAGGCCATGTAGAAAAGGTAGAGGACGCCGAGATATTTGAGCGTCTGGAAGGCCAGCGCGCTGGTGTGCATCAGCGCCGCGAGACCGAGCACGGATGCCGCGACATGCGGCACGATCCCCAGCGTGCAGCCGACCGCCGCCATCCCCGCCGCCCGCGCCCCGCCCGTGAGCCCCGCCGCCAGCGTGTAGATCACCCCGGTCCCGGGGAGAAGCACCACGATCAGCGTGGTGATCAGGAATTCGGGTGTCATGCGCGCGGTCTCCGGTGGGGATGGCAGGGAGAGTGCCGCTCGCCGGTGGGGCTGTCAATCGGGGCCGCGATTCTCCCTTCTCCCCTCGGGGAGAAGGTGCCGGCGAAGCCGGCGGATGAGGGGATCAGCCGCGCCTCGCTCCCTTCATCGCCTCGGTGATCGCAACCGTCTCGACGCTCACCCGCGTTACCCGCGCCAGTAGTTCGATCACGTGCTCCTTGTAGTCGCTAAAGCGGTAGGTGTTGAATTTCTCGCGGATGGTCGGGTCCTTCGGCGTCTTTTCCTTGTACTGGTCGAGGATCCAGTCGAGTGCGGCGCGGTTGCCGAGCCGGTAGCTCCAGACCTCGGCCGGAATGCCCGTGAGCTGCGTTTCGCTGTCGAGCCGGATCGTGCCATTGTCATGATCGGATTTGAGCATCGCCTTGGGGGCCACGCCTGCGTCCCGCGCCCGCTCGTCGGGCTCGTCGATGCGGTCGAGCGGCCATGGCTCCACCGTCTCGTAGCCGATATGCAGCGCCATCAGACGCTCGCCCCATTCGGCCCAGGCCCAGAAATCCGGATAGAACGGAATGCGCGGAAACTCGCGCTTCAGGTTGATCGCGTATTTTTCCCGGTAGACCGGATCATGCAGCACGCCATAGACATAATGGAAAATGTCGTCCTTGCTGAGGGCGGCGGGCTTGGCGCCGTGCCTGATCTCCCCCCTTGCGGGGGAGATGTCGCCGGAGGCGACAGAGGGGGGTATCGCTCCGGATTCAGTGTCTGCGGCGTCACCCCCCTCTGTCTGCTGCGCAGACATCTCCCCCGCAAGGGGGGAGATCATTGGCCGCGACATCCCGCCCTTCCCATAGGCCTCCCGGAACCGCTTCAGCGCCCAGTCGGTGATGTTGTCGAGCTTCTCGCCATCCTTGGTGTAGCGGTAGCGGGGAGCGCAGACAGTGCCAGCAGCAGCGCCAACTAGATGAAGATCTGGTAGATCACACGTACTAAGCGTCATCCAAGGCTTTTGTGCCGAGGGGTCGCTGAAATTAATCGTATTGTTCTTAACATCTTTATCGACGGGGAAAATTGAGTCCTGTTGATATATACAGTGTGTTAATACACGATCATAGTAAGTGTAGTATCGAATGAAGGGTCGGTACGTTGCTATTCTTATTTTTCTGTCTTCAAACGTGATAGCAGTGTCATTTCGCATAAATCTTTCAAGTTCTCTAGCCCACTTGATATCTCGTGATACCCAATCGCCTGATAAATCCTTTTTTGTAGACAGATTCCAGCGCTGCCGCTCACTTTCATAGACATTAATGAAGTACCTGACCTTTTCTTCTAGGTCGTCTGGATCGTAATCGTACACCCAATTATCGCGGGCTGTGACGATCCCCAACGAAAACAAAGAGAATATAGCTTTATCCTTGGCTCCTTTCTTGCCCGCTTTCTCCGCCTTGGTTGCCACCGGAATCAGATCATCCCACTCGTTCTCCGTCAGGTTGATCCAGTTGCCGTTCTTGTCCGGCTCCACCCGCTCGTACTTCACGTGGGATGCCGGGTTGGCCGCGAGCCAGGAGAGCTTGTCCTCCGCCGTGTCCATCTCCGGCCTGCGGACATAGTGGATCTTTGAGCCCTTGGCGCCCTTGCGCTTGACCATGAAGGCGATCGCCACGCCGGTCTGGATGCCGAAGACATTGTTCTTGGTGCCCGACAGCTTCGGGTTGGCGCGCACGTCGCCGCCCAGGTCCACCACATAGATGTCGGAGAACTCGTCCGCCACGCATTTGCGGAAGCCGTCGAAGGTGCGGCTGTCGATGAAGGAGCGGTTGGTGATAAAAGCCAGCACGCCGTCGTCGTGCAGCCGGTCCGAGGCCCAGCGGTAGAACCGCGCATACATGTCGTAGACCTTGGTCTTCTGCGCGGTCGACCGGCGGATGTAGCTCGACTTGATCAGCTCGTCGATGCGCTTGTATTCGCGGTTCTTGTTGTTGTCGTTCTCGTTCTGCTGGTTGGCATTGTAGGGCGGGTTGCCGATCACCACCGAGATCTTCTTGGAATTCTGCCGCTTCACCCGGGCGATGTTTTCCTCGCTCAGCCCCGAGAACATGTCGTGCTGGTAGCCCGCGCGGATTCCCAGTCCCGCCACATTGTCGAGCGTGTCGACAAAGCACAGATTGGGGAATTCGGCGAACTGCCCGGTCACCGCCGCATAGGTCGCCTCGATGTTCAAATTGGCCACGTAATAGGGCAGGATCGCCACCTCGTTGGCGTGCAGCTCGTTCTTGTACTTGTGCGCGAGCTTCAACGGCTGGCCGCGGAAATATTCGATCAGCTCGCAGATGAAGGTGCCGGTGCCCGTCGCCGGGTCGAGGATTTCCACATGCGGGTCGATCAGCGCCTTGCCGAAATGCTTCTGCGTCAGCCAGTCGGCGCCCTCGATCATGAACCGCACGATCTCGTTGGGCGTGTAGACCACGCCGAGCCGGTCGGCGGCCTTCGGGTTGTAGACCTTGTAGAAATTCTCGTAGATCAGCTTGAGGAAGGTCTGCTTTTCGAGGTGGTTCGAGATCTGCGCCGCATTGGCTCGGATCGCCGCGTAATAGGGCTCGAGCGTCTTCAGCGTCTCCTTCTTAACCGCCCCGGTGAAGAAGGCGCCCTCGAGCTTGTAGAGCTCCTTGGCGATGTTGTTCTCGCGGTGGAAATCGCTCTCGTTGAACACATGGGCGAAGATCTCCTCGGTCAGGATATGCTGGATCAGCATCTCCCGCACATCGGCCTCGGTGAGCGTCGGGTTGACCGTTTCCTTGACATGGGCGAGGAACTGCGCCGCCTCCGCCTGGAACGCGGCATTGCCCGCATAGGCGTCGCTGATCTTGTCGCGCAGCGCATCGAGCACATGTGGCAGGTCGGCCTTGAACAGCTCCACCGCCTTGCGGAACTCGGCGATCTCCTGCCGCTCGTAGCCGAAGAACAGGTTGAGCAGCTTGAGCAGGTTTTCCGTGTCCGCCATCTTGCAGCGGAACGCCTCCTGCCGGTGCTGGATCAGCACCGCCTCGTGCGTGTTCTCGTAGATGATGTTGTCCTGCGGATAGCCGCGCGCGCTTTTCTTCGCGATCTCCTCGTCCAGATCGTCCTTGGTGTCCTTGGCTTCCCAAAAGCCCAGCGGCACGCGCAGATCATGCAGGATGGTGCCGTCGGGATAGACCTTGGTCTTTTGCCCGGTGGCATATTCCAGCTCGGCCACGAACAACAGGTTGGTCTGCCGCGCCCAGGCTTTCAGCAGATCCTTGAACGCCTCGCGCACCGTCTGCTCGTTGAGCGACCCCGAGAGTTTCCTCAGCCGGTCGAGATCGTTCAGAAACTGCTGGACAAGCTGCTGGCTCATGATTCCCCCGGAAAACTTCCTCCCCCCGTTGAACCAGCTTTCGCCTGCCACCTCAAGGGGAAGGGCGGGGGGCAGACGAGGGCCAGACGAGATCGCTGCACCCCCACCTCCCCCTTGAGGGGAGGTCGGAGAGGCAAGCGCAGCGCAGGCGATCCGGGTGGGGGTATCGCGCCCCACCGACCCCCACCCGGCTCTGTCGCGCTTCGCGCGCCAGTCGCCGACCTCCCCTCAAGGGGGAGGTGGGCCGCCATCGCCACCGTTGAACCAGCTTTCGCCTGCCACCTCAAGGGGAAGGGGGGCTTGGCCTTGGCGTTCTCTGATCTCCCCCCTTGCGGGGGAGATGTCGGCGTAGCCGACAGAGGGGGGTAATGCGGCAACCACAGGACTCGCAGCTTCACCCCCCTCTGTCACTTCGTGACATCTCCCCCGCAAGGGGGGAGATCGGAGACTTGCCCGCCTCTCAACCCTGCGTCAGCTTCTCAAGCTCGCTCAGGCCCACCGGCGGGGTGGTGCGGAAGCCCAGCAGGTAGGTGCGTTGGGCGAAATCGGTCCGGACCCGGTCGATCTGGGCGCGCTCGCCCTTGAGCCGCGAGCGCAGCAGCGGGTCGCTTGTGCCGCTTGCCGCCATGCTCTTGTTGATGACCCAGCCATAGGGTTCGATGCCGGCGCGGCGCAGGTCGTCCTGCAGGGCGCCGGCTTCCGAGACCGGGGTGGTTTCGGGCAGGGCGACGAGGATGACGCGGGTGTAGTCGGCATCCTGAAGCCGCATCAAGGGCGTGACGACGCGGCCGGGCGCGCCGGGGTCGAGATGCCGGGTCATCTGCCGGTGATAGGCGCCGGTGGCGTCGAGCAGCAACAGCGTGTGCCCGGTGGGCGCGGTGTCGAGCACCACGAAGGCGCTGCGCGCCTCGGCCACCACCCGCGAGAAGGCATGGAACACCGCCACTTCCTCGGTGCAGGGCGAGGCCAGGTCCTCGAGCAGCAGGGCCTTGCCCTCGGCATCGAGATCGCGGCCGCGCGAGCCCATGATCTTGTCGATATAGCGTTTCGTTTCCGCAGCCGGATCGATCCGGTCCACGGTCAGTCCGGCCATCGCGCCGTCGACCACGAAGCTCACATGCGCGGCCGGGTCGGTGGTGGTCAGGTGCACCGCCTGGCCGCGGGCGGCGAGCCCCACGGCGATGGCGGCGGCGATGGTGGTCTTGCCGACGCCGCCCTTGCCCATGACCATGACGAGGCCGCGCCCGCCCGCGGCGATCTCGTCGACCAGCGGCGACAGGCCGGGCAGGTCAAGCGGTTCTTCCTCCGTCTCGGCGGCGGCCGGATGCGGCGTGCCGGGCGTCATCAGCGCCCTGAGCGCCGGCAGCCCCACCATGTCGAAGCCGAGCAGCGGAAACTCGGCGCGGGGCAGGCCGGCGAGTGTTTCGGGCATCGCCGCCAGCGTCTCCTCCTGCTCGCGCGCGATGGCTGAAGCCACCGCGTCCGCGTCGCCCGAAGCACGGAACCGCCCGTTGACGGCGAGCATCTGGTTGGACAGCCCAAGCGCGCTCAATTCGCCCGAGGTCCGCGCCGCCTCTCGGATCGCGCCGCGGTCGGCGCGCGTTACCAGGACAATCGTGGTCCGGGCAGGATCGCCCAGGCACTCAAGCGCCTCGCGGAACCGGTCCTCCTGCATCTTCAATCCGGAATGCGGCCCCAGGCAGGAGGCGCCGCGTTCGTTGGTTTCCAGAAACCCGGTCCAGGCCTTGGGCAGGCTCAACAGCCGCAAGGTGTGGCCGGTCGGCGCCGTGTCGAAGATGATGTGGTCAAACTCCGGTGCGTCGCCCGCAAGCAGGCCGACAAATTCATCGAACGCCGCGATTTCGGTGGTGCAGGCGCCCGAGAGCTGCTCCCTGACCGTGGATCTTTCCTCGTCATCAGCCTCCGGCCCCAGTTGCTCAAGTACGCGGGTCCGGTAATCATCCGCCGCCACTTCCGGATCGATGTTCATCGCGAACAGCCCGTCGATGCTCGGGACCGGCGTCGGCGCGTCGGAGAGCGCCACGCCCAGCATCTCGTCGAGATTGGAGGCAGGGTCGGTGCTGACCAGCAGCACCTTGAGGCCGCGGTCGGCAAGCGCGATGGCGCTGGCGCAACTCAGCGATGTCTTGCCGACCCCGCCCTTGCCGGTGAAGAACAGGTAGGTGGTGGGCTGATCGAGGGCGCTGAACTGGGTCATGACGGGCTTTCTGTGGGGGACGGGTGAGAGCCAGTGTAGAGCGGAACAGGCAGGGACGGCTTGATCTGGGGCAAATTGGACGCCGTCGTCTCTCCCTTCTCCCTCAGGGAGAAGGTGTCAGCGAAGCTGACGGATGAGGGGGAGCTGCAAACGCTCCAGCCGTCGCCCCCTCATCCGTCTCGCCGCTTGTGCGTCGATCCACCTTCTCCCTGAGGGAGAAGGGAGGCCAAGATCGGGCCTCACGCCACCACGTTGCGCTCCAGCGTCAGGTGCGTGAACTTGCCCGCGCCGTCTTTGGCCATGTCGCCGGTCACCACCTCGTTCCAGCGGCAGCCGAGGATGGCGCCGCCGGGGATGGCGTCGAACAGGTTGCCGGAGATCAGCGCCGCGCCGGCGCCCTCGACCACCGAGACGGCGATGCCCGCGCCGCAGGCGCGCAACGTGTTGCCGGAAAAATTGACCGCGCGCAAAAACGGGCCCCAGCCCATCAGCACGCCCCATCGGGGCGCCCCCTCGATGACATTGCCACTCACCGCAGCGTCGGCCTCGATCGCCATGCCGATGCCGAAGCCGGCATATTCGGCCGGGTAGGGGCCGTTCGTGGTGAGGTTGCGGATGAGGTTGCCCTGGACCACTGCCAACCGGCCGCCCTCGTTGAAATTGGCGACCGAGATCCCCACCGTGCCGCCGTCGACGAGATTGGAGGCGATCACCGCGCCCTCGAACGAGAATTCGGCGTAGATCGCGGTTTCGCCCGAGCGGATCGCCTGGTTGGAGACGATCTGGATGTTGCTCGCCGAATTGGCGCGGATCGCCGAGAACGCGCAGTCCGACACATGATTGTTGGTCACCATCACATTGCCGGCGCGAAAGATGTTGATGCCGTTGCCGTTCTGGCCGGTGCCGCCGGCCCGCGCGGCGATCCGCATCACCCGGTTGCCGTCAATCAGCGTGGCGTCCTCGCCCGGGCTCCAGCGGTGCACCAGGATGCCGCCATTGGCGCAGTCGCGCACCACATTGCGGGTGATCGACAGCCCGCGGCTCTCGACTGCGTAGATCCCGGCCAGTCGCGCGCCAAAAATCTCGCAGGCGGTGATCCGGCCGCCGCAGGCCTCGAGCGTCACGCCGTGGCCGTCGGCGCCGGCGATGGTGACGTCCTCGAGGATGGCTTCAGTGACGCCGCGCAGATGCAGCAGGCCCGACACATGCGGTCCAAGCTTCTGGTTGGCGCCGTCGAGCACCAGGCCCGAGAGTTCGATCCGCCGCGCGCCCTCGGCCATCAGCCCGTGGCCGCGCCCGCCATAGATCAGCCGCGTGGCGCCGGGCACGCCGGCAATCCGGGCGCCGTCGGGCAGGTCGATGTTGGACATGACATAGGTGCCGGGCGGCAATCTGAGGATCCGGCCTTCGGCGGCGGCCAGGTCGATGGCGCGCTGGAACAGCCGGCTCTGGTCGTCGATCGCATCGGGCAACAGGCCGGACAGATCGGCATCATGGCCGCCGCGCAGGTCGACCTGGGCAAACAGCTCGCCCGCGACAGCGCGCGGGGCGAGGAAGCCGGCCGCACTGGCCCCGGCAAGGCCTGCGAGAAGCCGGCGGCGGGTCAAAACGGGATGGGTCGTGCTCATGCGCCTGACGGAGCAGGAACCGTGCCAGTTCAGCCTGTGCCATTTCGGGACAGGTGAGCCGAGCGGCAAACGCGCCGGAAAATGCAAGGGCGCTAAAGAATTTGCAGGCGAATTGAGCCAGATCAAGTTCTTCGCCGGCCCCCGGGTCTAGGTTGCTTCCCGAAGGCAGAGCGTCGATGCGCGCAGGGCCGGAAGTCTGGGGCCAAAAGTCTGGGGGCAAACATGCTGAAGCTTGTAGCGATTGTATATATCATGGTCGGCAGTATGCTGGCCGGCAGTTTCGTCATAGCGGCGCTGACCATGGGCCGCGTCGACGCCGGCACGATTTCCATCGCCGCCGTGATTGGCGCGCTGGTGGCGATCCCGGTGTCCTGGTTTGTCGCCGGAAAACTGAACAAAGCCATCCGTCCGACCCAGGCTTCATAGCCAGGCAAGGATGGTGAGGAGCGCGGGGTTGGCCTGGGGGCGGGCTCGGCCCCGCTGCTCCTCAACCTGCCCGCAAGGATACCCCTGTTCGCGTCAGCGCAGGCGGATCAGCGGGAACGCCGCATAGGCCAGCTGTCCGCACAGGCCGAGCAGAACCGGTGCGGTGCGATAGAGCATCAGATGCTCCGCGGGACTGCGCCCGGCGACCAGCAGCGAGACAAGCAATTCCGCACCCATCAGCAGGATAAGGGCGGCGAGGCTCATCGCCGTCCTGGAGCCCGTATCTGTGCTGACCTTGAAGCGGCGGAGCGCCCAGCCGCACACGATCCACGACGCCGCAATCATCAGCGGAAGCTCCAGCGCCACCGCGGCCAGTTCGCCGGTGAGCGGCAGGATCACAAGCGTCCTGATGGTTCCGAGCACAAAGCCCAGAGCAAAGACGACGCCGAAATAGCTCAACGCAGCCTTGAGCGCGGTCAACATCCCGGCGAGCCTGTCCTGGGCGGCCCTGCTCATGCCGCCGTGATCACGTCCGAAACCGGTCGCCGGAGCGACCGCGGCATCGGGTTTGCGTAGCCGAACCGCACCACGAGATCGGGCCGCCGGTCGCCGGCGCCCAGGAGTGCGGCAAGCTCGGGCCGATATCGGGCCACCTCGACCGGCTGGTTGAGGAAGGCGTGCCTGACGCCCAGCGCCGTGGCGGCGAGCGCGAAGCGCTGGTAGCTGCGCCCGGCCTGAACCCAGTGCTCGGCATCATTGCGGTCGGTGACAAACACCGCAAAACCCGCCGAGGAGCGCACCTGGTCGGCGCATTTGGCGTTCTCGCCCTCGGCGGTGAACACCAGCCCGAAGGCCGGGTTGGCAATCCACGACGGCAGGCTGGGATTGCCCGAACAGGCTGAATAGAGCCCGTCGCGAAGGCTGACCGCCTCGGCCGGATTGAACCGCAGCCAGTGTTTCAGTTCGCTGACGAAGCCCGGATCTTCGACCTGGGCCGTGTTGGCGGCGATGATCAGCTCCAAAACCTGTTCCATCTTCGGCTTGCCGGTGACCAGCAGCACCGAGCAGCCCGCGACTCTTGCCGCCTCCGTCATCGCGGTGAGATCGTCCGCCGGCACCGGGCGTCCGTCATAGACCGAGCGGGTGCATTGCCGCTCGAAGATGGCGTCGAACAGCGGGTCCGGTTGGACGCCCGCGCCGCCGAGGCTCACCCGCACCGCGTCCTGGTCATCGAAGACTCGACGGCGCTCGCGCGGCCAGCGGCCGAAGCCGCAAGGCTCAGGTTTTCCGCCGCACAGCCGAGACTTGCATAAAGATGGTGGTTGTCCGGGTCGACCGCGGGCGTGGCGCGTGAAAGATCCGGGCGGATCGTCACCTGCTCCGCTGTGCCTGAAAACAGCCAGGGCTGGGTGTTGTGGCTGTTGGCCGCAAGCGTGGCGTGATGGACGAGATAATCCAGCTCGCTCATGTCCTGGCGCGATCGCGGTGCCCAGACCGCTGCCGCCGCCGCTTCATAGGCTCCCTGATCGGACCGCCCGCGCGTGAGCGCGTAGGCACCGAGCCCCAGAGCGGCCATCGCGCCGCCGCCCAGCAACAGGTTTCGCCGCTTCATGACCGTGCATCCTCAACTGTTGGGTTGGGCCGGATCATGGCGCGGAACCGCTGGTGCTGCCTTGACCGACATCAAGCCGGAGGATGTCAGCGGGTTCTTATCAAGGCACAAAAAAACCCGGCGGTGCGAACCGCCGGGGTGATGAGGCGAGGCGGGCTCGGGGCTCAGACGAACTGCGACAGGCCCGGGATCGAGGCGACGATCTCGTCGACGGCGTTGCCGGCGCCGTTCTCGCGGGCATAGCCCATGGTCTGCTTGGAGACGCCCGAGATTTCGCCCATGCCGAGGCCAAGGCCCATCAGCTTCTGGCCAAGACCCATGACGCCACCCATCGACAGCATGCCGCCGGCGGGCGCCTGCGCGATCAGTTCCTCGGAGCCGGGCACGGACGCGAGCAATTCCTTGACCTTGTCGGCGGGACCTTCCGATTGCAGGAAGGCGAGAATCGCGCCGACAGCCTTCTTGGCGGTGTCGGCGTCGATGCCGACATTGGCGGTGATGCGGTTGATGAGTTCGTCCATGGGGAATCCTCCGGAGGGTATGACGTTAACGTAAGCGTAAACGGGCGTTTTGGTCATTGCAAGCAGGCCCGCGCCGTTTTTGAACGGCTTTCCACGGGCATGCAAGATGACACCGGCTTAGCCGGACATTGCCACGCTCCGATGACAGCTGCGCGGCATTGTCAGCCCAGGTGCTCCCTGAAGAACGCAACCGTGCGCGACCATGCCAGATCCGCCGCCTCCTTGTCGTAGCGCGCCGCCGACGTGTCGTTGTTGAAGGCGTGGTTGACGCCGTCATACATGTGCAGCTCGAACTCTTTTCCGGCCGCTTCCAGGGCTGCGCGATAGGCGTCGATGCCGGCATTGATACGCTCGTCGAGACCGGCGTAATGCAGCATCAGCGGCGCCTCAATGGCGGGCACGTCGGCGGCATCCGCCTGACGCCCGTAATAGGCAACGCCCGCGCCCAGAGCCGCATCCTTGACCGCCATCTGGTTGACCAGCCCGCCGCCCCAGCAAAATCCGACCGCGCCGACATTGCCATTGGTCTTCTCGTGACTTGCCAGGAAGGTTCGGGCAGCGATGGCATTGGACGTGGTCTCGGTCGCATCAAGCTGGCCGATCATCTCGCGCGCGGTGTCTTCGTTGTCGGGTGTGCCGCCAAGCGGCGAGAGGAAATCGACCGCGAGCGCAGCGAACCCGTCAAGCGCCAGCCGCCGCGCCACGTCTCTTGTATGGTCGTTGAGGCCGCGGTTCTCATGGATCACCACCACCGCGGGCAGATCGCCTGATGCATCCGCCGGCGTTACCAGATAGGCCTTCATTTCGCCGGTCGCGCCGGGGAAGGTGATGTCCGACGCTGAAATCCCCGCGTCATCGGCGGGCACGATTGCGGCTCGCGCGCTGTTGGCGGCGAGCAGCGGCGCGATGGCCGCGGCGGCGGCGCCCGAGCCCGCAAGCTTTGTGAGCTTGTTCATGAAGCCGCGCCGGTCGAGCGTCAGATGGGTGTAGTCGTCATAGGCCTTGATCATGGCCTGGGTGATTGTCGGCTTGCCTTGCTCCGTCATGCTCGTTCTCCCAATTCGTCAGATTCTTCGTTCCTGAGACACATCTAGGCCGCGATCGCTGCTTGGAAAGGGCCAGGGAACCGGGCCGGGTCGGGCAAGTCTGATTCGGCCCCGCCAACCGCGTCGCCAAGCCCGGACTGCCATGCTAGTCTCGGGCGCCGCGGGCAATCGCCATTACCCGAGCCATACCACACGATTGTCTGGAGATCATGATTTGACCACGATACTGCCTTCGCCCGACCTGGAATCCGACGCCCGCGTCAAGGCGGTGTTCGATGACATTCGCACAACCCGCAAGACCGACTTCATCAACAACATGTGGCGTTGGCTGGCCTTTGATCCGGCGCTGCTCGAGCGCACCTGGACTGAAGTCAAGGAAGTGGTGGGCAAGCCGTCTTCGATCGATCCGCTGACCAAGGAGATGATCTACATCGCCGTGTCGGTGGCCAACAATTGCACCTATTGCGTCCATTCCCACACCGCCGCCGCCCGCGCCAAGGGCATGACCGAGGAGCAATATGGGGAACTGCTGGCGATCATCGGGCTGGCGGGCAAGACCAACCAGCTGGCGACCGCCCTGCAGGTGCCGGTCGACGCCGTCTTCGACGCCAGCCAGAACCGCGGCTGACCACGATGATCCGGCTTTATGATTGCCAGGGCGTTGCGCTGGATCTGCCCCAGACCGTTGGCCACCCGCTGCCCGAGGCGGCTTGCTGGATCGACATGCTGCACCCGAGCGCGGAGGAAGAGGCGCAGGTCGAGAGACTCATCGGCGTCGAAGTGCCGAGCCGGGACGAGTTGCGCGACATCGAACCCTCAAGCAGGCTCTATATGGAGAACGGCGCTGCCTACCTCACGGCCAGCGTGGTGTGGAAGGCCGACAGCGATTTCGCCGAAATCGCCGATATCGGCTTCGTGATTGCAGGCGAGCGGCTGGTCACCATCCGCTACGGCGAGCCCAAGGCCTTTGCGGTCTTTGCCGCCAACGCCCACCGCGAGCTCGAAGGCCAGGGCGGGCACGATGTGGTGACACGGCTGATCGAGGCCATGGTCGACCGCACAGCCGAGGTGCTGGAGGGCCGCTCGCGCCATATCGACCTTGTGTCGAGCCGTATATTCGCCACCGGAAAAATGGACAATTCGGAGACGGTGACGCGGGATCTCGAAGCCATGCTCGGCGTGATCGCCGGCCACCAGCGCACCATCGCCAAGGTCCGCGAAAGCCTGATGTCGCTGTCGCGGGTGGCGGGCTTCCTGCAGACCCTGCCGGACATTGCGGGAGACAAGGCGATCCGCCAGCGCTGCCGGTCGCTGGCGCGCGACATCCAGTCGCTGTCCGAACACGCCGACTTCATCTCGGAAAACATCATCTTCCTGCTCGACGCCGCGCTCGGGCTGATCTCGGTGCAGCAGAACCAGGTGATGAAGGTGGTCTCGGTCGCAGCCATCGTCTTCCTGCCGCCGACCTTCATAGGCACCGTCTACGGCATGAACTTCGACCACATGCCCGAACTCGGCCTGCCCTGGGCCTACCCGATCGCACTCGCCGTGATGGCGGTCTCGGCGATAGGGCCGTATCTGTGGTTCAAGCGGAAAGGGTGGCTGTGAGATTGATGCATGTACAAAATGTATGTACAATGGTGATGCATGCAATTTGAATGGGACAGCGACAAAGCCGCGTTGAATCTCGAAAAACATGGAATTTGCTTCGAGGTGGCGGCGCTTGTGTTCCTGGATGATAGCCGCCTGACCGCCATTGATGACAGGTTTGACTATGGCGAAGACCGGATGATCACCTTGGGACATATTGAAGAGCGCCTGCACGTGGTTGTTTACACGCGGATACAAGACACAATTCGCATCATATCCGCCCGCAAGGCGAACAAGAGAGAGCAGGCACGTTATGCCAACAGTGAAGATGACACTCGACCCTGACCAACCGCCCAAGATCTCTAGGCAGGATTTGGCGCGGATCGACGCCATCAAGGACGAGGAAATCGATTACTCAGACATCCCGGAACTCGACGACGATTTCTTCGCCAAGGCCCGCAAGGAAAGCGTCACCGCCCGGTTCGATGCCGATATGGTGGCCTGGTTCAAGGCGCAGGGCAAAGGCTACCAGACCAGGATGAACGCGGTCCTGCGGGCATTCTACGAACGCCATCGCGGCGGGTGAGGTTTGCTGCTTGTTCGGTTCCATCCCGTCGTAGCAATCGTCTTGCAGCCCATATTCATGCTGCTGTTGCCGATTTAATCCGCCCCTCACAAGGCCCCGCCCATGCCCCCATGCCCCTGCGGCTCCACCCTCGATCTCGCTGCCTGCTGCGGCCGTTTTCACGCAGGCGAGCCGGCGCCGACGGCCGCGGCCCTGATGCGGTCGCGCTATGCAGCCTATGCGCTGGGGCGTCTCGATTACATCGAAGCCACCTGCGCCGGTCCGGCTGGCCTGGCCTTCAACCGAGTGGAGGCGGAAGCCTCGCAGATCGGCACGAGCTGGATCGCGCTTGAGATTGTCGCCACGCGCAAGGGCCGGGAAGCCGACAGCGAGGGCACGGTCGGCTTCATCGCCCGCTATCGCCACAATGGCGTTGAAGCCGCGCTGACCGAGACCTCGCGGTTTCGGCGCATCGGGGGCCGCTGGGTCTACTGGGACCGGGAAGCTACCCCGCGCGCGACGGGTCCTGGCCGCAACGATCCGTGTCCTTGCGGCTCGGGCAAGAAGTTCAAGAAATGCTGCGGCTGACGGCGCTTCAGCCAGCGGAATAAACCGCGAACGCTGGTCTTTCGCCCCCGAATCACTACATTGCCGGGGTATGAGCACTCCCGACGACGACATTCCATTCTTTGGCGACGACGAGCCGGCGCCGCGCACGCAGCCGCAGGCCGCCAACCAGAGCGGCGGCATTGCCGCGCGCGCCCTGGCTGCGCGCAACGCGTCGCGGCCAGCGCCCAACTACCTCTCCGGCCTCAATCCCGAACAGGCCGATGCCGTCGAAAGCATTGAAGGCCCGGTGCTGGTGCTGGCCGGCGCGGGCACCGGCAAGACCCGGGTGCTGACCACCCGCATCGCCCATATCCTCAATCTGGGCCTGGCCTACCCGTCGCAGATCCTCTCAGTCACCTTCACCAACAAGGCCGCGCGCGAGATGAAGGAGCGTATTGGGGTTCTAGTTGGCGGCGCGGTCGAGGGCATGCCCTGGCTCGGCACCTTTCACTCGATCGGCGTCAAGCTGTTGCGCCGCCATGCCGAACTCGCCGGGCTGAGATCCGATTTCACCATTCTCGACACCGACGACGTCATCCGGCTCTGCAAGCAGCTGATCCAGGCCGAAGGCATCGACGACAAGCGCTGGCCGGCGCGCCAGTTCGCCCAGATGATCGACGGCTGGAAGAACAAGGGCCTTGGCCCCGCCGAGATCCCCGAGGGCGACAGCCGCGGCTTTGCCAACGGCAAGGGCCGGGCGCTCTACACCGCCTACCAGAACCGGCTGCAGACCCTGAACGCCGCCGATTTCGGCGATCTGCTCTGCCTGCCGATCCGCATGTTCCGCGCCAATCCCGATGTCTTGAAGGAATATCAGCAGAAATTCCGCTTCATCCTGGTCGACGAGTACCAGGACACCAACACCGCGCAATATATGTGGCTGCGGCTGCTCGCCCAGCGGCCCGCGGGCGAGCGGCCCAACATCTGCTGCGTTGGCGATGACGACCAGTCGATCTATGGCTGGCGCGGCGCGGAGGTGGAAAACATCCTGCGCTTCGAGAAGGATTTTCCCGGCGCGAAAGTCATAAGGCTCGAGCGCAACTACCGCTCCACTGAACATATTCTCGGCGCCGCCGGCCACCTGATCGCCCACAATGAGGGCCGGCTCGGCAAGACCCTGTTCACCGAGCAGTCCGACCCCGAGCACGAGCGCGTCCACGTCCACGCCGCCTGGGATTCGGAGGAAGAGGCCCGCGCCGTTGGCGAGGAGATCGAACAGGCGCAGAACAAGGGCCGGGCCTTGAACGACATGGCAATCCTGGTCCGCGCCTCGTTCCAGATGCGCGAGTTCGAGGAGCGCTTCGTCACGCTCGGGCTGAACTACCGCGTCATCGGCGGCCCGCGCTTTTACGAGCGCCAGGAAATCCGCGACGCCATGGCGTTTTTCCGCGTCGTCAGCCAGCCCGCCGATGATCTGGCCTTCGAGCGCATCGTCAATGTGCCGAAACGGGGCCTCGGCGAAGCGGCGGTGCGCCAGATCCACGATGTCGCCCGCGGCCGCGGCGTGCCGATGCTGGCTGCTGCCCGCGACCTGGTGCTGACCGATGAGTTGAAGCCCAAGCCGCGCAAGGCATTGACCGACGTGGTCGAGATGTTTGCCCGCTGGCAGGGCCTGATGGAAACGACGCCCGGCCATGAGCTGGCCGAAACCATCCTGGAAGAATCCGGCTACACCGAGATGTGGCAGAACGACCGCGCCGCCGACGCGCCGACACGGCTCGAAAACCTAAAGGAACTGGTCGAGACCATTTCCGGCTTCGAATCGCTGCGCGCGTTCCTCGAACATGTCGCCTTGGTGATGGACACCGAGAACAATCCCGATCTCGATGCCGTCTCGATCATGACGCTGCACTCGGCCAAGGGGCTGGAATTCGAGACCGTGTTCCTGCCCGGCTGGGAAGAGGGCCTGTTCCCGCACCAGCGCGCGCTCGACGAGGGCGGCCGCTCCGGGCTCGAGGAAGAGCGGCGCCTGGCCTATGTCGGGCTGACGCGCGCCAAACTCTATTGCCACATCTGGTTCGTCTCCAACCGCCGCATTCACGGGCTCTGGCAATCCACGCTGCCCTCGCGCTTTCTGGACGAGCTGCCCGAGGCCCATGTCGAGGTGGCCGACATGGACACCGGCTATGGCGGCTACGGCAGGCAGGGCCGCTTCGGCGCCTCAGGCGGCCATTCCGGCGGCCCCTACGGCGCCTCCCGCTTCGACAAGGCCGAGCCGTTCGCAGGCAACTACAACACGCCCGGCTGGAAACGGGCGCAAGCCAACAAGACCGACGCCGCGCGCGACAACTGGGGCACCCGCTCGGGCCCGACTGTGGAACGCATCGCCTACGGCGAAAGCGGCCCGCGCGGCTCCACCATCGAAGGCGAACTCGTCGCCCGCTCCACCGGAAAGGCCTCCGCCTACACCGTCGGCGACCGCGTCTTCCACCTCAAATTCGGCAACGGCAACATTGCGTCGATCGACGGCAACAAGCTGACAATCGATTTCGACAAGGCCGGGCAGAAGCGCGTGCTGGATGGGTTTGTGGAGCGGGTGGGGTGAGGGGCCTAAGTAATGAAGGGCGTGGTAACAGGCCTTGGGACTCTAAGGTCCGACCATGAGGCTGTCCTATCCCTTTTTTAACCGGCGCAGCACATAATGTGAATCTGGGTCTCGATGCTTTTTTGAAACAAAATCCAATATTCCACGCTTTACTAGTCTTTGCATTTTAGCTTTCGCTGTATGCCAATAAGTTGTGCTAAGTATCCGTAAAGCTTCGCTTACATTTATATGTCCATGCTCGATCACATAATTTATTATTTTCCGCTCATCGCCATCGAGCGAAAAGGCAACAGCTTCCCCAAGGGCTTTGTATGCTTCGGAATCAAGTGAATTTGTACGCTTTGAAATGTCATTCGATAAAGTGGCGCAAACGGAGTTATTGTCTGCGTAATATGCAAGATCTGGAAGACTTGCATCGCGCAATTCGCGCCTAATACGTTTTGTCCCTTCACTTATGCAGCGGACTTCTCCGAACTCTCTCAGAATAAACATCAGAAATGGATTCCGGGGCTTGTGAAACATATTTTCCGGTGTAACAGACGGCATGAAACCGCCAGGATTTTCGACTGACAATCTGTTATCAAACATTTTAATAAATACAGGTTGGTTTTTTGAATGATAGGAACGATGAACAGATGCATTCACAAGAAGCTCATACCAAGCATCCCTCGGATATTCGGGTGATTGATAGAATTTGCCGTTCCTATATTCTGTAAATTCTCTCAAACTTGCTTCGAGAGTAGATGCGGTATCTTTGATTATATCTAAGATAGATCCCTCTAGGATCCTGTCTTTCGTTACATTATAATCCTTTCCTGATCGCTCTTCAGTCCCCTCGTATCTAAGGAAATGAACGTAGGCCCCTGGAAATATCTTTCTAGGGTCTCTTGCGAATACCAGTGCGCAAACGTTATTGGCTATAAATGCCCCACCCGACATTCGACCAAGCCGCATCGACACCAAAATATCGGTGTCTCCCACTTCTTGAGAGCCGCCTCTTGAGTGTCTGACCCGGTTACAGAATGATACGAGTAGGCTTTCCCGGAAATCCTCCGGATATCTCAGCAAACAATCCTCTAATTCAAAAGCCCGTTCGCCCTTGTTAATTCGAATTTCCTGTTTCTCTGTTTCTGTAAGTTTGCGGGAATTTGTTGATTCTCTGCAATATGCCGTTTGATCGGTTAACTCGACAAGCCGGTTTTCTACATAATGTACTCTTGCACGAATAATGAAGTCGTCTTCATCTTTAGAATTTTTTACTTTTAGGCGGTTAGTCTCGAATCTTCCATCGGGGCAATGTTCACGTCCCATATATTCGAGAGACTGAATTTTTGATTCCGGATAACTTTTGCATCCCGTCACCGATCCATCGTTTTCGATGCCGATGCATACTACACCCCCTTCTACCGCAGGGCCGTTCCCAAACGCGGACAGACATTTGGCAAGGACTTTTTGATCAACTCTAGCTGACTTGCGTTCGAATCGCGTCGTTTCGGGATGGCGCGTAACGAACTGCCACTCCTCGCTGTGAAACACTTGGTCCGGTTTTGTTAACGACTCTATCGTCGGTCGTTCAAGCTGCTCTAGAAAGCTAAGTTGTTGAGCCATAAAAGATAAACACCTTAACTCGAGCATGCTCGAGTTGATTTGGGATCGTTCGTAATAGTGGTAAATTACCGCGATGCTACCACTTATGGAAGCGTTGAAAAAACGATATGCGACAACAAGCTGCCATTTTTATCGACAAAGCCGGACAGAAGCTGTTGCCGGGCGCGCTTGACCAGTGGGCGAGTAACGCACTTCGTTTCCCTCCCTACTTGCCCACCCCCAAAAGCGATCCCATATCCGGCCATCTGCCCCGCATGAACGCCACATGAATTCCCCGTTGAAATCGGGTTCAAGCGGCCTGCGGCAAAACGCTTGTCGCCTCGCAAGCGGTGGCCAAGGCTCGTGAGCCAAAGAAACCGGTTCTATCGATCACAAACTCATGCTATCGTGAGTTATAGAAACGGATCCTATACCTCATGCCCTGGAACTGGGAACATCCCGACTGGCCGGACTTTGCCTGGGACAACGCGGCGCTTGCCCCTGCGGAAGCGCAGTTCCAGCGCCAATCGGGCATTGTCGTCGGCGCGCTCAAACACGTCACCGATAGCGAGAAGGACGATTTGATCATCGATCTGATCAGCACCGAAGCCGTCAAGACATCGGAGATCGAGGGCGAAATTCTCAATCGCCAGTCCGTACAGGCCTCGATCAAGCGCAATTTCGGCCTGGACACCTCGAACCGCAAGGCGACGCCGGCCGAGCAGGGCATCGCCGAGATGATGACGTCGCTTTACAGGACCTTTGACGAGCCTCTCAGCCACTCAGGCTTGTTTGAGTGGCACAGGATGCTCACCAGCGGGTGTACGGATCTCACCGATATCGGACGATACCGCACCCATGACGAGCCGATGCAGATCGTGTCGGGAGCCGACTACGCCGCCAGAATTCACTTCGAAGCCCCGCCTTCCAGACAGGTCAAAGCCGAAATGGGGCGGTTTGTCGACTGGTTCAACGGAAGCCAGGCGCTGCCGCCGATCACCCGCGCGGGGATCGCTCACCTCTATTTCGAATCCATCCACCCGTTCGAGGATGGAAACGGGCGCATCGGCCGCGCCATCGCGGAAAAGGCGCTCTCGCAAAGCCTGGGCCAGCCAACCTTGCTGGCGCTGTCCCAAGCCATTCAGGCGGACAGAAAGGCCTATTACCAGAATCTGGAGCGATACAACAAAGGCCCCGAGATCACCGGGTGGCTCGAATATTTCGCGGCGACGATCCTCAAGGCGCAAGACTATTCGCTGAGCCTGATCGAGTTCCTCATCGCCAAGACCAGGCTCTACGACCGCTTGCGTGGACAATTGAACGCACGGCAGGAAAAGGCGATTGCCCGATTGTTCCGCGAAGGTCCGGACGGGTTCAAGGGCGGCCTGAGCGCGGAAAACTACATCGCCATCACAGGCACATCGCGCGCAACAGCGACCCGCGATCTCGCGGATCTGGTCGACAAAGGCGCACTCATCCGAACCGGTGAGCGCCGCTACGCGCGCTACTGGCTTGGCACTGCAAAACCAGCCATAGATCCCCGGCGCCCCGCATGAACGCCACATGAACCCGCCATTCAAGACCGGTTCAATTGCATCGAGGCAAAACGGCTGTATCGTTCAACGGTCAAACAAGGGAACCGGGCCAATGAAAAACCTCATGCGCAGCCTTCTCGCTCTCAGCCTGCTTTTCGCCTCCCAGGCGCTGGCCAAGGCGGAGGAAATCCTTTTGCAATCGGCCCAGTCGGGGCTCTATGTCACCGTCATCAATGGCACGCTGGCCGCCGCCGTTCCTGATGCGCGCGGCGCCACACGGTTTGAGACCGTGCGGCTTGAAGGCAACAGGGTGGCGTTTCGCGATGTGCGCTCGGGCAGCTTTGTCCGGGCCGGCGTTGGCCAGGGCACGTTTCTGGCCACAGGCAGCCCGCATATCCGCGGCTGGGAGACCTTCGAGGTGGTCCGCATCCGCCTCGACAAGGTGGCGCTGCGGTCGGTCGAGAACGGCAGGTATGTCCGCGCCGGGGTCGGCCCCCGCGGCCATCTCGCCGCCGTCTCGGGCCATGCTTCCGCCTGGGAGCACTTCCGCTTCGTCAACCCGGCCGACGCGGGCCGCGGCAACGCCCAG
Source organism: Hoeflea sp. (assembly GCA_019084245.1). Classification (GTDB taxonomy): domain Bacteria; phylum Pseudomonadota; class Alphaproteobacteria; order Rhizobiales; family Rhizobiaceae; genus Hoeflea. The sequence goes on from JAHRFE010000027.1 coordinate 350,324, forward strand.
GCTGGCAGCAACCAGGGCAACAATCAAGGCGGCCACCAGGGCGGACGTCCTGTCGCGGCCAATCTCTTCGGCAATTATTTCATCACCCATATCGCAGCCGACAATGGCTTTCTTGTTCGCGTCGGCGGCCGGATGGCTGCCAGGGCGCAGCTTTCGGTGGATGAGAGCGGCACCGTGCGCGCCACCGTGGGCTGCAACTCGATGTCGGCGCGCCTTTCGATCCGCAACGACCGGGTCCGCGCCGAGGGCGGTGTCATGAGCACCAAGATGCGGTGCTCCGGCCAGGGCGAAAGCGCCGCCGAGCGCGGCATCGCCAACGCCCTGATGACCAGCCGCTCCATTCACCGCCAGGGCCGAACCGTCACCTTCAAGGACGCCAGCGGCGCTGAATTGATGAAGATCGAGCGCCGGTAACCCCTCCACAGGGCAGGATGACGCCCCCAGTCCAAAGTGCCGCCGGGAACGGGCTTTCCGGCGGCATCCTTGTTGGCCCGCCTCAAAACCCGGTTCGCGGGAACACAATCCGGCGGGCCGCGTTGTTGCATGGCGCGTCCCGCTTGCGGCTGGTCACTTGGTCCTTGACCCTGCCGTTAGCCAGTGCTCCGGTGTGTCATGCAACCCAAGGAATTCCCATGTTTGATTTTGCCAGATCCGTTCGTTTCCGCAGTTTTCCTTCACTCTCGGGCGCAGCCGTGTTGGCCGTGGCGGCGGTGGTGCTGAGCGGCTGCGAGGTCACCGAGACCAGCGGCAACACCTATAGGCCCGGCCCTGTCTGTCCGATGAACTACGATCCGGTCTGCGCCGAGCGGCGCGGCCAGGAGCGAACCTTCCCCAATGCCTGCCAGGCCCGGGCGGAAGACTGGCGCGTTGTCTCCTCGGGGCAGTGCCGCGCCGGCGAGTCCCGTGATATCCGGCGTGACCGGGATGACAGCAACCGCGACTTTCGCGACAGGCCGCGGGATCGGACCGACCGGCGCGACTTTGACCGCAACCGCAATGACAATCCGGTCCGCGATCCCCGATTGACCCCGCGCGACCGTCCCGACCGGGGTACGCCGCGGGTCAGTCCGGTTGCACCCGGCGGCGCCTGTCCGCAGGTTGTCCAGGAGGTCTGTGGTCAAGTGGGCAACAGGACCCGGATATTCATGAACCGGTGTGAACTGCTGCGCGCCGGCGCAAATGAAGTCCCCGCCGCACAGTGCAGGCGCGGCAACCGGTAAGTCCGTCTGGGCTATCGCCGCCTCGATAGAGCAGCCTGCCGCCGGTTTGCCGGGGCAGGCTGTTTTCGTCTGGCGCGGCTTAACCCGCCAGCCCGATCAGTCCGTGCGCCAGAATGCCTAGCATCAGCACCAGTTGCGCGAGAAACGACAGGCCGAAGCCGCCGCCGCGCTGCCAGCGCGGCGCGTCTTCCTGGATGAAATGCCAGGCATGCAGGCCGCGGCCGATGGTGAAGACCAGGCCCAGCACATGGGCGGCCATCACCGGCATGCCGACAAGTGCTGCGACCAGCATCAGCACGAAGAACATCGGCATGTTTTCCACCGCATTGGCGTGGCCGCGCATGATGCGCACCAGATGCTTGACCCCGCCATCGCCGATCGACACCTTGTGCTTGCCGCGCAACCGGCCGGTCTCGATCGAGATCCAGATCAGGATCGCCATGTTCAGCGCCGCGTAAATTCCCACGGCCGCAAGGGCCGGCATCATGGCTTCCATCATCGTCTCCCAGACTCTGGCGGTCCGTATGGCCGCGTTGAACCGGTTATAGCGCCGGCGGCATGGGCGACAAGCGCTTTCGTCACCCGCGGCCGGGTCCGCGCGCCCGGGACGAGTGCGCGTGCCGGCCTAGCGGTGCTCTTCCTCGCTCACGGCGATCAGGCGGCGGTTGAAGTGCCTGAGTGCCGCCACCTGTTCGGCCCAGCCGAGAATGCGGCCGTCGCTGCCGTCCGCCACCACCGGCAGCCGCCGGTGGCCGCCGGTGTCGAAGGCGCGCAGTGCGACCTCCAGCGTGTCGGTCGGCTTCAGCGGTGTGATCTCCTGTTCCGGATCGAGATATTCTGGCTCCGCGTCATCAGCAGGCAGCGTCATGAAATCCATCACCCGCACATTGCGCAGCACGGTCCGGTGCGCCCCGTCCTTCACGAACAGCCCGCGCATTTCAAGCTGCCAATGAAAGTAGGAATGGCCATGCAGCGCTTGCGTAATGCCATGCGCGATCGCCACCGTCAGCAAAAGCGCGATCGACAGCGCGTAGCCGCCGGTGAGTTCGAACACGATCACCGTGGTGGAAATCGGCGCACCCAGCACCGCACCCGCCACAGCCCCCATGCCGAGGATAGAATAGAGCGCCGGGCTTGAGGCGAGGTCTGGAAATGCGCTTGCGGCGATGATGCCGAAGGCGCCGCCGGTCATGGCGCCGAGATAGAGCGCGGGCGAAAAGATCCCGCCGCCAAACCGGGCGGCGAGCGTGATCGCGGTGGCCAGCGTCTTCATCACGATCAGCGTCAGCATCAGCATCAGCGGCAATTGCCCCCACAGCGCCATGTCCGTGGTCTCGTAGCCGACGCCCAGAACATGCGGAAAGGCAATGCCGATGGTGCCCACGATGAAGCCGCCGACGATCGGCAGCGCCCAGAGCGGAATGGTGGTCCGCCGCGCCAGGTAATCGGCGGCAAACAGCACGAACTGGAACGCCACGGCGACAACGGCGCAGACGACGCCCAGAAGCGCGAAGGCGGGAAACTCGAAATAGGAGGTGATCTGATAGTCCGGCACGATGAAGGCGGCGGCTTCGCCAAACCAGCCGCGCGAGACGATGGCGCCGATGGTCGACGCAATCACGATCGGCACGAAGGCGCGCATGGCATAATGGCCGAGGATGACTTCATGGGCGAACAACACCCCCGCGATCGGCGCGTTGAAGCTTGCCGATATCGCCGAGGCGACGCCGGCGGCGAGCAGGGTGCGGCGCGACCAGTCCGGCAGCGAGAACCGTTCCCCCACAGCGCTGGCGAGCGTCGCACCCAGGTGGATCACAGGCCCCTCGCGGCCGGCGCTGGCGCCCGAGCCCAGGGAGAACGCGGTGGCGAGCGAGCTGACAATGCCCTCGCGCAGGCTGAGGCGACGCCCTGATATCGCCCGCGCCTCGATCACGTCGGCCACGCCGCCGGTGCGGCGCGAGGGCAGAAAGCGGGCAATCATGACGCCCACCACGATGCCGCCGATCACCGGTCCCGACAGGATCATGTACCAGGGGGTGGTGCGGGCGGCCGTCAGCACATGTTCGGATGCGTCGCCGAGCCAGTAGAGCTGAACCACGCCGATCAGCAGGCGGAAACAGATGGCGGCGATCGCCACCGACAGGCCGATCAGAAGCGAAAGCGTCCAGATCACCGGTTGCCGGTTGTCGAGATAGGCGCGGATATTGGGCATCATCCATTGTCGGATGCGGGCCGGGGTGGCGCGAAGGATTTCAAGCATGAATCAGATTGCCCCGGTCGCCTGGCCGCGCGCGATCCCGATAGACCGTCCGGCCCGCTCGGGTCGGGGAAGGCTCTTGTGGGCCTCGTGCATGGCCGTGACCCTGGCCAGAACATCCTCGGGCATCGGCGCGGCTTTCGGCCCGCTCATCTCGACATGCAGCAGCACCGTTTCCGAGGTTGCCGACAGCCAGCCCTCGACATGCTTGAGCTCCTGAAACAGATGAATGCGCTTGGCGTCGAAGTCCAGCACCCGGGAGCTGACGGCGACCATCGCGTCGGGCTTGAGCTCCCGGACGTAACAGACATGCGCCTCGACGGTGAAGAAGCTCAGGCTTCGCGCCGCCAGGTAGCCGGGCCCGCAACCGATCAGCTCGAAGACATGATCGGCTCCCTGGTCAAACAGCACATTGTAATAGGCCATGTTCAGATGGCCGTTGTAATCGAGCCAGGCCGGATCCAGCCCGCGGGCAGGGGCGGTCACCGGAGCATCAAACAACATTTCGTCTCCCTCGCTAAAATGGGCTTGTGGCTTCACGCGCACTGGACAAGCGCGCCTCAGTTTGCACATTACCCCATCACGCCGGTGCAGCAAGCTTACGGCGGGATTCGCGGTAAACGCGGCCAAGGGGGAGTAAACCAGATGGGTCTCAAGAGCGCCGACGCCGGCCGCCGCAACGAGGAGGGCATTGCAGCCGTCATTGGCGTGCTGCGGCAACGCTTTGGCGACCAGCTCCAGACCGGCGAGGCGCTGCGCGCCCAGCACGCCCACACAACCACCTATATTCCCGGCCAACTGCCCGATGCGGTGATCTTCCCCAATTCCGCCGACGAGATCAAGCTGATCGTGCGCGCCTGCGCCGACCATCAGGTTCCGGTCATCCCCTATGGCACAGGCACCTCGCTCGAAGGCCATGTCAATGCGCCCCTTGGCGGCATTTCGATCGACATGGCGCGGCTCGACCGAGTGCTCGAGGTCAATGCCGAAGATCTCGACTGCACAGTCCAACCGGGGGTGACGCGTGAACAGCTGAACACCTATCTGCGCGACACGGGGTTGTTTTTTCCCATCGATCCCGGCGCCAACGCCTCCATCGGCGGCATGACTGCCACCCGCGCCTCCGGCACCAATGCGGTGCGCTACGGCACCATGCGCGACAATGTCATCGCGGTGACCGCGATCACCGCCTCGGGCGAGGAAATCCGCACCGCGCGCCGCGCCCGCAAATCCTCGGCCGGTTACGACTTGACGCGGCTGTTCGTGGGCTCGGAAGGCACTCTGGGTGTCATCACCTCGGTGACGCTCAGGCTGCAGGGCATCCCGCAGGCGATTTCCGGCGGCGTCTGCCCGTTCCCGAGCGTGGAAGCCGCCTGCAACGCCGTCATCATGACCATCCAGATGGGCATTCCGGTCGCCCGCATCGAACTTCTCGACGCGCTGCAGATGAAGGCCTGCAATGCCTATTCCAACCTCTCCAATCCCGAAGTCCCGTCGCTGTTCGTCGAATTCCACGGCACCGAGGCGGGTGTGGCCGAGCAGGCGGCGATGTTTTCGGAGATCGCGGCCGACTGTGGCGGCGGCGATTTCCAGTGGACCACCGATCCCGAACGCCGCACCGAATTGTGGAAGGCCCGCCACAATGCCTATTGGGCGTCGCTCAAGCTTCGCCCCGGCGCCAAGGGCATCTCCACCGATGTCTGCGTGCCGATCTCCAGGCTCGCCGAATGCGTCGCCCAGACGCAGGACGACATTGCCGCCTCCGGCCTGATCGCGCCGATTGTCGGCCATGCGGGCGACGGCAATTTTCATGTGCTGGTGCTGCTCGACACCGACGTTCCGGCGGAAATCGTCGCTGCGGAGGCCTTTGTCGGGCGCCTGAACGCGCGGGCGCTGGCGATGGATGGCACCTGCACCGGCGAACATGGTATAGGTCAGGGCAAGCGTCCCTATCTTTCGCAGGAAATGGGCGAAGGCGTCTCGGTGATGCGGCAGATCAAGCGGGCGCTTGATCCCTTGAACATCATGAACCCGGGCAAGATCTTTTCATTCGATGGCTGAGGCGCAAACAAGGGGTCATTGGGCCGCAGGGAGGATTGAAAACTGATCCGTGTATTCGTCGCCATCGGTGGTCTGCTGGTCCTGGCGCTGTTTGCAGCGCTGATCGCTCCGCATTTCATCGACTGGAGCAGCTACCGCACCGCCTTTGAGGCTGAGGCAAGCCGGATCATCGGCCAGCCGGTGAGGGTGCGCGGCGACGCCGATGCACGGCTGCTGCCGTTTCCGTCCGTCACCTTCTCCGATGTGACCGTCGGCGACGAGGCACAACCGGTGATGACCATCGACAGGTTTTCCATGGATGCCGAACTGGCGCCGTTCCTGAGCGGCGAAGTGCTGATCTTCGACATGCGCGTCGAGGCGCCGAAAGCCGTGGTGCGTATTCTCGAAGATGGCAGGCTCGACTGGGCGCTCAAGCGCAGGCCGACCCCGCCGGGCGATCTGGTGGTGCTCGAGAAAGTCACCATCGAGAACGCCGACATCACCATCGTCGACGAACAGAACGTCCGGACCCACGAGATCCGCGATATCAATGCGCTGATTTCGGCCAAATCGCTGGCGGGACCATGGACCATCGACGCCGAGGGCGAGATCGCCGGCCAGCGCGGCGGCGTGTCCATTTCGACCGGCATTGCCCAGGCCGACGGATCGATCCGCATGCGGGTGAGGGCGGTTCCCGATTCCTGGCCGGTGCTGCTCGAAACCGAGGGCCAGGCCCGGATCGACAACAACAAGCCGCTCTATGACGGGCTGTTCACCTTCATGGGGATGTCGCGAACCGAGACCGACAACACTGCGCCCGAACGGCCGCTGATTGTCGCCAAGGGCGACTTTGCCGCCACCAACGAGCGTCTGTCGATCGCCGAGTGGCGCGCCGAAATCGGGCTGTCGGACGATCCCTATGTGGTGACCGGGCAGGCCACCATCGACACCGGCCCCAATCCAGAATTTCTGCTGGTGGCAGACGGCCAGCAGATCGACATGGACCGCCTCGGTGGCGAGGAACCGGCCCCGGAGGATATCGCGTCCCTGTCGCTGGAGCAGCGTCTGGCCGTGGTCAACCAGTTCATCGACCGGCTGCCGCCGCCGCCGCTGCCCGGCCGCGTGTCGCTCAACCTACCGGCCATCATCGCCGGCGACACCACGCTGCGCCAGATCTCGCTCGACGCCCGGCCCGATGGAGATGCCTGGCTGATCGACGGCTTCTCCGCCAATCTCCCCGGACGCACCACCGTGGAGGCGCGCGGGCGGCTGGCTTCGGGCGCCCAGGCCAGCTTCGAAGGCATGCTCACCATCGCATCGACCCAGCCCTCGGGCCTCGCCAACTGGCTTGTCGGCGATGTCGACCCTGTGATCCGGCAACTGGGTGCGGCGGGCTTTTCCGCCCAGGTCAGCCTGTCTCCGGCGCTGCAGCGTTTCGAGGCGCTCGAAGTCGCGATCGGCCCCGCCATCCTCAAGGGCAGGCTCGAACGCCAAATGCCCGCGAGCGGAACGCCGTCGCTATCGGTGGAGCTTGCTGGCGACACGTTCGATGTCGATGCGGTCCGTGCCCTGGCGCTGCTGGCGGGCGGCAACAGCGGCGCCACCCGGCCGCTGGCGCAGTACAATCTTGCCGCCCGGATCGAGGCGGACACATTTACCCTTGGCGATTACCGGCTCGATGGCTTCGAGACATCGCTGGTGTGGCGCGACGGCCTGCTCACCCTCGACAGCCTGAATTTTGACGATTTCGGCGGCGCCTCGGGCAGTTTCTCCGCCTCGCTCGAAGGCTCGGTTGCAGCGCCGCGCGGAACGGTCAAAGGCGCGTTCAGTGCCGAAACCGCTGCCCGACTGTTCGATCTGGCCGACCAGGCGACGGGCGGTCACCAGATCATCCGCCGCCTCGCCGCCAACAGAGCGGCCTTTGACGGTGTTCTTGCGGATGTGACCCTGGTGCTCGATCCCGAAGCCGGTCCGGAACTCACCGTCGAGGGGATTTCCGGCGGAAGCTCGGTGCGGTTCCGGGCCGCCGGCACCGGCTTCATGCCGGGCGGCGACGGACCCCGCACCATAGCCATTGAAGCGGAGAACCCGGAGGCTTATCGCCTCCTCGAACAAGCCGGTTTTGGCGTCCTGCCGCTGGAAGGCGAGGGGCCTTCACGTCTCATGATCACTGCCGATGGCGGGGCAGAGGACGGCGATCTCGCCATCCGGGCGGAACTGACCTCGGCTGAGTCCAGGCTCTCGCTTGAAGGCAATGGCGCCATTCCCTCGGCAGACCCGGCCACGGGTCTGTTCGAGCTTGAGGTGACGGCCGCCGATATCGAACCCTTCGCCATGATGTTCGGCCTTTCCCTGCCTCAGGCGGGCGCCGGATTGCCGCTCTCGATGAAAGCCAACATCGGCATGACGGATGCACAGATTCTGGCGTCGGGGATCGAGGGAACGGCCGAGACCAACGGTTTTTCCGGCGAACTGGAATTTGACCGGTCGGCGTCCGCGATCTCGGGCGAGGGCGCCTTGCGGTTCGACCGCGCCGATCTCGGCTGGCTCGGCGAACTGGCGCTCGGCCCGGAGCAGTTCGGCACCGGCGGGGCGACCTGGAACGATGCGGCGTTCCTGCCGCCCGTGCCCGGGCAGCCTGAGATGCGGATCGCGCTTGAAGCGGCGGAAATGAGCCTCGGTCCGGCCGGAACGGCCCGGGATTTTTCGGCCAGCCTTTCGACCGGAACGGGCGCGATGGCGCTCGAACAGGCCGAAGCGCAATGGTTCGGCGGCCGGCTTGGCGGCAATGTGTCGGTGACCAATGCCGATGGATCGGTGTTCCTGTCGGGACGCATTTCGGCCTCGGATACCGATCTGGAAGCGCTTGAACGCGCCATTCACGGCTCGTCCGTGCTCTCGGGCCGGGCAAGCGCCAGCGTCAGCCTGGAAGGCACCGGCAAATCCATCCGCGAGCTGGTCACTTCGCTCGCCGGCGGCGGCGAACTGGCGGCGGCAGACCTCGCCGTCTCCGGCATCGATCCCGGCGCCTTTGCCCGCATTCTTGGCGCCGCCGACCGCGAGGGGTTCGAACTCGAGCCCGGTGAGGTGGCCACCATGGTGACCGGCTTCATGACCGGCGGGCATATGGACGCGGAGAGCTTGCGCCTGCCCTTCACGCTGACGGGCGGGGTCATGCGTTTTTCCAATGCCGAGATCGAGGACGTGCAGGCCAGTCTTGCCGGCGATGCCCGCATCGATCTGACCGAGCTTCGGCTTGAGGCGGATTGGCGGTTGACATTCGAACCGGGTGTGGAGGCGATTGCCGGTGGCGATCCGTCGCTCAGGTTCGGCGTCAGTGGCCTGCTCGTTGATCCCGCGGTTTCCGTCGACGCCGGCCAGCTGACCAACTACCTGTCGATGCGCGCCTTCGAGCGCGAGCGCCGCAAGGTTGAGCTGCTCCAGGCGGGCGTGGTCGAAAAGCAGCGGCTAAGACGCGAAATCGCCTTGCTCAAGGAACGCGCGGAAATTCGCGAGGCCGAAGCCCGCGCCCGCGCCGAAGCCGAGGAGGCTGCCCGGCAGGCCGCCGAGGAAGCCGCGCGGCTGGCCGAGGAAGAGGCTCAGCTGATGCGAGAGGCCGAGGTCCGGCGGGCCGCGGAAGCAGCACTCGAGGCAGAAGCGGCTGCGGCCAGGCAGGCCGCGGAAGCAGAAGAGAATGCGCGCAAAGCCGAAGAAGAGGCCGCTGCAAGGCGGGCTGCGGAAGAAGCCGAGAACGCACGCAGAGCCGAAGAAGAAGCCGCTGCCGCCGCGGCCCGGCTCGCCGAGCAACTGGCTGCGGAACTGGCCCATAGAGAGGCGGAAAAAGCCCGCGCTGCCGAACTGAAAGCGGCCGCTGACCGCGAGGCAGCAGAACGCCAGGCAGCCGAGGAGCGCCGGAAGGCTGAGGAGGCGGCGGAATTGGAAGCGGCCGCCGAGCGGGAGCGTCAGGCAGCACTTGAAGAGGCCCGCGCGGCAGAGGCCGAAGCCGCTGAGCAGGCAAACCAAGATGAACTCGCTGCCGCAGAGGCGATGGAACCCGTGACGTCGGCCGAAACGCCGAAGCCAGAGGAGCCGGAGCCGTCGGCCAGTCAGGATGAGGCGGAAGAAGCGGAAGTCACGCTTCAGTCAAATGGCGAGATCCCCTCCATGCCGAACCTTACGGTACCGCTTGCGCAAACGCCTTTGGACAGGCGCGTGCAATGGGTCCGGCAGCGACAGGACGCCCAGTGTTTTCACGTCCGGGTGGTTTCGAACACAGAAGACCAGATGACGCTTGAAGGGATGGGCGACAAGGTTGAGCCTTTCCAGATCCTTCATGACGAATTTCAGTCCACCTTTGAATTCGAGCCGAATGTGCAGGTAAGATTGCTGTCGGCGCGCCAATGCCCGCTGCCTGATTTCCTCACGCAAATCGGGTTCTCGGGTGGTTCCGAACTCGCTCTGGCGCTGGACAAGGATCGGATCATGAGCGGCGACACCTTGCGCGGCGTGCTGACCGGCCCTTCCAGCGCAGAAACAATCTTCTATCTGATAGACAGCGACGGCTTCGGCTACCGGATCGACCAGTTCGTGACAAGGACCGACAACCAGGCGGTGTTTGAAATCAAACTGATCGAAACGGCTGAACGAAAGGCCGATCTGCGGGTCATACTGGCGATTTCGGGCAATGATGCCCTGCTTGAAACCGCACCGGCAGACGTTGAGCTGGTTGAAACACTGCTCCCCAAACTGGCCAGCGCCGCAGAAGCGAGCGGCGCCGATATCGACCTCACCTACGCCTTCTTCAACTTCGCTTCCGCCCAACCTTAATTCGCCCACCGGCCCGGCAGCTCAATCCATGTGGGCCAACGAGTTGCGTTCCACGCGTGGAACCTGCGCGGGGCCTGAGCGTTGAACTGATTGTGCGACAGAAATGGTCGTTCAACCCGGATGACCGGGGCGAACGAGTTGCCTGTCGAAAATTTTGTTCCTCGTACAAAGGTGGAGTGAGTGATGGCAGCGCGGCCGATCTGGAAAGGGCAATTGCGATTGTCCCTGGTGTCGATTCCGGTGGAGATGTATTCCGCCACCAAGACCGGCGCGCGCATCAGTTTCAGGCAGATCCACGGACCTTCGGGAAAACCGGTGAGCTACCAGAAAACCGTGCCCGGGATCGGTCCGATTGATGCCGGCGACATCATGAAGGGGTTCGAATACGAGAAGGACCAGTTCCTGCTCATCGATCCCGACAGTGTCGAGGAAATCAAGCTTGAGACCAAGAAGACGCTGGAGCTCGTCCAGTTCGTCGATGCCTGTGAAATCTCGCCGCTCTATTTCAACAAGCCCTACTACCTGGTTCCCGCCGATGATCTGGCCGAGGATGCATACCGGGTGGTCCGCGACGCCCTGCGCGAGACCAAGATGGTGGGGCTCGGCCAGGTCACCATGCGCGGCAAGGAATATCTCGCGGCGGTCAAGCCCTGCGGCGACGGTCTGCTGCTGGAAACCCTGCATTATGCCGACGAGATCCGCGACGCCGAACCGTTGTTCAAGGACATCGAGGACGAGACCTCGGACGGGGACCTGCTCGAGGTCGCCAAGTCGCTGATCACACGCAAGACCGCGGCATTCAAGGCCGAAGCCTTCAAGGACAATTACACGCTGGCGCTCAAGGACCTGATCGACCGCAAGACCAGGAGCAAGTCGACCAAGCGCGTGCGCACCGACGACAGCTCGAGCGACAGCGGCGGCAGCGGCGACAATGTGATCGACCTGATGGCGGCGCTGAAGCAGAGCCTCGCCAAGGCCGAAGGCGCAAAATCGGGCTCCAAGCCTGCCAAGAGCCAGGCCAAGAAGGCGCCGGCCAGGAAGGCGCCGGCGAAGAAGAAATCCGCCTGATGGCGGTCTCAGTCAAAAAGCTCGCCCAGTACGCGGCCAAGCGGGATTTTACCAAGACCGCGGAGCCGAGCGGTGAGGGCGCGGCAAAAGCCTCCGACAAGCCGGTCTTCGTCGTCCAGAAACACGCGGCGCGACGGCTGCACTATGATTTCAGGCTCGAATGGGAAGGCGTGCTCTTGAGCTGGGCGGTCACGAGGGGGCCGAGCGCCGTGACCTCGGTCAAGCGGCTCGCCGTGCGCACCGAGGATCACCCGCTCGACTATGGCGGCTTCGAAGGCACGATTGCGCCAAAGCAATATGGCGCCGGCACGGTGATGCTCTGGGACCAGGGCTGGTGGCAGCCGCAGGAGGATTTCGCCGAAGGCCTGAAGACCGGAAAGTTAAAAATCATCCTGCATGGCCAGCGCATGAAGGGCCGCTGGGCGCTGGTGCGCATGCAGACCAAGGAGAAGCGCGAGAACTGGCTCTTGATCAAGGAGCACGACGCCTTCGAGGAGGAAGATGAGGACGGTCTGATCGAGCGCTTTGATAACAGCGTTAAAACCGGCCGCAGCATGGATGACATCGCCGCCGGCAAGCCGGCCAAAAAAACGGCAGCCAAGCGGCCGGGAAAAACCGCAAAGCCGGAGGCATCTTCGAAAACTGGCTTCACACTCGCTACCCCCAAATTCCGCAAACCGCAGCTCGCCAAGCTCACCAAGCATGTGCCCGACGGCGATGACTGGCTGCACGAGACCAAGTTCGACGGCTACCGCTGTCTCGCCGCGCTCGGCAAGGACGGGGTCACGCTCTACACCCGCTCCGGCCATGACTGGACCGACCGTTATGCCGGACTGACTGAAGCCTTCACTGAACTCGATTGCCGCAATGCGCTGATCGACGGCGAGGTGGTGGCCGCGAGCAGCGCCGGCGGCTCGCACTTCTCCGCCCTGCAGCGCGACCTCGAAGAGCGGCGGCCGGTGATCTTCATGGCCTTCGATCTCTTGGAACTCGATGGCAAGAGCCTGGTCAAGCTTCCGCTCAGCGAGCGCAAGCAGGCGCTCAACAGGCTGCTTGCCGGACAGCACCGGGGCGCGGCCGTCCGCTACAGCGAACATGTGGTCGGCCATGGGCCGCAGGTGTTCAAGGCAGTGGAGAAGGCCGGCGGCGAAGGAATCATCTCGAAATCCTGCGACAGTTCCTACACCGGCACCCGAAGCGGCAGCTGGCTCAAGATCAAGACCGGGCTGCGGCAGGAGTTCGTCGTCGGCGGGTTTTCGCCGTCGTCAGCCCGGGGACGGCCCTTTGCCTCGCTGCTGGTCGGGTCGCGCGAAAACGGCGTGCTGCGCTATCGCGGCCGCGTTGGCGGCGGCCTGGGCGAACGCGATCTTGAGACGCTCACCGGCTTGATGCAAAGTCGCACCCGAAAGACCAGCCCGTTCGACGCGGTGCCCGCCGAGATTGCCCGGTCGGCCAAATGGGTCACGCCGGAGCTGGTGATCGAGGTCGACTATGCCGAACTCACCGATCAGGGCAGTATTCGCCATGGCGTGTTTCGCGGCGTGCGGCAGGACAAGGAGGCTTCCATGGTCAAACTCGAAACACCGGACGTGCCTAACAGCAAGGACCAAAAATTCCTGGGCATCCGCGTCAGCAGCCCCGACCGCGTGGTGTTTCCCGATGCCGGCTGCACCAAGGGCGATGTCGCAAGTTATTACGCGAAGGCCGCGGAGCGGATGCTCGATCTTGCCGGCAACCGGCCGGTGTCGCTGCTGCGCTGCCCGGACGGAACCGAGGGCGATTGCTTCTTCCAGAAACACGCCGGACAGGGCTTTCCGGAAGGCATAGGCAGCGTCGAGATCACCGAAAGCTCGGGAAAATCCCAGCCCTATATGGTGATCGAAAAACCGGCTGGCTTCGTGGCTGCAGCCCAGATGGGCACGATCGAATTCCACATCTGGGGATCGCGCGCCGATGCGCTCGAAAAACCCGATCGCCTGGTCTTCGATCTCGATCCGGACGAGGGACTGGGTTTTGCCGAGGTCAAGGCGGCGGCGAAGGAGGTGAGAAAACTGCTCGCCGACATCGGTCTCGAGAGCATCCCGATGGTCACCGGCGGCAAGGGCGTGCATGTCATCGTGCCATTGAAGCGCATCGCCGAATGGGACACGGTGGCCTTCTTTGCCCGCACCATCGCCAGCCATCTGGCCGCGCGTTTCCCCGACCGCTACGTCGCCACCATGTCCAAGGCCAAGCGCAAGGGCAAGATCTTCATCGACTGGCTGCGCAATGACCGCGGCTCGACGGCGGTTGCGCCCTATTCGATCCGCGCGCGCAACGGCGCGCCGGTGGCGGTGCCGGTAACCTGGGCCGAACTGGGGCGGCTCAAGCAGGCCAACGGGTTCGATATCCCCAAGGCGCTGAAGCGGCTCGAGCAACCCTGTCCGCTGCAAGGGCTGGAGGCGACGCAGTCGATCTCGCAGGCCGTGGTGGGAGCGCTGGAAAAACTGATCAACCGATAGGTCCCACGCGGTTTACTCGCTGTCGGGGTTCCGGGCCCGCGCATCCGCAGAATTGAGCGCCCAGTCCAGCACCGCCAGCCGCAGCGCCGACGACAAATTGCCGGGCGTGGCCTGCGCGCCGTCGATCTCGGCGATCAGCGCCGCAAGCGCCAGGCCGCGCTGATCGGCCATCTGCCTGAGCGCGTCCATGAAGGCGTCTTCCAAAGTGATGCTGGTGCGGTGGCCGCGAATGGAGACGGAATGCTTGCGGATCAGGCTGCCCACCATGGCTCAGGTGCCACTGTCGTTGTCACCGGCGATGGGCTCGCGGCGCGAGGCGTCATGCTCGCGCGCGGCCTTGTCGTTGCGGGCGCGGGCAAGCTCGCGGTCCGCCTTCGAGCGGCCATGTTCGAAGCGGTTGCGCTCGGCATCGGCTTCCTTGACAGCGCGGTCGCGGCGCTTGCGTGCCATGCGCAGATTGACCACGTCACCGCTCATGACGCGGCTCCGTCAGTTCTTTTTGCGGAAGGAATCGAGCGAGACGACATCGGCGCCCGGCTTCTTGTCGCCGCCCGGCTCCGGCTCGCCCTCGGCGGCGTCGCCCTTGACGGCAGGCTCCGGCGTGGCGGCGGGTTCGACCAGCCGCTCGATGGTGCCGGCCAACTGCGTGCGCTCGTCATCCTCGCTGTCGCCGCCATCATTGGCGGCAGTTTCCAGAACCGTGTCGAATTCCAGCTCGAAATTGACCGACGGATCGTAAAAGCCGCGAATGGCCGCGAACGGCACGACCAGCTTTTCCGGCTTGTCGGAGAACGACAGCCCGATCTCGAACAGCGATTCCGTGACCTTGAGGTCCCAGAACTGGTGCTGCACCACGATGGTCATCTGTTCCGGATAGCGCTCCTTGAGCGCGGTCGAGATCCGCACGCCCGGCGCTTCTGTCAGGAAGGTGATGAAGAAGTGATGATCGCCCGGCAGATAGCCCGTCACCGCCACCTCGGACAGCACCTTGCGGATCACGCCGCGCAACGCGTCCTGAGCAAGAATGTCGTATCGAATGTGGTCTTGCGGCATCAGCGCGGTCTTTCCTGTCTGGGCCCGGCATCAACTCATCGGAACCCGAAGCCAATTCTCGTTGTCGAAGGCGCTCAAATGCCGCCGATTCACTTGTCTTTATAACCGTAAACCCGGCGAGCTTGAAAGCGGTGTTGCGGTAGAAAGCCCCAAAGCATCCATGACCGTGTCACTTATAGGGCAATTCGGCAAAAAAGCCGCCGATAATCCGCCAACGCGGTGAATGAATGCGTTCTGCCTGCGTCCGGAACTGTGGGAAAAGTGGAGGTTTCTGTTGCCAGGTACCTCCGAACCCCGCCCAGAAGTGCGACCCTCTAGGACTTAGTTTGAAGTGTCACACCGCAATTAAGCAGCGAGACGAGCTTCCGCATAGTTGTCATTTGCAACTACAAGTTTAGCCCGATAACGGTGGTACAATGCCGAACAAAAAGACGCTCTTTACACCCTCGTCGATCCTGTTTCGCCCCCATCATCATCCGGCCGCGGGCCGTCTGGTGTGATCCCAGGTCCCTGGGACCGGATCATGGTGGAGGCGCCGGGTACCGCCCCCGGGTCCGAATGGTTTATTTCAACGCTCGTTTATTGTCATAGCTGCTTGCGCAGCAAACCCAATATAGGGTGCGGTGGCGGGAATGAAAAGGGGTGATGTTCGCGTACCGGGGGGAGGGCGCTCCACCGTGTCTGTGGAGTGGCCGTCCAAATCCGAGCAAACCTTTCGGCCCCGCGCCAAACTCGGCTAGGATCGACTTCCATCGAATCACGAAGCGACGGCCATGCAGCAGTATCACGACCTTTTACGCCTGGTACTCGACCAGGGCTCAGACCGCGATGACCGGACCGGCACCGGCACGCGCAGCCTGTTCGGCCACCAGATGCGGTTTGACCTCAGTAAAGGCTTTCCCGCGCTCACCACCAAGAAACTGCATCTCAAGTCGATCATTCATGAGCTACTGTGGTTCCTGAGGGGCGACACCAACATTGCCTATCTGAAGGCCAATGGCGTCTCGATCTGGGACGAATGGGCCGACGAGAACGGCGATCTCGGTCCGGTCTATGGCGCGCAATGGCGCTCCTGGCCCGCACCGGACGGCGGCTCGATTGACCAGATCGCCAATGTGCTGGCCCAGATCAAAACCAATCCCTCGTCGCGCCGCCACATCGTCTCTGCCTGGAACCCGGCGGAAGTGGACAACATGGCCTTGCCGCCGTGCCATTGCCTGTTCCAGTTCTATGTCGCGGATGGAAGGCTTTCCTGCCAGCTCTATCAGCGCTCGGCTGACATCTTCCTCGGCGTGCCCTTCAACATCGCCTCCTATGCGCTCATGACCATGATGGTGGCGCAGGTCACCGGACTTGAACCGGGCGATTTCGTGCACACGCTGGGCGACGCGCATCTTTACAAAAACCATTTCGACCAGGCGCATCTGCAGCTTTCGCGAGAGCCGCGCAGCCTTCCGGTGATGCGCCTCAACCCGGATGTGACCGACCTGTTCGCCTTCACCTATGAGGATTTCAAGCTTGAGGGCTACGACCCGCATCCGGCGATTTCCGCCCCGATCGCGGTATGACGGAGGGCGGCGTCAAGATCGTCCTGGTCGCGGCCCATGCGAAAAACCGGGTGATCGGCCGTGACGGCGACATGCCGTGGCGGCTGCCGTCCGACCTCAGGCATTTCAAGGCGGTGACGCTGGGCAGTCCGGTGATCATGGGCCGCAAGACCTATCTCTCCATCGGCCGGCCGCTGCCGGGCCGCGCCAACATCGTGGTGTCGCGGTCGGGGTTTTCAGCCGATGGGGTCGAGACGGTCACAAGCCTGGAGGCGGCGATCAGCCTCGCGCAGGCCCATGCGCGGCAATCGGGCGCAGGTCAGGTCTCGGTGATCGGCGGCGGCGAGATTTACGCACAGGCCATTGATCTCGCCGATGAACTCTGTCTCACCGAGGTCGATGCGCAAATTCAAGGCGATACGGTCTTCCCCGAGATTGATTCGACCAGGTGGCAAAAGCTGAGCCTTTCCGAACCTGTACAGACGGAAAAAGACAGCCATCCCGTCCGGTTTGCCATTTGGCGTCGCCGCGGCTGACAATTCGACCGGAATAATGCCAATTCGGCCCCCGAACGCACAATGCCGCGTTGAAAGCTGGGGCTACGATACCTATAACGTGGTCAGCGTGCGGGCTCCGGAAATCTGTCTGGACCGCATCACAACACGGTTTGGAAAGAGGTATTGATGCCCTGGAGCAATCAAAACGGAGGAGGCGGCGGCCCATGGGGCGGCGGCGGTGGTGGTGGAAACAATCAGGGACCGTGGGGCAAAGGCCCCCAGCCGCCGCGCGGCGGCGGTGGCGGCAATCCGCCAGACCTTGAGGAATTGATCAGGCGCGGCCAGGACAAGCTGCGCCAGGTGCTTCCGGGCGGCGGCGGCGGACCAGGTTCAGGCAGCACCAAGCTGATTGCCGGCCTCGTCGTTCTGGGCCTTGCCGGCCTGTGGCTGATGCAGGCAGTCTATACCGTCCAGCCGGACGAGCGCGGCGTGGAGTTGCGCTTCGGCAAGCCCAAGGAAGAGATTTCCCAGCCAGGGCTTCACATGATTTTGTGGCCGTTTGAAACGGTCGAGATGGCTACCATTGTTGAGCGCGAAATGAGCACCGGCGGCTCCTCGCGCACCGGATCGACCGACGGCCTGATGCTGTCTGGCGATCAGAACATCGTCGATGTCGAATTCAAGCTGCTCTATTCGGTTCAGGATCCGAAGGCGTTCCTGTTCAATATTGCGCGTCCCGAAGACACGCTGCGGCAGATTGCCGAAAGCGCGATGCGTGAAGTCGTGGGCCGCAGGCCGGCTCAGGATATTTTCCGCGACAATCGTGAGGCCATCGCTACGGAAGTCCGGACCATCATCCAGTCAGGGATGGACGCTTTCCCGTCAGGCATCGCCATCAATCAGGTTGCGATCGAAGACGCGGCCCCGCCGCGCGAAGTGGCCGACGCCTTTGACGAGGTGCAACGCGCCGAGCAGGACGAAGATCGTTTCGTTGAAGAGTCCAACCAGTACGCCAACCAGAGACTTGGTCAGGCGCGTGGTGAAGGCGCCCAGCTTCGCGAAGAAGCGTCCGCCTACAAGGACCGCGTCGTCAATGAGGCGACCGGTGAAGCCGGACGTTTCATTTCGGTCTATGAGGAATATGCCAAGGCTCCGGAAGTGACCCGGTCACGGCTCTATCTCGAGACCCTCGAAAGGGTTCTCGGAGGCTCCGAGAAGGTCATTATCGGCCAGGACGGCGGCGGCTCGGGCGTGGTGCCTTATCTGCCCCTGCCTGAAATACGCAAGCAAGCCGGAGGCACCAACTAATGGCTAATCGTCTTCCCATTATCGTCGGCCTGCTGGCCGTCATCGCCTTCCTCTTGTGGTCGTCGATCTTCGTCGTCAATGAGCGCGAGCAGGCCATCGTTGTCCGCTTCGGTCAGATCCAGGACGTGAAGACTGAACCCGGCCTTTACTTCAAGCTGCCCTTCGGCTTCGTCGACGCCGACAGGGTGCAATATGTCGAGGATCGCGTGCTTCGCTTCGACCTTGACGACATCCGCGTGCAGGTCTCGGGCGGCAAGTTCTACGAAGTCGATGCATTCGTGCTCTACAAGATCGCCGATGCGCGGCGCTTCCGTCAGACGGTCTCCGGCGACCAGGTCGCTGCTGAATCCCGGCTCCGTACGCGTCTGAACTCTGCCTTGCGTACCGTTTACGGTCTGCGCGGCTTTGAATCGGCGCTGTCTGAAGAACGCACCTCGATGATGCGGGAAGTGCGCGATCAGCTGCGTCCTGAAGCGGAATCGCTCGGTCTTCGCATTGACGACGTGCGCATTCGGCGTACCGACCTGACACAGGAAGTCTCGCAGCAGACCTTTGAACGGATGAAGGCCGAACGTCTAGCCGAGGCCGAACTGATCAGGGCACGCGGCAACGAGGCGGCGCAGCGTATTCGCGCCATCGCCGACCGTCAGGTCGTCGAGATCGTCTCCGAGGCTGCGCGTGATTCCGAAATCATCCGAGGCGAAGGCGACGGCGAACGCAACCGCATCTTTGCCGAGGCGTTCTCGCGTGACTCGGAGTTCTTCGAATTCTACCGTTCGATGAACGCTTATGGTCAGGCGCTGGCCGACACAGGCACCACCATGGTGTTGTCGCCGACCTCCGAGTTCTTCCGCTATTTCAACAGCGCTGCGGGCGCCAACCCTTCCGCTCCGGTGCCAGCCAGTGCCCCGGGCGCCGAGGAAGCCGCGCCAGCCGCGGAACCGGCAGTTCCGGCCAACTGATGGAAGGGTGATCGCCAGTGAGCACGTTCTTTCTGGCGGTCGGACTTGTGCTTGTAGTGGAGGGGCTGGCCTATGCGCTGGCCCCTTCCTTTATCCGCCGCATGGCGGAGGAACTGCCCAAGCTCGGCGACGAACAGTTGCGGATGTTCGGCGTCGCCGCGCTGGCGCTCGGGGTAGGACTCGTCTATCTGGCGCGCTAGCATCTCCTGCATAATTCCCTAAATCGGACCCGATTTAAGGAAAAAGTTATGCAGCAGTTTTAAGTGCTACAGCGGCCTTTGTGCGTTTGATTGAACGCACGGCGCTGTAATGCCGAAACCATGACTGGACCTGATGCAATCGCGCCATATTTAATCGTCACAAGCTGATCAACACATGTCGTTCAAGGAGACCGTCCCGATGAGGAACTATCGTTTTCGCGCAGTCAGAACGGCGATTGCCGCGGCCATGATGATGGCGTCTCCGGCTGTGATGCCGGTCTATGCGCAGTCAAGTTCGGGGCCTGCCTCGGTGGCAGATCTTGCCGAAGGCCTGCTGGATGCGGTGGTCAATATCTCGACCTCGCAAAATCTCGACAGCGGCCGCGCGCAGCCCCGGATGCGGGCGCCCGACGGCTCGCCCTTCCAGGACTTCTTTGATGAATTCTTCCAGGACCGCGGCGGCGAGGGGCCGCGAAACCGCAAGGTCTCGTCGCTCGGTTCCGGCTTTGTGATCGACGCTGAGGAAGGCATCATCGTCACCAACAATCATGTCATCGACGGCGCGGACGACATCGAGGTCAATTTTGCCGACGGCTCCAAGCTCAAGGCGGAGCTGATTGGCGCTGATTCCAAGACCGATCTTGCCGTGCTGAAGGTCACGCCGGTCAAGCCCTTGACCGAAGTGCCGCTCGGCGCCTCCGACACCATGCGCATCGGCGACTGGGTGATGGCCATCGGCAACCCGTTCGGCCTTGGCGGCACAGTCACGGTCGGTATCATCTCGGCGCGCGGCCGCGACATCAATTCCGGTCCCTATGACAATTTCATCCAGACCGACGCGGCCATCAACCGCGGCAATTCCGGTGGACCGCTGTTCAACATGAACGGCGAGGTCATCGGCATCAACACGGCAATCATTTCCCCGTCGGGCGGCTCCATAGGCATTGGATTTGCCGTGCCGACCGAACTTGCGCTCAACGTCATCAACCAGCTGCGCGAATTCGGCGAAACCCGCCGCGGCTGGCTCGGCGTGCGCATCCAGCCGGTCACCGACGACATCGCCGAAAGCCTCGGCATGGATGACGCCAAGGGCGCCCTGGTCGCTGGCGTCATTCGCGGCGGCCCTGTCGATGACGGCTCCATTGAGGCGGGCGACGTGATCATCCGGTTTGATGGCAAGGAGGTCGACGAGATGCGCGACCTGCCGCGCGCCGTCGCCGAAAGCCCGGTGGGCAAGGCCGTGGACGTGGTCGTCATCCGCAAGGGCGAGGAACAGACCGTCAAGGTGACGCTCGGACGCCTCGAAGACGGCGAAAAGCTGGCCGATGCCGGCGAGGTCGGCGATGATGGGTCGACCGATCTGCCCGAAACGCTCACGACCGTCGACGTTCTGGGAATGACGCTTGCGGAACTGACAGATGAGGGCCGTCAGGAGTTTGCCATCGCCGACAGTGTCGAGGGCGTGGTGATCACCGAAGTCGATCCCGATTCCGCCGCCGCCGAAAAGCGCATCGAAGCCGGCGACGTCATTGTCGAGATCGCCCAGGAAACCGTGTCGACGCCGCAGGATGTCAGCGACCGGATCGCGGCGCTGAAGCAGGATGGCCGCCGCAACGCGCTGCTGATGCTTGCGGGCCGCACCGGAGAGCTGCGCTTTGTCACCGTGCGGATGGACTGATCCGGTTTCCCGACAGAAGATCAAGGGCGGCTCACGGGCCGCCTTTTTCATGCCGGCCCGCGGCGGGCCTCACAGTCGCGGATCGCCCGCCTGCATCTGGTAGAACGCATGCCGCTTGAGATGCGGCATCGTGTCGGGCACGCCCGGATGGTCGAAATCGCGATCGGGCTGCGCTGTCATGCCGATGCGGCGCATCACAGCAAGCGAGGGCGTGTTGGTTGTGACCGCGAAGGCGACGATCCGGTCGAGCCCCATCTCGTCAAAGCCGTGGGCGAGCAGCGCCCGCGCGGCTTCGGTGGCCAGACCCTTGCCCCAGGCCTCCGGCACATAGCGCCAGCCGATTTCAACGCCGGTTCCCATCACCTCTTCATCTCTTATTTTGGCGAGCCCGGTGAACCCGAGAGGCGCAGCGGTGTCGCGATCTTCCGCCACCGCCCAGCCGAAGCCGGTTTCATGGTTGCGGGCGCGCATCAGATCAAACAGATCGTCGGCTTCCGAGCGGTTGCGGCGAAACGGGTAGAACTTCAGCATCGCTTCATCGGAATTGACCCGGTGAAAAAACGCGCGATCAGCTTCGCTGTCTTCCCATGTCCGGATCCGCAGTCGGCGTGTCGTCAGGGTGGTGTCCAGTCTCATGGCGTCACGAAATCCGTTCGCCGGTAGCCCTGCAGATACAGAAGCGCGGTGAGATCGCCATGGTCGATGCGGATATCGGCCTCGGCCGCCACCGAAGGCTTGGCGTGTAGTGCCACCCCGGAGCCGGCGAGGTGGAGCATGCCGAGATCGTTGGCGCCATCGCCGACCGCAATCGCGTCGAACGGATCGAGCCCCAGCCGCCTGGCGATCTCCATGAGCGCATCGACCTTCGCCTGCTTGCCCAGGATCGGCTCGCGCACCAGCCCCGAGAGCACGCCGTCCTCGCTTTCAAGGATATTGGCGCGGTTCTCGTCAAACCCGAGCATCGCCGCCACCACCGAGGTGAATGCGGTGAACCCGCCCGACACCAGCGCCGTGTAATGACCGTTGGCGCGCATGGTCGCCACCAGTTCCCGGCCGCCGGGGGTGAGCGTGATGCGGCTGTCGATCACCTGCGCGATCACGCTGTCCGCCAACCCCTTGAGCAGGGCCACGCGTTCCCTCAGGGCCGGCTCGAACGCGATCTCGCCGTTCATCGCCCGCGCGGTGATGGCCGAAACCCGGTCCTTGAGGCCCACTTCGGCGGCCAGCTCATCGATGCATTCCTGGCCGATCATGGTCGAATCCATGTCGGCGATGAGGATCTTCTTGCGCCGGGTCTCTGTCTCCTGCACAGCCGCATCGATTGGAGCGGCACCGATCACGTCACGCAGTGTGGCGAGCGCCGCGTCCTTAAGGGTTCCATCCTTGAGCGCGATGTCGCAGGCCACGCCGTCGGCAAGCCAGTAGAGTCCGGCGCCGTCAACGGCGTTGAACGCCGCTTCGCCCAAATCAGGAGAGAGAACAGAATTTGACGGATTGGCGATAAGCGTGGCAACGAGGGCCATGGATCAAAAACTCCGGCGACAAGATATCTCGGCCGTTCTGATAGCCGGGCCGACCGCCAGCGGCAAGTCCGCGCTGGCGCTTGAGCTGGCGCGCGATCTCGGCGGCGAGATCGTCAATGCCGACTCCATGCAGGTCTATGGTGTGCTCGACCGGTTGACCGCACGTCCGGGCGCCGAGGATCTCGAAGCGGTGCCGCACCATCTCTACGGCCATGTCTCGCCGGTGTCCGCCTATTCGACCGGGATCTGGCTCGATCAGGCCACGGATGTGATCGCGGCCATCCGCGCCCGCGGTGCGCTGCCGGTGGTCGTCGGCGGCACCGGGCTCTATTTTCGCGCGCTCACCGGCGGGCTGTCGGACATGCCGGAAATTCCGGAGCCGATCCGCACGGAATTGCGCGCCCGCCTGGAGGCGGAAGGCGTCGCGCCGCTGCATCAGGAACTCGCCCGGCTGGATCCGGACATGGCGGCGCGCCTGCGTCCGGCCGACCGCCAGCGCATTCTGCGCGCGCTCGAGGTGGTGCGGGCCACCGGCAAGTCGATTGCCGCGTTTCAGGGCCGCGGCGGTGCGCAGATCGTCGATCCCCTGACCGCCCGCTGTCTGGTGCTCGAACCCGACAGGCCAATGCTGCACGCGCGCATCAACGCGCGTTTCGCCAGGATGCTAGAGGAGGGGGCCATCGACGAGGTGAAACAGCTGATTTCACTTGATGTCCCGCCTCAGCACCCGGCGATGAAGGCAATCGGCGTCAGCCAGATCTCGGATTATCTGGCGGGCCGTCATTCGCTTGACCAGGCCATGGATCTCGCCAGCGCCGCCACACGGCAATACGCCAAGCGCCAGTTGACCTGGTTTCGTAACCAACTCGATCAGCGATGGGAGAGAATTCAAACACAGGGCCATGAATGACGGTGAAGCCGTCAAATGCAGTCCATTGCGTTAAACCAAACCTAACGGGTTCGATATAGATTCGTGGGACTTAATGGACCGCAGTTGGGGATCATGCGCTTTCACAAGGCTGAACTGTTCTTCTTTCTACTGATGGGGCTTGTCGGCCTCGGAGGTGGATTTGCATGGGCAGCATTCTCCGCGGCGACGAATGGGGTTGTGGTTGGCGGAACCGAGACCGCGGCAAGGTTTGCCTTCATGGGCGCGGTCCTGGCAGGGCTATCGGTGGTCTGCGGCGTGTTCCTGATCTACCCGATCATGTCGCGCGGCCTGCGCGAGCGCGGCAAATTGCAGAAGATGACCGAATCCCTGTCTGTGCGCTCCCAGTCGCTCGAACATGCCGCCGTCACCGACGGCCTGACCGGCATGTACAACCGCCGCTACTTCGACGACGCCCTGTCGGAATATCTCAGTGCGTTCGGGCGGATCGACAAGCCGATCGGCATGGTCATCCTCGATCTCGACCACTTCAAGAAGGTCAACGACACCCACGGTCATGACGTGGGGGACGAAGTGCTGCGCCAGGTCGCCGACTGCCTGCAGATCTTCACCCGCTACCACGACGTCGTGGCCCGCCTTGGCGGCGAGGAATTCGCCATCCTGTCGCCCAACATCACCGAACGACAACTGTTCAACCTGTCCGACCGTATCCGCCAGGCCGTGGCCGACCTCAAGGTCCAGACCGGAAACGTGACGCTGAAGGTGACGGTGAGCGCCGGACTGGCAATCTGGAACGGGGTCGAAAGCGGCGAGGAACTCTACCGCCGCGCCGACAAGCAGCTCTATGAGGCCAAGCGCCAGGGCCGCAACCGCGTCTGCGCCGCCTGAAGGGGACTTCGTCAGCTTCGTCGAGGTTTCTCTTAATGCTCTCTAAAAGTACGGAATTGGGCGACAACTACTAGCTTCTCCGAAGAAGCTTTTAGCCTCAATCCGGCGATCCTGACCGTGTCAGCGTTTCAGACTTGCTACCGGCTTTTCAAAGCGTGAACTGTTGTTCAGCCCATGCAGCGAACTCTTCAAGGCGCTCCAAAGCTCTTTCCGCATCTCTGCGCGTCTTTGCCCTTGAACCATACTGCACTTCGTCCTTCTGCTCGAGGAGCGCCCGCAGATTGGTTTGCTGTTTCGCAGGAAACTCCTTCCCTAGGGTTGCTTTCAGGAGCTTTGTGACCGCTTGATGGTCGTCTTGGTTGATTTCGCCGCGGAACTTCGCTGTCAAAGCATCAGAATAAGCAATCGCGCAATTGATGACGGTTGACATCGACGGATTGCCAATGTCGCCAGGATCCGCGATAGAATTGCTGTTGCGCGCATCCTTGAGGTAGCCGCGGGCTATCAGAAGCCTTCCGTTTGCGAAAGCCTCATCTTTTTTCTTCGTAGGCCCCGTTCTAACCACATCCCTCTCCAGTAGCGCCGATGGCATCTTCGGGACGCTTTCCGGAAAGCACGATTGCTTCCGATATGACGTTCTTCCACCATGGATCCGCTTCTTTTTCCAGTCTCTCGATATCGGCGAAGTCCAGACCGACCACATTGGGGACAAAAGCAAATCTCTCCGACAAATCCCTGAGATTCTCACGGATCCGTTCAGTTGTGGAGGCAAGGTCGTCCAGTCGGGCGACTATCCCGATATCCAGATCGCTTTCCGGTCTATCTTCCCCACGAGCAACACTGCCGTAGTAGAACAGACTGAAGAACGGACTTCCGTCGGCACTTTGGCGCACCGAATCCAGGATTGCTGAAAAGCGGTCGCTTTCGGCTTTGAAAAGTTCCGTTAACGCGGGCGAGAAATAATGGGAGGCATTCAAGCTGTACACGCTCGACCGGCCCGACCCGGACGAAGATACGATCCCTATCGAAACCAGATTGAGCAAAGCTTTTCTCACGCTTTCCTGAACCAGACGGCTTTTGCGGACGATCTCGTTGGATGCCAACATACCTCCATGTAGCGAAAGAACCCTCAACACCCGTACGTTTGAGTCGACGCCAAGAATTGCGGTAAGAGGATACCGTATCGCGCTTTCTTTTGATGAACGGGCCATTCGAACCTTCGACCAAACCAAAATTTAGTTCCAAGGCCAGATATTTGAATATTTACTAGATATCTAGCTTTAAAACCGGATATCTAGCTTGCGGGGAATTGTCAATCGTACAAGGTGAGACAGAATTTTGGGCACGGCCACCGGACCAGCGGATTCCGGCCTAGTCCTTGAGCAGCGATGACAGCGGCTTCTTAAGCAGGCTGGAGCGGAGCGAGTTGAGTTCGTGGCGGGGCGCTGCGGGCGCCGGCTCTGACGACGGGGCGCTGTAGCCGCGGTCGGGCGCGTAGGGCGCGTAGGACTCCTGGTCGGAGAAGCGGCGTCTGGCCGGCGCCGCGCCGAACTCGTCGGATGGATCGATCGACGGCAGTTGCTCGTTCTGCGGATGATGATGCGGCGCGGGTTGCGGTGCCTGGGGTCTCTGGCTGTCGTCAATATGGCGCATCCGCATCACGATCTTGCGCAGGTCGACACTGTTCGGATCGCCCTTGTGCACCGGTTGCAGGCCTGAATTGGCGCGCGGCAGCACGTCGTCGGAGACGCGCTCGAACATCATGCGCATCGGCACCGCAACGGCTTCGCCGAAGGCGATCGCCTCGCCGTTGCCGATGGAGGACAGGAAGCTCATGGTCGAGGCCGAGCTGTCTGGGATGGCCGAGCGGATGATTTCCTGGTCGTGGTCATTCGATAGCCGCATCGCGAACACCGTCGAACACTGCGACAGGATCGTGGGATCGAGTTCGCCGGGACGCTGGGTGATGACGCCGAGGCTGACGCCATATTTCCGGCCTTCCTTGGCGATGCGCGAAATCGCCTGCCGTGTCGGAAAGAAGCCGAGCTTCGGATCGGCGGGAACATAGCGGTGGGCCTCTTCGCAGACCACCAGAATGCGCACGCCGCCCGCGCTCCACAGCGCGATCTCGAACGCCATGCGGCACAGGATCGAGGCCACCGAATTGACCACCTCGGACGGGATGCCCGACAACTGGAACGTGGTCACGGGCTTGCCGTCGCCGGGGATCCGGAAGATATGGCTGATCGTGTGCAGGATCGTGTCATGGATGGTGTTTGACGAGAACATGAACTCGTAGCGCGGATCGTTGATCGCCGCTTGGATGCGCACCTTGAGCGATCTGAGATGCGGCTTCTCGGAGCGGCCCTCGAGCTTGCCGATGCGTTCATCGATCAGCGCCAGCAGGTCGGCCACCCTGTAGGGCACCGGCGTGTCGGCGGTCAGCGAGGATTTCTCCGGGCCGCGGCGGATCAGCGCCGTGTCGGTCGAGCCCTTGAACATGCGTTTGGCTTCCGGGATCAGGTCGCGCAGCACGTCGATCTCTTCGGCGATCGGCGGCCGGCCGCGAAACAGCACCTCGGTGAATTCCTCGAGCTTGAACAGCCAGAAGGGCAGGTCCAGCGTGTCGGTGTCGATCACCACCGACTGGGTCGGAAAGGCGGCTGCGAATTCATTGTGCGGATCGAGAATGAGCACCCTGAGCGACGGATCGGCCTGTAGCGCCTTGTGCAGGAGCAGCGTCACCGCCGTGGTCTTGCCGACGCCTGTCGTGCCCACGACTGCGAAGTGGCGGGACAGGAGCGAGGGCACGTGAATGAGCGCGCCCAGCGTCGGATCCTGCGTCAGCTTTCCGATCACCGCGGTGTCGATGACGCCCGGGTCATAGATCACTGCCAGGTCAGAGGAGCGCATGCGGTGCACGACCGCACCGAGATAGGGGTATTGCGAGATGCCGGCGCTGAATTCGGTCTTTCCGCTGACGCCGGGATGGATCTCGCCCACCAGCTCGACCTCGATATGCATGACATTGTCACTGGTCTCCGACCAGGCTGCGGAGGCCGTCTCCATCGAGCAGACCAGGGCGACGACACGGTTCGGACCGACACTGATCGAGATCAGCCGTCCCACCGACCAGAGTTCGGCCAGTCCGTTGCCGTCTTTTCCCGCGAAGGCGCTGATGGTGGCCTTCGATCCCGAACAGCCGATGACCCGGCCGAGCAGGCGGTTTCCGGGCGCGAATGTGCCACGGCGATCAATATCGCTCTCCGCCTCGTCGGGTGTCGGAATCATGCCGTTATCCATGCTCTGCCCGCTTTCCATCACTGTAACCTTCGCATTGCGGGGTTAATGGGGTGTTGCCGGTCGGGTGTTTTCGGACAAAATGGGCGCGATTTTCAAAATAAAGCCGTTGACGCGGCCAATCTGAGGCGATACCAAAGCGTCATGACACAGATCGCAATCATCATTGTGGTAGGACCGCGCATGGGCAGGGTGGCGTAGCCACCCGGCGAAAGCTCCCATGCGCGACACAAGGCTCCGAAAGGAGCCTTTTTTTATGGCTTCATTCGGGCTATTGAGCCCGGCAAACCGACGGGACAAGGGGTCAGGCAAAATGGCCGGCAAGCAAATGGAAATGACAGGCGCGGAAATCGTTCTGCAGGCGCTGAAAGACAATGGCGTCAAGCACATGTTCGGCTATCCAGGCGGCGCGGTGCTGCCGATCTATGACGAGTTGCATCAGCAGGAAGACATCGAGCACATTCTCGTGCGCCATGAACAGGGCGCCGGCCACATGGCCGAGGGCTATGCCCGCTCGACCGGCAAGCCCGGCGTCGTTCTGGTAACCTCCGGCCCGGGCGCCACCAATGTGGTGACCGCGCTCCAGGACGCGCTGATGGATTCGATCCCGCTCGTCTGCATCACCGGCCAGGTGCCGACATCGCTGATCGGCTCGGACGCCTTCCAGGAATGCGACACCGTCGGCATCACCCGGCCCTGCACCAAGCACAACTGGCTGGTCAAGGACGTCAACCAGCTCTCCCGCGTCATTCACGAAGCCTTCCGCATCGCCACCACCGGCCGTCCCGGTCCGGTCGTGGTCGATGTCCCGAAGGACGTCCAGTTCGCCACCGGCACCTATACCCCGCCGTCTCCGGTGATCGAGCAGAAGAGCTACCAGCCGAAGCTGTCGGGCGATCTCGACAAGATCCGCGACGCCATCGAGTTGATGGCGACCGCCAAGCGGCCGATCATCTATTCGGGCGGCGGCGTGATCAATTCCGGCCGGGAAGCGAGCCAGCTGTTGCGCGAACTGGTCGAACTCACCGGTTTCCCCATCACCTCGACCCTGATGGGTCTCGGCGCCTATCCGGCGTCGGGCAAGAACTGGATGGGCATGCTGGGCATGCACGGCACCTATGAAGCCAACATGGCGATGCATGATTGCGACGTCATGCTCTGCATCGGCGCGCGGTTCGATGACCGCATCACCGGCCGTCTCAATGCCTTCGCGCCCAACTCGAAGAAAATTCACATCGACATCGATCCGTCCTCGATCAACAAGAACGTCCGCGCCGATATCGGCATCCTGGGCGATATCGGCCATGTGCTCGAAGACATGGTTCGGCTGTGGCGCGCGTCCAAGAAGACCGACCGCTCCCTGCTTGAAGGCTGGTGGGCGCAGATCGAGAAGTGGCGGGCGCGCAACTCGTTGGCCTATCCCGCCAACAAGGACGTCATCATGCCGCAATACGCGATCCAGCGGCTCTATGAGCTGACCAAGGACCGCGACACCTACATCACCACCGAAGTCGGCCAGCACCAGATGTGGGCGGCGCAGTTCTATGGCTTCGAGGAACCCAACCGCTGGATGACATCGGGCGGTCTCGGCACCATGGGCTACGGTTTCCCCGCGGCCATCGGCGTGCAGGTGGCGCATCGCGACAGCCTGGTCATCGACATTGCCGGCGACGCCTCGATCCAGATGTGCATCCAGGAAATGTCCTGCGCGGTGCAGTACCAGCTGCCGGTCAAGATCTTCATCCTGAACAACCAGTACATGGGCATGGTGCGGCAGTGGCAGCAATTGCTGCACGGCAACCGGCTGTCCCATTCCTACACCGAATCCATGCCGGATTTCGTCATGCTGGCCGAGGCCTATGGCGGCAAGGGCATTCGCTGCGACAAGCCCGCCGATCTCGACGGGGCGATCCAGAAAATGATCGACACGCCCGGACCGGTGATCTTCGATTGCCGCGTGGCAGCGCTCGCCAACTGCTTCCCGATGATCCCGTCGGGCAAGGCGCACAACGAGATGCTGCTGCCGGACGAAGCCACCGACGAAGCCGTCGCCAACGCCATTGACGCCAAGGGCAGGGCGCTTGTGTGATTAAGCTGATGGCGTATTCTGGCGCGATCCCTGTTTGAGGAGGTCTGAATGGGTGCACGCACGAAAATGTCGAGCAAGGGGCAGGTGATCCTGCCCAAGCGGCTTCGCGATGCCCATGGCTGGACCGCGGGCACCGAATTCGAGGTGATCGATAGCCCCACCGGCGTCGAGCTGAAACCGTTGGCGGCGACCGGCACTGCCGGGCAGGCCATCGCGTTTGCGGATTTTCTGGAGATGATTCCGAAGCGAGGCAGTTCGCCGGTGTCTGAAGAGCTGATCCAGGCGGCGATCACCGAGGAGGCAAGGCGGCGCTGGAATGAAGAAACTGGCCGTTGACACCAATATCCTCGCCCGACTCCTGGTCCGCGACGACAGCGCGCAGTGGGAAATCGCGCGTGCGCTGTTCGAGACAAACCGAGTCGTGCTGATGTTGAGCGTACTCTTGGAGACGGAATGGGTTCTGCGCAGCCGGTTCGACTACAAACGGGAGACGATTTGTCGGCTGTTTGAATCACTGTCGCGCACTGAAGCGGTGGACTTGCATGAGCCGGACCGAACGCCGCGGGTGATCGCGGCCTACGAGGCCGGGATGGATTTTGCGGACGCCGTGCATGTGAGCGGCGTGCGGGCGGGCGAAAGCTTCGCGACTTTAGACAGGGGGCTGGTGCGCCGCGCCGGCTCGCACTTCAAGACGGTGAGCGTGGAACTGGTTTCCTGACACCCTGAAACAAGAAATGGACGCCATCATGAACGCGCAGCATCAACCCACCGGTTCGGCCTATTTCATCGCCGCCGAGACCGCCCGGCCTGAAACCCACACGCTCTCGGTCCTCGTCGACAACGAACCGGGCGTGCTTGCCCGGGTCATCGGCCTGTTTTCCGGCCGCGGCTACAACATCGAGAGCCTGACGGTTTCGGAGACCGAGCATGAGGCGCACCTGTCACGCATCACCATCGTCACCACCGCGACGCCCAACGTGCTCGAACAGGTCAAGGCCCAGCTCGAACGCATCATTCCGGTTCACCGCGTGGTTGATCTCACGGTGCGCGCGGCCGAACTCGGCCACGAAAAGCCGCTCGAGCGCGAGCTGGCGCTGGTCAAGGTCACCGGAACGTCTGACAACCGGGTCGAGGCGCTGAGGCTTGCCGACGCCTTCCGTGCCCAGGTGATCGACGCCAACACCGAGCATTTCATCTTCGAGATCACCGGCCGCGTTTCCAAGATCGAACAGTTCATCGCCATCATGAAACCTCTCGGCCTGGTCGAGATCTGCCGCACCGGCATCGCCGCCATGAACCGCGGTCCGCAGGGAATGTGATAGCGCCGGCCTGCAGCAGGTGGTGCGGGGCGTCACACCCTGAAATCATGGTTAACGCCAGATGAATATTGCGTTCCAGTTCGGTTCAGCCGGACCTCTCTAGAAACGGATCATCGCAACAACGCGACAACCGAAAGAGAGGAAACTGTCATGAAAAAGATCATTCTTACCGCCGCCGCCGTATCGCTGGGCATGATGTTTGCCGCCGCAGGCGCCGCCACCGCCCAGACTCGCGCCACGTCGATCAAGCCGATGCCAGCCGCCGCAACCAAGCTGAAAGTCGCCGGCCCCGCGACAGCTGCGGGCGTGCGCGACAACACCGCCCATGAATGGACAGCCGGTTGCTATGCGGAATTCGGTCCCGATGCGACCAATCCGGACCCCGTGCTGCTCGAGAAATGCCTCAACTGACTTCCCTGTTCTTGATGCGACTGCATCACGCCGCTGGAGATCATGGCATCTCCGGCGGCTTCTTGCTGTTTGGCGGGGGCTGCCGGACCCTTATCGGCGCCATGAACCGAGCACGGCAAGGCAGATGACCAGCGGATCTCCGCTCAGATCATCTGCAGCGGCTGGCGCGAGCGCGGCGGCGGAAACAACTGGTCGAGTTCGGTGATCTGCTCTTGCGTCAATTGAATGTCGGCGCTGGCGCGGTTTTCTTTGACCCGCTCCGGACTCGACGATTTCGGGATGGCGATGACAGTGTCGCGGGTGAGCAGGAAGGCGAGCCCGAGTTGCGCGGGGCTGACGCCAAGCCGGCCGGCCATCTTGCCGAGGCCGGGATGCCGGAGCAGGCGGCCTTCATCGAGCGGCGAATAGGCCATCACGGGGATCGAGCGCTCGGCGAGCCACGGCATGAGCTCGAATTCGATCCCCCGTGTCGACAGATTGTAGAGCACCTGGTTGGCCGCGCAGTTTTCGCCGCCGGGCAGGGCCGTGACCTGCCGCATGGCAAGGCTGTCGAAATTCGACACGCCCCAGGCGCCGATCTTGCCCGACTTGCGCAACTGCTCGAACGCCTCGACCGTGTCGCGCAGCGGATGGCGGCCGGGCCAGTGCAGCAGATAGAGATCGATGTGTTCAGTGCTGAGCCTTTTGAGGCTCGCCTCGCAGGCGGCAATCGTGCCCTGGCGGCTGGCATTGGACGGCAGCACCTTGGAGACGAGAAAGACCTGGTCGCGCCGACCCGCGATGGCTTTGCCGGTGATCTCCTCGGCGCCGCCCGAGGCATACATTTCGGCGGTGTCGATCAGGGTCATGCCGAGATCGATGCCCGCCTGCAGCGCCCGGATCTCGGCTTCGGCGGAGCCGCGGTTCTCGCCCATGTGCCAGGTGCCGAGCCCGAGTGCCGGCACAGGGCTGCCATCGGGAAGGTTGACGGTGCGGATCGGCTGGCTCATGGCGGTCTCCAGTGCGCGACTCAATCCATCATAGCCTCAAATGCTGGCATGACGACAATGTGTTGGTTTGACAGGAAAGTCTGGGCTATCAAAAAAACGCGACCGACGCCCCCGCCGGCTGGATCATGCCATGACGCTTGAAACATTCCTCTCGCTGGTGGTCTTCGCCTTCGTCACCTCGGTGACGCCGGGGCCCAACACCATGATGCTGTTTGCCTCCGGCGTGAATTTCGGCTTCCGCCGCACCTTGCCGCACATGGCTGGCATCGGCGCGGGCTTTTTCTCGCTGCTGCTTGGCGTCGGCTTCGGTCTCGGGGCGCTTCTGACCACGGTCCCGCTGCTTTACACGGCGCTGAAGATCGCGGGCGGCCTGTATCTCATTTACATCGCCTGGAAAATCGGCATGTCACGCGCCATGCCCAACGGCAAGGTCGGCGAAAAGCCGCTGACATTCCTTCAGGCAGCGGCGTTCCAGTGGGTCAATCCGAAAGCCTGGGTGATGGCAGTGACCGCGATGGCGATCTACGCCAACCCGAACCGTTACACGCTCTCGGTCTATCTGATCGCCCTGGCGTTCGTGCTGACGAACTTCCCGGCTGTCTTTACCTGGGCCGGTTTCGGTTCGGTGCTCAGATCCTGGCTGTCCGATCCGGTACGGCTCAAATGGTTCAACATCACCATGGCGGTGCTGCTGGTGGCAAGCCTCTGGCCGATGCTGAAATAACCCATGCCGCCGAAGGATCCGGTGCTCCCTGCAAATCTCAGCCGCAACAGCGCCTGGCGGGATTGCGCCACTGATCAGGTGCGCTGCATTCGATCAAGCGCGTCCTGCAACCTCTCGGCGGCCGCAAAGTCGAAGCTCGACTGAAAAAACGCGAGACCCTGCCGCGCCTTCTCGGTGAAATCGATCCGGTCTGTGTCGGTCGCCATGTCCACCGGCTGGCCGGTCGCGGCTGAAATCTTCACGGTCATGCCCATGAAGGCCGAGCCTTCGTCAAGGGACATATCCCCGCTGCGAATCTGGCCGTTCATCCAGTCAAACAGTTCCTGCCGCGTCATGCTGGTGAAATCCGGCCTGCTGCTTTCGACTTGGCCGCTTGCGCCATCCCGAGTCTCGGCTGGACGCTGCGACAGCATCGCCGCAAATGCCTGGCTGTCGGCCGGCGCCGGTTGACGGTTTCGCTGGTTCGCGAACAGATAGTCCGCACCTGCATCAACCTTCATGATTCCATCTCCTTGTTGGTCGCACCCCATCCCTATGGCGCAATCCTTGTGCCTGGCTGAAACCTGTGGCGAGGTGAAAGGCAGGTTCCGGCCGTTGTCGGGAACCGGTCTCACACACCGATGGCCGGCTTGTTGAGCATCAGCCAGTAAATGCCCAGAACCGCGAAGAAGGCCGGAAACCCGCAGGCGAACCAGATCCGGTAAAGCCGGTCGAAGTCCGCGGGCAGTTCGGTCGCGCTGTCGACGGCCTTGCGCGCCAGATCGCGCAGCCGGATCTGGATCCAGACGACCGGCAGCCAGAACAGCCCGGTCACGATGTAGAGCCCTATCGACAGCACGATCCATCCTTCGCTCAGTGGCCAGCCGGTCTCCAGGGCCAGGAGAACGCCGGTCACCGGCTGAGCCACGACCGCCGTCGCGGTGAACAGCCCATCCGCGATGACCACCGTGCCGCTGACATGGGCAATGAGCTTCGGGTCGCGGGTCCTGACCGCCATCACCATGAAGAAGGCGATGCCCGCGCCGGTGCCGAGCAGCACTGCGGCGCCGATCACATGCAGGGGCAGGAGCAAGTCAGCAAGCGTCATCAGCGTTCGTCCAGCGTGCCGAGTGCCACGAGTGTGAGCAGCATTGACGGCAAGACCTTGACCAGCGGCCCGAGCGGATCGAGCCACAGGCCGGGCTGGGCAAGGGTGGCGCTCGCGAGATAGGCCAAGGAGACGGCGAGCATGGCCCAAAGCGCCCGACACGCCCAGCGGCGCCAGAGCACGGCCAGACCGAGGCCGATATCGAGTGCGCAGGTGGCGATCACCGTCAGCAGGGCCGGTCGGTAGCCCAGCATGCCATCGAAATGCGCCATGGCTGAGGCGATCTCGACCAGCGGGATCAGCCCCGACAGCAGCCAGAAGGCCGACAATGTCACCAGCACCGGCGCCTTGAGCAAATAGAGCCGCGCGAACCACAGGTCCTGCACGCCCGACGGGTTTTCGCAAAGCGTCTGCGCGAGCGATCGCAACGCGAACGGGGCAGGCGTCGCCCCGCCGCCCTCGACCCCGCCTTCCATCACTGCAAGCGATGTCGAGCGCAGCGGCGAGCGCCAGCCGAGCCGGCCGGCCAGATCGGCAAGAATGGTCACCGGCCGGGTGAGAAGGGCGGGCACGGATCTGATCGGCGCGGGCGCAAGTCCGAGCCAGCCCCGGTGCAGGGCGAGCACTTCGGCGAGCGTCAACGCACCGGGCGCCGCGAGATCGATGTCGCTGCCCGGCTGCAGCCGGCCGTCCACGGCCCGGGCGACCGCCTCCGCCACATCGTCAAGCGCCACGATGGCCACCGGGCTTCGGGCATGGACCGCGGGGATGAAGAACGGAAAGCTCGCCAGGGCCCGCACCAGCGCCGTGCCGCCATGGGCGTTGCGGCCGATCACCACCGCCGGGCGCAGGATCACATGGTCGAGCCCGGAGGCTTTCAGCGCCGCGTCGGCGCGCCGTTTGGTGGCGAGAAATTTCGTCGCGGCCCCGGCGCCGTCGGTGCGCGCCGAGATTTGCACGATCCGCCGCCCGCCAGCCAATTTTGCCGCCTCATAGAGCGCCAGCATCGCCCGTTCCTGCACGGCGGCGAGATCGTCGCGCGCGCCATCCTGAAGCGCGCCGGCGCAATTGACGATCAGTGCGTGGCCTTCCACCAGGTCCGCCCAGTCCACGGCGGCCGACATGCCGGCAAGGTCGGCGCGCACGAAATGGGCGTCCGGAAAGCGGGCCTCGGCAGCGCGCGTGTCGCGGCCAAGTCCCGTGACACGATGG
The DNA here is from genome assembly GCA_019084245.1 of Hoeflea sp. Lineage (GTDB taxonomy): Bacteria > Pseudomonadota > Alphaproteobacteria > Rhizobiales > Rhizobiaceae > Hoeflea. The sequence goes on from JAHRFE010000027.1 coordinate 385,913, forward strand.
CCGTCGGCGATCAGCCTTTGCATGATCGCCGCGCCGATGAAGCCGGTTCCGCCCAGAATCAGAATGTCCATGGCCGAGCCTAGCGGATCGGCCCCTGGGGATACAGATCCGCAGCGTCAGGGGTCGGCGATATTGCGGTCGGCGATGCCGCGGGCTAACCTTGCGCCATGACCCATGATCACCACCATCCGCACAATCATCACCACAATCATCACCACGATCATCACCACGACAACGAGCTCGATCCCTTCGCCGCCCGCGTCAGGGCGCTGGAGACGATCCTGACCGAGAAGGGGCTGATCGATCCGGCTGCCGTCGATGCGATCGTCGAGACCTATGAGCACAAGGTCGGCCCGCGCAATGGCGCCCGCGTGGTGGCGAAAGCCTGGTCCGACCCGGACTTCGCGCAATGGCTTGCCCGCGACGCCACCGCGGCCATCGCCTCGCTCGGCTATGCCGGCCGCCAGGGCGAACACATGCAGGCGGTGTTCAACACCGAAGACACCCACAATCTCATCGTCTGCACGCTCTGCTCCTGCTACCCGTGGACGGTGCTCGGCGTGCCGCCGGTCTGGTACAAGGCGCCGCCCTATCGCAGCCAGGCAGTGATCAATCCGCGCGGCGTGCTGGCTGAGTTCGGGCTCAAGCTGCCCGAGACCACCCGCATCCGGGTTTGGGATTCCACCGCCGAACTGCGCTACATGGTGGTGCCGATGCGGCCGGTCGAGACGGAAGGTCTGAGCGAGGAAGACCTCGCCAAGCTGGTCACCCGCGACTCGATGATCGGCACCGGCCTTCCGCTCAGGCCCGGATCGCTCGGCCCCGGCGCGCTGTGGCCGGCGGTAGCCGGAGACGGAGCATGAACGGGCCGCATGATCTCGGTGGCCAGATGGGCTTCGGCCCGGTCGCGCCGGAAATCGACGAGCCGGTGTTTCATGCCGATTGGGAGCGCCGCGCGCTGGGCGTGACGCTTTCCGCCGGCGCGCTCGGCGCCTGGACCATCGACGAAAGCAGGCATGCGCGCGAAAGCCTGCACCCGGCCATCTATTACAGGGCGAGCTATTACGAAATCTGGATACGGGCGCTCGAAACACTGCTCGAACGCCACGGCTTCGTCTCCACTGATGAAATCGAAGCCGGCCGTCCGCTCTGGCCAGGCGTCAAGCCCAAGCAGGTGCTCCGCGCGGGCGATGTGCCCCTCGTTCTGGCGCGCGGCGGGCCGTGCAACCGCGAGGTCGCCACGCCGCCGAAATTCCAGGCGGGCGACCGCATCCGCACCATCAACGAACACCCGACCGGCCACACCCGGCTGCCGCGCTATGCCCGTGGCAAGCTCGGTGTGATCGAGGCGGTGCGCGAGGGCTACGTGTTTCCCGACACCAACGCCCATGCCAAGGGCGAAAACCCGCAGCATGTCTACACCGTCTGTTTCGATGGCCGGGAACTCTGGGGGCAGGGGGCCGATCCGGGTCTGACCGTGTCGATCGACGCCTGGGAGAGCTATCTTGAGCCCGCGTGAACCGGCGCCGGACGCCCGGTCAACGCCTGAGGTCGCGCGGGAAACGCCTTTCCAGCTCCCGCCCGACACCGGCCCTGACGCGCCGGTCTTCGCCGAGCCCTGGCAGGCCCAGGTCTTTGCGCTCGCCGTGGCGCTCAACGAGCGCGGGGTTTTCACCTGGAGCGAATGGGCGGCACAGCTATCGGCGGAACTGGCGAGGCCCGGCGCCGCGCAGGATGGCGGGGACTATTACCAGCACTGGCTGGCTGCGCTCGAGGCGCTGCTGGCAAGGAAGGGCGTTGCCGGGCCGGACATCATCGACGCGATGTCGGCCTCCTGGCAGCGCGCCGCCCACGCCACGCCGCACGGCCAGCCGATCCGGCTCGAGAATGATCCGGAACGCTAGGTTGCCCCCGACCTTCCGACATATCACTCCAGCCACTCCGGCGCCTTGTTGAACGGCGTGCCGAAGCGCGCCAGCCACAGGCTGCGGGCGATGCGCCGGGCGATGACGGTGATCGCGCGAGCGGTGTCGGGTTGAAACAGCGTTGCCGCCGTCTGCTCGAACTGTCCGATCCAGAGCCGGAAATCGTCTTCCTCAAGTCCGGGTAGCGCGTTGTGCTTGACCACCGGCTGTCCGGAATATTCGCCCGAATGCAACAGCACCGAGCGCCAGAACCGGTTCATCCGTTCGAGATGCATGTCCCAGATGCCGTCAAGCTTCGCCTCGAACAGCGGCCCCAGCCGCGGATGCTGCCGGATGTCGGCGTAGAACCGGTCTACCAGAGCAGCGATCTCGTCGGACGAGACATCGACCGCGGGCACGCGCGGCTGCGCGGGCCGGGCTTCGATCACGATTGGCGCGGGCCTGTCAGGGGCTTGTGGCTTCTCAGCCATAGAATTTCAGCGCGATCATCAGCGTGACCGCCCCCCAGAAACACATGTTGATGAAGGAGCGGATCAGCCCGCCATCTTCCTCGACGGTGATTCCGAGTTTCTGGCGAACGAGGTCACCGGGAAGGAGAAAAAGCCATAGCAGTGTTTTCATCACGATCTCTTTTCTGGTATCTCACTTACCACTATTCGATCTTGCGGCTAAAAGCAATATTCGTAATACCACTATTGAGGTTCGACCATGCGCCTGACCCTTCACACCGACTACGCCTTCCGCGTTCTGATGGCGCTCGGCCGCGCGCCCGACCAGGTCAAGTCCGTCGACGATCTGGCGCGCGAATTCGGCGTGTCCAAGAACCATCTGATGAAGGTGGCGCAGAACCTGACTGCCGGCGGCTTCGTCTCGACCGTGCGCGGCCGCAAGGGCGGCCTGCGCCTGGCCATGCTCCCGGACGAGATCAACCTCAAGGCGGTGGCGCTGCACATGGAGCCCGATTTCAACATTGCCGGCTGCTTTGGCGATGAAGACTGCGTGTTTCTGCCGGGTTGCGGGCTCAAGGGCGTGCTCGGCCAGGCCAAAATGGCGTTTTTGCAGACGCTCGACAAGCGCGATCTGGCGTCGATCCTGTAGAAGGTCGGAGGTCCGATAGTCCGGGACACGCCCCCAAACGCCGTCATGCCGGGCCTGGCCCGGCATCCGGCGGGCGAGCGTCCGCCGGGTCAAAGGACTCTTTTCGCCCAAGGACTTGGGCGGGCTGGACCCCGGATCAAGTCCGGGGTGACGGAGAACGAGAGACCCTCGCCAACCTGGCGCTCCAAAAACGCTCCGCACGCATGATCTGGCTTCGATCACGCCGCGGAGGTTCGAAGTTCAGTCCCCCAACACGCTTCCCAAACGCCGTCATGCCGGGCCTGACCCGGCATCCAGCGGGCGAGCGTCCGCGAGCCGGAGGACTCCTTGGAGCTTGCGTCCGTTGCGGCTTGAGTGGTCTCTCACCGTGCCGACGCGCGGTGGCTGGATCCCGGCGCGGGGGCCGGGATGATCTAGAAACCGAGGGCCCACCACAGACCTCCACCCGCACTTTCTACAACACAGACACATGACGGAGAACGCGCGGCTCGCCACAACCCATCCACTGCCCGCATTCCCATGCGCGACAGCCCGAGGCGAATCTGCCATGAGGGATCATGAAGTTTTCACCCCAACAGGATGAGGCGCTCAAAGCCGTCTCGCGCTGGCTCAAGGACGGGCGGTCGCCGATCTTCCGGCTGTTCGGCTATGCCGGCACCGGCAAGACGACGCTCGCCAAGTATTTCGCCGACAATGTCGAGGGCGAAGTGCTGTTTGCGGCCTTCACCGGCAAGGCGGCGCAGGTGCTGCGCGCCCGCGGCGCCAAGAACGCCCGCACCATCCATTCGCTGATCTACCGGCCGCGCGGCGAGGAGGAGGTCTCCGACGAAGAGACCGGCAAGACCACCGTTTCTCCGATGTTCGCCATCAACCGCCAGAGCCCGCTCGCCCAGGCGGCGCTGATCATCATCGACGAATGCTCGATGGTTGACGAGGCGCTCGGCAAGGACCTGATGAGCTTCGGCACGCCGATCCTGGTGCTGGGCGATCCCGGCCAGTTGCCGCCGATCTCGGGCGGCGGCTACTTCACCGAACACGAGCCCGACATTCTGCTCACCGAGATCCACCGCCAGGCCCGCGACAACCCGATCATCGATCTGGCCATGCATGTGCGCGAAGGCCGCGAGATCATGCATGGCGACTACGGCACCGCCCAGGTGATCGGCAAGAACGAGGTCGACCGCGACATGGTGCTCGCAGCCGACCAGGTGCTGGTCGGCACCAACCGCACGCGGCGGCGCTACAACCAGCGCCTGCGCGAACTCAAAGGCTTCGACCAGGCCTTTCCGCAGGCCGGCGACAAGCTGGTGTGCCTGAGGAACGATCCCGCCAAGGGCCTGCTCAACGGCTCGCTCTGGCAGGTGATGACCTCGTCGAAGGAAACCGTCAAACCCGGCATCAACTTGCTTGTCCGCCCCGAGGACGACGACATGGAGCGCGGCTCGGCCAAGATCAAGCTGCTGAAAAGCGCCTTCGACGACCCCGATCTCGAGATCCCCTGGCAGACCAAGAAGCGTTACGACGATTTCGACTACGGCTACGCGCTCACCGTGCACAAGGCGCAAGGCTCGCAATGGAACTCCGTCGTCCTCTTCGACGAAAGCTGGGCTTTTCGCGACAGCCGCGAGCGGTGGCTCTATACGGCGATCACAAGGGCTGCGGAGCGGCTGGTGATTGTAAGGTAGGGGGCATTCGCCTAAGTCCGCATTTGGTGTGCGGCATGGCTGCCTTCGAGTAATAAGGAAGTGATTGCACAAATACGTCAAATTTGATATATTTATCAAGGATGGAGACTCCGCAGTGTAACGTTAATTTCGCTCTCGGGCGGAAACGGAATGTGACATGACCAAGCTGAATGATCTCAAATCGACCCTGCTGCAGCGCCCCGATCTACGCGCCGAATACGAGGCTCTGGATGAAGAATTCTCGATCGCCGAAGCGCTGATCCGAGCCCGCGCGGGCGCCGACATGACGCAGGAGCAGGTCGCCGAGAAAATGCAGACCTCTCAGTCCTATGTCGCCAAGCTCGAAAGCGGGCGCGTCAGCCCGTCGATGAAGTCCCTGCAGCGCTACGCCGCCGCCACCGGCGCGCGGCTGAAGATCAGCTTTGAGCAGGCGGTGGCGCCATGACCCCGGATAATGAAAAAACGCTCACCCTTTATATCAAGGCTTACACGCCGATAACGATTCCGATGGCGCGTTTGGCAAAGTACATGCAGGCGTTTGCCGCGATGCTCAGCAACGAACATGGTGTGCACTTCAGTGAATTGAAATGTGGAAGCACCCAGCTTGTCGCTCGCGTAGATCGCGAGGAAGTGCCGAAGGTAGAAAATCAGTTAGATCGAGTTCGTCGGAAAGACGCGAGCCAAGACGCTTTACGAGCTTGGGATGAGATCGATCGGCTTCTCGCCGATGATAATGCGACTGGTTTTATCTATGAAGGGGAAAATCAGACGGCTCAGATCATTGAATTTCCCGGGATCCAGCGGCCTAAACCAGTCAAGTATGGCCCCTTCACACAGGATGGTAGCCTTGACGGTGTTCTGGTGAGCGTTACGGGTGCGGATCAGACAATCCATATTCAGCTTCAGAATGGTGATCTCAAATATACAGGCATCGAAACTGACAGGGAAACGGCCCGCAGGCTTGCCCAGCATTTTTTCGAACCGATTCGTCTTCATGGCGTCGGGAGGTGGATGCGTGAAGATGATGGCACATGGGTCCTGAAGCGGTTCAAAGTCCACAGCTTTGATGCGCTTAAGAACCTTGAGCTTGCGGATGTTGTCGAGGAGTTGCGCAGCACGGAAGGAAGCAAATGGAGTAAAATGGAAGATCCATTGGCGGCCTTAGATGACCTTCGTGATGGCAAGGATGGCCTGCACTAATGGTGGTTTTTGACACATCCATCTTGCTTTTGCTACTATATCCTGATGCGAAACCACCGATTGATCCAGCAACCGGGGCAGCTGTGGCGAAAGCCTCTGATCGCATCCAGCACTTGGTCGAGGTGCTGTCGAATGCCAAGGAGAAGATTGTAATTCCAACGCCTGTTTTGAGCGAACTGCTTGTTAATGCCGGTGAGGCAACAAGCCAATATCTCGATATTCTGAATGGACAGGCGGTTTTTCGGATCGCGCCGTTCGATCAGAAGGCTGCAATCGAAGCGGCGATCGCGATGAGCGATGCATTGAGCCGTGGGGGAATTCGCATCGACACAACCAATCCGAATGCGACGCGCGGCAAGATCAAGTTCGATCGGCAGATTGTCGCAATTGCCAAGGCTGAAAACGCAATAGCGGTTTATTCTGATGATGATGACGTTGTGAAATACGCACGGCACGCTGGAATGAAAGCTTACCGCTCGGTCGATCTCGATTTGCCTCCTGAAGATTTGCAAACAACGATGGAATTCTAGCTTAAAACGCATCGTTGGTGAGCAGCGCGGGAGCCGACATGACGCAGGAGCAGGTGGCCGAGAAGATGCAGACCTCGCAATCCTATGTCGCCAAGCTCGAAAGCGGCCGCGTCAGCCCGTCGATGAAGGCCCTTCAGCGCTACGCGGCCGCCACCGGCGCGCGGCTGAAGATCAGCTTCGAGCCTCTGGCTATGCCGTGACAGCGGCTTGCCGCGTCCGCTGATCACCCTGGATCACGACCGCGAATGAGCCACGGCCAACGAGCCCGAATGCCCGTACGACTCAGGCCATGGCAAAGAACCGCGCTACAGCCTTCATTTCGCCCCGTTCTTAAGAACTTGTTAAGGCTTCAAACCTTTTGGAGGTCTTCATGGCGCTTGGCGCATCGCATCGCTTGCAGGACGGCGTCCTCGCCGTCGAGACCATGACGCGCTTTGCGCTTGCCGTGCTGGCGCTTGCGTCCGGCGTCTACACCTATCTCGGGGTACGCAGTCTGCTGGACGGTTCGCCGACCGCAATCTTCTTCGCCGCCATCATCTACTCGGCTTCGGTCTCGGTGGCGATCTACGCCTTCTGGTCCTACATGGCGCGCTTCTATCCGCATGTCACCGGAGCCGCGTCCCGCGGTGCCATGATCGGCGTGATGGCGCTTGGCTGCGCCATGATCATCGCCATGTCGAGCTGGCTGAACGCGGCAGCCCTTGCCGGCTCCGCGGCGCTCGAACAGCATCTGGCCGAGACGGTGCAGGACTACACCGCCGACCTCGACCAGGCGCATCAGAACGCGCTCGCCGCCCAAAGCTTGCTGCCCGACATCCAGCGGACATCGGAACGCTTTTCACGGCTTGCGGAAGACGAACGCCAGAACGGGGCACTGACGGGAACAATGGGGTCCGGCAGTGTCGTCCAGCTTCTGTCGCAGATGTCCTCGCAGTTGAGCGAGCTCGAGACCGGCATCATTGCCTCGCGTGAACGGGTCACCACGCTGTTTGACCAGGGGCGCGGCCATCTTGCAACCATGCGCACGCTTGTGTCGGCGCCGGGCGCCGTGGCGCCGCGCAGTGACGACTTCTCTGCCGAGGTCGTGGCGCTCTCCGGCGTCATTACCTCGCTGGAACAGACCTCGATTGCACCCTCCGTCAAGCGCGCGGCCGAAGACCTGTCGCTCGGCTTCATCGCGCCGGTCGCCGATGGCAGGGCCGCCGATCTTGCGGACCGCCAGGATCAGGTCATGCAGACGATCCGCGCTTCGGTCTCCGCCCAGTCGTTGGTGCTTTCGCAGGCCGCGGACGATATTCTGGCGCGGGAACCGGTGGCCGAGCGCCGCTTCGTGCCGCTGTCTTCCGCAGAAGCCGTCCTGCGCTATGCCGCCGAATTCATTCCGGCCTGGGCAGGCGCAATCTCCATCGACCTGCTGCCCGCCGTTCTCGTCTTCATCCTGGCCATCGTTCACGGGGCAATCCGGAGCCAGGAGCAGCGGTTGCCCTTTGCGCAGCGGATCACCGCGGCAGAACTTCTGGAGGCGCTCGAGGTGCAGCGCGCGCTTGGCCGCCATGGGGTCGACGTGGAGCAGGCGGTGCAGACAGTGGAAACCGAGGACGAGCGCGGGCGGACGGAGTCCAACATCACCAGCCTCGACATGTCCGTGAAGGCGCCGCGCAAGGGGCCGCCCGCGTGACCCCCCCGTCGCTTGGCTCGCGCCTGAAGAATGCTTTTCTCAGAGCCGACGACGGCCTGCTGATGCGCGGCGCCTTCTTCGCGCTTCTCGCGGCATCGGGCGCCTTTCTCTTCATCGACTTGAGGGAAATGAGCCTGGCGCGTGCGGCACTTCCCGGCCATGATCCGATGACGACGGACGCCCCAGTGCTTCCGCCTGCGTTGACGGAAGGTGGTCGACAGGCGCCGCCGGTGGAACCGGAGAGTTCTCCCGAAGTGCTTCGCCAGCCGATGCGCTTCGAACTCCTGCCCGGGGGCCAGCTCAGGGCGGAAGGATCGATCGATCCTGGGGCTGCCGGCCGCTTCACGGAAGAGATCGCGGCGCGCGGCGAGTATGTGAAAACGGTGTCGCTGAATTCGCCGGGCGGCTCGGTCGACGATGCGCTGGCGATGGCGAAACTGATCCGGGAAAAGGGCCTCAACACCAAGGTGGCGACGAAGGCGCTCTGCGCGTCCTCCTGCCCGCTGGTCTTTTCCGGCGGCGTCGCGCGCGAGGCGGAAGCGGACGCTATTGTCGGCGTCCATCAGGTCTTCAACGCCGGACAGGAAAAGCCGTCCGCCGAGCAGGCCATGTCCGGCGCCCAGAGCACGACGGCGCGCATTGCCCGGCATCTGGACGAGATGGGCATCGGCAACGGGCTCTGGATCCACGCCCTGGAAACGCCGCCGGACCGGCTCTACTATCTGACGCCCGAGGAGATGGTGGAGTTCAAGCTCATAACCGCACCGGTGGCGACGGCCCAGCAGGCCGACTAGATTTTCCCTGCGGAAGCCGCGGCAACCCTGCCGCCGGAACCCATGTCCCGGCGGCGGAAGTCTTCCTAGACCAGTTCGGCGAGCGAGGCCGGGTCGAAGTTCTTCAGGCTCTCGGTCTCGCCGGTCTTGATCTTGGTCACCCAGTGCGGGTCGCCGAGGATGGCGCGGCCGACGGCGATCAGGTCGAACTCTTCGGCTTCCATGCGCCTGACCAGCCCGTCGAGGCCGACGGGCGAGGAAGACTGGCCGCCGAACGCCGCCAGGAACTCGCCCGACAACCCGACCGAGCCCACCGAGATCGTCGCGGCCCCGGTGAGCTTCTTGGCCCAGCCGGCGAAGTTGAGGCCCTCGTCGCCGTCGATCTCGGGGAACTCCGGTTCCCAGAAGCGGCGCTGCGAGCAATGGAAGATGTCGACGCCGGCTTCCTTCAAGGGCAGCAGCCAGTCCGCCATCTCGTCCGGCGTGGTGGCGAGCCGCGCCTTGTAGTCCTGTTGCTTCCACTGGCTCAGCCTGAGGATCAGCGGCATGTCCGGGCCGAGCGCTTCCCGTGTTGCCGCCACGATTTCGGCCGCGAACCGGGCGCGCTCCTTGAGCGTCGCGCCGCCATAGCGGTCGGTGCGCAGGTTGGTGGCCTCCCAGAAGAACTGGTCGATCAGGTAGCCGTGCGCGCCGTGCAGCTCGACCACGTCGAAGCCGAGGCGCCTGGCGTCGGCCGAGGCGCTGGCGAAGGCCGCGATCGTGTCGGCGATGTCTTCGTCGGTCATGGCGACGCCGTTCGGGTCGCCCGGGCCGTTGAGCCCCGACGGGCTCTCGACCGGGGAGTCGGGCGTCCAGCCGCTCATGCCGCGGGTGGCGCCGGTGTGCCAGATCTGCGGCCCCATCTTGCCCCCGGCCTGATGCACGGCGTCGATGACGGATTTCCAGCCGGCGAGCGCGTCCGCGCCGTGGAAGAACGGAATGCCCGCCTCGTTGCGCGAGGCCGGCCGGTCGATCACCGTGCCTTCGGACAGGATCAGCCCGACATCGCTTTCGGCGCGGCGGCGGTAATAGTCCGCCACATTGGCGCCGGGAATGCCGGCGGGCGAAAAGCTCCGCGTCATCGGCGCCATCACGATGCGGTTCTTGAGGCTGAGCGATTTCAGCTGGAAGGGCTCGAACAGGCTGTCGGTCTTGCTGGTTGATTGCATGGTCTTGGGGGTCCTTTTCAGTGGAGTCTTCCAAGTATATAGTTTATACCAAGGTTCAAGAACGCACTGTGAATCGACTAGGTATAGGTGAGGAAACCACCATGGATGCAAAAACCTGCCAGAGCTTTTCCGCGAGCTGTCCGAGCCGGCTTCTGTTCGACCAGATCGCCGACAAATGGTCGATGATGGTGCTCACCGTTCTCGACGCCGGCCCGATGCGCTTCAACGCCATCAAGCGCCATCTCGAAGGCATCACCCAGAAGGCGCTGACCGAATGCCTGAGGCGGCTCGAGCGCAACGGGCTGGTCGAGCGCCGCGTGCTGCCAACCTCTCCGGTGGGCGTCGAATACGAGATCACGCCCCTGGGCCGGACCCTGCAGCCGCCGTTCAAGGCGCTCTATGCCTGGACCATGGAGCAGATGCCGGAAGTCGAGGCGGCGCGCCGGGCCTTTGATGCGCGCGCCCGCTGATTTCAGGCGGTTCCCGCGAACGGCTGAGCCCGCTTCGGCCTGTCCGCCAAAGCATCACGCAGCAGGACCGGCGCGGTCTCGGCTGTTCTGAGGGTTGCTTCGCGGACATGCGCGGCGAAGGCGTCAGCCGGCATTGGCCGGCCGAACAGATAGCCCTGGAACTCGTGGCAGCCGCAGTCGCGCAGGAATGCGTGCTGGGCCGGGGTCTCGATGCCTTCGGCCAGCACGACGAAGCCGAGATCAAGCCCGAGCTGGACAATGCTTCTGGCCAGCGCCGTCCCGCGCTCGGTGTCGAGCGATTCCTTGACAAAACTCCGGTCGATCTTGAGCTGGTCGAGCGGCAGCTGCCTGAGATAGCTCAGCGACGAATACCCGGTGCCGAAATCATCGAGCGCGAAGCCGATGCCGGCGGCGCGCAGATTGTCGATCTTGGCGATCACCGGCGCCAGATCGTGGACAATGACGCTTTCGGTGAGTTCGATCTTGAGGCGTGCCGGCTCAACGCCGTGCAAACGGATCGTGTCCATGACGGAAGCCTCGAAATCGTCCACCTGAAACTGGTCGGCGCTGACATTGACGGCAAGGGTAAGCGTGCGCAGCGCGGGATCATCGCTCCACAGCGCCAGCGTCCGGCAGGCCTCCTGGATCACCCAGCCGCCCAGAAGCGGCATCAGCCCGGCGGCTTCGGCC
>JAHRFE010000015.1 GCA_019084245.1 Hoeflea sp.
GCTGACATTGACGGCAAGGGTAAGCGTGCGCAGCGCGGGATCATCGCTCCACAGCGCCAGCGTCCGGCAGGCCTCCTGGATCACCCAGCCGCCCAGAAGCGGCATCAGCCCGGCGGCTTCGGCCGCGGGAATGAACTCGCCCGGCGAGACCGGGCCGCGCTTGGGATGCTGCCAGCGCAGCAGCGCTTCGGCGCCGAGAACGGTCCCCGTCAGGTCGATCTGCGGCTGGAAGTAGAGCTCCATTTCTCCCCTGCGCACGGCGTTGCGCAGTTCGAGCGCCATGCCTTTCGGCCGGGTGATTTCGCGCTGGATGGCGTAGATGCCGCCGCACATCATGGTTGTCGCCAGCACGCCGTTTACCCAGATGCCGATGGAGCGGATGTCATCGGGGATGGTCTGGGCAAAGGGGAACGCATAAGTCGTGCACGACAAGGCGACGAAGGCGGCAAGGCTGACAGCCGTCACCGCAAGCTGAAAGATCGACCTGCGCCGGAGGTGGCCGATATAGCCCAGCATCGCCAGCACAAGAAGGTACAGATGGGTGATCCGGGGAATGTCCGCACTCGGCGGGTCAAACATCAGGCCGTAGAAAATGGCGAAAACCACCAGACTGAGCTCACAGACGACCAGGGCGGTATTCAGACGGCCGGACCGGATCAGCAGCCACGTCACCCCGGCAAGTGCCACCAGGATCAGATTCGTGATGGCGATGGGCCATTGCTCGATCCAGATGAAGTAGAGGCTCCAGGGCAGGGTCAACGCCATGATCAGCAAGGCAGAAGTCTCATAGGCGAAGATCAGCCGCTGCGACTGCTTGTCCGCGTGCGCCTCCAGTCCGATGTTCGCTGTGTAGAAAGCCAATTGCGTCTCGCATGTCTCGACCGGCCTGAAGCTGATCCTGCAACCGCCCGTGGCAATTCATGGCACCACAAGCTTAACAAGATCGATTGCCATGCCTGCAAGAATTGACTGGTATGGCTTTGGCGTCCGTGCTGGCGGAATTCGCTGCCGGACCAGCGATCATGCGCGCTGCGAACCTTGATGCGGGAGGTGAGTCTTGCCACGGCTCACCCATCCTGCCGCACGCCCCATTTCTCCCGCGTCCGCGGGTTGAGCTCGATCAGGAATTTCTCGAACACCTTCAGCTTCCTGGGTTTCAGCCGGTGCCTCGGGTGGGCGAGGAACATTTCGCTGCTGCCCGGACGGAAGCCGTCAAGCACAGGAACAAGGCTTCCGGCGCGAACCTCGGTGTAGACGAGATAGCTTGCCAGCTGGATGACGCCGGAGCCGCGCCTGGCGGCAACAACCGCGGCGGCCGCGGTCTCGAAGGCCAGCCGGCCCTGAACTGCGATGGAGATATCCTCATCTTCCACCCGGAACCGCCATGGCACGGTGCGGCCGCTGATGGACGAGATGATCGGGATGCACTGGTGGCGCGCGAGTTCCTGGGGGGTGGCCGGTTCGCCATGGCTGCCGAGATAGGCTGGCGATGCCACCGTCATCACCGGAATGCGGCCCAATGGCCGCGCGACGATGTCGATCGCGGGCACCGCGCCGATCAGCACCGCGGCGTCAATCTGGTCGCCCACAAAATCCGGAACGCCGTCGCGCGACAGGATTTCCAGATCCACCTGCGGATAGGATTTGAGGAATTCCGGCAGCGCCGGCGCCAGCGCTAGGGCTGCGAGCCCTGCCGGGATCTGCACCCTCAGCCGTCCGCGCGGCTGCCGCTCTGCGGACCCGACCTCATCCTCCAGATTGGCCACGGATTCAACAATCGCCCGGGCTCTTTCCAGATAATACAGCCCGTCCTCGGTCAGCCGCAGGCTGCGCGTCGTCCGCTCAAGCAACTGCACGCCCAGATATTTCTCAAGCTCGGTGACAATCGCGCTGGCGCCGCCGCGCGACAGCCCCATGTCGAGGCTGGCCGCCGTCAGGCTGCCGCGTTCGGCGACGCGCTGAAACACCCTCATTGCCTTGAGCTGGTCCATGACATTGTCCTGAATTTTCGGACACTCAATCCGAGTTCGACCTGTTTTTCAAGTGAAACAAACTGGCTATTCCGCGCTCCATTCGACCGCCGGACAATCCCGCGGCACAAGGAGACAATCATGAATGCCCAGACCGAATTTCGCGCTTCTCATGAAGAGAAGGAAGACCTCTACTATGCCGTACACAAGGGACTGCGGCTTGCCAGCGCCCGGATGCTGATTGCGCTGGGACAGCTTGATCCATTCGACCGGGGCGCTGTCTCGGCTGCGCTCGACCGGCTGTCCGATTTCATCGTCATGGGCGTGAGCCATCTCACCCATGAAAACAGGGAGATTCACGCCCTGCTTGACCAGCAGCTGCCGGGAGTCGCCGACCATGCCGCCGATGACCATGAGCACCATGTCGAAGCCTTCGATGAGCTGCGCCAGCTGGCAAGCGACCTGGCTTCTGCCGAGGGCAATGACCGGCCGGTGCGGTTGCGCAAGCTCTATCAGCGCTTCGCGCTGTTCATCGCCGACGACTTCAAGCACATGCACGAGGAAGAGACTGAAATCCAGCCGCGGATCGAGGCGCATTTTTCGGGAGCCGAGATTACCGCCATCCGCGAACGGATCGTCGGAGGCATCGCGCCTGAAAAGATGGTGCTGTTCACCCGCGCCATGCTGGCGGCAGCGAGCCGTCCCGAGCGGATCGCCATGGTGACCGGCATGCAGGCGGGGATACCGGCGGAAGTCTTCCCGGGCTTCATGGCCGCAGTGGTGGGCGAACCCTGGCAGGTCGGTGACTGGGACAAAATGGAGGCCGTGCTATGCTGAGGCGGAGCGCGGCCAAGCGCCCGCCCGTCTCACCCTGCAGCCGGATCCCCTCCGGCACATGCCTTGGCTGCCCGAACTGCCTGCGGTCCGGTTGGCTCAGTGACACGAGCTCCGGCAGGCAGGCGAACTGGGCAGATTGATAATCCGCGTATCCGGGGCGGGCGCGGCCAGCGCCCCGGACATTGGCTGTCCGAAGTGTTTTCGGCGCAGTCCGGGTCCATGCACCCTTGCCATCACGTCCATTTGTGGCCATCAGACGGGCCTGATGTGGAATTGCACGATAGGACGCCGATGATTCCCTGGGTCCGGCTTGACGCCGTTCAACTTGATGATGGCCCGGAACTCAGGCTGATGCAGCGGGGGTCCGAATTCTCGATCATGCTCGGCTCCAACGAATTGATGAACAGCCGTCAGAGCGGTTCGGAAGAAGCGCTGGCGCGTCTCGCGGCGGAACGGCTTGAAGGTCGGCCAAAGGCTCGCATGCTGATCGGCGGGCTCGGCATGGGCTTCACCCTGCGCGCAGCCCTTGCAAGCCTGGGCAGGAGCGCCCGCGTCACGGTCGCCGAACTGGTGCCCGAGGTGATTGCCTGGGCGCGCGGGCCGATGGCGGAGGTCTTTGTCGGTTGCCTCGACGATCCGCGCGTCAGCCTGGTGGAAGACGATGTCGGAAAGCTTATCGGAGAAGGAGCAGGGCTTTGGGACGCCATCCTGCTCGATGTCGACAATGGCCCGGAAGGGCTCACGCGCACGGGCAATGACGCGCTCTATTCGGCGACCGGACTGGCTGCCGGCTTCCGGGCGCTCACGCCCGGCGGCGTCTTCTCGGTCTGGTCCTCGGTGCCGGACCCGGCCTTCACCCGCCGGCTCCGGCAGGCGGGGTTTGACGTGGACGAAGTCCCGGTCCGCGCCAGCACACGCAAAAGAGGCGCGCGCCACATGATCTGGGTGGCTGTGCGGCCCGGCTGAGGGTCTCGCCATTGCCGAGCGGCTCGGCTAATCTCCCTGTGCAACGCATTTTTCCGGAACGACGCCATGCGCCCATTCGACGAGATCTTCGCCATCGCGGCCAGCCGCAAGGGCGGCGCCGAGGCCTTGAACGCCATGCTCACCCCGCCGAAATCGGCTGATGAACTCGCAGCCATCCCCGATGACCGCTGGCTTGCGGCGATGACCAGATGCATCTTCCAGGCAGGCTTCAACTGGAAGGTAGTCGAGAGCATGTGGCCTGGGTTCGAGGCGGCCTTCGACGGCTTCGACATCGGCCGCTGCGCCATGCTGACCGACGAGGATTTCGACAGGCTGGTGTCGGATACGAGGATCGTCCGCCATGGCGCCAAGATCCGGTCGGTCCAGGAAAACGCTGTCTTTCTCCAGACGCTCGCGGCCGAGGCGGGCAGCGCGGCCAGGGCGATCGCCGCCTGGCCGTCGTCTGACTACATCGGTCTGCTTGGTGTGTTGAAGAAGCGAGGCAGCCGGCTCGGCGGCACGACCGGGCAATATTGCCTGCGCAGCCTCGGCAAGGACAGTTTCATCCTGTCGCAAAGCGTGGTCGACCGGCTGATCGCAGAAGGCGTCGTTGACAAGACGCCGACATCAAGAAAGGCCTTGGCGGATGTCCAGTCCGCGTTCAATGTCTGGTGCGAACAATCGGGCCGCTCGCTGACCGAGATCAGCCGTGTGCTCGCCATGAGCCTGTGACGGCTTGCCGGTACTGAAGGAGCATCTCCATGCAATGGACCATCGCATTTGTCGGCGTCTTTGCCATCTTCATCCCGGCGCTGATGCTGCCGGGTCCTGACTTCATCGCCGTCGTGCGCTCGTCGATGGCGCGGGGAACGCGCGCTGGCCTTCTGACCACGCTCGGCGTCACTCTGGGGCTCGGGTTCTATGCGGGGCTGAGCCTGCTCGGGCTGTCGGCCATTCTGATCCAGTACCAGTGGCTCGCCTGGGCGGTGCGGATCTGCGGCGGGCTCTATCTCGCCTGGCTCGGGTTCAGACTGCTCATGACCAAGCCCACGGCTATTGAGATCGATGGCGGCGACCCTGGCCGGTCCGGCAACCCGTTCGCCTTCGGCTTTCTGGTGACGCTGACCAACCCCAAGGCGATCGTGCTGTTCACCAGCGTCTTCGCCACGGCGGTCACCGATGCGATGCCGCTGTGGGTGATGGGGATGATGATCGGCCTGGTGATGCTGAGTTCGGCAACATGGTACACGCTGGTAACCCTGTTCATGTCGTCGCGCCCGGTCATCGCCCGGTTCCAGAATGCCCGGCACTGGATCGAGCGCGCCGCCGGCGTCTGCTTCGTCGCCATCGGCGGCAAGATCCTCGCCGATAGCCGCAACCCGATCACGCCCTGAACCGGGGCCGCCTGCCAGCGGCCTGATCAAACGCCCGGCGGAGCGGCAATGTGTCGTGTTCGGTTTAACTCAGGCCTGACTTATGCAGAAAATTGCATAACTTTGATGTGTTCGCGCTAGAGTTTTGAAAAGGCTGTGGAATTCCACAAAACCCTTAAATCCTGCCTCAAAGTTTCATTCTATTTTAGGGAGTGCCGAGCGAAATGGTTACGGGGCGATTAACGCCCTGTTGCAGGCCAGGACAACCGCGGATGATGAGCGATCTTTCAAGGCGTCAGATCGGGAAACTATCATGCAAGAAGACTCTGCGGCCAAGACCGAAATCGCCGACAAACTCAAATTCGTGGCAATGGGCGAGCAGCAACTGGCGGCGCTGAAAGCGGTCCAGCCGCAAATCGAGCGCTCCGTGGGGCCCGCGCTGGACCGGTTCTATGGCCAGGCCACGTCCAATCCCGAAACCGCCCGGCACTTCCGCGATGCGGCCCACGTTGAACACGCCAAGCAGAAGCAGGTCGACCACTGGAACCTGATCGCCACCGCCACCTTCGATCAGAATTACATCGACGGCGTGACCCGCATCGGCAAGGTCCATGCCAAGCTGGGGCTCGAGCCAAAATGGTACATCGGCGGCTATTCGCTGATCCTCGAGGAACTGATCACCAACATCATCGAGACCGAAGTCACCGGCTTCGGCATGGGCAAGAAGGCCCGCAAGACCAGCCAGGGCGTGACAGCCGTGGTCAAAGCGGCGCTGATCGACATGGACTACGCCATCTCGGTCTATCTTGACGAATTGCACGAGCAGCGCGCCAGGGCGGAAGCCGAACAGGCGCGGTTGAAGGCCGAGCAGGACAAGGCGCTGCGGGCGCTTGACCGGGCTTTGACCGGACTGTCCGACGGCAATCTCGGGTCCACCATTTCCGAGCCGCTCGCGCCTGATTTCGATCAGCTCAAGCACAATTACAACACCGCCGTCACGAGGCTGAACGAGGCATTTGCCGAGATCGTCGCCTCAATCGGCCAGTCAGGCTCCGACACCCGGGAGCTCTCCACCGCCACCGACGACATGGCGCGGCGGACCGAGCAGCAGGCGGCGGCGCTTGAAGAGACATCGGCGGCGATCGAACAGATTTCCATCATTTCGAAGCAGTCGGCTGTGCGAACCCAGGAAGCCCGCCAGGTGGTCGATCAGACCTCCGCGCACGCGGCGCAATCGGGCGAGACCGTCACCGAGGCGATCGGGGCCATGGGCAAGATCGAGCAATCTTCCAAGAAGATCACGCAGATCATCTCGGTGATCGACGAGATTTCGTTCCAGACCAACCTTCTGGCGCTCAATGCCGGCGTCGAGGCCGCGCGCGCCGGCGAGGCGGGCAGGGGCTTTGCCGTGGTCGCCCAGGAAGTGCGGGAACTGGCGCAACGCTCGGCTTCCGCTGCCAAGGAGATCAAGGAACTGATCGAATCCTCGTTCAGCGATGTTCTCAATGGCGTGGCGCTCGTCAACAAGACCGGCGAGGCGCTGACCAGCATCGGCGGACAGGTGCGCGTCATCAGCGATCATTTTGCCGCGATCTCGCAATCGGCGACGGAGCAGGCGTCCGGCATCGCCGAGATCAACACCGCGGTCACTTCGATGGACCACATCACCCAGCAGAACGCGGCGATGGTGGAGCAGACCAATGCCGCGACGCAGAACCTGCTCGGCATCAACCAGGCGCTGGCCCAGCTGGCTGGCCGCTTCACCATCGCCGGCAAGGCGAGCCATACGCCGCAGAAGTCCCGCCTCGGCAAGGCCGCCTGACGCGCGTCAGAGTTCAGCAAGATACGGCCGGCGCTGCGGGTTCAGCTGGATTGCTGGCGCTCAAGGATCGCACGGTGCCGCGCGTCCACCTGGGCCCTGAGCGCCCTTAGCAGCGGATGACGGCCGGTGGCCTCCAGCCCATAGCCGAGATTGAACCGGTAATCGAAGTCGGCGTCGTTCTTGCCGGTCGAGTGGGTCAGCATGGTTTCGATCTTGTCGAGCCCCTTGGCGAGAATGGCCTCCGGCGTGGCGGCCTCGGCATACTCGTCCCACAGCGCCACGATCTCGGCCTTCAGGTCCTCGGGCAGGGGCGCACAGAGCGTGATGAGATCAGCGCGTTCGCGTGACGCACGCTCGTCGCCGGCGCGCTGGTCGATCGCCGGCACGTCTCCGGAGATCGCCTCTCCGAGATCATGCACGATGCAGATCTTGAGAAGCCTGAGGATATCCACGCCCTCGAGTTCCCCTGCCAGCACCATCACCAGAAGGCACAGCCGCCAGCTGTGCTCGGCGGTGCTTTCCTGCCGGCCTTCAGGCGTGCGCCCGCTGCGCAATGTGTCCTTCAGCCGGTTGGCTTCGTCGAGAAACGCAAGAACGGCTGATATCCGCTCAAACGAGGGCGTGGTGACGGTCATCGGCCAGCAAGCCCCGCCTGATACAGATGCGCCCGTGACGGATCGAGATTGGTTTTTGCCGGATCGGCCCCGGCCCAGGCAAGCACCTTGGGATCCATGACGGAAAACCACAGCGGCGGGATCGCGGCGAGCAGGAATGTGCCGGGATAGCCCGACGGCAGTGTCGGCAGATCGTCAAACGAGCGCAGCGCCTGATAGGGCCTGAGCGGATTGGCATGGTGATCGGAATGCCGCTGCAGGTGAAACAGGAACAGGTTGGTGACGATGTGGTTGGTGTTCCAGGAGTGGCGCGGCTCGCACGGCCCGTAGCGCCCGTCGGGCCTCACATCGCGCTTGAGCCCGTAATGCTCGACATAATTGGCAAATGTCAGGTGCAGCCAGCCGATCAGATTGTGCAGCAGAAGAAACGGGATCATGGTCCAGCCGAAAGCGACGATCAGCACAAGATCGACGGCCAGGGTGATGGCGTAGCCCTGCAGGATGTCGTTGCGCCAATGCCAGAACGACAGGCCCTTGCGCGCCAGCCGCTCGCGCTCCATGCGCCAGCCGCGCACCGCGGTGCCCGGGATCTCGCGCAAGGCAAAGCGCCAGAGGCTTTCGCCCAGACGCGCCGAGGCCGGGTCTTCCGGCGTGGCGACATGCACATGGTGGCCGCGATTGTGCTCGATGCAGAAATGGCCGTAACCTGACACCGCATTGGCGAGCTTGGCGCCCCACTGGTCGAGCCGGTTGAGCTTGTGGCCGAGTTCATGGCCGACGGTGATCGCGGTGCCCGAACTGATGCCCGCGCCCAGCGCCAGCCCGAGCCAGGCCCAGAACGGCGTGCCTTCCTGGCCGGCTGCGATGGCGCAGGCGAGGAAGGAGAACCAGAACACCGGAACCGACAGGAACAGCAGGATCCGGTAGTAATTGTCCGAGGCCATCGCCTCGACCACCTCTTCGGGCGGATTGTTCGGATCGACGCCGACCAGATGGTCGGTGGCGACGTAAATGCCGTAGTAGAACACGATCGGCGCCAGCACCCACCATGGATTGCCGCTGGCGAGATAGGCCACCGCCGCAAGCCCCGGCAGCGAAGGCGAGAGCACCGATAGGATCCACAGCCCGCGCTTGCTGTCGCGGTACTCGATGCGATCGCCGTTTTTCGACGTGGCAATGAAGATCATCATCCGGCTCCTGCCTGTGGCCCAACCTGGCGGGCCTTCTGGCGCAAGCCCCGTTCACGAAGGTTAAGCCTGCGGCCGGTCGCGGGCAAGGTCTCTGGCTTGCTTTGTAGACAAGTTGCAGGTCAGGCGGCGGCGACCATAAAGCAATCGCGTCCGGCTTCCTTGGCTTCATACAGGGCCCTGTCGGCACAGCGCATCAGATCCGGCAGGCCTTGGCCCGGCGCAAGGGTCGCCACCCCGATACTGACCGTTGCGTGCAGCAATTGGCCTTCGAAGGCAAAGGGCAGTTCGGCAGTCTCCATGCGCAGTTTTTCGGCCACCCGTGCCGCGCCGGCAGGACCGATTTCCGGCAGCAGAATACAGAATTCCTCGCCGCCGATGCGCCCGATCAGGTCGTGCGAGCGCAACACCCGTTTCCAGCGCTCCACCATGCCTTTGAGGACCTCGTCTCCGGCGGTGTGACCATGGCGGTCGTTGATCCGTTTGAAATGGTCCGCATCGAGAATGAGCAGGGACACCTCGACACCGTGGCGGCGGGCGCGCTCGATCTCACTTTCGGCCAGCTCCATGATGCGGCGCCGGTTCATGGCCCCGGTCAGGCTGTCGGTCCAGGCCAGCCGCGCCAGTTCCCGTTCCTGGCGCTTGAGCTTGGTGATGTCGAACCGGAACCCGACCAGGCCACCCTCGCTGGTGCGGCGTTCCTGAACCCTGAACCAGATATCGCCCGGCAGATGCTGCTCGATTGGGTCCCCCGGATTCTGATGCGCCTCGAGACGCTCGGCAATCCAGGCCTCTTCATTGCCCACGGCATCGGGGTATTGTCCCCTTTCGACACCCTTGCGGATGAGATCCTCGAAGCGCGCGCCGGCTCGGATGAAATCGGCGCTCTCGGCATAGATTTCGCGGTAGCGCCTGTTGCAGATGACCAGCCGGTCGTCCTTGTCAAACAGCACGAAACCGTCGGGCAGGCACTCCACCGCGTCAAACAGGCGGCGCTCGGCTGTTTCCGCCCGGTCAATGATCAGGCGTGTGTCGAGCGCGTCCATGACGACCGCCGCCAGATCTGCAAGCGATCGCCTGTCCGTTTCACTCAGTGTCCGCGGCCTGGTGTCGAGAACACACAGCGTGCCGATGTTCAGTCCGCCGCTGGCGCGCAAGGGAGCGCCGGCGTAAAAACGGATATGGGGATGTTGGGTGACAAATGGATTGTCCGAGAACTTCGGATCCTTCCGGGCATCCTCGATGACGAAAACATCATTCTGGCAGATCGTGTGGGCACAGAAGGAGAGCTCCCGCTGGATCTCGTTGCGATCTCCGCCGACCTGCGCCTTGAACCACTGGCGGTCGCCCTCCACGAGCGAGATCATCGCGGCCGGCATGTCGAGGATCTTGGCGGTGAGCCGGGTGATGCGCTCGTAGGTTTCTTCCGGCAGGCTGTCGAGGATTTCATAGCTGCGCAGCTTGGCCACACGTTCCGCTTCTTGCGCCGGCAGGGGATAGATTGGCATTCGGTGTCCTGTCTGGTCGGCTCGCGCTTCAGCAATCCGCTGCGGTTTGCCGGATTGCCCGACGCTGTGGTGCCATCATGTTAATGTCTCGATACCGTGCGGGGCAGGGCGTCGCCTCATTCCCAGCGCCCGAGCAGCATCGTTTGTCAGTGCGACGCGTGGCCGGCCGGCAACGACGTGTCGGGTGCATCATGCTGAAAAAACGCTAATAAAGAGCTACCTGATACGCCGGGTCCGCACTCCGACGGCATGCGGAAGACAGCGGCCAATTTTTTAACATTGTCGCGCTACATTGCGTCCGGATGATCTGCACAAGGAAGACCCGCATGCGCACCCTGTCCGCTCTCGCATTGGCGCTGATCGCCGTCATGTCGGCCGCGCCAGCCCATGCGCTTGATTTCGACCAACTCCTCAAAAGGGCTTTCGGCACATCGGACCCCAGTGAACTGGGTGGTCCGCTCTTCGCGCTGATCGGCTTGGTGGCGGTTCTGTTCTTCTGGGGCGCTCTCCGAATAGGGAAAAGACGCCAGCGCCGGATGATCGAATCCTACGACGCCGACCTGAAGGATTACTCGACGCGGCTCAGGCGCGGCAAATCCTGAACGGATCGGGGTTGCGCGCGTGGCTTTCCCGGTCTGAGCGGCATTCATTCAAAACCCGAATGGCCGCTTTCCCGAAATTCATTTCACATCCCCGGCCAATGCTTTAGGAAAACGGGAGAGGGTCGCAGGCTCTCTTCGTTGTCTTGATCCATGAGGCCGCCATGCCCGCCGAGCTTTCCGTCAACCTCAATGCCATCGCCATGCTGCGCAACCGCCGCGACCTGCCCTGGCCGAGCGTCACCGCACTGGGGCGCATCGCGCTCGCCAATGGCGCCCACGGGCTGACGGTTCACCCCAGGCCCGACCAGCGCCATATCCGCTTCTCCGATCTTCCCGAGATCCGGGCGCTGATCGACGATGAATTCCCCCACGCCGAGTTCAACATCGAGGGCTATCCGACCGACGAGTTTCTCGATCTGGTCGAGACCAACGCGCCCGAACAGGTGACCCTGGTGCCGGACGATCCGTTACAGGCCACCTCCGACCATGGCTGGGATTTCGAGGGCAAGGGAAATTTCCTGCGCGCGGTGGTGCAGCGGCTGAAGAAGAACGGCGCGCGCGTGTCGCTGTTCTGCGACCCCGACGCCAGCCGCGCGAGCCTGGAAGCGGCGAAAGCCACCGGCGCCGACCGGGTGGAGTTCTACACCGGTCCCTATGGCGGAACCTTTGACGATCCGGCTCGCGCCGCGGCCGAACTCGCCAAGCTCGAAGCTTCGGGCAGGATCGCGGGCGAACTCGGGCTCGGCGTCAATGCCGGCCATGACCTGACCGTCGAAAACCTGCCCGCACTCGCCCGCGCGTTGCCCAACCTCTTGGAAGTCTCCATCGGCCACGGCCTGACGGCTGATGCGCTGGAACACGGCATGGCCGAAACCGTCCGCCGGTTTGTCCGCGCCTGCGGGTAATGCCGCGAAAGTCAGGCCTCCCTCCATCAGGCATGGAGGGAGGCTTTGGTCATGGCTGGAGGTCAGGGCCATGACTTGGGTCACGGGATCGGAACTATCCGAGCAAAGCCGCCTTGCTCGCCTCCAGAAAATCCTCAAGCGATGTGAGCCCCGCGCCCGAAAGCGTCCTGGCATCGTCCGTCACCATGGCGATCTTGCCTTCGCGCGTGTTGGCGTCGAACGACACCAGCGTCGGGATGAACGGCGCCGGAACGCCTGCATGCTCCATGCCCTGCGCCAGCTCGGCGTCGCTCACATGCACCACCGCGAGCGGCTTGCCGGTCACGTCGCTGACGAGAGCCGCAATCTCGTCGGTCGTGCGCGCGGTGTCGCCGGTCAGCGTATAGGTGACATTCTCCGCGGACGGCGAGGCGAGGCCGGCGGCAATCGCGCGGGCAATGTCGTCGCGGGCGATGTGGGCGAGCTTGCCGTCGCCGGCCGCGCTGTACCACTGGCCCGAGGCAAGCGCCTGTGGCAGCGCCATGAACAGGTTTTCCATGTACCAGCCATTGCGGAAGATGGTGTGGGCGATGCCTGACGCCTTGATCGCCTCTTCTGTGCCCAGATGATCGGGCGCGAAGGTGATCAGGCTGTCGTCGGCGCCCGGCATCGAGGTGTAGAAGATCCGGCCAACGCCGGCCTGTTTCGCCGCCGCGACTGCAGCCAGATGCTGCCGGAGCCGCGTGCCCGCGCCATCGAGCGCATCGGTGGAGACAATCAGCAGCCGCTCGATGCCGGCGAACCCTTCCGTGAGCGAGGCGGCGTCATCGAAATCGATGCGGCGGGTCTCGACGCCCTTGCCGGCCAGATCCGCCAACTTTGCAGGATCGCGCGATCCGGCGACGATGGCGGAGGCTTCGACGCCGCTTGTGGCGAGCAGATGGTGGATGATGCGGGAGCCGAGCTGTCCCGAAGCGCCGGTGACGAGAATCCTGCCAGTCATGAAATATCCTTTCCTGGGCGATGCGCACCGATGGCGCATCGAAAATGAGTGTAGCTCTCATATTGAGAGTTACTCCACATATGGTAAGTGTGTTACCAGCGAAAGAAGGCAGTTTTGCCGCCAATGGTTACACGGAAGGAACCACCCATGGATGCACGGATCAGCTTTGCCGACCGGCTCAAGATGATGCAGGGCGACTACGCCCTCGACAAATGTCCGGTCCGCCAGGTCATGCAGGGCATCTTCGGCAAATGGAGCACGCTGCTGTTGCTGGCGCTCGGCGAACGGCCTTACCGCTTCGGCGAGTTGCGCCGCCTTGTGCCCGATATCTCGCAGCGCATGCTGACCCAGACTTTGCACGACCTTGAGCGCGACGGCCATGTCTATCGCAAGGTCCACGCCACCAAGCCGCCGAGCGTCGAATACGGCCTGACCAGCCTCGGTGTCTCGATGCTGGTGCCGCTCACGGAACTGGTGGTATGGTCCGGCGACAATTTTTCAGCCGTCGATGCGGCGCGGCAGCGGTTCGATGGGGACAATCCATGAAGCGCTTCAGCAGACTTGAATTCCGCGCCTGCCGACGCCTGTAACAATGTGCTGACCAGATGGCGCCCTGCGTTCCCGCTTGAAATTGTCACAATGCTCGGCCAAAAAGCCGAAGCGCTGTGACAGGAGACATGATGAGTCGGCTCAAAACGAGAATTCTGGTGATGCTCGCGCCATTCGCGCTGGCGGGCTGCGTTTCGGAACCGCAGTCTCCTCCGTCGCCAAGGATGCCGGTGGTCAATCTCGATGCGGTGCTGCCGCCTGAGAGCCTGCTGCGCGAGGATACGCTCACCGCGCTCTCCCATGACCGCAATGCAAGCCGTCTGGCCTATGTCGGGGTCTGGGCCACCGATGGCGACAGATGCGCGATGATGGACCAGACCGATTTCGAGGGCTTCGCCGTCATCACGCCCGACAGCATCCGCCAGTCGAGCGGCACGTGCACCTTCGCGCAACCCGCGCCGGGCGAGACAAGCGTGCTTCTCAACGCGACCTGCAAGGCCGGAGGCAACCGGACCGTCTCGATCCAGATGCTCAACAGCCAGACCATGCACCTGTCCACCGCCCCCGGCCAGCCCGGCGCCCAAATGGTCCGCTGCCGTTTGCAGAAGTGAGTTGGCCCTTTCCATTTGCCCCTTGAGGGGAGGGTCGGAGAAGCGAGTGGAGCGACGCTGATCGGGGTGGTGGTGCGGTGTATCAGCGGAAACTAAACTTGCGGGGGGCATCGCCTACCCGATCCTGCGGTCCGACCATCCTCAAGGGGGAGGTGCGGCAGAGCGGTCACCGGCAAATCACATCCCCCTTGACACCGAACCGTACGGTACGGTACGGATCTCCCATGACCATTGCCGCCCACCCGATCCTGCGCCCTGAGCACTCCGCCGCCGCGACCCGCGACGCTGCGGGCAGCGCTGCCGCATCCGGCGCCGAGGCGGAGTTCTCTGGGCGCCAGCGCGAAGTGCTCGACGTGGTGCTCAGGCTGATGGTGGCGGAAGGGGACGGGTTTTCGGTGGCTGCCGTGGCGCGGGCTGCGAGCTGTTCCAAGGAGACCTTGTACAAATGGTTCGGCGACCGCGACGGGTTGTTGACCGCCACCGTGCGCTGGCAGGCGTCGAAGGTGCAGATGCCGAAACTGCCGCGTGACGGGCTGACCCGCGCGAGCTTGTCAGCAGCGCTCACCGGTTTTGCCGAGAGTTGGCTCACGGTGATCACCAGTGATCTGTCGATTGCGCTCAACCGCGCGGCGGTGTCGCACGCGGGTTCCGGCAAGAGCCGGCTTGGCGAGATCGTGCTGACCAACGGCCCCTTCGCCATGAAGAGCCGCATCGAGCCGCTCCTGGAGGCGGGCAGGGCGGCGGGACTGCTCGGCTTCGAGGATGTTGCCGACGCCTTTCGCAGCTTCTTCGGTCTCGTGGTAGCCGACACCCAGATCCGGCTGCTCCTGGGCGACGACAGCCATCCGGACGACGCCGAAATCAAAACCATCTCCGCCCGGGCGGTGACGAAATTCCTCGGCCTTTACAGGCAGGGATAGACGTTCAACACACTGGCGGCGGGCGTTGTGCCTGATGCCGGCAAACAACGAAAAACGCGAACCAACGGGAGTGTCTCATGCGCGTATATTATGATCGCGACGCCGATCTCAATCTGATCAAGTCGAAGAAGGTGGCCATCATCGGCTACGGATCCCAGGGCCGGGCGCATGCGCTCAACCTGAAGGATTCCGGCGCGGGCAATGTGGCCATTGCGCTGAAGGCCGGTTCGCCGACCGTGAAGAAGGCCGAAGCCGACGGCTTCAAGGTCATGACCGTTGCCGAAGCGGCAAGCTGGGCCGACCTGATGATGATGGCGACACCTGACGAGTTGCAGGCCGACATCTACAAGAACGAGATCGCCGACAACATCCGCGACGGCGCGGCGATTGCCTTCGCCCATGGCCTCAATGTCCATTTCGGCCTGATCGAGCCCAAGGCTTCCGTCGACGTCGTCATGATCGCGCCAAAAGGCCCCGGCCACACCGTGCGCGGCGAATACCAGAAGGGCGGCGGCGTGCCGTGCCTGATCGCCATCCACCAGGATGCCTCCGGCAACGCCCATGATCTCGCGCTGTCCTACGCCTGCGGCGTCGGCGGCGGCCGCTCCGGCATCATCGAGACAAATTTCCGCGAGGAATGCGAAACCGACCTGTTCGGCGAGCAGGTCGTGCTTTGCGGCGGTCTGGTCGAGCTGATCCGCGCCGGTTTCGAAACCCTGGTCGAGGCCGGTTACGCGCCGGAAATGGCCTATTTCGAGTGCCTGCACGAGGTCAAGCTGATCGTCGACCTGATCTATGAAGGCGGCATCGCCAACATGAACTACTCGATCTCCAACACCGCCGAGTGGGGCGAATATGTCTCCGGCCCGCGCATCATCACCGCCGAGACCAAGGCCGAGATGAAGCGCGTGCTGACCGACATCCAGACCGGCAAGTTCACCTCCGAGTGGATGCAGGAATACAAGGCCGGCGCCTCGCGCTTCAAGGGCATCCGCCGCATGAACGACCGCCACCAGATCGAGGAAGTCGGCGAAAAGCTGCGCGGCATGATGCCCTGGATCAAGGGCAACGCGCTGGTCGACAAGTCGAAGAACTGATCTTTTCCGAATTCGGAACGAGCAACGAAGGCCGGGAGAGATCCCGGCCTTCTTTTATGGTGGCGCCGCCCGGCCGGGTCAGGCGGCGCCGGTCAGAAGCACTTCCGCATCCGTCGTCGGGAAGGCAAAGCCGCTGCCATCGATAAGCGGCAGCACCGCGTGGCGGATGTGTCCCGGCACCGGCCGCGCCGCAACTTCGCGCCCGTCCTCCATGTCGAGCACGTGCAGCACGTTGTCCATCGACAGGACGTAAAGCTTATCCGCGCGCGTGGTGATCTCGGCCAGAACCGATGCCCAATTGCCGGCGCTGCCGTCATAATCCGTGGTCTGGTGGCGCCAGCGCACCCGGCCGCTCTCGAGGCTGATCGCATAGATCCAGCCGGTCGGCGACCAGAGATGGGCGGCGCCGCCGGCAACATGCTGGGAATTGATGAAATTGCCGGCGTTGAAGCTCCACAGCCGGCTGCCATCCTCAAGCGCCAGCCCGGCCAGGATCTCCTTGTAGGTGCCCGCCACCAGGATGCCGTCAGCGACGGTGATCTGGCGCAGATACTGCCAGTCGCGGCTGATATCCCTGGACCAGCGCAGGCCGCCGGTCATCCGGTCGAGCGCATAAAGATGCCCGTCCCCCGGGCCAGCATAGATCGTGTCGGCGGAGGCCGCAGGCGCATAAGCGGCGAGCGTGTCTGGGATGCCCGCGAACCGCCATTGCTCCGCGCCGGTCAGTGTATCGAGGGACACGATCTCGTGGCCGTCGCCAAAGACCACG
Source organism: Hoeflea sp. (assembly GCA_019084245.1). GTDB lineage: Bacteria > Pseudomonadota > Alphaproteobacteria > Rhizobiales > Rhizobiaceae > Hoeflea. The sequence continues at coordinate 16,713 of JAHRFE010000015.1, forward strand.
CTATCCTCTTCCACCAGCGGCACGCCGGTCTGGATCCGCGCCGGGTAGCGCCAGATTTCCGCGCCGCTCGCCTGGTCGCAGGCCGCGAGCCAGTGCCGGCCGCCCGTCACCATCAGCGAAGACGTGAGCCGCGGGCGGAACACCGCCGGGCTGTCAAATCCGTGGGCGTGGCTCCAGAGCTGATCGCCGCTGGCGGGCGAAAGCGCTCCGATGCTCCGGTCCCCGGCATAAAACAGCCGCCCCGACGCTTCGCTGAGTGGACCGATGCGGCCGTTGTCGGTCGGCCAGAGATGTCGGACCGACAAGGGCGCCGCATCCGCCGCACGCCCCATCGCCGGCCTGAGACACAGGCCGGCGATGGAGGCTTGCAGAAAACGCCTGCGATCCAGTCTCAGCGGCATTGCGCGCCTTGCTTGATCCAGGCGAACAGGATCTGCGAGTTCGGATGGTCGCGGTCCTCCGACGGATCAATGCCGGGCGGCATGCGGTCCTCGGTGAGATGCTGGAACACGCCGCTCAATTCGGGATGCCCCGGAATGATCACCTTGGTTGCGTTATCGACGCCCTTGGCGACGGAATCGGCGCCGAGCATGATGCCCTCGTAGGAGGTCACGTCCAGTTCGTGGAAACTGGGCGGTTCCTCGTTGGACATGTGGCATTCGGCACAGGAGGGTGTGTCCTCGCCGAACACGTTTGCGGTGTTGAACAGTGGCAGGATGTTGTTCTGGAAATTATCGTCATTTGCGGCGCCCGCCGTGATCCACGCTTCCACCGACTTGATGGCATCGGTGCTATGATCAACGTTGAAGCTGACGCCAAGCGGCATCCGGTTGTTGCGCATCCGGCGGCCGAGGATTTCGCGTTTCGGATCCTCGCCGGCGACGAAGATCGGGCGCGCCGGCGCTTCCGTGGAGCCCTCCTTGATGCCGTCGCAGGTGGAAAGGTCAAGCCCGCGATAGCTGACGGCCGGATCGGCGGAGGAATGGCAGACGATGCAGGCTGGTCCGTCGCCAAAGGCGTTCGGGCTCGCCATCAGCTGGGCGATGTAGCTGTAGGGAATCGGAATGTTGCGATTGAGGATCAATTCCGTGACCGCCGCATGATCGCCTTCGATGTGGATCTTTCCCTGCCGCAGATCTTCCAGATATTGCTCGTTGACCGACTTCTTCTTGTCGTCGTCGTCGGCCATGGCAGCCGCGCTGAGCGCAATCGCAGCAATGCTTGCCCATACGGCCGCTTTGGCCAGTGATCGCTTGGTCATGTGAGTCCCCCTCCCGGTTTCAATGTTGCCGCCGCGCGGGTAACCGGCCTTTGGGCCGATCCTGCGCCGCGTCGTCCACTTGCTGCTGAAGGAGGCTCTCCTCGAATGATGTCTGCCGGGGCTCCTCCTGGGTCGCCCGGTTGCCTGCGTCCTTTATCACAAGTGTTGATCAGCAACTGCATCAATCAGCCGCAGGTCAATCGATACTTTCCGCTTGGAGGCCGCCAAAACCTCCAACTAGACTAAAGTAAAGGCGCAATCAGACCAAAGGCACATTCGCTATGGTTGCAGAAGCGGGATTTGACCATCGGACGACACTCGACTTGCCCGAGTCGCGTGGCGGGTTCTTGCGCGCCGGCGCCGGCTTGTTCGACGGGCGAATGATCCTGACGCTGATTCAGCTTGTCTGCGGCACCATACTGGCGATCGATGTCGGCTCCGAGATCCACGTCAACCTGGTCAGCGACGATCCGGCCGAGAGATATGGCTCGCTGCATCTCGCATCCGAGGTTTTTGCGACAGTTCTGCTCTTTGTCGCCTTCGGGCTGTCATCCCGTTATCTGTTGCAGCACCGGGCCGAGTTGCGCCGGGCTGAACAGCGCGCCAGCAGCCTCCGCAGCGACTTTAGCGGCCTGGTTAGCCACCGCTTCGCCGAGTGGGGCCTGTCGCCGGCCGAGTGCGAAATCGCCCTGTTGACGCTCAAGGGCCTCAGGATTGCCGAAATCTCGCGGTTGCGCGGCACCTGCGAGGGTACCGTCAAGGCGCATCTGAGCGCGATCTTCCGCAAGTCGGGCGTCAAGTCGCGCCCTGAACTGCTGGCCAAATTCGTCGACGACTTCCTCGATTTCGCGGCTGAGGAACCTCTAGCTCCCGCGAACGCCTCCGGCTGATTGGTCAGCCACAGCTGCGATGTATCGGGGCGCATTCGTCATTTCGCTGTCAACGCGCGTCGCATGGTGCTTCAAGGCAAACCCTGTTCCCAGCATAGTCCAGGACCCGAGCCCGCGCGAAACCGGCTTCAATCAATATATATTCTATAAAGTCGAATAATTTTCGGAACGTTCCGCCGGCTTGCGCATTGTGCTGGTGTAATCGAACCCGCGACCGACGTCCGAGAGGGCGAAGCCGCACTAAGGAACTTCCCTTGAAAGAGTTTGCTGTTGCCGCCGCAGTGCCGAAACCGCGATAGGCAACCGAAAGTATCCTGATCTGACACCCCTTCAGATCAGCTTGGCCAGCCGGCTTCCCCACCCCCCTGCCGGCTGGCCATCTTTTTTTCCGGCTTTTTTCACCGCTGACCCGCCCACCGACGCCCTTTTCCGGCTGCTGAATTGCCCTCGCCAGAAAATCCCTGCCGCTGAAACCTTCCGGTCCCGGTTATTTCCCGGACGGCCGCGCCCCGTGCGCCCCGTCCCAAATCCTGGCCCACATGTCCTGGCCCGCGGAGCCTTGCCGGCATGCCACGCCCCCGGTTTGTCCTGCCGAGACCGATCGGTTCGTCCTCATCCCGCGGATCTACGGGACTCTCGGTTGTCCATTGAACCGGCTGCTCCTGCAGATCCTCGGCACGACGACCGAGAATGACGGCGGCGGCGGTCGAGGATCACGACGGCGGGCCTTGAACGACAAGAATTCGACGTCCATGAAGGCCAGACTTCGGCCATCAATCGCAGGTGGATCAAGCACTTGATTGAGCTACCAAGACACTTTGATTAAAACTGCGGTTCCCCCGAAAAGCCGATCTTAACGCCTTTGTGCAATGTTCCCCGCAATCCGCAAGACGGGTTGGCATGAGTGTGAAGTGAGACGGGCGATGGACACGGGCGTTGGCCGCACGCAGGAACGCCTGCATGACTGGGATTTTTCCAGGGCGCTGTACCTGGTCCTCGGCATCCCGTTTCATGCCGCGGTCATCTATTCGCTGAGCCATGAATGGTCGGTGAGTTCGCCCGACAAAAGCCAGGCGCTGACCTGGTTTGCCAACTTCCTCCACACTTTCCGCATGCCCGGATTTTTCATCCTGGCCGGCATGTTCTCGATCATGCTGCTCGACCGGCAGGGCGCGCGGGCCTGGCTCAAAAGCCGGCTCATCCGCCTCGGTGTGCCGCTGGTCTTTGCCACGCTTCTGATCCTGCCGTTCCAGATCGTCGTCCAGTCTGTGGCGCTGACCGTGTCCGGCGCCTTGCCGATGAGTGAGTTGCAGAGCCATATCGCCCGGGAACTCACCCATTTCGGCGAGCCCTGGATCTCGCACCTGTGGTTCCTGTGGGCGTTGACCGCCTATTGCGTGGGCCTGGCGGCGCTTCATGCGCTGATTGGCGGACGAGGCCTGCGCGCCCTCGCCGAAGGCGGTGTCGCCTGGGTCGGGGACAACCGCATCCTGTCGCTCGCAGCTTTCGCCGCCATCTGCGAACTGGCCGCCCTTGCCCAGACGGAGGTCACCGGCGCAAGCCCCTATTACGGCAATGCGGTGATCAACTACAATCTCTACGCTCCCTATTTCGGCCTCGGCGTGGTGCTGTTTTACAGCCGGACCCTGCAGGATCTGCTGCTCAAGGCCGGTGTGCGGAGCTTCGCCGCCGGCGTCGCGCTGGTGAGCCTGTCGCAACTCCCCTATGCCGGGCTTTTCACCCACACGCTCACGGTGATTGCGGGGCTGATCGGCGCGGTTCTGATTGTCGGCTTCATCTCCAATCTGGCGCGGCGGCATTTCAGCCGGTCCGATCCGCGCATTCGCGGACTGGTCGACGCCTCCTTCACCATCTATCTGTTCCACCACCCGGTGGTCTATGTGCTGGCGACGCTGTTCCTTTTGGTCAACCTGCCGCCGCTGCTGGAATTCGCCCTGATCGCGCCTGCTGCCGGCTTGATCGCCTATGGCATCCACCTGGCTGTCAGCCGCAGCGCCGTGCTGACGCTGATGTTCAACGGGGTGATGCCGAAACAAGCGCGCGCGGCGCCGACCGTCTTGGCTAACGAGCCGCTCGCCATGTCGATCGCACGGCCGTACCCGTGGCGGGGGTGAAGGGCCTCAGCGGTCCTCCGGCGGGATATCCTTGAGCCGCCGCGAAAAGGCAGCGACCTCTTCCGCTGAATAGGACATCTTCCGCCGGATCGTGGACGCAGGACGCTTGGCGACCGACAGTCCGGGCCGCCATTCCGTGGCCGGGCGGATTGGCCGCGGCGCAAACCCGCCGCCGCAATTGGGGCAGACATTCAGAAGGACAGTCTCGACGCAATCGGCGCAGAAGGTGCACTCGAACGTGCATATCCGCGCCTCGGTTGCCTGTGGCGGCAGGTCCTTGTCGCAGCATTCGCAATTGGGTCTGAGTTCCAGCGCCATGGCGGGTTCTCCTTGTGCGGGAGGATACTCTTGAGCGGTTCCAGCTACCGACCGATCACCCGACCCAGCCGCTTTATGCCCTCATCGATCATGGCTTCGGTGGCGCAGGAGAACGACAGGCGGATGGTGTTGGAGCCGGAGCCGTCGGCGAAGAAGGCGCGGCCGGGGACGAAGGCGACGCGCTCGGTCTTCAGGCTTTCGGCCAGCAGTGCGGCGCCGTCGAAGCCCTCGGGCAGCGTCACCCAGACGAACATGCCGCCGTCCGGCCGGGTCCAGCTCACGCCCTTGGGCATGTGGGTGTCAAGGGCCGAGAGCATGGCGTCGCGGCGCGCCTTGTAGGCGGCCTTGATCGTCGCCACCTGGGCCTCGAAGCCATTGGCGGCGACGGTGTGGATCGCCATCTGGTTGAGCGTCGCCGAATGCAGATCCGCCGCCTGCTTGATCAGCACGAGTTTGGAGATCACCGGCTTTGCGGCGCAGACCCAGCCGACGCGCAGGCCGGGCGCCAGCGTCTTGGAGAAGCTGCCGCAATAGATCGTGCGGCTGGCCTCGATCGAGCCCGTGCGCGCGATGTCGAGCGCCAGCAGGGGAGGGACGTCCGCGCCGTCATAGCGCAGTGACTGGTAGGCGGCGTCCTCGATGACGGCAATGTCGAGCTCCGTGGCGAGATCGAGGATGGCCTTGCGTGCGCTCTCGGGAAGGGTTTCGCCGGTGGGGTTGGCGAAATCGGCCGAGGCATAGGCGAACTTGACCTGCCCGCCTTTCGACGCGGCGGTCTCGCGGTAGTCGGCGGCCGAGCGGTTGGCGAGCGGCGTCAGCCGGTCGTAGTGGGGCTCGTAGGCGTTGAACGCCTGCAGCGCGCCCAGATAGGTGGGCCAGCCGACCAGCGCCGTGTCGCCCTTCGACAGGAACAGCTTACCGAGATAGTCGAGCGCCTGCTGCGATCCCGAGGTGATCATGATGTTCTCAGCTGTGCAGGGCACGCCGAGAGAGGCCATGCGGGTGACCAGCCACTCGCGCAGCGGCCGGTAACCTTCGCTGACGGAGTATTGCAGCGCAGCCCCCTTGGTGTCGCCCGACAGCGCCGCAGTCAACGCCGCGCCAAATGCTTCGGCCGGAAACAGCGCCGGGTCGGGAATGCCGCCGGCAAAGGAGATCACGTCGGGCTGGTCGAGCAGTTTGAGCAGTTCGCGGATTTCCGAGGCCTTCATCCGTTCCGCCCGCGTGGCGAAAAGCGCCGGCCAGTCGAGGCCGTGACCGGCCGCTATCCCGCCGGCGGGGGCGCGATCCCTGTTGCATCTGCCCATCCTGTTGCATTTGCCCATCCTGTTGCATCTGCATTGACATGCTGTCCTCCTGGGAGCGCGCTGCTGCGCTCGATCGAATGCGGTGTGGTGCCATACCGCGCCATGTGCTGAAGGTTCGTTTCGCCCGGATAGGTCCCTGATGGCGCAACAAAACTGCGTGGACAGCGGTCTCACGGCAAGATTGAGCATGAAAGCATATTTATGTCAACAATGCTGACCTAATCTTGAGCGGGGCTTTCCCGGTCAGGCTCGAAGGTCATCGCGGTGCCGTTCATGCAGTAGCGCAGGCGCGTGGGCGCCGGCCCGTCGTTGAAGACATGGCCGAGATGGGCGTCGCAGTCGGCGCAGCGCACTTCGGTCCTGACCATGAAGAAGGAGCGGTCCTTGTGCTCGCTCACCGCATCCGGCGCGACAGGGGCATAAAAACTCGGCCAGCCGGTGCCGGAGTCGAATTTGGTCTCGGAGCGGAACAGTGCGCGGTCGCAGCAGACGCAGCGGTAGAGCCCCGCCGCCTTGGTGTCCCAGTTGGGGCCGGTAAAGGCCCGTTCGGTGCCGTGCTTGCGCGTCACGCGATACTGCTCCGGCGTCAATTGGTCGCGCCACTCGGCTTCGGTCTTGCGGATCTTGTGGGGGGCGCTGTCGCTCATCGGCTGGTCTCCTGCCTCCGGATAATAGACCGCAACGCCTTGCTGGCAAGGTGGTTCCCGGGCCGCTGCATGTTCGGCGCGATGCTGCCGGAAATAGCTTGCTGCGGAGCCTGGAAATGGAAGAGAACAGGTCTTTTCCACCAATTTTGAAAAGGTTTGACTTGTCCAAAACGGATGTGACGACTAAGTGACGGGGCAAATACCGTTCAATCGGAAATCAGAAGCCGTCCCCGGGGAACTTTGAATGAGCGCTGCCGCGCCAGGAACGACGTTACTTGTTTTGATGTTGCCGTTTCTGGCGGCGTTGATTGCACCATGGCTGACCCGTCGCCTGGGGCACAATGCAGCCTGGGTGCTGGCGCTGGCGCCCGCGGCGATCTTCATTCATTTCCTGGGCTTTGCCGGAGAGGTGGCCGATGGCGGTGTTGTTACCGGCGGCTTTGCCTGGGTTCCATCCTACAATGTGAGCTTTTCCTGGCTGATCGACGGCCTGTCGCTCACCTTCGTGCTGCTGATCTCGGGCATCGGCGCGCTGATCATGCTCTATTCGGGCGGCTACCTGAAGGGCAACGACCAGCTCGGCCGGTTCTTCTCCTTCATGCTTCTGTTCATGGGCGCGATGCTCGGCGTCGTGATCTCCGACAGTTTCCTGATGCTGTTTGTCTATTGGGAACTGACCTCCATCACCTCGTTCCTGCTGATCGGCTTCGATCACACCCGCGAGGCCTCGCGCCGTGCCGCCATCCAGGCGCTGGTGGTCACCGGCGGTGGCGGCCTTGCGCTGCTCGCGGGTCTCCTGGTGATCTGGAACATCACCGGCGTCAGCCAGATCTCGCTGCTCTTGAGCTATGGCGACGATGTCCGCGCAAGCCCGTTCTACCTGCTGGCGCTGTTTCTGGTGCTGGGCGGGGCGTTCTCCAAATCGGCGCAGTTCCCGCTGCATTTCTGGTTGCCCAACGCCATGGAGGCGCCGACGCCGGTGTCGGCCTATCTGCATTCGGCCACCATGGTCAAAGCCGGCGTCTATCTCTTGATGCGGCTCAACCCGGTGCTCGGCGACACGGCCTGGTGGGAAACCATCCTGCCGGTGTTCGGCGGCGCCACGCTGCTCGTCGGCACGCTTCTCGCCATCCGACAGACCGATCTCAAGCTGATGCTGGCCTACACGACCGTCTCCTCGCTCGGGCTTCTGGTGATGCTGACCGGCTTCGGCTCCGAGCACGCCATTGCCGCGGCAGTGCTTTATCTGGTGGCGCACTCGCTGTTCAAGGGTGCGCTGTTCATGGTTGCGGGCCTGATCGATCATGAATCCGGCACCCGTGACGTCACCCGCCTCGGCGGCCTGCGCAAGGCCATGCCGATCACCTTCATCGCGGCGATCGCTGCGGCAATCTCCATGGCAGGCCTGCCGCCCTTCGTCGGCTTCCTCGCCAAGGAGGAGATCTACTATGCGCTCTGGGCCACCAATCCCTGGGCGCTGTCCTTTGTCGCGGTGGCGGTGGTGGGCAATGCGCTGATGTTCGTTATCGGCTTTGCGGTGGCCATCAAGCCGTTCTTCGGCCCGGAGGTGAAGACCCCCAAATCCGCCCATGAAGGGCCGGTGCTGTTGTGGCTCGGGCCTCTGACGCTGGGCATTGCCGCATTGCTGGCGGCGCTGGTCTCGCCCTTCACCCACCGCTTCATCTCGTCCCCCATGGCAAGCGCCGTGGCAGGCAAAGCCGAGATCGTGACGATCTCACTGATTCCGCATCTGGGCCCGGCGCTGATCCTGTCGCTGGTCACGGTAGCGCTTGGCGTCATCTTCTACCGCATGCTCGATCAGCTCAGGGCAGGGATGGTATGGTTGCTCTCGGCCATCGGCTGGGGCCCCGACCGCGGCTTCGACCAGCTGATTGCCGGGCTTGTCCGGTTGTCCGTAGCCGTCACCCGGTTTGTCCAGCCGGGGCGGCTCGAGATCTACATGACGGTGACCTTCCTGATGGTCGCCGCGGCGCTGATCGGACCGATGGCCTGGTATGGCGAATGGCCGGCGATGCCGGTCTGGCCGGCCGATGCGCAGTTTCATGAGCTGGTGGTCATCGCCATCGCCTTCATCGGCCTGCTTGCCGTCATTTATGCCCGCGACCGGCTTACGGCCATCGTCTCGCTCGGCATCCAGGGCTTTGCCTTGGCGCTGATCTTCATGCTGTTCGGCGCGCCGGACCTCGCGTTCACCCAGTTCATGGTCGAGACCCTGGCCGTGGTCATTCTGGCCCTGGTCATGACACGGCTCAAGCTGACGTCGGCCGACCACAGGCCGACCGGGCGAAAGCTTATCGACCTGTCGGTGGCGCTTGCCTGCGGAACCGGCTTCATGCTCTATCTCATGGCGGTCACCCAGCAGCCGTTCAACACGGCGCTCAGCGAATTCTTCTCGGCCTATTCAAAGGTCGTCGCCCACGGCACAAATGTCGTCAACGTGATCATTGTCGATTTCCGCGGCACGGATACCCTGGGCGAGATCGCTGTCGTCATGGTCACCGGTCTTGCCATCCTTTCGTTGATCCGCATCCGCTCGCTGCGCGCGGGCGAGATTGCCGACAATGATCCGGACCAGCTTGGGCCCGACCAAAATGGCAAGGTGAACTGACATGCGCACCGTCATTTTCCGTTCCATTGCGCCGTTTCTGACCAGTCTCATGGTGCTTTTTTCGATCTTCGTGCTGCTGCGCGGCCACAACGAGCCTGGCGGCGGCTTTATTGGCGGGCTGATCGCGGCATCGGCGCTTGCGATCTACGGTATCGCCTGCGGCGTCGCCGCGGTTCGCCGCGCCATCTATTTCCACCCGATGGCGCTTTCGGCTTTCGGGCTGTTCATGGCGACTGTGGCCGGCGTGCTCTCGGTGTTCGCCAGCGTGCCCTTCATGTCGGGCCTGTGGACCTATCCCGTGATTTTCGGGGTCGAACTGGCCCTGTCGAGCGTGCTTGTCTTCGATGTCGGGGTCTATCTGGTCGTCGTTGGAGCCATCGGCTCGATTGCGCTTGGACTGGAAGAAGGGGACCGCGACTGATGGAGCCTTTATTCGCCGTTCTGGTGGGCGCGCTGTTCACCGTCGCCTTCTACCTGTTCCTGTCCAAGCACATCATCCGCATCCTCATGGGCGCGGCGATCCTGAGCAACGGCGTCAACCTGCTGATCTTCACCGCGGGGCGGGTCACGCGCGAAGTCCCGCCGGTGATTGGCCACGATGCCGATGTGCTCTCCGCTTCCGCCGCCAACCCGCTGCCGCAGGCGCTGATCCTGACGGCAATCGTGATTGCGTTTTCATTTTTCGCGTTTCTCCTGGTGCTTGGCTTCCGCACCTTCCAGAAGCTCGAGACCGACCGTTCCGACGAAATGCGCTTGGCCGAACCGGTGAGCGAGCCTTCGCCGCCGGTCGGGTACTGAGGGAGCAAAAATGGCTGTACCAAGCACTCCCCTTGAGGATCTTTCCGTCGCCTATCTGATGGAACCGGTGGCGGCTGCCGACTGGCTGATCCCGGCCCCGGTGGTCTGGTGCCTGCTGGTCGGCTCGGTTCTGGTGATGCTGCGCAAGCGCACGGCGCTGCAGCCGCTGATCGCCATACCGTCGCTGATGGTGCTCGTTTTCATAACGCTGGGGCTTTTGTGGCATGTGGCCGTGAACGGCACGGTCACCATGACCATGGGCCGCTGGCTGCCGCCCTTCGGAATTTCCTTCACGGTGGATCTGCTGAGCGCGTTCTTCGCCGCCACCTCGTCGCTGGTGGCGCTCGCCGCCGGCATCTATGGCCGCAGCGATGTCGATGATTCAAGCCGCCGCTACGGCTTCTACCCGTTCCTGCTGCTGATCATGGCGGGCATTCTGGGCGCGTTCCTGACCGGCGACATCTTCAATCTCTATGTCTGGTTCGAAGTGCTGCTGATTTCGTCCTTCGGGCTCCTGGTTCTGGGCTCGAGACCCGTCCAGCTTGACGGCGCGGTCAAATACGCCTTCCTCAACCTGATCGCCACCACTTTGTTCCTGGTTGCCACCGGCTATCTCTACGGCCTGTTCGGCACGCTCAACATGGCCGACATCGCCATCAAGGCGTCCGAACTGCGCGGCGCCGCGCCGCTGATGACCCTGGTCACGCTGTTCCTGCTGGCGTTTGCCATGAAGGCGGCGGCGTTTCCGGTCAATTTCTGGCTGCCCGCCTCCTACCACACCCCGCGGATCGTGGTCTCGGCGATGTTTGCCGGCCTGCTCACCAAGGTCGGCATCTACGCGTTGCTGAGGATCCTCGGCATGCTGTTTCCGGTCGAGCGGCAGGAACTCTCCTTCCTCATCGCCCTTGCCGCAGCCTTCACCATGATCCTTGGGGTCATGGGCGCGCTGGCGCAGAATGATATCCGCCGCGCCATGGGCTTCCTGGTGATTTCCGGGATCGGCGTGATGATGGCGGGACTGGCGCTCGGCAGCCCGGCGGGCCTGTCCGGCGCGATCCTTTATGCCGCCCATTCGATGGTTGTGATGACGGCGCTGTATTTCGCCGTGGGCATCAGCGCACGGCTCGGCAGCAGTTTCAAGCTCACCGAGGCGGGCGGGCTCTACGCCCGCAACGCGGCGGTTGCCGGCCTGACGCTGGTGCTGTTCCTGTCGGTCGCGGGCCTGCCGCCGTTCTCCGGTTTCTGGCCCAAGATCATGCTGGTCAAGGCCTCGCTGGATGTCGGCGCCTGGTGGTTGGCCGGCGCCATCCTGATGACCGGCCTGCTCACCACCATCGCCGTCGGGCGGATCTGGGCGCTGGCCTATTGGCGCCCCGCGCCGGAAGCTGCTGACGGGGCGGGCGAAACCCCCGATCCCATGGATACCCAACCGCTGTCCTTCGGCGCCACGGCGGCTCTTGGCGGACTTGTGGTGATCACCATTGCCGCCGGCGTCTGGCCGGAGCCGGTGATGGCGCTGGCCCAGGAGGCCGCGCGCGGATTGCTTGATCCGTCGGCCTATGTACAGTCGGTGTTTCCCGTGGAGGCGTCCCAATGAGCCTGTTTCTGGTCAATGTGCTGCTTGCGCTGGCTTGGGCGGCGGTCACCGGATCGTTCACCTTCCTCAATTTCGCCTTCGGCTTCGTGCTGGCGATTTTCGCCCTGTCGCTGATCCGCGAGCAAGTCGGCTCCGTCGGGTATTTCTCCCGCGCCCGCCGCGTCGTGTCGCTGTTGCTGCTGTTTGTCACCGAACTGGTGCTTTCGGCCTGGAAAGTGGCGCTGCTTGTGCTGTCGCCACGCATGGATCTGAAGCCGGGGATCTTCGCCTATCCGCTCAGGGTCGACCGCGATTTCGAAATCACCATTCTGGCAAATCTCATCACGCTCACACCCGGCACCTTGTCGGTCGATGTGTCCGATGACCGGCGTATTCTCTACATTCATGCCATGGACGCCTCCGATCCCGACGCCACGCGGCGCGAGATCGCCGAGGGTTTTGAAAGCAAGATCATGGAGGCGTTCCGATGATCGGCGTCGAAACCATCTTCGATTATGCTGTCACCACCACCTTGGGCGTTTTGTGCCTGTCGTTTCTGGTCACCATCTACCGCATCGTCAAGGGACCGACCCTGCCGGACCGGATCCTGGGTCTCGACATGCTGGTGTTGATCGCCATCGGGTTCATTGCGGTGATCGGCATCAAGACCGGCTACGCGCTCTATGTGGATGTCGCCATTGCGCTGGGGCTGGTGGGTTTTCTCGCCACCGTCGCCTTTGCCCGTTTCGTTCTGTCGCGCGGTAAGACCGAGGACGATATTCTGACCGAAGCGCGCGAAGCGGCCTCCACTGCGCGCCGCGAGGCAAAGCTGCGGGCAAGACCTTCAGGCGGAAATCCGGGCTCCGCACCGCATCCCGGCGCGGGCCAAACCGGGGGGGAAACCAACCCATGACTGAGATCGTCACCCTGATATCCGCGGGCCTGCTGCTGATCGGGTCGGCCTTCACCCTGGTGGCCTCGATCGGTCTGCTGCGGCTGCCGGATGTGTACACGCGCATGCACGCCGCCTCGAAAGCCGGCACCATGGGCTCCTGCCTCATGCTGATCGCGCTCGCCATTCACTCCGCCGATTTCGGCACCATGTCCCGGGCTCTGGCCGGCGTGGTCTTCATCCTGCTGACTGCGCCGGTGTCATCGCATCTTCTGGCAAAGGCCGCCTATACCGTCGGTTACAGACTGCATGCGTCATCGGTGCGGGATGAAATGGCTCCGCAAGACAAACAATAGTGCGTGTCTTGCCCGGATGGATTCATTCGACGAAACCCTATTTGAATTACGTCGAACATCTACAGCGCCTTTGCAGCATCCAATTGGATGCACTGCACAGTAGTGAAACATCGAACAAAACACAGCGTTTATGCAACTTAAGAATTAATGCAAGGTGAGGTTGCGCGCCTAAATTATAAATCGGTAATAATTTTTGATATGTTTTATTAAGTCATAGGCCATGTCATGAAAATTAGTAGTTGTTTAAGCTTGAAATTCAGGTAAGCCAGACCTTGCGCCCCGCGGTGCGGAATGTTCGTTATTTTGTAACCATTTCAAACCGCTCAAAAGGCAGTGCGCTTGATTGAAAAGTTAGGACCAGACTATGACAGAAGCAAACAAAGACAATGGCGCCGATCTATTGATCGAACTGACCGCCGAAATTGTCGCAGCCTATGTGAGCAACAATTCTGTTGCCGCCAATGATCTTCCAAACGTGATTACCCAGGTGCATTCAGCACTTGGTGGCGCGACAATGCCCCTGGAAGAAGTTGTTGAAAAGCCGAAGCCCGCGGTTTCGGTGCGCCGTTCGATCCAGAATGATTATCTGATCTGCCTGGAAGACGGCCAGAAGTTCAAGTCGCTCAAGCGCCACCTGATGACCCATTACGGTCTGACGCCCGAGCAGTACCGTGAAAAATGGGAACTGCCGGCCGATTACCCGATGGTTGCTCCGGCCTATGCCGAGGCGCGCTCGCGCCTGGCAAAGGAAATGGGCCTGGGTCAGAAGCGCAAGCGCACCAAGTAAGATTGCTGCCGGATTTACCGGCGATCGCACAGGGTCTGGTTGTCAACTCCCGACCCATGCGATCAATCGGAAACCGGCGGGAACAATGCCGAGAGATCCTGTTCACTCGGACAGAGACGAAACAACCGTGGCTCCGTGCCACGGTTTTTTTGTTTCAGGCGCAGCAACGACCTCAAAAATGCACTTCCGTGATGCGCGGTGTGGCCCCGTTGCCGGTCCTGTCGCATGCGCTGCTTCCGACATGTGTGCAAAAAGTGAGGAAAAAATTCCTTGCAAAATCGACCTTTTCGATCAAAAACACTGATAAAACAACGATAGGATGCAGCCAATGGCTGGCTGCACGTCCCCGTCATCTGCATATCATGTAAGAAAATATTCCTATAGCGGAGATTTTCATCATGGCAGACCGGCACGGACAATTTGGCAATCCAGACCAGCGCAACCCCCAGCAAGGCCGGCGCCAGCCGTGGCCCGGCCCGGAGTCTGGACCAGCGTTTGGCCCTGAGCTTGGGCGCGGCCTTGGACCCGGACCCTCAGTGGTTCTCAGTGAAAGCATTCTGGCGATCGCCGCCATTGCCGACATGGCGCGGCTGATCGATCCCCCGGTTTCCGCGCGCCGGCCGGGCAGGGCGGTGCGCCGTGCACGGGCAGCAGCCCGCGGCCTCAAGGGTGCGGGCCGCGACAATCCGGTCGATGTGTTGCGCTGCCGCATCGTCTGGCGTCTGGTGGCGCAATTGTTCGCCATGGCCTGCGAGCGCGACCTGCCCGAAGGCCCGGCGCGGCGCAGGCCCCGCTGCCACGTTCGTCAGGTCGCCATGTATCTCTCCCATGTGGTTCTGTCGGTGCCCTACGCCGCTGTTGGCACGGCCTTTGGCCGGGACCGCACCACGGTGGTGCACGCCTGCGCGGTGGTGGAGGATCGCCGCGATGACAGGGCCTATGACCGGTTTGTCGAGCAGTGCGAGCGCTGCATCGAAGCCGTCTTCGTGCCTTTCGGGTTCGATCATGCGGAGCTCTGAGGCACGCCATTCCCGCAAGGCGCTGGCGGGGCTCGTGGGTTTTCTGGTGCGCGGCGAGGCCACCGGCCCGCTTCCTGCCGCCCGGTCCGGCCGAATCACCCTCGAGCGCAGCGATGGCAGCCGGCGGGAGGTGGACGCAAACCTGCTCAAGGCCGCTCTTGCCCGCGGTTTGCTCACAGACATAGTGTCGCAGGTCGACCAAGCCGCCGGTCCTGCGGGAAGCATGGGGCAGGGTGCAGGAGCGAACCCTGCGTTGCACGCCTATGCGCCGACGCCCGAAGGCCGGGCGGCGCTCAAGCGCTGGCTCAGCGATCCCGACAGCGCCTTTCAGGACCAGCACCGGACGCTCCTGTCCAGATCAGACCCGGACCAGGGCCAGATGATGGTCAATGCGGATGAATCGCCGCTTGCCGCCCTGGCGCGGATCAAGGCCAGGGACGGAACCCTGTTTCTCGATCCCTCCCAGGTCGAGGCGGGAGAGCGGCTGCGCGCGGACTTCACCCGCGGTCAGATGCAGCCGTCGCTTGGCCAGCGCTGGGAGCCAGTGCGTCTTGGCCGCCAGTCGGGCGTGCCGGGTGGTGCTGCGGAAATGAGCGAGGCGACGCTGTCCGCGCGGCTGCGGGTCGAGCGCGCGCTGGCCGATGTCGGGCCGGAACTCTCTGGCGTGCTTCTGGATGTGTGCTGCTTTCTCAAGGGACTGACGGAGGTCGAGCGCGAGCGGCAATGGCCGGCCCGCTCCGCCAAGCTGATGCTGCGCACCGCACTCGCAGCCCTTGCCCGCCACTACAGCGCGCCGAGACGCAATCATGAGCGCACAAAGCGCTGAATTCAGGCGGCCCGCGCCGCCGCCGCATGCGCCTTGATGCGCAGCACCATCGAGCGCAGGCCGTTGGCGCGCTGCGTCGACAGGTGTTCGCCGAGCCCCAGCCGCGACATCAACTCCGCCTCGTCGAGATTTTCCACCGCGGAAGCCTTCTGTCCCGAGGTTGCGGCCAGCACGATGGCCACCAGGCCGCGCACGATATGGGCATCGGAATCCCCCCGGAAGACCATCACCGGATCGCCCGGGTCTCCGGCCTCGGTCTCGGCCACCAGCCAGACCTGGCTGGCGCAGCCCTTGACCTTGTTGGCCTCGACCCGCTCGGGCTCCGGCATCTCGGGAAGCGCCTTGCCGATCTCGATGACATAGCGGTAGCGGTCCTCCCAGTCGTCCAGATATTCGAAGTCGTCGATGATGGTCTGCAGCTTGCTCATGCCATGGGTCCTGTGCCTGACCTGTCATATAGGCGAAACCGGGAGAGAGTGCACCCCGTCGCGCCGACAAAGGAAAGCCGCCACCGGAATGCGGGCCGGCGCCCGCGCCCACACAAAGAAAAACGCCACCGGGAGGAAGGGCAGGTCCCGGTGGCGGCGCATCGCATGCGGCTTGAATTGGCAGTCTGGTGCATCATGTCGTCGGCATTGGATCCTTTTGATCACCGCGTCCCTGAAGCAAGCGAGCGGTTATGATCGGGCAGGCTCCGGCCCTAATTCACGTCCTGCAAAGACCCGGTGACGATTTCGGCGTCATCGCCGGCGAATTTATCGTCGAGGAACTGATAGGCGATTCGGGCGCCTTCCTTGGCGCGAATGCCCAGTGCCGCGAAGGTCTCGCTACCGGTCTCGCAGACATCGGGATTGCGCACGCAGATCTGCTTGATGTCCTCGAACGCCGCGACGGCGGCGGCGACGCTCTGGCCGACTTCCAGCGGCGGCGCCTTGTCGAGTGCCTCCTGCGAGCCGGTGTCGAGAAACGGCAGGGTGATCAGCACAAGCGAGAACCAGAAACTTCCCTTGATCAGAAACCACATGAATGAGCCCTTCCTGTTGCCCGCCGCTTTGGACGGGGTTGCCCGGGTTTTCCCGGACTTGGCGAGGATCATGCTGCAAAAACTTCAAGGCCGATTTGAAGCGGACAGGATGTTTTGAGACAAATTTGCCGAAAATTTTAGCGATTGTCCCCAGAGCCCGGTCCGGCCGCCGCAAAGCTCGTGAAACGCAAGGCTCCAGGCCGTTTATAGAGGAGAAACCTCCGAACATTTCCGGTCGGGACCCGGATTCCCTGCGCCTCACGCGTGCAAGGCGAAGTCCTGTACTTCCCCGGAAAGCCCTCGTTAACCATGTTCCCCAAAGCCGGCTTTTCATTGCCGCACGCGGTCCGGATCTCCCGGTTTTGAGGCTCGTCAAGGGCCGCGCTTATCCTTTCCTTAAGCCAGCACTGGCAGAGTCCGGCCAACAACAAAAACTGCGGCGTGTATGGATTCGGCAGTGACAAAATTGGATGGACTTATCGACAGGGTGAGACTGGCTGGACGGCAGACGGCCGAGTCCTGGCTTGGGACACCCGTGCAGGACGGCAATTGCCCCGAAGGCAACGAGCCGCGCATCCGCGCCATGACCACCTGCCTCGCCAGCGCCATTCTCACGCCCCTGATTGCCGTTCCCGCCCTTCTCACAGCCTTTTCCTGGCCGCAGGCGATTGCCGGCGCGCTGACCGCTGCCGCCATGCCGATCGCCATTGCCGGCGTGCTCGCCTCCACCGGATCGCCGCAGGTCGCGGGGCGCCTCGCCGTGTTTGCCGCAGCCATCGCGCTCGCAGCACTCGCCGTGGTCAGCGGCGGCCTGGCCTCGCCGTTCCTGCCGCTTCTGGCGCTGATTCCGCTCGAAGCCGCGATCCAGTCGCGGCGGCTGTCCGGGCTTGCCATCGGCGCACTGGACGCGGTCACCGCGCTTCTGGGCGTGGCGGCCTTCAGCACCATCCTGCCGGTTCACCCGGCGCCCGAAGGCGCGGTTTTCGCCACCGGACTCAGTTTCGCGCTCTATGCCCTGGTGCGCGGCCTCACCATCAGCCTCGACGCCGCGCCCGCCCCGCAGGCCGCTCTGCAGGTCGAGCCACAGCCGGTGGCAGGCATGGACATCCTCGACGGCCTGCCGGGCCTCATCACCCGGCATGATTCACGCGGCGACGTGGTCGCGGTCGCCGGCGCAGACCGGTCCGATTTCGCCCGGCGCATCGGCGAGTTCTCCGGCAAGGGCTTTGTCAGCCGCATCCATGTCGCCGACCGCATCGCCTTTCTCGATGCACTTGACCGCCTGCGCCGCGGCGAGCCGCGCCAGCAGGTCGAGATCCGCTTCGACAGCATCGGCGCCTCGTCGCAGTTCGTCCACGCCGCCATTTCGCTGTCCGCCGAGCAGGGGCCGGATGGCCGCTTTGCCGGCGTTCTGGCCCAGACCCGCGACATTTCCATTGAAGTCGAAGCGCGGTTGCGCGCCCACGCAGCCACCGAGGACGCCGAAACCGCGAATGCCGCCAAGACCCGGTTTCTCGCAGCCGTCAGCCATGAGCTGCGCACGCCGCTCAATGCCATCATCGGCTTCTCGGACATTCTCGCGCATGAATATTTCGGCGCCTTCAGCAATGACCGCCAGCGCGAATATGTCGGCCTCATCCACCAGTCGGGCGAGCATCTGCTGTCGCTGGTCAACACCATGCTCGACATGTCCAAGATCGAATCCGGCCGCTACGAGGTGTTTGTCGAACCCTTCGCCGTGGGCGAGGTGATCGACAGCTGCGACGCCATGCTGCGGCTGCAGGCGACCACCCGCGGCGTGACGCTGACGCGCAGGCTGGCTCGCGGCGTCGGCGAAATCACAGCCGACCGCCGCGCCATGCACCAGATCCTGATCAACCTGGTCGGCAATGCCATCAAGTTCACCGAACCCGGCGGCGTCATCAATGTCGACGCTTCGATCGCGGACGGCCGCTTCCGGCTCGTTGTCAGCGACACCGGCATCGGCATTCCGGCCGAAAAACTCGCCCGCATTGGCGAGCCCTTCGTCCAGGCGCAGAACGGCCTTGCCCGGCACTACGAGGGCACGGGGCTGGGCCTGTCGCTGGTCAAGGGCCTGGTCGATCTGCATGGCGGCGCCTTCGCCATCGACAGCACCGAGGGCGAGGGCACCGTGGTGACCATCGACCTGCCCGCCGACGGCTCGGGCGCCAACCGCCAGGACTGCGAAGCGGATCAGTCCGAGGCCATCATTTTCCCGCCGGTCCTGCCAAGGCCAGCCAGAAAAGAACTGAACAACAGGAATGAAGCCCATGTCGAGACAGCGCGCAGCGCCTGACCTGTTTGACGATGAAACCGGGTCCGGCAACGGAGTTCTGGGAATGCTCGGCCAGATCGTGTCCGCGCACCCGTCGCTTGCCGGCGGTTCCGTCGCCTTCAGCGTGATCTTCGGCTTCATTGCCGCCAATGCGCTGTTTCATCAGCCGGGCCAGCATCCCGCGCCGATCCTCAAGACCCGCGAGATCGCCAGTCCCGCGGTTCCGGTGACCCAGGCTCTGCCTGAATCGGCCGCTCCGCTCGAAGAAGCCGTGCCGGCCCGCACCGTCACCACCTACCGCATCGAGCGCAATGACGAGACCCCGACCGCCTCGATCCCGGTCCCCAATGAGCCGCAGGTTTCGGCCCCCGTCGAGACCGCGGCCCGTCCCGCGGCCGATCCGGTGCTGACCCGGATCCAGACCATTCTGAACGAGCAGGGACTTTACACGGGCGCGATCGACGGGTTGATGGGCCCGAAATCCGCGGCCGCGATCCGCGCCTGGGAAAAGACCAACGGCTATGCCGAGACCGGCGAGGCCACTGCGGCGCTACTCGACATCATGGACGCGCGGCCCTCGATCCGCAGCCTGATCGGGACCTCTGAGAAGGCGCCGGAGCAAACCCGGGCGCAGGCACCCGAGAAAGCGCCCGCGAAGATCGAGGCGCAGGCGCTGGCCCCCGCACCGGCGCCGCGGACAGCGCCGGTCGATCTGGCGAGCCTCGAGGATATCCCCGCGCCCGCGCCCAACCCGCGCGCGGCCCCATCCGTGACCGCCGACAGCCGCGCGGGGCAGCCGGTGACGGTGCCTGCGGCCGACATCCCCAACGGCCCGAGCGAGCTGGTGCGGCGCATCCAGTCGGGCCTGTCCAACATTGCCTATGCCGACATCGCAGTCGACGGCGTCGCGGGCGCCGAGACCCGCGCAGCGATCAGCGCGTTTGAGCGCCACTACCGCCTGCCGGTCACCGGCGAGCCCAACGAGATCGTCCTCGACAAGCTGGTCGAGATCGGCGCCTTGTGATGTGGAAGCCGTGAAACTGAAGCAGTGAGGCTGAAGCCGTGAGACTGAAGGCTGGCATTTTCGTCGCGGCCCTGACCCGCCGGATCTTCGCCGAGGGCGGCATGGCCGCGGTGGAACGCCACGGCGCCGATGATGCCGGCGCCATCTTCATCCGCATCCGCCACCGCGACGGCTCCGGAAGCCTGGCCGCGCCCGCACCCCAGACAGCCTTCGACGACGCCCAGCCCGGCACCCGCCTGTTCGAACTCCGCAAATCCCGCGTCCCCGAAGCCGAGATCACCGAGGCGCTGGCCCGCGAGGCCCGCTTTGATTCCGACATCTGGGTGGTGGAGATCGAGACCGACAGCCCGGAGACCTATCTGGATTTTGTGGAGGGGTAGGGGACGCGTGGCCGGTTTTCGATCGCCCGGGCGATGGCTACAATCTTAACGGTTGCGGTCGGAAAATCTTGTTCTTTTGCGTGCATCATTGAGCCCTGCAACCGGGGCTTCGGATGACGATGGCGAGATTTGCAACATGGGTTATTGTCTGCTCGGCTGCGGCCTTCGCGGCGCCCGCGACGATCAGGGCCGTCGCCTCGCAGGCCCAATCCGTGCTGAGCGGGGAGCCATGCCTGATCAAGGGAAACATCAGCATCAACAGCGGCGCGCGCATCTACCATGTACCCGGCCAGCACTTTTACAACCAGACCAAGATACGGCCCGAATTCGGCGAACGCTGGTTCTGCACCGAAGCCGAAGCCCGCGCCGCGGGCTGGAGGAAGGCGCGGAGGTAGGGGGATGAAGGATTGAAGCGGTGACGGGAGGGGACTGCCAGGTTTCCGAATGACAGTCGCAGAAGCGGATATAGACCGGCGCGGCTTGCGACGTTTTCGGCCCGAAGGAGACGTTCGTGTCTCCGCAGCGAACGACCGCAAGGAGCCCAGATTGCTCGATGCTGCGCGATGCACAAAGGTCAGCTATAGGCTTCCACGGCCAGTTGTTTGACCAAAACCAAGGACAGTATCACAGCAATGAATAGTAACACCGCACCGACAATCCATGCGATGGGCGTCGAGTAAATCTCGGCGACGGTTCCGGCCAACAGCAGTCCTAATGCGGCCCCCAACTGCTGTATAAGCGATCTCAATGACAGCATGGTCGACCGCTGACGGTCTTCTACGCAACGATGCAGAATGCTGCTGGCAGGGGTCTCGCTGACGCCAAGGAACACAGAATACAGGACAAAAACGGTCACAAAGCCCAGGATATTGCCCTGTAACGCCAATGCGATCTGAAGGCCTGCCAGGCATGCAAAAGTCGCCGCAAGCGTCATTGCGTGCTGCCGCTTGAAGATCCGGCTGATGTACGGAGACAGAGATGCGCCAAAAGCGATGGAGAAGAAATAGGTCGCGGTCACGACGCCAATGACGGTGTTTGCATAGCCCTCGTCCAACATTGGCTTTGCGTGGGTTGGCCAGATCACCTCGACTGGGTTGGTTGCCATCAAGAAGAACGCCAGCGTTGCCAATAGAACCGATAGTGCAGGATGTTTCAGAGCAAGAATGCCCGCGTCTTTGATCACGAACGGAACGTTTGCGAACCCCTGTCTGAGTGCTCCGGGGTCCATCGAACGTGGTTTTTCGACAATGGCCAATACCGTGAAAACAAACACGCCCAGCATCACACCAAAGCTTGCTGCATAGGGCACATCATAGATGCTGAAACCGATGCTTTCCGCGACCGAGCCCAAAATATCGGGCAGAAGGCCTCCGAGGACCGCGCCAAGGGCCAACCCGACGGCATTGGCCGATTGCGCTTTGGCCAGGGCGGGCTGGACATCCACATTTGGCGCGGCGGCCTTGAAAGTTTCGACAAACCACGCATCAAGCGTCCCCGACCGAAGCGCACGTCCGAAGCCGATGAACGCAAATGAAAGTGCGAGAACATAGAAATCGCTGGTCGAGAGAAAGAGCGCGAGCGAAATCAAGCTGGCGACGACTGCCGTCAGAAAGACCGGCTTGCGTCCAATACTGTCTGCCAAGCCACCGAAAGGCAGCTCCATCGCAATAGTCGTGAGCGAATACACCCCGAAGAGAAGCGATATTTGTAAGAGGTCCATGCCTCGGTCGGTTAACGCCAGAGCAACAACGGCAACCGTCAGACCCATCGCAAAACGATCAAGAAACTGGTGTATCTGAAACACCCGAATGTGCCGTCGTGCCGAACGGGTTAGCGCTACGAAGGAAAACTCTGTTTCTGTTGCCATGTTTGCAACATCGACGTTTCTGCTACCATGCACAATGCCAAAGGTGGATCAGGACCGATCCCACGCGCACCAAAGCGGCCGTTCGAGCAAGCGCAGCGAAAGCTCACTTTGTCCCGCATAGCTGCCGCTCCAACCGCTCCCGGCACACATCCTTGCGATGAACACGTTGCCCATCGCGACGCGCACATCCCCACCACCCCACACCACCACACCCCCTCAATCCCGCCTTGACACCTTCCCATCCTCTCCATACCGTCGGGGTCATAAGAACAAGGGATGAGGGATCCGGCCAATGCTCATGGCGACAATCAAATCGAGTGCGATGTTCACTTCATGAGCATTGTGCTGAAAGCCGAAGGCCTGACCAAGGAGTTCAAGGGCTTCGTGGCCGTCAACAAGGTTGATCTCGAGGTCGAGGAGGGGACGATCCACGCTTTGATCGGCCCGAACGGCGCGGGCAAGACCACCTGTTTCAATCTTTTGACCAAGTTTCTGCAGCCGACGGCGGGAAAGATCACCTATCAGGGCCGCGACATCACCAGCATGTCGCCTGCCGGCATCGCCCAGCTCGGCATGGTGCGCTCCTTCCAGATCTCGGCGGTGTTTTCCGACCTGACGGTTCTCGAGAATGTGCGCATCGCGCTGCAGCGCAAGCGCGGCGAGAGTTTCGATTTCTGGCGGTCGGAAAGGATGCTGTCGCAGTTCGATGACGATGCCCGCGGCTTTATCGAGGATGTGGGCTTGGGCGAATTCACCAACCACCGCGCCGGCGAGCTGTCCTATGGGCGCAAGCGCGCGCTCGAAATCGCCACGACGCTGGCGCTCGATCCCGGCATGCTGCTGCTCGACGAACCCATGGCCGGCATGGCCCAGCAGGATGTCGAGCGCATCTCGGCGCTGATCCGCCGGATTGCCAAGAACCGCACCGTGCTGATGGTCGAACACAATCTGTCGGTCGTGGCGGATCTGTCCGACAAGATCACCGTGCTTGCGCGCGGCGAGGTGCTGGCGGAGGGCGACTATGCGTCTGTCTCGAAATCACCGGCCGTGATCGAAGCCTATATCGGAGCCGAGCATGCGTGAGGCCGCAACCCTGAGCGAAACGGCGACGCCAGGCGGCGACGCCTTGCTCTCAGTCAGCGGCCTCAACGGCTGGTATGGCGAGAGCCACGTCCTGCATGGTGTCGAGTTCGATGTGAGGCCCGGCGAGGTGGTCACGCTGCTGGGGCGCAATGGCGCGGGCAAGACCTCGACGCTGTGCGCGATCATGGGCCTGCTCGGCAAGCGCACCGGGTCGGTCAAGTTTCGAGGCACGGAAACCATCACGTTGCAGCCGCGCCATATCGCGCGGCTCGGCATCGGCTTCTGCCCGGAAGAGCGCGGCATCTTTTCCTCGCTCAATGTCGAGGAAAACCTGATGCTGCCGCCGCGCATCGCCGAGGGCGGGTTGACCGTGGAGCGGATCTATCAGCTGTTCCCGAACCTGCTCGAGCGCCGCCGCAGCCAGGGCACGAAACTTTCGGGCGGAGAGCAGCAGATGCTGGCCATCGGCCGCATCCTGCGCACCGGCGCGAAACTCCTGTTGCTCGACGAGCCGACCGAGGGCCTTGCCCCGGTGATCGTCCAGCAGATCGGCGCCACCATCCGCGAGCTGAAGAAAGAGGGCTTTACGATCGTGCTGGTCGAGCAGAACCTCAGATTCGCCGCCTCGGTGGCCGACCGGCATTGCGTGGTCGAGCAGGGCCGGGTGATCGACATGATCCCCAACACCGAACTCGACAACAATATCGACAAGCTGCACGGCTATCTGGGCGTGTAGGTCGTTGAAATCAATCGCGCATTCTTGCGTATAACAGAGGAGGAATATCATGTTCAGAAAAGTTGCAATAGGAAGCCTTGCGCTTGCTGCAATGGGCGCGGGCCCGGTGCTCGCCCAGGATATCAGCCTTAAACTGGGTGTGCTCAACGATCGGTCCGGCGTCTATGCCGACCTGTCGGGCGAAGGCTCGGTGGTTGCCGCCCGCATGGCGGTCGAGGATTTCGGCGCCGCCGACAAGGGCATTGCTGTCGAGATCGTCTCGGCCGACCACCAGAACAAGCCTGACATCGCGTCCAATATCGCGCGGGAGTGGCTGGACGCCGGTGGCGTCGACGCCATTCTCGACGTGCCGACCTCTTCGGCAGCGCTCGCTGTCGCCGAGATCGTGGCGCAGGCCGGCAAGGTGTTCCTGAACTCGGGCGCGGCCACGACCGACCTGACCGGCGCCCAGTGCCAGCCGACCACGATCCACTGGACCTATGACACGGCGGCTCTGGCCAACGGCACCGGCAAGGCCGTGACCGAGGCGGGCGGCAAGAAATGGTTCTTCCTGACCGCCGACTACGCCTTCGGCCACGCGCTCGAACGCGACACGACCGCGGTGGTCACCGCCACTGGCGGCGAGGTTGTCGGCCAGGTGAACGTGCCGTTCCCGGCGACCGACTTCTCGTCGTTCCTGCTGCAGGCGCAGGGCAGCGGCGCCAACGTGATTGGTCTCGCCAATGCCGGCGGCGACACGGTCAACGCCATCAAGCAGGCCTCGGAATTCGGCATCACCCAGGCCGGGCAGCAGCTCGCAGCCCTGCTGATGTTCGTCACCGACGTCCACGCGCTGGGCGCAGAGACGGCGCAGGGCCTGTCGCTGACGGAAGCCTTCTACTGGGATCAGAACGACCAGACGCGCGAGTGGTCGGCTCGCTTCGAGGAGATCCAAGGCTCCAAGCCGACCATGGTGCAGGCCGGGGTCTACTCCAGCACGATGCACTACCTGCGCGCCGTCGAGGCCGTCGGAAGCTCCGACAGCAAGGAAGTCGTCGCCAAGATGAAGGCCACCGAGTTCGACGATCCGCTGTTCGGCAAGGGCTATGTCCGCGGCGACGGCCGTGTGATCCACGACATGTTCCTGTTCGAGGTCAAGAAGCCCGCCGACAGCACCGGTGAATGGGATCTCTACGACCAGATCGCCGTCATCTCGGGCGAAGACGCCTTCCTGCCGATGCGCGACGAGTGCAACTTCACCAAATGATGCACCGCGGCGCCCCGACCTGTTCGGGGCGCCGCGCCGCTCTCACTGACCGGGGCCGTTCATGTTCGAACTATTGGGAATACCGCCGCAGGTTCTGATGGGACAGCTTCTGCTGGGCCTGATCAACGGATCGTTCTACGCCGTGCTGTCGCTTGGGCTGGCGGTCATTTTCGGCCTTCTCAACATCATCAATTTCAGCCACGGCGCGCAGTACATGATGGGGGCTTTCGTCGCCTGGATGCTGCTCAACTATCTCGGCATCGGCTACTGGCCGGCCCTTGTGCTGGCGCCGCTGATCGTCGGCGCGACCGGCATCGTGCTGGAGAAGGTGGCGCTCTCGCGGCTCTACAAGCTCGACCATCTCTATGGCCTGCTGCTGACCTTCGGCATCGCCCTGATCCTTCAGGGCCTGTTCCGCAACTATTACGGCATCTCGGGCCTGCCCTACCAGATCCCGGCGAGCCTGTCGGGCGGGCAGAATCTGGGCTTCATGTTCCTGCCCAACTATCGCGCCTGGATCGTCGTGGCCTCCGTTGTCGTCTGTTTCGCCACCTGGTTCATGATCGAGAAGACCCGGCTTGGCGCCTATCTGCGCGCGGCCACCGAAAACCCGGCGCTGGTCGGCGCCTTCGGCATCAATGTGCCACGCATGATCACGCTGACTTACGGTTTCGGCGTGGCGCTCGCCGCATTCGCCGGAGTGCTCGCGGCGCCGATCTATGCGGTCAATCCCAACATGGGGGCGGACCTCATCATCGTCGTCTTCGCCGTGGTCGTCATTGGCGGCATGGGGTCGATCATGGGGGCAATCGTCACCGGCTACGGGCTGGGACTGATCGAGGGGCTCACCCGCGTCTTCTATCCGGAAGGGTCGGCGGTGGTGATCTTCGTCATCATGGCGATCGTTCTGCTCATCAAGCCCGAGGGCCTGTTCGGTAGGGCTGCATAATGGCTATGACAGAAAATGAAACCGGCGAGAATGTGAGCTTCCGCAAGGAAGTCGGCATGCCGCGGCTGCACAAGGTCATCTTTCTGGTGCTTCTGTGCTTCCTGATTGCGCTGCCGTTCATGGTCTACCCGATCTTCGCGATGAAGGTGATGTGTTTTGCGCTGTTTGCGGCGGCCTTCAACCTGCTGCTCGGGTTTGGCGGCCTGCTCTCCTTCGGCCACGCGGCCTATTTCGGCGGCGCGAGCTATGTTGCCGCCCACGCCGCCAAGGTCTGGGGCTTCACCCCGGAACTGGCGGTTCTGGCGGGTACGCTGGCGGCCGCGCTGCTGGGACTGGCGATCGGCTCGCTGGCGATCCGCCGGCAGGGGATCTATTTCGCCATGGTGACGCTCGCATTCGCGCAGATGGTCTATTTCTTCGCGCTTCAGGCGGAGTTCACCGGCGGAGAGGATGGAATTCAATCCGTGCCGCGCGGCGAATTGTTCGGCCTGTTCTCCCTGCAGGACAATATCTCGCTGTATTTCTTCGTGCTGGTGGTCACCTTTGGCGGCATCCTCGCGCTTTATCGCATCGTGCACTCGCCCTTCGGCCAGGTTTTGAAGGCGATTCGCGAGAACGAGCCGCGGGCGATTTCGCTGGGCTACCAGGTCAACCGCTACAAGCTGATGGTGTTTACCCTTTCGGCCACCTTTGCAGGGCTTGCAGGCGCCACCAAGTCGCAAGTGTTTCAGCTTGCCTCGCTCACCGACGTGCATTGGAGCATGTCGGGCGAAGTGGTGCTGATGACCCTGCTTGGCGGCATGGGGACGATCTTCGGCCCCATCGTCGGCGCGGCGGTGATCGTGACCATGCAGAACTACCTCGCAACCTTCGGAGCCTGGGTGACAATCATCCAGGGCGTGATCTTCGTGCTTGGCGTGCTCTTGTTCCGCGAGGGAATCGTCGGCGTGATCTCGCGTCTGCTGAAACGGCGGCTTTAATCGCCCGCCGGCGTCACGGGTTTCGGGCGTGATCGGCTGACCGCATCAGCCGGTCTTGCGCGGTCCCCTCCGCGTCTCCTGACGCGTCTCGGGCTTGGTCTCTGGCCGCGCCGCCCGCTCGAACGGCTGCCGGCGCACATCCTTGCTTTCGGCGAGCGCCGGCACATGGGTCGCGCCGCCATGTGTGTAGCTGTCGGCGCGCTGCCAGGCGTCAAGACGCGCGGCGCAGGCCTCGCGGTCGAGACCGGCGATCAGGTCGGTGGCCAGCGTCTTCTGGGTCGATGGCTGTCCCAGATGCGGAAAGAAGCTTTCGAGGCTTGCGCGGATGGTGGCTTCGGGCACGCCCATCGCGATCAGCGCGGTGGCGAGCTGTCGGCCCGAGATATCCATCATGATCCGTTCTGCAAGGGCATAGCTTGATTGCATCGCGTCGGCGAGTGCGGTGGCGAACCAGCTTGCCTGGTCGGGCTTGGCGTAGCGCGCGAGTTGGGTGAGCCTGAGTTCGGTGATCTTGCGCGGCGGTGAGGCCGCCGGAGTGGCGCGCATCGGTTCGGTTCCGGGTGCGGCGCGGGTGCTGACCGGTCGGTTGAGCGGTTGCGCGGGTGCGCGGTGGCCCACCGTCGGGACCGGTCGTTTGGGCTTCGGCGCCGCGATGGCAGGCTCTTGAGGCGCGGGCAGGGGTCCGGCAGCGGGACTGCGCAGCGCCAGGGCGCGCAGCACTTCCCTGAGTTTTCCGCTCGGATCAAGCGGCGGCGCTTCGACCACGGGCCGGGTTTTGACGTGCGGCGCGGCGGAAGGCGTGGCGTGCGGTCGGGCAACTGGTGCGGCGGCCGGGGCAAGCGGTCGAGCGGCTGGAAATTGAGTGCCAGGGTTTTTCGCCGGATCGGGGATCAGGCCGCGCAGGATCAACAACCCTTCCACCGAGGGATCGTTGAGGCTTCGAAGCGTCGCGATCGCCTGGGGCGAGAGATCGGAGCGCCTTGCGGCGGCGCGGGCATGGGGCGCGCCCTTGCGCGCCACCGCGCGGGCAAGCGTGCTTTCCTTCAGGAGCGGATAATGGGCGATGAAGGGGGCGGCAATCGCGATCGGTTCATGGACCAGCATGTCGGCCACATCGTCGGGCAGGCGCGGCAGCCGCGACAGCGCCGCCGACGCCGTGCGCCGGACGTCAAGGCTGGCGGCGGCGTAAAGCGGCATGAACAGGCGGGAAAACCGGGCGAGATCCTGCCGTGTCGGGTGCTCCAGACACTCCAATCCGCTGATCGCCGCCATCAGCACCTGATCCTTGCGGTGGGCCGCATCGGGACGTTCAAGATCGCGGAAATTATCGGACACGGGCACACCTTGACTGAAACGCAACTGGACACTTGGCTCAATTTATCCCAAAAGCGTTAGCGAGCTGTTAACCAAGTCATGGCTTGATGGCCGGCAAGCAAGGAGAAGAGTGTCGAGCGTATTCCCTGTTCCACAGCGTGGGAGTTAAGATATGGCGACAATACTGACCTTTGATGTCTCGCGCCGCCGGCAGGTATCGGCGCCGGTTTCTCGTGGCATGTCTGACACCGCCCAGGTGCTGATCTTCACCGGCGTCCGCCGCGAACCGCTTCTTCCCACCAAGCACACGCACCGCCATCATGAGCCGATGTTTCATGATCCTCTGGACCCCGCGCCGGATAAGCCGAGCGGCAAGAAACGCCGCCGCGGCAAGGCCGGGTAACGTCGAGAGGGGGTTGGCTCCCAAACTCAAAGCCTCCCATAAGCCGATCTCCCCAATGGGGTCCTTGCACTTTCCAAGCACAGTGATGCCGGACTGCTTGGCGACATCTCTCTCCCCGTCATCCCGGCCCCGCGCCGGGATAGAGCCACGCGAGCGTCTGCGAGCCGGAAGACCAATCTGTTCAACGTGAGAAGAGTCTTTCACCGCGCCGACGCGCGGTGGCTGGACCCCGGCTCAGGGCCGGGGTGACGGGGGGAGGGAGTTGGCTCACAAAATCCTGCCTCCGGAAAACGCAATCTCAACAAAGGGTTACATGTTTGCCAAGTTCAGCGATGCGTGAGTGTTCAGCGCTTTCTCTCCTCCGTCATCCCGGCCTTGAGCCGGGATAGAGCCACGCGAGCGTCCGCGAGCCGGAAGACCAATCTGTTCAACGTGAGAAGAGTCTCTCACCGCGCCGACGCGCGGTGGCTGGACCCCGGCTCAGGGCCGGGGTGACGGGGGGAGGGATGGGTTGAATCTCTCTGGATATTCAAAGGCCGTGAAGAAAATGGGCAATATCGTCCCAACCCGGGTTCATCGTCTCGATCAGATCTATTTTCCATTGCCGCGGCCACTTCTTGATCAATTTTTCCCGTGCGATGGCGTCCGTGACGAGGTCATGCTCCTCGAACCAGACCAGTGTTTTCACACCGTATTTCGACGTAAAGCCCGGCGTCAGGTCGTTCTGGTGCTCGAACAGTCGGCCGGGCAGGTCGCTGGTTACGCCGGTGTAGAGCGTGCCGTTGCGCTTCGATGCCAAGATATAGACATAGCCTTTCCGCATGCGGCAAGGATTGCATGGCGTGAGATTGCTCGCAAAAGCTTTGTGCGCGCTTGTGTTTCGGCACGACCCACCGGCAGATGGTTGACTGAGAGGCAACATCTCTCTCCCCGTCATCCCGGCCTTGAGCCGGGATCCAGCGGGCGAGCGTCCGCGCGCCGGTAGACCAATCAGTTCAACGCGTGAAGAGTCTTTCACCGCGCCGACGCGCGGTGGCTGGACCCCGGCTCAGGGCCGGGGTGACGGGGGGAGGGAGTTGGCTCATAAAATCGTACCTCCGGAAAAGGGCAATCTCCACAAAGGGTTACGTGCTTGCCAAATCCAGCGTTGTGTGAGTGTTCAGCGCCCTCTCCTCCGTCATCCCGGCCTCGAGCCGGGATCCAGCGGGCGAGCGTCCGCGAGCCGGAAGACTATTGTTTGCCAAGTGAAGAGCCTCTCACCGCGCCGACGCGCGGTGGCTGGACCCCGGCTCAGGGCCGGGGTGACGGGGGGGAGGGAGTTGGTTCAAAAAATCGTGTCTCCGGAAAAGGGCAATCTCCACAAAGGGTTACGTGCTTGCCAAATCCAGCGTTGTGTGAGTGTTCAGCGCTTTCTCTCCTCCGTCATCCCAGCCTCGAGCCGGGATCCAGCGGGCGAGCGTCCGCGAGCCGGAAGACGATTGTTTGCCAAGTGAGGAGCCTCTCACCGCGTCGACGCGCGGTGGCTGGACCCTGGCGCGGGGGCCGGGGTGACGGGGGAGGGAGTGCCGTTCCAAAGACTGGCATGCTGAGAGGCGTTTTCGGCCTCAGGCAGGCTCGATCCGGAACGAGGCGCAGATGGCGTTGCTCAGAAAGGCGCGGGCGGCGGGTTCCTGGCTGGGCAGGGGGGCGATGGTGCGCAGGGCGACATAGCCTTCGGGCCGGGTCAGCTCGACCAGCACGGCGCGCTCGAGCGTTTCGGGCATCGTGCGGCGGAGCTGCAGCATCTGGGCTGGCGTGACGAAGGCAATGTCGACGTCGGCGCCGATCGAGGACCGGTCGTTCATCGAATAGGTTTCGTTCGACGACGCGTCATAGGCCGACACGGTCCACATCGCCACGTCGCCCCTGGCGATGACCCTCACCGGTGCATTGGTGATGTCGAAATGGCACACGGCGGTGCGGATATTCGGATCGTCGTTGAACAGCCCGGTCGGGTTGGGTTCGTTGGCGAGCGAGAAGAAGCGGTTTTGCGCTCCCATCACCATGACCCGCGTCCAGGCATCCTTGCCGGTCCACATCGGCAGCGCCAGGATGATGACGATGTGGATGAACGCGGCCCCGACAAGCCCGATCACGACGGCCAGCAGCACACTACGCATCGCGGCAGCCGATCAGCCGGATATCGGGCATGTCGAGGTCGGCCAAGTTCGCCGACGCCGCCGTCGGCGTGTCGATCAGGGTCAGGATGAAAGTCACCGGGCCCTGCGCATCAAGCCGGATCCAGTTGCCGGGTTCGGGCGTGGCGTTGAGCTTGATGCTGAATGTGCCGTCGATGCGGCGCAGCGTTGTCCAGGAATTGAGGTGGTCGGGAAACCGGGGCTTTGCATCCACCGGTGTGCCCGCCGCGTCGGCGATCCGGAGCGTCCAGAACCGCGCCGGCGGCGTTGTCCCGGAGATCTCATAGGCGCAGCGGCCCGACAGCGCGGTGCCTGTTCCGTCGGTCCTGGCGGCGAACACCAGGCCTTCGGCGCGGCCGAGCAGGATGCGGCCGTCACCGGCGCGGTGGGCCCTGGCGAAGGGGTCGGCGCTGGCGGTCTGGAGTTCGGGATAGGCGTCCCATGCGCCCAGTTCGATCGCCCCGAACCCGGAAGTGGCCTTCAGCATCCACGACGCCGACCAGGCGCCGCCGCCAAAGGCGATCGCCAGCGTGAGAAGAACCAGGGCAGGCAGGCGGAACACGGGCGGGAGTTTCCTTCGTCAGAGCTGCGCGGCGAGGGCCGCACGGGATGCGTCAAATCTGCGATGTGAAGCCGGATCTTCACCGGACCCGGACGAACCGGCCGAACGTGCAAACCTGCCCCAAAACCCAGTCGTCATGAAAACATCTTCCCGCCCGCCTGATCGCCCCAAGACCCGCGGATCCCGGATAGAGGGGGCCCGCGAAACCGGGTCATGACTTATCATCGTTCAATGGTGATGGGAACAAGTTCCGGTGATGTCTGGGGCGGGGCCGCAGCCAGGCGGTCGGCGGTGCCAAGCGGCTTGGCGCGCTCGAACAGCTCCGCGAGACCGCGCAGGACATTGGTGGTGTCGCGGTTGAGGCTGCGCGGCCGCTGCAGCGGCGGCAGCGCGTTGCCATTGGCGTCGGTCGCCGAACTCGCCACCAGCGGCGTGGCCTTGGGCTCAGGCAACGGGTTTTCGACGCCTGGAATTGCCCTCAGTTCGATGCCCTGATGGGCGTAGTCCATCAGCCGCTTGAAGGTCATCGCCGGCAGCGAACCGCCGGTCATCCTGTTGGACGAGGTGTAATCATCGTTTCCGAACCAGACCGCGGCGGTGAAATTGCCGGTAAAGCCGGCAAACCAGGCATCGCGGTAGGCCTGGGTGGTGCCGGTCTTGCCACCGGTCAGCACGCCGTCGACAGCCGCGCGCCGCGCCGTGCCGACATAGGGAACCCGGGTCAGCATCTGGTTCATGTAGTCGTTGGCGGTCTCCGACAGCACCCGCTCGGCGGGCGGCGCGTCGCGGGCAAAATCATAGAGAATGTCGCCATTGTAATTGACGATCTGCGTAATCCCGTGCCGGCGCGACTCGACGCCACCGGCGGGAAACACCGCATAGGCCGTCGCCTGGTCGAGCACGGTCATTTCCGAGGTGCCGATCGGGATGGTGACGTCGCGGCGGATCGGGGTCTCGACGCCGAATTTTTTGGTGATCTCCATGATCTGGCCGATACCATCCTCGCCGAGCTTCTCCTTGGCGAGCCTCACCGGAATGGTGTTGATCGAGCGGGCGAAAGCGGACTTCATGTCGACGCGGCCGGAATAGCCGCCATTGTAGTTCTTCGGGTTCCAGTTGCCCCAGAAGATCGGCGCATCGACAACCGCGCTGTCGGGCGTCATGCCCTTTTCCATGGCCAGCGCATAGGTGAAGAT
Organism: Hoeflea sp.; assembly: GCA_019084245.1. Classification (GTDB taxonomy): domain Bacteria; phylum Pseudomonadota; class Alphaproteobacteria; order Rhizobiales; family Rhizobiaceae; genus Hoeflea. Next base: position 49,391 of record JAHRFE010000015.1, read on the forward strand.
CTTGAACGACGAACCGGGCTGCCTGAGCGCGCGCGAGGCGCGGTTGAACTGGCTTTCGCCATAGTCGCGGCCGCCGACCATGGCCCTGACCGCGCCGCCATTCTCGATCAGCACCAGCGCTGCCTGGCTCGCCCGGTAGCGCTCGCCGTCCTGGCGCAGGCTGGTCTCGATGGCCGCGTCGGCGGCGTCCTGCAGGCCTGGATCGATGGTCGTGCGCACGATCAGCGAATGCTGATCAAAACCGCCGGCGATGCGCTTGACCTCCTCGAAGGCCCAGTCGAGGAAATAGTCCGGCGCGTCATGATCGCCGCGGTCGATGACGCTTGCCGGATTGCGCCGCGCGCCGATGACCTGGCCCTCGGTCATCAGATTGCCGTGCACCATGTTGGACAGCACCTCGTTGGCCCGCGCGCGGGCGGCGGGCAGGTTGATGTGCGGCGCATAGCGGGCAGGGGCCTTGAACAGGCCGGCGAGCATCGCGGCTTCCGCGATCGAGACCTCGGTGAGGTCCTTGCCGAAATAGAACTGCGCCGCCGCCGCCGCGCCAAAGGTGCCGCCGCCCATATAGGCGCGGTCGAGATAGAGCCTCAGGATTTCCTTCTTGCTCAGATTGGTCTCAAGCCACAAGGCCAGGAATGCTTCCTTGACCTTGCGCTCGATGGTCCGCTCATTGGTCAGGAACAGGTTCTTGGCCAATTGCTGGGTGATGGTCGAGCCGCCCTGGACCACCGAATTGGCCTTGACGTTTTCATTCATGGCGCGGGTCAGGCCGACGAAATCGATGCCGAAATGGTGAAAGAACCGGCGGTCCTCGGTCGCCAGCACCGCCTTGACGAAGTGATCGGGCAATTGATCCACGGGCACGGAATCCTCGTGGATGATGCCGCGGTGGCCGATCTCGTTGCCGTAGCGATCGAGGAAGGTCACGGCGAAATCATCGCGCGCCTGCCAGTTGCCCGACGTCTCCTCGAAGGCCGGCAGCGCCAGTGCCAGAAGCAGCACGAAACCGGCGGTTCCGGCGTTCATGCCTTCGCCGGCGACCTCGAAGACGGCCTTCCAGACGCCGCGGGTGCGGAAGCGGCGGAAGAAGATGGTGATTTCTTCCCAGATCTCGCCCACGCGGAAACCGGCATTCCAGATCGTCGAATCGATCCAGGAATCGATGCGGAGCAAAAAATTGGAGCGCTTGCGCGGCCGGTCTTCCTGGTTGAACGGGTCTTGCACGGGTCCTGGTCCATTGCGGGCGGCGGCTCGCGCCATCCGCGTGTTGCCATTTGCGCAGTGCTGACGGCGCCGCGGTTTTCGCCCCTGTGGCCTATGCTTTTGGCCGATTTTCAGTCAAAGGACAAGCCGGACAAGCGGCGAGAAGCGCCGCATAATGCAAATAAGGATAACTGCCATGGGCGCCAAGCCCTTCTGGGTCACCAAGCAGCTTGACGAAATGACCGCAGCCGAATGGGAAAGCCTGTGCGACGGCTGCGGCCGTTGTTGCCTCAACAAGCTTGAGGACTGGGACACCGGCGAGATCGCCTGGACCTCCATCGCCTGCCGCCTGCTTGATGGCGAAACCTGCCGCTGCAAGGACTATTCCAACCGCCAGGCGACCGTGCCCGACTGCATCGGGCTGACGCCGGACCAGGTCGAGACCATCACCTGGCTGCCGCCGACCTGCGGCTACCGGCTGGTGGCCGAGGGCGCCGATCTCTACTGGTGGCATCCGCTGGTGTCGGGCGATCCCGAGACCGTGCACGAGGCCGGCGTGTCGGTGCGCGGCCGGACGCTGAGCGAAGCCGATATCCCGGTCGAGGATTTCGAGGACTACCTGGTCGAATGGCCGGGCGAGGAGCCATAGGCGGCGGTTGTCCGCGGCACACACAATACCCTTCGGCGGAACCTTTCGCGCCTTGCGACGTTGAAAGCCATATTGCCAAATGGAGGGTTACCCGATGATCCAATGGATCCTGATCTTGCTTATTGTCGCGGCCGTTGCGGGCCTCTTGGGCTTCGGCCGCCTGTCCGGCGCAGCCATGACCGGCGCCAAGCTGCTGATCGGCATCGTGCTGATCCTGTTCCTGCTCGCCGTGCTCGGAATTGTCGCGATCGCCTGACCCCCTTCATCCTCCTCCCGGTTGAAGCACACCTCACACCGCCAGAGCCTGTCTCTGGCGGTTTTTTTGTGGGGTGGGGGAGTGCGGGAGGCAGCATTCTCAACAGGCGGGTCTCGTGGTGCTTTCATTCGCAGAACGCAGTTGAAAGGGCGCCGCGCCTGGACCGGCGCTTCATTTCGAAACGGAAGCTTGTTGGATCAGTTGCCTTCGGACGGAATGAACAATTCTGAGCGGAATAGGAAAATAATCCTTGACGGCGTGACGGTGCTTTGGTAAGGTTATGTCATCGTCACACAACTGCGCCGGACACGGACGCTGAATTCGCCGGGATCGCGGCGGCTGGGCGGTTTGGAAATTGATGGTTGCGTCAAGCGCCCGAGGCTCGCCCGGGCGCTTTTTTGTGGGCTGAGTTCAGGATTTCGCGAGGACTTGATGACCGGAACCATTGGGTTTGGCGGGCGGTTGCGGCTGTCCGGCGCTGAGGCGGAGTGCGAGGCCGCGCTGATCGACCTTGTGGTCGAGATGGTGCTGGCGCTCGAGCCGCTGGAGCACAAGCAGCACGGGGCCGCGGATGGGCCCGATGCGGCGCCGGCCGGGCGCGGGATCGGACAGGCGGGACCGCTCGCGCCTGTGCCCGAAAGCCCGACGCTTGTGGCCGAGAGCACCCAGCGGATGCTGGCGCAGATGCGCGCCGTGCTCGACCGCGAGGCGGCACGGCTTGGCGCCGACGGCAGCGAGGGCAAGGCCGCGGTCGACCAGGTCTCGCTGATTGCCCGCACGCTCGAGAAGATCGACCAGATGGAGCGGCTGATCGCCGAGGACCAGGCCCGCGCCACCGCCCGCACGCTCTCTGCCGACGAGCGCGAGCAATTGAGGCAGACCGTGCGGCAGCTCATTCTCGCCGCCGCCGAGCGGCTGGCGGCGGAGCGGCTGGGGCAGGGTGTGGCCGAGGGGGATGGTGGTAGCGGGGGTGCAACGCAGGTCTCCGAGGTGGCGGCAAAATCTGCCTCTGCGGCACATGGGCATGAGCCCCCTGACCCGGCGGACGCCGGGTCGATGGATCCCGGCTCAAGGCCGGGATGACGGGGTGGAGGGGCCGGGATGACGGGGTGGGGAGGACCGGGGTGACGGGGTGAAAAGCCAGAGTTCTGAAAACGCATAATCTCTCCGCCGGCCACGAGCCGGGATCCAGCGGCGAGCGTCGGCAAGCCGAGGATTTTTTCTTAACGTGGAGTCGCGGGACGGGTCTTTCACCGCGCGGACGCGCGGTGGCTGAACCCCGGATCAAGTCCGGGGTGACGGAGGCCTGGATTTCGGCAAGGCGGGAAGCCGCGGTTTGGGATTTCGATCTGGTGGTGTGTGGCCGAATGATCCTCGGAGGAAGCGGCATGATTGTCCGGTCGATGTCGGTGGCGCTGAGCTGCGGGGTGTGGATACGGCCCAGGCCCTGCAGGGCACGGTGGGTTCATGCGCTGATGGCGGCTCAGTTGCGGCGCCGGCCCCGGGCGGTGGGCGAGCTGCAGGCTTGTGAGACTTGCGACGCGCGCCAGGCCAGCTACGCTGGCGAAGAGACCGTGGCACACGAAAAATTTGATGCGGCGCGGATGCGGGAGCGGATCGGGGCTTCCGGGACGAGTGAGCTGACCGGTGCGCGCGGGGTGCGGATCGTGGCCGGGGCGGCGGAACTGACCGGGCTGGGGCTGACGGGTGCGCTGTGGCTCAATGGCGCGTTGGATACCGGCGGCGAATTGAGTGTCGCGGATCTGGTGGCGGCGCATATCCTGCGGTTCGATGACCAGGCGCTGATGGCGCAGGCGAGCGACTGGCGGCTCTTGGCGCGGCCGGAACAATTGCCGCCCGAGGGCGATTGGCGCACCTGGCTGTTGATGGGCGGGCGCGGCTCGGGCAAGACCCGCGCAGGCGCCGAGTGGGTGCACGCTCTCGCCACGGGCGAGATCGAAGGTCTTGGCAAGGATGGCCGCATCGCGCTGGTGGCCGAAACTTTTGGCGATGCCCGCGAGGTGATGATTGACGGGGTATCGGGGATCATGGCTGTGGCGCGTGACCGGCGGCCCGCCTTCGAGGCGACGCGGCGCAGGCTGGTGTGGCCCTCGGGCGCGGTGGCGCAGATGTTTTCCTCGGAAGATCCCGAAAGCCTGCGCGGGCCGCAATTCGATCTTGCCTGGTGCGACGAACTGGGCAAATGGCGCCATGCGCGCGAGACCTGGGACATGCTGCAATTTGCACTCAGGCTCGGGACCGCGCCGCGGCAGCTGGTGACGACGACGCCGCTCGCCACGCCGCTGATGCTGGCGCTGGTGAAGGACAAGGCCACGCGGGTGACGCGGATCAGGACCCAAGACAATGCGGCCCATCTGGCGGCCGGGTTTCTCGACGCGATCCGGGTGCGCTATGGCGGCACGCGGCTGGGGCGGCAGGAGCTCGACGGCGAACTGATCGCCGACCGCGAGGACGGGCTGTGGCGGCGCGAGCAGATCGAGGCGCTGACGGTGCGCGCCCACGGACTGCTCTCGCGAATCGTGGTGGCGGTGGATCCGCCGGCTGCGGGGGACGCCAAATATTCCTGCTGCGGCATTGTTGCTGCCGGGCTCGATCCGGACGGCCGCGCGGTGGTGCTGGCTGACGGCTCGGTCGAGGGCGCGAGCCCGACGCACTGGGCGCAGGCCGTGGTGCGGCTCTACCGACGCTTTGACGCCGATTGCGTGGTGGCCGAGATCAACCAGGGTGGCGACATGGTGACGAGCGTGTTGCGCACTGTCGAGCCGTCGCTGCCGGTGCGGCAAGTGCGAGCGACGCGCGGCAAATGGCTGCGCGCCGAACCGGTGGCGGCGCTCTATGAGCAGGGAAGGGTGGTCCATGCCGGCCATTTCGGCGCGCTCGAGGACCAGATGTGCGATTTCGGCCCGGACGGGCTCTCCTCGGGCCGCTCGCCCGACCGGCTCGACGCGCTGGTCTGGGCGCTGACCGAATTGTTGCTCAACCGGCGGGGCGAACCGCAGGTGCGGCATTTGTGAACGGGGGTCGTTTAGGCGGTTGCGAATCCTGGGCGAAGGGTGGATCAGGGGCGGGCATTCAAGACGGAAAGGAACTGCCGATGATCCGCCATATCGTGTTTTTCAGCGTCAAGGATCAGGCCGATCGCGACCGGGTCGAACAGGGCCTCAAGCTGCTGGCCGCGACGCCGCACGCACGCAATTTCGAGATCGGTCGCAACCTCAATCATGACGCGATCTCTGAACCGGTGGATTTCGTGGTGTATGGTGAATTCGAGGATGAAGCGGCACTCGCCGCCTACAAGGCCGATCCGCTCTACCAGCGTTCGATCGACATTGTGCGGCCACTGAGGGAGCTCAGGATCGCCGCGGATTTCGTGAGCGCGGTACCGGCGGCTCGCGACTGAGGCAGCGCGCCGCGGCGCGCCGGACATAATCGATGTGACGTTCAACCCCGCCCGGGTCGCCCTGGCGGGGTTTTTGATTTCCGGCTTTTGAAAGGGTGTGACCATGGCATTCGGATTGAGGCTTCCCTGGACCCGCGCCGCCGCGTCAAAGCCGCCCGCAGCCAAGAGCTGGCTGCCGGGCGCGATCGCGGCGTTTGCCGAGGGCGACGGCGCGCGCTGGAGCGGACGCAGCTATGCGGGCCTTGCGCGCGAGGGTTTCATGCGCAATCCGGTGGCGCACCGGGCGACAAGGATGATCGCCGAAGCGGCCGCCTCGGTGCCCTGGCTGGTGTTTGACGGGGGCCGCGAGCAGGAGCGCCATGCGGTGCTCGACCTGCTTCATCGCCCTGACCCGAACGGCGCGGGCAACGGCTTCTTCGAGACGCTCTACGGCCATCTGGTGCTCTCGGGCAATGCCTGGGTCAACCCGGTCGGCGCGGGCGGCCGGATCGCCGGATTGCAGCTCCTGAGGCCCGACCGGATGCGGGTGATCGAAGGACCGGACGGCTGGCCCATGGCCTATGAGCACCAGGCGGGCGGGCGGCGGCAGCGCTTTGCGGCCCAGCCCGAGGAAGGGCCGGGGCTGCTGCATCTCAAGCTGTTTCATCCGCTCGACGATCATCTCGGCTTTGCGCCACTTGAGGCTGCGCTGATGGCGCTCGACCTGCACAATGCGGCGATGAGCTGGAACAAGGCGCTGCTCGACAATTCCGCGCGGCCGTCGGGCGCACTGGTCTACCAGCCCAAGGACGGCGGCAACCTGACGCCGGAGCAATATGAGCGGCTGAAGGCCGAGCTCGAGGATGGCTACCAGGGCGCGCGCCGGGCCGGACGGCCGATGCTGCTCGAAGGCGGGCTCGACTGGAAGGCGATGGGACTGACGCCGCGCGACATGGATTTCATCGAGGCGCGCAACGGGGCGGCGCGCGACATTGCGCTGGCGCTCGGCGTGCCGCCGATGCTCCTGGGCATCCCCGGCGACCTGACCTACGCCAATTACCAGGAGGCCAATCGCGCCTTCTGCCGCCTGACCGTGCTGCCGCTGGTGGGCCGCACGGCGCAGGCGCTGACGGCCTGGCTGCAGCCGGTCTACGGCGCGGGGCTCAAGATCGACTACGACGCCGACCGGCTTCCGGGGCTGTCGGCCGAACGCGATGCGCTGTGGGCGCGCGTCGGTGCCGCGGATTTCCTGAGTGACGCGGAAAAGCGCGAAGCCGTGGGATATCAAAGTGTTGCGGGTTGAACCGGACTCAGATCGGCAACCACTTGATTCAGTTTGCCAGCTGGAAGCGTCCGCAAGCAAAGGAGGCAAGGCGATGCAGGGCATGGAACCCTCGTTGCTGGCCATGCGGATCGTGGGCGCCATCGCCGGCGCGCTGGTCTCGCTGGCCTACATGATGCCCAAAAGCGCGCGGGAAGCGGCGGCGCGGGCGATTGCCGGCGTGCTCTCGGGCCTGGTTTTCGGCGGCCCGGCAGGCCTGGCGCTGGCGCAATGGATGGGTGTGAGCGAATTGCTGTCGCCATCCGAGATCCTGCTTACGGGATCGGCGGCGGCCAGCATGACGGCCTGGTGGGTGCTCGGAGCACTGGCAAGGATTGCCGCCCGGACGGGGCGGGGACGGGGCGCTTAGGGACATTTGCGGAAGTCTACCTTTTAGCAGACCGGCAGCCACATGTTGCCTCCCCCTTGAGGGGGTCCGCAGGACGGCGATTGGCTCGGTGTAACCGAGACAGAGCCGGTGGGGGTGCAGCACCATCATCTATCTCAGCGCGTGAGGCTTACCCCCACCCCAACCCCTCCCCTCAAGGGGGAGGGGCTAGCCTGCCCGCAAGCATCTCAAAACACTTCGACCAACAAGGATAGTACCATGACACCTGACTGGAGCGCATCCAGACGGCAGCACAAGCGTGTCGATCTGGCTTTGGAAGATGTGAGCGGCGACGGCAGTTTTTCGGGCTATGCCAGCCTGTTCGGCACGGTGGATCTCGGCCGCGACGTGATCGAGCCCGGGGCCTTTGCCGCCTCGCTCAAGCGCCGGGGCGTGGGCGATGTGCGCATGCTCTACCAGCACGATCCGGACCAGCCGATCGGCCGCTGGCTGTCGATCCGCGAGGATGCCCATGGCCTGCATGTCGAGGGCAAGCTGGCGCTCGGCGTGGCGCGCGCCCGGGAGGTGCACGAACTGATGAAATCGGGCGCGCTCGACGGGCTGTCGATCGGCTTCCAGACAATTCGCGCCCGGGCCGAGGCCAAGAGCGGCGTGCGACGGATTTTAAGCGCCGATCTCTGGGAGATCTCGGTGGTGACGTTTCCGATGCAGCCGGGCGCGCGGGTGACCGCGGTCAAGGCGGCGTCAGGTGCGAGCCTCACCGTGCGCGATCTCGAACGACGGCTCACGCGGGATGCGGGGCTGACCAGACGCCAGGCGCGCGGGCTGATTGCCCGCGGCCACGGCGGGCTTTCGGACAGGCAGGACGCTGGCCCGGAGGATCTCGAACGACTGGAACGCAAGCTCAGAACCCTGACCGGGGCGCTGGCTGGTTCCACCCCATCCACTGACTTGACCCTGTTGAAAGGACGACCCATGACCACGCAGTTGAACACCCGAACCGGGCGCGCGCCGGAAACCAAGAGTGTCGACGCCGACATTTCCGCCGCCTTCGAGGACTTCATGTCCGCCTTCGAGCACTACAAGCAGACAAATGAGCAGCGCCTCGACGAGATCGAGCGCCGCGGCGGCGCCGATGTGCTGATCGAGGAAAAGATGGCCCGGATCGACCAGGCGCTCGACGAGCAGAAGCGCACGATGGATGCGCTCATCGTCAAGCGCGCCCGCCCGGACCTGGGGCGCGGCGGCGGCTCTGCGCCGAGCGCGGTGCGCCAGGCCTTCGATGCCTATGTGCGCCGCGGCGACGAGGCGGGCCTGCGCCAGGGAGACCTGAAAGCCATGTCCGTGGGCAGCGATCCCGATGGCGGCTACCTTGTGCCTGACGAGCTCGACACCGAGATCGGCCGGCGGCTTTCGGAGCTCTCGCCGATCCGCTCGATTGCGACGGTGCGGCAGGTCTCGGGCGCGGTGCTGAAGAAGCCTTTCGCGCTGAACGGCATGGCCACGGGCTGGGTGGGTGAGACCGCTGCGCGGCCGCAGACGGCCACGCCGCAGCTGACCGAGCTGCAGTTTCCCACCATGGAACTCTACGCCATGCCGGCCGCCACCGCCTCGCTGATCGAGGACGGGGCGCTCGACATCGAGGGCTGGATCGCCGCCGAAGTGGAGGCCGCGTTTGCCGAGCAGGAGGGCGCGGCCTACCGGCACCAGGGTGCGCGCAAGGGCGTCGGCTGCGACTGCCTGGGGCTGGTGCGCGGCGTCTGGGCCGAGATCATCGGCCAGGAGGCGGAACAGCCCGGCGCCTATGCGCCCGACTGGGCCGAGCGCGGGCGCACCGACCGGCTGATCGAGGCGGCGCAGCGGCACTGCGGTGCGGCCATTCCACTGTCCGAGGCGATGGCCGGAGACATCCTGCTGTTTCGCTGGCGCGACGGGGTTTCGGCCAAGCATGCGGGCATTCTCTCGGACCCGGATCACTTCATCCACGCCTATGAGGCGGCGGGCGTGATTGAAAGCGCGCTGGTGCCTGCCTGGCTGCGGCGGATCGCGGCGGTGCACCGGTTTCCGTCCCAACGCTGAGACGCTTCTCTTCACTTTCCTGAACATCGAGATCCCGACATGGCGACAATTCTCTTGCAGGTGGCGGGCGCTGCGCTTGGCAGCGTCTTTGGGCCGGTTGGCACGGCGATCGGCTCGGCCGTGGGCGCGACGCTCGGCGGCATGATCGACACCAGCCTGATCAACTCCACCCGCACCATTGCCGGCCGTGGCCTGAGCGGCGCGCGGATCCCGTCGGCGGACGAGGGATCTGCCATCCTGAGGGTGCATGGTTCGATGCGGATCGCCGGCGCGCTGATCTGGGCGACGCGGTTCGAGGAGACGGTGACGCGGGAGCGCCAGGGCGGCAAGGGCGGCGGCCCCAAGGTCGAGAGTTTTCACTATCACGCCAATTTCGCGCTGGGGCTGTGCGAAGGCCCGATCGCCTCGATCCGCCGGGTCTGGGCCGACGGGCGGGAGCTGGATCTCGAAAGCCTCGACATGCGGATTTACCGCGGCACGGCGTCGCAATTGCCCGATCCGCTGATCGAGGCCAGGCAGGGTGCGGGCCGGGTTCCGGCCTGGCGCGGGCTTGCCTATGTGGTGTTCGAGCGGCTGCCGCTCGATGCTTTCGGCAACCGCATCCCGGTGCTGCAGTTCGAGGTGGTGCGGCCGGTGGGCCAGCTTGAAACCGCCATCAAGGCGGTGGCGGTGATCCCCGGCGCCACCGAGCATGGTTACGCCACCACGCCGGTGCGTGAAACGCTTGGCCCGGGTGCTGCGCGCGTGCTCAACCGCAACATGCGGCAGGCATCGACCGACTGGGCCCAGTCGATCGACGAGTTGCAGGCGCTGTGCCCCAACCTGACATCAGTGGCGCTGGTCTCGTCCTGGTTCGGCGACGATCTGCGCGCGAGCCATTGCCGGTTCCGGCCCGGCGTCGAGGTGAGCGCGCGGTCGGGTGAAACAAGGCCGTGGAAGGTGGGCGGGCTCAGCCGCGCAACCGCGCATCTGATCAGCACCAAGGATGGCGGCCCGGCCTATGGCGGCACGCCCGATGACCGGGCGGTGATCGAGGCGATTGGCGATCTCAAGGCGCGCGGGCTCAAGGTGGTGCTCTATCCCTTCGTGCTGATGGATGTGCCGGACGGCAATGGGTTGCCGGACCCGAATGGCGCTGCCGAACAGCCTGCCTATCCGTGGCGCGGGAGGATCACCGCGAGCCCGGCGCCGGGGCTGACTGGCACCCCGGACGGGACGGCGGCGATGCGAACCGAGATCGAGGCGATGAGCGGCGGGATGGACGTGGCGGATTTCACCGTCGTGGGAGACAGCGTCTCCTGGACCGGCGGCGACGAGGGCTATCGCCGCTTCGTGCTGCATCATGCGGCGCTGGCGCTGGCCGCGGGCGGGGTCGACGGCTTCATCATCGGTTCGGAGATGATCGGGTTGACCCGGCTGCGCGATGAGATCGGCGCGTTTCCCTTCGTCGAGGAACTGATCGCGCTGGCGGAAGACGTCAAGGCGATGCTGGGACCGGCCACCACCGTGACCTATGCCGCCGACTGGACCGAATATGCGGGCTACCGGCCGCAGGACGGTTCGGGCGACGTCTATTTCAATCTCGATGCCTTGTGGGCGCATCCGGCGATCGGCGCTGTCGGCATCGACAATTACATGCCGCTGAGCGACTGGCGCGATGGCGACCGGACAGCAGGCAATCCCGATGGGGCGCGTTTTGCCAATGATTCCGCAGCCATGGGCAGGGCGATTGCCGGCGGCGAGGGGTACGAGTGGTATTATGCCGATGAGGCTGGGCGGAATGCCCGCGACCGGCTGTCGATCAGCGACGGGCTTGCGGGCAAGGACTGGGTCTACCGGGTCAAGGATCTGAGCGGCTGGTGGCAGAACCAGCATTTCGACCGGACCGGGGGCAGCGAGACAGCTGTTGCGAGCCCCTGGGTTCCGGGGTCAAAGCCGTTCTGGTTCACTGAACTCGGCTGCCCGGCAGTCGACAAAGGCGCGGGCCAGCCCAACCTGTTTCCCGATCCGAAATCGTCGGAAGGCGCGCTGCCCTGGTTCTCGACCGGCGCGCGCGACGATCTGGCCCAGCGCGCCTTTCTCGAGGCCCATCTCGCCCACTGGTCCGGCCCGGCCAATGCCGAGGGCATGGTTGAGACGGACCATATCCATCTCTGGACCTGGGACGCGCGGCCCTATCCGGCGTTTCCGCTCTCCTCCACCGTGTGGTCGGACGGCCCGAATTGGCGAACCGGGCACTGGCTCAACGGGCGACTCGGGACCATGGCGCTCAAGGATCTGATCGCCGCGGTTCTGATTGAAGCAGGGATGAGCGAGTTTAATGTCGACCGTGTCGACGGCGTGGTCACCGGCCATGTGATCGCAAGCCCCGCCTCGGCCCGCGCGGTGCTGGAACCGCTGCTGCAGGCCTTTGCCATCGACGTGCGCGAAGGCCCCGGCGGGCTCGAATTCGCCTCGCGATTGAAGCTTGGCGCGGCGCCGGTCGAGATCGGCGTGATGGCCGAAGCCCCTGAGGGGCCGCTGTTCGAGGAGATCCGCGGCGAGATCGGCGCATTCGCCAATGAGGCGGTGGTGCTGTCCGCCGATCCGCTCAATGATTATGCGCCCGCCTCGGCCCGCTCGCGCCGGCTTGAGGGCGAGCCGGTGCGCCAGCGGGATCTGCCGCTCAGCCTGGCGCTGGATCCGGGTCTGGCGCGCGTCACCGCCGATCAATGGCTGCACGACCACCGGCTGCAGCGCCGCCAGCTGCGCTTTGCCATGCCGCCGCAAGCGGCGCAGCTGGAGCCGGGCGATAGTGTCCGCTTTACGCTGCCGGAGGCGCCGCAGGGCCGCTACCGCATCGTCCGTATCGAGGACGGCGGGATGCGTCGCGTCGAGGCGGTGGCCCATGCGGGGGCGGCGCCGGGCGAGATGGGCGAAACACTTGGCTCCCGCGCCCCGACCGACGCCAACGCCTATTTCGCGCCGGAGCTCATGTTTCTCGATCTGCCTGCGCTCTCCGGCACGGATGAGACCGGCTGGGCGAGGGCCGGAGCTCTGGCCCGCCCATGGCGGCGGATGGTGCTGTCGAGTTCGGTGGAGGAGGAAGGTTTTTCCGCGCGGGCGACGCTCGATGCGCCAGCGAGACTTGGCACGCTGGCGGCGGATCTGCCGCCGGGGGACGCCGAGGGCCGGTTTGATGCGTTTGCGGCGCTCGAGGTCGATCTCGGCTTCGGCGGGCTGTCGAGCGCCAGCCGGCTGGCGGTCCTGAATGGCGCCAATGCGGCGGCGGTGCGCTCGCAATCCGGCGTCTGGGAAATTGTTCAGTACGAGACCGCCGAGGAGATCGCGCCCGACCGCTGGCGGCTGACAAACCTGCTGCGCGGGCAGGGCGGAACCGACGATGCCATGCGCGCAGGCGCTGTGGCCGGGGCGGCGTTCGTCGTGCTCGACGGGGCTGTCCGGTCGCTGGGGCTATCGCTTGAGGAAGCAGGTCGCGCGCTCAACTGGATCGCCGAGGCTTCGGGTGGACCCGTGGGCGGCTTCGGGCCGGTTGCCTTTGCCGGTGGCGAGCGGGCGCTCATGCCGCTGTCGCCGGTGCACCTCCGCGCCAAGCGCGCGCCGGACGGGGTGATGGTCTCCTGGATCCGGCGCGGACGGATGTCCGCAGACAGCTGGACGCCGGCGGACATCGCCCAGGACGAAGGCTTTGAGCGCTACCGGATCGAGATCCTCGATGGCGAAGCCGTTGTCCGCGCCGCCGAGGTGGAGGGCTCACCGTGGCTCTATCCGGCGGGGAACGAACTCACCGATTTCGGCGCCGAACAGGCGTCGCTCACCGTGCGCATGACGCAAGCCGGAAAGCGCGTGCCCTGGGGCGTGGCGCGCACCGCGACGATCGAACTTTGAAGCTCAACCTTGAAAGGAGAGACAGAATGACCGACATCAAGCCCTGGTGGCAATCCAAGACCCTGTGGGGCGCCCTCGTGACGATCGGCTCCGCGGCCCTCGGCCTCGCAGGTCTTGAGCTCGGCGATAGGGATCGCGAGGCTCTGATCGAACTGCTGACATCGCTGGGGGCCGCCATCGGCGGCGTGATCGCGATCTTTGGACGGATCACGGCGAAGAGCAGGATCGGGTGAGGCAGGGTTACTGCACCAGGGCAACTCAACCGTCTGCTCATTGACAAGTATGTAAATTACGCACATATATCACGCATGCCCAACACCCTGCACACCGTCACCGAGCTTGGCGCGTTCAACAGAGCGGCGAAGGCAGCGGGGATGTCAGCACTGGATGTGGAGGACCTGGTGACGTATCTCGCAGAGAACCCAGATGCGGGTGATGAGATACAGGGAACAGGCGGATGCCGTAAGCTCCGTTTTTCGATCCGAGGCAACACAAAGGGCAAGAGTGGCGGCGTAAGAACCATCACGCTGTTTTCGGGGCCTGATTTGCCGGTTTTCCTGATCACGGTGTTTGCAAAGAACCAGAAAGTGACGCTGACAAAGGCCGAACGCAACAGCTTGAAAAAGCTTTCTGACCAGATAGTTCGAGAGTATGCGAGGCGCGTATCGCCTCTGGCAGAAGGAGACAGAGAATGAGCAAAAAGGCATTTGACCAGATAGCGGAGGGGCTGGAGGAGGCCTTGGCCGTGGTGCGCGGCGAAGCAGAACCTTTCAAGCTGCATGTGCCTTCCGAGATTGATGTAAAGGCTATCAGGGCGCGTACGGGTCTGTCACAAAAGGACTTCGCCTCAACATTTGCCTTCGGGTTGGATCAGTTGAAGCAGTGGGAGCAGGGACGCTCACGGCCTGTGCAGGCGATGCGGGCGTACCTGCTTCTGATCAATGCCCACCCCGTAGATATGGTGAAGGCTCTGAGAGATTTGAAAGAGCATGGGCAGAGTTCCAAGCTTTTGGCTGTTTGATTGCTCCTGTATTCCGGCCTCTGTATCCGCCCGCGCCCTTGCGCACCCGCCCCCGGTTTCCATTCATTTGCGGTTCAGGCAGGATCTTGTATCACTGGCTTCACGATGAAATACGAACCGCTTCAGGGCTGATCATGACCATGAATATCCTCAGTATTGGCTTAATCGCAGCGCATGCCGCGACCATGGCGCCGGTGGCTGCCGTGCCTGTGGGGCAGGGGGCGTCGGGTGACGCGGCGATCATCCGCGTCGCGGCTGATTGCTCCGGCGCGGCTTCCCAGGTTGTGGGCGAGACCGGCGGGCAGTTGCTGTCTGCATCGGCCAAGACCAACGGCGGCCAGACCGTTTGCGAAATTACCGTCCTGGTGCCGGGCAGCGGCAATGACCGGCCAAAAAAGGTCACGGTCAGGGTTCCGCAGTGAGGTTTTCACCATGCAACGGATCGAATGGAACTCTTCCTGTTCAAGGCAGTCGTCGTTCTGATATTTGAGGCGACGTGCCCCTGGCCCGGTGCATGATAGGCAGGGTGCATGATACGATGATGCGCGCCGATTCCTGCTGTGGTCCGGCGCGCTGACACAGGCATAAGGCGGGGGCGGTTTACGTGCGCATATTGATTGTCGAGGATGACAAGGATCTCAATCGCCAGCTGGCGGACGCGCTGGTCGAGCAGGGCTATGTGGTAGACCGCGCCCATGACGGCGAGGAAGGCCATTTTTTGGGTGACACCGAGCCCTATGACGCGGTCATCCTTGATATCGGACTGCCGGAGATGGACGGCGTGACGGTTCTGGAGAACTGGCGCGCCAATCAGCGAATCATGCCGGTGCTGATCCTGACCGCGCGCGACCGCTGGAGCGACAAGGTGGCGGGCATTGACGCAGGCGCGGATGATTATGTCACCAAGCCGTTTCATGTCGAGGAAGTGCTGGCGCGCATCCGCGCCCTGATCCGCCGTGCTTCCGGCCATGCCTCGTCGGAAATTAGCTGTGGCCCGGTGCGGCTTGACACCAAGGCGTCGAAAGCCAGCGTCGACGGCGTCACGCTGAAACTGACCAGTCATGAATTCCGTCTTCTGTCCTATCTCATGCATCACATGGGCGAGGTGGTGTCGCGCACCACACTGGTCGAGCACATGTATGACCAGGATTTTGACCGGGATTCCAACACCATCGAGGTGTTTGTCGGCCGGCTGCGCAAGAAGATCGGCGTCGACATGATCGAGACCGTGCGCGGCCTCGGCTACCGCATTGTCCCGCCCGAGGGCGCGGATGCCGGCAAGTCCGGATGAAGCAGGGCTCGCTCACCGCGCGGGTTTTGCTGTTTGCGTCGGTATGGGCCGTGATTGCGCTCGTCGCCATCGCGATCGTGATTTCGCAACTCTACCGCGCCGGCAGCGAGCGCGCCTTTGGAGATCTGCTGCGCGCCCACCTCAACAGCGTCATCAATGCGGTGACGATCAATGCCGATGGCCTTTTGTCCGGCAATCCGCAACTGGGCGACCTGGTGTTCGATCAGCCCGGCAGCGGCTGGATCTGGCTGGTGGAGCCGCTGGGCGCGCTTGAGAGCCCGCGGCTGGCCTCGATCTCGGTCGGGGACACGGTGATTGCGCCGCCAAGCATCGAGGCGCTGCCGTTCAACGAGCGCTATCAGCGCAGCTATCCGGCCGTCGACGCCCAGGGCAACAGGCTGGAAATCATCGAAACCGAAGTCGAACTCGACGCCGAGGGTCATGCCGCCCGCTTCCGGGTGGCCGGCAACCGCGCGGTGCTGGAGGCCGACATCGCGGCGTTTTCCGGTAATCTCTATCTGGCGCTGGCGCTGTTTGGCATTGGCAGCCTGCTGCTCAACGCTGTCGCCATTCTGTATGGCTTGCGGCCGCTCGACCAGGCGCGGCAGGCGCTGGGCCGCATTCGTGCGGGCGAGGCGCAGCAGCTCGACGGCGCGTTTCCGCGCGAGATCGCCCCGCTGGCGGGGGAAATCAACGCCCTGATTGAAGCCAACCACCGCGTGGTCGAGCGGGCGCGCATGCAGGTTGGCAATCTGGCCCATTCGCTCAAAACGCCGATCGCCGTGCTGATCAACGAATCCCGCGACATGAGCCCTGCGCATGCCAAGCTGGTCCGCTCCCAGGCCGAGACCATGCAGGCGCAGGTTCAGACCTATCTCGACAGGGCCCGCATCGCCGCCCAGCGCGGCAGCGTGCTGGCCCGCACCGAGGCCGCCCCGGTGATCGAGCGCCTGGTCCGGGTGATGGCGAAACTCAACCGCGACCTGGATTTTTCCACCGATATCGAACCGCGCGACGCAGTGCTTGCAATGGAAAGCCAGGACCTGGAGGAAGCTCTGGGCAATCTGGTCGAGAATGCGGCGAAATTCGCGCGCAAGAGCGTTGGTGTCCGGTTGCGCCGGATGCCGGACAGCGACGGGCAGAGGCCGATGTACCGGATTGACATTGATGACGACGGACCGGGTCTTGATGAGGCCGGTATGGCGGAAGCCATGAAGCGCGGACGCAGGCTCGACGAGTCCAAGCCCGGTACGGGCTTGGGGCTTTCCATCGTTGGCGAGATCGCTACCGAGTACAAGGGCGGCTTCACCCTTGCCCGTGCCAAATCGGGCGGATTGTCGGCGCAACTCACCCTGCCTGCGCTGATTGCGGAGGGGTGAGGTGCGATCTTTCGGTCACAATGCGGCCACAGGAACGAAGCACAATCTTGTGCGTTATGGTACCAGGCGCCACGATTTCCGTACGCTTGGACAAGTAGGACGACCGGTATGACAATGGCATTTTCAAGTGTCGCGAAGCTCTTTTTTCTTGCCGGCCTCTCGGCCACGGTTGCGGGCTGCACCACAGCGGGCGGCGCGCGCCCCATGGCGTTCGCACCGGTGGAGGCCCCGAAGATCGGCGGCGGCGATGCAATCCTTGTGTCGCTCAATGGCGGTCTGCTGCCACAGGAGGCGATCGGGAGCCTTGGAAGGCCGGATCAGATGCGCGCCCTGTCGGCTGAATATGAGGCGCTTGAAAAAGCCCCGCTTGGACAAAAGGTCGCCTGGAAGAGCCCGACCGGCAATGCGTCCGGCGAAGTGTCCGCCGGCACGCCCTATCAGGTCGGACAACAGAATTGCCGCCAATACACCCATTCGGCCACCATCAGGGGCGCCCAGGTGCAGCGGCAGGGGGCCGCCTGCCGCAATGAAGACGGCAGCTGGACGCCGCTCGGCTAAATAGCCCCGGCAAGTTGATCCGTGTCATTGTTTTGCCGGTCATGGGGACTATGTCTCCTACTTGGCGCAAATGGCTTTCGGTCGCGACGCGACCAATCGCCCCATATTCCCTTTCCGCGCCGATTGCGGTTGGAAAACAAACAATGCTCGGATATTGAAGCCACATGTTGTTCTGGGTAATCGTAGCCGTCATGACCGCCGCAACGACGCTGGCCCTGCTTGGGCCGGTGGCGCGCGCTCGTAAATCCGCATCCGCCGCACCCGAATCCCATGATGTCGAGGTGTATCGTGATCAGCTGAGCGAAATCGACCGCGACCTTGCCGAAGGCCTGGTTGATCCGGCTCAGGCAGAAGTGGCGCGCACCGAAATCTCCCGGCGCCTGCTCGCGGCAGCGCGCAAGATCGAGGCGGCGGACGCCGCCGCGGCTGGCGCCGACAATGCGAAGCTCCGCCGCGCTGTGGCGATTGCGGTCGTCATCTTCATGCCTGTGGCCGCTGTGACCGCCTATATCGAACTCGGACGACCCGATCTGCCGCAGTTGCCGCTGTCGGCCAGGTTGCAGGCCGAACCGCAGTCAACCGATATCGCCATGCTGATTTCGCGAGCGGAACAGCATCTGGCGGCAAACCCGAATGATGGCCGCGGCTGGGATGTGCTGGGGCCGATCTACATGCGCACCGGGCGGTTTGACGATGCGGCTGCGGCGCTGCAGAAGGCGATTGCGCTTCTGGGCCCATCGCCCGAGCGGCAGGCGAGCCTTGGGGAGGCACTGTTTTCCGCCGCGGGCGGCATTGTCACGGAACAGGCGAGCCTTGCGTTCCAGACTGCGCGCGAGCTTGATCCGACCGATCCTAGGCCGCGGTTTTACCTGGCCCTGGCTCTGGCCCAGGCCGGCAAGACGACGGAAGCCCGCGCGGCGTTTTCCGGCATGCTGGAAAGCGCCCCCGAAGGTGCGCCCTGGATACCGGCGGTGCAAAGCCAGATCGCTGCACTGCAGCCGGACGCCGGATCCGCTGTCCCCGGCAATCCATCAGCAGCCGATATCGCCGCCGCGCAGAACATGAGCGCGGAAGACCGCCAGGCGATGATCGGTTCCATGATGGAAAGCCTCGCGGCCAAGCTCGCCGACAATCCCGACAATATTGAAGGCTGGCTGCGGTTGGTGCGGTCCCATGCAGTGACCGGAAGCCGTGACAAGGCGCAGGTGGCGCTGGATCAGGCCTTCGCAGTGTTTGCGCCTTCCGGGCCCGAACGCCAGGCCTTGAATGCTCTTGCCAATGAGCTCGGCCTGATCGCCACGCCAACGCTCGGCGGTGTGCCGGTGGCGCCTGCGGCGCCGGCCGACCCACAGTCGGGCAGCCAACCCTCCGCGGATGCGCAAACCCCCTTCATCCTGCCCGGCGCCAGCGCTGACGCTGCGACCGCCGCAGACGTGGCCGACGCCCAGACCTCCGGCGAGACTGCTTCGGCAGCGCCTGCCGGACCATCCCAGGCCGATGTCGCCGCCGCGGCCCAGATGTCACCCGCTGATCGCACGGCGATGATTCGCGGCATGGTCGAAACACTGGACGCCAAGCTCACCGACAACCCGGACGATATCGAAGGCTGGCTGCGGCTCGTGCGCTCCTACACAGTGCTGGGCGATCGCGCGGCCGCCGAACAGGCGCTCGTGCGCGCCACCGTTACCTTTCCGGGCGGCAGCGAAGGCGGTCGCCAATTGGCCGGGCTTGCGGCACAGCTTGGACTTGAACCTGAGGTAGAGGGCCAATGACCCGTAAACAGAAACGATTGGCGATCATCGCCGCCGGCGCGGTGTTTTTGACCGGCGCAGCCGCTCTGGTGACATCGGCGCTGCGTGAACAGATCGTGTTCTTCAATTCTCCCACCGATGTGCTGGCCCAGCAACTGGCTCCCGGCACCAGGGTGCGGCTTGGCGGTCTGGTGGAAGAGGGATCGGTTGAGCGCGGCGAGAATTCCGCCGTCACCTTCCTGGTCACCGACACCAGCGCATCGGTCAAGGTCCGCTATGTCGGCCTTCTGCCGGACCTGTTCCGCGAAGGCCAGGGCGTGGTGACCGAGGGCGTGTTTTCCCAGGATGAAGGCACGTTCCTGGCCGATTCGGTTCTGGCCAAGCACGATGAGAACTACATGCCGAAGGAAGTCGCCGATTCGCTCAAGGCGCAGGGCGTCTGGAAGGATGGCGACCCGGCCCCGGGCGTCGGCGTTCAAACGCAATAGGCCGCCTGCGCGGTCAAAGGCCTGAAAAGATGGGCTATTGAAGTTAAGGGAGGTGAGAACGCCATGATCACGGAAATCGGCCATTTCGCTGTTGTCCTTGCGCTGGCCACGTCGATTGTCCAGTCATTCGCGCCGCTGATTGGCGCGCATCGCCGTGACGCCGGACTGATGGCGATCGGCCCGGTGGCCGCTGTCGCGTCGTTGACGCTGGTCGCGATTTCGTTTTCCGCGCTGACCTACGCCTATGTGACCTCGGATTTCTCGGTGCAGAATGTTTTCGAGAACTCCCATTCCCTGAAGCCGATGCTCTACAAGGTCACCGGCGTCTGGGGCAACCACGAGGGCTCGATGCTGCTGTGGGTGCTGATCCTGACGCTGTTTTCGGCGCTGGTGGCGCTGTTCGGGCGCAATCTGCCTGACACGCTGAAAGCCAATGTGCTCTCGGTACAGGCCTGGGTCACGGTGGCCTTCCTGCTCTTCGTGCTGCTCACCTCCAATCCGTTCAACAGGCTTAACCCGGCGCCCGTGGAAGGCAATGACCTCAATCCGATCCTGCAGGACATCGGTCTCGCCATCCACCCGCCGCTGCTCTATCTCGGCTATGTCGGATTTTCGATCTCGTTCGCCTTCGCCATCGCCGCGCTGATCGAGGGCCGCATCGATGCCGCCTGGGCGCGCTGGGTGCGGCCGTGGACGCTGACCGCCTGGGTGTTTCTGACAGCCGGCATCTCGATGGGCAGCTACTGGGCCTATTACGAGCTCGGCTGGGGCGGATGGTGGTTCTGGGATCCGGTCGAGAATGCCTCCTTCATGCCCTGGCTGGTGGGCACGGCTCTCCTGCACTCGGCGGTGGTGATGGAAAAGCGCGAGGCGCTGAAGATCTGGACGGTGCTGCTCGCCATCCTGACATTCTCGTTCTCGCTGCTCGGCACCTTTCTCGTCCGCTCAGGCGTTCTCACCTCGGTGCACGCCTTCGCCACGGATCCGGAGCGCGGCGTGTTCATCCTTGGTATTCTGGTGTTTTTCATTGGCGGCGCGCTGGCGCTGTTCGGCCTGCGTGTCGGGACCCTGAAGGCAGGCGGCATGTTCGCGCCGATTTCGCGTGAAGGTTCACTGGTGCTCAACAATCTGTTCCTGACCACGGCGGCGGCCACGGTGCTGATTGGCACGCTCTATCCGCTGCTGCTCGAAGCTGTCACCGGTACCAAAATCTCGGTCGGCGCACCGTTCTTCAACCTCACCTTCGGTCCGCTGATGGTGCCGTTGTTGATGGCGGTGCCGTTCGGGCCGCTGCTCGCCTGGAAGCGCGGCGATCTGGCGGGCGCTGCGCACCGGCTCTATTTCGCCATCGGCGCGTCTCTGCTTGTCGGTCTTGGCGTGGTGTTCCTTCAGACCGGCGCTCCGGTTCTGGCCGGGCTGGGCATTGCGCTCGGCATGTTCCTGATCTTCGGCGCGCTCACCGATCTTGCCTTGCGCGCAGGCATCGGCCGGGTCACTCCAGGGGTCGCCTGGAGCCGCCTGTCCGGCCTGCCGCGGTCGGCCTTCGGCTCGGCGCTGGGGCATATGGGCCTGGGCGTCACGGTCATCGGCGTAGTCATGGCGAGCATGTTCTCGACTGAAACCGTGGTCGCCATGAAGCCCGGCGACACCGTCACGGCCGGCGGCTATGAATTGCATTTCGACGGCATTCGCCCGTATGACGGCCCGAATTATACCTCGCAATCCGGCGAATTCACCGTGTCGCGCGGCGGCGTCGAGGTTGCCACCATCGCTTCGGCCAAACGATTCTACCAGGCGCGCGGCATGCCCACCACCGAGGCCGGGATCCTGACCTTCGGCGCAAGCCAGCTCTACATCGCGCTCGGCGACCCTGAGTCCAATGGCGGGCTTGTGGTGCGGATCTGGTGGAAATCCTGGGTCACCTTCATCTGGTACGGCACCGTGCTGATGATGATCGGCGGCGTGCTGTCGCTGTCTGACCGGCGTCTGCGGATCGGCGCGCCCAACCGGGCCCGCTCCAACAAGCCGGCCCGGAAGCCCGCCGAGGCGTCCGCATGAAAACCCTCCGCCAGATCCTGACAGCATTTACGCTGATGCTGGCCTTGATGGCTCCGGCGGCGGCCTTCAATCCGGACGAAGTGCTGGATGACCCGGCGCTGGAAGCGCGGGCGCGGTCCTTGTCGCTCGAGCTCCGGTGCCTCGTGTGCCAGAACCAGTCGATTGACGATTCCAACGCCGAACTCGCCCGCGATCTCAGAGTGCTGGTGCGCGAACGCCTGGTGGAGGGAGACAGCGACGAGGAAGTGATCAATTATGTCGTCTCGCGCTATGGCGAATTCGTGCTGCTCAAGCCGCGCTTTACCATGCAGACCCTGCTGCTGTGGGGCGCGCCGGTGGCGATCCTGCTGATCGGCGCCACGGTGATGGTGATGAATGGTCGCAGCCGCAACAGGGCAGCGGCTGCCGCACCCGGCAATGACGGCCTCTCCGCAGCCGAGCGAGCCGAGCTCGCGAGACTGTTGAAAGACCGTGAGCAGCATTCCTGATAGGACTGGTCCTGACGTTTTAACGGAAGGAGCAGGACATGGCAGCCCATACGATCAAGGCGGAATTTGTAGGCCATTCCGGGGCGACCCTGGCCGCGAGGCTCGACATGCCAGCGGGTGCGACCCGGGCCTGGGCTCTGTTTGCCCATTGCTTCACGTGCTCCAAGGATACGCTCGCGGCCCGGCGGATCTCGGGGGAGCTGGCGCGCGCCGGCATTGCCGTGATGCGGTTTGATTTCACCGGTCTCGGCTCAAGCGACGGCGACTTCGCCTCGACAAATTTCTCCTCCAATATCGAAGATCTACGCGCGGCAGCCGAGTGGCTGGCGGAGCATCATGATGCGCCGGAAATTCTGGTCGGGCACTCGCTCGGCGGCGCCGCGGTGCTGGCGATCGCCGGCGAGCTTGCCTCGGTCAGGGCGGTCGTCACGATCGGCGCGCCCGCGGAAGCGAGCCATGTCATTCACAATTTCGGCGGCCATGTCGACGAGATCAAGGCCGAGGGCGAGGCCGAGGTCAGTCTCGGCGGACGCCCCTTCACCATACAGCGCCAGTTTGTCGAGGACCTCAACTCAACCACCCTTTCTGGCCAGATCGAAGGCATGAAAAAGCCGCTTCTGGTGCTGCACGCGCCGCGCGATGAGGTGGTGGGCATCGACAATGCCAGTGCGATTTTCACCGCCGCCAAGCACCCCAAGAGCTTCGTCTCGCTCGATGACGCCGATCATCTGCTGAGCAGCGAGGCCGACGCCAATTATGTCGCCGGCATTATCGCCTCCTGGGCGTCGCGCTATCTGCCCGCCGATTTGGCCCGCAAGGAGGATGAGCCGGTGGAAGACGTGGTGGTCGCCGAAACCGGGCAGGGCAGGTTCCAGGTTGCCGTGCAGGCCGGGCCTCACCGGTTCCTGGCCGATGAACCGGCGGATGTCGGCGGGTCGGACACCGGGCCGTCACCCTATGATCTGATCTCCGCTGCACTCGGCGCCTGCACCGCCATGACCCTGCGGATGTATGCGCGGCACAAGAAGATCGAACTGGGTCTGGTGACGGTCATGGTCCGGCACAACAAGGTTCATGCCAAGGACTGCCTTGACTGCACCGACGACGAACGGTCGGGTGGCGGCAAGATCGACCGCTTCGAGCGGGTGATTTCCATCGATGGCGGCGCGCCGGAGGACCTGGCGGACAAGATCGCCGAGATCGCCGGAAAATGCCCGGTTCACCGCACGCTTGAGCACACGGCCAAGGTGATCACGAGCGTCGAGTGAAACGACAAAGTGCCAATTGCGGCAAGGGCATGACGGCCAACATTACAAAGGTTTAATGAACTGGAAAGCTTGCAGTAAGCGCGAACGCCCTATGTGTAGCCTCAAGAGCCGATCAACGGCTTTGCTGACAAAAGATGAGGTAGATACATGTCGAACACGCCCCGCAAGCTTTCCAAAGGTTTCCTGTCCACCACCGCGATTGCCGGCCTCGCCGCCGCGATGCTCGCCACCGGTGTTCCTGCTCCGATTTCCAATGCCTTTGCCGATGCCGTGCGCGTGGAAGCGCCGCAGGCTCCGAGTTTTGCCGATGTGGTTGAAGCGGTGTCGCCCGCTGTCGTGTCCGTTCGCGTTCAGGCCGAAACCAAGCCGGTGTCCAATGACGGGCCTTTCAGCTTCGACTTCAATGGTCGCGGCTTTGAAGACCTGCCCGACGACCATCCGATGAAGCGCTTCTTCGATCAGTTCGGCCGCGGATTCGGCGAGCAGCCGGGCCGGGAAGACCGCCGGGCGGAACGCGATCGTCGCGGTCCGGGCATGCAGGGCCGGCCAGGCCAGGTTCGCCCGGTGAGCCAGGGCTCGGGCTTCTTCATTTCCGAGGATGGCATGCTGGTCACCAACAACCATGTGATTGGAGAGGGTTCTACCTTTACCGTGATCATGGATGACGGCACCGAGCTTGACGCCAAGCTGGTCGGCCGCGACAGCCGCACCGATCTGGCCGTGCTGAAGGTCGAGGAAGAGCGCAAGTTCACCTATGTCGACTTCGCCGATGATTCCAAGATCCGTATCGGGGATTGGGTGGTGGCCGTCGGCAATCCGTTCGGCCTGGGCGGCTCCGTGACCGCAGGCATTATCTCGGCCCGCGGCCGTGACATCGGCGCCGGTCCCTACGATGATTTCATCCAGGTGGATGCGGCCGTCAACCGCGGCAATTCGGGCGGCCCGACCTTCAACCTCAATGGTGAAGTGATCGGCATCAACACCGCCATCTTCTCGCCATCGGGCGGCAATGTCGGCATTGCCTTCGCCATTCCGGCAAGCACGGCCCGCTCCGTCATCAATGACCTGATCGAAAGCGGTTCGGTCGAGCGCGGCTGGCTTGGTGTGCAGATCCAGCCGGTCACTGCTGATATCGCCGAGTCGCTCGGCCTTGCCGGTTCGGATGGCGCACTTGTCGCCGAGCCCCAAGAGGGCACGCCTGCCGAGAAGGCCGGCATCAAGGCCGGTGACGTGGTCACCGCCGTCGATGGCGACACGGTCAAGGGACCGCGTGAACTGGCCAAGATGATTGCCGCTATGGATCCGGGCCAGACCGTGGACATCACGATTTGGCGGAACGGCAAGAGCGAGACACTGAAGGTCGAACTGGGTTCGCTGCCGACCGACATGGCGGCGGTAACGCCCGATGAGGACAGCGCGCCCTCGGCTCCCCAGGCTGAAGCAACGCTTGATACGTTCGGTTTGACAGTGGTGCCCGCCGAAACCGGAACTGGCCTGGTCATCACCTCGGTTGAACCCGACAGCGCCGCTGAAGAGCGCGGCCTGCGTGCCGGCGATGTCATCATCGCCGTCAACAACCAGGAGGTCACCAGCTCGTCCGATGTGGTGAGCATCATCGACGCCGCCGCCAAGGACGGCCGCAAGGCTGCCCTGTTCCAGGTCGAAAACGAGAACCGGTCGCGCTTCGTCGCCCTGCCGATCGACCAGGGCTGAGCTTTAGCCCAACCGAATACGTCCGGCGGCATGCCAGTCATGCCCCGGATGTTCAAACGCGGCGGGCTGTCCCCCTTGTCCCGCCGCGTTTTTGTATCCAGCTTTCGAGCGATTTCATTCGGGCCGAAAGCGCTCTAGGGTAATTCCATGAAGATTCTCATCATCGAAGACGATCTGGAGACTGCGGCCTATCTGTCCAAGGCCTTTCGCGAGGCTGGGATCACCGTTGATCACGCCAGCGACGGCGATTCGGGCTATTTCCTTGCCTCCGAGAACAGCTATGACGCGCTGGTGGTCGACCGCATGCTGCCCAAGCGCGACGGCCTGTCTATCATAGCCGAATTGCGCGGCAACGGCGATGACACGCCGGCGCTGATCCTGTCGGCGCTAGGCCAGGTCGACGACCGGGTGACCGGCCTGCGCGCCGGCGGCGACGATTATCTGACCAAACCCTATGCGTTTTCCGAACTTTTGGCACGGATCGAGATCTTGGGTCGCCGCAAGGGCGGGCGCGACCAGGAAACCACCTACCGGGTGGGCGACCTGGAGCTTGACCGCCTGAGCCACGAGGTACGCCGCGCCGGACAGCCGATCCCGCTTCAGCCGCGAGAATACCGCCTCCTGGAATATCTGATGAAGAACGCCGGTCAGGTTGTGACCCGAACCATGCTGCTTGAGCATGTCTGGGATTATCATTTCGATCCGCAGACCAATGTCATCGACGTGCACATTTCCCGATTGAGATCAAAGATCGAGAAGGATTTCGGCGAACCTCTGCTGCGCACCGTGCGCGGCGCCGGCTACATGATGAAAGCCGGAGGATAACCGGCCATGTCCCGGCTGCGCGCCATGCTTTCGACGACGGCCGTTCGGCTGTCTGCGCTGTATCTCGGTCTGTTCGCGCTCTGCGCCATCGCCCTGGTTTTCTACGTCACCGCCATATCCGAGGGGATGCAGCGTGACCGCACCCAGAATGCCATCGCCGACGAACTGCGCGTCGTTGCCACCGCCTATCGCCGCAGCGGCGTGGCTGGGCTTGTCAGGGTCATCGAGCGGCGTTCGCGCCAGCCCGGCGCAAATCTCTACGCCATTGCCATGCCGACCGGAGATCTGATTGCCGGCAACATTGCCGCGCTGCAGCCTGGAGTTCTGGACCAGGAGGGATGGACCACATTGCCGTTCCGCTACCAGCGCAATGGCGACACGGCCGATGAACAGCACCGCGCGCTCGCCCAGGTGGTGTTCCTGCCCAATGGAATGCGGCTGATGGTGGGCCGGGATATCGGCGAACGCGAACAGGTGCGCGGCCTTGTGCGCCAGGCGCTGGTGATTGCGCTGGCGATCATGTTTGCGGGCGCCCTGGCGATCTGGTTCTTTGTCGGCCGCAGGGCGCTCAAGCGCATCGATCACATGTCGGAAGCCAGCAAGAAGATCCTCGCCGGCGACCTTGCGCAACGCCTGCCGGTCAATGGATCGGGCGATGAATTCGACCGGCTGAGCCTGTCACTCAATGCCATGCTGGGCCGGATCGAGCGCTTGAACGAAGGCCTGAGACAGGTGTCCGACAACATCGCCCACGATCTCAAGACGCCGCTGACCCGGCTCAGGAACCGCGCGGAAGCGGCGCTTGCAGGCGACGGCGGGGGCGATTCCCACCGGGAAGCGCTCGAACAGATGATTGCCGACAGCGACCAGTTGATCCGCACCTTCAACGCGCTGTTGATGATCAGCCGGGTGGAATCCGGCTCATCGACGGCGCAGATGAGCGATGTCGACCTGTCGGGCCTGGCGTCCGACGCCGCCGAACTCTACGAGCCTCTGGCCGAGGAACAGGGCATCAGGCTCACCGCGCGGATCGAGCCTGGCGTCACCATACGCGGCAACCGCGAACTTCTAGCCCAGGCGCTGTCGAACCTGATCGACAACGCCGTCAAATACGCCGATGGCGGTGAGACGCCAGAGATTGCCGTGACGCTGACGCGGGAGCGCGGCGAGGTGAGGCTGGCCGTGACCGACAACGGCCCGGGTATCCCCCCCGACAGGCGCGAGGATGTGGTCAAGCGCTTTGTCCGGCTCGACGAAAGCCGTTCAAAACCCGGCACCGGGCTTGGATTGAGCCTTGTACAGGCCGTGGCGGCGCTGCATGGTGGCACACTGCAGCTCCATGACGCATCGCCAGAGGATCGGGACAATCCCGGCCTCGCCGTGATCATGGTGCTGCCGGGGGAGAAATGAACGACACACCAGGCCCTGGAACGCTTGCCGATTTGAAAGCTTGTCCGATCCGCGCGCCGTCGGCCGCCGCTGCAAAGTCGGTCGCTGCCGACCTCAAGCCGCTTGCCCAGGATCATCCCGAAATCGCTGCTGTGCTTGGCTGCGACAGTCCGGCGCGCGAGTTCCTGCTCGCCGCGCTGGCCCTGTCGCCATTCCTGCGCGAGACCGTGATGGCCGATCCAAGGTCGCTGGCGCTTGCGCTGTCGCGGCCCTGCGCGCAAGTCCTGGCGCATACCATAACGGCTGCCCGCGACTGCTGGCGCGGCGCCGACGGGACACTTACGAGCGAAGCGGACCTGATGCAGGGGCTGCGCCGGGCCAAGCGGCGTGTTTCGCTGACGCTGGCTCTCAATGACCTTTCCCGCCAGATCGATGCGCGCCACACCACGGTGGGCCTGAGCGACCTCGCCGATGCGACGCTCGGGGCAGCCTTCGATCATCTGCTGCGCGCCGGCCATGATGCGGGCAAGCTCACGCTGCCCGATCCGGACAATCCCTGCGACAAGTCCGGCCTGATCGTGCTCGGCATGGGCAAGCACGGCGCGCGCGAGCTCAACTATTCCTCCGACATCGATATCGTGGTGTTTTTCGATCCCGAGGCCGGCATCGTCAAGGACAGCGACGAGGCGACCGATGTGTTTGCCCGCATGGTTCGGCGGCTGGTGCGGATCATGCAGGAGCGCACCGGCGACGGCTATGTGTTCCGCACCGATCTGCGCCTGAGGCCCGATCCGGGTTCGACGCCACTGGCGTTTCCGCTCGATGCCGCGATGAACTACTACGAGAGCCGGGGGCAGAACTGGGAGCGGGCGGCCTTCATCAAGGCGCGTCCGGTGGCGGGCGATCTCGATGCCGGCGAGCGGTTCCTCAAGGAACTGGTGCCTTTCGTCTTCCGCAAATATCTCGATTTTGCCGCCATTTCCGACATTCATTCGATCAAACGGCAGATCCACGCCCATCGCGGCTTTGGCGACATCGCGGTCAAGGGCCACAATGTCAAGCTCGGCCGCGGCGGCATCCGTGAGATCGAGTTCTTCGTCCAGACCCAGCAGCTGATCGCCGGAGGACGCATGCCGCGGCTGAGGATGCGCCGGACCGACGAGATGCTGGTGGCGCTGGCGCGCGCCCGCTGGATCGATCCGGCGACCGCCCGGACGCTGGCTGAAAGCTACTGGTATCTGCGCGATGTCGAGCACCGCATCCAGATGGTGCGCGACGAGCAGAGCCACACGCTGCCCGAAAGCGAGGCCGAGCTCGCCCGCGTCGCGCTGATGATGGGCGAGGCAAGCACGGCAAGCTTCGGCAAGGCCTATGTCGCGGTTCTCACCAAGGTGGAGCAGTGCTACGCCGAGCTGTTCGAGAAGGAGGCGGGGCTTTCCGGCGGCATGGGCAATCTGGTGTTTACCGGCGAGGATGACGA
This sequence comes from Hoeflea sp., assembly GCA_019084245.1. Taxonomy (GTDB): domain Bacteria; phylum Pseudomonadota; class Alphaproteobacteria; order Rhizobiales; family Rhizobiaceae; genus Hoeflea. The sequence continues at coordinate 78,245 of JAHRFE010000015.1, forward strand.
CCCCGGTACGCTCAAGACGCTGGCCGAACTCGGTTTCGAGCGTCCGGCCGATATCTCGCGCATCATCCGCACCTGGCATTACGGCCGCTACCGCGCCACCCAGTCGGTGGAAGCGCGCGAGCGGCTGACGGAACTCACGCCGGAACTGCTTCGGGTGTTCGGCGCCACCAAGCGCGCCGACGAGGCGCTGATCCGGTTCGATGCGTTTATTTCCGGACTGCCCGCGGGCATCCAGCTGTTTTCGCTGATCGGCACCAATCCCGGCCTGTTGTCGCTGATGGTGACGATCATGGCCTCGGCGCCGCGGCTGGCCGAGATCATTGCCCGCAAACCGCATGTGTTTGACGGCATGCTCGATCCCGGGCTGATGGCGGAGCTGCCGACGCGCGATTATCTCGCCGAGCGGCTGCAGGGGTTTCTCGAGGGCGCGCGCGCCTATGAGGAAATCCTCGACCGGCTCAGGATCGTGGCGCTGGAGCAGAAATTCCTGATCGGTGTGCGTCTGCTCACCGGCGCGATTTCGCCCGAGCGCGCCGCGCGCAGCTTCTCCCATCTGGCTGATCTGATCATCGGCGCGGCCCTCGAGGCTGTGCGCGAAGGCATGGAGGAGGCCCATGGCACGGTGCCGGGCGGACGGGCGGCGGTCATCGGCATGGGCAAGCTCGGCAGCTACGAGCTGACGGCGGGCTCCGACATCGACATCATCCTGCTCTATGATCATGACCCGGACGCCGAGGAGTCGGACGGGCCGAAGCCGCTCGATCCTGTGCGCTATTACACCCGCATGACCCAGAGGCTGGTGGCGGCCCTCTCTGCGCCCACCGCCGAGGGCATTCTCTATGAGGTCGATCTGCGACTGAGGCCCTCGGGCAACAAGGGGCCGGTTGCGACCTCGATCCGGGCGTTTTCCAAGTACCAGAGCGAAGAGGCCTGGACCTGGGAACACATGGCGCTGACCCGCGCCCGCGTGGTGGCGGGGGAGGACAGCCTGCGCGAGGAAGCCCGCACGCTGATCGACGAGGTGCTGGCAAAGCCCCGCGACGAGGCCAGGCTGCTTGAAGATCTCGTCGAGATGCGTGGCCTGATCGAACAGGAAAAGCCGCCGCGCGACATCTGGGACGTCAAGCTGATCCCCGGCGGTCTGATCGACATCGAATTCATCGCCCAGTATCTCTCGCTCAAGGCCCGCGCCGGCGGCTGGCTACCGGCGCGGGAGGATGACGAGGCTGCAGGCCTGCTCGCCGGACCCGAAGCCGCCCCGGCTCAGCCAAAGCCCGTCTACGGTGAATGCACCAGCACCGACGCCACGCTGAAGATCCTCGGCCCCGGCGAACTGGGCGAAGAGGTGACCGAGGAACTGCGCCGTGCGCTGGCGCTGTGGAGTGGCCATGCCCAGGTCGTTCGGCTCTGCACGGAAGGCGGGTTTGATCCCAAGCAAGCCCCTGCAGGCCTCATCGATCTCCTCACCCGCACCGGCCAGGCCCCGGACCTGGCAAGCCTCGAAGCCGATTTCAAGACAACCTCGAAACGGGTGCGGGCGATCTTCCGCAAGGTGACGGGGTAGGGGAGCTGTGCCTTGCTCCCGCTACCGGCTGAACCACATCCGTTTCAGCGTGGCGTCGCGCTTGACGAAATGATGGTAAAGCGCTGCGCCCGCGTGGCCGATGAACAGCGCCAGCAGCAGTTTGGCGCCGATGCCGTGCGGAATGCGCGGTGTGAAATCGGCGAAATCGGGAAGCGGGAGGGCTGCGCCGCCAAAGACGATCTCGCCGGCGCCGGAAAGCACGAACATGCCGATGCCGCTCGCCGCCATGCCCAGCACGACAACGTAGAGCAACCCATGCAGCGCCTTGGCTGTCATCACCTGCCAGGCCGGATCAGGCAGCGGCTGCGGGTGGGTGTCAAATCGCCACCACCAGACAATACGAGCGAGCGTGAGAATGAGGATGGCGATGCCCATCGGCGCGTGCGCCGCCAGAATGCTGGTCTTGGCCGCGGGATCGCTGGCTTGATCGGCCAGCATGCCGGAGGCCAGCAGCGCCACGATCAGAAGAACGCTGAGCCAGTGCAGGCCGGCCGCAACTGCGCCATAGGCTGTAGGGGTGCTTTTCAGGGTCATCGCATAACCCTTCTGTTGATGTTTGGCGGGCATGGCGGTTTCGGACTTGAAACCTTCGCCAAACCAGAATAAACTTTACACGGAAACAATTTACATGGCAACTAAAAAACCGCTTGAGCGCCCGTGTTCCCTGGGCCGAATCCTGACCTTCGCCACCGCGGCCACGGGCGCGATGTGCCAGGAAATGCTGGCCAGGCACGACCTGACGCTGGCGCAATGGGTGATCCTGTCAGCGCTGTGGCGCCGGGACGGGATGCTGGTCAGCGAGATCGCCGACTACTCCGGCAACAATGCGCCCGCCGCGTCCCGCATCATCGACAGGATGGTCGAAGGCGGCCTGGTCACGCGCGAACCCGCCCTTGATGACAAGCGCGCGGTGCGGGTAAATCTCACGCCGCACGGCTGGAGCCTCAAGCATCTCGAAGACTTCCATGAGCGGGTCAATGCGCTGCTTCTTGCGGGCATCAGCCCGGAAGAGACCGAGACGCTGATCCGGTTGCTCAACCAGGTGGATGCAAATGCGCGCCGCGCGACCGGTCCCGCAATGGACCCGGGCCAGGCAGGCGAAGTTAATAACTCGTTGAAGTAATATCCGATTTGTAATGTATTTACTTTAACAGAAAATAAGCGAAACCGACCGATACTCATCACCAATGACAACGACTTCACGCACGAAGGGTATCGGAACATGATGAGTAATTTCAAGATCTCGACGAGGCTTTACCTCCTCGTCGGCATCGCACTTGCGGTTTTCACCGCCGCCGCTGTCTACAAGCTGTATGATGCTCACGACTCCATGGTGATCGAGCGCAAGGCAAAGCTGAGCGGCATGAACGAAACCATCGTGACCATGCTCGGCCATTACCAGGCCCTGGAAGCCTCCGGTGCGCTCACGCGCGAGGAAGCCCAGGCCCGCGCCATCGAAGCCGTCAAGCCGATGCGCTACGAGGACAGCGGCTATTTCTGGGTCAATGACATGGCCAATTTCATGATCATGCATCCGATCAACACGAAGCTGGACGGAACCGACCTGGCAAACATCCAGGATCCGACCGGCAAGTATCTTTTCCGGGAGTTCATCGAGGTTGTGAAGGCCGATGGTCAGGGCTTTGTCGATTACTATTGGCCCAAGCCCGGCGCCGAAGAGCCCGTTCTGAAATATTCCCATGTCCAGGGCTTTGCGCCGTGGGGCTGGATTGTCGGCACCGGCGTCTATGCCGATGACCTCGCCGCACTGTTCTACAAGAATGCCGTCAACACGGCTGTGACACTCGGATTGGGCGCGCTGGTCATTCTGCTGATTGCCTATGCCACCGTCCGCAGCGTCGTCGTCCCCATCGGTCGGCTGAATGCAACCATGCAGGACATCGCCCGCGAGGATGTCTGCGGAGAAGTCCCCGAGACGGACCGCAAGGATGAGGTCGGCGAAATGGCGGCTTCAGTTCTGGTGCTGCGCGATTCGGTGCGGGAACGGACCGAGATGCGTGTTCGGGAAGCCGAGCAACAGCAACATCTCGATGCAGAGCGCAACGAGGGTCAACGCCGCCAGCAGGAAATCAGTCAGACCCAGAGCGAGGTCATGTCCAAGCTCGGTGCAGCACTCGAAAGCCTGGCGAGCGGCGATCTGACGGTCCAGATCGATGCGCTGTCGCCCGAATACGCCAAGCTGCGTGACGATTTCAACAACGCGGTTTCAGCCCTTGGCAGCGTCATCTCGACCATTGCCCACTCGACCGATGTGGTCAGCGCCAGCGCCGACGGCATTTCCGAAGCCGCCAACAACCTATCCCAACGCACGGAACAGCAGGCGGCATCGCTCGAGGAAACCGCCGCTGCGCTTGATGAGATCACCTCGACCGTGCGCCACTCTTCCGAACGGGCCACCGAGGCCAACCGGATGGTGGGCCAGACCCGTCAGAGCACCGACAAGTCGGGCAAGATCGTCACCGAAGCGATCACGGCGATGACCCGGATCAAGGATGAATCCGACCGCATCGGCAAGATCATCGGCGTCATCGACGAGATCGCTTTCCAGACCAACCTGCTGGCGCTCAACGCCGGCGTCGAGGCCGCGCGGGCTGGCGAGGCGGGCAGGGGCTTTGCCGTGGTCGCCCAGGAAGTGCGCGAACTCGCCCAGCGCTCGGCAACGGCGGCACGGGAAATCAAGGAACTGATTTCAAGTTCCGCCAATGAAGTCCAGAACGGTGTGTCGCTGGTCCAGTCGACCGGTGAAGCGCTGTCGGAAATCGAGAAGTTCGTGACCCAGGTCAACGAGCAGGTCAATTCGATCGCCACCGCCGCGCGCGAACAGGCCAATGCGCTGGCCGAGGTCAATACCGCCGTCAACCAGATGGATCAGATGACCCAGCAGAACGCCGCGATGGTGGAAGAGACCAGCGCCGCAAGCATGACGTTGACACAGGAGAGCGCGCAGCTCAACTCGATGTTGCGCAAGTTCCGCCTGCCGCAGGCGGGCCACGCGCAACAGCGCCGCGCCCGCGCCGCCTGAACGAAAACGACACCCCCATCGCTTCCTGGCTTCGGGAGCGATGGGGGGCTGAGATGACCAAGACGCAAGGGCGGGCGCCGGAATTGCCCGCCTTTTTTCTGTAGGTCGGCGCGAGGATTTACCGGGAACCACGGGAACCGATTTCCCGTCAGAGCGTTGGAACCAGCATCCCCCTATCGCGCTGCGGCTCCAAGAGATTGACTCACACGCTGATTGGCATGCTTGCTGATGACGGGCCCCACGAACACTGCTGGAATTATCTCATGCGCCGCTATGCCTGCCCCAATTGCTCCAATGAAGTGCATTTTCGCAACAGCCGCTGTGTCAGTTGCGATTCAAAGCTCGGCTATGTGCCGGCGCGAGATCAGATGTTCTACACCACCCCCGACAATGAACAGTGGCATGACGGTCCGGAAGCCTACAATGCCTGCGCCAACCGCCATGTGATCGGTTGCAACTGGCTGGTTCGGGACGGGCTGGAGGAGGAGCACTGCCTGAGCTGCAGCCATACGCTGGTGATCCCGGATCTGTCGCTGCCGGAAAACCGCGACCGCTGGGCGAAGCTGGAGGAAGCCAAGCGGCGGCTGTTCTACTCGATCGTGAAGTTCCGGCTCGGCGTCGGCGATCTGGTCAATGCGCCCGAGCGCGCCCTGCGCTTCGAGTTCAAGGCCGACGTTCTGACGTCGGATGGCAAGATGAAGAAGGTGCTGACCGGTCATGAGAACGGGCTGATCACCATCAATATCGCCGAGGCGGACGATCCGACCCGCGAAAAGCACCGCAAGGCCATGGGAGAACCCTATCGCACCCTGATCGGCCATTTCCGCCACGAGATCGGCCATTACTACTGGGACCGGCTTGTCGCCAACGGGCCGCATCTGGAAGGATACCGCGCCATTTTCGGCGACGAGCGCGAGAATTACGCCGAAGCGCTCAAGCGGCATTATCAAAACAGCGCGCCTGAAGGGTGGCAGATGACCCATGTCAGCTCCTACGCCTGCGCCCACTCCTGGGAGGATTTCGCCGAGACCTGGGCCCACTATTTTCATATTGTCGATGGGTTGGAGACAGCCGGTTGGTACGGGCTTGATGGTCACACGCCGGACGCCGGGCTCAACCGCACGCCGGGCGGCTGGTCGGATGCCGGCCCCTATGGCGCCGCCGAGTTCCGCCCGATGATCGAAGCCTGGGTGCCGCTGACCGTGGCGATGAACGCCATGAACCGATCGATCGGGCTGGGGGATTTCTATCCCTTCGTGCTCTCCGACATGATTTTTTCCAAGCTCGAATTCATCCACCGCCTGATCCACGACCGCGGCTGAGCGGCAGGCTTTCCTTGAGCCTATGCGGCTGCAGCGCGGAGATCCGGGACGGCGATCGGCACCCGGATGCTGACGATGGTGCCAACCCCTTCCACGGACCTGACCTTCATCGCGCCGCCATGCAGTTCCGCGAGGCTGCGCGAGATGGCGAGGCCGAGGCCGGAGCCGCCGGTGGATTTGGAAAACTGGTTCTGCACCTGCTCGAAGGGCTGACCGATGCGGCCCAGCAGCGCCTTGGGAATGCCGATGCCGGTATCCTCGATGGTCAGCGTCACCGCGCGCGAGGTCTTGCGCGCCCGCACCAGGATGCGGCCGCCGGGTTCGGTGAATTTGACCGCGTTGGACAGCAGGTTGAGCAGGATCTGCTTCATGGCGCGGCGATCGGCGGGCAGCGACAGGTGCGCCGGGATCTTCTGCTGAACCTCGATGCCCTTCTTCTCGGCCTGGATCGCCAGAAGTCGCATCGTTTCCTCAAGCAGCGGCACAAGGTCCACATCCTCGCGTTCGATCTGCATCTGCCCGGCCTCGATCTTGGCCATGTCGAGAATGTCGTTGATCACCGTCAGCAGGTGAATGCCGGAATTGTGGATGTCGTCGGCATATTCGGAGTATTTGTCAGAGCCGAGCGGTCCGAACATCCGCGCCTGCAGCACTTCGGAAAAGCCGATGATGGCATTGAGCGGGGTTCTCAGCTCATGGCTCATATTGGCCAGGAATTCGGACTTGGCCCGGCTTGCGGCTTCCGCCCGCTCGGTCTCGACCTGATAGTCCTGGTTGAGTTCGGACAGTTCTTCCGCCTTGCGCTTGAGTTCAGACTGCGAGGCTGTGAGGTCGCCGATGGTCGCCATCAGCCGCTTCTCGCTGTCGCGCAGCCGTTCCTGGTTGCGCTTGAGCGGGGTGATGTCGGTGCCGACCGAGACCTGGCCGCCGTCGCGCGTCTGGCGCTCGTTGATCTGCAGCCAGCGCCCGTCGGCAAGCTGGACTTCATAGGTTTGGGCAACGCCCTTGGCGCAAGGGACAGCAAGCCTGCGCGCCACCACCGGCCGTGTCGCCGCCGCTTCGACCAGACTGCGCTCGGTTCCGGGCGCCAGGATGTCGGCGGGCAGGCCGTGGATTTCCTGGTAATGCTTGTTCCACAGCACCAGCCTGTCGTCGCGGTCCCACAGCACGAAGGCTTCCGAGGTGCTCTCGATCGCGTCGAACAGACGCTGGTCGGCCTCCGCCGTCCGTTGCTGCAACCGGTACTGCTCGGTGACGTCCATGGCGATGCCGATCAGGTGGGTCTGGGCCGAGGTCGGATCCACGACCTGGGCGCGGGCCCGCATCCAGACATAATGCCCGGCGGCGTGACGCATGCGAAACAGATGGTCCACCTGCTTGATGTCGCCGCTGGCGACTTTCTGCGCGATTTCATAGAGATCGCCGTCATCGGGGTGAATCAGCCGCGAGGCCTCGCCGAAGGAGATCACGCTGTCGCGCGGTTCGAGTCCGAGGATCTCGTACATCGAGCGCGACCAGTAGAGCCGGCCGCGCGCCATGTCCCAGTCCCACAAGCCGCAACGCCCGCGGGACAAGGCCATGTCGACGCGGCGGTGGCTTTCCAGATAGATGCCGTCGGCCTCCTGGGCGCGGCCGGCCTGGCTGAAATAGGCGTAGAGGATCACCAGCAGGATCGAGGAGGTGGCGATGAACAGCGTCACATTGACCGACACCGACTGCCGCCAGGCTTCGTTCATCTCGGAAACGGGGGTGAGCGCCAGTATGGCGCCCGCGCCTTCGGTCAGCCGCGCCATCGCTGCGAGATATTCGGCGCCGTCGAAACCGATTTCCTGAACCCCGGCGCGTGCGCCAAACAGCCACAATGGTGAGGCTTCAGGCAGCAGGCTGGAGACCGCCCGGCCGACGAGATGCTGCCCGCCGGAGGTTGAGGCGAACACCCGGTCCTGCGCGTCTACAATGACCAGAAACCGGCCACCGGTGTCGGGCATGGCGCCGAGCACCCGGTTGAGCCGGGCTTCGGTTTCCCAGCGCAGGGACTGTTTGACAGGTGTGGTGTCGGCTGAAAACGTGGCGGTGGCTGCGGCGAGCGACAGGGCGGTCATGTGCTCGGCAGCGGTCAGCAAGCGGTCGCGGTCCTCGCTCATATTGACGAAGCGGGCCGTGGCCACGACCACCAGGAAGGCAACGATGAGAATCGGGATAAGGCGCTTGAGAAAGGGCTCGGCGCTGGCGAGGCGCTCATAGGCGGGCTGCGCGAACAGCTTGGCGTGACCGGAAAGTTCTCTGCCTGCCACCCGCTTTGCGCCAGGTTTTCGAGCATGAATCGACCTCTCGGCCGCAGATGGATGCTGCGCGTCCGCCATGTTTTTCGCTTATCCCCGTTGGGATCCGGACAACCGCATCTCCGAATCTGACCTAATGAATCAAAGGTGATTCGCCTTGTCCAGTGCTAAAAATAAGCTTTTGTTAAGAATATGAATTCGCTTGCTTTAAATCGGATTCGAGTCGCACGGAACGAACCCGTGCGATGCTTGCGAGGCGGTGGAGCGGGCAAATCACCTCGCCCACGCCTTTAATTCGCCGTGCGTGTATTCTGACGCAGCAAGGTACGGACGGTCCTGCGGTCAGCCCGCCAGCATCCGGTCGACAATGTCGCTCACATCGGGGGAGAGGTTTCCGGCTTCGCGGATCGCGACCAGCGCAAGCCTTGCCTGCTCCTGCCGTCCGGCCTCGAGCGAACGCCACGACCGCATCGCCGTCAGCAGACGTGCGGCGAGTTGCGGATTTCGCTTGTCGATGTCGATCACCTCGCGTGCCAGCAGCCGGTAGCCGGCGCCATCGGCGGCGTTGAAGCCAGTCGGATTGCCCGACGAGAAAGCACCGATCAGCGAACGCACGCGATTGGGATTGGTGCGGTCGAAGTCTGCACTGGCGAGCAGTTCCTCCACCCGCGCACAGGTGGCCGCGCCAGGTATGGTGGCCTGGATCGAATACCATTTGTCGAGCGCCAGCGGGTCGCCGGAAAACCGGGCCTTGAATGCATCCAGCGCCTCGGCGGTTTCCCGCGCGGCCGGGAAGGTCTGGGTCAGCACCTGCAGCGCGTGCGACAGCACGGTCATGTTGTCGGCTGCGTCAAAGGCCGCCCTGGCGCGGGCAGGACTGCCTTCGGCAATCGAGGCATAGCTCATCGCAGCGCCCGCCAGCGCCCGCTTGCCGGCGTCTTCGGCGCCGGGGCTGTAGTCACCCGTGGGCGCGCTGTCCGCAAGTTTTGCGAAGACGTCAAACCCGGCGCGGGCGACTTCCGAGAGCGCGGCATCGCGCGCGGCGTGGATGGCGTCGGGATCGATGTTGGAGCCGATCTCGCGGGCAATGTCGCTTTCCGCCGGCAGCGCCAGCGCCTGGGCGCGGAAGGCCGGCTCCAGGCTCTCGTCCGCCGCGGTGGCAATCAGGATATCGGCGAGATCTTTCGCCGAGGGCAGGTTGCGGCCGTCGCGGGCGAGCCGGGAGGCGGTCACGAGATGGCGCGTCGCCTGCTCGTTGAGCGCCTGCCAGCGCGCCACGCCGTCGCTGTCATGGCGGGCGATGTGGGCGAGATCGGCCGCGCTCTGCTCCATGGCGATGTTAACCGGGGCGGAAAAGCCGCGATTGATCGACAGGACCGGGCGTCCGGGCACATCGGTGAAGCTGAAGGTCTGCTTGCGTTTGAGGAGGTGAAACACGCCGTCCCTGGCGTCCCCGCCGGTCGGCTGGCCGTCAAACTCCGCGCCGTCGGGCAGGATCAGGCCATAGGCCAGCGGAATGTGCATCAGCGCCTTGCGCGATTGACCTGGCGTCGGCGCGAGCGACTGCTCCAGCGTCACCTTGAAAGTCTTCTTGGCTTCGTTCCACTCGCTCGACACCGAGACCGAGGGCGTGCCGGCCTGGCTGTACCAGAGCGAGAACTGCTTGAGATCGCGGCCACTGGCCTCGGTGAAACAGGCGAGGAAATCCTCGATCGTCGAGGCGTCGCCGTCATGCCGCTCGAAATAGAGATCCATGCCCTTGCGGAAATCGTCCGGCCCGAGGATGGTGCGGATCATGCCAACCACTTCCGAGCCCTTCTCATACACCGTGGCCGTATAGAAATTGTTGATTTCACGATAGGTTTCCGGGCGGACGGGGTGCGCCAGAGGCCCCGCGTCCTCGGGAAACTGATGTGCCTTCAAAAGCCGGATCTCGGCGATGCGCTTGACGGCCGCCGAGCGCTGGTCGGCGGAGAACGCGTGGTCGCGATAGACCGTCAGCCCTTCCTTGAGGCACAGCTGGAACCAGTCGCGGCAGGTGATGCGGTTGCCGGTCCAGTTGTGGAAATATTCATGCGCGATGATGGCCTCGATATTGGCGTAGTCCATGTCGGTCGCGGTTGCGGGATCGGCCAGCACATATTTGTCGTTGAAGACATTGAGGCCCTTGTTTTCCATGGCGCCCATGTTGAAATCCGACACGGCGACGATCTGGAAGATGTCGAGATCGTATTCCCGGCCGTATTTCTCCTCGTCCCATTTCATCGAGCGCTTGAGCGCGTCCATGGCGTAGCCGGCGCGGTCTTCCTTGCCGTGCTCGACATAGATCTTCAGCGCCACTTCGCGGCCGCTCATGGTGGTGAATGTGTCCTCGACGAGGCCGAGATCACCGCCGACCAGCGCGAACAGATAGGAGGGCTTGGGGTGCGGATCGAACCAGGCGGCGAAGTGCCGGCCCTCGTCGTAATTGCCGCCGCCGAGGAAATTGCCGTTCGACAGCAGGTATTTCGCCTCGTCCTTGGCGGCGATGATGGTGACGGTGTAGACCGCCAGCACATCCGGCCGGTCGTAGAAATAGGTGATGCGGCGGAAGCCTTCGGCCTCGCACTGGGTGCAATAGACGCCGTTGGTGCGGTAAAGCCCCATCAGCTTGGTGTTGGTCTCAGGCGATATCGTGGTGTTGACAGTCACCTCGAACGGGCCGCTTTCGGGCAGGCCGCGGATTGTCAGGCTTTCGGGCGTCACGTCATAGAGCGACGGGTCGATGTCGTTGCCGTCGAGTTGCAGGCCGTCGAGGCTGAGTTCGTCGCCGTCAAGCACGAGCGCCGCGCCGGGGTCCACGCCGTCGCGGCGATGCATGATGACCCGCGAGACAACCTTTGTCTCGGTTGGATCAAGCTCGAAGGTGAGGTCGATCCGCTCCACGACGAAGTCCGTCGGCTTGTAGTCCTTGAGCTTGAACACCTGTCCCGTTTCAGTCCGCATATGCTTCTGCCCCGCAAAATCCCATTATGGCACAGGACGCTACCACAGGGGATCCTGACACGGGGTTAAGACGGGCTCCCATTAACGAGGGGGCGAAGGCGGGCGCGGGCGCTGAAGCCATCCGTGTCGAAAGACCAGGGGTTTCGCGGTTTATTCGCCTGAGGGCCCGCGGCCGGAGGGCTGCCTGCCTCTCGACATTTTCGTCTCCGCCATTAAGTTGACGGCCAGAGTCGCGGCCGCGGCTCCAAGCCAATTCACCATCCGGGACCCGCCATGAACATCGCGACACCAAAATTTGGCGTGGGCGCATCCGCGTTGCGCAAGGAAGATCCGAAGCTCATCCGCGGCGAGGGCGCGTTCACCGATGACATCCGCGCCGAGGGCGAGTTGCGCGGCTTCGTGCTGCGCTTGCCCCATGCGGCGGCGCGCTTCGTGATCACCGATCTTGACGCGGCCCGCGCATCCGAAGGCGTGCATCTGGTTCTGACCGCCGCCGATGTCGCCCATCTCGGCCCGGTGGTCTGCCAGACGCCGCTCAAGCAGCCCGACGGGACGCGCCACGCGCTCAAGCACACGCCGCTCCTGTGTGACGGCGAGGTCCGCCATGTCGGCGACGCGGTGGCCTTCATTGTCGCCGAGACGCTTGAGCAGGCGCAGGATGCCTCTGAACTCATCGACATCGACTGGGAATTCGGCGAGGCCCATGCCGACCTCGCGACCGCGCTTGACGAGGGCAGTCCGCTGGTCTGGCCCGATCTCGGCACCAACCAGGCGTTCCTGTATCGGGTCGGCGATGCTGGGGCGACGGACGCGGCCTTTGCCGACGCCGATCATGTGACCACGATCAATTTCATCAACAACCGTCTGGTGTCCAACTACATGGAAACCCGCGCCTGCCTCGCCGAATGGGACGCGGCGGCGAAGAAGTTCACCCTGACGCTCGGGTCGCAGGGCGTTCACGGCATTCGCCGGACGCTCGCCAAGGACGTGTTCCGTATGGATCTCGAGGATTTTCGCGTCGTCACCAGGGATGTCGGCGGCGGTTTCGGCACCAAGGCCTTCAACTACCGGGAATACCCGCTGTCGCTCGAAGCTGCGCGCCAGCTTGGCCGCCCGGTCAAGTGGGTGTGTGACCGCACCGAACATTTCCTCGCCGATGCACATGGCCGTGACCACAAGGTGACAGCCGCGCTGGCGATGGACAAGGACCGCCGAATTACCGGTCTGAAGATCGACATTCTCGCCAATATGGGCGGGTATCTCAGTCAGTTCGGCCCCTTCGTTCCCACGTTTGGCGGCTCGATGGCGACCGGCGTCTACGATATCCAGAATCTCGATTTCAAGCTGCGCGGCGTTTACACCCACACCACGCCGGTGGACGCCTATCGCGGCGCCGGACGGCCGGAAGCGGCCTTCCTGATCGAGCGGCTGATCGATGCGGCGGCGCGCGAACTGGCGATCCCCGTGGAGGACCTGAGGCGGCGCAATTTCATCCGTCCCGAGCAGTTTCCCTACCTCACCGCCGGTGGCCGCAACTACGATGTGGGCGAGTTCGACGGCCACATGACCCGGGCGCTGGAGAAGGCGGATTACGCCGGCTTCCCCGACCGGGCCAGGGAAGCCGAAAGCCGCGGCAAGCTGCGCGGCTTCGGCACGGCGGTCTATATCGAGGCCTGCGCCTTTGCCGGCTCGGAACCCGCCAGACTGACGCTCGATCCTGACGGCGGCATCACGCTCTATATCGGCACGCAAACCAACGGCCAGGGCCACGCAACCGCCTACAGCCAGTTCGTGGCCGACCACATCGGCATCGATTTCGAGAAGATTACCGTGCGCCAGGGCGACACCAGCGAACTCGCCAAGGGCGGCGGCACCGGCGGATCGCGCTCGATCCCGCTCGGCGGGGTTTCGGTGTCGGCGGCGTCCCGGGTGCTGGCCGAGAAGATGAAGAAGCTCGCCGCCGACGAGCTCGAAGCCTCCGCCGCCGATATCGAGCTGGTCGACGGTTCGGCCCGCATCGTCGGCACCGACCGGGTGTTGAGCTATGCCGACATCGCCCGCGCCGCGAAGAGCGACGAGGATCGCACAGGCGACGCGGATGTGGTCCAGGACGAGGCCACCTATCCCAACGGCACCCATATCTGCGAGATCGAGATCGATCCGGACACCGGTCATGTCGACATTGTGCGCTACACGATTGTCGATGATTTCGGCATGACGGTGAACCCTGTGCTGCTGCTGGGCCAGGTGCATGGCGGGGTGGTGCAGGGCATCGGCCAATGCCTCAGCGAGGGCGTCGTCTATTCCGAGGACGGGCAATTGCTGACCGCGAGCTTCATGGACTACACCATGCCGCGCGCCGACACCGTCCCCTTCTTCGATTTCGAAACCCGCAACGTGCCCTCGACCACCAATGCCATGGGGATCAAGGGCGCCGGCGAGGCGGCAACGATCGGCTCATGCCCGGCGGTGATGAACGCGCTTGTCGACGCGCTCGACCGGTCGAGAGGTGTGCGCCACATCGAGATGCCCGCAACGCCGCAGCGGGTCTGGGAGGCGCTCAACCTGTGAGCGGTGACGGTTGAACCGTCTGCAGTCCAGGCGAAACGCATCAGCGCGACGCGGGACGTCCATCAGCTTTATTGATCGGACGATGATCCGTGAACCGGTTATCGTCGGGCGAAGCGGTTGCTATAACCGGTGAACGCCCCAAACGGATCCGCTGATCTATGACCGCGCGGACCGGATCACGAAAGAGTGCAGTTGACAGATCCCACACCTGACGCCGCCCCCCAGGCAGCATCGCCCCAGACCGTTGCCACTGACAGCGGGTCCCCGATGATCGGCATCGCGCTCAAGGTTGCTTCGGTCGCCGTGTTTGTCTCCATGTCGACGCTGATCAAGGCTTCGGGCGAAGGCATGCCTGCGGGGCAGATTGTGTTCCTGCGTTCGGCCTTCGCGATTTTTCCGATCCTGGTTTTCCTGGCCGTGCGCGGACAACTCGACACCGCCTGGCGGACCAGCAGTCCCATGTCGCATGTGCGGCGCGGACTGGTCGGCGTCACCGCCATGGCCTTTGGATTTTACGGCATCATGCGGCTGCCCTTGCCCGATGCGATCGCCATCGGCTACGCCATGCCTTTGCTGACCGTGGTGTTCGCCGCCCTGTTCCTGGGCGAGACCGTGCGCATCTTCCGCTGGTCGGCGGTGGCCGTCGGTCTCGGCGGCGTGCTGATCATCACCTGGCCGCGGTTGAGCCTGTTTTCCGACGGCTTTGGCTCGGAGGAAGCGCTTGGCGCGGCTGCAGTTCTGGCCTCGGCTGCGCTTGGCGCCACGGCCATGATCCTGGTGCGCAAGCTGGTGCTGACCGAACGGACGCCGACCATCGTGCTCTATTTCTCGCTCACAGCAACGGTGCTGTCGCTGGCCTCGCTGCCGTTCGGCTGGATTGTGCCCGACTGGCAGACTCTGGGTCTCATGGCAATGGCGGGGTTCTGCGGCGGGCTGGGGCAGATTCTCCTGACCCAGAGCTACCGCCACGCCGATGTGTCGACCATTGCCCCATTCGAATACACCTCGATCGTGCTCGGCATTTTAATTGGCTATTTCATCTTCGGCGATGTGCCGACCTGGACCATGCTGCTGGGCACCACCATCGTGGTCGGCGCCGGGCTCTTCGTCATCCTGCGCGAACATGCGCTGGGGCTTGAACGCAAGGCCCAGCGCAAGCTGGTGACGCCCCAGGGGTGAGTTGGATCAGTGCCCGGTTATCCGTCAATGCGGCCGTCAGGCTGCGTCGCGGTCGGGGGAGGTGTCTTCTCCGGTATCCTCGCCATAGGCGGGGTCGGAGCGCGGGTCGAGTTCGGCGGTTTGCGGGGTGAGGTCGGGCAGGGCGGCCATCGGCAGGAAGTCCGATCGCATCTCCTCGGAGGGCTGCTCGCGCCGGCTGATGCGCCAGGCGGCATGGGCCGAATAGGCGGCAAAACAGATGGCAATCGCCGCAAACAGGGCGTGCGGGCCGAACCAGTCCATCGCGGCGCCCGTGATCAACGGACCCACCATGGTGGCGCAGCCATAAACCAGCATCAATCCGCTGGAGACTTCGACGAATTCGTCGGGCTTTGCGTGGTCATTGGCATGCGCCACATTGAGCGAGTAGATCGGAAACAGCACAGTCCCCAGACACAGCATGCCGGCAAAGAAAACGATCCGGTTCTCGACGCCGAACGCCACGGTGACCAGGCAGGCGAAAATGCCGATGAAGCCCGCGAAGATCATCACCTTGCGGCGGTCCATCCGGTCCGACGCGCGTCCGAGTGGATACTGGAAGATCGCCCCGCCGATCATGGCAATGGCGAGCATTGAGGCGCCCTCGATTGTCGAAAGACCCAGCCGGGTGGCGTAGACCGGCCCAAGACCGCCCCATGCGCTGGCGATCAGGCCGGCGATCAAGGTTCCTATAACCGCTGCCGGTGATCTCCGGTAAAGCCCGGGAATGTCGAATTTCACCTGGGTCAGCGGCTGCGGCGATTGCGCGCTCGACAGCGCCGTGGGCATGACCGCCAGCGAGCAGATCAGGGCGCAGATCATGAACAGGGTCGGGGCAAGCGGATCGCCGAAAGGCACGATATATTGCCCGACCATGACCGCCGCCATGCTCACCACCATGTAGACCGAAAAAAGCGCGCCGCGGTTTTCGTTGCTGACCTTTTCATTGAGCCAGCTTTCGATGATCATATAGGCGCCGGCGATGGAAAACCCGGCCAGCGCCCGCGTCAGCACCCAGACGGCGGGATGCACGATCAGGGAATGCAGCAGGAACGACATCGCCATGATGGTGGTCAGCGCACCGAACACGCGCACATGTCCGACGCGCAGCACCAGCCTCGGCGTGATCACGCAGCTTGCGGTAAAGGCGATGGCGTAGCCGGTGGCAATCAGCGAGATGGTGAAGGTCGACCAGCCTTCGGCCACGGCCCTGACCGGGATCAGGTAGCCTGACAGACCCATCGCGGTCAGCAGGAAAAATGTCGATATCAGCAACGACGCCACCGATCGAATGGACTGGATCATGGCGGCTTTCCCTGGCAACGAAACAGGGCCTGCCTGATCTCCGGTATTGTCCGGGTGGGGCAGACCCAAATGCATGATTGATTCTGAAATTCACCATGTCATGCCGGATTGCGACGGGAAAGCCCGATTGCGACGCTGGCCGATGATTTCGCGCCTCCGCCGGTCCGGCAGCGGTGTCTCTATCCGGCCTTGAGCTGTTCTATCCGCTCCTGCAGAGACAGAAGATCCGCCCAGACCAGCCGCTTTTGCGCGGGATTTCTAAGCAGGTAAGCGGGATGCAGGGTCGGCAGCGCCGGGATGCGGGCCTCGCCTGCCAGATACTCCATCCAGGTGCCCCTGAGCGAGAGAATGCCCTTGTCGGTCCCGAGCAGCGACTTGCTTGCGACATTGCCCAGCATGACGACGATCTTCGGCGCCGCGAGCGCGACATGGCGTTCGATGAAGGGGCGGCACAGCTCGATCTCGTGCGGCGCAGGCGTGCGGTTGCCCGGCGGCCGCCAGGGGATCATGTTGGTGATATAGGCGGTGTCGCGGCTGAGCCCGATGGCGGAGAGCATCCGGTCGAGCAACTGCCCGGCGCGCCCGACAAAGGGGGCGCCCTGGATGTCCTCCTCGCGGCCCGGCGCCTCGCCGATGAACATGACATCGGCATCGGGATTGCCATCGGCGAACACCAGCGTCTTGGCGCTGTGCCTGAGATTGCAGCCGGTGAAGCCGTCGAGTGCCGCGCGCAACTCGGCAATCGTCGTGGCGCTGGCTGCAAGCGCCCGCGCATCCTCGAACGCGGCTTCGCCTGGAATGGTCAGTTGCGAGGCCTGCGGGGCCGGCGTCATCGGCTGCGCGGCAACCGTGGCTCCGGGACGCACGGCAGGCGCGGACGAGCGCTGGCCTTGCTGGCCGCTGCTCGCCGGGGCGCCCGTGAGTTCGCGTTGAGGTTTGCCTTGCGTCCGCGATTGAGCGAGCGCCGCCGATTGTTCAAACCGGTCGATGGCCGCGTCTTCGCACAGGTCTTCCACACCGCTGTCAGCGTAAAAACTCAAAAGCGCCGCAAGGGCCTGCGGGGTCATGTCGGATGCGGAAACGGCCATGGCGGGGTTTTACCGCAAAGCGTGATGCGGCGAAAGCGGATTGATCCGCCCGCCCCAAATCAAGACGCCCGGATGCGGGATCCGGGCGTCTTCGTTTTTAAAACCTGCGCGACGCCGCAAGGCGCCATCGAAAAGGTCAGGCGTTGTCTTCGCCTTCGCCGTCTTCGTCAAGGTAGTCCGGGTCGTTGGCTGCGGCTTCCGCGGCTTCTGCGGCGGCTTCCTCGTCAACGCCGTAGATGGCGTCGGCCGACGACAGATCTTCGCCCTTGAGCTGACGCTCAGCTTCATCGGCGGACCGGGCGACATTGAAGGTCACGGTGACGTTGACCTCGGCATGCAGCGCCAGCGGCACTGTGTGCAGGCCGATGGTCTTGACCGGGTTGTTCATGTCGACCTGGTTGCGGCCGATGTTGAAGCCGTTGTCGGCCAGCACAGCGATCACGTCGCGGGCTGCGACCGAGCCGTAGAGCTGGCCGGTTTCGCCGGCCGAGCGAACGACGACGAAGGTCTTGCCGTTGAGCTTTTCGGCGATCTGCTGGGCTTCCGACTTGCGCTCGAGGTTGCGGGCTTCGAGCACCGCGCGCTCGGCTTCAAAGCGGGTCTTGTTGGCGGCATTGGCGCGCAGCGCCTTGCCCTGCGGCAGCAGGAAGTTGCGGGCGTAGCCATCGCGAACCTTGACGGTTTCGCCCATCTGGCCGAGCTTGGCGATGCGTTCAAGAAGAATGACGTCCATAGTGGTGTTCCTTTCAAGGAGGGGTGTGAGGCAGAATTATCAGGGTTTGGAGTTGCGACCCGAGCCGGTCGTGTTGAACGTGCGGGCGGTGTCGAACAGCCCGAGGAAGAAGAAGAAGGCGAGCGGCACGGTGAAGATCACCGTTGCCAGATAGACGGCCCACAACAGCAGGCCGCGCGCCGGCTTGCCGCGGGTCCGGTGATGGGCGATGGCGTATCCCGAGGCGGCATAGCCCATGCCGAAGGCGCCGATCAGGGTCCAGCCGACAAGGCCGATCCCGCCCCCGATGAAGCTCATCAGCACGCCGGCAGCCAGCGCCATTGCGCCCAGCCGCGGCATCCTGAGTTGCGAGGGCAGGTCGTCCTTGGGACGTTTGGAACGGCCCGACAGGCGCACGATGGCCGAGGCGAAATACCAGCCGGCCAGCAGGATGAGGACCCAGATTGCAGCCTGGATGGTGGGCAGCGCGAAGAAGAAGAACTCCTTCATCTCCGACAGGCTTTCGGCGGTAGGCTGATACTCGGCGTTGCTGTCCTTGAGGGTGCTGACGAACACGTCAACCAGCTGACCGACAAATTCCTGGCCGTATCCCAGGGCAAGCCCGACAGCCACGAGGCCAATACAGACGCAGCCCGCAATGTTGAGGAAAATGTCCGACAGCGGATACCAGACGACGTCGCCTTCAGCCCCGCCGATTTCCTCGGCCGGACGGGCGAGATTGTAAAGATGGGCGATCCACGCCGCCGGCGTCAGCGTGGTGACGGCCGAAACAAGCGCTGCCTGTGGCGTCGTGGCAAACCCGATGACCGCCATGGCCGAGACAACCGCAACGATGGAGGCGAGATTGGACCAGCCGAGGCCCGCGATCAGGACTGGTACCGCCGCGGCGGCAAACAGGATGAAGGACAGGCTGGAGGGGGAACCGGCGCTGACAAGCAGAAGCGCGGCTGAAACGCCGGCGAGCAGGCCCACGAGGAGCGATGTGCTTTGCTGTGTCATGGTTCGCTGTCCTGCCTGAGCAGTTAGAGGTCAGCCGCGGGGTATTCCGCGCCTCAACCCCAACACGGGATTTCGAAACCCAGACCCCGCGCCGCCGCGGGATGGGAAGAGGATCCGGCGCGGACGCCGGATCCTTGGTCTGAACTTAACGCAGCACGTAAGGCAGCAGGCCGAGGAAACGGGCGCGCTTGATCGCCTTGGCGAGTTCGCGCTGCTTCTTCTGGCTTACCGCGGTGATGCGGGAAGGAACGATCTTGCCGCGCTCGGAAATGTAGCGCTGCAGCAAACGGACGTCCTTGTAGTCGATCTTCGGCGCATTCGCTCCCGAGAACGGGCAGGTCTTGCGGCGGCGATGGAACGGACGGCGTGTCGGGATCTGGTTGATGTCGACCATTGTCTGTTCTCCTATTCGCGGTCTTCGCGCGGACGGCGCGGGCCACGGTCGCCACGGTCACCGCGATCGCCACGGTCACGATCGCCACGCGGACGGTCGTCACGGTCGCCGCGGGGGCGGTCATCACGGTCGCGCTTCTGAAGCATGGCCGAGGGGCCTTCCTCATGGGCGTCGACGGAAACGGTCATGAAACGAAGAATATCTTCGTTGAAGCGCATCTGGCGCTCCATTTCCTTGACGGCATCCGACGGTGCGTCGATGTCCATCAGCGCATAATGCGCCTTGCGGTTCTTGTTGATACGGTATGTGAGGGACTTCAGCCCCCAGTGCTCAATACGCCCGACTTTGCCGCCATTCGCTTCGATCACGCCCTTGTACTGTTCTACAAGGCCTTCGACCTGCTGGCTGGAGACATCCTGCCGGGCAAGGAATACATGTTCATACAGAGCCATGATTTGACTTGCCTTTCTTGCATTATACATCACCCGGATCCGGCGCTAAGCCCCAACGACTTGTCCTGACGGCGTTTAAGGCCGGGCAAGAAAGACGTGGTATCGAGACGGTCGTGAGCGGAGACACGGGAGGCCGGAGCGCTGTTGCCCCTAGGATCCCTGGATAAAGGATCGCACCCTCCGTTCAGCCACCAGCCAGATGACCGGGTGTTCGAACAGCCGCGCTTATACGCGGTTTTGCGGGCATTGCAAGCCGCAACGGCGCAAATCCGCTTTGCATGGGCCGACAATTGCGCCCGGGAAGATCACCCTGTCCCAAAACAGGCATGATCGTGAAAATTGACCCTATCATATTAAGCGGCCCTTAGCGGGAAGTTGGAAATTGCTTCGACATCGAAGCGGTCGGATGGCCAGGTTATTCAAAGGACATGCAATGATATCCCGTGTGCGCGCCTTTTTTATCGCGACCGCTCTGGTTGCGATCACGTCACTGCCTGCAGGAGCCGGCGATGTCATTCTCACCCTCGACGGCGCCATCGCCGGCGGCGTCGCGGTCGACCTGACGCGCGAGGATCTCGAGGCGGTCGGCTCGGCCACCATCAAGACCAGGACGCCGTGGCATGACAGGAAAGTGACCTTCGAAGGCGTCCCGCTTCAGGTTCTGCTCGAGAAATTCGGCGCTACCGGCGACACACTTTCCGTCGTCGCGCTCAACAACTACCGGTCGGAGATGCCGGTCGGGGATATCAGCAAATACGGCGTCATCCTGGCGATGAAACAGGACGGCGCCTACATGCCGATCAGCGACAAGGGGCCGCTGTTTATTGTCTATCCTTTCGATTCAGACGAGGCGCTCGACAACGAGGTCTACTACGCGCGCTCGGCCTGGCAGGTTCGGTCGATCACGGTCGAGTAAGAAGAATCCGACCCGATCAGGAGAACCCCATGCGGCGGCTGACCAGCGTCTTCAATTTCATCGCAGCGGCCATGACGATCGGGTTGCTGGCCATCATTGTCGTGCACACGAACCTGGTCACAGCCACCCAACAGACCATGGAGCGGTCGTCTCGCTATGACAGCGCCTGGGTCGGTGCAGCCGGCCGGATGGAAATCCTCTATCTGCAGAAGTCTCTGGGCAATTTCATCAATGGGAGGGACCCGCAAGACGCCGCGCAGGTCAGGCTCTTCGCCGACATCATGACCAACCGCTTCAAGATATACGAGGCGCCGGGCTTCCAGGCCTTCATGGACATGAAGCCGAAACGCAGGGTGCTGATTGAGGCGGCGGCGGCCGAATACACTGAGATCCGGCCGCAACTGGCCGCCGTTGAGACGCTTGATCCGCAAGCGATCGAAAAATTGCGGCAAAGTCTCGAAAAGGTCTATGCAGCAGTCGACAGGGTTGGCGCCGAAGCTCAAGCGGATTCTGTCAATGAAGCCGCCCAGATCCGCGCCGAGATGCAGGGAAAACAGAAGCTGCAGACATGGCTCGCCAGCGGTCTCTTCGGCTCCATCGCTTTGCTTCTGGCGATCTCCACCCTTCAGAACCGCTTCCTTCGCGCAGCCACCCGCACGGCGCTGCGCAGTGCCGAGGACTTCTCCTATATCGCGCACCATGACAATCTCACCGGGTTGCCCAACCGCATGGCCTTCACCCGTGAATTCGCGCTGGCGGCTGCCGCGTGCGGCGATGGCGATACCAAGAAAATCGCGGTGCTGGCGATTGATCTCGATGGCTTCAAGAACATCAATGACCGTCTGGGCCATACCACGGGCGACGCCTTGCTCAAGCATGTGGCGGATCGCATCTCTCGCACATGCGCCGCCTTCGCCAATGGCATTCTGAGCGCCAGGCTGGGCGGCGACGAGTTCGTCGTCGTGCTGGAGGCATCCGGCGATTCCGATGGAATCGCCAGCCAGGCGGAGCAGTTGCGCCAGGTGCTGTCACAGACCTACGTGATCGAGGGCAGTTCGCTCGCTGTCGGGGTTTCTGTCGGCATTGCGATAAGCGTTCCCGGAAGCGATGCGAACAGCCTGCTGATCGATGCGGACATCGCGCTGTCGCAGGCCAAGGCATCTGGCAGGGGGCGGATCATGCAGTTTGACCCGGCGATGCGCGACATCTTCCTCCGGCGCGCCTTGATTCAGTCGGAACTGACGGTCGCTATCACCAATGACATGATCATTCCCCACTATCAGATCAAGATGGATGTCCGGACCGGGCGCGTCTGCGGCGTGGAAGCCCTGGCAAGGTGGACCCATCCGACACTCGGCAACGTTCCGCCTGGCGAATTCACCAAGATCGCCGAGGAATCGGGTCTCATTGTCGATCTGGGACGCAAGATCCTGGAACGGGCCTGCCTGGACGGGCTCCACTTCCCCGCCGAGATCTGCGTCGCCGTCAACCTTTCCGCGAGCCAGTTTATCCGCGAGGACATCGTCCAGACCGTGCGCGAAGTCCTTGAAGTCACGGGGTTTCCGGCCAGCAGATTGACCCTCGAAGTGACTGAAACACTTATGATATCCGAAGCCGATCGCGCTGTGGAGATCCTGTCACGCTTCAGGGAGATGGGCATCTCCATCGCGCTTGACGATTTTGGCACCGGCTTTTCGGCCTTGTCCTATCTCAGGCAGTTCCCCTGGGACGAACTGAAGATCGATCGGGCTTTCGTCATGGAGATGGAAACCGATGAACGCGCCCGCGCCATCGTTTGTTCAATCGCCGAGATGGCGCGCCGGCTGGGCATCTCCGTTACCGCGGAAGGCGCTGAAACCTGCGGGCAGATCGAGGCATTGCGTGATGCCGGCTGCGAGACGATTCAGGGCTACCATTTCGGTCGCCCGGTTTCTTTCGCCGAATTGCCGCTCGCCATATTGCACGGCGTCGCAACGGCGGCACGGCTCAACATGGGCGGATCCTCCCGCCCGCCGGGCCGGAAAACAACAGCCGCCTGAGCGCCTGACCTCGCAAAACCGTAAGCCAGTTGCCGGCCCTGCTGATTTTGCTCTCGGCAAGCGCCGTCCCCGAATATTGCCGCACCATCAAGAGAGTGGTCGCCTGTTGCAAGTCAAATGCAGGAAAAAACGCAACCAAACAGGCCGCCCCGCGTTCCCCTGCTGAGCAATCATTCTTCAGGAGCACACTTATGACGAAGATCAATCAGCAACATGTCTGGGACATGGTCGAGGGCATCCATATCTGCATGTTCATCACCTGGGATGGCGCGCGACAGAGCGCCCGCCCGATGGCCGCCATGCCGCGGCAGGACGAGCACGCGATCTACTTCTTGACCGACACGAATGCGGAGAAGGATGGTCAGATCGAACAATTCCCGATCGTTACCCTGGCGTTCGTCGACCAGTCCAAGAATGATTATGTCTCGCTCACCGGCACGGCAACCCTGTCCAACGACCGCGCCAGGATCGAGGAACTGTGGTCGCCGATGATGAAATCGTTCTGGGATGGTCCCGAAGACCAGTCGATCAGGCTGATCAAGGTGGTCCCCGAAGATGCGCAGGCCTGGGACAGCCCGCACAACATCGTCGCCACCATCAAGATGGCCGCCGCTGCCGCCGGCCTTGGCAAGCCCGATCTGGGCGACAGCGGCAAGGTGAAGATGTAATCATTCATCCTCTCATCCCTGCCGCGGCCTTCCGGGCGGCGTCAGGGATGAGTCTAACGTGGGGCGCTGCGGCCGCATCGGTTGCGGTGCACAAAACTGATGATGCGCCAGCATCTTGCCAGAATCGGGAATCGGGCGGATTGTGAGCCGGATAAGCGTCTCCAGTTGCCTCTTCTTGTGCGTTAGCCCTCATTTTGCTCCAGAATCGTCTTCCGCTCGTCGAGTTTCCTCCGGCCCGGCCCGGGGTGAATTCCTTTGCCATCCTGGCTGCGTGCGAGGCGTCCGCCCGCGCGACGCTAATTTCCGTCTATCCGGTGTTGATGTACCGGGCGCTTGGCAGCGCCGCGTCGGTGTCGGAAGCCTATGTGCTGATCGGCTGTTCCGGGCTCGCCTGCGCGCTCGGTGTGCCGCTCCTGGCCCGCTATGTGCCGCGGCGCTGGCTCTACACGCTGGGGATCCTCATCATGATCGCCGGAAGCGCTCTGGGCGGCTTTTTTGACGCGCGCTTCATACCGCTTGCGGTGGCGTTGAATTCGGTCGGGCTGGTGATCGTCGCGGTGTGTTTCAACGCCTATGTAATGGATTATGTCGAACGCGCCTCTATGGGCCGCAACGAAAGCCGGCGACTTCTGTTCAGCGGCATACCGTGGAGCGTCGGTCCGTTCCTGGGCGTGGTGCTGATGGATTGGCATCCACAGGTCCCGTTCCTGATCTCGATCTTCGCGTGCCTAGTGATGCTCGGCTTTTTCTGGCATTTGCGGATGGGAGACGGCAAGGTGATCACCAGTGCCCGGCGGCCACCGGCCAATCCGCTGCGCTACCTGCCGCGCTTCTTCCGCCAGCCCACCCTGGTCGCGGGCTGGTTTTACGCCACCATGCGGTCTGTCGGCTGGTCGATCTACATCATCTATGTGCCGATCTTTGCGGTGAAGTCGGGGCTCAGCGACCAGATCGGCGGCCTGGCGCTGTCGATCTCCAACGGATTCCTGTTCCTGACGCCGGTGATGCTGGGCTACCTGCAGAAATCCGGCGTGCGCAATGCCCTTATCGTGGGATTTGCCGGCAGCGGCGTACTGTTTGTGGCGGCCACGCTTCTCTCGGGATTTCCCTGGCCCGCCATCGCCATCCTGGTGTCGGCGACGCTGTTCCTGATCCTGCTCGACATCTGCGGCGGGCTGCCGTTCCTGCTCACCGTCAAGCCGTCCGAGCGCACCGAGATGGCGGCGGTCTATTCGACCTTCCGCGATGTCGCCTCCGTCGGCTCGCCGGCTTTCGCCTGGGTGGTGCTGGTCTTTGTGCCGGTGCAGGGCGTGTTTGCCGCCACCGGCATGGCGCTGATCGGCTGCGCGCTGATTGCCCGGAGGACGCACCCAGGACTGGGGCGCCGCCGCCATTGAGAAACGGGCGGCGGCGAGCCGCCGATCTCAGATCGGCAGCGGATGCGCCCGTCTGGCCGTGGCGATATCTTCAAGAATGGCCTCGGAGAGCTTTACCTCCTTGGACCCGATCGCGGTCTCAAGCTGCGCCATCGTGGTCGCGCCGATGATCGCCGAGGTCATGAACGGCCGCGTCAGGCAGAAGGCGATGGCCATGTGTGCGGGATCGAGGCCGTGTTTGCGGGCAACGTCCAGATAGGCGGCGGTGGCGGCTTCGGACTCTGGCCCCCAGCGTCCGCCCAGATTTGGCGTCAGGCTCCTGCGTGAGCCTTCCGGCGTGACATCGCCCTGGTACTTGCCGGTGAGAATGCCCGCCGCCAGCGGCGAGAACGCCAGCAGGCCGACATCCTCGTGATGCGCCACTTCGGCCAGATCGGTGTCGAACAGCCGGCAGATCAGATTGTATTCGTTCTGGATCGAGGCGACTCGCGGCAGGCCGTGGGCTTCGGCCAGGCGCACGAACTGCATGGTGCCCCAGGCGCTCTCGTTCGACAGGCCGACGGCGCGGATCTTGCCCGCCTTCACCGCATCGTTCAGACCTTCCAGCGTCTCGTGGATGTCTCCAACCGTGCCGGCCTTGTCCTGGGTGCTTGCGTCAAAGGCCCAGTGCTTGCGGAAATGATAGGAGCCGCGGTTGGGCCAGTGCAGCTGATAGAGATCGATATGATCGATCCCGAGGCGCTTCAGGCTGCCGTCGACCGCATCCATCACTGAAGATCTCGTGTATCCCTTTCCGTCGCGCACCCATTTGATGCCGTCGCCGACCATTTTGGTGGCGAGGATCACGTCGTTGCGCTTGCCGGAGGCGCGGAACCAGCTGCCGATGATTTCCTCGGTACGCCCCTGGGTTTCGGCCCTGGGAGGTGTGGGATACATTTCCGCCGCATCAAAGAAATTGACGCCCTGGGTCAGGGCGTAGTCCATCTGCTCATGCGCTTGGGCTTCGGTGTTCTGCTCGCCCCAGGTCATGGTGCCCAGGCAGATCTCGCTCACCATCATGCCGGTGCGTCCAAGCGGGTTCATTTTCATGCGGGTCATCCTCTTGTGTGCGGCTGTCCAATATCAGGGGGAAAGTTGGCCGCACCATAGCCACCGCGCCGTCCGGTGCAACCCATCCGTGGCTGAAACAGACAACTCAGATCATGAACCCGCTCTGCCTTGTCAGAACAGCCAGATCACATAGCCGACATAGACGCCGAGCATTCCAAGACCGGCCAGCCGGCTGATCCTGCCTGCGATAAGGATCAGGGCGATGAGCGCCAGCGAGACGACAAGCATGAAGGGAACATCGAAGCCGGCCATGGCCGGATCAACCGGCACGGCAGTGACCATGCCGGTGACGCCCAGGATACCCAGGATGTTGAAGATGTTGGAGCCGACGACATTGCCGAGCGCCACTTCGGCATGGCGGCGGAAGGCGGCGACGACGGAGGTCGCCAGTTCGGGCAGGCTGGTGCCGACAGCGACGATGGTGAGCCCGATGACGGCTTCCGAGATGCCGAATTCCCGCGCAATCAACGTCGCGGCGTCAATCAGCAGACTTGCGCCGATGAACAGGCCGCCAAGGCCGCCGGCGATGAACAGGGCTTCCTTCCAGCCCGCAAGCTTGATCACGAGGTCGGCTTCCTCCGCGGTCAGGCTTCGGCGATCGGTATAGGTGACCCAGGCAAGATACGCGCACAGGCTGAGGAACATCGCCAGGCCCACCCAGAAAGTGATGATTCCATAAAACCCCAGGCCCAGCATGGTGACGGCCGCCACCAGCATCATGACGAGGTCGCGGTTGAGGTTGGGGATCCGTGCGGCGATCGGCGAGATCGCAGCGGCAACGCCGAGGATGAGCAGGATATTGGCTGTATTGGACCCCACCACATTTCCAATGGCGATGGCCGGGGATCCGGCAAGTGCCGCCTTGATCGACACGAGCAGTTCCGGCATCGAGGTGCCGAAGCCCACCACGGTAAGACCGATCAGCAGCGGCGGCATGCCCAGCCGGTTGGCGAGCGAGATGGCGCCCCGAACCAGATAGTCCGCACCGAAGGTCAAGAGCGCAAGACCGGCGGCGAGCATGGCGAGATTGATGAGCATGGGGGGTCGTCCTTCGACGGTCAAGGCCTATGGGGGAGCTGGAACTGTTGGGCGCCGCGTGTGGTGCAGACACGCATATGGCTACAAACCGCCGAATATCCAACAGGCGGCTCGCCGCGCCGTTGAGCTGCGGCCTGGGCCGTCCTGCAGGATCCGGTCGGGCGGCGCGTCGGCCGCCGCCCGTTCAGTCTGCGTTTTCGGGGTTCATTTCCGCCGCGATGGCGAGTTTTGCCGTCATCCATGTCGCCCACAGCGCCAGGGGCGCGATCAGGGCGATCAGGATGCCGTCACCGATCATCCCCATGTCGAAATAGCCGTGCATGGCCCAGATCGCGCCGATGGCGGCAAGCCAGATTTCCGAGCCGATCAGCACGATGGCGCCGATGGCGGTGACAAAAGCGGCGAATTTGGTTGTGGTCATAGGAACGGCGTTGCTCGCAGCTGGGGTAGCCGGGGCGGAGTCTGACGCAGTGTGCGACATCTGTGATGATCCGAAAAGGCGCTGCTGGGTCCGAGCGCAACGGGCAAGATGTGACTGTGGCCAGCGGTCTTTTCAAGAGGCGCGAGGCCCGTGACGAAAATAATCTTGGAAAGGGCGGTTCAGGTCCGGAATATTGGGACGTCGGGCTGCGGTCCGCTGGTCGCGCCGATCCGGTTCGCATCAGCGCGCTCGCCCTCGGGAAACCGCGTGACTGTGCTCTTTCCGGGGCTTCCCGACGAGGCCGAAGCTTGACACCGGCGTCCCGAATGTGAATTGAAGCGCCAACGGGACAAGAAAAGATCGGAACCGCAACATGGCAATGGCATTCACTTTTCCAGGACAGGGCAGCCAGGCATCGGGCATGGGCAAGGATCTTGCCGAGGCCTATCCGGAAGCCAAGGCCGTGTTTGATGAAGTGGACGAGGCGCTCGGCGAAAAGCTCTCGACGGTGATCTTTGAAGGGCCTGACGAGACCCTGACGCTGACCGCCAATGCCCAGCCGGCGTTGATGGCGGTTTCCATGGCGCTGATCCGGGTGCTTGAGGCGCGCGGGCTGAAACTCGAAGCCACTGCAAGCTACGTCGCCGGTCATTCGCTCGGCGAGTATTCCGCGCTGTGTGCCGCCGGCATGTTCTCGATTTCCGACACGGCGCGGCTGTTGCGCATTCGCGGCAACGCCATGCAGGCCGCGGTTCCCGCCGGCCAGGGCGCGATGGCGGCGATCATCGGGCTGGAAAACGCCGATGTCGAGGCCGCCTGCGCCGAGGCGCGGACATTGGGCGCGGTTCAGATCGCCAATGACAATGGCGGTGGCCAACTGGTGATTTCCGGCCCGAAGCAAGCCGTCGAGGCGGCTGCGGCGGCCGCCACGGCAAAGGGCGCCAAGCGCGCGCTGATGCTTCCGGTGTCCGCCCCCTTCCATTCGAGCCTGATGCAGCCCGCCGCCGACGCCATGCGCGAGGCGCTCGCAGGCGTGACGAAATCCGCCCCCGTTGTTCCTGTCATTTCCAATGTCCGCGCGGCGCCGGTGTCCGATCCCGACGAGATCGCGCAATTGCTGGTCGAGCAGGTCACCGGCCAGGTCCGCTGGCGCGAGACGGTGGAGTGGTTGGCGGCAAACGGCGTCGATACGCTGGCCGAAATCGGCGCGGGCAAGGTGCTCAGCGGGCTCGCCCGCCGCATCGACCGCTCGATCACCGCGCTGAATGTTGCGGGACCCGCCGACATTGACCCGTTTCTGGCCGCAATCGCCGGGCAAAAAGCCTGAGTTTCCCAGCATAGGACAACCTGCCTCCAGGCAAACGCACAAAATCCCGAAAGGACTTCCCATGTTCGACCTGACCGGCCGCAAGGCCCTGGTGACCGGCGCCTCCGGTGGAATCGGCGAGGCAATCGCACGCCAGCTTCATACCCGCGGCGCCACCATCGGCATCCACGGAACCCGCGTCGAGCGGCTCGAGGCGCTGGCCGCCGACCTGGGCGAGCGCGTCATGCTGTTTCCCGCCGACCTGTCGGACCGTGACGCCGTCTCGAATCTCGGCAAGAGCGCCGAGGAAAAGATGGAAGGCGTCGACATCCTGGTCAACAATGCCGGCATCACCAAGGACGGGCTGTTCGTGCGGATGAGCGACGAGGCCTGGGACCAGGTTCTCGAAGTCGACCTGACATCCGCATTCCGCCTGACCCGCGAGCTTGCCCATCCGATGATGAAGCGCCGCCATGGCCGCGTCATCAACATCACCTCCGTTGTCGGCGTCGCGGGCAATCCGGGCCAGGCCAATTACTGCGCCGCCAAGGCCGGCATGATCGGCTTTTCCAAGAGCCTCGCCCAGGAAATCGCCACCCGCAACGTCACCGTCAATTGCGTGGCCCCCGGCTTCATCGAGAGCGCCATGACCGACAAGCTCAACGACAAGCAGAAAGAGGCGATCATGGGCGCCATTCCGATGCGCCGCATGGGATCGGGCGCTGAAATCGCCGCGGCCGTCACCTGGCTGGCTTCTGACGAAGCGTCCTATGTCACCGGCCAGACCATCCATGTGAATGGCGGCATGCTGATGGTCTGAGGGTGACCCGCCCCGGCAACGGACGGGCGATTAAGCGACTGCGGCAAACCACCGGGAATCACAGGCGTCCACGCATTTTCCGGCTTTGCCCGCTTGCCAAACCATGGTACTTCGCCCCCGCCGGGCGCGCGTTGCCCGGCGGTTCTGAGGTCCGAAATATGCCGAAATCCACAGCTAGGGCTTTGACGGGACCGGGCCCGGAGCATAAAAGCGTTTAACGAGCTTGATTACCCATGCTTGCGCAGGTAACGAAGCGCAACATCAATTTGAAACAGGTCGAGGAATCCGACATGAGCGACATCGCAGAACGCGTAAAGAAAATTGTCATCGAACATCTGGGCGTTGACGCCGAGAAGGTGAACGAAGGCGCTAGCTTCATTGATGATCTGGGTGCGGACTCGCTCGATACGGTCGAACTGGTGATGGCGTTCGAAGAAGAATTCGGCGTGGAAATCCCCGATGACGCCGCCGACACGATTCTGACTGTCGGTGATGCCGTCAAGTTCATCTCCAAGGCCCAGGCCTGAATGGACATGATTGGGCGGGCGGCCATTCGGCCCGCTTTCAGGGCCGGCGCAATGTTTGCGCCGGTTTGTTGCTATTCTGGCAAGACTGGGGATTGAGACGATGCGCAGAGTCGTCATCACCGGAACTGGTGTGGTTTCTCCGCTTGGCTGCGGAACCGAGATCACGTGGTCGCGGCTGATCGCCGGCCACAACGGCGCCTCGCGCGTCACCGCTTTCGATGTCAGCGACATCGCTGCCCAGATCGCCTGTTCCGTGCCGACCGATCCGTCGCTCGAGGGAGCCTTCAATCCGGATGACTGGATGGAGCCCAAGGAACAGCGCAAGATCGACAAATTCATCCTGTTCGGCGTTGCCGCCGCCGAGATGGCGCTCAAGGATGCCGGCTGGAAGCCCGAGAGCCGTGAAGACCAGATCGCCACCGGCGTGATGATCGGCTCCGGCATCGGCGGCCTGGAAGGCATTGTCGAGGCGGGTTACACGCTTCGCGACAAAGGCCCCCGGCGGATTTCGCCCTTCTTCATTCCCGGACGCCTGATCAACCTGGTCTCGGGCCAGGTCTCCATCCGCCATGGGCTTCGCGGCCCCAATCATGCGGTGGTGACGGCCTGCTCGACCGGTGCGCACGCCATTGGCGACGCGGCCCGTCTGATCGCGCTGGGCGATGCCGACGTGATGGTGGCCGGTGGAGCGGAAGCCGCGATCTGCCGCATCGGGCTTGCGGGCTTTGCCGCCTGCAAGGCGCTGTCGACCTCCTACAATGACACGCCCGAGAAAGCCTCGCGCCCCTATGACCGCGACCGTGACGGTTTCGTCATGGGCGAGGGGGCTGCGACGGTGGTTCTCGAGGAACTCGACCATGCGCTGGCGCGCGGCGCCAACATCATCGCCGAAGTGGTCGGCTACGGCCTGTCGGGCGACGCCTATCATATCACCGCCCCGGCCGAGGATGGCGACGGCGCCTACCGGTGCATGCAGATGGCGCTCAAGCGCGCCGGTCTGACGCCGGCGGATGTCGACTACATCAACGCCCACGGCACCTCGACCATGGCCGACACGATCGAGCTCGGCGCGGTCGAGCGGCTGGTTGGCGACGCCGCGCCCAATATTTCGATGTCATCGACCAAGTCCTCCATCGGCCATCTGCTGGGCGCTGCCGGCGCGATGGAGGCGGTGTTCGCGGCGCTTGCGATCCGTGACAATGTTGCGCCGCCGACGCTTAATCTTGACAATCCGGAAGTCGAATCGCGGATCGATCTGGTTCCCAAGGTGGCGCGCAAGCGTAAGATCGATGTGGCTCTGTCCAATTCCTTCGGCTTTGGCGGAACCAACGCCTCGCTCGTTCTGAAGCGTTTTCAGGGGTGATGACGGCGTGGCAACCGGTGCCTCTGGTGCTTGATCCGGCATTTTGCCACATTGAGTGGTAAAGACACTGCCCAGGGTTCCTGCCCTTTCTCATTCCAGCGGAGATTGACCTCGTGAACGACCGCGAAAACCAGAACAAGGGCATATTCGGCCGCGCCGGCGACAAGAAGAGCGCGGCGTCAGGCCCGATTGTGCCTGTTTCTCCGTCCCAGGCACTGAAGCCGGAAAGAGCGCCGCAGCCGCCCAGGCGGTCCCGCCGCGCCCGCAACCAGGTGGTGGTGTTCCTGAACTTCGTCCTCTCTCTGATGATTTTCATCGCCATCGTCGGGGTCGGCGTGTTCTGGTACGGCAAGACCGAATTCGAGGGGCCCGGGCCTCTCGATCGAACCTCCGCCTTCATGGTGCGTGACGGCGCGGGTCTCAACCAGATCGCCGCCGGGCTTGAAGGTCAGGGCATCATCGCCAACCAGCGGATCTTCTCGCTCGGCGCCAAGAGCATGCTCGGCGATGACACGCTCAAGGCCGGAGAGTACGAGATCAAGGCGCACGCCTCGATGCGCGAGATCGTTGCCTTGATGCAGTCGGGCAAATCGATCCTGCATTCCTTCACCGTGCCGGAAGGCCAGACTGTGCAGCAGGTGTTTGACCGGCTGAGAGCGGACGAGATGCTCGAGGGCGACCTGCCGGAGGAAATGCCGCCCGAAGGCGCGCTTCTGCCCGAAACCTACAAATTTTCGCGCGGCACCACGCGGGCCGAGATTGTCGACCAGATGGCCAAGGCCCAGACGCGGGCCTTGGCGGGTGTCTGGTCGCGGCGGGATCCGGACTTGCCGCTTGAAACCCCCGAAGAACTGGTGATTCTCGCCTCCATCGTCGAGAAGGAAACCGCCCGCGCCGACGAACGGCCGCGCGTCGCCGGCGTCTTCATCAACCGGCTGAATCTGGGCATGCGCCTGCAGTCCGATCCGACCATCATCTATGGTCTTTTCGGCGGTGCGGGAAAACCGTCCGATCGCCCGATCTACCGGTCCGACATCGACAAGCCGACGCCCTACAACACCTATGTCATCAATGGCCTGCCGCCGACGCCGATCGCCAATCCGGGCCGCGAGGCGATGGAGGCCGTCGCCAACCCGTCGCGCACCAAGGATCTCTACTTCGTCGCCGACGGCACCGGCGGACACGCCTTCGCCGAAACGCTTGACGAGCACAACACCAATGTCGCCCGCTGGCGCAGGCTGGAGGCCGAGCGGGCGGCGGAGGCAGCTGCCGCGGCAGAAGCGGCAACAAGCGAAGAACAGCCGGCAGGCAATTGATGCGGCCCGCCTGATGTCAGGCGACCGGTGACAACAGGGGATGGGGCATGGCGATCCAGTCGATGACGGGGTTTGCGCGGCGCGAGGGCGAAGCCGAAGGCTGCCGTTTTGTCTGGGAACTGCGTTCGGTCAACGGCAAGAGCCTTGATGTCCGGCTGCGGCTGCCGCCGGGCTTTGAGGCTTTGGAACAGCAGGTGCGCAAGACGGCCGCCGCGGCCTTTGCCCGCGGCAATCTGCAGATCACGCTGTCGGTGAGCGCCACCGGCGCAGCCGTCGAAGCCGTGGTCAATGAGGCGGCGCTCGAGGCGGTGATCGATCTCGTGGGCAGGCTCGGAGACCGGATCGACGCGCGCAAGCCCGCGCTTGACGGCATTCTCAACATCAAGGGCGTGCTCGAATTCCGCGATCCCGAACTGGCCGAGTCCGCCCGCGCAGCACGCGATGCGGCGGTGCTTTCGGGCCTCATGGCGGCAATCGGGGATCTCAAGGCAATGCGCCTGTCCGAAGGAGCAGCGCTCGGAAAGGTGCTGGGCGAACAGGTTGATCAGATCGAACGCTTGACGCTGGCCGTCGAGGCCGATCCGTCGCGCTCGCCGGAAATCATCCGCGAGCGGCTGGCCTCCCAGGTGGCGGCGCTGATGGATGCGGGCGCGGGCCTCGATCGCGACCGGCTGCACATGGAGGCGGCGCTGCTCGCCACCAAGGCGGACCTTCGCGAGGAGATCGACCGGCTCAAGGCCCATGTCACAGCCACCCGTGCGCTGCTTGAGGGCGAAGGCGCCGCGGGCCGCCGGCTGGATTTCCTTGCCCAGGAATTCAACCGCGAAACCAATACGATATGCTCGAAGTCGAATGCCGCGCCGGTGACTGCGATCGGGCTTGATTTGAAAGTCGTGATCGATCAGTTTCGCGAACAAGTTCAGAATCTGGAGTAGCGATGAGCCAGCCGCCCGCCCATCTTCCCTCAGCCCGCATCAAGCGGCGCGGCCTCATGCTGGTGATTTCCTCGCCGTCGGGCGCCGGCAAGTCCACCATCGCCCGCAACCTGCTCGAACATGACGACGGGCTCAGCCTCTCGGTCAGCGTGACGACGCGACAGCGCCGCGGCAGCGAGATCGAGGGCGTGCACTACCATTTCAAGTCCAAGCGCGATTTCGAGCGCCTGCGCGATTCC
Organism: Hoeflea sp.; assembly: GCA_019084245.1. Classification (GTDB taxonomy): domain Bacteria; phylum Pseudomonadota; class Alphaproteobacteria; order Rhizobiales; family Rhizobiaceae; genus Hoeflea. Next base: position 112,275 of record JAHRFE010000015.1, read on the forward strand.
GAGGCGTTGCTCGAGTGGGCGGAAGTCCACGGCAATTGCTACGGTACGCCGCGCGAGGCGGCCGAGACGGCAATGGCCGAAGGCCGCGACATGCTGTTCGACATCGACTGGCAGGGCGCCCAGCAATTGCAGGAACGCATGAGCGCCGACGTGGTCTCGATCTTCATCCTGCCGCCGTCGATGGATGAGCTTCGCGCCCGGCTGCATCGCCGCGCGGAGGACAAAGAAGAAGTGATCGAGCAGCGCCTCGCCAATGCCCGCTCGGAAATCGAGCACTGGCGCGAATATGACTATGTCGTCGTCAATGACGACCTCGACCGGGCCTATTCCGCCGTGCGCGCCATCGTCCAGGCCGAACGGCTGCGCCGCGACCGCCGCCCCGGCCTGTTCGATTTCGTCCAGGAACTGCTGGAAGGCTAGGTCCCGCGCGCGAGACGAGACGGCCCAACCTTACCGCGTCACCAGCCGCGGCATCCCCTGGTGTCCATCGGTGAGCCCGATCGCCGCCTGGACAATGGCCGCCGCGTCGATGCCGAAATGATGGTAGAGGTCGCCGATCGTGCCGGTCTGGCCGAAATGCTCGACGCCGAGCGGGATGGTCTGGTGGCCCTGCACCGAGCCGATCCAGCCCAATGTGGCCGGATGGCCGTCGATGACGGTGACGATCTTGCAGTGCCGGGGCAGGGCGGAGGTCAGCGTCTCGATATGGCTTTCCGCTGACGCATTGCCACGCGAGCGGGCGCGCTGCGCCGCGGTCCAGCCGGCGTTGAGCCGGTCGGCCGAGGTCACCGCCAGCACGCCGACATCGCGCCGTGTCTCGGCGATGCGGCCCGCAGCCTTGATCGCCTCGGGCGCGACGGCGCCCTGATAGGCGATCACCACCTCGCAATTGGGGCCGGGCTTGCGCAGCCAGTAGGCGCCGTCGATGGCGCCCTGGCGGAAATCCTCGTCGGCGCGGGTGCCCGGCTGCTCGATCGGGTTGGTGGTGAGCCTGAGATACACAGAGCCGCCGGTTTCGTCGCGCAACCAGGTGCGCTCGTCCGGATCGCCCTCGCCATCCTTCTGCATGTAGTCAAACGCCCATTTCATGATCACCGCCAGTTCGTCGGCAAAGGCCGGCTCGAACGCCGCCAGCCCGTCCTGGCTCATGCCGATCAGCGGCGAGCCGATCGACTGGTGGGCGCCGCCTTCCGGCGCCAGCGTCACGCCCGAAGGGGTGCCGACGATCATGAAGCGCGAATCCTGGTAGCAGGCGTAGTTGAGCGCATCGAGCCCGCGGGCGACGAAGGGATCGTAGACGGTGCCGATCGGGATCAGCCGCTTGCCGAACAGCGAATGCGAGAGGCCCGCGGCGCCGAGCAGCAGGAACAGGTTCATCTCGGCGATGCCCAATTCGATGTGCTGGCCGTCGGGCGCGAACTCCCATTTGGCGGTCGAGGGGATGTTGTGGGTCTTGAAGGTGTCGGCGCGGGCTTCGCGGGCAAACAGCTTGCGCCGGTTCACCCACGGCCCGAGATTGGTGGTGCCGGTGACATCGGGCGAGGTGGTGACGATCCGCGCCGCAAGTTCGCTGTCGGTCTTGGACAGATCGTCGAGGATCTTGCCGAAGGCCATCTGCGTCGAGATCTCGCGATCCGTTGCGATCCCGATCTCGGGCGTGGCGATGACATGGTCGGAATAGCGCCGCCGTCCGCGCGCGAAGAACGGTGTCTGGTCGAGGAACGCCTGGAACGCCTGGGGATCGGCGACGGTGGCGAATTTCTCCCACTCCTCTCCCTCGGGCACGCCCATGTGACGCTGCCATTCGGCCATCTGGGTCTTGTTCATCAGCCCGCCATGATTGTCCTTGTGCCCGGCGATCGGCGTGCCCCAGCCCTTGATCGTGTAGGCGAGGAAGCAGACCGGCCGGTCATGGTCGATCGAGGCAAAGGCGTCCGCCATGGTCGAGACGCAGTTGCCGCCGAGATTTTCCATGAGATCGGCCAGTTCCCGGTCGGAGCGCGACTCGATAAGCGCGGTGACGTCGCCCTGGTCGCCAAGATCGTCCATCAGGTGCTTGCGCCAGACCGCGCCGCCCATGAAGGTGAGCGCCGCGTAAAGCTGGTTGGGGCAAGTGTCGATCCAGTCCTTGAGCTTGTCGCCGCCGTCCTCGGCAAAGGCCGCCCGCTGCAAATGGCCGTATTTGACCCTGACCACGTCCCAGCCAAAGGCCTCGAAGATCTTCTCGACGCGGCGGAACAGGCCCTCATGGACGATGCCGTCGAGCGACTGGCGATTGTAGTCGATGATCCACCAGGTGTTGCGCAGGTCGTTCTTCCAGCCCTCCTGCAGCGTCTCGTAGATATTGCCCTCGTCGAGCTCGGCGTCGCCGACCAGCGCCACCATGCGACCCGGCTTGAGGTCATGGCCCCAGTCCTTGGCCGAGATATAGTCCTGCACGATCGAGGCGAACGAGGTGATGGCGACGCCGAGCCCCACCGAGCCGGTGGAGAAATCGACGTCGTCAATGTCCTTGGTGCGCGACGGGTACGACTGCACGCCGCCTAGCCCACGGAAATTCTCCATCTTCTCGCGCGTCTGGTTGCCCATCAGGTACTGGATGGCGTGGAAGATCGGCGAGGCGTGCGGCTTGACCGCCACCCGGTCTTCTGGCCTCAATGCCGAAAAATACAGCGCCGTCATGATCGACACCATCGAGGCCGAGGACGCCTGGTGCCCGCCCACCTTGATGCCGTCCGCCTTGGGGCGGATGTGGTTGGCGTTATGGATCATCCAGTGCGACAGCCACAACAGCCGCTGTTCGATGGTCTTGAGATGGGCTGCGTCGCTCATGCGCTTGGATCCTTGGAGAGTGCGAAATCCACCGCCGCCCGGGCATGAAGCGCAGTGGTGTTGAATGCCGGCAGGTCGATGTCGTCCTGCGAGATCAGCAGGCCCACTTCGGTGCAGCCGAAGATCACGCCGTCAGCGCCGTTCTTGCGCGCGGTCTCGAAGATGCGGAGATACCGGTTCTTCGACGCCGGGCTGATGATGCCCCGGCAGAGCTCGTCATAGATGATGCGGTGAACATCATCGCGCTCGGTCTGGTCGGGCACGCAAACCTCGATGCCATGCCTTTGCCGCAGCCTGTCCTTGTAGAAGTCCTTCTCCATGGTGAAGCGTGTGGCAAGCAGCAGCGGCGAGGTGCATCCGCTGTTCCGGATCGCCTCCGCCGTCACATCGGCGATGTGAAACAGCGGGATCGTCAGCGCCGCCTGCACCTCGTCGGCGCAGATATGCATGGTGTTGGTGCAAATCAGCAGGCACTCGGCTCCGGCGCCCTCAAGCTCGACCGCGGCCTTGACCAGCAGCCTGGCGGCGTCCGACCAGTTGGCCTCGGCCTGGAGCGCCGCAATCGGCGCGAAATCAAAGGATCTGAGCAGGATTTCGGCGGAGTGCAGACCGCCCAGCCTGTCGCGGACCATCTCGTTGAGCAACTGGTAATAGGTGAGGGTGCTTTCCCAGCTCATTCCCCCCAGAAGACCGATTGTCCGCATTGTCTCTCTCCCAATTGACCTCAGTGTATCAGCGTGTTTGAGCGAAAGGGCGCCAAGAAACGCTTTTCTTCAAGCAAAATATGGTGATAAATCGCGTATCGTGACTGATCATGAGGGATTCTCCGCGTGGATGACATCGACATGGCAATCGTGCGCCAACTTGCCGCCAACGGCCGCATCTCGCTCAACGATCTCAGCGACGCGGTCGGCCTGAGCCCGACGCCCACCTCCCGGCGCATCCGGCAGCTTGAGGCGGAGGGCATCATCACCGGCTATCACGCCAAGCTTGACGAGACGGCGCTCGGCTTTCCCGTCTCGGTCTTCGTCTCCGTCCGCCTCGACAAGCAGGTGGATGAGGCCCTGGCGGTGTTCGAGGAGGCCATCAAGCGGTTTCCCGAGGTGGTCGACTGCTGGCTGATGACCGGCAACCGGGATTACCTGATGCGGGTCGCCACCCGGGATCTCGCCGATTTCGAGAGGTTCCTGACCCAGCGTCTGACCCGGATCAGGGGCGTCGCCTCCATCGAATCGTCAATCCCGCTGCGCCGCGTCAAGGCGACGCCGGCCCGGATCCCCTGACACCGCCGCTGACGCCGGCCCAGCCTCAGGCCGCCGCCCGCACCGGATCATCGGTGAGCGCCTGAGCGAGGTCGTCGATGATGTCGGCCACATCCTCAAGCCCCACCGACAGCCGGATCAGCCCGTCCGAAATGCCGTGCTCGGCGCGTTCCTCGGCGGTATAGGTCGAATGCGTCATGCTGGCCGGGTGCTGGATCAGCGATTCGGCGTCGCCGAGCGAGACCGCGCGGCCGATCATGGTCAGCCGGTTCATCAGCCGCCGTCCGGCCTCGATGCCGCCGTCGAGTTCGAAGGCGATCATCGCGCCGAAGCCGGGCATCTGCCGTGCGGCAAGATCATGCTGCGCGAAGCTCCTGAGCCCCGGGTAATGCACCTTGGCGACGCCCGCCGCACCTTCCAGCATGGCCGCCACCGTTTGTGCATTGGCGCAATGCCGCTCCATCCGTAGCGCCAGTGTCTTCAGGCCGCGCAGGATCAGCATGGCGTTGAACGGCGCCATCACCGCGCCGGTCATGTCCTTCATGCCGTAGAGGCGGATCTGCGAGACCTGCTCGGCGCGCCCGACCAGCAGGCCCGCCACCACGTCGCCATGGCCGCCGAGATATTTCGTGGCCGAATGGACGACGATGTCGGCACCCAGTTCTATCGGCCGCGTCAGATAGGGGGTGGCGTAGGTGTTGTCGACCACCACCGTCGCCCCGCTGGCGTGCGCAATCTCCGAGACCGCCGCGATGTCGACCAGCCGCATGTTGGGGTTGGCCGGCGTCTCGAAATAGACCACCCGCGTCCTGTCCGAGATCACTGCTGCGAGGTTTTTGGGCTCGGTCATGTCGACATGAGTGACGGTGATGCCGAACTTGGCAAGCCCGTGGCGCATGAAGGCGAAGGTGCAGCCATAGAGCGTCTTGTCGACAATGACCTCGTCGCCCGGCGCCAGCAGCGTCCACAGGGTGGCGGCGATGGCGCCCATGCCCGAGGACAGCGCCAGGCCCGCCTCGGCGCCTTCCAGCACCGCGATTCGCTTTTCAAGAAGATCGAGCGTCGGATTGGAGATGCGCGAATAGATATGGCCCGGCCGCTCGCCTGCGAACATCTCGCCGCCGGCTTCCGCACTTTCGAACGCAAAGGTCGAGGTCAGGTGCAGGGGCGGCGTCAGCGCGCCCTCATTGTCCATCGGATTGTAGCCGTGGTGGATGGCGCGGGTGGAGAAACTCTTGCTGCGGGCGGTCATGGCGGGGTCCTTTCCGGTGCGGTGGCGGGCGCCCTCCGGAACACTCCGGAGCCGGGGCGCGCCCATCTGCCGCAACAATATTGCCCTATCTTCAAAGGCATTGGATTGCTATTTATGCTCCGTCAACCAGTCAAATTGGCAGAATCTGCCACGGAGATCGAAAATGGACAGCAAGGATCGCCAGATCATCCGGGCCCTGCAGAAAAACGCGCGGATGACCAACCAGGATCTCGCCGCTGCGGTCAACCTGTCGCCGTCGCCCTGTCTCAGGCGGCTGCGCAATCTCGAGGACAGCGGCGCGATCCGGGGCTACAGCGTCGATGTCGACGCCAAGGCCTACGGGCTGCCGATGATGGTGTTCATCCGCATAAGGCTGGAACGCCATACCGGCAGCCACATCCAGGAGTTCGAGGCCAGGATCCGGGCGATCGACGAAGTGCTGGAGTGCCATTTGATGACCGGACCCGCGGACTACCTGCTGCGCGTCGTGGTGGCAGGCCTCGACCATTACGAGGATTTCATCCGCAACCGCATCCACGCCATCGGCGGCATCGCCTCGATCGACACCAGCATCGTCTATGGAACGGTCAAGAAGACTGGTGTGTTCCCGGCGCTGGCTTGAGCGCAAGGCCCGCGGCCCCGCGGTCTGGCCGGCGGATCAGAGCGCCTGCGCCAGCGCGCAGAATTCGGCGACGCTCAGCGTTTCGGCGCGGCGGGTCGGGTCGATGCCGACGCGGGCGAGCAACGCCTCGCCGCCGAGCGGCTTCACGCTCTGCCGCAGCATCTTGCGCCGCTGGCCAAAGGCGGCATGGGTGACCCGCTCGAGCTTGTCGAGGTCGCAGGGCAGGCGCTCGCTGAGCGGCAGGATGCTGACCACGCTTGAGGTGACCTTGGGCGGCGGCGTGAAGGCCTGCGGCGGCACGTCGAACAGGATCTCGCTGTGGGTCAGCCAGCCGGCGAGCACGCCCAGCCGGCCGTAATGGTTGGATCCCGGAGCCGCCACAATGCGCTGGCCGACTTCCTTCTGGAACATCAGCGTCATCGACGTCCAGAACGGGTTGTCCACGTCCGCCGTCAGCCAGTTGATCAAGAGCTGGGTGCCGACATTGTAGGGCAGGTTGGCGACGATCCTGGCGGGTGCGCCATCGGCCAGCGCCGTGAGATCGGTCTTCAGCGCATCGCCTTCGACGATTTCGAGCCGGCCCGGATAGCGCGCGGAAATCTCCTCGAGGATCGGCAGGCAGCGCGGGTCGCGCTCGATCGCCACGACCCGGGACGCGCCCTGCGCCAGGAGCGCCCGCGTCAGCCCGCCGGGGCCAGGACCGATTTCGAACACGGTGAAGCCGTCGAGCGGTCCGGCCGAGCGGGCGATCTTCGCCGTCAGGTTCAGATCGAACAGGAAATTCTGGCCGAGCGCCTTCTTGGGCGCCAGCCCGTGCGCCGCCACCACGTCGCGCAGCGGCGGCAGATCGTCATGGGATGACGCCATCAGGCTGCGCTCGCTTGTCTGGACGCTTCGGTGTGCGCCATCCGGTCGGCGAGCTTGAGGGCTGCGATCAGGCTGTCGGCGCGGGCCTCGCCCTTGCCGGCGAGCGAGAACGCCGTGCCGTGATCGGGCGAGGTGCGGATGAAGGGCAGGCCCAGGGTGACATTGACCGAATCGTGAAAGCCGAGCGTCTTGGCCGGGATCAACGCCTGGTCGTGATACATGCAGATCGCCGCATCGTAAGTTGCCCGCGCCTCTGCATGGAACATGGTGTCGGCGGGCAGCGGACCGAAGGCGTTTATGCCGGCCGCGCGCAACTCGGCGACTGCCGGGGCGATGATCGCCTTGTCCTCGGCGCCCAGCGACCCATCCTCGCCGGCATGAGGGTTGAGGCCCGACACCGCAATCCGCGGGCTGGCCACGCCGAAGCGCGAGACCAGCTCGCGGGCAATGATCCGGCCGGTCTCGACGATCGCTTCGCGCGTCAGCGCGCCGGGGACGTCCTTCAGGGGAATGTGGATGGTAACCGGCGCCACCCGCAACTGCGGCCCGGCAAGCAACATCACCGGAGTGTGCGGCGGGGATCCGGGCGCGCCGCGGGCCTCGTCCGCCAGATGCGCCAGATACTCGGTATGCCCTGGAAAGCCGAAGCCCGAGGCATAGAGCACCGATTTGGCGATCGGGTTTGTCACCACCGCGCAGGCGCGGCCGGCCAGGGTCAGCTCGACCGCCAGCCGGATGGCTTCAATGGTGGCTGCGGCATTGGCCGGATCAGGGACGCCGGCGCGCACGGGAACCGCGAGGGAAACGGGCAGGACCGGCAGGGCGGCGTCAAAATCCGTTGCCGCGCTGTCCGCCGAGGTTTCCCGGAGAGGGACCTCGAGGCCAATCATGGCTGCCCGCTCGGCCAGCATCTGCGGGTCGCCAATGAGGAAAAACGCGGGCAAATTGAGGGCGGCACGGTTTTTCCAGGCAAACAACGCCAGATCCGGTCCGATTCCGGCGGGATCGCCCATGGTCAAGGCCAGCGCGCGGCGGTTCCCGGTCATGGCGGAGAAAGTCCTTACTTGTTGGCGATCACGGCGCGCTTGCGAATCTCTGCAAGAAACTTCTTGGCTTCTTCCGACTCGCCATCACCTTCGTTTTCAGACCGGAAAACCATCTCGGCGGCCTTGTCATCCGAGACTGTCTTGGCCGAGCAGATGACGATGAACTCGACGCCGCGGTCGGTAATCCGGGTCTGAGTGGCGGATCCGGTCTCCGTCTTTTCGATCAACGGCTTCCATTCCGGCGGCAATTGCGGCTGCATGATGCGGCCGAGCTGGCGCAGCGAGACGTCACGCAGATCGCCGATGACCGAGGCAGCGCTGTCGCAGCCCTGGTAGCGTCCGCGCAATTGATCGGCTTCGCGCTTGCGGGCATTGAGCGTGGCATTCGAGCGCTTGTTAGCCGGAACAACGAAAATAACCTGCTGAAGAATGTATTCCGTGGTGGATGGCTTGTCGGATCCGCGTTCAAGCATCTTGGACACGAGGTCCTGGGTCGACATGCCGCCGCCACGGCCACCGGTGGCCGCCTGGACGAGCCGCGGCCAGCTCATCTGGATCTGGATGTAGTTCTTGAAATGCTTCGGCGTGACGCCGGCCTGATTGAGAACATCTGTCAACTGCTTGGACGAAAGGTTGTTGGATGCGGCAAAACGTTCAAAGGACGCATTGACCTCCGCATCGGAGGCAAGGGCGCGGGCGCGCGCCGCTTCCTGACGCTTGAGCGCTTCCTCGATCAGTTGCTCCCGCGCTTTTTCACCGAGATTGCCGCCAGCGCGTTGCAGCTTCAGGAAGGCGACACGCCGGGCGATATCGACGCTGGTGATCGCCTGATTGTTGACAACAATCTTGATTTCGCTCGCGGCAAAGGCGGAGGGAGCCGCGACCGGCGTGAGGGAAAACGCCAGAGCCGCCATGAGCAGAAAGCCGGAGAAGCGAAAGATCGCGGAAAAGTGCATACGTTCAGGTCCTCTGTTTCCGGTCAAAACCGACATGGGTCAGTCTCGCAAATCCGGCGCCGCCCGTAAATGCCTAACTCATGCGGCGAAAACGAGGCAGTGGTCTCAGGTCGTCCCCGTGCGGAAGTCTCAGAAGCTCGGTTCCAGCAGCGGGCTGGACACCGACCCTTGCTCGAAACCGCCAAGTGTACGGAAACTCAGCCTTGCGCCGACTTTCCAGTCTCTGGCGTTCACATTGCCGTCGTCACGGGTGTGTTCATAGGCGAAGGAGAAGGCAAAGCACTCATCTTCATACAGAATGCCGAAGGCCCGCCGGTTGAATTTTTCGTCGACCAGATCATAGCTCGTCGAGGCTGCAACGCTCCAGAATTCATGGAGCTGGAGCTTCGCCAGGCCGGTGATTTCGCGACGATCATCCTCGGTGAACGTGTTGGGCCTGGGGGCCTTGATCTCACTGTAGGTAAGCGCGGTGGTAACCGGACCCCGGCTCAGGCCAGCCCGCAGATCGGTGCGTTCGATGCGGAAATCATCCTTATCGAAGCGGGCCGAAGCGGCGAGTGAGAATCCATCGTAGTCCACTCCGGCCATACCGACGAAATCGGACACGTCGTCTTCAAGCCCGGAGTTCCGCGTCGCCTGGGACAGATCGGGCGTGGCGAAGGAATTGAGGCCTGCCAGGTGATAGCTCTGGCCGAACACGGCTTGCGTCCTGAAGCCATTGTCGAAATGGCCGGTGTAGCGAAGCCCGACATTGGCGCGGATGCCGCCTTCGGCCCGGTCGAAGCCGGTAAACTTGTCGCGCTCAAACAGCGAGGTCGCGTCGAATACGAAGCTTTGCGCATCCTCGTTTGGAATGCCGCCGGCCAGTCGCTCGTCCGGGCGGACGAAGACCTGTGCAATCGGTTCAATCACATGGCTTGAAGTGGCGGTTGTGACGAGAACCGGGTAGCTGGCTTCAAGGCCCGCGGTCACCATGCCGCGCGCGTGGCTGCCATTGCCGGCAAAGACACCGTCATAGTCAGCGGGCGCATTGTCGACGTCGACCGAGTTCAGATCGCCGCGCGCGGCCAGGATCGGGGTCAGCCGCAACCCGTTCATCGTGGTGAAGGTCCGCTTCCATTCCAGTTCCGTGCTCAGCCGCGCATTCGAACCGGCAAAGCCCCGGTAGCGATCGGCAAACAGAGGGTTGGTTGTCGCAAGTCCGGCGCGCACCCTTGTGTCATCAGCCTTGCGCGACAGCGAATAGCCGTTGACATCAAGCGACAGTTCGCCGCCAGCGACATCGCTGAAGGTCCGCTTGTAATCAAGCGAGGGATGAACCGCGGCCTGCCTGCGTTCCAGCACGTCGTTCAAGTCCTGGGCATTTTGAATGTCAAAACGATAGGCCCGCAGATCGAAGAAACTGCGGTTTGACAGTCCGGTCAGATAGACCTCGGATTTGACGGTGCTGGCATTGTATCCCTCAATTCCGTAGGTCCGGGAAAAGTTGTTGTCGGACTGGAGCATGGCGTCCCAGCCGAAGATCCAGCGCGGATTGATCCGGAATTCGCCCTTGGTGGCGATCATGCCGCGTTCGGTTTCAAGCCTGTCGGTCGTGCGCGCCTCAAAGTCGCCAGGGCTCCGCTGGGAGATGCCGGCCATGCGCAGCGTCACTTCGCCATTGGAGAAATTGCGCCGGAATTCGGCTTCGCCGAGGAAACCCTGCTTGGTGTAGCCGGTGCCGGTGAAGGTCGCGTCCATATAGGGGGACAGGACGAGATAGTAGGGGACTGTCAGGCCATACCCGAACGTGTCGGAGCTGCTGACGCTCGGCGTCAGGAACCCTGTCTTGCGTTTGGCCGAGTGATCGGGAATTTCGAGATACGGCAGATAGGCGATCGGCATGCCGAACAGCTCGAAAGTCGCCTTCTCCATCCGGATCGTCTTGGTTTCACCATTCTGGATGACCCGTTGCGCCTTGACCTGCCAGAACGGTGCGCGCTCCGGATTGTCCGCGCACGGCTCACAGGCGGTGTAGACGCCGCTGTTGAACGTGGTCATCGTGCCGCCGCTGCGTTCAGCGCTTTCCGCCGCAATTCGGGTGTTGTCCGGCGTCTCGATCCTCAGGGCGTTGAGAAAGCCGTCAGAGAAATTGTCGGTCACATCGAGATTGTCGGCATAGATCCGGTTGCCGCCCGGCTCGATCATTTCGACCGAGCCGCTGGCCTTCACCCGGCCGGTCTGCTGGTCATATTCGACCCGGTCTGCGACCAGCTGGTAACCGCCGTAGTCGATCTGCACGCCGCCCGACGCCACAACAACGCCACTGTCATTGTTGTAGATGACTTCATCGGCCGCGAGCAGCATTTTCTGATCGGCGGGCACACTGATATCACCCGGAACAGCCAGCTGTGCCGCGGCTTCGGGAGCTGCAAATGCAAAAATGGCGCACATGGCCGCGCCAACGCTCAGGGCGCTAGCCAACGCATATACTCTAGACCGGCGCACACCTGCCAACTACCCATCCTCCTTGTGGAGAAGCACTGTCGTCCCCAAAGCCGAAGCCACCAGCACCGGAAGCCAGGCCGCCACTACAGGCGGAATGGTCCCGGCATTCGCGAATGCCTGGATCAGCTCGGAAACGACATAAAGCACGAAGCCTGCGAGGATTCCACCCAGGATCGCCGTTAAAGACTGCCCGAAGCGAACAAATTTGAGCGACACCATCGCGGCGATCAAAGTCATCGCCGCCAAAAGCGCCGGTTGGGCCACCAAACGGTGGAATTGCATCTCATAACTGGTGGCTGGAAGCCCAAATGACTTGGCCGTTGCAATTTTCCCACCCAGCTCAAAAAACGGCACAGTCTCGGCGGAAGTGAGTGATTCGCCAACGAATTCTGCTTTCAGGTTGGTCGGGACCGTTGCGGTTTCGAGAGTTTCCACCGGCTCCGAACGCCGGATTCGCTTCACATTCGTCAACTCCCAGACGCCGTCGCCCAGCACGGCGCTCTCGGCCTCAAGACGCTCTCGGATCCGCTGCTCGTCGTCAAAAAGGAAGAATGTGGCGCCCGACAGCCTGGTGCCGCCCTCGGAGGTGGCCCGGGCTCCCAGGACCGTGTCCCCGGCCTCGGTCCTCTGCCTCAGCCACGGGGCAGCGGCGCTGGTCTGCCGTACCCCCAGATTGCGCTCGACAACGATGGTCTCGGCAAATTGCAGCGCATTCGCCGCGAATGTGTTCAGGGCGGTGATCGACAGGGCTCCGATCAGCAGGTTGGCCAGAACCAGCGGGGCGAGAAACTGCCAGGCCGACACGCCCGCCGCGCGGGTGACCACTAGCTCGTATTTGCGGTTGAGCTGCAGAAGCGTCGCAATCGAAGCGATCAAGACCACGAAGGGAATCACCGCCTGCAGCACGGTCGGGACCCTCAGCATCGAGATGAACAGGCCCGTGAGAACAGTGTAATCCACTGCCGCCGAGAGCCGCCGGCTGGACTCATTGAAATCCACAAGGAAAATCAGAAACAGGACCGCCAGGCAGTAGGTCACGAACGTGACCATGTATCGCCTGAAGAAATAGCGCGACAATGTCGGGACCAGGAAGCTCATGCCGATGGCCCGTCGCTGGCCGTGCGGCGCCAGTTCTGCAGGCGCTTGAGCCGTGCGGTCGCGGATTCAAGCAAGCGGTCATTCAGTCTCGCCCAGGCCTTGGGGATCGTCAGCGTTCGGCCGGTCAGCGCCAGGATGCCGAAAACCAGAATGATTGCTGCGGGGACCGCATAGGTCAGATATTCCATCGTGACGCTCAAACCGGCTTCTTCGCTGCTGTAAAAGCCGAAACCGCGCGCACTGAGCGTGATTGCCGCCACCAGTGCTCCATTTTGGAATTGCTCATGCCGATTGGAGCGGGCCTTGCCCAGAAACACAAACGCCACCAGGCCGAAAGCCAGCGGATACATCCATGTGGAAAAGCGCTGCACCAATTCGATCTTGATGATGTGACGCGCTTTCTGGGTGTAAAAGTCGTCCGGGGAAGGGTTGAGCAGATAGGCCGTGGGTTGTTCCTTGGGCCGGCGAACGGAAGCTTGTCCTGCCGGAATAAACGCCGCCATGTCCAGCGCGTAGGATGTGAAGGTGACAATCGAGATCTGGTCGCTCGACAGGCTGCGCTGCTGCAACTCGCCATCAACAAGGTAGAGGATGTCCTTGTCGCCGCTGCTCTTGATGACGCCGCTGCGGGCATAATAGATGGTTTCGCTGTCTTCCGTACGGGAATCGGCCAGGAAGATGCCGCTCAGCTCGCCGCCGGGCAGTTTCTCGTTGACCTGAACGAATAGCCCCTTCTCAAGCTGCATGAACGTACCCGAACGCACCGCCACCGAAAACAGGTCGGATTGCGCCTGTGTGAGCACGTCATAGAGCTTGCGGTTCGACCACGGCTCAACGAAATTGGCCACCAGAAGCACCATGATCGACATGGCGGCGGCGAGCGCCAGCACCGGCTTGAGAACCGTCACCGGCCTGACACCCGCGGCCTCCACGACCACAAGCTCGCTGTCGGCATTCATGCCCGAAAGCACCTGACTGACCCCGATCAGCAGGGCAAAAGGCGCCACAATGGAAAGCACCGAGGGGATGAGGGTGGCCGCCAACAGCAGGAATGCGCCGATCGCCTGTCCCGTTGTGGTCAGCACATCGACGCGGATCAGCACCTGCGTGGTCATGACCAGGATGGTGACCGAGGCGAGTGACCAGAAGGTCAGCATGCTCATGCGGCGCAATATGTAACGTTCGATTTGCTTCATTGCGCCTTTCCGGAGCAAGCGGCGGGCAGCGCCTTGATTCGCTTGGGCGCTTGTGACTGCTGGCTGGACCACGCCCACCATGCACCAGCCTTACTAAACTGCAAATTGGATAATCTGTGGCAAATAAACACGGTTAACCGTTTCTTGCAGCGGTGTCGCGCAAATGCAATATTGGCCGAAGTGCCCATTGCCATGCTAGTGGTGCGATCCGGGCAGACGGTTCCCGTCTGTCCGGTCAGATCGCCCCACCCGATCAATAGCTTGTGGGCTGACTTTTCGAAACAGACGGGAACCATCTGTTTCGGTCAGACCACCAGGTCAGGACTTGATGCATCCATCTCGCCTCAAGCCGTTTCCGAATCTGGGCGGTACCCAACCCGCGCCCTGATCCGCACATGGGCGCTTGCCTTCTGTCTCGAAAACGAGAACATCGAGGGCAACGCCAATTACAAAATCCATTGGAGCCGTTATGTCGATAAGCATTGAAATCAGTTTTTCCAAAACCGCAAAAGTCTCAGAAGGACTGGTTGTCGCCTTGGGGTCTTCGGCTGCGCCCGTTTCCGCCGCCGCCAAAACCGCCGATCCCGCGGGTCAACTCGACAAGGCGGTCAAGGTCGCAGGCTTCACCGGCAAGTCCTTTTCGACCGTCGATGTGTTCGCGCCTGTCGATGCGCCCGCCGACCGGATCGCGCTTGTCGGAACCGGCGATCCGGAAAAACTGTCCGCGCATGAGTGGATGCGCGTCGGCGGCAAGATGTTCTCCCTGATCGGCAAGGCTTCGAAAGTGACGGTGCTGCTGGGGGATGCGGATGTGCCCTCCACTGAAGCCGTGGCCGACGTGGCGCTGGGGTTGTTGATGCGGTCTTATTCCTTCGATACCTACAAGACCAAGAAAGGCGAGGATGACGACAACGGATCCCGCAAGGTCAGCGTGGTGTTCCAGCACGATGATGCGGGCGATTGCAAGAAGGCCTTTGCCACCCGTCATGCCATCTGGGAAGGCGTCGAGCTGGCGCGCAACCTGGTCAATGAACCCGCCAATGTGCTCGGCCCGGTGGAGTTCGCCGACCGCGCCAAGGAACTCGAATCCCTGGGCGTGGAGGTTGAAATCCTGACCGAGAAGGAAATGAAGAAGCTCAAGATGGAGGCGCTGCTCGGCGTATCCCTCGGCTCGCCGCGTCCACCGCGCCTGGCGATCATGCGCTGGCAGGGCGCCAAGCCCAAGGACAAGCCGGTGGCCTTCGTGGGCAAGGGCGTGGTCTTTGACACCGGCGGTGTGTCGATCAAGCCGGCGGCGGGCATGGAAGACATGAAGGGGGACATGGGCGGAGCGGCCGCTGTCATCGGGCTGATGCATGTGCTGGCCGCGCGCAAGGCCAAGGTCAACGCGGTCGGCATCATCGGGCTGGTCGAGAACGCGGTCGACGGCGCCGCCCAGCGCCCGGGCGACATCGTCCGCTCGATGTCCGGCCAGACCATCGAGGTTATCAACACCGACGCCGAGGGCCGTCTGGTGCTGTGCGATGCGCTCACCTACTGCCAGGAGCGGTTCAAGCCGGCGATCATGATCAATCTTGCCACCCTGACCGGCGCCATCATCGTGGCGCTCGGGCCCCATCATGCCGGCCTGTTCTCCAACAATGACGACCTGTCCCAGGCGCTGACCAAGGCGGGCGAGGTGACCGAGGAGCGGGTCTGGCGGATGCCGCTGGGGTCCGACTACGACAAGATGATCGATTCCAAGTTCGCCGACATGAAGAACACCGGCGGCCGCCATGCCGGGGCGATCACTGCGGCGCAGTTCCTCAAGCGGTTTGTCAAGGACACGCCCTGGGCACATCTGGATATTGCAGGCACCGCGATGGGTTCGCCATCCACCGACATCAACCAGTCCTGGGCGTCCGGCTTTGGCGTACGGTTATTGGATGAGTTGGTGCGCGCCAACTACGAGAGCTAGGAAGCGGTGGCCGAAGTCCTGTTCTATCACCTGACGGAATCGAGGCTTGAAGAGGCGCTGCCGCCGCTTCTGGAGAAAAGCCTGGACCGCGGCTGGAGTGTGTCCGTGCATATGGGCAGCGAGGAACGCTGCGCGGCGCTCGACAGCCATCTCTGGACCTTCCGGGAGGACAGTTTCCTGCCGCATGGCGTCGACCACGGACCTCACGCGGCGCGCCAGCCTGTGCTGCTGACGCTTGGCGGTGACGCCGCGAACGGGGCCACTGTCCGGTTTGTCGCCGATGGCGCCGACATACCGGCGCTCGACGGCGTAGAACGGCTGGTAATGATGTTTGACGGCCATGATCAACAGCAGCTCGAGGCCGCGCGCGCTCAATGGAAGACCCTCAAGTCCGGCGGTCATACGCTGACCTACTGGCAGCAAACGCCCGACAGGCGCTGGGAGAAGAAGGCCTGAGAGGCTGTCTGCCTCAAACGAAAAATCCCTCCGGACGCGTTTCCGGAGGGATTTGTCATCGGCGGAATTCCTGATCAGGCGAGGGGGCTCAAAACTCTTCCCATTCCGAGGTATCGACGGCGGCATTGCCGTGAAAGGCCTGCTTCTGCCGGGGTGGGGCCCCACGCTGGGGAGCCGCCGCAGGGGTTGAGCTGACGGCCCGTGGCGCGCTGTAGCCGGAGTTGCCGTCCGTCTTGAACCGCGTGAGCAGATGGAACAGCGATGCCGCTTCCTGCGCCAGGCTGTGGCTGGCCGCGGTAGATTGCTCAACCATCGCGGCATTCTGCTGCGTGCCCTGGTCCATGGTGTTGACCGCCATGTTGATCTCGTTCAGTCCGGTGGACTGCTCACGCGATCCGGTGACGATCGCCTCGACATTGGCGTTGATCTGCTTGACCTGCTCGACAATGTTGACAAGCGCCTTGCCGGTCTCGCCAACCAGCGCCACGCCGCTCTTGACCTGATCGCCCGACGCGGTGATGAGGCCCTTGATCTCCTTGGCGGCGGTCGCGGTTCGCTGGGCGAGTTCGCGCACTTCCTGGGCGACCACGCCAAATCCACGGCCGGCTTCTCCGGCGCGCGCCGCTTCCACGCCGGCGTTGAGCGCCAGCAGGTTGGTCTGGAAGGCGATGTCGTCAATCACGTTGATGATGTTGGCGATGGCTTTCGACGAGCTTTCGATCTCGGCCATGGCGATCACGGCCTTGTCGACCACCTGACCGGACGTTTCGGCGTCCTTCTTGGTCTTGGCGACCAGCTGACCCGCCTCATCAGCGCGTTCGCTTGACGCCGCGACGGTCTTGGTGATTTCCTCAAGTGCTGCCGCGGTTTCCTCGACCGATGCCGCCTGGTTCTCGGTCCGCTTGGCCAGGTCGTCAGCAGCGATGCGGATTTCCTCGGAACCGGATGAGATCGCCCTGGCATTCTCCGAAACCGACTGCATGGCCTCGCACAGGCCCTTGCTCGCGATGTTGAAATTGACCCGCAACGGCTCCAGCGCGGGCTGGTAAGGTTGGTCGATGCGGACGGTCAGGTCGCCATCGGCCAAGCGCTCGAGCCCGTTCGACAGTGACGTCACATTGCTGACGCGCTCGGTCACGTCGGTTGCGAATTTGACAACCTTGAAGACCTTGCCGTCCGCATCGAAGATCGGATTGTAGGAGGCCTGGATATGGACCCGCTTTCCGGCCTTGCCGATGCGAAGGAACTCGTCCGAAAAGAACTCGCCGCTGCCGAGCTTTTTCCAGAACTGGGCATAGTCGGGGCTCTCGGCATAAGTCGTCTCGCAAAACATCCGGTGATGCTTGCCGGCGATTTCGGAAAGGCTGTAGCCAAGAGTGCTGAGAAAATTCTCGTTTGCGGTGATGATCGTGCCATCGAGGTTGAACTCGATCATCGCCTGCGCGCGCGAAATGGCTGCAATCTTGCCGCTGTCTTCGGCCGCCTTGAGCTTCTGGGCGGTCACATCGGTTGCAAACTTGATCACCTTGTAGGGTTTGCCGCCGCGCAGGACCGGATTGTAGCTCGCCTCGATCCAGATCTCCTTGCCGCCTTTGCCGATCCGCTTGTACTGCGCCTTGTCGTACTCGCCAAGGCCGAGCTTCCTCCAGAATTCGCCGTAAGCCGGGGCGGCTGCTTCCGCAGGGTCGACAAAGATGCGGTGGTGTTTGCCCTTGATTTCAGAGAGCGCATATCCAAGTGCCTGGCAGAAGCTGTCATTGGCGGTGAGGATGTTGCCGGACATGTCAAACTCGATGACGGCCAGCGACTTTCTCAATGCAGTGAGAATGTTCCTGTCATCTGAAGAGAGGATGGTGTGGAAGCTCATTCGGTCGTCTCCAGTAGGTTCGTTCCATTCGCGCCGTTTCGCTGGAGATGGATCTTCCCCTGTGCGGAAACAGTGTTCCTCGATGGGCCGGCTGTTGGCACAGCTCGCCTCAACGCAAAACCAGAATCGCAAAAATCGGTGTTTGAAACGTTAATGAACCGAGCAGAAGCATTACAATTTCTTGTACAGATTATTCGAACTGATAAATCGCCTGCCCTCAAACTTGAGTGACTGCAATGGAGATATTTAAAGCTATAAGTTGCATGTATAAATCAATAGCAATTGGAGTGATATTTGGGATGAAAAAACTGCAAACAAGTGCTGGCAAGCAGTGGTCCACGCCATTGTTTCAAAAAAATACTGTTGGCTGAAAGTAAAGACTCGCATTGGTACACATGCTGAAATAGATGCAACTTTATAGATATATATGCTGACGGACCCGTGAACATCCTCGGTCGCGGGTGTCGGATGGAGTTACATCGGGTGTTCTTTGCCAGAGTTCGGAGCCAATCCGTCACGCCTTGGCGTAGCCGCATAGCGCCGCTCGATCTCGATCAGCTTCTGCTTGCGCCACAACCCGCCGCCATAGCCGGTCAGCGACCCGTCGGCGCCGATCACCCGGTGGCAGGGCACCAGCAGCGCGATCTGGTTGGCGCCATTGGCCCGCGCCACCGCCCGGACCGCCGAAGGGCGGCCGATCTGCTGGGCGATCATGCTGTAGCTTCTTGTCTCGCCGGCAGGGATGTCGACCAGCGCGTGCCAGACCGCCTTGGTGAAGTCGCTGCCATGGAACGCCAAGGGAACGCTGAAGCTTGGATCCAGCCCTGAGAAATAGGCGCCGAGTTCTGTTTCCAGGAGATCCATCGGGGCTTGCCGACCGATGCCGATTCGTCCCTTGAACAACTGGTGCATCCGGCGCAATTCGGTGGGCAGCGCCTTGCGGTCGGCGAATTCCAGAAGGTGCAGATGGGTTTGATCGCTGAGCGCGATCATTGCGCCGAGCGGCGTGTCGATGTAATCGGCCTTGACAAGGGCGTCGCCCGAGAAGCTCTTCGGCGGCTGTCCCATCAGCCGCGCGAAGGCGGTGCGAAAGGCACTGGCGGACTCGAACCCCGCATCCATCTGCGCCTCGATCACCTTGCCGCCGCCTGCGAGCGCCACATGCCCGTTGCGCAGACGCTCAAGCCGCGCCATTTCCAGAAATGTCATGCCGAAATGCCGGTTGAACACCCGCCGCACGGTGGACGGGTCAAGGCCCATCCGGGCAATGTCGGGTTCGCTCCAGCGGTGTCCCTTGCGTTCTCCGAGGGCCGTGAGAAGCGCCTTGATGGCTGGCTCCGCTTCCGCGGCTGGCGCCATGGGGTGGCATCTTCTGCAGGCGCGGTAGCCCGCCTGGAGGCATTCGCCGACGCTTGAGTAGAAGGTGCAGTTCTCAGGCTTGGGTTTGCGCGCGGGGCAGGTGAGGCGGCAGAAGATCCCGGTGGAACTCACACAGACATAGGCGCGCCCGTCATAGCTCGGGTCGCGCGCCAGAAGCGCTTGGTACAGGGTGGCGGTGTCAGGCAGATCAAACAGCATGGGAAGATCCTACCGCCGGGGTGGTGCGTCGTCAGCCTGATTTCGGGCGTCTATTCAAGATCAATCAAGTCGGCGGGACCATCCCGGACTCACTTTCTCAAGTCCGCGACTCACTATGCCAAGACCTGCCGCGAAGAGACTGAAATCACTCAAACTTTATTGATGACGCAGTGCCTCGATCGGATCCATCCGGGCAGCCCGGCGCGCGGGGAAGAAGCCGAAGACGATGCCCACCAGCGCTGAAAACGCAAAGGCCGCGAGCACGAGAGACGGATTGGGTGCAAAGGGAATCGACAACAGCCGCGACCCCAGAAGACCGAGCCCCAGTCCGAGCACGATGCCGATCAGCCCGCCGATCAGCGACAGCACGATGGATTCGACCAGGAACTGCAACAGCACCTGTCCCTCCGTCGCCCCCACCGCCAGCCTTATGCCGATCTCGCGGGTGCGCTCGGTGACCGAGACCAGCATGATGTTCATGATGCCGATGCCGCCGACGAGCAGGCTGACGGCGGCCACCGCCGAGAGCAGGCCGGTCAGCACGCTGGTGATGCCGGTCAGCATCGAGGAGATCTGCTTCATGTCGAAGACATTGAAATCGTCCTCCTCGAAGGGGCCGATGCGCCTGCGCTCGCGCATCAGCCGCTCGATGTCCGCCTTGGCCTTGTCGGTGGAGATCCCGGTGCGGATGGATGCGTAGATCATCGACACATCCTGGTTGCCGGCGATGCGCCGCTGGAAGGCGCGGATCGGGATTAGCACGATGTCGTCCTGGTCGGTGCCGAAGCTTGACGCGCCCTTGGCCTCGAGCACGCCGATGACCCGGCAGGAGATCTGCTTCAATCTGATGCTGACGCCGAGCGGATCGCTGTTGCCGAACAGTTTTGCCCGCACGGTGCTGCCCAGTATGCAGGCCGACGAGCCGGTCCTGAGCTCGCTCTCGTAGAACGACCGGCCGCTTGAGAGCGGCCAGTCGCGGGCGGTGAGAAACCGTGTGTCGGTGCCGGTCACGGTGGTCGAGGAGTTGATATTGCCGAAGATGACCGTCATCGACCGCGAATTGCTGGGCGTGGCGACAGCGACACTGGCGATCTGCTCTTCGATGGCGTCGACATCCTTGAGCGTCAGGCTCGCAGCTGTCCCGCCCACGCCGGAGCCGGGACCTTGCGACGGCTGGCCCGGACGGATCATCAGGAGATTGGTGCCGAGCGTGGCGACATCGGCTTCCACCTGGTCGGTCGAGCCCTGGCCGACGGTCACCATGGCGATCACCGCGGCAACGCCGATGACGATGCCCAGAACCGTCAGGAACGACCGGAACATGTTGCGCATAATCGCCTGCAGGGCGAGCCGCACCGCTTCATAGAGCATGGGGCACCGCCTTGTCAGGGATCGTGTCGGCTTCGATGCGGCCGTCGAGGAAATGGATCAGCCGGTCGGCATAGTCCGCCATGTCCGGTTCATGGGTGACCATCAGGATGGTGATGCCATCCTTGCGGTTGAGATCGGTGAGCAGGTCCATGATCTCGTGGCTGCGGGCGGTGTCGAGATTTCCCGTGGGTTCATCGGCCAGGATCACGTCCGGATTGGTGACGATCGCGCGCGCGATTGCCACGCGTTGCTGCTGGCCGCCCGAAAGCTGGGACGGATCATGATCCTCGCGGCCCTTGAGGCCAACCTTGGCCAGCGCATCAAGCGCCAGGCGTCGGCGCTCCGTCCGGGCCATGCCCTGGTAGATCAGCGGCAATTCGACATTGTCGAGCGCGGATGTCCGGGCCAGGAGATTGTAGCCCTGGAACACGAAGCCCAGGAAATTCCGCCTGAGCAGCGCCAGTTGGTCGCGCCCCAGATGATCGACCTCGGCGCCGCCGAAGGCGTAGGAGCCGCCGGTCGGTTTGTCGAGAAACCCCAGGATGTTCATCGCGGTCGACTTGCCCGAGCCGCTAGGGCCCATGATGGCGACGAATTCGCCGCCGTTGATGTCGAGATCGATGCCGCGCAAGGCCCTGACCTCGGCGTCGCCGGTCCCGTAGATCTTGGTCACGCCGCGAAGGCTGATCAGCGGCGCGCCGTCCGGCGAGGGGAGGGCTCCCGGCCCGGCAACCTTACCGAACGTGCTCTCCCCGGTCATTGCGTCGTCTGATCGGTGATCACCAGATCGCCCTCGGTCACGTCGCCGCTGCTGATCGCTGTCTTCGACCCATCGCTTTCGCCCGGCATCACCGACACGGCGACCGCCTGGCCATTCTTGAGAAGCCAGATGTCGCGATGACCGTCGGTGCTGACTTTCGGCGCCGTCGCCACATCCCGTGTCGGGGGTCTGAAAATCATCCCGAGGAGCCCGCTGCCGCTGCCGCCGCTATCTTCCGCCGTCACGGGCGGCGAGAACCTGAGCGCTGCATTCGAGATCGCCAGCGTGTCCTTGACCTCGGCCACCTTGATATCCGCAGTCGCCGTCATGCCCGGACGCAGCAGCATGTCTGCATTGTCGATCGACAGGATGGCTTCGTAGGTCACCACGCCATCGACTGTCTTGGGCGCAAACCGCAATTGGGAAATGACGGCAGGGAAGCTGCGGCCCTGATAGGCCTCGACCGAGAAGCTGGCCTCGTGGCCGACCTTCACCATGCCGATGTCGGCCTCGTCGATGTCGACCCGCAATTCCATCTTCGTGAGGTCGGCGGCGAGCGTGAACAGCACCGGCGCCTGCAGCGAGGAGGCGACGATCTGTCCAACCTCGATAGTGCGGTCAAGCACCACGCCATCGATCGAGGAGCAGATGCAGGCCTTGGCCAGATTGGCCTCGCTGATCCTGAGATTTGCCTCAGACACGCGGATGTCGGCCTCCGCGCTCTTGACCGCGGCCTTGGCGCGGTCGTGGGCCGCCTTGGCCTTGAGCAGGCCTTCGAGCGTGGTGACCTTCTTCTGCTCAAGCATCACCGCGCGGTCATAATTGTCCTTGGTCTCATTGAGGGTCGCGGTGGCTTCGGCCAGGCGCGCTTGCGACGCGGTCAGCGAGGCCTGGCCCAGTTCGACATTGGCTTCAAGCTTGTCGGTATCAAGCCGCGCCAGGATCTGGCCCTTCTTGACCACATCGTTGAAATCGGCCTCCACCGAGCGGACCGTGCCCGACAATTCACTCGAAATCTCGACCTGGCCGGTGGGCTGTACTGTCCCGGTCGCGGTCACCTGCACGACGATGTCGGTCTTGCCGACGGTCTCGGTCACGTAGGCGGGCAGGCTCTGCCGCGAGGCGGCGGACCACCAGTACCAGCCTCCGCCGAGGAGAGCGAGAAGCACCACGAACCAGGTCAGCCGCCGTCGGAAGGGCGAGCCTTTCTCTGCTGTTTTGACGATCGATTCGATATCGGCTTTCGAGGGGGGCATGGCGCGGTCCAATCGTTTGGATCTCGCTAGCACGTGGATGGGACCGGGTGATTGATATGCATCAATCCCGGCAGCCGGATGCGATCTGTCGGGCGGTGTGCTGATCGGGCAGGGCAGACTGCTGGCACAACCTGTCAGCAGTCTCGACTAAGGTAGCGTCGTGATCAACACGGAGTTCCACCATGCCTCTCATCGCCTCCTGCCACTGCGACGCTACCCGGATTGAACTCCCGCATGCACCCCTGGACGCCCATGAGTGCAACTGCAGCTATTGCGCCCGCACCGGCGCGATATGGGCCTATTTTAAGCCAGGAGAGATGAAAATCCTCTCTGAGGATAAGGACAAGGTCTATTCCGTCAGCGGCAGCCTGAGCCGGCACCATTTCTGCGGCCATTGCGGCATGCAGACCTGGGGAGATTCGCCCGACTGGGCATCCATGTACAACATGGATGGCACATCCAAGACCGGCGACCCGTCCGCAGTGCCGACGGCCCGCATCCATGTGGTCAATCTGCGGCTGGTGGACGACCTCGATTGGTCGAGCGTGACGGTGGAGAAGGTCGACGGACGAAACAACTGGTAAGCGGCGAGGGGCTCTATTCGGCCGCCTCTGCGTCGTCCACCTCGGCCGTCAGCGCCACCCATTCTTCCTCGGCCTTGGCGAGTTCCGCAGCCCGCTCGGCGCGCTGCTTGGATTTCTGGGTGATCTTGTAGGGCGCGTCGGCGAACTGGGCCGGGTCCGCAAGCTCTGCATCAAGCGACTGAATCTGTTTGGTAAGCCGTGCCACCAAGGATTCGAGATCATTGAGTTTTTTCTTCATCGGGGCGAGGCCCGCGCGGTTCTGCGCAGCCAGCTTGCGCTTCTCCGCCTTGGAACCGCCCTCGGTGTCGGAGCTCTTCTTGCCCTTGCCCGACGAGCCAACCACTTCCTGACGGTAATCCTCGAGATCGCCATCAAACACGCTCACCGTGCCGTCGCGGACGATCCACAGCCGGTCGACCGTGGCCTCGATCAGGTGGCGGTCATGGGAGATCAGGATCACGGCGCCGGGGAAATCGTTGAGCGCGCGGATCAGCGCCGCGCGGCTGTCGATGTCGAGGTGGTTGGTCGGCTCGTCGAGGATCATCAAATTGGGTGCGTGGAAGGCCGACAGGCCCATCAGGAGCCGCGCCTTCTCGCCGCCCGACAGATCCTTGGCGGGCGTGTTCATCTTCTCGGCCGTCAGCCCCATCTGCGCCACCCGGGCGCGAACCCGGGCTTCCTGTGCGTCAGGCATCAGCGCCCGCACATGGGCGACCGCTGATTCATTCGGGATCAGGTCGTCCATCTGGTGCTGGGCGAAAAAGCCGGTCTTGAGCCCGGGCGCGATCCGGAGCCGGCCGGCTTCGGCTTCGAGCCGCCCGGCGATGAATTTGGCGAAGGTGGACTTGCCGTTGCCGTTCGAGCCCAGGAGCGCGATCCGGTCGTCGGCGTCAATCCGGAGGTCAAGCCGTGTCAGGATCGGCGCGCCGGGGGTGTAGCCGACGGACCCGTTCTCGATGGCGATGATCGGCGAAGCGACACCGCGGTCGGGCCGCGGAAACGAAAATCCCCGCACATTGCTTTCCACCACCGCATCGACCGTGCCCATGCGTTCGAGCGCTTTCAGACGCGATTGCGCCTGCCGCGCCTTCGAGGCCTTGGCGCGGAAGCGCTCGACAAAGGCTTCCATGTGCTTGCGTGCGGCGATGTTCTTCTCGCGCGCCTTCATCTGGTGCTCGTCGCGCTCGGCCTTCTGGCGCTCGAACTCGTCAAAGCCGCCACGGTAGAAGGTGAGCTTCTTCTGGTCGAGATGGACGATGGCGTTGGCGGCGGTGTTCAACAGATCCCGGTCATGGCTGATGATCAGCACGGTGTGCGGGTAGCGGCGGATATATTCCTCGAGCCACAGCGTGCCTTCAAGGTCGAGATAGTTGGTCGGCTCGTCGAGCAGCAGCAGGTCCGGCTCGGCAAACAGCACCGAGGCGAGCGCCACGCGCATGCGCCAGCCGCCCGAGAAGCTCGAGGCCGGGCGCTGCTGGGCCTCCTGGTCGAAGCCGAGGCCGGCGAGGATCGAGGACGCGCGGGCTTCGGCCGAATGGGCGTCTATGTCGACAAGCCGCATCTGGATTTCGGCGATGCGGATCGGATCTGTGGCAGTCTCCGCTTCCTTCATCAGTTTCGTGCGCTCAAGATCGGCGCGCAGCACGATCTCGACCAGGGCGGTGTCTTCCGCAGGCGCTTCCTGCGCCACCTGGCCGATGCGGGTGTTCTTCGGGATCGAGGTGTGCCCGGTCTCGGTCGCCATCTCGCCGGTGATGATCTTGAACAGCGTCGATTTGCCGGCGCCATTGGGGCCCACAAGCCCGGCCTTGATGCCCACGGGGAGCGCCAGCGAGGCATTGTCAATCAAAAGTCGCCCGGCGATACGGGCTGAGAGGTCGGTAATAGTCAGCATGCCCGCGCTTCTGGCTGGAAACGCGCTAAATGGCAAGGGGAAACCATTTGCGCGCCCATATTGCGATGTGTATATTCTAAGCAATTCTACACATAGAGGCGGTCGATGCGCACCAATATTGAAATCGACGACGAACTCGTTGCCGAACTGATGAAGCTGACCGGACGCAAGACCAAGCGCCAGGTGGTGGACGATGCCCTGCGTGATCAACTGCACCGCAAGCGCGCAGCACGGCTCATTCTCGACCTGCAGGGAACTGTCGAATGGCAGGGTGACCTGGACACATTGCGGGCCGCGAGGTGATCCTCGCCGACACGTCGGTCTGGATCGATTTTTTCGCAGGAAGGCAGACTACACAGGTTGATCTGCTCAAACAGGCCCTCGTCGCGGGACAAGTGCTGATCGGTGACCTGATCCTGGTCGAGCTTCTACAAGGTCCCCGGCACCAGCGCGACGTGATGCGGCTGGAGCGGGCGTTCGCCGGATTGCCGGTGGAGCCTCTCTGCGGATCGGTGATTGCGCCGATCGCCGCGGCAAATTACAGAAGGCTGAGGAGATCAGGAGTTACGCCGCGAGGAACCGTGGATGTCATCATAGCCACGTGGTGCATTCAGTGCGCGGTGCCACTGTTGCACAATGATCGCGATTACCTGGTGATGGAAAAGGAACTCGGCCTCGCGTCCGCCAGCAGTGTCTGATTTAACTCGCTCAGGCCGCATGGCGGTCGACTCTGCCTGCCGCAGCCCTTCATCAGAGAAAGACCCCAGCATGACCATCATCCTTCACGACCTCGTCGGTACAGATCCCGACCGGCCTTTCAGCCCGCATTGCTGGAAGGCGGCGATGGCGCTGGCACACAAGGGCCTGCCCTTCGAGCGCACGAACGTCTGCTTCACCAAGGTGCCGGAGGTCGAGGGCGGGGTCTCCAAGACGGTGCCGGTGATCCGCGACGGCAGCCAGGTGGTAGCCGACAGCTTTCTGATCGCCGCCTATCTCGAGGAAACCTATCCCGACAGGCCGTCGCTGTTTGGCGGCGACGGCGGGCAGGCGATGGCGCGCTTCGTCGAATCCTGGACCCAGTCGGTCCTGCACGCGGCGCTGGGCGTGATCGCGCTGAAGGACATCCACGACATTCTGGCCCCCGAGGACCAGGCCTATTTCCGGACGAGCCGCGAGGCCCGCATGGGTAGGACGCTGGAACAGGTGACCGAGCGCCGCGACGCCGAGATCGAAGGTTTCTCCGGCAAGCTCACGCCGCTGCGCGTGATGCTGAAATCGCAGCCCTGGATCGGTGGCTCCTCGCCGCTGTTTGCCGACTACATCGTCTTCGGCGCCCTGCAATGGGCGCGCGTCACCTCGAGCGCGAAACTGCTCGAAGAGGGCGACGCGGTCACCGACTGGTTCAACCGCTGCCTCGACCTGCACGACGGCCTGGGGCGGAAGGTTCCGGCGGCTGGGTGATGGTTTCGGCTCGGAGACAGAAGCCGACTAGCTAAGCTTTTTTGGCTCGCTTGGGTTTGGTTCCCTGTTTGACGAGGGAACGTCCGGTAAGTCTTTTCAATTCCACGCCAAATCTTCCTGTGATTCGTCCCCGGCGTTTCGCACGCCGGGGCTCCAGGGAATTCAGTTCCTCTTGAATGTCCAGGCGAATATCATCCGGCGTGGCATCCAGGAAAGCACTGCTTACACCTGTGTCTGCAAGCTTTAGCAAATCCGCGGCTTGTTTGGCGCTGAAATAGTTCCAAACACCAGCTTGCGTGAGCCGGACACCCGTCATGTAGATTTCGTCGGCTCCGCTCCCGCCATCGTTTCTGCTGGATCTGAGGAAGCGAGAAAGGGCGTTTCCCAACTCGACGCGGAAACTTTCACTGCTCAGCCTGTCGGGCATGTCCTTCCATTCGGACGGGCGCATTGCGATAAGGTCGATCACCTCAGGCTCCCGGGATTGGCAGTGGCGGGATAAAATCGTACGGAAATTGTAGCCCAAAACTTGCGAACAATCTACGTGCTTCGTTCATATGGGCCTCTGTCTGCCAAGGACGGGTGCCATATCGACCCGATTCATTCGTCAGAATCCAGGAGAACCCCGGTTCGAAATCCGGGTCAAATCTGATCTCGCCGCCGATGCGGGCCGCCTTTGCTGGGTCCGCCAACAGCGAGGGATGCCCCAGTCTTACATAACTGACCGGGCGGGCCAGCAACGAACGTGGGAGCACTCCGATACGTTTATCTTTTTCATCAAGCACCTCCTCGACCGCGAACAGAATTCTAGCACGACGATCAATCAACCAGAGGACATGATAGGTCTGTGCAAACACAGTGGTGAGAGTGAAGGCGGCCTTCTCGTCAAGATAGGCTGTCAAGAGAAGCGAGCTATCAGCGTCCAGGATCATGGCGCTGTTGGGTCTCAAACGGTATTCCTCGTCGGATATCGGGCGAACCGGCGGTTCGCAGGGTCCATAAAGCTGGTCGTAGTCCATTCGAAATCCGCTTCGGTGTTCGGCCCACCAATGAAGTCTCGACCACCCAGGTTAAATTGGCAGTTCACGGGTGACTTTCATACAACCAATGAGTTCATGCAACGAATTTGTTGATCTCTTGAAGACAGTCAGCTGCTTCGCCTTGGACTTCGGGATGTTAAATCCGAAAGTAAGAAGTTGAAGCCCATAAAGCGTCCCGAAGGCGCCAGTCCGAACGGTCCGTCACGGGTCGTACTCCGCCATCCGCTCCTTCACTCTCCCCTTGCAGATGACAGGGCATGCGGCTATTTAGGCGCCAACTCCGGGCGGGACCTGTGTCTGCCCGGATTTTTCACACCCCTATGGCCCGCCTGTCCGCGGGCGAACCGCTGAAGGAACAAGACCATGGCGATTGAACGCACGTTTTCGATGATCAAGCCCGACGCCACCAAGCGCAACCTGACCGGCGCCATCACCAAGGTGTTTGAAGACAACGGCCTGCGCGTCGTTGCCTCCAAGCGCGTCTGGATGAGCAAGCGCGAGGCCGAAGGCTTCTACGCCGTGCACAAGGAACGCCCTTTCTTCGGCGAACTGGTTGACGGCATGACCTCCGGCCCGACCGTCGTCCAGGTGCTCGAAGGCGAGAACGCCATCCTCAAGAACCGCGAAATCATGGGCGCCACCAACCCGGCCAACGCCGATGAAGGCACCATCCGCAAGACCTTCGCGCTGTCGATCGGCGAGAACTCGGTGCATGGCTCGGACGCGCCCGAAACCGCTGCCGAAGAGATTGCCTACTGGTTTGCAGGCACCGAAATCGTCGGCTGAATCAGTCTGGCGGCCGACTGGCCGAAACGGTTGGAATGCAACGAAAAGCCGGGTTCGAGAGAGCCCGGTTTTTTGTTGGCCGGAACAAGCTCTTCGCCGGCGGACTACGGCGTCTCCGGCAGCCGCCAGTCGATCGGCGTCATGCCGTTCTTCTCGAAAAACGCGTTCGTCTGGGAAAAATGCCGGCAACCCAAAAAGCCGGTATGGGCGGAGAGCGGCGAGGGGTGGGGGGCCTTGAGCACGAGGTGGCGGCTGGTGTCGACGAAGCTCGCCTTCTTCTGCGCGTGAGAGCCCCAGAGCAGGAATACCACTGGATGCGGCAATTCGTTGACCCTGGCGATCACCGCGTCGGTGAATTGCTCCCAGCCGCGGCCGCGATGTGAGGCGGCGAGGCCGCGCTCGACGGTGAGCACGCTGTTGAGCAGCAGCACGCCCTGGCGCGCCCAGCTTTCGAGATTGCCGTGGCTTGCCTGGGGGATGCCCAGGTCGGTTTCCAGTTCCTTGTAGATGTTCTTGAGCGATGGAGGGACGCGCACGCCCGGCTGCACAGAGAAGCACAACCCATGCGCCTGGCCGTCGCCGTGATAGGGATCCTGCCCGAGGATCACGACCTTGACGCGATCGAGAGGCGTCAGGTCGAGGGCTGCGAAATAGTCCGGCCCTTTCGGAAACACCTGCTTTCCCGCGCCGATCTCGGATTTGAGGAAGGCGCGGAGTTCGGCCATGTAGGGGGTTGAGAACTCGTCCGACAGCGCCGCCTTCCAGCTCTCCTCCAGCCTGACCGGCGGGCTCACTGGCCGCTCTGCCGCAGCGCCTCGGCCCATTTTGCCTTGGCTTCATCGTCGGCATCCTTGGCCGACACCCATTCGCCCGCGCCGCCAACCTTGAGGTGTTCCTTCTTCCAGAACGGGGCATCGGTCTTGAGGTAGTCCATCAGGAAGGAAGCGCCGTCGAAGGCGGCCTGGCGATGGGGGGCGGCGGCGACCACCAGCACGATGTTGCCGCCGGGCGGGATGGCGCCATGCCGGTGGATCGCGGTGATGCCGCAAAGCTCAAACCGGGTGACTGCCTTTTCGGCGATAGCGCGAATGGCGCGTTCGGCCATGCCGGGGTAATGCTCAAGCTCAAGCGCCGACAGGCGGCCGCCTTCGTCGCGGCACAGCCCGGTGAAGCTGACCACGGCGCCGATGTCGGTCCGCCCCCCGGTGAGAGCCTCGATTTCCCCGGCGATGTCAAAATCCTGCGCCTGGATGCGCACCGTGACTCCAACTGGTGTGCCGGAGGTGCCCGCAGCCATCTCAGCCTCCCGTCATCGGCGGAAACAGCGCGATTTCCCGTGCTTGGCCGATTGGCTCGTCGTGATCGGCATGCTCTTCGTCCAGCGCCGCGCGAATGACGCCGGGCACCTGGAAAGCCGCCTCGTATTCCTCGCCCAGCGTCGAAAGATGGGCGATCAGGTCGCCGACGGTCGTCACGCCTGCCGGAATCTCGATCTCTTCAGACCCCTTGCCGATGCGCTCGCGCACCCAGGCGAAATAGACGATCCTGACGCTCATTCGTCCACCACATGTCTCAGCCCGGCCTTGAAATAATCATAGCCGGTGTAAATCGTGATCAGTGCGGCGATCCACAGCATGCCGATGCCGATTTCGGTCGTGTAGGGCAGCACCTTGTCGCCGGCGGGGCCTGCGAGCAGGAAACCCAGCGCAATCATCTGCAGCGTCGTCTTCCACTTGGCGATCCAGGTGACCGGCACCGAAACCTTGAGAGCCGCGAGATATTCGCGCAGGCCCGAGACCAGGATTTCGCGGCACAGGATGATGATCGCCGCCCAGATCGACCAGCCGGCAATGGTGCCGTCGGCGGCGACCAGCAGCAGGATGGAGGACACCAGAAGCTTGTCGGCGATCGGATCGAGCATGCGGCCGATATTGGAAGTCTGGTCCCAGATCCGGGCAAGGTAGCCGTCAAAGAAATCGGTGACCGATGCCACGACAAAGATCGCAAGCGCGCTCCAGCGGGCAGCATCGGACCCATGCAGCCGGCCTTCGATGAAAAAACACAGCACAATCAACGGGACAGCAAGGATCCGCCCGTAGGTCAGCAGGTTCGGTATATTGAGCGCGGTTGACGCCATGGAGCACCCCGTTGTCAGGATTTTGCGCAAGATGCGCGGGAGCGACCCATAAGGTCAACCGCTTCCCTGCGGCTTCGCGCGCAAATGCCGCAAATATGATGGGAATCCGGCAAGGCTTTACCGGTTTTCCTCGTGAAAATGATTGTAGATCAACTCGGCCACCGCCTCCGAGATGCCTTCGACCGTCATCAGGTCATCGACGCCCGCGCGCGACACAGCCTTGGCGGTGCCGAAATGATGCAGCAGCGCCCGCTTCCGGCTCGGCCCGATTCCGGCGATTTCGTCGAGCGGATTGGCGACCAGCTCCTTCTTGCGCCGCGCCCGGTGCGTGCCGATGGCGAAGCGGTGCGCCTCGTCGCGCAGGCGCTGGACGAAATACAAGACCGGATCGCGCGGCGGCAGGGTGAAGTCCGGCTTGCCCTCGACAAAGAACCGCTCGCGGCCGGCCTCGCGGTCCATGCCCTTGGCGACGCCGATGGCGGTGATCTTGTCGGCGATCCCGAGTTCCTCGAGAATCGCGCGCACCGCGCTCATCTGCCCTTTGCCGCCATCGATCAGCACCAGGTCCGGCCAGGCCGGCATGCCGGTCTGCTGGACTGCATCCGGGTCATCCGAGGCTTCCTCCGGTTTGACCGGGCCGTCGCCGCCATGCTCCTTGATCAGCCGCGAGAAGCGGCGCTGCATGACTTCGCGCATCATGCCGAAATCATCGCCCGGGGTGATCTCGGTCGATTTGATGTTGAACTTGCGGTACTGGTTCTTCACGAAGCCTTCGGGCCCCGCGACGATCATCCCGCCCACCGCATTGGTGCCCATGATGTGGGAGTTGTCGTAGACCTCGATGCGGCGCGGCGGATGCGGCAGGTTGAAGGTCTCGGCCAATCCCTGCAGCAGCCGCGTCTGCGAGGCGGTCTCGGCCAGGTTGCGGCCATGGGCCTCGCGGGCGTTGTTGAGCACCTGGTCGACCAGTTCGCGTTTTTCGCCGCGCTGCGGCACGGTGATCGAGGTCTTGCGCTCCATGCGCACGCCGAGGGCCTCGGCAAGCAGTTCCCGGTCCTCGAAATCATCCGACACCAGGATCATCCGCGGCGTTGGCTTGTCGTCGTAGAACTGGCCGATGAAGGCGCCCAGAATCTCGCCAGCGGCGAGCGACGGGTCGGCCTTGGGGAAATAGGCGCGGTTGCCCCAGTTCTGCCCGGTGCGGAAGAAGAACACCTGGATGCAAGCCATGCCGGCATCGTGATGGATGGCGAAGACATCGGCTTCCTCGACCGTGCGCGGATTGATGCCCTGATGGCTCTGAACATGGCTGAGCGCCGACAGCCGGTCGCGATAGACCGCGGCCCGCTCGAAATCGAGATCCTCGGAGGCCGATTGCATCGCGGTCGACAGCTGCGCCTTCACCGCCTGGCTGCGCCCGGAGAGGAAATCCTTGGCTTCGCCGACCAGGCGCCCGTAGCCCTCGGCGTCGATCTCGCCGGTGCAGGGGCCGGAACAGCGCTTGATCTGGTAGAGCAGGCACGGCCGCGTCCGGCTCTCGTAGACGCTGTCGGTGCAGGTCCTGAGCAGGAAAGCACGCTGCAGCGCGTTGATGGTGCGGCCGACCGCGCCGGCGGAGGCGAAGGGGCCGAAATAGGCGCCCTTGCGCGATCTCGCGCCGCGATGCTTGAAGATTGCAGGCGCCTCGTGGTCGCCGGTGATCAGAATATAGGGGAACGACTTGTCGTCGCGCATCAGCACGTTGAAGCGCGGCTTCAGTCGCTTGATGAGATTCGCTTCAAGCAGCAGCGCCTCGGTTTCGGTCCGCGTGGTGACGAATTCCATGTTCGCCGTCTGGGCGATCATCCGGGTGATGCGGTTGGAATGGCCGCGGCCTTGGGCGTAATTCGTCACGCGCTTTTTCAGGCTGCGCGCCTTGCCGACATAGAGCACATCGCCGGTGTCGTTCATCATCCGGTAGACGCCCGGCTGATTGGGCAGGTGCCTGACGAAGGCCTGGATCACCTCGGCGCCCTTCAGGCCGGGCGTGGCGATCGGGCTTTCGTTCCACTCGATGCCGGCCACATTGGCGACATCGACGGGCAGGGGTGCGTCAGCTGCTTCCGGCTCGTCCTCGTCGCTGTCGGCTTCCCCATAGATCACGCCGCCATCGGTGGGCGCCGCGGCTTTGAAGGGCTTGGGGACTGTCGGATCGGGCTTGCGAGTCATTGTCTGTTCTTATCAACGTCCGAACGGGCGCGGGCAAGGGCGTGTTTTCGGGTGATCATGTCATCTGGCGTCAGCAGCGCGGTTTATCAAGCGTGGCGGCCCGCAGCGAAGCGAAGCTATTCCCCGACCCCGCTCACATCCGGCGTCTGCCACGCCAGATGCTGGCCGCCGTCGAGCGCGATCATCTGACCGGTGACCGAGCGGGCCTGATGCAGATAGCGGATGGTGGCGCCGAATTCACTCAGATCTGGCCCGTGACCGAGGGGCACCGCCGCAACCTGCCTTTGGAAGTCATCGGCGTTCTGCCGCTCATTGGCGAGCGTCGGCCCGGGGCCGATGGCGTTGACCCGGATGCGCGGGGCGAGCGCCTGGGCCATGGTCCTTGTGGCCGTCCACAGCGCCGATTTCGAGAGCGTGTAGGAGAAGAACCGCGGTGTCAGCCGCCACACCCGCTGGTCGATGATGTTGACAATCAGGCCGTCCCGATCCTCAGGCAGGCTGGTCGCCATGGCTTCGGCCAGGATCGCGGGCGCCTTCAGGTGAATGGCAAAATGCCGGTCGAACAGCGCCTCGTCAAAGGCGCGGACATGGTCATCCTGAAACACCGAGGCATTGTTGACGATGATATCGGGCGGCCCCAGTCGGTCCGAGACCTCCTCATGCAGCCGGCGCACCGCCGTGCTGTCTGACAGATCGGCGAGGAATACCTCGGCGAGGCCGCCCGCGTCCCGGATCGAGGCTGCCACTGCTTCGGCTTCCGCGCCGCTGCGATTGGCGTGGATGGCGACATGATAGCCGTGCGCTGCCAAATCCGTCGCTACGGCTTTGCCGATCCGGCGGCCTGCGCCAGTCACCAGAACCGTTCCCTTGTCAGACATCAACTTTTCCCCGGCCCGTGCGCGCCAGACTTGCTGGCTGCGGTTTGTTTAGAACACCGAGACGATATAGGCCCCAAAGACGGCAAGCATAGCCAGTCCGCCAAGCTTTTTGATCGGCAGGTTCCAATGCGCCAGCGCCACCACCAGAAGGCCGGCCGCAAGCATCACCCACATGTCGATCGTCACGATGCGCGGATCCACATCCAGCGGAATGACCAGCGCGGTGCCGCCCAGAATCAGACCGATGTTGAAAATGTTCGAACCGACCACATTGCCGATCATCACTGCGCCTGATTTGCGCCATGCGGCCATCACCGAGGTCACCAGTTCCGGCAGCGATGTGCCGATGGCGACAATGGTCAGGCCGATCACCGTTTCCGAGGCGCCGAGCATGCGCGCGATCTGCGACGCGCTGTCGACCGTCAGCCACGCGCCGATCGGCAGGCCGATCAATGCACCAATGATAAAGAGTGCGATTTTCCAGTTTTCATGCGGCACCTCTGCAACTTCATCATGATAATCGGGCACACTCGCCAACTGGTGTTTGCGCGCCGCCCTGATCTGCCAGGCCAGATAGCCGGCGATCACGGTCAGCAGGATGGCCCCGTCGATCCGGTTCAGTGGAGTCAACCACATCATTACCATCAGCATCAGCGTCAGGGCGATCATCACCGCAAGCGACACCCCAAGGCCGTCTTCGCGGCAGTTGATGGTCATGAACAGCGCCGGCGCGCCGAGCACGAGGAACACATTGGCGATGTTGGAGCCGATGATGTTGCCGACGGCAATACCCGAAACGCCATCGAAGGCGGCCTGAAGCGAAACGAACATTTCCGGTGCGGAGGTGCCGAAGGCCACGATGGTCAGACCGATGATCAGCGGGTCGATGGAGAGTTTCTCCGCAAGCGCCACGGCGCCGCGCACCAGATAATCACCTGCAAGGACAAGGACGGTCAGGCCCGCGATCAGGGTCAGAATACTCAACATGCCGGGGAATCAACGCTCTCGATTTGAATTCGGGTCTCTAGCCATATAGGCGGCGCATCCTGCTGCGCAATGGATTGCGCCTGCAAGCAGCTGGCAATCCGGGCATACACGCCTCGCCGGCGGCTTTGTTGCCATTCAGCAACAGTCGGGTGTGCCTTTGTTCTGCCGCTGTGTTTCCACATTTCGGCTTCGCGGGCGCCGCATTCGATGTCCATCTTGGGTCATGTCGAAGGCGGGCTTCCCAACCGCCTTGGCGCTTCAGGTCCTCTGTTCTGTGTAGGGCCGGATCAAACAAGGAGAATAAAATGCGTATTCGTAAACTGGCACTGCTGGCCGCAGCTCTTTCCATGCCGCTCGCCGGCTCCGTGCTGGCCGCGGACGCGATCATGGAGCAGCCTCCCGAACCTCCAATCGCTGAAGTCCTGCCGCAAAGCTATATTTGGGCAGGCGGTTACCTCGGCGGTTATGGCGAGTACAAGTGGGGCGAGTTCGACGCGATTCCGGGCAGCGCCGACGGCTTTGGCGGCGGCTTGTACAGCGGCTACAACTGGCAGTCAGACAATATCGTCTATGGTGTTGAAGCTGACGTGGGTTATTCCTGGGCTGACGGCGCCGCAGCTGGCGTGGCTGGCGAACAGGGCTTCAACGGCTCGCTCCGGGCGCGTCTGGGTATGGATGTCAATCCGTTCCTGATCTACGCAACCGGCGGTGTCGCTGCCACCAGGGCTGAGCTCACCAGTGCGGCTGGCTCGGACAACAACACCCACTTCGGTTGGACTGCCGGTGCAGGCGCGGAAGCGTTTGTGACCGAAAAGATCACAACCCGTCTTGAATACCGTTACACCGACTACCAGTCGAAGAACTACAATCTTGGCGGCACCAATGTGTCGTCAGGCTTCGACGATCACTCGGTTCGTCTCGGTATCGGCATGAAGTTCTAATCGCGACTGCGCGATAAAGAGCCGATTGAATGAAGAGCCCGGACGGGAAACTGTCCGGGCTCTTTGCATTTCAGACGGCCCAGCCCCACAGCGAGGCCAGAACATAGGCTGCCCAGACGCCATTGGCGAGCAACAGGCAGAAAACGGCGAAGGAGCCGAGATCCTTGGCGTGTTCGGCCATTTTGGAATAATGCGGCGAGGCATGATCGGTGAGCTCTTCGACGGCGGTGTTGAGCGCCTCGATCGAGGCGGTCAGCAGATAAAGCAGAATTGCCCCGACAAAGCCCCAGATGGGGGCTCCTGCGAAGACAAAGATCCCGATGATCAGGGCGAAGGCCAGTGTCTCATGTTGAAACGCGGTCTCGCGCCAGAGCCGCTTGACGCCGCCCAAGGAATAGCGGGCGGCGGCAAAGACATGTCCGACGCCTTCCTGCTTCTGCGGACGATCTGTCACTGCCTGGGTCGCAACGTTTCAAGATCCGGGAAGCTTGCGGCGAACTTCGCGCTCCAGCGCTTGAGCTTCGGGCGGCCGCGTTCCCACTTGCCGGGGAAACGCAGCGCCAGGTAGCCGGTCAGGGCGGCGAGCGCCAGATGGCCGCCATTGAGCGCCTTGGTGCTGCGCGGCAGGTTCGCCTCGAGATGGTCGAGCCCGCGCTCCACCTTGGTCCACTGCTTGTCGATCCATCCCTGATGCACCTTTTCCTCGGGACGGAAGCGGTGCTCGTACATGATCGCCAGCAGGCAATCGCAGATGCCGTCGCACAGCGCTTCAAGAACCTCGGCTTCGGTGCGCTTGGCCGCGTTGCGGGGATAGAGCCGCTTGGCTCCGGTGCGGTCAAGGAATTGCATGATCGCGCGGCTGTCATAGACGGCCTGCCCCTCATCGGTGATCAGGGTCGGGATCTTGCCGAGCGGGTTGTTGTCAATGAGGTTCGCAGGCGCCGCAATGGTGTCGGTGGGCACACCCTCGGCGTCAATGCCGGCGAACTTCGCGGCCATCCGCACCTTTGCGGAATAGGGCGATGGGGGAGAGTAGAGAATTTTCATCGGTTTTTCTTTCGTTGCGTCGAAAATTGCCAAAGCCGGTCAACCCGGCTCGGGAACTTCCAGGTTGTCGATCCTGCAGCCGTTCCGGTCAACCTCCGGACAGTTGCGGAAGCTGAGCGATGGCGTCAGGCAGATGCGCACCTCGCGCAACAGTCCGCGCTGGCAGGCAACCGCAATTCCCTCCCGCTCCATCCCGGGATTGGCGGCGATGAATGCATCCTCGGCCTCCAGGGCGTCGATCTCGGCGGGCAGGTTTTCAAGGGCGAACGCCGAAGGCACTTGGGTGCGCGCATGGGCGGCGCGCAGCACCCGGAAATAGTCCTGCTGGGAAAGGCCTGAACACGTGCCGTGCTTGCGCCACTGATGCCCGATCAACCCCATGGACGGCACGATATCCAGGTAATCTCCGCCCAGGTCGGCAGGCACGCGGTCAGGCTGGCGCGTCGGGCAGAATTCGGGGTAGCCGGTTTCGAATTGCGGCCAGAGGCCGTGCACCACAAAGCCCAGATCGCGGTCCTCTGCGCATTGCCGGCTGTTGGCGTTGCTGCCTTCAATCTGGCAATAGGCGGGTGACCAGGACAAGGCCAGGACATAGAAGTCAAACCCCTTGCCAAGCGGCAGGTCGGCTGCAACCGCCCCCTCGTCAACGGGTCCGGCCCGGGCTGCGGGCGATCCATCGTCCGAGCAGGCGGACACGATTGCCAGCACGGCCAATGCCGTCAGCAACCTGTGGGGCAGAATCCTGAACACGCAGCCCGGTCAGCGAACCGAGCGGCACCAGGCGCCATGCACCTTGAACGGGTCAAGCCCGGAAATGCAGAATTCGAGGTTGTCGCGAAGACCGGCGAAGCCCATGCCGCCTTCGATCAGCCACCAGATCCTGCGTTCCTTGCCATCATTCATGTGTGCGGTGCCGTGGCAGTAGAGTCTCGGGATCGACCAGTATTCATTTCCATAGCTCACGCGATTGCGCTGGGTGTGCGTGATGCTGTCGATGGCCAGGCCGCGCTTGATCACGTGCGTGTCGGTCCAGACGAAGCGTTTCTGAATATAGTTGATGACCTGCGGCGCGTCGCAGGACGGAAAAGTTCCCCCGCTGAAGGCCTTGGCAGGGCTTGCAAAGCTCAAAAGCGAGATGCTGAAGGCCGCTGTGACTGCAAGTATCAAGCTTTTCATGGTCATGACCGGTTCTCCAAACAGGATGCGAGTCACGGTATAAGATGCACCCATGCCATGGGCAAGGGCGAAGCAGTGCGCAGGCGTCTGATTGCGGCCACGCGCCGCGATGTGAACAGCCCCGCTGAGACCTCAGCTCTCGCCCACGAGCATGCGGATGTCCGGTCCGGCGCCAGGGCCCTGGGCGAGCAGGCGGGCGAGTTCGGGCAGCACGGCCTTCAGCTCGGCTTCCAGCGTGAAGGGCGGGTTGATGATCACCAGCCCGGAGCCGTTCAGGCCGGGGGCGTTGGTGTTGGCCCGCGCCAGCATCCGCACCGAGAGCGTGCGCGGCCTGTTAAGCGCGATCAGCTTCTTGTCGAAGCTCGCAAGCGGGCTGTCGGCCTTGATCGGATGCCACAGCACATAGGTCCCTCCAGGAAACCGCCGTGTGGCGCGCGCCAGCCCGTCGATCAGCCGGTCATACTCGCCATCCGCCTCAAACGGCGGATCGATCAGCACCAGGCCGCGTTTTTCCTTGGGCGGCAGGTGCCCGCCAAGCGCCAGCCACCCATCGAGTTCGATCACCCGAACCTGGAAATCGCCTTCAAAAACGCGCCGGAGTTGCTTGGCGTCATCCGGGTGCAATTCGATCGCCGTCAGCCGGTCCTGCTTGCGCAAGAGCAGGCGGGTGAGCTGGGGCGACCCGGGATAGTTCTTGATGCCGCCATCGGGATTGAGTGTCTTCACAGTGTCGAGCCATGGCGCAAGAAAGGCTGCGAGGTCCGGCGACAGCTGTGCCGCCATCACACGGCCCACGCCCTCGCGCCACTCGCCGGTCTTTTGCGCCTCGGCGGAAGAAAGATCATAGGCGCCGATGCCCGCATGGGTGTCGATCACCCGGAACGCGGGATCCTTGCGCTTGAGATAGGTGATGATCTGCGCCAGCACCGCGTGCTTGAGCACATCGGCATAATTGCCCGCATGGTAGCTGTGACGGTAATTCATCGTCTGAGGTGATGCGTCCCTGATTTGATCTGATGAGCCCGGCGCTGCCGTGGCGCGCGGTTCGATTTTCTCTTATAGAGAAAGCATGAACGACGCGACCCCCCTTAAGTCCGGATCCCTTTCATCCGGCGCCGCCACCGTCATCGGCCATTCCGCCTGTCCGCATGATTGCCCGTCCACCTGCGCGCTGGAAGTGGAAATTCTTGCCGACAACCGCATCGGACGGGTGCGCGGCGATGCGGCCAACAGCTACACCGCCGGCGTGATCTGCGCCAAGGTGGCGCGCTATGCCGAACGCATTCACCATCCCGGCCGGCTGCTCAAACCGCTGATCCGCGCGGGCGCGAAAGGCGAGGGGCAGTGGAAGGAGGCGAGCTTCGGGGCGGCGCTCGATCTGATCGCCGAGAAATTCGACCGCGCCGAGGCCGCACACGGCTCGGAAACGGTGTGGCTCAATCACTATGCCGGGACCATGGGGCTGGTGCAGCGCGACGGCATCCACCGGCTGCGCCACGCCAAGCGCTATTCCAACCAGTTCGACAGTTTCTGCACCAATCTCGCCTGGACCGGCTTCGCCATGGGCGCGGGCGCGCTGCGCGGCCCCGATCCGCGCGAGATGGCCAAGTCGGACTGCGTGGTGATCTGGGGCACCAACGCGGTCTCCACCCAGGTCAATGTCATGACCCACGCCATCCGCGCCCGCAAGGAGCGTGGCGCCAAGATCGCGGTCATCGACATCTACGACACCCCGACGATGAAACAGGCCGACATCAAGATCCTCTTGAAGCCCGGCACCGACGGCGCATTTGCCTGCGCGGTGATGCATGTGCTGTTTCGCGAGGGGCTCGCCGATCGCGACTATCTCGACAAATACAGCGACGACCCGGCGGGGCTTGAAAAACATCTGCGGGACCGCACGCCCACATGGGCGGAAGCGATCTCCGGCGTCCCTGCGGCCGAGATCGAAGCCTTCGCGCGGCTGGTGGGTGCCACCAAGCGCACCTTCTTCCGCCTCGGCTACGGCTTCACCCGGCAGCGCAACGGTGCCGCCAACATGCATGCCGCGCTGTCGCTCGCCGTGGTGACGGGGTGCTACCAGTATGAAGGCGGCGGCGCGTTTCATTCCAATTCCGATATTTTCCGGCTCGACAAATCGCTGCTCGAAGGCCGCAGACACTACGATCCGGGCCTGCGCTGGCTTGACCAGTCGCGGATCGGCCGGGTGCTGACCGGAGAGGCGGAGGCCTTGAATGGCGGCCCGCCGGTTACCGCCATGCTGGTCCAGAACACCAATCCCGCCAATGTCGCGCCCGAGCAGCGCAAGGTGGTGGAGGGGCTCAAGCGCGAGGACCTGTTCGTCGCCGTGCATGAGCAGTTCATGACCGACACCGCGAAACTCGCCGATGTGGTGCTGCCCGCCACCATGTTCCTTGAGCATGACGACATCTATCGCGGCGGCGGCCACCAGCACATCATGCTGGGGCCGAAGCTGGTCGACCCGCCCGAAGGCCCGATGCCCAACCATCATGTGTTCGAGGAACTGGGCAGACGCCTGGGCGTGAGCGAATGCGACGGCTTCGGCCTGACCGAGCGCCAGCACATCGACCATATGCTGCAAAAGAGGGGCCTGGGCGATTTCGACAGTTTCCGCGAGGAGAAATGGGCCGACATGCAGCCCGATTTCGAGACCGCGCATTTCCTCAACGGCTTTGCCCACAAGGATGGAAAATTCCGCTTCCGGCCCGACTGGACCGGCACGCCCGCCGCCAACCGGCCGCCCAGGCGCATGGGTCCGCAGGGACCGGTGGAGCAATTGCCCGAGTTCCCTGATCATGTCGACCTGATCGAAAGCGCCGATGCGGATCATCCGTTCCGGCTGGCGACGTCGCCGTCGCGGTCGTTCCTCAATTCCACCTTCGCCGAGACCGCCTCGTCGCAGGCCAAGGAGGTCCGCCCGGACCTGATGATGCATCCCGACGACGCCGAGGCGCTCGGCATCGCCGAGGGCGACCGGGTGCG
Organism: Hoeflea sp.; assembly: GCA_019084245.1. GTDB lineage: Bacteria > Pseudomonadota > Alphaproteobacteria > Rhizobiales > Rhizobiaceae > Hoeflea. Next base: position 153,280 of record JAHRFE010000015.1, read on the forward strand.
GCTCGGCAATCCCCGTGGCGAAGTCTCCATGCATGCGCGGCTCGACGCCGGCCAGCGCCGCGGCGTGGTGATCCACGAGGGCCTGTGGCCGAACTCCGCCTTCGAGGACGGGGAGGGAATCAACACGCTGACGGGCGCCGATTCCTGCGCCCCCTATGGCGGCGCGGCGTTTCATGACACAAGGGTATGGGTGCGGCGGACCTGATCCGGAAGGCGCGAAAGGCCTGTCGGCTAGAAGCCGACAGGCCTCGGTGTCAGGTCTTGTTGATGGAATTGCCGCCATCCGCCATCATCGCGCTGCCGGTCACGAAGGACGACTCGTCGGAGACGAGAAACAGCGCCGCCCGGGCGATTTCCTCGGGCTCAGCCATGCGCTTGAGCGCGTGAAGGCCTTTCACCCAGTCGTGGAACGCCGCATCCTCGCCCGCCATCGCCGTCCTGGTGCCGCCGGGCAGCAGCGCGTTGGCGCGGATGCCTTCCGCGCCGTGCTCGGCCGCCAGCACCTGCACGAGGCCGATCAGCCCGGCCTTGGAGGCGGCGTAGGCGCCCATGCCGGGCAGGCCGATGGTGTGGCCGACGAACGAGGATGTGAAGACGATCGAGCCACCGCCGCGCAGCCTCATCGCCGGGATCTGATGGCGTGCCGCGAGAAATCCGCCCGTCAGGTTGGTGGCGATCACCATATCCCAGGTCTCGGTCGTCATGTCCGGGATCGGACCCATGTCGCCGGTGGTCCCGGCATTGTTGAAGGCGCCATCGAGGCCTCCGAACGCCGAGGTCGACAGATCGACGAGCGCCTTGTGATACCCCTGATGAGCGATGTCTCCGGCCAGCCATATCGCCTTGCGACCGGTTTCGCCAATCTTGCCGGCGAGGTGCGCGAGTTCTGCCTCGCGGCGCGCGCCCAGCACGAGATTGGCGCCTTCCGCAGCAAACAGCTCGGCCGCCGCTGCGCCAATGCCGCTGCTGGCGCCGGTGATGATAATGGTTTTTCCGTCAAGTCGCATGATGCTCTCCTGTGTTGCGAGAGCCCATGCTTAGGCAGGGTGAAACAGGCCAGCCACCCGATTTGGCCACCCGAAACCAACCGGGTCCCGGAAGGCGAGGCACCCCGCGGGAGGGTTCAGACTTGAGGCCGGTCCTGCTGCTTCAGCAGCGCCGCGCGCACGGTGCCGAGCGTCGTGTGCAGCTTGATCAGGTCCTCCAGCGGCAGGCCGAAGGCGGCCATGATGCAGTCGGGAATGTGGCGCGCCTGGCTCTGGCGGCCCTTGCCCTCGGGCGTGAGCGTGACCCGCACCTTGCGCTCGTCCTTGGCGTCGCGCTGCCGCTTGACCAGTCCCTGGGCTTCCAGCCGCTTGATCAGCGGCGTCAGCGTCGAGGATTCCAGATGCAGCTTCTCGCCGATCTCGCCGACGATCAGGTCGTCGGTCTTCCACAGCACCAGCAGCACGAGATATTGCGGGTAGGTAAGGCCAAGGGGCGTGAGCAGCGGCTTGTAGATCTGCCCCACCGCATGGTGGGTTGAGTAGAGGTCGAAACACAACATCGAATCCACATCGATGCCGCGGATGTCCGTTTTCACCTGCTCGGTCATGATCTCTGCTCCATTGCCGATCAATTTAGTGTGTGCGCGATTTAATCGCAAGCGGTTGACATCGGCGCGCCAAGCGTGATTAATATCGCACACGATTAAATCGTACGAAATGAAAAAATCATGCCGACCAAAGTTGTCTACAGCGCGTCCGCCACCGCAACCGGAGGCCGCGACGGTCATTCCAAGACCCATGACGGTGCTCTCGACGTCAATCTGGCTGTTCCCAAGGAAATGGGCGGTCCCGGCGGCGGGGTGAACCCGGAGCAACTGTTCGCCACCGGCTATGCGGCCTGTTTCCTGGGCGCGCTGAAGTTCTATGCCGGCCAGAAGAAGGTGAAGGTGCCCGATGATGCCAACGTCACCGTGACTGTCGGCATCGGCCCGCGCGAGGACTTGGGCTTCGGCCTCGACGTCAAGATCAAGGTGGATCTGCCCGGCATCGACAAGGATGTGGCCGAAGACCTGATCGCCGGCGGCCACAAAGTCTGCCCCTATTCGCACGCCACCTCCGGCACGCTGAAGATCACGCCAGAGCTCGCCTGAACTCAGTGATCCGGAAGGGCCCGTCAGCGGCCCGACGTTGAATGGCTCAAGCCCGGGCGCGCCGCGTCCGGGCTTTCGTCATTCCTCCAGTGCCTGTTTGGCGCTGGCCACCACGCGATCGAGGAACTCCGTTTCCCGCCCGGCAATCCGGGCTTCTTCGACGGCGATATAGTCGCGGGTGAGCGGAACCACATCGCGTTCCCGGCCGAGCTGGATCTGGAAGACGTTGCTCGCGCCCTGCATGAAGGCGCATTCGCACATCGACAGGTACAATTCCCACATCCGGCAGAAGCGCTCGTCCATGACTTCGGCGGCACGCGCCCGGTTGGCGTCGAAGCGGTCGCGCCAGTGCCTGAGCGTATGGCCGTAGTGACAGCGCCATATCTCGCAATCGAGGATCCACAGCCCGGACAGTTCGATCGCCGAGACGGCTTCCGACAGCGACGGCGCATAGCCGCCGGGGAAGATGTACTTGCGCAGGAACGGGCCTGTGATCCCGGGCGGCGCCTTGGTCGAGATCGAATGGATCAGCGCCACCCCGTCGGGCGACAGCCGGTCTCGAACGGTGAGAAAGTAGGGCTTGAGATAGTGCACGCCGACATGTTCGAGCATGCCCACCGAGACGATGCGGTCGAACTTGCCCTCGACCTCGCGATAGTCGATCAGCTCGAACTTGACCCGGTCGCTGACACCCAGGATCTCGGCGCGCCGCCGGGCCACCGCGAGCTGCCGTTCCGACAGGGTGACGCCCACCACTTCGATATCGGCGACATGGGCGAGATAGAGGCCCAGCCCGCCCCAGCCGCAGCCGATGTCGAGCAGCCTCTGGCCGTCTGCCAGTTGCAGCTTGGCGGCGAGATGGCGCTTCTTCAGCGTCTGCGCCTGCTCGAGCGTCTCGGTGCCTTCGGCGAAATAGGCGCAGGAATATTGCATGTCGGCATCGAGAAACAGCCGGTATATTTCCTCGCCGATATCGTAATGCGCCTGCACATTGCCGCGCGCCCGCGACAATGCGTTGTTCTGCTGGAAACGCTTGAGACCGCGTGCCACGCCGCGCCAGAAGATCTGGCTCGCAGAGAGATCGAACTGCCGCTTGTTGGCGAAGAAAAGCCGGATCAGGTCGTGGATCGAGCCCTGGTCCATAACCAGCTCGCCATCCATATAGGCCTCCGCCGCCTTGAGTTCCGGATTGAGGAAGATCTTGCGCGCCACCGTAGGCGTGGTGAACCGGATGGCGGCTTCCGGGCCAGGGCCCTTGCCGCCATACACATGGGTCACGCCCTTGGCGTCGGTGACCGTCAAACGCCCATTGCTTATGGCCTTATCGAGCAATCCGTGGAGAGAAGGCATGGCGACTCCAATCAAGTAACTTGAGCCAGACGACTGGCAATCAGCCTCGTCAACGAAGCATAAGTAACCGGACCGGCTATGTCTTTTGCCCTGATGTCGGCAACAATAGCGAGTCGGCGCATACTGTCAAAGGTCAAGATTCAGGGACTTGCCGCTCAGTCCGAGAAGATCGCCCGTCCGTCGCCGCTCATGCGCACGCCGCCGCGGGCGAGCAGGGCCAGGGCCTCGGGATAGATCCGGTGTTCTGCCGCGAGCACGCGGGCCGCGAGCGTTTCGGGCGTGTCGTCACGCTCGATACGCACCGCCGCCTGCTCGATGATCGGGCCTTCATCCATGCCTTCGGTGACGAAATGGACGGTGCAGCCATGCACCCGGCACCCGGCGGCAAGCGCCCGCTCATGGGTCGCCAGGCCCGGAAAGGCCGGGAGCAGCGACGGATGGATGTTGATCATCTTGCCGGCGTAGCGCTTGACGAAGTCGCCTGAGAGCAGCCGCATATAGCCAGCGAGCGCAATGATCTGCGCACCCGAAGCATCGAGGGCCGCGATCACTGCCGCCTCATGTTCGGGCTTGCCGGGAAAGTCCGGCCGCGGGATCGCCACGGCGTCAATGCCGAAGCCGCGCGCATGCTCGAGCCCCAGCGCATCCGGCTTGTCCGAGATCACCGCGACAATCCTGGCCGGAAAATCCGCATGCAAGGACGCCGCGATCAGTGCGCCCATGTTCGATCCCCGTCCGGAGATCAGGATCGCAACCGGAACTTTGGCTGCGGCGCTCACAGCGCCAGGGTTCCCTTGTAGGAGACGCCCGCAGCACCGTCTGCGCGCGCGGTCAGTCTGCCGAGCCGGATTACCGTCTCGCCTTGAGTTTCCAGAGCGCCGACAACGAGGTCAGCCTGATCGGCCTTGACCACCGCGATCATGCCGACGCCGCAATTGAAGGTGCGCAGCATTTCCTCGGGCGCAACCCCGCCGGTTCTGGCAAGCCAGGCAAACACCTTGGGCGGTGCGATGGCATCGAGATCGATCTCCGCGGCAAGACCCTCGGGCAGCACGCGCGGCAGGTTTTCCGGGAATCCGCCGCCGGTGATATGGGCCAGAGCCTGGATCGCGCCGGTCTCGCGGATCACGGCAAGCAGGGATTTGACATAGATCCGCGTCGGCTGCAGCAGCGCCGCGCCAAGGCTCACGGACGCATCGAACGGGGCAGGGGCATCGTAGCCGAGCCCGCTCATCTCGACGATGCGGCGCACCAGCGAGTAGCCGTTGGAATGCACCCCCGACGAGGCGAGGCCCAGCACGATGTCGCCTTCCGCCATCGTGCCCGTGGGGAGAAGCTGGCCGCGTTCTGCTGCGCCTACCGCGAAGCCGGCAAGATCATAGTCGCCATCGCGGTACATGCCGGGCATTTCGGCGGTTTCCCCGCCGATCAGCGCGCAGCCGGCCTGCAGGCAGCCTTGCGCAATGCCGCCGACAATCGCCGCACCCTGTTCGGGGTCGAGCTTGCCGGTGGCGAAGTAATCGAGAAAGAACAGCGGCTCGGCGCCCTGGACCACCAGATCGTTGACGCACATGGCGACGAGATCAATGCCGACCGTGTCGTGTATCCCGGCCTCGATCGCCACCTTGAGCTTGGTGCCGACGCCGTCATTGGCGGCAACCAGCACGGGATCGGAAAAGCCCGCGGCCTTGAGGTCGAACAGTCCGCCGAAGCCGCCGATCTCGCCATCGGCGCCCGGCCGTCGCGTTGCCCGCACCAGAGGCTTGATGCGGTTGACCATCTCGTTGCCGGCATCGATGTCAACGCCAGCCTGGGCATAGGTGAGGCCGTTTTTCGGATCCGCCATAGGGCTTCCCTTCCTTCGGGTTCAAAGGCGCTTTCTCGTGCGGGGGATGGCATTTTGCGGGCCGTTCCGCAAGCCGGAGCATCAATTCAGGCATGACAATTGGCGGGAAAACCGGGCACAAGGACGCTACAAAGCCCGCAAAGCCTTGGAAAGGCGCGAGGCCATGGCCATATCTGGTTCCAGTCGCTATGGTTTGCGTCCCATGACATTGCCCAACTACATCACGGTTGCCCGGTTCCTCATGGTTCCGCTGGTCATTCTTTCGATGATGAATGGCGAGATGCTGGCAGCCTTCGTTCTGTTCATGCTGGCCGGCGTCTCCGACGCGGTCGACGGGGCCATCGCGCGGCAGTTCGATCAGAAATCCGAACTCGGCGCCTGGCTTGATCCGATAGCCGACAAGTTCCTGCTGGTCAGTGTCTTCATGATGCTGGGATGGCTCGGCGCCGTGCCGATGTGGCTGGTCGTCCTCGCTATATCCCGTGATGGCATGATCATCGCTGCGGTGGTGCTGTCGAGCATGATGGACAATCCGGTAGAAATGCGGCCGCTGATGATTTCCAAGGCCACCACTCTGGGTCAGATCCTGCTGCTCATCCTGGTGCTTGCCGAGCTCGCCGGCATTGTCCAGCTTGACGCCCTGATCGGATGGATGGTCTATGCAGTTGCAGGCTTGACCATTGCATCGGCTGGCGCCTATCTCGTCACCTGGCTCAGGCACATGGCGAGCGAGGGCGGACCCGGCTAGCAGAATGCACTGTGCGGCCGGTTGAAACGCGGCCCTCAAGTGAGGTGATCATGGCAACGCATATCGATCCGGTGGCCCTTCGGCGGCAGATCTTCTTCTGGCTGATCGCGCTCGCGGTGTTTGTCGGCTTCCTGATGGTGTTCAGCTCCATCCTGCTGCCGTTCATCGCAGGCATGGCGCTCGCCTATTTCCTCGATCCGGTGGCGGATTGGTTCGAACGCCGCGGCCTCTCCCGGCTGAAGGCGACGCTGGTCATCCTGATCTCCTTCGTGGCGATCTTCGCCCTCTCGCTGATCGTCGTGGTCCCGATCCTGGTCACCCAGGCGGTCGACCTGGGCGGGCGCATTCCAGGCTACATCACCGAGCTCCAGGCGCTGCTGGTGTCCGAGACCACCCTGCTGCCGGATTGGGTCGGTAGTCAGATGGGTCAGATCAAGGAAAGTTTTGCCGGACTTTTAAAGGAAGGCGCCGGTTTCGTCGGTACGATATTCCAGCAGATCTGGAATTCCGGCATGGCGATTCTTGACATTGCGGCCCTGTTTGTCGTGACCCCGGTAGTGGCGTTCTACCTGCTTCTCGATTGGGACAAGATGATCGAAAAGGTCGACAACTGGGTGCCGCGCGATCATGTCGGCACTGTGCGCGAGCTTGCCAGGCAGATTGACCAGGCGATTGCAGGCTTTGTCCGGGGGCAGGGCAGTGTCTGCCTTATCCTGGGCGTGATCTACGCAGTCGGCCTGATGGTCATCGGTTTGAATTTCGGACTTCTGATCGGCCTCTTTGCCGGCGTGATCAGCTTTATCCCCTATGTCGGATCGCTGGTCGGCCTGGTGCTGGCGCTGATTGTCGCCATTGTCCAGTTCTGGCCGGATTTCATCATGATCGGCGCGGTCATCGGCGTCTTCGTCGTCGGACAGTTTTTCGAGGGCAACATTCTGCAGCCGCGCATGGTCGGCTCCTCGGTCGGGCTGCATCCGGTCTGGCTGATGTTTGCCCTGTTTGCCTTTGGCGTGCTGTTCGGCTTTGTCGGCATGATGATTGCCGTGCCGGCGGCGGCGGCGATCGGCGTGCTGGTGCGGTTTGCCATCAACCGCTATCTCGAAAGCGATCTCTATTCAGGCCACCGGGGTCCGGAAATCAGGGATCCGCTTCCCCCCGGCGGAGCTCCGCCCGATCAATGAGCAAGCGGCCCCTGACCCGGCAACTGCCGCTCGAATTCGATCATGATTCCGCCTCCGGCCGCGACGATCTGATCGTTTCGGACCGCTTGAGCGCGGCGGTGGCGATTGTCGACCGCTGGCCGGACTGGCCGTCGCCGGTGGTGATACTCGCGGGCCCCACGGGATCGGGCAAATCCCATCTCGCCAGCATCTGGGCGGCCCGCGTGGGCGCAAGCAAGGTCAGCATCGAGACTGCCGATCCGATGGTGCTGGAGTTGGCTGCCCAAGGCCCCATCCTGATTGAAGACATCGACCGCACCGAATTCGACCAGACGGCGCTGTTTCACCTGATCAATGCGGTGCGCGAGCACGGCAGCGCCATGCTGATCACCACGCGGCTCTGGCCGGCCGGCTGGAACGTCACATTGCCCGATCTCGCGTCGCGATTGAAGGCCGCCACCGTGGTCGAGATCGCCGAGCCGGACGAGGAGCTTCTGGCCCAGGTCATGGTCAAGCTGTTTGCCGACCGGCAGGTGGCGGTCGATGACCGGATCATCGTTTATCTGGTGGCCCGTATGGAGCGCTCGCTCGCCGCCGCCCGGGCGATTGTCACCCGGATCGACCAGCTGGCGCTGGCGCGCGGCTCCAAGATTACCCGTGCGCTCGCAGCCGAAGTGATGGCGGAAATGGATGCCGGAAAAGACGACATCGAACTGTCATAGTTCTTTCTTCCTTGTGCTATAGACGGTCAAGTTCGGAACCGCAGCGTTGGAGTGCAGGATGGATAATGTCGAGAATGTCGGCGGCAGTGACTTGCGAATTGACCCGATTGCATCGGAGACGCCCCTGCAAGACCTGCTCACAAGTCCGGAACGCTTCGTCAACCGCGAGTTTTCCTGGTTGCAGTTCAATCGCCGGGTGCTCGAGGAGACGCTCAATGCGGCCCACCCGCTCTTGGAGCGGGTCAGGTTCCTGTCGATCTCGGCGGCCAACCTCGACGAATTCTTCATGGTCCGCGTCGCGGGCCTCGAAGGGCAGGTGCGCCAGGGCATCTCCAACCGTTCCGCCGACGGCATGTCGCCAAGCGAACAACTGGACAGCATTCTCGAGGAAATCGACGGACTGCAACTCGAGCAGCAGGCCTCGCTTGCCATCCTGCAGCAGAACCTGGCCGACGAGAACATCTACATTGTCCGCCCCACGGGGCTCGCCGCCGGCGACATGGAATGGCTCGAAAACGCGTTCCTGCAATCGATCTTCCCGGTCCTGACCCCGCTCTCGATCGATCCGGCGCATCCGTTTCCGTTCATTCCCAATCTCGGATTCTCGATCTGCCTGCAACTGGCCTCAAAAGCCGCCAATGAGCCGATGACGGCGTTGATCCGCCTGCCGGTGGCGCTCGATCGTTTTCTGCGCCTGCCCGATCTCGATGGCGCGATCCGCTACATCACGCTCGAGGACGTGGTCAGCCTGTTCATCAGCTCGCTCTATCCCGGATACGAAGTGCGCGCGTCGGGCACGTTCCGCATCATTCGCGATTCGGATATCGAGGTTGAAGAAGAGGCCGAAGACCTGGTGCGCCTGTTCGAAAGCGCGCTCAAGCGCCGCCGCCGCGGCTCGGTGATTCGCATCGAATTCGATTCCGAACTGCCGCAATCCCTGCGCGATTTCGTGGCCCACGAGACCAATGTGCCGGAAAACCGGATCGCCGTTCTGCCGGGCCTGCTGGCGCTCAACACGCTGTCGGAAATCACCAAGGCGCCGCGCGACGATCTGAAGTTCGAGCCCTACAACGCACGATTTCCCGAACGCATCCGCGAACATGCCGGCGATACCTTTGCGGCAATTCGTGAAAAGGATCTGGTCGTTCATCACCCGTATGAATCGTTCGACGCGGTAGTCCAGTTCCTGTTCCAGGCGGCGCGCGATCCCGATGTGCTGGCAATCAAGCAGACGCTTTACCGCACCTCCAACGACAGCCCGATCGTGCGCGCACTGGTCGATGCTGCAGAGGCCGGAAAGTCGGTGACAGCCTTGGTGGAACTCAAGGCAAGGTTTGACGAAGAGGCCAACATCCGCTGGGCGCGCGACCTCGAACGCGCCGGTGTGCAGGTGGTGTTCGGCTTTCTGGAGCTCAAGACCCACGCCAAGATGTCGCTGATCGTGCGGCGCGAGGAGGGCAAGCTGGTGACCTATTGCCATCTCGGCACCGGCAACTATCACCCGGTCACAGCCAAGATCTACACTGACCTGTCCTACTTCACCTGCGATCCGGTGATTGCCCGCGACACGGCCCATGTGTTCAATTTCATCACCGGCTATGGCGAGCCGGAAGGACTGAACAAGCTGGCGGTGTCGCCGCTCAACCTGCGCACCCGGATTGTCGACAACATCGAAGCCGAGATTGTCCATGCCGAAGCCGGACGGCCCGCGGCGATCTGGATGAAGATGAATTCGCTGGTTGACCCGCAGATCATCGACGCGCTCTATCGCGCAAGCCAGGCCGGTGTCGAGATCGATCTGGTCGTCCGCGGCATCTGCTGCCTGCGCCCGCAGGTTCCTGGCCTTTCGGAACATATTCATGTCAAGTCGATCGTCGGCCGCTTCCTCGAACACAGCCGGATCTATTGCTTCGGCAATGGCCACGGGCTGCCATCGGCCGAAGCGCTGGTCTATATCGGCTCGGCCGATCTGATGCCGCGCAATCTCGATCGCCGCGTCGAAACCCTTGTGCCGCTGTCCAACAAGACTGTGCATGAACAGGTGCTGTCGCAGATCATGCTCGGCAACATGATCGACAACCAGCAGAGTTACGAGATACTGCCTGACGGAACCTCCCGCCGGATCGAGGCCGGCGACGACGAGCCATTCAATGCGCAGGTTTATTTCATGACCAATCCCAGTCTTTCCGGCAGAGGCGAGGCGCTCAAATCAAACGCCCCGAAACTGATCGCGGACCGGCTGGCGCGCGCCACCCGCAGCAAACGCTGATTTGTGGTCCTCAATCCGCACAGCACCATGGCCATGATTATTTGCCAGGTATGCAACGGGTTCCGGTTTTGGAGCGTTCACTATATAACGCCCCGAATCCTGTCGTCCCTGACCCCGTCCAGTTGCGGCGGAACAGGTCACGCGAACCGCGAAGCGCTTTAGATATGGTCGAATCGGAAGCTCAGGGACGACTGCCCGGTATCCACCCGGTTTCTGTCGTCGATATAGGCTCCAATTCCGTGCGTCTGGTCATCTACGAAGGGCTCAATCGCTCCCCTTCGGTGCTGTTCAACGAAAAGGTCCTGTGCGGCCTGGGCAAAGGGCTCGTCGCAACCCGCCGCATGGATGAAACCGGCATCGCCCGCGCGCTGGCCGCGCTGGTTCGCTTTCGCGCGTTGTCCGAACAGGCGCGCGCTTCGGAAATGCATGTCCTTGCCACAGCCGCCGCGCGGGAAGCCGAGAACGGCGCGTCTTTCATCGCGGATGCCGAAGTCATCCTCGGATGCCGCATCAGGCTCCTGACCGGTGAGGAGGAGGCGAGGTTCTCCGCCCTCGGCATCATCGCCGGTTACTACCAGCCCGATGGCATTGCCGGGGATCTCGGCGGCGGATCGCTCGAGCTGGTCGACGTCAAGGGGGCGGGTCATTCAGGTGGCCAGACCCTGCCGCTCGGCGGCTTGCGGCTCGCGGAAATGTCCGGCAATTCGATTTCGAGGGCACGATCCATCGCCCGCCGGGCGCTGAAGAAATCACCCGTGCTGCAGGGGGGCGCAGGGCGCACCTTCTATGCTGTCGGCGGCACCTGGCGCAACATCGCCAAGCTGCACATGGAGATCAGCAACTATCCGCTGCACATGATGCAGGCCTATGAGATTGAGGCCGGACCGGCGATCGAATTCCTGGGCGAAGTCTCCGCCATGAAGCAGTCGCGGATCAGCGCCATCAAGGCGATTTCCCGCAACCGGCGGGGGCTCTTGCCCTACGGCGCCGTGGCGCTGCAGGAAACGCTGATCGCCATGAAGGCGGCGCGCGTCAGCTTCTCGGCGCTGGGCGTGCGTGAGGGCTATCTCTATTCCCTGCTGGGGCGGGCCGAGGCCGCGCGCGATCCCTTGCTGACGGCGGCGAACGAGCTGGCGATCCTTCGCGCCCGGTCGCCCGAGCATGCGCGGGAACTGGCCGCCTGGACCGGCAAGATGTTTCCGGTTTTCGGCGTCAACGAGACCGAGGAGGAAGCCCGCTACCGCCAGGCCGCCTGTCTGCTGGCCGACATCTCCTGGCGCGCCCACCCCGACTATCGCGGCCTGCAGGCGCTCAACATCATCGCCCACAGCACCTTTACCGGCATTACCCACGCCGGACGCGCCTATATCGCGCTGGCCAATTATTTCCGCTTCGAGGGCCTCAATGATGACGGCGTCTCCTCGGGGCTGGCGGCCATCGCCGGGCCGAAATATCTCGACTACGCCAAGCTCCTGGGCGGCATGCTGCGCGTGGTCTACCTGTTCTCGGCTTCCATGCCCGGAATCGTGCCGCATCTGGCCTTCGTCGCCGCCGAACCCGCGGACGGCGACGTCGATATCGTTCTCGTGGTGCCGCGTTCCTGCGAGACCTTTGTCGGCGAGCGGCTGGAAGGCCGCCTGCAGCAGCTTGCCAAGCTGACCGGCAAGCGCCTGGGCTTCAGGATCGGCTGACTGCAAGCCTGAGCGGGCCTGCGTCCGACAAGCGCCGCGCATCCAAGAGGATGCGCTAAGGTCACTGTAACAGCTTGAATCAATGCATGTCGTTATAGTTCAAACGAATCCGTTTGAAGGCGACATGCATTAGTGGTGCGATCCAGACAGATGGTTCCCATCTGTCTGGACAAATCGCCCCACCAGATCAATAGCTTGTGGGCTGACTTTTCGAAACAGATGGGAACCATCTGCTTCGGTCAGACCACTAGCTCACATCTCGACGATGCTCTCGAAGCCGCCCCACATCATGCGCATGCCGTCGAACGGCATCTTGCTCATGTCGGGACCCATCAGGGACTCGAGCTGCTTCATTGAAGCGCCCATGCCACTGTCGGCCGTGGCCTTGTCGGGCCAGAGTATCCAGGAGAAGACGACACTTTCCCCAGCCTCCAGTTTGACCGCCATCGGAAACGAGGTGACCTTGCCGTCGGGCACGTCCGCGCCCCACGCCTCCATCACCGAAAGCGCTCCGTTCTCGCGAAACACCTTGGCGCTGGCTTCGGCCATCTCGGTATACGCCGCCTTGTTGGCATCGGGAACGGCGAGCAGAACTCCTTGCACATATGTCATGATCAGCCTCTCTTTGCTGTACTACGGTTATCTTGGCGAAGACGGACGGTCAGGTCCGGCGTGCATCAGCCGGACGCCCGTTGCGGCATCTGGCGTGCGACGGCGCTGGGCGCGGACGGATGCGGATCATATTCGTCGTGCCGCCGCCACCAGACATAGGGCTCACCCTGGGCAACGCCTTCGGGCGACTCCTCCCAGGTCTCCTGGCGGCCGAAGGGCGTGATGTCGAGCAGCGTCATCGGCGTGCCCAGGGTCTCGACGCCGCGGCCGCTGGTGTAGTAGGTCCTCATGATGCCTGCATCGGTGTTGAGAAACACATTGAGGCCGAAGCCGCCATCAATCCCGAAATCGCTGCCGAAACTGTCGATGCTCTGGTAGAACGGCATGGTCCATCCCATGCGCCGCTTGTAGCGTTCGATCTCCGGCGACGGAGCGCGGGCAACGAAGACGAGTGTTACGTCTCGGGCATTGATATGAGCCAGGTGCGGAATGTGATCGCCAACCATGCTGCAGCCGGCGCAGGGCGCGGGGTCGTTCGGCTTGAGCATGTGATGATAGACGATCAGCTGGCTTCGCCCTTCGAACAGACCCTCAAGTCCGGTCTCTCCGGTGGGGCCGGTAAAGCGGTAGTCCTTTTCCACCCTGAGCCATGGCAGCCTTCGGCGATCGGCGGCAATGCGGTCCAACGCTTCGGTGGCGGCCTTTTCCTGTGCCACCTGGCGCGCATAGGCGTCCATCCATTCGGCCTCTTCGACAATCCTGTTCATGTCATCCTCCCTTGAAATGGCCGGCGCTCAACCGGCCTGTTGCTTCTCGATCGCCGGTTCGTTGAAGGCCCATTCCAGGCCGAAGGGATCGCGGACGCGGCCGTAGCGGTCGCCCCAGAATTCCAGCTTGAACGGCGACACCACCTCGCAGCCGGCGTCAACAGCCCGGTTCCACCAAAAATCGCCATCTTCGATGACCAATTGCAGCACGAAATTGCTGCCGGAGGATGGCTGCGCGCCGTATTCGGGGAACGGGTCCATCACCATGACCATGCCGTTATCGATCTCGATGGCTGCATTGAGGACGCGGCCATCCTCGCTGCGGGCAATGTCGCCATGCAGGACCGCGGCGAATGCGCGTCTGTAGAATTCGATCGCCTTGTCGGCGCCTTCGACGGTGGCATAGGGGATCACCCCGTGCATCAGCCGTCGGTAATCGGATGCCGTACTCATTTCTTCTCCTCCCTGGATTGAGAAAACAACATGGATACATAACGGATGAGGTGATCGACGCTGTCCTGGGCGAAACTCACCGAGTTTCCGGACTTGGCCAGAATGAAGGCGCCCTGGAGGACGGCCTGGGTGTGCAGCGCAAGGCTTTCGGGCGTAAATCCGCTCACGCCGCGCGCCGCCATGGCTGCCCTGATGTCGGGCACAAGCGTCATCGCATGGCCCGAAATCGAGGCGTGGCAGGCATCGCGGATTGCAGGCGCGCTGTCGTAAACCTCCTGCGCCATGGTGCCGACCAGGCAGGTATAGTCCGGCAGATCGCCGGCGAGCAGGTCCTTGCGGAACTCGAGATAGGCGATGAGCCGGTCGTACGGGTCGTCGGGCTGATGGTAGGGCGCGCCGGCAAACAGCGCCGCCGTGGTCTCGGACCAGAAATCGGCGGCGGCGACGCCGAGTTCTTCCTTGCTCTTGAAATGGTGGAAGAAGGCGCCCTTGGTCACGCCGGCCGTCTTGCACAGATCATCCACCGACGTGGCGGAAAACCCCTTGGCGCGAATCACGTCGCGGGCGGATTCAAGAAGGCGGGTGCGGGCGTTGATGGCGCGGGGTGACATGGCGTGTTCCTTTGGTTCAAATTACCAACCGGTCGGTATGTTTGCAAGGGGAAAATCGACGGCGCGGGCAGGGCGGAGAAAAGTGGCGCATAGCGCTTGGGCCGGATTCCCGCCGCAACCGGCATGGTTCGGCGCACTCCGCCGTTGGGGTGTGGCTTTGCCGGTTGCTGCAATGGAAAAGAAAAAGGCCGGGCGAAATTCGCACCGACCTTCCCACTTTGCCTCTACACGCCTGCCAGTACATCCGTGGTCAGGGTGGAGACAAATCTCGTGTTGAAACCAATATGGGGGGCCGCAGCGGGGATTGCAAGACCTAATGTAGGTCGGGTTCCAAAATGAATCCGCCAGGTTCGATCGAGCACGCACGGGTGCAAACGAGCCTGAGCGCGCTGCCTACAGTTCCACCGCATCGACGCGCTTGCCGGTAAACCGCAGCGCCAGTTCGCCGCGGATCAGCTTGAGCGCCCGGTCGCCGAACAGTTCCCTGCGCCAGCCCTTGAGCGCTGGCACGTCCGCGGCCTCGCCATCGATGGCGATGGCTTCGAGATCATCGGAAGTGGCGATGATCTTCGCCGCGACATTTTCCTTTTCCACCGTCAGCTTGAGCAGCACCCGCAGCAGTTCGATCGCGGCCTGGGCCCCTTCGGGCGCCTGTCTGTGGCGCGGCAGGCGCGGCATGTCGTCCTTGGGGGTTTCAACCGCCTTATTGACGATCTCGATGAGTTTGGCGCCCTGGGCCGAGCGTTCCCAGCCGCGCGGAATGGTTCTCAGCCGCGACATCGCCTCGGCATCCACGGGCTGTTGCTGGGCGATCTCGTAGATGGCGTCGTCCTTGATCACCCGGCCGCGCGGCACGTTGCGGGTCCGCGCCTCGCGTTCCCGCCAGGCCGCCACCTGCTGGAGCACGCACAGCTCGACCGGCTTTTTCACCCGCATCTTGAGCCGTTTCCAGGCATCCTCGGGGTCCATCTCATAGGTGGCGCGCGATTCGAGCACCGCCATTTCATCGGCCACCCAATGACCGCGGCCTTCCGCTTCGAGCCGCGAGACGAGTTCGAGATAGACGTCGCGCAGGTGCGTCACGTCAGCCAGCGCATAATCAAGCTGCTTGTCGGAGAGCGGCCTGCGGCTCCAGTCGGTAAACCTTGAGGATTTGTCGATGGGCGCGCCGGTGATGCGGGAAACCAGCTGGTCATAGGAAATCGATTCGCCGAAGCCGCAGACCATGGCCGCAACTTGCGTGTCAAAGATCGGGTGCGGAACCAGATCGCCGCGATTGACGACGATTTCGATGTCCTGGCGGGCGGCATGAAACACCTTGATCACCGAGGTGTCCGCCATCAGCTCATAAAACGGTTTGAGATCAAGGCCTTCGGCGAGGGGATCGACAATGCCCTCATCCTCCGGACCTGCCATCTGGATCAGGCAGAGCTCGGGCCAGTAGGTCGTCTCGCGCAGGAACTCGGTGTCAACGGTGACATAGTCGTGGCTTGCAAGGCGGGTGCAGAAGGCGGCAAGCGCCTCGGTCGTTGTAATCATGTCCATGTTTGGCCTTTACCCCGAATTTTCCGTTTTGTCTTGTCTCGACGACGGATCGTTTTCTTCTGCTTTCGGCTGGGCCTCATCGGCCTGATCGTCCGCACGCTTACCCGGGCGATCGACCGACTGCGCCGCCATGCGGGCAAAGATCGGCGAGGTGCGCAGCAATCCGGCAAACTGCCCCCGATCGGGGTCATCGGGTTCGCCGCGGATAATGCGAACAATGGTGTAGACGACGAAAGCGCCATGCATGGCGCAGATGAAGGCGAAGAAGGCCGATGCGCCGAGCCAATCCACCAGCACGGCGGACAAAAGCGGACCGATCGACGCGCCGATCGCCCAGAAGAACATCAGCCCCGAGGCGATCTGTACATATTCTCCGGCTTCCGCCTTGTCATTGGCATGCGCCGCCGACAGCGAATAGAGCGGCAAGGTGAACGCGCCCCACAGGAAGATGCCGATCAGATTGAGCGCCACGCTTGAGCCCGCGAACCAGACCATGGCAAGGCCGGTCAGAGTCGATCCCGCCGTGGCCATCAACAGCACCGAGCGGCGGCTGATGATATCCGAGAGATAGCCAAGTGGATATTGCAGCACAATGCCGCCAATAATCCCTGCGCTCATGAACGAGGCGATGTCGGCCACACCAAGCCCCAGCCCCTCGGCATAAAGCGGGCCGACCGAACGGAACGAGGCTGTGGTCAGACCGACGGTGACAACACCGGCGCAGGCCAGCGGCGAGACCATCCACAGCCGTTTGGGGTTGAACGAGAACGGCGCTGGCGGGGCAGGGTTCGAACGGTCGGCAAGCGACACCGGCACGATCGAAAGGATGATCAGCATGGTCATCACCGCGAAGATCTCGAAGCCGCCGACGCCGAACACCGGCAGCAGATATTGCGACGCCGTGACGGCGGCCAGATCGACAAAGCGGTAGATTGCCAGCGTCCGCGCCCGCGTCGAATTGGTGACCTGCGCGTTGATCCAGCTTTCGACATTGGCAAACAGCGAGACAAAGCAGACGCCGGTCACGAGCCGCATCAGGAACCAGAAGAACGGATCGATGACCATCACCATGGCGAGCGAGGCGCAGGCCGCGATCGCCGTCATCGCAGCGAAGGCGCGGATGTGGCCCGATGTGCGCAGGAGCCAGGGCGTCATCCAGCAGCCGATGATGAAGCCCAGATAATAGCCCGCGCCGGCGAGGCCGATGACGGTGGCCGAAAACCCCTCCGCCGAGCCGCGCAAGGTAATCAGCGTACCCTGAAGCCCGTTGCCCGCAAGCAGCACGCCGGCGGTGGTCAGAAGCGGAAAAAGCGGGCGAAGCGAGGACATGGAGGGCCGGGGACTGAAAAACTGATCCGACCGTATATCTAAATTGCCGGGCCGTCGCGCCGAAATCCCGCCAATGCACAGTCCGATTGCGCCGTTGCGCCTTGACAAACCGGGTGGGTCATGCGCTTTTCCGCGCGATTTTTACCGTGCGCCGAAGCGGCGATGTGTGCCCCTTGCACCCCGCCAAACCGCCGATTTTGGCCGCAGGTTCCAGCCATCGAGGATATGCCATGCATCGCTACCGTTCCCACACCTGCGCCGCGCTTCGCAAGGATGACGCCGGCGCCTCCGTCCGGATTTCGGGCTGGGTGCACCGCGTGCGTGACCATGGCGGCCTGCTGTTCATCGACCTGCGCGACCATTACGGCATCACGCAAGTTGTGGCCGATCCGGATTCGCCCGCCTTTGAGGCGGCAGAGACCGTGCGCGGCGAATGGGTGATCCGCGTCGATGGCGTCGTCAAGGAGCGCACGGCCGATACCATCAACGCCAATCTCGGCACGGGCGAGATCGAGCTCTTCGCCCAGGAGATCGAAGTCCTGTCGGCGGCCAGGGAACTGCCGCTGCCGGTGTTCGGCGAGCCCGATTATCCCGAGGACGTGCGGCTCAAATACCGCTTCCTCGATCTGCGCCGCGAAACCCTGCACAGGAACATCGTCACCCGCACCAAGGTGATCGCCGACATGCGCCGCCGCATGACCGAGATCGGCTTTGCCGAATACGCGACGCCGATCCTGACCGCGTCGTCACCCGAGGGCGCGCGCGACTTCCTGGTGCCCTCCCGCATCCACCCCGGCCAGTTCTATGCGCTGCCGCAGGCGCCGCAGCAGTACAAGCAATTGCTGATGGTGGCCGGTTTCGACCGCTATTTCCAGATCGCGCCGTGCTTCCGCGACGAGGACCCGCGCGCCGACCGCCTGCCGGGCGAATTCTACCAGCTCGACCTCGAAATGAGCTTCGTCACTCAGGAAGATGTCTGGGACACGATGGAGCCGGTGATGCGCGGCGTGTTCGAGGAGTTTGCCGAGGGCAAGCCGGTGACGCAGAAGTTCCGCCGCATTCCCTATGACCAGGCGGTCCGCACCTATGGCTCCGACAAGCCGGATCTCAGGAACCCGATCGAGATGCAGGACGTCACCGAGCATTTCGCAGGCTCCGGCTTCAAGGTGTTTGCCGGCATGATCGCGAGCAACCCCAAGGTCGAGGTCTGGGCGATTCCCGCCAAGACCGGCGGCTCCCGCGCCTTCTGCGACCGGATGAATTCCTGGGCGCAAGGCCAGGGGCAGCCGGGCCTGGGCTACATCTTCTGGCGCAAGGAAGGCGATACGCTGGAAGGCGCCGGTCCCATCGCCAAGAACATCGGACCCGAGCGCACCGAAGCCATCCGCATCCAGATGGGCCTCGACGATGGCGACGCCTGCTTCTTCGCTGCCGGCGATCCGGCCAAATTCGCCCGCTTTGCAGGCGATGCGCGCACCCGCGCGGGCGAGGAGTTGAACCTTGTCGACCGCGACCGGTTCGAACTCTGCTGGATCGTCGATTTCCCGTTCTACGAATGGGACGAGGACGCCAAGAAGGTGGAGTTTGCCCACAACCCCTTCTCCATGCCCCAGGGCGGGATGGAAGCGCTCGAGACCCAGGATCCGCTGACGCTCAAGGCCTACCAGTACGATCTCGTCTGCAACGGCTTCGAGATTGCCTCGGGCTCAATCCGGAACCAGTCGCCGGAGCTGATGGTCAAGGCCTTCGAGAAGGTGGGGCTGAGCCAGGCCGATGTCGAGGAGCGCTTCGGCGGCCTCTACCGCGCCTTCCAGTATGGCGCGCCGCCCCATGGCGGCATGGCGGCGGGCGTCGACCGCGTCATCATGCTGATCGTCGGGGCCAAGAACCTGCGCGAAGTGGCGCTGTTCCCGATGAACCAGCAGGCCCAGGATCTGCTGATGGGCGCCCCGAGCCCGGCGTCGCCGGCTCAGATGCGCGAGCTGTCGCTGCGCGCCATTCCCGCCAAGGCCGAGTAGCGGCAAGCCCGGTCAACCGGACTCAGATCTTCAAAAAGCCCGGACAACCTGCTGGTTTCCGGGCTTTTTCTTGTCTTTGGCGATCAGCAGGCGAACCTGTATCAGTCCTTGTCGTCGGCATCATCCGGCGTGATATCCAGGAGGTCCTTCCGAGGCGCTTTCTCTTCCTTGGAAGCCTTGGCCTTGGCGGGGGACTTGGCTGGCTTGTCAGCCGGTTTGGCGGCCGGTTTTTCGTCCGGCATGGACTTGTAACGGATCATGGATGAATCCAGTGCTGGTGGGAGGGAAGGGATCTGCGCGATCGTTTGAGTGCGCGCAAATCACATGAGAATCCTGACATCACCCTGCGCCCGCAGGCCCGAACAAGCAAGCGCGGCCGCCCTGTTAAGCACAGCCGCTTTCCTGATTATTCGCAGCAGAGCAGGACCGGGTCGTTGGCGGTAACCTTCACATTGAGCAGATCCACGAGCGATTTGGGGTCGCCCATGCCGGCGCCCATGATCATGGGGACTCCAACCGGATTTGCGGGCTTGGCGGTGATGGTGAAGGTCTGGGGGTTGTCGAGGAAGGCGTTTGCCGCGGCGGTGATCTGCTGCTGCAGCGCTGGAATGCCCAGTTGCCCGAGCATCATCGGCACCATGAACTTCAAGGACTGACCCATCTGCTCGCCGGTCACACCCTGCTGCTTGCCTGCGTAGGCGAGCGCCTTGCCGGTCAGGGAATCGTCCTGGAACTGGATCGAGGCTGAATTGAAGCTCAGCTGTTGCAGCATGCCCATCATCGCAAACCCCATGGCCTGCTGGGCCGCCTTCGGGTCGGGGTTGATCTGGGCGGCTGTCTGCGCCTGCTGCAGGGCCTTGATGAATTCCAGCGTGTAGCCGGAAATTTCGAGCGACATCGCCAGGCGGCCCACGTCGTCGAGGCGGAGCGAATACTCGCGCATGTTGAAGATGCCGGGCTCCACCTCCCATTTGCCGTCAATCTTGAAGTCGCCGGTCAGATTGGTGTAGCCGAGTTCGCTGAGCGCGGCCTTGGCTTTCGGATCGTCGATCTCGCTCAGATCAATGGCCATGTCGGATCCGTCCATCGTCAAGCTGACGCTGGAATCATCATCGGCGCGCTCGACTTCCTGCGTCATGCTGGCCATGGAGAAAGTCTCCTTGCCGTCTTTTTCGACCGCGATCCTGCCGGTCGAGAGCCCTTCGTAGAACACGATGTTGTCCATCGTGTCGTAACCCGGTCTTGCCGGAACAGTCAGGCCGTAGAGTTCGATGTCGGCGACCGTGAGCCTGATGCCTTCCTTCTCCATATTGATGTCGGCAAACGCCGTCTCGTCGACATAATAGCTGCCGTCATCGTCTTCCTCGACTCCAGTGAAGGTGATGTCGCCAAGTTCAAGCGCCGGATCGCCCGGGGCCTGCATCCGCACGGATTTCAACACGATGGTGTCGCCGTCCGGTTCGACCGCTGAAAAACTCATTGCGACGCCGCCCTGGCCGGCCACCGACGCGACTTTCGTGGCGAAATCATCGGCGTCGAGCGCAAAAGCGGGCAATGCCAGGCCCGAAAGTGTTGCCAGCAACACGGAGGCGGAAAAAAGACGCTTTGGCGTGTATTGGATCGTCATCGGGAAGTCCTTCTGCTGGCGATGCGGTCTCGACCTGCATCCTGATCTTGAAGCTGTCTCGCCCATATTACAGATCGAGACTGATCCTGTCATCGTCAACAGCTTTATGGTGCATGTGTGGCTGCTTCTGTTTTTGTGTTTGGTGAACAAGATGTGGCCTGGGGGAAAACCGATGGTTCAGCAGATCCCCGGCACCATGGCCGAGGAGGACGACGGCGGGATGTGGGCATGACGGTCGCACCACCGGATCAATGATTTGTGGGCTGACTTTTCGAAACATATGGGAACCATCTGTTTCAGTCAGACCACCAGGCGCGGGACATACAGCCCCCGCAGCGCCGGCTGTGGGCGGTTTGGCCAGCCCCTTGCCCCGAATCACCGGCTCCGGTAACCCCACGCCATGGGAAAGAGCCTCATTCCGCCCGGTGGCGGCGACCATATTCAAGCCGTTGACCTGAAGAAGGCGCTCGAGGAGCGCTATCTGGCCTATGCGCTGTCAACCATCATGCACCGCGCGCTGCCCGATGTGCGCGACGGCATGAAGCCGGTGCACCGCCGCATTGTCTACGCCATGAGCGAGATGGGGCTGAAGTCGGGCGGGTCGTTCAAGAAATGCGCCAAGATCGTCGGTGAGGTGATGGGTAACTTCCATCCCCATGGCGACCAGTCGATCTATGACGCGCTGGTGCGGCTGGCCCAGGATTTCGCCGTGCGCTATCCGCTCGCCAACGGCCAGGGTAATTTCGGCAATATCGATGGCGATAGCGCAGCTGCCATGCGCTACACCGAATCGAAGATGACCGCGGTCGCCGAGTTGCTGATCGAGGGCATCAACGAGGACGCGGTCGATTTCCGCACGACTTACGACGAGGAAAACAGCGAGCCGGTGGTGTTGCCGGGCGCGTTTCCGAACCTGCTCGCCAATGGCGCCACCGGCATCGCGGTCGGCATGGCGACCTCGATCCCACCGCACAACGCCGCCGAACTCTGCGATGCGGCGCTCATGCTGATCCGCAAGCCCGACGCGAGCGTCGAGGAGCTTCTGCAGCATGTCGAAGGGCCGGATTTCCCCACCGGCGGTGTCGTCATCGACAGCCGCGAGTCCATACTCGAAGCCTACAAGACCGGACGCGGCGGATTCCGCGTGCGCGCCAAGTGGGAGACCGAGGACACCGGCCGCGGTGGTTACCAGATCGTCATCACTGAAATGCCCTACCAGGTGCAGAAGTCGCGGCTGATCGAGAAGATTGCCGAACTGCTGATCGCCCGCAGGCTGCCGCTGCTTGAGGATGTGCGTGACGAGTCCGCCGAGGATGTCCGTCTGGTGTTGATCCCGAAGAGCCGCACGGTGGATCCGAACCTGTTGATGGAATCGCTGTTCCGGCTGTCCGAGCTCGAAAACCGCATCCCGCTCAACCTCAATGTGCTGTCGATGGGCAAGGTGCCCAAGGTGATGAATCTGGCCGAGGTGCTGAGCGAATGGCTGGCGCACCGCCGCGAGGTGCTGCAACGGCGCTCGCGCCACCGCTTGGCTGCGATCGACCGGCGGCTGGAGCTGTTGTCGGGGTTCCTGATCGCCTATCTCAACCTCGACGAGGTGATCCGCATCATCCGCGAGGAGGATGAGCCGAAGCTCGAGCTGATGAAGACCTTCGAGCTCACCGATGTTCAGGCCGAAGCCATCCTCAACATGCGGCTGAGGTCGTTGCGCAAGCTCGAGGAAATGGAGATCCGCAAGGAATTCGAGGGCCTGACCGGCGAGAAGGCGGAAATCGAGGCGCTTCTCGCCTCCGACGCCAAGCAGTGGCAGACGGTGGCCTGGGAAGTCGGCAATGTCCGCAAGATGTTCTCCAAGGAGACCGAGCTTGGCGCACGGCGGACAAAATTCGCCGAGGCGCCGGTCGCCGACCTCGCCGCCATCGAGCAGGCGATGATCGAGAAGGAGCCGATCACGGTTGTGATTTCGGACAAGGGCTGGATCCGCGGCATGAAGGGCCACATGGCGGAGTACGCCGCGCTGCAGTTCAAGGATGGCGATGCGCTCAAGCTGGCCTTCCCGGCCTATACGACCGACAAGATCGTCATCGTCACAACCGGCGGCAAGGCCTATACGCTGGGCGCCGACAAGCTGCCCGGCGGGCGCGGCCATGGCGAACCCTTGCGGATCATCGTCGACATGGACAATGACCAGGCGGTGCTGACCGCCTTCGTCCACGACCCGGCGCGCAAGCTGCTGATGGCGTCCACCGCCGGCAACGGTTTCATCGTCGCCGAAAGCGATCTGGTCGCCAACACCCGCAAGGGCAAGCAGATCATGAATGTGAGCCTGCCGGACGAGGCGCGGCTGTGCGTGCCCGTGACCGGCGACCATGTCGCCATCATCGGTGACAATCGCAAGATGCTGATCTTCCCGCTGGCGCAATTGCCGGAAATGAGCCGCGGCAAGGGCGTGCGGCTGCAGCGCTACAAGGATGGCGGCGTGGCCGACATCCGCTGCTTCGCCATGGAGGAGGGCCTGACCTGGGAAGACAGCGCCGGGCGCATGCACAACCGCAAGAAGGACGAACTGACCGAGTGGATCGCCGACCGCGCCCAGGCCGGCCGCCTGGTGCCCAAGGGCTTTCCCCGCTCGGGCAAGTTCAGCTGATGGAGCCCTTTCCGGGCTCCTGCGTTCCACCTATCCCCAGTGCATTTGAGGGTTGCTCCGATGATTGAGATCCGGCCTGCCAGACCCGAAGACCGCGAGGCGATCGTCGAGATCCTGCATCACGGCTGGCATGACGGCCACGCGCATCTGGTGAGCCCGGATGTGCTGCCGCTGCGCACGCTCGAATGCATCGACGATATCTACGGCGCGTCCGATGACTCGTTCCATGTTGCCGCGGAAGGTGCCCGGATCCTGGGATTTGTCGCCATCAATGGCGACGAGCTGACCAAGCTGTTCATCGCCCGGGATGCGCGCGGAAGCGGCGTCGCCGAGCGGCTCATGGTCCATGGCGAGCGGATGATTGCCGAAAATGGCTTTTCGGTCGCGAAATTGCTGTGCCAGGTGGGCAATGTGCCTGCCGAGAAATTCTACGCCCGGACCGGTTGGGTCGAGGACCACCGGGGCCAGTACGATCTGTGGATGCCGACCGGCGCCACCGGCCATTTCACCGCCGAAACCATGTGCCTGCTCAAGAAGGTCGGCCCGGCGCGCTAGCTGCTCTGGCGCTAAACCCCGATCCGTCCGAATCCCGGCAGCTTGATCCCGGGGCGGGCGATGTCGAGGCCGAACACCAGTCCGCCCAAACGGATCTCGACGCCGTGCAGCACGCCAAGGCCCAGACCGGCATAGCCGCCGAGCGAGATTTCGAGATTGCGCCAGTCGGGCGTGAGCGTCACCACCTCATCCCAGGGCCGGTAGTCGCGTCCCACAGCCTCGGGCGGCAGCGCGATGCCAAGCTCGGGGACTTTTCTGAGCACGTGGGCGACGAAGGAGTTCGAGTTCGGACCCGGCCAGATATTGTAGTCGCCGCGCCCGGTATGGGGATAATCGGTCACGGCCGCCTCGATCCGCGGGATCAGCCTTGCTGCCTCGTCGCCGTGCAGGGCAAGCAGGATGTCTGGCTTGTTGGAATACCAGCGCCCGTCTGCGGCATAGGCGTTGACCCGGATCGGACTGCCCCAGCCGACCTTGTCATAACGCGTGTAGCGGTCGCTGCCGGCGTCCTTGGTGACGACCCAGCTGTGGACCGCGAGCGCGCCTTTGAGACCTCCGGTTCGCGCCGCCATGACATAGATCGCGGCAGTCATGTCGTCGGATGCGCCGGGCAGCAGTCCGGACGACGACCAGTCGGCATTGCGCCATGAGCCGGGCTGCGAGCCAGCGGCCTGCACGCCAAGCGAGGCCAGCGACGGCGTCACGAAACACAAAAATACGAACAGGATGAATCTTTTCAAGCGCGGCAAAGCTCATTCACGGGGTTGGGATCTACGCATGTAATCAGCGGGATGCGGCCAGAATACGGCGACGGGATATCAGCGGATTTACACCGGATGTCGCGGGGCAAGCGTCCGTGCTGCCTTCCTGTGCGAGGACAATCGCCACAGGGAATGGCTCACGAGAGCCACCACGATGATCGCCCCGCCCACGAGCCCGAGCGGCGTCGGCGCCTCGGCGAAGATCATCCAGACCCAGACCGGCGCGAGGATCGTCTCGAGCAGATAGAACATCGCCACCTCCGGCCCGGAGAGATATCTCGGACCGGTGGCAAGGCACCAGAAGGCGATCGGGATGATGATCAGCCCGTTGAGCACCAGCCAGACAGGGTCGCCCAAGACGAGCCCTGAGGGCCCTCCGACCATCGCGAGCCCGATCATCGACGGCACGATGGCCGCAAACAACGGCGCAAATCCCATGTCGACGCGCGCCTTGCGGCTGGCGGTGATCGCGCCGGCGAGGATGAAGCTCGAGGCGAGCGCCAGCAAATCCCCGGTCAGGTTGCCGGCTTTCAGGCCATCAAAGACGATCAGCGAGACGCCGAGGATCATCACGATCATCGCCGCGAAGGTTTGCGGCAAGGGGCTTTCACCGGTCAGCCACCAGGCAAGCAGGGCGGAAAACATCGGATTGAACGCCAGGATGAACACGAGATTGGCTGTGGATGTGTTGAACACCGCCAGCATGAAGGTGATCGAGGCGAGGCCGTAGAGCGTGACCACCAGAAGCCCGGCCTTGCCCGGAATGATCGGAATGGTCCGCTTGAGCGCAAACCGGATAAAGCTCCAGGCGACGATGGCGGCCAGGAAGGTAAGCGCGCTGCGGACAGCCAGCGCCGACCATGCGTCGCTCTCCGCGAGCCGGATCAGCGGGATATCCACCGTCAGCGTCAGCCCGCCAATCGCGGTGATCGCCAGACCCTTCCGGTGGTCGGCCGCCTGTTGAAGATGATCCTGCATGAAAGGCGGCCTTGCTGGGAATGATGGGTTGGGGCGACGCTGGAAGGGGTCGGGAGATATTCAGGGAAGGGGCGGGCGTTCGCTACGGCTCGAAGCGTTGCCAGCCCTGCGCCATCAGGTGCTCCTGCGGCAGGAAGCGCGTCTTGTATTCCATCTTGCGCGAACCCTTGACCCAGTAGCCGAGATAGACATGTGGCAGGCCAAGCGCCTTGGCGCGGGCGATGTGATCAAGAATCATGTGGGTGCCGAGCGACCGGGCGGTCTCCTCGGGCTTGTAGAAGGAATAGACCATCGACAGGCCGTCGCCCATCCAGTCGGTCAGCGCAGCCGCGATCAGTTCCCCGACCGGGGTTTCCTGCAGCCCGTCGCCTTCTGTCTTCCTGCGGTACTCGATGATGCGGGTGTCGACATGGGAGTCCTCCACCATCATCGCATAGTCGCCGATGCTCATGTCGGCCATGCCGCCGCGCTGGTGGCGGCTGTCGAGGTAGCTGCGAAAAAGCTTGAACTGCTCGCTTGACGGCTCGGCCCGGTATTCGGTGGCGACAAGGTCGCTGTTGAGGGCCATGTTGCGTCGCATCGACTTCGTTGGCTTGAATTCACCAGCCAGGATCCGCACGGAGATGCAGGCGCGGCAGGTTTCGCAAGCCGGACGATAGGCAATATTCTGCGACCGCCGGAACCCGCCTTGCGTCAGGAGATCATTCAGTTCCGGCGCCTTGTCACCCACCAGATGGGTAAAGACCTTCCGCTCCCCCTGGCCCTCGAGATAGGGACATGGCGAGGGCGCGGTCAGGAAGAACTGCGGAGAATTGACGGGTTGGTTCATCATGCCTTGGGTTCGAAGCGGTTCAAAGTCCGTAATACCATGGCGCAAGCAGCGAAAAGGTCAACCAGATGATAAGCACAAGCGGCGTCCCTGCACGCAGAAAATCGCTGAAACGGTAGTGGCCGGGGCCCATCACCAGCAAATTGGTCTGATATCCGATCGGTGTGGCGAAGGACGAGTTGGCGGCAAAGATCACCGCCGCGATGAACGGTTCCGGCGGCACGCCCATGCCCTTGGCGATTCCAAGCGCGATCGGCGTGAACAGCACCGCGGTGGCGTTGTTGGACAGAATGTTGGTCAATATCGCCATCACCAGGAACAGCCCAGACAGAATCACGCCCGCTGACGCGCCCTCCATCAGGCTGAGCGCGCTTGACGCGATCAGCGCAGCACCGCCGGTAGTCTCAAGCGCTGTCGCCAGCGCCACCGAGGAGCCGACCAGCAGGAAGATCTGCCGGTCGAAGGCGCGCGCTGCCTGCAGGATCGACAGGCATCCGGTGAGCAGCATCAGCACCGCGCCGCAGACCGCCGCCACCACGATCGGCAGCAGCGAGAAGGCCGATAGCACGACAATGGCTGCAAAGATCGCCACCGCGATGCGGGCCTTGCGCGATTGCGGCACGGCTTCGGCGGAGTACTCAAGCAGCAAAAGGTCATGATTGCCCCTCAACTGCGCGATCGCTTCCATCGGGCCGCCGATCAGCAGCGTGTCGCCGGGTTCAAGCCGTATGTCGGACATCGCCGAGCGCGCCATGCGGCTCTTGCG
The DNA here is from genome assembly GCA_019084245.1 of Hoeflea sp. Taxonomy (GTDB): domain Bacteria; phylum Pseudomonadota; class Alphaproteobacteria; order Rhizobiales; family Rhizobiaceae; genus Hoeflea. Next base: position 180,701 of record JAHRFE010000015.1, read on the forward strand.
CTGCACGCCGAGAACCGAAATGCCGAATTGCGGCCTGAGGCCGGAGAGCTGGATGGTGCGCCCGGCATAGCGCGATCCGGGCGAGATCACCGCCTCGGCAAGATGGTAGTCCGGGCCGGGCGGCGGGTCCTTCGACGTGTCCTCGACCGGTCCGTCATCGGCTTTCAGTCCGGCGCGCCCGCGCGACAGCGCCTTGGAGAAGGCCCGCCGTGTTCCGCTCACCACCAGAGTGTCGCCGGCTGAGAGCGTCAGATCCTCGAATGGCGGCAGAACCGGAATGTCGCGGCGCTGCAGCAATCTCAAGGTCAGATCGCCCAGGCCCGGAAACATGCCGGCCTTGGCCGAGATGCCGACAAAGGGGTGATCCCGGGTGAGCGTGATTTCGCCGATGAACTGCGCCCCGGACTTGGCGCCGGCCGAAAGTTGGGCCTCGCGTTCCGGCAGGATCCGCGGAAGCACGCCCAGCACATAGACGCCGCCGACAAGCGCCAGGATCACGCCCATCCCGGTGATGTCGAAAAACCCGACCTCGTGGCCATAGTCCCGCGCCACGCCCGCAACCAGCAGGTTGGTCGACGACCCGATCAGCGTGGTCATGCCGCCCAGGATCGTGATGAAGGACAGCGGGATGAACACCCGGCTGGCCGAAATCGACCGTTGCGCGGCAATCACCACAAGGATCGGGATGAAGATCACCACAACGGGCGTGTTGTTGAGGAATGCCGAGATCACGGCGGCGCCAACGAGGATGAACAGGATCGGCCGGAAGGTCGACGATCCGCCCATCTTCCCCAGCCTGCGCGCCGGCGCCTCCATGGCGTCGGTGGCGAACAACCCCTGGCCGACGATCAGCAGCGCGATCACGGTGATCAAAGCCGGGTTGGAAAACCCGGCCAGCAGCCGTTCCGCACTCAAGATTTCGGCACCCGCGCCGGAATACGGCACCGCGCCGAAAAGGATCAGGATGGCCGCAAGCGAAACCAGCGATACCGTCTCCATCGCCCAGCGTTCCGACGCATAGGCGATGATGGTTGCCCCGATAATGACGAAGGTGGCGACGAGATGAAGTTCGGGCATGTATGCGTGGCGACCCCATGGCACGGAATTGTCGCTACTTTACAGTGCAGCCGGCTCTCGCGCCTAGGACGAAATTTCCCGCGAGATCAATTGCCGCGCAATGCCCGGAGCAATCCGTGCCGAAACGGGGATTTTGAATCCGGCTTTGGGGTGGGGCAGCCTTTGATGAGCAGAGCGCTCGACAAATGCGGGTGACAGGCGCGAAAGGGAGGCGGAGGAAAAACCTATCCCCGCACCACCACCGTGCCGAGCAGCCAGTCGTGAACCGTCTGCTTGCGGTTCAGCACCAGGGTGGCGAGCAGGATGAAGGGGGTCAGGATGGCGTTCAAGGCCCAGAACAAGACGCCATGGACGACAGCCAGCATGAAATCGACCGGGCGGCCATCAAGGCGGGCGACGCGGATGCCCATCATCCGCATGCCCGGCGTGGCCTGGTTCGGCCCGCCCATCGACATTCCGATATAGGGGATGGCCACCAGCAGGAACAGGATCGGGTAGAGGAAGAAGCCGAGACCCAGGGTGAAGATGCCGATGAAGAAGATCAGCACCGCCACCGGCACGCACAGCGCCAGCACGATGGCGTAATCGATGAAGAACGCCAGCACGCGCTTGGTGCGCACGCCGTCATAGAGCGCGATGTCGTCATAGGCGCTGATTGCGGGGTCGCTGGCGCTGTCTGGGAACGGTCGGCTCATCGGTCTCTCCTGTCGCGGGGCGCGGACAAATTTGCCGCGTCAGAATAGATGTAGGTAGTCGCACACCGCGCTTAAAGGGGTTTGGCTCGGTTTTGGATGTGATTTGGCACGGTATTGGCTGGGTTTAGAAAGGTTTAGGCAGGTGGCGCCGGCGTTGACCACGTCACAGGCGAAATCGAACGGCGTGCCGACCTCTCTCCTTCCGTCATGCCGGGCTTGACCCGGCAACCAGCAGGCGAGCGTCCGCGAGCCGGGGGACTCCGTCATTCTCAAATCTGCCGGCGTGGCTCCAAGAGTCTCTCACCGCGCCGACGCGCGGTTGGCTGGATCCCGGCGCGGGGGCCGGGATGACGGAAATCGAATTGGTCCGCCGGTGCTGGAGTTTGCGTCAGCCCCCCCTCAGCCTTGGCCCTTGGCGATGAGCCTTGCCGCTTCCGGGGCGAAATAGGTGAGGATGCCGTCGCAGCCGGCGCGTTTGAAGGCCAAGAGCGTCTCCATCATGATCCGCTCGCCGTCGATATAGCCTGCGGCGGCTCCTGCCTTGATCATCGAATATTCGCCCGACACCTGGTAGGCGAAGGTGGGCAGGCCGTAGGTGTCTTTGAGCGCCCGGCAGATGTCGAGATAGGGCAGGCCCGGCTTGACCATCAGCATGTCCGCGCCTTCCTCGACATCGAGGCCTGCGTCACGAACCGCTTCCATGGCGTTGGACGGGTCGAGGTAATAGGTGCGCTTGTCGCCCTTGAGCAGCCCGGAGGTGCCGATCGCCTCGCGGTAGGGGCCGTAGCAGGCCGAGGCGAACTTGGTCGCATAGGACATGATCGCCACATTGTGATGTCCGGCCGCATCCAGCGCCCGGCGGATCGCGCCGATGCGTCCGTCCATCATGTCCGACGGCGAGATGATGTCGGCGCCGGCGTCGGCCTGGTGCACGGCGGCGGCGGCGATGGCGCGCACCGTCTCGTCATTGACGATCTCGCCGTCCCGCAGGATTCCGTCATGGCCATGGTCGGTGAAGGGATCGAGCGCCACATCTGTGATAACGCCGATCTCGGGCACCGACTGCTTGATGGCGCGGGTGGCCCGGTTGATCAGGTTTTCCGGATCAAGCGCATGCGAGCCGGTCTGGTCGCGCTTTTCCATTTCCACATTGGGGAAGGTGGCAAGGGCCGGAATGCCGAGATCGGCCGCCATTCTGGCTGCTTCCACCGCCTTGTCGACGCTCATCCGGTTGACGCCTGGCATGGCGTCGATCGGTTCGCTGATATTGGTGCCGGGAATGATGAAAATCGGCCAGATCAGGTCATCCACCGTGAGCCGGGTCTCGCGCACGAGCCGGCGCGACCAGTCTGCCACGCGGGTGCGGCGCATGCGCCGGTGTCCGGTGATCTCGTCGATATCGCATGCCGCAGCCGCCGCCAGCCCTGCCGCGGTGTTCTTCGTCGTCTCGCCCATATGTCCGTTTCCTCAGCTTCAGCCGCGCGCCGACAGCGCCCGCAATGTATCAACCGGTTAGACCGCAACCGGGCCCCCGCGGTCAAGAAGCAGGTGCGCGCGGACATCAATTCCGGCGCGGTGGTGCGCCAAAGGCCTTTGATCGGGCCCGGGCTTGCGTCGCACACCATCGATTGGGCCGGGCTTGCGTCGCACACCATCGATTGGGCCGGGCTTGCGTCGCAAGCCATCGATTGGGCCGGGCTTGCGTCGCAAGCCATCGATTGGGTATGAGTGCGCTTTGAGGATCGGCGCTCCCGGCGGGCGCCATGACAAGGACTCCGCAACGATGGCAATCCTGCAGATCGGCACCGCGCCCGAAGCCGGCACTGGCGCGCTGGAAGCGAGCTTCCGGCTGTTCATGCGGCTGGTGGCGCTGAGCTGCCTTGTTGCCGGGCTGCAATACTGGGGGCGGCTGATCGGCCTGTCTGACGGCGGCATGTCCCGGTTCGACCTGATCCCGTCCTATTGGCAGTTCGCCTCCGCAGCGCTTTCGGTGCTGCTTCCGGTGGCTGCCGTCGGTCTGTGGATGCAGGTGTCCTGGGGACCTGTGATCTGGGTGGTCGCGGCAGGCTCCGAGATCGTCATGCACAAGGGCTTTCCGCTCTGGTACGGCGAGCGCCCATTGCTGGTCATCGCCCATGTTGTCGTGATCTCGGTCTATATCGGTTTTCGCGCCGCCCTTTTCATCAAGCGCAGGCAGGATGCGAGACTGGTAAGGACTGATTCACTGTAATGCGCGGTGTGCCGAAGGTAACACGCTGTTAAGCTTGCAGTTTAAGTAGAATTTTAGGCGTATTCGATAGGGTCTGTCTCAAGGCGGGAACAAAAGCCGCTACCACAAACAGTGAGGCAGTCATCATGTCGTATACAAATTCCGCGCTTGCATCCGCGCGAAACGCAGCTCCGGCAAACGACGAGTCCGAAGGTCTGCGCGATCTCTATCTGGAATCGCTGCAACTGGTCGAACGGCTTCATCGCCGTCTGCTTGATGTCATCAAGGATGAGTTCGACCGCGCCAGCCGCACCGATATCAATGCTATCCAGGCGCTGCTGTTGTTCAACATCGGCAATTCCGAACTGACCGCCGGTGAATTGCGCAGCCGCGGCTATTATCTCGGCTCCAACGTCTCCTACAATCTCAAGAAGCTGGTGGATCTGGGCTACATCAATCACCAGCGCTCGCGGGTCGACCGCCGCGCGGTGCGCATCAGCCTGACCGAGCACGGCACAGAGATCGCCGAGACCGTGGCGGCGCTCTATGACCGGCACATCAATTCCATCGCCAAGGTCGGCGGCATCGGCGCCAGCGAGTTCGAGGAACTCAACAAGCTGATGCAGCGCCTTGACCGGTTCTGGAACGACCAGATCCAGTACCGGCTGTAAAAGCAGCGGCAATTGAACACCAAAAGGGCGGCGGGCTTGGGCTCCGCCGCCTTTTTGGCGTTCCTTGAAGAACAAAGGGGTCCAGCTATTCCGCGGGACCGGCGTTGAAGCTGCCGGACCGGAGCAGGGGAACGAGCACCGGAGTCCGCGCCACATACGGGCCATAGTCTGTCCGGGACGCCATCAGATGCCGCTCCGTGAGCGGCAGGGAGACGAACCGGATGACCAGAGCCAGCACCACCGGTCCCACAAAAGCCCACCAGAAGCCGGAAAGATCATAAGCGGCGAGCCCCATGCCGAACCAGAGCAGGATCTCGCCGAAATAATTCGGATGCCGGCTGTAGGCCCAAAGCCCGCTTGCAAGGGTCTCGCGGCCCGATTTGCCCTCACGCCGGTGGCGGTAGAGCTGCCAGTCCGCAACCGATTCGATCAACAGCCCGGCCGCAAATACAAAAAGGCCGAATTCACCGATATGCGATAGAGACGCATTCACGGGCGCGGCGAGAAGCGCATGCACCGGGGTCGCCACGATCCAGAGGATGACCGCCTGCAGCAGGAACACCTTGTAGAGGCTCTGCCACCACCAGTGAGGGCCACCCTCGGAGCGCATCTTCGCGTAGCGCGCATCCTCGCCCGCCATCAGGCGGTGCCGCATGATCAGTTGACCCGCCAGTCGCGCCGACCAGATCGTAATGGCGGCAATCAGCAGCAATTTGACCGGCGAAGCTTCCGCCCCGAACATCAGTCCCGCCCAGCCGATCATGGCAAAACCCGGTCCCCAGTAGTAGTCCACGATGCCCGCATCCTTGAGCGGAACATGAAATAGCCATATTGCCGTGAAAGCGAGTATGGTAAGCACGAGGCTGGTGGTGAGCAACGAATCCATCAGGTCTCTCTCTTGTTGTGCGCTCACGCAAAAGTGTCGCCGCAGGCTTGCAGGACCGCTTTTGGTCCGAAATTTTTAACGTTAAGAATGGTATTCAAGCAGGCCAGCCCTAACGTCAGATCAGATCGCATGGTGGATTACGCATGACAAAGCCAACCGGATTAGACAAAGTTTCCCGCCGCCGGTTCATGGGCCGGGCAGTGGGTATGACGGCTGCGGCGATGATCGCCGGGCCTGCCTTTGCCCAATCGGCCATTGAAGACATCATTACGTCTCCGGGCCGCGGCGTGTGGGACGATCAGTTCGATGCGCAGAGCTCGCGTTCGGTGGCGCAGACGACGACGCGGCACCCGATTGCCAGCGCCGACACGATCGGCTTTGTCGAACGCGCGATTTTTGACTATCAGAGTTTGATCTCTCGGGGCGGCTGGCCGTTTGTGCCGGCGACCAAGAAGCTCAGGATGGGCGTTTCCGAGCCGGAAGTGCGGATCCTGCGCCAGCGGCTGATCGCGTCGGGCGACCTGGACCCCAATGCCGGATTGTCCAACGAGTTTGATTCCTATGTCGACGGCGCGGTCAAGAAGTTCCAGGCCCGCCACGGTCTGCCGCCGGATGGCGTGCTGGGCAGCTATTCCTACCAGGCACTCAATGTCTCAGCCGATATTCGACTCGGGCAGCTCGAAACCAATCTGGTTCGTCTGCGCTCGATGTCGGGCTTTCTCGGTGATCGCTACGTGATGGTCAACATTCCGGCGGCCCAGATCGAGGCCGTGGAAAACGGCAGCGTCGTGCTGCGACACACCGCAATTGTCGGCAAGATCGACCGCCAGACGCCGATCCTCAATTCCAAGATCCACGAGATCATTCTCAACCCTTATTGGACCTCGCCGCGCTCGATCATTGAAAAAGACATCGTGCCGCTGATGCGCAAGGATCCGACCTATCTGGCGCGCAACAACATTCGCCTGTTTGACAACCAGGGCAATGAAGTGGCGCCCGAGACCCTCGACTGGCACGCCGAGAAGGCGCCGGAACTGATGTTCCGCCAGGATCCGGGCAAGGGCAACGCCATGTCCTCGACCAAGATCAATTTCCACAATCCGCATGCTGTCTACATGCACGATACCCCTCAGCAGGGGGTGTTCAATCAGCTGATGCGGTTTGAATCGTCGGGCTGCGTGCGCGTCCAGAACGTGCGCGACCTCAACACCTGGCTGCTGCGCGATACGCCGGGCTGGAATCGCCAGACCATGGAGGCGACCATCGCCTCAGGCGAAAACACCGTAATCGCATTGACAGAGCCGGTGCCGGTCTATTTCACCTATTTCACGGCCTGGGCGTCCGGCGACGGCGTCGTCCAGTTCCGCGACGATGTCTATCAACGCGATGGCGTTGACGAGTTGGCCCTGCGCTAAGCCGCCGCCGATTTTTGTCAAACCAGTGTGAAGCCGCCCGCGATGGGCGGCTTTGCCATTTGGCGCGCCGCAATGACGCAATCGCGACGACCGATATTGCCCTCGCCATGCGACACGGTTAAATAACCGCAGCCGGTTCGACATGCTGCGTTCCGGATTCGCGCTGTTTTCCGGAGCGCCGCCGCAACCGTGCGGGCGCTTCGTCAGACCCGAGCCACACAAGGAACCTGGAACATGTCCAACGCGACTTCTGCCGCCCGCTTCGCGGATGCCTTTTTCAATCGGTCGCTGGCCGATGCCGATCCGGAAGTCTTTGGCTCGATCAAGAGCGAACTGGGCCGCCAGCGCCACGAGATCGAACTGATCGCATCCGAGAACATCGTCTCGCGTGCAGTGCTTGAGGCGCAAGGCTCGGTGATGACCAACAAATACGCCGAGGGCTATCCCGGTCGGCGCTATTATGGCGGCTGCCACTTCGTCGACATCGCCGAAGACCTTGCTATCGACCGGATCAAGCAGCTGTTCGGCTGCGGCTTCGCCAATGTGCAGCCCAATTCCGGCTCCCAGGCCAACCAGGCGGTCCTGCTGGCGCTGGCCAAGCCTGGCGACACGCTGCTCGGCATGAGCCTGGATGCCGGCGGCCACCTGACCCACGGCGCGCGGCCCAACCTTTCGGGCAAATGGTTCAACGCCGTGCAATACGGCCTCGATCTCGCGACCGGCGTGATCGACTATGATCAGGTCGAGGCGCTCGCCCATGAGCACAAGCCGCGCATCATCATCGCCGGCGGATCAGCCTATTCCCGCCACATCGATTTTGCCCGGTTTCGCGCCATCGCCGATGCCGTGGACGCCGTTCTCTGGGTCGACATGGCGCATTTCGCCGGTCTCGTGGCCGGCGGCTCGCATCCGAGCCCGTTCCCGCACGCTCATGTCGCCACCTCGACCACCCACAAGACCCTGCGCGGTCCGCGCGGAGGCATCGTCCTGACCAATGACGAGGACATCGCCAAGAAGATCAATTCGGCGGTCTTCCCGGGTCTCCAGGGCGGTCCGCTGATGCATGTCATTGCCGCAAAGGCCGTGGCCTTCGGCGAAGCACTGACCCCGGAGTTCAAGTCCTATATCGGCAATGTGGTGCGCAACGCTGAAGTGCTCGCCGAGACCCTGGTCGAAGGCGGCCTCGAGATTGTCTCGGGCGGCACCGACACGCACCTGATGCTGGTTGATTTGAGGCCCAAAAACCTCAACGGCAAGGCCTCCGAGGCTGCCCTTGGACGTGCCTTCATCACCTGCAACAAGAACGGCGTCCCCAACGACCCCGAAAAGCCGACCATCACCTCGGGCGTACGCCTTGGCACGCCAGCGGGCACGACCCGCGGTTTTGGAGAGGTTGAGTTCCGGGAAATCGGCAAGCTGATCCTGGAAGTGCTCGATGGTCTCAAGAAGGCCAATTCGGAAGAGGGCAATGCCGAGGTCGAGGCCGCAGTCAAGGCCAAGGTCATGGCGCTCACCGACCGCTTCCCCATCTATCCGCATCTCGGCTGACCCGGAATGCGGTGTCCCTATTGTGGCTCTGAAGACAGCCAGGTGAAGGACTCGCGGCCCGCGGAGGATGGCGCCGCGATCCGCCGCCGCCGCGTCTGTCCCGATTGCGGTGGCCGGTTCACCACCTTCGAGCGGGTGCAGCTGCGCGATCTTCAGGTGCTGAAGAAAACCGGACGGAGGGTGCCGTTTGATCGCGACAAGCTGGTGAAATCCTTCCAGATTGCGCTTCGCAAGCGGCCGATCGACCCCGAGCGGATCGACCGCGCTGTGTCGGGCATCGTCCGGCGCCTCGAAAGTTCGGGCGAGGCCGAGATCGCCACCGACGAGATCGGCCTTCTGGTGCTCGAGGCGCTCAAGGCGCTCGATGATGTAGGCTTTGTGCGCTACGCGTCTGTGTACCGGGATTTCTCGGGGCCGGAGGATTTCGAGCGCACCATTGCCGAACTCACCGCGCGGATCGCCAACGACACCAAAGCCGGAGACCTGTAACGCCATGGCGGTGAGCGCGCTCGACCGTCGGTACATGGCGGCGGCGATTCGCCTTGCCCGCTGGCATGAAGGCCGCACCGGCTCCAACCCGTCCGTGGCGACGCTCATTGTCCGGGAAATCGACGGCGCGCCGGTCATTGTCGGACGCGGCGTCACCGCGATTGGCGGCCGTCCGCATGCCGAGCCGCAGGCCTTGGCCCAGGCCGGCGATCTGGCGCGCGGCGCAACGGCTTATGTCACGCTCGAACCCTGCGCCCATCACGGCCGCACCCCGCCCTGCGCCGAGGCGCTCGTCGCAGCAGGCGTGACGCGCGTTGTGGCGGCGGCGACCGATCCCGACGAGCGCGTCTCGGGTCGCGGCTACGCAATCCTTCGGGCGGCGGGGATCGAGGTCGAGGAAGGCGTGCTGGCAGCGGAAGCCGAGCGTGATCTGGCGGGCTACCTGACGCGGCGGACCAAAAACCGGGTGCACGTGACGCTCAAGCTCGCGATCTCCGCCAATGGCAAGATCGGCCGCCGCGATGGCGTGCAGGTCCCGATCACCGGCGAGATCACCCGCCGCCAGGTCCACGCCATGCGCGCCGGATCGGATATGATCCTGGTGGGCGTCGGCACCGCGATCAATGATGACCCGGACCTGACCTGCCGTCTGCCGGGGCTCGAAGACCGCTCCCCGATCCGCCTGGTGCTCGACACCCACCTCAGGCTGCCGGTCGCCTCGCGACTGGCGATGTCGGCGCGGAGTGTGCCGCTGTGGATTGCCACCGCGGCTGCCCAGGACCATCCGGCCCGCGCCGCTCTGGCCGCAGCCGGCGCCGAGTTCATCGCGTCAGAGACCCATCACGGCCGTCTGGCGCTGCCCGAACTGCTCGAGGACCTGGCGGCGCGCGGCCTTTCTACGGTTCTTGTCGAGGGCGGCGCCGATGTTGCGCGCGCCTTTCTCGATGAGGATCTCGTCGACAGGATCGTTCTGCTGGAAGGCGAGGGGGTGATTGATGGCGATGCAGTTGACGCACCGGTCACCCCAAGCACCATGCCGCCGGCTTTCCGCCCGGTCCTTTCCATGACATACGGTCCCGACGCGATGCACGAATACGAAAGGGCCTGACCATGTTTACCGGCATCATCACCGATATCGGCCGCGTGGCCGCCGTGTCCGAACGGGATCAGGGCGTATCATTGCGCATCGAGACGGCTTTTGATCCGGCCGGCATCGATATTGGCGCTTCGATAGCCTGTTCCGGCGTCTGCCTGACGGTGACGGCACTTCCCGAAGCGAGCAGCAATGCACGCTGGTTCGAGGTCGAAGCCTGGGAAGAGGCGCTGCGGCTCACCACCATCGGCTCCTGGGGCGTCGGAAGCCCCGTCAATCTCGAGCGTTCGCTCAGGATCGGCGATGAACTGGGCGGCCACATGGTCTCCGGTCATGTCGATGGCCGGGCGGAAATCATCGCGATCAAGGATGAAGGCGAGGCCCGCCGCTTCACCTTGCGCGCGCCGGAGGCCTTGTCCCGCTTCATCGCACCCAAGGGGTCGGTGGCGCTAGATGGCGCATCGCTGACAGTCAATGCAGTCGATGGCGCTGACTTCGATGTCCTTCTCATTAGGCATTCCCTCGCAGTCACCACCTGGGGCGAGCGTGCGGTTGGCGATCACGTCAATCTTGAGGTTGACCAGATGGCCCGCTACGCGGCGCGGCTCGCGGGCTTCAATGCCGCTCAGCCATAGGCTTTTGATGGACGCCTGGGTGGCTGTCCTGCCGTCCCCGCGCTGATGTCGAACCGGGCCAGGAGATGCAGTCCGAACACGGCGAAGACGTGCATCAGCCAAATCGGATCGTTCCGCGCCAGAAAGAATGTTTCCAGAAACGACAAGAGGCTCATGAACACGATGATCATGAAAAACATGTCGGCAAGCTTGCGGTTGCCGGGGTTGCGCCGCGCCCGCGCGTAGTTGAACATCGGGCCTATGAACAGGACCCAGATCAGCAGCCCGCCGCCGACAAAGCCGAGATTGAGCAGGATATCGAGGTAATTGTTGTGGCCGTGGATGATGTACCGGTAATCCCACGCTGCCTCGAACGGCTTGTCGAGCCCGAGCACATTGCCCGTACCCCAGAAATTGTAGAGGCCGAACCCGAACCACGGATGGTCCATGATTCTCGACAGGCTGAATTCCCACAAGGTGGTGCGGCCGGTGTAGGTCTGGTCACCCAGGAAATCCAATACGAGGTAGGAAATGCGGGGGTGATACAGCGAGCCGATCGTGAACAGATAGGCGGTGGCAAGCGCCATCAGGGTCAACAGGATGGCTGCCGCCGCCCGTCCGAATATGGTCGCTGACATGACGATCAGGATCGCCACCGGAAACAGCCCGCTGGTTGTCTTCGACCCGGTCTGGACAACGAACAGCGCACCCGCGACGAAGATGACGAACCCGATCATGCCCTGGCCGGAGCGCATCAGATAGAGGCCGCAGATGGCGACCACGCACATCACCGGTCCGGCGATGTTCTTGTGACTGAAATGGCCGCGCCAAAGCCCGGCATGCTGCGGTTCATAGGCATCGTAACCATGCGTCGCCAGATCGGGAAACACGACCAGCCCGCCATAGGACATGGCAAGGGCGGCCAGCAGGCCAAGCATCAGGGCGATCTGGAAATCGCGCTCGCCGCGCGGCAAGACGATGACCGAGAAGGCGATGAACATGCCGATGACGGTCAGGATGACCGCGCGCAGGGCCTGGTCGGAGCCGGGCGATGTGGCGACATTGTAGGCAAGCAGAAGGCCCAGAAGCAGGAAGCCCGGCGTCAGCAGGCTCGCAAGCGCCTTGCGGCTCGCGAGACTCATCATCGCCACGGCGAACACCAGGCCCGCTGCCAGAAACCCGTACTGGTTGATCGGGCTGCCCTGGCTCACCCCGTTTTCGCTGACCATGCTGACGCTCACATAAGGCTGCAATGAAATCAGCATCAGCGCCAGGCCGAGGGCTGACAGCATGATTGCCATGCCGCGAAGCACGCCGGCCGACAGCAGCTCCGGACGTGCCAGCTGCAAGCGGCTTTGCAGCGGTAACCATGCCGAACGGCCCGGTTGTCCGGAGAGCGTATGTGATGGGTGGCGCATGCCAAGGCCCCGGGCAAGAGGTGTCAGGCACAGACCATCGGCAATTATGGTTAATCAACGGTGAAGATCGCGGCAGTCCCCGTCAAAGCGTCGGCCACATCATCCAATATCTGCCTACTCTGAAGGCTTGGCTCCGCCATCCGGATCGCCGTGGTGCAAAAGCGCCTCAGCCCCCTTGGCGCGGAGGCTGTAGATGCCGGTCTCGACCCGTTCGAACCAGCCGTAATGATTGACGGCCATCAGCGCCCGGGCTTTCTCGACTCCCGAGGCTTTGGCGACAACCGCCGCCTTGGTCGGGCCAAGTGTCGAAAGCACGCGGGCGCAGCGAAGGGCGTCCTGCCGGTAGGCTGTCATCAGCCCTTGCCGTGTTGCGCCCCCGGAATTGGGATCGCCCGTCCGCTTGGCGAATTCCTTGAGCAGCCGGGATTTCTTTAACCCTGATTTGCGCGGCTTGTAGGGTGCAGGGTCGGCATGGACTTCCACCAGCCCATCCTTGAGCCGCACCGTCATTAGCCCCAGGCCCAGCCGCCGGCACAGCGACGTGTTGGCGGCAATCGCCTTCTGGAAGATCCGTCCGGTTCCGCGCGGCACCGCGATGTAGACCGCATCGGTGATGGACTGGCGTTCGATGCCCTGGTGAAACAGCGATAGCGAAAACCCGGTCTTGAGCTCCACCACCACAGGGTCCTCGCCATCGCGCACGGCCATGATGTCGGCCGGCCCGATTTCGCCCTTGACCGTGTAGCCCTGGCTTTCCAGCAGGGCCTTGACGGGTGGATACAGGTCGGTTTCCTTGGGCTTGAACGTGCTCATGCGAGCCTGTTTAGAGGAGTCGAGGCGCGGCGCAAAGACGCACCATGCGCACGGCGCATTTGCTCTCTAGAACTGCGATAATGGCCTCAAGCTGCGTCTGGTCACGAACAAAACCCCACTGCCAGTAGGCAGGCGGCCATTTGTGCTTGCCAAGCGGCGGACAAAGTGGTTTGACCGCCGCTCTGATCCGATCCAATTTCCCGGTTCCGTTTGCGAACCCTTGACGCGTGGCGAACACTGCCCGCAAGAAGGAAAGCCGTCATGGCGAAGACCAAGACCCCGCATCTGCTGATCGTTGAAGCGCGTTTTTACAATGATATGTCCGATGCGCTGCTGGATGGGGCGAAGTCCGCCCTCGACGATGCAGACGCGACCTATGACATCGTCACCGTGCCCGGCGCGCTGGAAATCCCGCCGGCCATCGCCATGGCGCTCGACGCCATGGATGAGGGCGGCATCGAATATGACGGGTTTGTTGCGCTTGGCGTCGTCATTCGCGGCGAGACCCATCATTTCGACATTGTCGCCAACGAATCGGCGCGTGGCCTGATGACGCTGTCGGTGTCTGAATCGCTGGCGCTCGGCAACGGCATCATGACAACCGAGAACGCCGAGCAGGCCTGGGAACGGGTCAAGAAGGACAAGCTTGACAAGGGCGGCTTTGCCGCGCGCGCGGCGCTGACGATGATCGCGCTGAAAGACAATCTGGCGGGTTGATCGTGGTCGCTGAGAAGAACCCGCAGCCGGCCGCATCGCCGGAAGTCAAGGCCGCCAACCAGCGCGGAGCGGCGCGGCTTGCCGCCGTGCAGGCGCTTTACCAGATGGATATCGGCGGCGCTGGCGTGCTTGAAGTCGTCGCCGAATATGAAGCCCATCGCCTGGGCGGCGAGATCGACGGCGAGCAGTACCGGCCCGCCGACGCGGCCTGGTTTCGCGCCGTGGTTTCCGGCGTGGTCGACAACCAGCGCACGCTCGATCCGGCAATCCGCGCGAGCCTCACCGAGGATTGGCCGCTGTCGCGGCTCGATACGACACTGCGGGCGATCCTGAGGGCAGGGGCCTGGGAACTCTCCGCCAAGAAGGACGTGCCCGTCGCCGTGATCGTCAATGAATATGTCGATGTGGCGCGGGCGTTCTTCGGGGATGACGAGCCCCGGATCGTCAATGCGGTTCTCGACCGCATGGCGCGCCAGTATCGCGGCGACCCGAAACCCGGCAAGGACTGACACGCATGGCGTTTCTCGATCGTGTCGGATTGAACGGCGCCACAGAGGCCGAGAACCTGGCGCGCCGCAATGCGCTTCTGCTGTCGGCGTCCCAGGCTTTTGGCGGCGCGGCAGCGCCGATTGCCATTTCCATGGGCGGGCTTGCGGGCTTCTATCTGCTGGGTGCCGACAAGTCGCTCGCGACCGCACCGGTGACCGGCTTCAATATCGGCGTCGCCGTCGGCGCGCTTCCTGCAGCCTGGCTGATGCGCCAGATCGGGCGCCGCGACGGGTTCCTGTCCGGCATGGTCATGACCGCGCTTGGCGGGATCATCGCGGCAATTGCCCTGTTCCGCCACGAGTTCTGGCTGTTCGCCTTCGGAATGGCCTTCATTGGCCTCGGCGGCTCGTTCGTGCAGCAATACCGCTTCGCCGCCGCCGACGGCTCTCCAACCAATTTCAAGGCGCAGGCGATTTCCTGGGTGCTCGCCGGCGGCGTCTTTGCCGCGATCATCGGGCCGCAGACGGTGATTTTCACGCGCGAACTGTTCGCGCCGGTGATGTTTGCCGGCTCTTTCGTGGCGCTCGTGCCGCTGGCGCTGATCACCATGGGGATCCTGTGGTTCCTGCGTATCCCCAACGACACCAGGCCCGGCGAGGCCGGTCATGATGACACGCCCGCGCGCCCGCTGATGGCGATTATCAGCCAGCCGCGCTTCATCACTGCCATGGTTTGCGGAGTCGGCTCCTACGCGCTGATGACCTTCATGATGACGGGCGCGCCGCTGGCCATGGTCGGCTGCGGGTTTTCCCCCGAACTCGCCACGCTCGGCATTCAGTGGCATGTGATGGCGATGTTCGCGCCGAGCTTCTTCACCGGGAAGCTGATTGCCCGTTTCGGTCGCGATACCATCACCGCTGTGGGCCTGCTGATCCTGCTTGCCTGCGCCGTCGTCGCCCACATGGGCATCGAGCTGTGGCACTTCTGGCTGGCGCTGGTTCTGCTCGGCGTCGGCTGGAACTTCGGCTTCATCGGCGCCACCACCATGGTGACCGCGACCTACCGGCCATCGGAAAAGAACAAGGTGCAGGGCTTTCACGATGTCACCCTGTTCGGCATCGTCGCCTTCTCCTCGCTGATGTCCGGTCAGGTCCTCAATGCCTGGGGCTGGGATGCGCTCAACAGCCTGTTCTGGCCGGTCGCCGCCTTCTGTCTGCTGGTGCTGGGCGTACAGAATCTGTGGGAACGCCGCCGCTCCCTGTGATACGCCTTTGGACGCACATCGAGCGATTGATCCGGGTTTCCCAGTGCTTAATGGGCATGCCCGGGCAATAAGCCTGCCTCTGCTCTTGACGTTGCCCCGCCTGTGTCGCAATCATCCGCCCCGATGCGGCTGGGGGCTCGGGCATGTGGTTTGATCTCCTTTCGCCGCGGTATTTTGTGACCGGGGGGAAATCGTCTGATTCCGGTCAAATTGGAGGGAAATCAGCATGACAATTCTTTTTGCTGTGATCGCCTGTGGATTGCTGTCCATTGTCTACGCCATCTGGGCCACCAACTCGGTGATGGCCGCGGATCAGGGCAATGCACGCATGCAGGAGATCGCGGGCTATATCCGTGAAGGCGCTCAGGCCTACCTGAACCGTCAGTACACCACCATCGCCATCGTCGGCGCGGTCGTTGTCGTCATCACCTACCTGCTGCTCGGCGCAACCGCCGCGATCGGGTTCCTGATTGGCGCGGTGCTGTCGGGCGCTGCTGGCTATGTTGGCATGCACGTTTCGGTCAGGGCCAATGTGCGTACGGCGCAGGCTTCCGCGGTCAACCTTGCCGGCGGCCTCGACATCGCCTTCAAGGCGGGTGCCATAACCGGCATGCTGGTGGCTGGTCTCGCGCTGCTCGGCGTTTCCGTCTATTACTACATCCTCACCGGCCCGATGGCGCTGGCATCTGACAGCCGTCAGGTTATCGACGCGCTTGTGGCGCTGGGTTTCGGTGCATCGCTGATCTCGATCTTCGCGCGTCTGGGCGGCGGCATCTTCACCAAGGGCGCCGACGTTGGCGGCGACCTCGTCGGCAAGGTTGAAGCCGGTATCCCGGAAGACGACCCGCGCAACCCGGCCACCATCGCCGACAATGTCGGCGACAATGTCGGCGACTGCGCCGGCATGGCGGCCGACTTGTTCGAAACCTATGCGGTGACCGTGGTCGCGACCATGGTTCTGGCAGCCATCTTCTTCGGCGGCTCGGACATCCTGGGCTCGGCGATGCTCTATCCGCTTGCGATCTGCGGCGCGTCGATCATCACCTCGATCATCGGCACGTTCTTCGTCAAGCTCGGCCAGAACGGCTCGATCATGGGCGCGCTTTACAAGGGCCTGATCGTCACCGGCCTGCTGTCCATCATCGGTCTCGGCGGCGCAACCTCGTTGACCATCGGCTGGGGCGAAATCGCCGTGATCGACGGCATGTCGATCACCGGCATGAACCTGTTCATCTGCGGTATCCTCGGCCTGGTTGTCACGGCGCTCATCGTGGTGATCACCGAGTACTATACCGGCACCAACAAGCGTCCGGTCAACTCGATCGCCCAGGCCTCGGTCACCGGCCACGGCACCAACGTGATCCAGGGCCTGGCCGTTTCGCTGGAATCGACGGCATTGCCCGCGATCGTCATCGTCGGCGGCATCATCTCGACCTACCAGCTTGCAGGCCTGTTCGGCACCGGCATCGCGGTCACTGCCATGCTCGGCATCGCCGGCATGATCGTGGCGCTCGACGCCTTCGGTCCAGTCACCGACAATGCCGGCGGCATCGCCGAAATGTCGGGGCTTCCGCCGGAAGTCCGCCAGGCGACCGACGCGCTCGACGCGGTCGGCAACACCACCAAGGCCGTGACCAAGGGCTATGCCATCGGTTCCGCCGGTCTTGGCGCCCTGGTGCTGTTTGCAGCCTATTCGAACGATCTGAAGTTCTTTGCTGAACGGGCGAACGCCGAAGGCTCGACTCTCTATCCTTACTTCAAGGACATGGGCGAGATCTCCTTCGATCTGTCCAACCCCTACGTCGTCGCCGGCCTCATCTTCGGCGGCCTCATTCCCTACCTGTTCGGCGGCATCGCCATGACAGCCGTGGGGCGTGCTGCAGGCTCGATCGTCGAGGAAGTGCGCCGTCAGTTCAAGGACAAGCCGGGCATCATGGCAGGCACGGAAAAGCCTGACTATGGCCGTGCGGTGGACATCCTGACGAAGGCCGCGATCCGCGAAATGATCGTGCCGTCGCTGCTGCCGGTTCTGGCGCCGCTGTTCGTCTATTTCGGCGTGCTGCTGATCTCCGGCTCAAAGGCTTCCGCCTTTGCTGCCCTCGGTGCATCGCTGCTGGGCGTGATCGTCAACGGCTTGTTCGTCGCCATCTCGATGACCTCGGGCGGCGGTGCATGGGACAACGCCAAGAAGTCCTTCGAAGACGGTTTCATCGACAAGGATGGCGTCAAGCACGAGAAGGGCTCCGACGCCCACAAGGCGTCCGTGACCGGTGACACCGTCGGCGATCCCTACAAGGACACCGCCGGCCCGGCCGTCAACCCGGCCATCAAGATCACCAACATCGTGGCGCTGCTGCTGCTGGCGGTGCTCGCGCACTAAGCGACGGGCCCCTTTAAAACCTGAAAGCCCCGCGGAGATATGTTTCCGCGGGGCTTTTCCGTGTCTGGTAGTGGATTGCGTTGAAGTTTCCGGAGTCGATGATGCCATCAAGGCCCGTCGATGATGCCATCAAGGCCCATTGGCTCCGACATCGAAGGCATCGGCGCATAATCCGCCGACCACAATCAGGTCAAAGCAGTAAGACCGCGAAGGGCGGGATCAGCCGCCGAAGACCGAACGGGCGGCCGAGGACCCGTCGCCCCCTGCGCCGGACAGAACCTGGGCCAGGAAGGATTTGTCGACACCGCCGGTGGGCGTGGTTCTCGAAATCATGTCGAAGACCCGGCCGTCCTTCAGGGTATAATTGGCGATCTGCTTCACCGTGCCCTCTTCATCGAAGTAGACAGCCAGCACCGACTGATCGACCAGCTTCGGTTTCATGAACATGACCTGGCGAACCCGCTTCTGCGACACGTAGTAAAACACTTCATTGTCGAATGTTGCCGTTGTGGACGGCGTGCCGAGCGACAGCAGCACCTGCTCCCGGCTCGAGCCGACGGGTGTCAAATCCAGCGCGGTCTGGTCAACGACATAGCCCTGATTGAACACTTCCGTTGTGGAACAGCCGGCCAAGGCTATCGTTGAGACGACCGCAACTGCGGCGCCGAGACGCAAACTCCGTCCGGTTGCCTTGAAATCTCTCATCGTCAACGACATCTCCCTTTGGCGCGTGCTTGCCTGCCGCAGCCATTGCGTTTTGCGTTTCATTCGGTAAACCAGCTTCCGCACGGATGCAACATGCCAGTCCCTCGCAGTCGCGAAGATATCCAACGGCCATTGAAGGCAATTTCATGATCTGGACCCTGTTCAAGAGAAAAAAAGCCAATCAGGCCCTGGTTGAGCGGCAATATGAGCATCTTACCGGCGCGGCGAGGTCGCCCGTGTTCTATGAGGCCATGGATGTGCCCGACACGGTCATGGGACGTTTCGAGATGATTTCGATTCATCTGGTTCTCTATTTGCGCCGCACACAGTCTGCCGGGCCCGCGGCAAAAGGCATCGCACAGGATATTGTCGACGCCTTTTTCGAGGATGTTGATCATTCCATCCGCGAGCTCGGTGTTGGTGATCTGAGTGTGCCCAAGCGGATGAAGAAATTCGCCCGCATGTTCTATGGCCGGGCCCAATCCTATGGCCAGGCGCTCGATGATGGCGATCGGGCCGCCCTGGCCGAGGCGCTCCGGCGCAACATTCACCCCGAACAAACGGAAACGGCGCCCACCATGCAGGCCCTTTCGGAGTGGGTGAGCCGGACGGCACGGCAGCTTGAGGCAATACCGGAAGAAACACTGGCCGCCGGCCTGCTGGTGTTTCCCGCCGCTGAACGCCTGGAGGTGAATCCATGACGAACCCAGCCGACGAGTTTTCCTATGCGGTCAAGATCGGCCACATATCGGCAAACCCGTTTACGGTCCGGATTTCTGCCGATGCTGCCGATCTTGCGCGGCTTGAGACCCAATGGGACGTGCGGGATGTCCGGTCATTCGAGGCCGAGGTGGTTCTGGGGCGCTGGAAACGCGATGGGGTGCGGGTGAAGGGGCATGTCAGCGTGTCGATTGTTCAGGATTGCGTCGTTACGCTGGATCCGGTCGAGCAGCAGATCGAAGAGGATTTTGAAGCCATCTTCCTTCCCGAGAACTCACGGCTTGCCAAACGGGTGCAGGACGGCACCGCCGAGATGGTGCTTGATCCGGAGGGACCTGATCTGCCGGAGACGTTCACGGGCGATTCGATTGACGTCGGCACGGTGGCCGCCGAATTCGCGGCCCTGGCGATAGACCCCTACCCGCGCAAACAGGGGGTGGATTACAACGATCGTATCGAAAGCGATCCAGCTACAGACAAAAAACCGTCACCTTTTGCGGTTCTGCAAGGCCTGAAGCGTGATGATACAGGCAGTTAGCAGCGGATGCAGCCACAAAGCAGTTGTGCCCCGGTCGAAAACGGGTATTTTCTGCCCACAAATCCGGCCTCAAGAGCCGGGGATCAAGGACGGGGCGTGATACGGATAGCGGTTGATTTAATGGGGGGCGATCATGGCCCCAAAGTGGTCGTGCCCGGCGTCGCCAAGGCGTTGGAGCGCCACCCCGACATCCGCTTCACACTGTTCGGTCTGGAAGCTGAATGTCTTTCCGTGATTGAAAGATTTCCCGCTCTTCGCCAGGCGTCGACTTTCGTACCATGTGAAGTCGCAGTCAGCATGGATGACAAGCCGAGCCAGGCGCTGCGGCATGGGCGCTACCGGTCATCCATGTGGCGCTCCATCGAGGCGGTCAAGACTGGCGACGCCGATGTCTGCGTCTCGGCCGGCAACACCGGCGCGCTGATGGCGATGTCGCGGTTCTGCCTGCGCACCATGGCCAATATCGACAGGCCCGCCATTGCGGCCATCTGGCCGACGGTGCGCGGTGAGAGCATCGTGCTGGATGTCGGCGCCACGATCGGCGCCGACGCGCAGCAGCTCATCGACTTTACCATGATGGGCGCGGCCATGGCGCGCGCGCTGTTCGAGATCGAAAAGCCCACCGTCGGGCTTCTCAATATAGGGGTTGAGGAAATCAAGGGCCAGGAGGAGGTCAAGGAGGCCGGCCGACTGATCCGCGAAGCCGCCATGCCGAGTTTTGACTATTACGGCTTTGTTGAGGGCGATGATCTGGGCAAGGGCACTGTCGATGTCGTCGTGACCGAGGGCTTTGTCGGAAATGTCGCGCTGAAGACCGCGGAAGGCACCGCCCGGCAGATCGCAGGCTATCTCCGTGCGGCAATGTCGCGGACCCTGATGGCCCGAATTGGCTATGTTTTCGCCAAGGGCGCCTTTGACCAGCTGCGCGAGAAGATGGACCCGGGCAAGGTCAATGGCGGGGTTTTCCTGGGGCTCAACGGCATCGTCATTAAAAGCCATGGCGGCGCCGACGTTGAAGGGTTCGCCGCAGCGGTCGATGTCGGCTATGACATGGTCCGAAACGGCCTGAAATCAAAGATCGAATTCGATCTAAACCTGTATCATACACGCCGGTCAGCGGTTGCGCTTCCGGTCGCTGACAGCTCTTCCAGCTAGGGTGAAAGAATGATCCGTTCAGTTGTACGTGGTTTCGGGGCTCATCTTCCCGAACGCATCATGAAAAACCGCGATCTGGAAGGTGTGGTCGAAACCAGCGATGACTGGATCGTCCAGCGCACCGGCATCCGTCAGCGCCATATCGCCGGAGATGGCGAAACGACAGCTTCACTCGGCGAAATGGCCGCGCGCCAAGCCCTTGAGCGCGCCAACATGACACCGGCGGATATCGATCTCATCATCTGCGCGACCTCGACGCCGGACAACACGTTCCCTGCTACCGCGGTCAACATTCAAAACCGCCTCGGCATGCACCACGGCGCAGCCTTCGATCTGCAGGCGGTCTGCTCGGGCTTTGTCTTCGCCATGACGACCGCCGACAGCTACATCAAGTCAGGTCTCGCCCGCCGGGTGCTGGTGATCGGCGCCGAGACCTTCTCCCGCATTCTCGACTGGACCGACCGATCCACCTGCGTGCTGTTCGGCGATGGCGCTGGCGCTGTTGTGCTTGAGGCGGTGGAAGGCGAGGGCACCATGGCCGACCGCGGCATTCTGACAGCGCATTTGCGCTCGGATGGCGCCCATCGCGATAAGCTCTATGTGGATGGCGGTCCCTCGACCACAGGCACGGTGGGTCACCTGCGCATGGAGGGCCGCGAAGTCTTCAAGCATGCCGTTGGCATGATCACCGATGTGATCGAGGCAGCCTACGCCGCAACCGGGCTCGGGTCGGCGGACATCGACTGGTTCGTGCCTCATCAGGCCAACAAGCGGATCATCGATGCCTCCGCGCGCAAGCTGGGCATCGATGACGCCAAGGTGGTCATCACCGTCGATCACCACGGCAACACCTCCGCCGCATCGATCCCGCTGGCGCTTGCGGAAGCCGCGGCTGACGGCAGGATCAAGCAGGGCGACCTTGTATTGCTCGAAGCAATGGGTGGAGGCTTCACCTGGGGTTCCGTGCTTCTGCGCTGGTGACCGTATGGTCCGGGTAACGAAAAATTAACCCATACACACCGGGTTTTAGCCATTTGCAGGGCAATACACATGCAAGCCATGGAGTTGCTTGACGTTGAGCGGCATGATCCATAAGTTAATTAAATTGTTTAGAGGGCGGCGGGGAGCTGACCAGTCTGGTTGGGGATTATGAGCGGCAAAACGATCACCAGGGCTGATCTCGCTGAAGCGGTATTCCGCAAGGTGGGATTATCGAGAACGGAATCCGCTGAACTTGTTGAAATGGTCATCGATGAAGTCTGCGGCGCCATCGTTAGAGGCGACAGCGTCAAGCTCTCTTCATTCGCGACATTTCAGGTTCGTGACAAGAAAGAGCGGATCGGACGCAATCCAAAGACCGGCGAAGAAGTGCCGATCAGCCCGCGCCGGGTGATGACCTTCAAGGCCTCAAACGTGCTCAAGAGTCGTGTCCTCAAGGGACACCTTAACCGCAAGGTGAAGAGCAAAGCCAAGCCGTGATTGGCGAGCATGGCTTCGGCGAACTGGTCGGACCTGGAGAAAAATGGCGCCAGCATCGGCAATTACCTTGCGTCGCACTTGATATTTTGACTGCAAACCTTTGAAATAGTATCGGCTTCAGTGCGTTGGACGCGATTCGACAGCGCTTTGGAAGGCTGGCAAGTTGCTGGTTTCAATCGAGGTTATGTTCGGACTATCAAAGGCCTGCGTCCGTTGTGCCCCAGACCTGAGGCGCAAGCGCTGACAAGATCGGAGTGGCACAATGGACAAGAGCCCTGACGCGTTCCGGACGATCTCGGAGGTGGCGGACGACCTCGACCTGCCGCAGCACGTGCTGCGGTTCTGGGAAACCCGTTTCACCCAGATCAAGCCGATGAAGCGCGGCGGCGGCCGGCGCTATTACCGGCCTGATGACATTGACCTTCTCAAGGGCATCCGCAATCTTCTCTATGATCAGGGATACACGATCAAGGGCGTGCAGAAGCTGCTGAAGCAGAATGGCAACAAGTTCGTGATTGCTATTGGCGCAGGAGACATGGCGGCGGTCGAGGCCTTGTCGGCGAGCATGGCGGAAGACAACAAGCCGGCGCCGTTCCCACAAGCTCCTGTGGCTGAGGATGATCAATTGGTGGGCAAGGCGCGTCGGCCGTCCACACGTCGCTTTTTCGGGCTTGGCGGGGAGGCTGGAAAATCGGAACAAGAAGCAGCTGGTGCGGTGGGATCGGCCGCCGGCGGACTTTCGCGCGACGACCGCGCCCTGCTGCAGGAAGCGCTCTACGATCTCCTGGAATGCAAGCGCCTGCTTGATCAGGTTCGCTGATCCCGATCAGGTTTCCCTGATCCCGATCCGTGGATTTCAGTTGAGCAAGGACTGGCGCACCTGGCGGGCCTCTTCCAGCGCCGCTTCGAGGTGAGCCTCAACACCGACAAGACGTTTTTCGCGCGCCAGGGCCAGCGCCATGTCAAGTTGCATCATCACCATGGCAAGGCGGTCGAGTTCATCCTGCGTTTCCAGCGTGACGGTCTCCGGGCATGGGCGGGGGCGGCGCGTGGTCATGGGCGTGCTGTGAACCCCTCGAAATAGGATTTGAGATCCTGGCGCGAAAACTGCGCCTCGATCTCCTCCGGTGACAGTGAATCAGGCCCGAACCACGGAAATTTCCGCTCGTCGAAGCTGTCGGTGAGAAAGTCGATAAAGCCCCTGTGGCGGGCGCTTTTGGCCACTTCCGGATGCGTGGCGAGCCAGATTTCGACACGGAAATCGAAACCCAGGTCGATATGCTCGACATCGCCGCCGATCGCCCGGGCGTAACTTGGCATCAGTCCGATGCCCGCGCCCTTTGCGATCGCCCAATAGTGCGCCGAGGAGAAATTGGTCTTCATCCGGACCATGCGGTCGGCAATCTGGGGGCCGAAGATCTTGTCGAGTTCATAGCCCCGGAGTTGGTCCGTCTGCTGTTCGACAACACGGTGATTGACCATGTCCGCGACACCCTTTGGCCGGCCGAATTTTTCCAGGTAACTGGTGCTGGCAAAGGGCTTGAGATGCAGATAGCCGAGCCGCTTGGCCTTGAGCTCGGGCCGGTTGGGCTTTTCGAGCTGAACCGAAATATCGGCTTCCATGCGCAGCACATCGACCGAGCGCATCGCGCACTGCAGTTCTATCCGGTTCTGGCCACCGGTGTCGTTGATGTAATCGACAATGCGCGGCGTCAGCCAGAAGCTGCCGAGGCCCTCGGTAATGGCGAGACGGATCGGGCCGCTGGCCTCGCGTTCCGCCAGCGCCGCGACGCGCCACATGTCCGAGACGGAGCTTTCCACATCACGTGCGGCGAGAACGACCCGCCGGCCTTCATCGGTCAGCCGGGCGCCTTCGGATTCGCGAAACAGGAGCGGATAGCCAAGCTGATCTTCCAGGCGGGAAATCGTGCGCCGCGCCGTATTTACGGAAATACCGAGTTCCTCGGCCGCCTTGCGAAAGCTCAAGAGCCTCGCGACCGCCAGGAAAACCCGGATGCTGTTCCAATCAGCGTTGCGCCACTGGTGTTCCATGGGTGGAACTCACTGTTACTCTATTTGCCAAAGTCAAAGCCCAAGAACTTGGTTACCCTTTTATGTACTCGAAAAGGGGCTGCAACCATGTCTGCCACACCACAAAATAGTCTTTTATCCGCAAATGCAAGCGGGTTGACCGCCGAAGCGGCGCTTGAGGCCGACCGCATGCGCCGCGCCGCGGCGATGGTCACGGTTACAAACCGGCTGGACACCTCTGAAGTCCCCCGGCTTCTGGAGGCCGCCGGCAAGGTGATCGGGCGGCTGGCCGAGCCAGAGACGGTCATTCGGGTAGCGGAGAAGAACCCCGACGCCATATGGCTGTTTGTGCGCCGCGGAAGGAGCCGGCCCGAGGGCTTCATGTCGGCGCTTTTGCTCAATGAATCAGGACGTTCGGCGCTGTTTGACGGCACCCTCAACCTGCTCGATCCGCAGGACGAATACCTCGTCAGCCAACATGAGCGCCCGGCGGCGATCTATGTCTGGGCAAGCTATACGCCCGGGGTGTTGGCGGCGGGGATCAACCGGGTCATGGATCGGTTTGATTCGCCCCATTACGCCGCGGCCGACGTGATCTCGACGTCGTTTACCATCCGCGGACATCGCGCCATGGTGCGGCGCGGCTTTGAGCATGGGGTCTGGCATGAGGGCCGCTTTCTCGAGGATTTCTACATGATCCCGCGCCGGCCGGACACGCTGGCCGAGCGTCTGCCACGCTATGCGACGCATGATCGGCTCCTGCGTCCGACAGGCATTCGCGTGGTCACCGGCCTGGAGGACATGATGCGTGTCGCCGCGGTCCGTTCGGCGGTCTATATCGGCGAACAGTCCTGTCCCTATGACGAGGAGTTTGACGGCAATGACCTGGCCGCAACCCATCTTCTGGCGCTGATCGGCAACGAACCGGCCGGCTGCATGCGGCTGAGGTTCTTTGGAGACTTCGCCAAGCTCGAAAGGCTGGCCGTGCGCAAGGAGTTCCGCAAGTCGCGCACGGCTTTCGAACTGGTCCGCGCCAGCGTCGATTTGTGCAAGGAGAAGGGCTATCGGCGCATCTACGGACATGCGCGCGAGGACCTGTTGCCTTTCTGGCAGCATTTCGGCTTCAGGCTCAAGGAGAACGGCGCTCCGTTTGCTTTCTCCGATCACGTGTTTGTCGAAATGACCGACACGATCGAGCCATCGCCAAGCGCTCTGTCGCTCAAGGACGATCCCTACCGCCTGATCCGGCCGGAGGGCGCCTGGCATGTTCCCGGACCGCTTGAACTCTCGGCGGCGCGGCACCCCCATCTTCACAGCCCGCAGATCTGAAAGGCGGTTATCATGCATTCTTCGGAAGCCACGTCTTATGCGTGGATCATTCGTACCCTTGTGACCTGCCGGGAGGAGGCGGACCGCCTCAAGCTGGGGGACCTGAGCCATCTCATCAACATGGCCGTCCTTCAGACCGCACTCGACTGGGAAGGCGAGGAGCCGTCCAAGGGCACGGAAACAAGCCTTGACGCGCTGCTGCGCCTGAAAATGAAACTCGCCTTTTCGGAACGGAGCGACAACGTCGTCCTTCTGAACTCAAAAACCGCCGGGGAAGCCTAACGTCCTGCGGTTTGCCGGGCAGGCGCATGGGTTGACGCCACCGTTCGCGGCGCGCCTGTCCGGCTTAAGTTCCAGACCTGGTCGACCTGACCGGGACACCAAAAAGACCGGGACCGCAAGAAGCGGTCCCGGAACTTGTTTCGGCTGTACCCGGGAGAAGCGGCTAGTGGTCTGACCGAAACAGATGGTTCCCATCTGTTTCGAAAAGTCAGCCCACAAGCTATTGATCTGGTGGGGCGATTTGTCCAGGCAGATGGGAACCATCTGTCTGGATCGCACCACTAAAGCGCGTCGCAGCTTTTGAGATTCGGGATTCCCTGACTGATTGATTTGTGATTCACTTTGCCCATGGAAGGAGAACCGCCATGGGCAAGCCGCATCCGGTCGAGTTGCGTGCGCGTGTCGTTGGGTTTGTAGAGGA
>JAHRFE010000001.1 GCA_019084245.1 Hoeflea sp.
CGACCCGCGGTCCGAATGGTGAACGAGTTTGTCCTGTGCCGGTCTGCGTTGATGAATGGCCTGCTCCAAAGCATCCAGGACAAACCCAGCATTGGCTGTGCGGCTTGCCCGCCATCCGACAATCCGGCGCGCAAATACATCTATGACGAAAGCGACGTAGACAAAGCCCTGCCACGTCGCGACGTAGGTGAAGTCGCTGACCCACAGCACGTTTGGCGCAGGCGCTTGGAACTGACGGTTCACCCGGTCCAGTGGGCAAGATAGCGCCTTATCAGGGATCGTTGTTTTGGGCTTTTTACCACGGATGACGCCTTCAATTCCAATATCCTTCATCAGCCTGGCTACGGTGCATCGCGCAATATCAAAGCCTTCTCGCCGCATCTGGTGCCAGACCTTACGCACGCCGTAGACGCTGAGGTTATCCTCAAAGACCCGCTCGATCTCGGACTTGAGTTCAGCATCACGCACCGCCCGATCCGATAGAAGCGATGGATCAGCGCGCTTGGCCAGGTGGTCATAGAAAGTGGCAGGGGCAATCGGCAGCATACGGCAGATTGGCTCGACCCCATGATCAGCACGGTGATCTTCAATAAAGCGGATCATCGTTTGAATGGGCGGTCGAGCTCCGCCTGGGCAAAATATGCGGACGCTTTACGCAGAATCTCATTGGCTTGTTTGAGCTCGCGGTTCTCGCGTTCGAGGGCCTTCATCTTCTCGACCACCTCGGTCGTGATGCCGCCACGTTGGCCAGTATCAACCTCGACCTTCTTGACCCAGTCGTTCAGCGTTTGCGGCGCACAACCGATCTTCGATGAAATAGACAGGATCGCCTGCCAACGCTATTCATGCTGGTCCTGATTGTCCAGAACCAAACGCACTGCGCGTTCACGCACTTCGGGGGGGAAACTTGTTCGTTGTCTTGCTCATGATGCTCCATCCTACTCAGGAGTTGGAGCCTCCGGCAAACCCGGTGCGGTTCAGATCGCCAGTCGTACGAGGACCTTGTCACCCCGGATAATGGCAGGGCGCTCCGTCTGGTCAGCAAGTTCTACCGCCACGTGGACGTCGTTGGCCGCAAGGTGCGACTCCATTTCCGAGGTGATCTCGCCGACAAGGAGCGCCATGTCGACCGGCTCACCTTGGGAGACGCCCTGCGAAGCATCAACGTTGGCCAAATCGATGTGCTGCCGGACCATTCGGCTGGTTCGATCAACGCTGGTAGAGATGAGAGAAAACGCGTCGCGCTGGACCTTCTGAGCGGCCAGGGCCTTCCGGTCAGTTAAGAAGCAGGCGGCATGCGGAGCAGCGCAAGCACCCCATCGGCACTTAAGGCTGCCTTAAGGTGGGCAGGGTTGGGAGCGGTCCTCGAAATCAGCAGTGGGACCTTACATGAGATACGACGTTCAGACTGAGGCGGGAACTAGCTGTTCGACCGGGAGCCAGAATGGCAGAGGCCTGCCTAGACGCTCGCTCATCCTTGGCATCGCGGCAATTGCCGTCTCTGGCTGCGTCTCAATTGAGCCGCCGCCGGTTATGGCTATCTCGGAACCGTCGCCAGCGCCCAGGCCGGTGGTGCCGCCGATGTACTATGCGATGCCGAATGAGCGATTTCCGATACCGGAAGTCGACATCAGTCAACTCAACCCTCGATTCTGGCGGACAGAGGTGGACTATCGTTCCGACGAGAAGCCGGGCACCCTCGTGGTCGATACGCCGGGCAAGTATCTCTACCACGTCAAGGCCGATGGGCGCGCAATGCGCTATGGGATGGGTGTGGGTCGAGAAGGGTTCGCGTGGGCCGGGCAGGCGATCATGGCCTACAGACGTGAATGGCCGCGCTGGACGCCACCCGATTCGATGGTCGCGCGACAACCGGAACTGGAGCCCTACAGCATTGCAAATGGCGGCATGGGTCCAGCGCTCGAAAATCCTCTTGGAGCTCGCGCGCTCTACATCCATGAAAATGGGAAAGACACGCTCTATCGGATCCACGGCACGCCCGAGGCCTTCAGTATCGGGAAAGCCGTTTCCTCAGGATGTATCCGGCTTATCAATCAGGACGTGATTCACCTTCACGACGAGGTACGGGACGGCAGTCGGATCGTCGTTATTCCTGATCCGGCGATGAAGCACCTTCTCGTTGGTTGAATGCTAGTCGAACACGTTCCGCGGGTTCATAGGCGGTTTCGCAGAGAATGGCAGAGCCTAGAAAGGCATCGTTCTCCACTCCGGAGCCTGAAAGTTGCCAGCGGCCCCGAAGCGGAAATTATTCCCGCCTTGCGCCCCCATCTCGGTCATTACCGTGGTTACCGGCGCTCCCCAGAAGCGGACATCTATCCAACCTCGCCAGTTGTCTCCTTTCCGCCGATATTGTTGAAAAAGTCGTTGTTGCGCCGCGGGAAATCCTTTGATTCACTCGATTATGAGGAGAATGGAGGATTCGGCCATGATGGGGACGCAATCGGCACCGGCTCAGTTGTTTTATGACTTCGATCTGGAGCACCATGTGCCCGACAATCACATGCTTCGCGAGATCGACCGATTTCTGGACGTCGACGGGATGCGGCAGAAGTTGCGTCCCTTCTAAAGCCGCATGGGCCGGCCCTCGATCGATCCTGAACTGATCGTGCGAATGCTTGTCATCGGGTATGTCATGGGCATCCGTTCCGAGCGGCGACTGTGCGACGAGGTTCATCTGAACCTCGCTTACCGCTGGTTCTGTCGTCTCGGCCTCGACGCAAAGGTGCCGGACCACTCGACCTTCTCGAAGGACGCTGCTGAGGCTTGCCCTGCGCAACATCATCGAAAACGCCCTGCAATATACGCCGGCGGGCTCGGAGGTCAGGGTACTCGGCGCCAGCACCGATTCCGGCCTGATCATTGATATCGTCGACCAGGGACCGGGCATCGCAAAGGACGATGAGGCCCGGATCATGGAGTGGTTCCACCGCGGCACCCTCGCTGAAGGTCATGGAAGCGGGCTCGGTCTGCCCATCGTCGAGATGGCACTCGCCAAACTCGGGGGACGTCTGGAGTTTGTGCGCACCGGAAACGATGGCTTCTGCGTCCGGATCCATATTCCAGCACTGCGACGTTTTGACAAAACTGTCCATTCTGAGCGAACTCAGGAGGGCTGAATTTATGGACCTTTTGTGGCGGCTTGGCTCTCGCCATCGTCTCACCGCTATTGTGCGGACGGGCTGCGAAGTGGCCGACCCGGGTGCTGCCCGAAACCGCATTCCGAATGGCCTAAACTATCCGTAACCGGCCAAGGCCGGGTTCCACCTTGTTTACAGGATCGGCAAACCAGGCCTGCATCGCCGCGATGGCACTGATCTCCAGATCGCGCCGATTGGTGCCGAAATCCGCGGGTACGCCCTGCGCCGTGATGAATGCCGCAGGATAGGTAGCCTCGGGATTAATCCGGCCACCTTGAGTGAACACCTGCTCGACCCGGTGACCTTCAGGGTTTTCCAGTTTCGCATTCACAGTCAGCCCGCGAAACCGCTTCACAAAGCCACCACGCTGGCCAAAGGGGTCGGAGCTGAAGGTGCTTTCCAGACTGGCCTCAATCATCGTGATGATTTCGGCGCCGCTCAGGTCCACAACCGAAACCGGTGGGTCTGTCGGAACGATGTTCCACAGGTCATTCAGCGTCACTGGGCCAGGCGGTATCGGCGCTCCATAGCGCCAGCCATTTGAAAAGGCGATGTCGGTTCCAGCGGCCAGCGCTATAGCTGCCAGGAGCGCGTCATCCATTGGCGCGTCCAGTGACGAGGCGCGGTGCAGCGCGATTCCGGTTTGTCCCACGACCAGTGCCTGAAGCGGACGGGTGCTTGCCATCGCTCTGTCCACCAATGCCTGCATCTCTGGATCAGGCGCGATGCTGGCATCTACCGGGATCAAGCGGTGATGAAATCCTGAAATTGCCCCGCCTTCCACCTCCAGGTCCAGCCGGCCAACGTAAGATCCGTGGCACCCCGACTGGATCAGCAAGGCCCCATTGACCTTGGCGGGGATCTCCACCCTGTTGTGGGTGTGTCCGCTGAGGATCACATCGATTCCGTCGACCAGACCCGCAAGTGCCAGATCCTGCGAATATCCAAGGTGCGACAGCACCAGCACCAAATCCGCCCCGTCGGCGCGCAGCCTTGCCGCCTCTGTGCGTGTTTCCACAATGCCATCCGTGAAACGGAGACCTGTAACAAAATTTGCCGGCATGGTCTTGTCAAGGATGGTTGCAGCAATGCCGATCACGCCAACAGCCAACCCGCCCGCACGGCACATCATGCTTGCGGGAAACGGCCGGCTGTCATCGGAGATGCGCCAGCAGTTTGCGGCCAGGAATGGATGGTGCAGCATGTCTGCAAGTTGCGCCACATGGGCTGGTCCCCAGGCGAAATCCCAGTGCCCGGTCATTGCCGTCAGTCCAAGGGCGTTGACCAGTGGCACAAGTCCCTCGCCCGTGGTGGAGACAGCGGCATAGGTGCCATGAAACGTGTCGCCATTGTCGAAGGCCAACACAGCCTCCGTTTCGGCACGCGCGATGTCGAAAAGGCTTTTGATACGGGCGAACCCGCCGAGGATGGGGAACTGTGGTCCGTCATGAGACCAGACCAGTTCGGGATGCGGATCCAGGTATCCGTGGGTGTCGTTGATTTGCAGCAGCGTAAGGTGGTGGGTTGTGACGGCGGCGGTTGGATCGTCTTGCATATGCACATCCTACTACTGGGCGTGACGTTGGCGGTATTGCGCCTACGGCACCGTTTTCGTGTTCGCCAAGGACGAGTTCCCAAGCCCCTCGTCCCAACTGTTTCTGGTTGGCATTGCGTGTGCCTCCCAATTTTTTTCGCCTCTTCCGCGCGCGTTGCGGGAACCAAAGAACCGGATAACTGTTATCGATTTGTGACAACACCCAGGCGCGCGTCTGGTTCCGATCGGACAATGCAATGCCCGTGCACCTCAGACTGTTACTTGCCTTGAGCTTCGTTGTCTCACTGCTGGCGCAAAGCTTTCTGATCTGGGTTCACGGATATCAAGGACGGCGAGACAATTTTCGTGCCCGGCGAAGGGGGGCATGTCGACAATGAAGGGACCGGGGTGAGTAACAGCACCTGCTCGATCCGGGCGGGACCGGCAACATCCGGCCCAGTGTTTTGGCTGCCGGGTGCTTCTTTCAGTCCGAAGCCGGACAGACGTAATCTGCGTCTCATGCTCAAGATCATTTTCCACAAACCGCCAGAGGTCTGATGCAATGCCACTGATTTTCGAACGAATTCAAACCGAAGGCATCGCTGTGTTGTCTTATCTTCTGGGAGACACGGGCAAGGGTGTGGCTGCGGTGTTTGATCCAACCCAGGACGTCGAAAAATATGTCGAACTCGCGCGTTCCAAGGGCCTGTCGATCACACATGTTTTCGAAACACACATCCACGCCGATCTTGTTAGTGGCGCGCGCGAATTGTGCGAGCGTGTTGGATCAGCCAAAGTCTACGCGAGCTACGAGGGCGGCGCACGCTACGGCTTCGAGCCCGAAAAGCTCAAGGATGGTGATGAGTTTACCTTCGGCGAGACGATCCTCCGCGTCTAGCACACGCCGGGTCACACACCCGAACATGTGTCCTATCTCATCGCCGAGAAGGACCATTCCGACACTCCCTGGGGGGTGATCACAGGGGATTCCCTCTTCGTCAACTCCGCCGGCCGTCCCGACCTGCTTGGCTCCAGCGAGACCAAGAAGCTCGCCGAACAGCAGTTTCACACGCTTCGCGACTTCTATTTGAAGCTGCCGGACAGCGTCATCATCTATCCCGCTCATGGCCAGGGATCTCCGTGCGGCGCCGACATCGGTGATCGGCTCGACAGCACGATCGGATACGAGCGACGGTTCAATCCGTTCCTGCAATTTCAGGACGTGGAATCCTTCACGGAATATGCGCTCAGCACGGCTCCGCCGGTGCCCAAATACTACCCCTTGATGAAAAAAATAAACTCCAAGGGCCCCGACATTCTTGGAGGCTTGCCACGCGTTGCGGGTCTTCCGGCCAAAACCTTCAAGCAGGCGATCGAGGACAAAGCCGGCGTCCTGGTGGACACGCGCACCATGCTGGGCTTCGGCGGCGGTCACATCCCCGGGGCTCTCAACATTGGCGGGACGCCAATGCTGTCGATCTGGGCCGGCTGGCTGCTTGATCCGGAGAAGCAACTTTTGCTCGTCCTTGACAGTGACACCGACCTTGAAAAAGTCGTGAAGCGCTTC
Source organism: Hoeflea sp. (assembly GCA_019084245.1). Classification (GTDB taxonomy): domain Bacteria; phylum Pseudomonadota; class Alphaproteobacteria; order Rhizobiales; family Rhizobiaceae; genus Hoeflea. Next base: position 6,260 of record JAHRFE010000001.1, read on the forward strand.
ATTCGCACTGGCTATTCCAAGTTCGCCGGTTATCTCGTCGGGGGCATGGAAGCCTGGGACAATGCAGGCTTCAAGCTTTCGCAAGTCGATCAAAAAACGGTGCACGAAGTGCATGAAGCCAACAACATCCAGCTGATCGACGTCCGGGCGCCGGGCGAATGGAAATCAGGGCATGCCCCGGGCGCGCAGCACATTTTCCTGCCCGAGTTGCGGGAAAATCTTGACGACCTCGATCGCGAGCGCCCGATTGCCGCCTATTGCGACAGCGGCTACCGCGCCAGCATCGCAACCAGCATCCTGAAGCAGGAAGGGTTCACGGATGTCAGCAACGTGCCGGGAAGCTGGCAGGCCTGGAAGAATGCCGGCCTGCCGATAGATGGGAAGATCGAATGAACCGGCGCCAGGCTTGGCTTTTCGCCGCAGCGACCGCGCTCGTAGTCATGGTCTCCCAACCCGCGTGGGCGATCGATCCAGCTCTCGATGCCCGTAACTATGCGGGACCGGCCTGGTCCCCTTATCTCGTCGGCGCCGGCATCGGGGTTCTGTCTTGGCTCACCTTCTATTTCTCCGACAAGCCGATCGGCGCTTCTTCCTTCTATGCGACTGTCTCAGGCATGATCGGGAAGGCATTGGCGCCAAGACACACAGAAAGCCTGGACTATTTCAAGACCAAGCCGCCCAAGCTCAATTGGGACTTTGTGTTTGTCCTTGCAGCCATCGCGGGAGCCGCCGTCGCTGCGCTATCGGGCGGCAACATCGTCAACGAGTGGGTGCCGGACATGTGGTCCGCGCGTTTTGGTGACAGCGTGTTCCTGCGAGGCGGTTTCGCATTCGCCGGTGGAATGCTGATGGCGTTCGGCGCCCGGATGGCGGGCGGTTGCACCAGTGGTCACGGCATCAGCGGCACACTTCAGCTCAATGTCGCGTCCTGGATCGCCGTGATCTGCTTCTTCATCGGCGGCGCCGCCGTCGCCAATTTGATGTTCCGGGTCTAGCCATGGTGGATCCCGGAAAAGCAGTCAAGAAAACCAGTGCTGCCGAGCGAGCTTTCATCTCGCCCCTAACCGGTATCGTCGCCGGAATTGTCTTTGGATTTGTGTTTGGCTTTCTATTGCAGAAGGGCGGTGTGGGCACGTACCATATCCTGATGGGACAGCTTCTGTTTCAGGACTGGACCGTGGTGAAGATCATGCTGACAGCGATCATCGTGGGCATGATCGGCATCTTCCCGCTGCATCACTTCGCCAAGGTCAATCTTCACATCAAGCCCACGAAACTCGCGTCAAACATTGCAGGCGGGCTGCTTTTCGGGGTTGGGTTCGCGCTTGTCGGCTATTGCCCCGGCACGGCCGCTGCTGCCGTTGGCCAGGGAAGCTGGGACGCCCTGTTTGGCATGGCCGGCCTGGTGGCTGGATCGTGGCTGTATGCCGAGATGTCCGGCACCCTGAAACAGACAATCGACAAAGTGGGTGATCTCGGAAGACTGACTTTCTTAAATGTTCTGCCTCTGCCCAAGTGGGCGGTCATCATATCCGCCACAGCACTGCTCACCGGTTTCCTGCTCGTCCTTGAGATTTTCACTGTGCACTGAACCTACTCCCGCTGGAGCCCAATCGACAGTGGACGGGGTCGCAGATCGAGCCCTGTTGTGTGCGGCTGACTGCGCAACCGTTCCACCGCTTTCTTGGCCACAGCTTTGGCTGGAGCCAACCCCCCTTACACAACGGCTCTCGATGACGGACCTCACCAGCCTTCCTGTCGCTGGGGCTTGCGCGCATCGTGACAACCAAAAGTTACACGCTTATGTGCAACCAAAAATCACATGCAAGGAACCGTATTTGTAAGCGGCGGCGGAGGGCTACGTACGCCGCTCCATGATTTGATGGGGGTAAAATGTCTCGATTCGCTTCCTATTGGTCAAAATCGGTCGCTTTTCAGGCTTCGGACCGGATTTACCAATCAAGACGGAGCGGATTCTGTTCCGAAGAGTCGACTCCGAAAAGGTTATTCACTACAATTTAAAGTTCTAGAGGGGCCACAGTTATGGCAGTGCAAGATTCACCCTTTGCACCATTGCCGCTTCAGGCGGCTCTGGTAGGCGTCGATGTGCTGGCGCTGATCGCTGATTCAGTCATTTGCACTGACATTGACGGGCGCATCATGCTCTTCAACCGTGCCGCGGAACAGTCTTTCGGATACCGTGCGGACGAGGTGATTGGGCAGCATGTCGAAATGCTTCTTCCACAGTCTTACCGTGCGGACCACATTCATCAAGTGCGGCGCTTTGCCTTGGGAGAAGGCGCCACGAGCCGGTTCATGGGACATCGGCGTGAAGTGTGGAGCCGCCGGAAGAACGGTGAGGAGTTCCCTGCTGAGGCTACAATCTCGCGCCATTCAGTCGATGGCAGGACAATCCTGACCGTGGTCCACCGGGACATTACGGAACGCAAGGAACTGGAGAAACAGCACGAGGCAATCGAACACGAACTGGACCACCGAATTAAAAACATGTTTTCAGTGGTCAGTTCGATTGTGTCGCTCAGCGCAAAAACCGCAACAAGCGTCGACGACTTCAGGCGCTCGTTGCAGGATCGACTGAGGGCTTTGGCCGCTACCCAGAACTTTCTGCGACGGGGTGCGCGGGGAAAAATCGGTCTGAGAGAACTGTTTCTCGCCGAACTTGCACATTACCGCAGTCCTGACGAAACCAATATAGTCATAAGCTGCGATCAAGTGGTGCTCTGCCCGAACGCAGCTCAGACCCTTGCACTCGCCCTTCATGAGCTTGCGACCAATTCAGCTAAATACGGTGCCTTCAGCGACATGCGCGGGTGCGTCGCTGTTACATCTAAATCCATCGATAAAGGCGACGAGCGCCTGCTCTCGATCGAGTGGCTTGAAACAGGGGGACCGCCTGTGAAACCGCCGCTCCGGAAGGGATTTGGTACGAAGCTCATTGAGCAGGTGATCAAGAGCACATTCCGAGCCGATGTCCTTCTGGATTATCGGCCCGAAGGGCTTGTGTGTCGTATGGTTTTGCCGAGGGCCGCGGTGGAAATCCCCGAGGCGAGGGCGCTTTGTCTAAGTTCTGAAACATCGTGAGGCGCTCCGGTGGCGGATCGCCACGTCCGCTGGCCTGATAAAGGTGAGGCAAATGAACAGGACGGCGGAAGGCACTTGCCAGTTCGGACAACACGATGATTGCGCCGGTTTCAACCGAACGATGCGTCGCGCCGGCACTTTGGCGGCTCTGGAACATTTCAACCTCATATCTCATCACCGCAAGTATCCGCGCGGAAGCATCATTCAGGCGCAAGGAGAGATCGGTGGCATGGTCGGTCATATTGTCGACGGCGTGGTCAAGCTCACCAGGATTTCGGTTAACGGCAACGAGCATATTGTTGGTCTGGAGTTCCCATCGGGCTTTTTCGGACAACTGTTCGCGGGAGAAATGCGTTTTTCCTACGAGGCAGCGACTGATGTGACGCTGAGCCTCGTGACAAGGCCCGCCTTTGAGCGTTTTTTCGTCAATCATCCCGCTGTTGAACATGAGATGCTCAAGGCTAAGCTCGATGAACTTGATGCCGTCCGTGAATGGGCTGCTATCACCAATGGCCACACGACCATTCAGCGTCTCGCAAGCTTGCTGTATGTTTTTGCAAAGCGCGCGATAAACCAGACATCGGATGAAGCTGCTACCGGTCGATCCAGGTGCCGCTAAGCCGGGCTGATATTGCCGACTATCTGGGCACGACGCCTGAGACACTGAGCCGCAACATTCAGACATTGGCCCGGAGCAAGGTCATCCGCATTATCGATGCTAGGGCCTGTTGACGTTTATCTAAGTTGAATGACGGCTGCGGCTAGCGAGACAAAGGCGGCGAAGCTCTGGTCGGTTTTGCACGAACGCATGGCGATGCCTCTGTTTTCCTTGAGTTTTCCGAAGTAGTTTTCGATCA